>NZ_BCTQ01000041.1 GCF_001571365.1 Achromobacter denitrificans NBRC 15125 | reverse complement strand
AGCTGCGTTCTTGCTTAAGAACTCTCGCGCTGCACCCATCCTACGGTTGCCCGGCGGGCCATGGTGCTGGTCCTGCCTAGAAACCCTGGAAAAGCAAGGCGAGTCGTAGGATGGGTGGAGCGCGAGATCCCCTCCACGAGAACCCGGCTCTCCAGCGCGCGAAACCCATGCGGGACCGTGGTCAGATTGTTTTCTTTATTGGCCGAAAAACAATCTGCCCATGGCCGCATGGGTTTCGCGCGTTCGGCAGCTGCGTTCTTGCTTAAGAACTCTCGCGCTGCACCCATCCTACGGTTGCCCGGCAGGCCATGGCGCTGGTCCTGCCACCCTAGAAACCCTGGAAAAGCAGGGCGAGTCGTAGGATGGGTGGAGCGCGAGATCCTCTCCACGAGAACGCCGTTCTCCAGCGCGCGAAACCCATGCGGGGCCGCGGTCAGATTGTTTTCTCCATTGGCCGAAAAACAATCTGCCCATGGCCGCATGGGTTCCGCGCGTTCGGCAGCTGCGTTCTTGCTTAAGAACTCTCGCGCTGCACCCATCCTACGGTTGCCCGGGCTTACTCTTCGCCGATCAGCCGGACGATCAGCACGTCGCTGGGCAGGGATTCCAGCAGCCGTTCGGCGACGCTGCCGATGGCGGTGCGCAGGATGCCGGTGCGGCCGTGCGTGCCTGTCACGACCAGGTCGGAGCGGTGATTGAACGAGTATTCCGACAGCACGGTTTCCGGCTGGCCGCATTCCAGCACCACCTTGGGGGCGGCGACGTTGGCCAGTTCGGGCGTTTCCGCGGTGAATTCGCGGGCGCTCTGCTCGGCGGCCTTGTAGAAGTTGCGGGTCACGGCCTCGTCCGGCACGTTCTTGCCCTGGAACGGCACGTCATAGGCGTGGAAGAGGGTCAGGTTCGCGTTGGGCACCAGTTGCAGCGCGGCGCGCAGGGCCTGGCGCGAGCCGTCGGAGAAGTCGGTGGCGACCAGCACGTCGCGGTAGGGCCGGCGCGGGCGGGTCTTGACGACGAGCACCGGGTGGCGGGCCTGGCGGGCCAGCTTTTCCACTGTGGTGCCCAGCAGCAGTCGGCCCAGGGTTTCGTCGCGCGCGATGCCGGTGACGATCAGCGAGCAGCCGTAGCTGTCGGCCGTTTCCATGATGCGCGCCAGCGGGTCTCCGCTGACCACCACGACCTCGGTCGGCACGTCGGCGGCGGCCAGGTCCTCGGCAAGTTCACGTTCGGCCAGGGCCTTGTGGTCCGAGGACAGGCGGCGCCAGACCGGCGTGGTCAGGCGGGCCGGCGTGGCATGGGATTCCATGACATGCAGGACGATGAGCTTGGTGTTGAGTTCCTTGGCCAGCTGCAGCGCGCGGTCCAGGGCGCGGTCGCCCCGCGCGCTCAGGTCGGTTGCCAACAGGATGGGACCAATTTGCTGTGTCATTACCTTATCTCCCGTGTGGCCGGGCCGACGGCTCCCGCGTCCGTGCATACCGGCCGTTCCGCCCTCGCGGGCACATCCCCATTGTCTCGCTGCTTTGCTGACCGGGGCTTGATCGATATCAACGCAACGCCCAGCGTAAGGGATGATGCGCGCCCAGGCAATGGCCGCCCGCCGGGAGCCAGGCTCAATACAATGGGGCCTGCGCAAATCGTCTCCCGCCCATGTTTTCCGATATCTCGCCCGTCCTGCTGCATACGCTGTACCTCGTCGCCATCGTGGCCGAAGCCATGACCGCGGCGCTTTCCGCCGGCCGGCGCGACATGGACTGGATGGGCGTGTGCATCATCGCCTGCGTGACCGCGCTGGGCGGCGGGTCGCTGCGCGACGTGCTGCTGGGCCACTATCCGCTGACCTGGGTGATCCACCCCGAATACCTCTGGATGACGGGCGGCGCGGCCATCGTGACCGCCTTGATCGCGCCGGTCATGCGGCGGTTGCGCAGCCTGTTCCTGCTGGCCGACGCCCTGGGCCTGGTGGCGTTCACGGTCATCGGCTGCCAGGTCGCCCAGATGATGCAACTGCCGATCACGGTGGTGCTGATCAGCGGCATGATCACCGGCTGCGCGGGCGGGGTGCTGCGCGACGTGCTCTGCAACGAGGTGCCGCTGCTGTTCCGCAAGGAGCTGTATGCCAGCGTGTCGGTCGTGACGGGCGGGCTGTACCTGGGCGGGCAGGCGCTGGGGCTGTCGGCCAACGCCGCCGTGCCCATTGCGCTGGCGGCCGGGCTGACGGTGCGTCTGCTGGCGCTGCGGTTCAATTGGCAGATGCCCAAGTTCGTTTACCGCGACGACTGGGATTGAACGCCAGGCGATCAGCAACAATTTTCTTATTTGTGTTTCAAGAAATTTCTAGTATCTTGCCTGGGTCGCATACCATGCATCACGCAGCACAAGGGGAGCCGATTGGAAGTCAAAGCGCCCGCCACGATTCCGTATTTCCTACAGGAACAGATTCGTGAACTGATAGTGGACGGGACGATCCGCCCCGGCCAGCCGCTACGGGAACAGGAACTGGAACAGCGCTTCGGCACCAGCCGCAGCCCGATCCGGGAAGCCTTGCGCCTGCTGGAACTGAGCGGCCTGGTCACGCACGTCCAGCGCAAGGGCTTTCGCGCCACCCTTTACACGGAAACGCAGATCCGCCACCTGTACCTGCTGCGGGCGGAACTCGAAGCTTATTGCCTGCGCCAGGCGGTCGACACCGAAGACTTGGCGCCGTTGCTCGGCGAACTGGACCGTCATCAAGGCGAGATCGCCAAGGCGCTGGCCGCCGGCGACGTCCGGGCCTGCATTTCGGCATCCTGCGAGTTCTATCTGTCCGCGGCCCGCAGCACCGGGAACTCGCCGCTGGCGGACATGCTGAGCAAGCTGTATGAGCAGATCGAGCCCCTGCGCTACCTGCTGGCCCGGCGCTCGATGGCCTCCAGCAACATCGCCGCCTGCACCCGCCGGATCATCGACGCGATGGCGGAACGGGACGCCGAGCAGGCGGCCAGCGTGGCGCGCGGCTATCTGGCCGACGTGCTGCCGGCCGTCCTGGAAGCCTACCGCGACGCCGCGCTGCAAGACGCGGAAGACCTGGCGCCGCGCTACGGCCGCGCCTGAGCGCGCGGGGGCGTGCGCACTTCGATGCCGGCCTTTTCCAGGGCCTGGCGGATCCCGTTGGCGAAGAGCAGGGCATTGGGCTGGTCGCCATGGATGCAGAGCGTGTCCGCCTGCACCGGGACGTCCTTGCCCGCCACCGACCGCACCTTGCCTTCGCGCACCATGCGCACCACCTGCGCCACCGCCTGGTCCACGTCTTCGATCATGGCGCCCGGGCGCGTGCGCGGCGTGAGGGAGCCGTCGTCCTGGTAGGAGCGGTCGGCGAAGACCTCGCTGGCGTCGGCCAGGCCGATGTCGCGGGCGGCGTCGATCAGCTTGCTTCCGGCCAGCCCGTACAGGATCAGCGAGGCGTCCACGTCCTTGACGGCCTGGCAGATGGCGCGCGCCAGGTCTTCGTCCTTGGCGGCCATGTTGTAGAGGGCGCCGTGAGCCTTGACGTGGTGCAGCCGCGCGCCCTGCGAGGCGGCGACGCCGGCCAGCGCGCCGATCTGGTAGACCACGATGTCGTAGGCCTCGTCGGGGCTGATCTGCATGACGCGGCGGCCGAAGCCGGCCAGGTCCTGCAGGCTGGGGTGGGCGCCCAGCGCCACGCCCTGCCTGAGCGCGGCGGCCACGGTCTTGCGCATGGTGGCCGGATCGCCGCCGTGGAAGCCGCAGGCGATGTTGGCGGAACTGACGTACTGCAGCACCGCCGCGTCGTTGCCCATGGTCCAGGCGCCGTAGCTTTCGCCCATGTCGCAGTTCATGTCGATGCGGGTGGTCATAGCCGTTTCCTTTCTAGGCGAGAAGCGCGCGCAGCGGTTCCAGCGCGTCCTGCAGTTGAGAGAAAGCGCGCTCGCGCTCGCTGTCCAGGCGCTGGGCTTCTTCCAGCCCGACCGGCTGGAAGCGCAGCGTCTGTCCGGGAGCGCATTGCGCCAGGATGGGCAGGTCCACCGTGGCGATCTGCGCGATCTTGGGGTAGCCGCCGGTGGTCTGCCGGTCGGCCATGAGAATGATGGCTTCGCCGCCCGACGGCACCTGCACGGTGCCGAAGCAGGCGGCTTCCGACAGCATCTGGCGGGGCTGGCTCATGGACAGCGCCGGGCCCAGCAGGCGATAGCCCATGCGGTCGGACTGCGGACTGATGCGGAATTCCGCGCCGGCGAAATCCTGGCGCGAGGTTTCCGAGAATTCCTGCCAGTGCATGCCCGGCAGGAAGCGGATGGCGTCGCGGCGCTTGGCGCCCAGCGCGGCCGGCAGGTAGACGCGCAACTGCCACAGCGCGTCCTGCAGGGCGTCGAGGTCGCGGCCGTCGGCCAGCGGCGCCCGCAGGGGCACTTGGTCGCCCTTGGCCAGCGCGCGGCCCTGGAAGCCGCCGAAGCCGCTGCGCAGATACGTGCTTTCGCTGCCCATGACGCGTGGGAGCGCGAAGCCGCCGTGCACGGCCAGGTAGCCGCGCACGCCCGCGGCCGGCCTGGCGCCGAAGGCCAGCGCATCGCCCGCCCGCGCCACCAGCGGCCGGTGCAGGGGAATGTCCTGGCCGTTCAGCGTGGCGCCCAGGTCGGCGCCGGCCAGCGCGAAGCAGGCCGGCGCGTCGAAGCGCAGCGTGGGGCCGGTCAATGTCATTTCGAGCGTGGCCGGGTCGTCCAGGTTGCCCGCCAGCGCGTTGGCCAGGCGGTGCGCGCGCTCGTCCATGGCGCCCGCGGCGGGAATGCCCTGGTGCTGATAGCCTTCGCGGCCGCGGTCCTGGAAGCTGGACAGCATGCCGGGTTTGATCACCGTCACGCTCATCGCCCGGCCTCCCGGATGCGCGTGAATTCCTCGGGGCTGATGGGCACGAAGCGGACGGAGTCCCCGGGCTGGAGCAGCGCGGCGGGTTCGCGGGCCGGATCGAACATGGTCAGCGGCGTGGCGCCGATGATGTTCCAGCCGCCCGGCAGCCGGTTCGGATAGATCACGGTCTGGCGGTTGGCCACCGCCACCGCGCCCACCGGCACGGCGGTGCGCGGCGAGGGGCGGCGCGGGATGTTCAGTTTTTCGTCGTGCACGCCCAGGTAGGCGTGGCCGGGCGCGAACCCCAGCATGAACACCATGCTGCGGGGCTGGCTGTGCAGCTCGATGACGCCTTCGGGCGTCAGGCCGGCGGCCCGGGCGACTTCGGCCAGGTCCGGGCCATGCTCGCCGCCGTAGCAGACGGGGATGTCGACCTCGCGCCCGCCCGTGGCGTCGGCGCGGATGCCTTCGGCCAGCAAGTGCCCGATGCGGTCGGCCAGCTGGGCATAGGTGGGGGTGCCCTGGGCGTCGGGCCGGTAATGCACGGCCACGGCGACGAAGGAGGGCACCACGTCGGTCACGCCGGGAAGCCGCGCCTCGCGCAGCTTGCCGGCCGCGGCCAGACAGGTCCTGCCCACCGAGGCGTCGATGCGGTCGCCGAAGGAAACGATGAGGCAGCGGTCACCCTGGGGCAGGATGCGCCAGGAGGTTTCGGCCGGAGAAGGGGGTTCTGATAGTGCGTTCAACGACACGAAACCTGTAGGACGGATTTACTTGGCGAACAAAGAATCCATGTTCTTGAACGCCTTGAACTCCAGCGCATTGCCCGACGGATCCAGGAAGAACATGGTGGCCTGTTCGCCCACCTCGCCCTTGAAACGGATGTAGGGCTCGATGACGAATTCAGTGCCGGCGTCGGTCAGGCGCTGGGCCATGGCTTCCCATTGTTCCATGGAAAGCACGGCGCCGAAATGGCGCACGGGCACATTATGCGAGTCCACGGCGCTGGTGGCGCGGTGACCGCATTCGCTGGGCGCCAGGTGCGCCACGATCTGGTGGCCGTAGAAGTTGAAGTCGATCCATTCGGGCGAGCTGCGGCCCTCCGGACAGCCCAGTTTCTCGCCGTAGAAGGCGCGGGCTTCCGCCAGGTCGCGGACCGGGAAGGCCAGGTGGAACGGCGGCAGGTTGGTTTGAGCGGTCATGAAAAGCTCCGGGTAAGGCGAAAAAGGTCAATCAGAATGCGGACCGGCACCATCGGGTCGTGTCCTGAATGCATAGTTTATGAATTGTTTTTTTGATTGAAAAACGATATTTTTTGTGTCTTAGCATCGAAAAATTTGATCGTGATCAAGGAATTCAAGACTTTCATCGCGGTGGCGCGGGACGGCACCTTCACCGGCGCGGGCGCCCAGCTGGGCCTGACCCAATCGGCGGTGAGCGCGCAGATCAAGCGCCTGGAGGAATACCTGGGGGTGGCGCTGTTCGACCGCGGCGCGCGGGCCGCGGTGCTGAACGCCCATGGCCGCGAGATGCTGCCGCAGGCCGAGGAGCTGGTGGCCATGGCCGAGCGCATGGCCGCCACGGCCGGGGCCGGACACGTCAGCGGGTCGCTGCGCATCGGCGCGATCGCCTCGGTGCAGCAGGACCTGCTGGTGCGGGCGCTGGGCGAGTTCCGGGCCGGCTATCCCGACGTGCGGGTGCGGATCGTGCCGGGCGTGTCGCTGTCGCTACTCGGGCAGGTGGACGCCGGCGAGGTGGACATGGCGGTGTTGATCCGGCCGCCGTTCGCGCTGCCGCCGGAACTGGGCTGGCAGCCGCTGCTGCGCGAGGAAGTGATGCTGGCGATGCCGGAATCGATGGCGCAGGCATCCTGGCGCGAGCTGCTGGCGACGCAGCCGTTCATCCGCTACGACCGGGCTTCGTTCGGCGGACGGGTCGTGGATCTGTTCCTGAAGAAGCAACGCATCGCGGTGCACGAGGCGGTGGAGCTCGACGAGATCGAGGCGATCGCCAATATGGTGCGGCACGGGCTGGGAGTGGCGCTGCTGCCGCGGCTGCGCGGGCTGGATACGGCCGGCTTGCGCCTGGTGTCGCTGGGCGAGGCGGCGTTTCATCGCGAGATCGGGCTCATCGGGCGGCTGCCGTTCGACGCGGGCAGCGTGGGCGGCAAGATGGCGGAATGCCTGGTTCGCGCGGCCGCCGTGTCCGATGGCGGCGGCCCCGCGGGCGGCCTGCCGGCCGGCGGGGCGCGGAACTGATGGCAGGGCAGTGGAATGGCGCAGCCCGGCGGCGCTTCCGCCGCGGGCCCGCGGTTTGCAGGCCCTTGCCGGGCGGGCGCTACAGCCGGTCGCAGCGAACCGTGATGGGGTGCTGGCGCAGCGTGGTCATGACCAGGTCGTCGACCGGGCCTTCGACGTCGGTGATCACATACCCGATCTGGCCCTTGGTCTGGAGCGTCTGGCTGACGATGTTCAGGCCATGCTGCGCCATCAGGTTGTCCAGCGTGCCGAGCGCGCCCGGGGCGTTGCGGTGCACGTGCAGGATGCGCGTGCCGCCAGCCTGTTCCAGGTAGGGCAGTTCGGGGAAATTGACCGCGCCCTTGGTGGTGCCTGCCTGCAGGAAGCGCACCAGCTTCTCGGCGACTTCGCGGCCGATGTTCTCTTGCGATTCCTGCGTGCTGCCGCCGATGTGCGGGGTCAGGATGACGTTGGGCATGCCGATCAGCGGGCTGGCCAGCGGTTCGTCCGGCCCCTTGGGCTCGGTGGGGAAGACGTCCAGCGCGGCGCCGGCCAGGTGGCCGGACTTCAGGGCGGCGTGCAGCGCGTTGATGTCCACCACGGTGCCGCGCGAGGCGTTGATGAGGATGGCGCCCGGACGCATGCGCGCGATGGTGTCCGCGTTCATGATCTTTTCGGTCGCCTTGCCACCCGGCACGTGCAGGGTCACGACGTCGGACTGTTCCAGCAGGTCGTTGAGCGTGCCGGCGGGGCGCGCGTTGCCCAGCGGCAGCTTGGCCTCGACGTCGTGGTAGACCACGCGCATGCCCAGGCTTTCCGCCAGGGTGCTGATCTGCGAGCCGATATTGCCGTAGCCGACGATGCCGAGGGTCTTGCCGCGGGTTTCGAAGGCGCCGGCGGCGCTCTTGTCCCAGTGGCCGAGATGGACCCGGGCGTTCTTTTCGGGGATCCGGCGCAGCAGCAGGATGGCTTCGCCCAGCACCAGCTCGGCGACCGAGCGCGTGTTGGAGAACGGGGCGTTGAACACCGGGATGCCGCGCTGCATGGCGGTGTCCAGGTCGACCTGGTTGGTGCCGATGCAGAAGCAGCCCACGACGCGCAGGTCGGGGTTGCCGGACAGCAGGGCCGCATCCAGGTGCGTGCGAGAACGGATCCCCGCCACCTGGGCGCCGCGCAGGGCGTCGCCCAGTTGCGCCGGCGGCAATGCCGCGGCGTGCGTGACGATGTCGGTGTAGCCGGCGGCTTCGAAGACGGCGCGGGCGCTGGGATGGATGTTCTCGAACAGGACGATTTGTGCCATGACTGCCTGGGGGAGGAGTGGGGGAACGCGTTTTATTTATTGTGGCCCATTTTTGCTGCAGTGCAAGGAGTAGCCATTGGCACGGTGTGGATGAATTGTTTCAGGGGGCGCGCGCGGCGCGCGCCCCTGAAGCCTAGCGGTAGGCCTGGAAGACCGTGGCGCCGCCCTGCTTGTCCACCAGCACGACGTCGTGCGGCGTTTTGCGCCCGCCGTACTCGGGTCCGTCCATGCCCGGCGAGCCCAGCGGCATGCCCGGGGCCGAAAGGCCGGCGGCGTCGGGCTTCTCCAGCAGCAGGCGGCGCACGTCGCTGGCCGGCACGTGGCCTTCGATGGCGTAGCCTCCCACGGCCGCCGTGTGGCAGGAGCCGTAGGCCGCCATGCCGGCGTTGCGGCGAATGGGGCCGGTGTCCTGGACGTCGTGGGTGGTTACGACGAAGCCGTTGTCGCGCATGTGCTTGACCCAATCTTCGCAGCAGCCGCAGGTGGGCGTTTTCCAGACCTCGACCTTGGTGGGCGTTTCGGCAAAGGCGTAGGCGGGCACGTTCAGGGCGGCAACGAGGGCCAGGCGGCGCGTAAGGCGAGAGACGTTCATGATGCTCCGTGCAAGGGACGTGGACTCAAGGTTCAGAACCAGAACCGCACGCCCGCCATGATGGCGGTCTGGGACCGGCTGGCGCCGGCATCCGACGCGTAGCGGGCGGTCTGGCCGAACTTGCGTTCAAAGGATACGCCAATATATGGCGCGAACTCGCGCGTGACTTCGTAGCGCAGCCGCAGCGAGAGCGATCCGTCGGACAGGCCGGAGCCGATGCCGCGTTCGGGATCGTCCTTGCCGTAGAGGCTGGCTTCGAGCTCCGGCGTGAAGATCAGGCGCTGCGTGAGCAGCAGGTCGTACTCGGCCTTGAGCGCCAGCGCCGCGCGCCCGGACGAGCCCGCGTAGCCGGTGGCTTCGAGCTCGATGTTGTAGGGCAGGACGCCTTCGATGCCGATGGCGGCCCAGTTGCGCTTGGGGCCGCTGCCGATATCGCGGCGCGCGCCCAGCTGCAGGTCCCAGAAGGGCGAGACGGCATGGCTCCAGAAGGCTTCGACCTTGCCGCCCGATCCGCCGCCGTTCTCGCGTTCCCCTTCGCTCTTGATGAGGAAGCGGTCGGTGGCGGTGCCGAACCAGAAGCGTCCGTCCCATTCCTGCGTGTTCTGCCCGTCGCGATTGCGCGCGAGGCCGAATTTGTCGAACAGGACCTGCCAGGTCGGCGCGTTGTCCATCATGTGCGGATGGATGCCATAGCTATCGTAGCCGCGCTCGCCCGCGCCGTCGCTGGCCGGCAGGCTGCCGACCGGCGGGGCGGCCGGGGCGCCGCCGTCCGCCTCGCCGTGGTTCATCGAGCCATGGTCCATGCCGGGCATGGAACCGTGGTCGGCGGGCGCCGGCGCGGGCGCTGCGCCGTGGTTCATGGAACCATGGTCCATCGCGGCCGGCTGGGACCAGGCGGCGGGGGCGACGAGGGCCGAAGCGAGGACGCAGGCGAGCAGGCGTCCGGTGGGGCGATTCTTCCGTGTCATCGTTTACTCCACCACGACCGCTCTGAACATGCCGGCCTCCATGTGGTACAGCAGGTGGCAGTGGTAGGCCCAGTTGCCGCGCGCGTCCGCGCTGACGCGGTAGCTCAGCCGTTGCGCGGGATTGAGGGAGATGGTGTGCTTGCGCACCTGGAACGCGCCGTCGGGCGATTCCAGGTCGCTCCACAGCCCGTGGAGGTGGATGGGGTGCGTCATCATGGTGTCGTTGACCAGCACGAAACGCACGCGCTCGCCGTAGCGCAGCACAATGGGCTTGGCGTCCGAGAATTTCACGCCATTGAAGGACCACATATAGCGTTCCATGGTCCCCGTCAGGTGCAGTTCGATCTCGCGCGACGGAGCGCGATTGTCCGCGGGTTCGCGCATGGACCGCAGGTCGGCGTAGGTCAGCACGCGGCGGCCGTTGTCGCGCAGGCCGACGCCGGGATCGTCCAGCCGGGTGGAGACGACGTCGGGCAGCATGGAGTTGCCCACGCCGAGCTCGGTCGGATAGGGATGCTTGACCTCCACCATCCCGCCCTGTCCCGCGCCGGAGCCGTGGCCGCCGTGGTCCATGCCCGGCATGGCGCCATGGCCGCCGCCGGCCGTCGTGCCGGCCATGTCGTGGCCGCCCCCGCCCATGTCGTGCGCCATGCCCATGTCCATCATGCCCAGCAGCTGCACGCGATCGACCGTCGGCACCTCGGCCTGCATGCCGGCGCGCGGCGCCAGCGTGGCGCGGGCGTAGCCCGAGCGGTCCATGGCCTGGGAGAAGATCGTGTAGGCGCGGTCCTCCCGCGGTTCGACGATGACGTCATAGGTTTCGGCCACGCCGATGCGGAATTCGTCCACGTCCACCGGGCGCACGTCCTGCCCGTCGGCGGCCACCACGGTCATCTTCAGCCCGGGGATGCGGACGTCGAAGTAGGTCATCGCGGAGGCGTTGATGAAGCGCAGGCGCACGCGTTCGCCGGGCCGGAACAGCCCCGTCCAGTTGCCGGCCGGGGTGATGCCGTTGGTGAGGAAGGTGTAGGTGGCGCCGGACACGTCCGCCAGGTCCGACGGATTCATGCGCATCTGTTCCCACATCAGCCGTTCCGACAGCGCGGCGCTCCAGCCCTGGTCCCGGGCCTGGGCGCGCAGGCTCTCGATGCTGGGCTGGATGCGGTTGTAGTAGTCCGGCATGATCTTCAGCTTGTTGAAGAGCCGCATGGGATCTTCATCGGTCCAGTCGGACAGCAGCACCGTGTAGTCGCGGTCGGAGGCGATGGGATCGCGGCGGCGCGGGTCGATGACGATCGCGCCGTACAGGCCGGTCTGCTCCTGGAAGCCGGAATGGCTGTGGTACCAGTACGTGCCGCTCTGGCGCACGTCGAAGCGGTAGGTGTAGGTCTGGCCCGGGTCGATGCCGGGAAAGCTCAGGCCCGGCACGCCGTCCATCTCGGTGGGCAGCAGGATGCCGTGCCAATGGATGGAGGTCTGTTCGCGCAGGCGGTTGGTGACGCGCAGGGTTACCGTGTCGCCCTCGCGCCAGCGCAGCAGCGGAGCGGGCAACTGGCCGTTGACGGTGGTGCCGATGCGCGCCGCGCCGGTGAAGTTCACGGGGGTTTCGCCGATCTCCAGGTGGAATTCGGTGCCGCGCAGTTCGGCGGCGGCCGCCGGGGCCGGGACGGCCAGCGCCGAGCGCCAGCCGCCCAGCGCGGCCAGCGCGCCGCCGCCGGCCAGGCCCTGCACGAAGCGTCGGCGGGAGAGGGGATGGGAAGCTGTCATGTCGGGTCCGTCCGGGCCTACAGCACCGATACCGAGCCCTTCATGCCCGCGGTGTAGTGGCCGGGTTCCAGGCAACCGAAGGAGACCGTGCCGGCCTTGTCGAAACGCCAGACGATCTGGCCGTTCTTGCCGCCTTCCAGCGACACGGCATTGGCTTCCTCGTGGCGCATGCCCGGGTCTTTCATCATCATGTCGTAGTGCGCCTTGAGGTCGGCGTCGGTGCCCAGCACCAGCTCGTGCCGGATCCGGCCGCTGTTGCGCACGTTCAGGCGCACGGTCTCGCCGGCCTTGACCTCGATGCGGGCGGGCGTGAAGCGCATGGCGTCGGTCATGTCGACGTCGATGCTGCGGGTGACGCGGGCGGGGTCGCCGGGCTTGCCGATGGGCGCGGAGGCGGCCGGCATGGCATGGCCGGCGTGGTCGCCGTGGCCACCGGCGGCGTAAGCGGCGCCGGCGCTGATCGTCAGGGCCAGGACGGCGGCCTGGGAGGTGCGGAGCAGGGTGCCTTTCACGCGGATCCTTGGTAGTGAGGGACGGTGATGGCACTGTAGGAAAACGGCGGTGACCCTATTCTGTCGCGCGGATTACATTTTTGTAATGTTGGGCGCCGCCGGCTGGCCGACGGCGCCGCGCAAGGTGATGCCGATGACGGTGCCGCGGGCGTCCGAGGCGGCGTCCACTTCCCCGCCGTGCATGCGGGCGATGGCGCGCACGATGGCCAGGCCCAGCCCATGGCCCTCGCTGCGCGGCGCCCGGGCCTGGCCGGACCGGAAGAAACGGTCGAAGATGCGGGGCAGGTCCGCCGCCGGGATGGGCGCGCCGGGGTTGCGCACTTCCACCCGCGCGCCGGCCGGCGACGCCGAGCAGGCCAGCACGATCTCGCCGCCGCGGGGCGTGGCCTTGATGGCGTTGGAGATCAGGTTGGCCAGCGCGCGGCGCACCAGGCCCGGGTTGGCGGCGATCACGGCGTCGCCCGCGCAGCGCAGGCTCACCCCGTTTTCCTCCAGCGTGGCTTCGTAATATTCGGCCACGCGCCTCGCTTCGGCGGCCAGCGACACCGGCTTGAGGTCCGCCGCCCGTTCGCCGCGGTCGGCCCGCGCCAGGAACAGCATGTCGTTGACCAGGGTCTTGAGGTCTTCCAGCTCTTCCAGATTGGATTCGAGGGCGTCGCGCAGCTCGGCCGCCTCGCGCGGCGAGGACAGCATCACCTGGGTGCCGTTGATCAGCGTGGCCAGCGGGGTGCGCAATTCGTGCGCCACGTCGGCATTGAAGCCTTCCATCTGCTGGTAGGCGGCCTGCAGCCGTTCGAGGGTCCGGTTGAAGGAGCGCACCAGGTCGTGCAGCTCGCGGTCGGTGTCTTCGAGGGGCAGGCGCCGCGACAGGTTGTCGGGCTGGATGCCCGCCGCCTGCTCGGAGAGCCTGCGCGCCGGCGCCATGCTGCGGCGCACGGCCCAGGCGGCCAGCACCACCGTCGCGCCCACCCACAGCGCGCAGATCAACACCAGGGCGGTGCCGTAGGCGTAGAGGAATTGGGAACTGGTGCGGGTGCTGACGGCCACGGTCAGCTGCGCGCCGGGCAGGATGCGGTCGTTCATGTCCACGCGCAGGCCGCGCATGCGGCCGCCGTCGGGCGTCTGCAGCACCACCTGCCTGCCGGGCAGCACTTCCAGCGTCTCGGGGGCGGTGCCGCCGTAGACCACCTTGCCCTGCGCGTCCATGATCCAGATGCCCAGCTGGCCTTCGTCCGCCCGCATCTCGTCGAAGGTGGCGGCCAGGTCCTGCAGGCCGCGGGCGCTGTTCTGCATATCGATCAGGTGGTCGATCAGCTCCAGCTTGCCGCTGACCTCGGTGATTTCCTGGCGTTCCACTTCGCGCTTGAGCGCCCAGAACAGCGTGGCGCCCGCCAGGCTGGACACCAGCAGCGCGATGGCGCCCAGCAGCAAGGTCAGCCGCGCCTGCATGGAGCGCACGCGCCAGGGCCTCATCCGGGGCGGCCGTCCGCGGGACGCGATTCCAGCACGTAGCCCATGCCGCGCACGGTATGCAGCAGTTTGGTGTCGTAGGGGTCGTCCAGCTTGCCGCGCAGCCGCCGCACGGCGACGTCGATGACATTGGTGTCGCTGTCGAAGTTCATGTCCCAGACCTGCTCGGCCAGCGTGGTGCGCGACAGCACCTGGCCCTGGCGGCGCAGCAGCAGCGCCAGCAGGCTGAATTCCTTGGCGGTCAGGTCCAGCCGCCGGCCGCCACGCTGGGCGCGGCGCCGCGCCAGGTCCAGCTCCAGGTCGGCCAGCCGCAGCACGGTGGGCTCCTGCGAGCGCCCGCGCCGCAGCAGCGCCTGCACCCGGGCCAGCAGCTCGGAGAAGGCGAAGGGCTTGACGAGGTAGTCGTCGGCGCCGCCCTCCAGGCCGCGCACGCGGTCTTCGACGGCATCGCGCGCCGTGAGCATGAGGATGGGGGTGTCTTTCTGCTCTCGCACCGAGGCCAGGATGCCGAAGCCGTCCACGCCCGGCAGCATCACGTCCAGCACGATGAGGTCGTAAACGCCTTCCAGCGCCAGGTGCAGGCCGTTTACGCCGTCGCGGGCGAGGTCGACCACATGGCTTTGCTCCGACAATCCTTTCTTGAGGTAGTCGGCCAGTTTGGGTTCGTCTTCGATGACCAGGATGCGCATGGCCGAAAATTTACCATCCGCGCCGCCCGAACGGCGCGGAGGGAGGCAGGGCGGCTCAGGCCGCGGCTTCGACGGCGACGCGGTCCGGCGGGAAGCGCAGGGCGAATACGCTGCCCTTGCCCTGTTCGCTGCTGATCAGCAACTCGGCGTCGTGGCGCATCGCGATGTGCTTGGTGATGGCCAGCCCCAGGCCGGTGCCGCCGACGGCGCGCGAGCGCCCGCGGTCCACGCGGTAGAAGCGCTCGGTCAGGCGGGGCAGGTGGCGGGCGGGGATGCCGATGCCGGTGTCCTGCACGCTGTAGCGCGCGCCGCCGTCCGCCTCGCGTTCCCAGCGCACGGTGATGGTGCCGCCGTCCGGCGTGTAGCGCACGGCGTTGGTCAGCAGGTTGGACAGGGCCGAGGCCAGCTCGGTCTCCGCGCCCAGCACGTCGAGGGTCTCGTCGATGTGCCATTCCAGCACGTGGCGCCCGCCCGATAGGGCTTCGATCTGCTGGCGCGCCTTCTGCAGCAGGGCGCTGATGTTGACCGCCCGCGGGTCGCTGCCCGGCGAGGATTCCAGCGTGGACAGCGTCAGCAGGTCTTCGACGATGGCCTGCATGCGCTGGGCCTGCTCGTGCATCATGTCGATGTACTGCTCGCGCTGTTCGGCGGGCAGCGCGTCGGCCGGCATGTCGCGCAGCGTTTCCAGGAAGCCCGCCAGCACCGTCAGGGGCGTGCGCAGCTCATGCGACACGTTGGCGACGAAATCGCGGCGGGTGGTCTCCAGGCGCTCTATCTGGGTAACGTCGCGGGTGATGAGCAGGCGCTGGTTGCTGGCGTAGGCCGTCAGCTGCATCATCATCAGCCGTTCCTGGCCGTTCTGGCCCAGGCGCACCAGGATGGGCTCGGGCCAGGACGCGCGGTGCGCGTATTCCACGAATTCGGGCGCGCGCAGCAGGTTCAGCAGATTGTGGCCGCGGTCGGCGGGCAGGCGCAGCCCCAGGTGCTGGCGCGCCATGCGGTTGCACCAGTCGATCTGGAAATCCTCATTGAGGGTCACCGCGCCGTCCGGCAGCGCCTGGGCGGCGGCCAGCATGCCGTGCATGGTGTTCTGGGTTTCGGCCAGCTCGCGGGCGCGGGCCCGGGTATAGCGGTACAGCGGCGCCAGGATGTCGTCCCAGGGGCCGACCGAGGCGGGAGGGGAGGTGTCCGGGTTGTTCGCCCAGCGCGAGACCAGGTGCAGGCGCCAGCTGCGCCAGACCAGCATGCCGGCCAGCGCGGCGCTGAACAGGATCCAGCCCGCCGGGTCTCCGATGAGCCATTGGGCGATAAACGCCGCGATCGCCCACAGGGCGATCAGGAAAAGGGTGCGCAGCCAGATCATCGTGCGGGAGTTTTACCGCGTCGGGAGCTGGGCAGTAAACCGGTAGCCGCTGCCGCGGACCGTTTCCACGTGCGCGTCGTGGCCGCTGGGCTCCAGGGCCTTGCGCAGGCGGCGAATATGGACGTCGACGGTGCGTTCCTCGACGAAGACGTGGTCGCCCCAGACCTGGTCCAGCAGCTGCGAGCGGGAGAAGACCCGTTCCGGGTGCGTCATGAAGAAGTGCAGCAGGCGGAATTCGGTGGGGCCGATCTGCAGGGAGTGGCTGTTGCCCGACAGGCGATGCGTCACCGGGTCCAGCTTCAGCCCGCCCACGTCGATCACGTCGTCGGTGAGCTGGGGCGCGCGGCGGCGCAGCACGGCCTTGATGCGGGCCATGAGCTCCTTGGGCGAGAACGGCTTGGTAATGTAGTCGTCGGCGCCGGCTTCCAGGCCGTCGACCTTGTCCTGCTCGGAGCCCTTGGCGGTCAGCATGATGACCGGAACGGCCCGGGTGCGCTCGTCGTTGCGCAATTTGCGCGCCATGGCGAGGCCGGAGGTGCCGGGCAGCATCCAGTCGAGCAGGATCAAATCGGGGAGCTCGGCGCGGATCAGCGTCTGGGCCTGGTCGGCGTCGAAGGCGCGCAGCACCTTGTGTCCGGCGAAGGACAGGTTGACGGCGATCAGTTCCTGGATGGCGGGTTCGTCTTCGACGACGAGGATGGTGCTGGACATGGCGGATTTGGCACACTTCTGAGCGCCGGCGCGGCGCGAACATTGCGATAGTATGGCCGCAATATTTCAGGTATGTGACCGCTGGGCGCCGCCGGAGGCGTCCGCGGGCCTCGGCCCGGGGGGCCAATAGGCTACCATTGGACGATATATCGGGAATTCATCATGCAAAACCCCTCCGAATCGCAACATTCCGCGGATTCCGCCTCGCCGTCCACCCATTTCGGCTTCCAGTCGGTGCCGGAAAGCGAAAAAGCCCGCAAGGTCGCCGAAGTCTTCCATTCGGTCGCCCAGCGCTACGACGTCATGAACGATTTCATGTCGGCGGGCCTGCACCGCGTCTGGAAGGCGTTCACCATCGGCCGCGCCGCCATCCGCCCCGGCATGAAAGTGCTGGACATCGCCGGCGGCACGGGCGACCTGGCGAAAGCCTTCGCCAAGCGGGCCGGCCCCACGGGCGAGGTCTGGCTCACCGACATCAATGATTCCATGCTGCGCGTCGGCCGCGACCGCCTGACCGACGCCGGCCTGCTGGTGCCCGCCGCCGTGTGCGATGCCGAGCGGCTGCCTTTCCCCTCCGGCTATTTCGATCGGGTCAGCGTGGCCTTCGGCCTGCGCAACATGACCCACAAGGACCGCGCCCTGGCCGAAATGACCCGGGTGCTGAAGCCGGGCGGCAAGCTGCTGGTGCTGGAATTCTCGCGCGTGGCCAAGCCGCTGGCGCCGGCCTACGACTGGTATTCCTTCAATGTCCTGCCCTGGCTGGGCAAGAAGATCGCCAAGGACGAGGCCAGCTACCGTTACCTGGCCGAATCGATCCGCATGCACCCCGACCAGGAAACCCTGGCCGACATGCTGCGCACCGCCGGCCTGGAACGGGTGCAGTACTTCAACCTGACCGCCGGCATCGCCGCCCTGCACGAAGGCGTGCGGCTGGGCTGACCGCCCTCGCCGGCAGGATATTTCTCCGCCCCTTGCGGAACTTGTGGGGCGGCGTCTTGTCCGTTATTCTTACGCTATTCAGATTATTGTAAGAAAAGTCGCGACCACGACCCCGCGATCCGCGGGGTTCCCTGCTGCTCGGGGCAGCAGGGGGCGCGAGTACGAGGGAGCAAAAACTCATGTCCAAATTCTGTCTTTCGCGGTTTGTCGCCGCGGCGCTCATCGCCGTTTCCGGCGCTGCGCTGGTGACGGCGTCGTTTGACGCCGAAGCCCGGCGCGCCGGCGGCGGTTCCAGCGTCGGCCGACAATCCTCCAATGTGACCCAGCAACGCCAGGCCACCACGCCTCCGGCCGCGGCGAACAACACCGCCGGCGCCACCGCGGCGCCGGCAGCCGCCGGCGCGGCAACGGCCGGCGCCGCGGGCGCCGCCGCCAAGAGCGGCGCTTCGCGCTGGCTCGGCCCCATCGCTGGCATTGCCGCCGGCCTGGGCATCGCCGCGCTGCTCTCCAGCATGGGCCTGTCGGGCGCTTTCGCCGAGTTCCTGTCGTCCGCGCTGCTGATCGGCCTGGTCGTGTTCGCCATCATGTTCATCGTCCGCCGCCTGCGCGGCGCCGGTCCCCGCACTGCCACGCAGGGTGCGTTCGGCGGCGCCAACAACGCGTCTGCCGGCCAGCAGCAGAAGCCGATGTGGCGTGAGTCGCTGCAGCCGGCCGCCGCGCCCGCCGCGGCTCCCGTTGCCGCAGCCGCCGAGCCGGCCGTCCTGCCGAAGGCCGGCGAGGACAACAACTGGTTCGTGCCGGGCGATTTCGACACGCCCAACTTCCTGAAGCAGGCCAAGGATCAGTTCGTGCGCATCCAGGCCATCTGGGACAGCGGCAGCACCGACCGCCTGCGCGAGTTCCTGACCGACGACCTGATCACCGAGCTCAAGCCGCAACTGGCCGAACGCGGCGCCGCGCCCAACAAGACCGAAGTGGTGCTGCTGAACGCCGAGCTGCTGGGCATCGAAACGGTGTCCGACGGCCACCTGGCCAGCGTGCGCTTCTCCGGCATGCTGCGCGAAGCGCCGGGCACCGAAGCCTTCCGCTTCGAGGAAGTCTGGAATCTCTTCAAGCCTGCGTCCGGCGGCTGGTTGCTGGCCGGCATTCAGCAGATCCCGGTCGACTACGCCAGCTAAGGCTGGCGGACCGGGCTGAACCGCCCTCCGTTGGGGGTGCCGCAAGGCATCCGTTTGAACCGGCCCCTCTAGGGGCCGGTTTTTCCATGTGCCTGCGCAAAACACGCTCTCATCTAACCCGTTACACTCCCGATTTACCCATCAAATCCGGCAACCGGCCCGTCGGGCAGTTGCAGACCGTCATGCTGCCTTTTTCGTTCCTGCCCACTCCCTCGCGGTTGGCTGTTAGCGCGCTCAACGCCCTGTTGCGGCGTGAGGACTGGGCGCGCGAGCGCCTCTCCCGCCACGCCGGCAAGACCGTGCGCTTCGCGCTGGGCGGCTTCAGCCTGGGCCTGACGATAGACAGCGAAGGGCAGGCCGCGCAGGCCGATCCGGCGGTAGTGCCCGACGTGACCCTGACGGTCGCGCCCGAGAAGCTGCCGCTGCCGCGGCTGGGCGCAGACCGCGACGCGCCGGATTTCGCCGAAGCCACGCACATCTCCGGCGACGCCGCCCTGGCCCAGGTGGTCGCGGATCTTTCCAAGCAGCTGCGCTGGGATCCCGAGGACGCCCTGGCCCGCGTGGTGGGCGACATCGCCGCGCTGCGCATCGTGGGCGGCGCCCGCGCCGCGGCCGGCAGCGCGCGCCAGGCCGGCGAGCGCCTGGCCGGCAACGTGTCGGAATACCTGTCGGAAGAAAGCGGCGTGCTGGCCGGCCGGCCCCTGCTGGAGCAGTGGCGCCTGGACTTGGCCGAGCTGAACGCCCGGACCGACGCCCTGGCCCGCTCGGCGGCCGCGCTCCAGACCCGCCTGGCCACGGCCGGCGCAAAGCGGGGCGCCTGATCCATGTTTCCCCTGCTGCGCCTTATCCGCATCATCCTGGTTTCGCTGCGCTACGGGCTGGACGAACTGGTCCTGTCCAGCCTGAACCATCCGCTGGCCACGTGCCTGCTGCGGGTCATCCGCCTGGGCACGCGGCCGCGCAAGCCGCGCGGGCTGCGGCTGCGGCTAGCCCTGGAATCGCTCGGCCCCATTTTCGTGAAGTTCGGGCAGGTGCTCTCCACCCGCCGCGACCTGATCCCCGCCGACATCGCCAACGAACTGGCCCTGCTGCAGGACCGCGTGCCGCCGTTCCCCTCGGCGCAGGCGGCCGCCTGCATCGAGGCGGCGCTGGGCGCGCCGCCCGAGAAGCTGTTCGCCCAGTTCGACGTGGATCCGGTGGCGTCGGCCTCGATCGCCCAGGTGCACTTCGCCGTGTTGCACGACGGCCGAGAAGTCGCGGTGAAGGTGCTGCGCCCGGGCATGCTGAGCATCATCGAGAAGGACCTGTCGCTGCTGAAGGTCGTGGCGCGCATCATCGAGCGCCTGGGGCCCGACGGCCGCCGCCTGAAGCCGCGCGAAGTCGTGGCCGAGTTCGACAAGTACCTGCACGACGAGCTGGACCTGGTGCGCGAAGCGTCCAACTGCAGCCAGCTGCGCCGCAACTTCGGCCCGGAATCCGGCCGCGGCGACATGCTGATCGTGCCCGAGGTGATCTGGGAATACACGGCCTCCACGGTGTTCACCATGCAGCGCATGTACGGCATGCCGGTGGGCCAGGTGGAGCGCATGCGCGAGGCCGGCATCGACATCCCGACCCTGGCGCGCACCGGCGTCGAGATATTCTTCACCCAGGTGTTCACCGACGGCTTCTTCCATGCCGACATGCACCCGGGCAACATCTACGTGTCGGACCGCCCCGAGACGCTGGGCAGCTACATCGCGCTGGACTTCGGCATCGTGGGTTCGCTGTCCGAGTTCGACAAGAATTACCTGGCGCAGAATTTCCTGGCCTTCTTCCACCGCGACTACCGCCGGGTGGCCCAGTTGCACATCGAGTCGGGCTGGGTGCCTCCCGATACGCGCGAGGAAGAGCTGGAGGGCGCGGTGCGCGCCGTCTGCGAACCGTACTTTGACCGGCCGCTGTCGGAGATCTCGCTGGGGCAGGTGCTGCTCCGCCTGTTCCAGACCTCGCGCCGGTTCAATGTGGAGATCCAGCCGCAGCTGGTCCTGTTGCAAAAGACCCTGCTGAACGTCGAGGGCCTGGGCCGGCAGCTCGACCCCAACCTGGATCTCTGGAAGACCGCCAAGCCCTACCTGGAACGCTGGATGCGCCAGCGCGTCGGGATCCAGGGCTTGCGGCAAAGCCTGGAGAAGGAGGCCGCGCAGTGGTCGCAGATGCTGCCCGCCTTGCCCAGGCTGGTCCATGACCACCTGAGCCGTCCCAATGTCTCGCCGGCGCTGCTGGCCGAGATGGCCCAGCTGCGGCGGGCTCAGGAACAGAACAACCGGCTGGTTGCAGCGCTGGTTGGCGTCGTGGCTCTCGCGGTAGGGGTCGCGATATGGGCATTGACCCGATAGGCGGCGCAATGATCTAGACGCCTCGTCATGTTTCATTCATGAAACGGTCATCATAGCTTCGCGGGAGACGGCGAAAAATAGCGCTGCGGCGGGATGTTTGCAGCGCTCGCGCCGACATGTCGCGCGCGCCATTCATTAATTTTCATAGCCCCATCAGCGGGACGAATACAAGGGCAGAACATGCTTTATCCTGAACTCTTCAAGACCATGGAAGCCGTGCGCTGGAACATGGCGCATGACATTCCCTGGGACGACTTCGATCGCAGCAAGCTCTCGGACGAGCAGGCTCACACGATCAAGATGAACGCCATCACCGAATGGGCCGCGCTGCCGGCCACCGAGATGTTCCTGCGCGACAACCGCGGCGACAGCGATTTCTGCGCGTTCATGTCGGTCTGGTTCTTCGAAGAGCAGAAGCACTCGCTGGTGTTGATCGAGTACCTGCGCCGTTTCCGCCCGGACCTCGTGCCCACCGAGGAAGAGCTGCACAACGTGCGCTTCGAGTTCGACGCCGCGCCGGAACTGGAAACGCTGATGCTGCACTTCTGCGGCGAAATCCGCCTGAACCACTGGTACCGCCGCGCCGCCGAATGGCACACGGAGCCGGTCATCAAGGCCATCTACAAGACGGTGGCCCAGGACGAGGCCCGTCACGCCGGCGCCTACCTGCAGTACATGCGCCGCGCCCTGCACGACCGCGGCCAGAACACCAGCGAGCAGGCGCGCCTGGCGTTCTCGAAGATCGGCGTGCTGATGGCGTCGGCCGGCCGCACCCAGCAGGCCCTGCACCCCACCAACCTGCACGTGAACAAGGATCTGTTCCCCAACGACACGGTGCAGTCGCGCCTGCCGGAACCCGGCTGGCTCGAACACTGGCTGGACACGCAGATCCGCTTCGACGGCGTGTGGGAGCAGAAGGTCGCCACCCGCATCCTGCACATCCTGTCCAAGCTGATGGACCGCAGCTTCGAAACCGTGAAGGACCTGAACCGCTACCGCAAGGAAATGGCGTCCCTGATCGTTCCGAAGGAAAAAGAGATCATCCTCGCCTCCGCGAGCCCGTCGCCGGTCTGAGGCCGAGCGGCGGGGGCGGCTGTACAATCGCGCCATGCCCGCCGCCCGTTTCGAATCCAAGGTCCTGTCCCGCGACGAATGCGTCGCCGCCATCGCCGCCGGCTGCCATCCGCGGCCGCTGGTGTTCACCAATGGCGTCTTCGACATCCTGCACCGCGGGCATGCGACCTACCTGGACCAGGCCGCCCAACTGGGCGCCACGCTGGTCGTGGCGGTGAACACCGATGCCTCGGTGCGCCGTCTGGGCAAGGGCGCCGAGCGCCCGCTGAACCGCATGGAAGACCGCGCCGCGCTGCTGGCGGCGCTGGGTTGCGTGACGCTCGTCACGTCTTTCGACGAGGACACGCCCGAGGCGCTGATCGCGCAGCTCAAGCCCGACCTGATCGTGAAGGGCGGCGACTACGACATGGAAAAACTGCCCGAGACCGCCCTGGTCAAGACCTGGGGCGGGCGCGCCGTGGCGATTCCCTTCGAGTTTGAGCGCTCCACCACCGCCCTGGTGAAGAAGATCCAGGGCGCGTAGCGCCGGGGGATGCCGCTAGCGCGGCTCCCTCAGCAGGCGATTGATCGCTTCCAGGTCGGTTTCCGCCAGGATGCCGCTGGTGGCCTTCAGGCGCAGGCTGGCCAGCACCGTGCTGTAGCGCGCCAGCGCCAGGTCGCGCTGGGTGGCGTAGAGCTGCTGCTGGGCATTGAGCACGTCCAGGTTGATGCGCACGCCGACCTCGTAGCCGGTGCGGTTGGCCTCGACCGCGGCGCGGCTGGATTTCTCGCCCGCTTCCAGGGCCTGGATGCGCGCCAGGCCGCTGGTGACGCCTGTGTAGTATTGGCGCGCGGCCTGCACGGCCTGGCGGCGCGCCGCCTCGTAGTCGTGGCGCGCCTTCTGCTCCAGCTGCACTTTCTCGGTCACCTGCGACGACACGCCGCCGCCCGAATACAGCGGAATCGACAGCACGACGCCGACGGTATTGTCGATGGGCTTGCCCGGCGCGGCATTGCGCATGACGGCATCGCTGGCGCTGCCGCTGGTGGCCCGCAGGTTCAGCGTGGGATAGTGGCCGCTCTTGGCGATCTGGATTTCACGGCCGGCGATGCGGGTCAGCAGCTGGGCGCGCAGCACGTCCAGGCTGGAGGCCTCCGCCTGGTTGCTCCAGTCGGCGACGCGGGCGGGCTGCGGGGCGGGCAGTTGCACGCCGTAGGGCAGTTCGGCCAGCGCGCCGGGCGCCGTGCCGATGATCTTGGCGAGCTCGTCGCGCCGCACTTCCAGGTCGTTCTGCAGGCGCAGTTCCTGGGCCACTACCAGGTCGTAGCGGGCCTGCGCCTCGTAGGTGTCGGTGATGGTGGCGTTGCCCAGCTCGAAGTTGCGCTTGGCGGACTCCAGCTGCCCGGCCACGGCGGCCTTTTCGGCCTCGGTGGCGGTCAGGGTGTCCTGGGCGTAGAGCACGTTGAAGTAGGCGTCGGCCACGCGCAGCAGCAGGTCCTGGAACGCTTGCTGCAATTGCACTTCCACGTCGGCGACGACCAGCTTGGACTGCTCGTAGTTCTGCCAGCGGCCCCAGTCGAACAGGGGCTGGGTGAGCGACAGGTCCCAGACGCCGCGGCCGCCGCTGTAGGCGATGCCCAGGCCCTGGGTGCTGCGGGTTTCCTGGTAGGCGCCGCCGGCTTCGGCGGAAATCAGGGGCAGGAGCAGGGAACGGGCCTGGGGTTCTTTTTCCAGGCCGGCGCGGTAGTTGGCCCGCGCGGCGGCGTAGATCGGGTCATTGCCCAGCGCCGATTGCCAGACCTGGATCAGGTTCTGCGCGCGGGCAAGCGACGGGCCGACGCTTGCGGCGCAGGTAAAAACCAGTAAAGCCGTTAGCAATCGGAAACGCATGGTGGTCAACGATACGCCGGGCCGCCCGGGGCGCGGCGCCCCCTCAAGGGGCTGGCGCCGGGCGGCAGGGTTGGGATCAGAACTTGAACTGGGAGACCGTGACGCCGCGCAGCGGCTTGATGACGGTTTCAAACAGGTTCACCGTTTCGAAGCTGGCCGCGGTGGTGCGGGTGATGCGACAGGCGGTCATGACGGGGGCTTGGCCCACGACGACGACCAGGCGGCCGCCCACGCGCAGCTGGTACTTCAGCGCGTCCGGCACGGTCGGCACGGAGCCCGTGACGAGGATGGCGTCGTATTCGGTGGAGCCCCAGCCGTTGCGGGCGTCGCCCGTTTCGACCTTGACGTTGGTGACGTTGTTCATCTGCAGGTTCTGCTGGGCGAACGTCACCAGGCGGCTGTCGATCTCGACGGAGGTGACCTGTTGCGCCAGGTAGCCCAGCAGCGCGGCCTGGTAGCCGGAGCCGGTGCCGATTTCCAGCACGCAGTCGGACTTGGTCAGGAGCAGTTCTTGCGCGAGGCGGGCTTCCACCTTGGGCGCGAGCATGGTCTGGCGCGTGTTGACCGCGTTGATCTCCAGCGGCAGCTCCAGGTCGGAAAACGCCATTGCGCGCAGGGCCGGCGGAACGAATTGTTCGCGGCGCACATCGAACAGCGCTTGCAGCACGTTGGCGTCCAGAACATCCCAGGGGCGGATCTGCTGTTCCACCATGTTGAAGCGGGCTTGTTCTACGTCGGGCAGGGTCGAAGCGTTCATGACGGTCAGAGAAAACAGAGGAATCAACAGACCATTGTACCGATTCGTAGCGTACTGTGACGCCCCGGCCCGACCAGAGGTGTTTCAGCCGCCGTCCGGGCCTACCACCAGGCGTGGAAGTGGTGGACGGGGCCGTGCCCGGAGCCGACCGACAGGCGCTCCGCGTGGCGGATGGCCTCGGTCAGGTAGGCCTTGGCGCGGCGGGCGGCCTCGGGTACGTCCCCGATTTGCGGCAGCAGCGCCGCCAGCGCCGCCGACAGGGTGCAGCCGGTGCCGTGGGTATTGACCGTGGGGATGCGGTGGCCGGGCAGTTCGATCATCCGGTCGCCGTCGTGCAGCAGGTCGATGGTGTCGTTGCCGGGCAGGTGGCCGCCCTTGACCAGCACCCAGCGTTCGCCGGCGTGCGTCAGCTTGTTGCGCAGGCGTTCGGCCACGCGTCGCATTTCCTTGACGGTCTCGACCGGCCGTTCCTCCAGCAGCACGCCGGCCTCGGGCAGGTTGGGCGTCAGCAGGGTGGCCTGCGGCAGCAGGGCCTCGCGCATGGCGCCCACGGCGTCGCGCTCCAGCAGCAGGTCGCCGCTCTTGGCCACCATGACCGGGTCCAGCACCACGTGGGCCGGGGTCCACTTGGCCAGCTTTTCGGCCACCACCCGGATCACCGGATGCTGGCCCACCATGCCGATCTTGACGGCGTCGATGCGCACGTCCGCGAACAGCGTGTCGATCTGTTGGCCGACGAAGTCGGGCGGAACCGCCGAGATGCCGGTGACGCCTTGGGTGTTCTGCGCCGTCAGCGCGGCGATCACGGCGCAGCCGTAGGCGCCCAGCGCGCTCATGGCCTTCACGTCGGCCAGGATCCCGGCGCCGCCGGACGGGTCGACGCCGGCGATGGTCAGCGCGTTGGGGATGGGACGGCCGCCGGCGGCCTGCTGGCGGGTGCTCATTTCGGGGCGCCGGCCGTGATGAGGCCTTCGGTGGGCGAGCTGGGGGCGCCGCTGTACAGCTTCTTGGGCATGCGGCCGGCCAGGAAGGCCTCGCGGCCGGCTTCCACGCCCTTCTTCATGGCGCTGGCCATCAGGATGGGGTCGCGCGCGCCGGCGATGGCGGTATTCATCAGGACGGCGTCGCAGCCCAGTTCCATGGCGATGGCGGCGTCCGACGCGGTGCCCACGCCGGCGTCCACCACGATGGGCACGCGGGCCTGGTCGATGATGAGGCGCAGGTTCCAGGGGTTCAGGATGCCCATGCCCGAGCCGATCAGCGAGGCCAGCGGCATCACGGCCACGGCGCCCAGGTCTTCCAGCATGCGGCACTGGATGGGGTCGTCGGTGCAATACACCATGACCTTGAAGCCGTCGTCCACCAGCGTCTTGGTGGCTTTCAGCGTTTCCGGCATGTTGGGGAACAGGGTGTGCGGGTCGCCCAGCACTTCGAGCTTGACCAGGTCATGGCCGTCCAGCAGTTCGCGCGCCAGGCGCAGCGTGCGCACGGCGTCGTCGGCGCTGTAGCAGCCGGCGGTGTTGGGCAGCAGCGTGAATTTCGAGGGCGGGACGTAGTCCAGCAGGTTCGGCTCGCCGGCGTTCTGGCCGATGTTGGTGCGGCGGATCGCGACGGTGACGATCTCGGTGCCGCTGGCGTCCAGCGCCGCGCGGGTCTGTTCGAAGTCCTTGTACTTGCCGGTGCCGACGAGCAGGCGCGACGAATAGGCGCGGCCGGCGATAGTGAGAGTGTCTTGAGTGGTCATGGCGGTGTTTCAAAGGGCGGGTGCGCACGATGCGAGGCCCGCGGGGACTGGCGTATCGTTGCACGAATGATAAAGCACGACGCCGATCGGCAGATGTGTCCGTCGGAACGTCGCGTTCCACTATTTGATGATGGCGGCATGGCGGCGGGATCAGCCCCGCAGGCGGTCCAGGTCGGCGCAAAGGGTTTCGGCCGCGTCCAGCAGGCGCGGGCCGGGCCGGTACAGGGCGTCCGCGTCGATCCCGTACACATGGCCCTGGCGGGCGGCGGGCAGGCCCAGCGCCTGCCAGGCGGCGAGGTTCCTGGCCGTGTCCTCCGGCCGGCTCACGCCCGCCAGCACGGCCTCCGGACGCGCGGCCAGCACGCTTTCCAGGGTGACCTGCGGCGCCACCACTGGAGCCTGGCCGAAGACGTTGACGCCGCCGCAGGCGCGCAGGGCGTCGCTGACGATGCTGGAGTCGTTCAGGGTGTAGATCGGATCCAGGCCGGCCTGGACGAACACGCGCACCGGCCGCCGGCCGGCGTAGCGCGAGGTCAGGGCGTCGAGCCGCGCGCGCAGGTCGCGGGCGGCGGCC
This sequence comes from Achromobacter denitrificans NBRC 15125, assembly GCF_001571365.1. GTDB lineage: Bacteria > Pseudomonadota > Gammaproteobacteria > Burkholderiales > Burkholderiaceae_B > Achromobacter > Achromobacter denitrificans. The sequence goes on along the minus strand of NZ_BCTQ01000041.1, from coordinate 31,330 downwards.
CGCGCCCGGGGCTCGGTGCCGAACAGGACGCCCATGCGTTCCACGGCGCCGGGGATGGCCGCCAGCGTGGGCGGATCGCTGTAGAAGACCGGCACGCCCAGCTTGTCCATGACGCGCACCAGCGGCTCGGCGGCGGCGGCCTGCCAGGCGATCAGCAGGTCGGGGCGGGCGGCGGCCACCCGCTCGGGATCGGGCTGGGTGCCGTCGCCGATGACCGGCAGGCCGCGGGCGGCAGGGGGATAGTCGCTGCCGCGGATGGTGCCGGCGAGGTAGTCGCCCGCGCCGGCGGCGTAGACGAGCTCGGTGGCATGCGGCGCCAGGGTGACGGCGCGCCGGGCGGGCGCCGTCAGGACCACTTCGCGGTTGCGGTCGTCCAGGACCCGGATGCCGGCGCCGGCGGCTGGCTCGGCCGCAGCCGGGCCCGCGGCCAGCAGCATGCCCAGGGCCAGGAACAGCCCCGGAGCGATGCGAGGAAGGGCGCGCGCGGGTGTCATGCCGGAAGCCGATACGGTCAGCGGAGAACGCCGACTATATCGGATGTCCGCCATCAATAGCGCAGCGTGAGCGACGCATAGAAGTTGCGGCCCGGCGCGGGGTACAGGCTGTAGTTGGCGACGGGGCCCAGCATCTCGAACGACGCGTTGCCGCCGCGGATGCCATAGGTTGCGTACTGGCGGTCGAAGATGTTGTTCACGCCGATGGCGCCTTCGATGTTGCGGGTGAACTTGTAGGCCACCTTGGTGTTGAACAGCACGTAGGCATCCAGTTCCTTGGCGAACTGGTTGGCCTGGTCGTTGTCCATGCGCGACTTGCCCACGTACTGCGCCGTTACGTTCCACAGGAACGCGTCGGTGGGGCGCCAGGTCACGCCGGCGTTCGCCAGCCACTTGGGCGCCAGCGGCACGGTCTTGCCGGCCAGATCCACGCCGGCGTAGGTGCCGGAGCGGAATTGCGCTTCCATCCAGGTCAGGTTCGCGTCCAGCGACACGCTGCTGGAAACCGCGGTGTGGCCTTCCAGTTCGATGCCTTGGCGGCGGGTCGGGTCCAGGTTGGTATTGGCGCCGGTGCCGGGGCCCCACATGCCGTCGGCCAGCGGGTTGTACTGGATCTCGTTGGTCAGGTCATAGCGGAAGTACGACAGGCGGGCGCTGCTGCTGGCCGATTGCCAGGTCACGCCGATTTCCTTGTCGGTGGAAGTCTGCGGGGCCAGCGGCGTCTGCACCGACAACAGTTCGTCGGCGTTGGGCAGGCGGAAGCTGCGGCCGACCTTCCCGTACACGCCGAAGCCGGAGGGCAGGTCCTGGCGCACGCCCAGCTGCCAGGCGGTCAGGTGGTTGCTGCGGTCGGAGGCGGTGCCCGAGCCGGAAATCACGTCCAGGTCGTCGGACGCGTACTGGCGGCGCACGCCGGCCGTCACGTAGGTGCTGTCGGTGGCGCGGACCTGGCCTTCGGCGAACAGGCCGTACTGGTGCTGGCGCGATTGCCACTTCGACGGCTGGAAGTCGTAGTAGGCATTCTGGTTGGCGGTGGTCTTGGCTTCCTGGCCGTCGGCCCCGAAGACGAGGCTGTGGCCGCCGCTGATCGGCAGGCGGTAGCGAACGCTGGCGATGTTCTCTTCCAGCTTCTGGTCGCGCAGGGTGTCGCCGAAGCCGTCGTAGGACAGGCCGTTCAGCTTCTTTTCGCGGGTCGACAGGTCGGCGTACAGGGTGCCGGCGCCGATCGCCTGCTCCAGTTGCAGGCCGAAGGTGGTGGTGGTGGTCTTGACGTAGTCGACGTCGTTCTTGGAGCCGCGCGGATCGTCCTGGTACTCGTTCACGCCGGTGGTCGGGTTGATCGAGCGCGGGCCGGGCAGTTCCAGTTTCTGCGTCGTGGTGCGGCCGTACAGGCGGATGGAGCCGTCGTCGTGGCGGAAGGTGATGCCGCCGCCGCCGCCTTCGCGGCGCTCGCCGCTGTGGTCGCGGTAGCCGTCGCTGTGCAGGGACTGCATGTAGGCGTCGACGCCGACCTTTTCATTGTTCATGGCCACGGCGGCGTCGTACTGGCGCAGGCCGTAGCTGCCGAAGGTGGCGGTGGCGCGGGCGCTGACCGGTTCCTTCGAGAAATCGGAGCGCGTGATGATGTTGATCACGCCGCCGGTGGTGCCGCCGCCGTATTGCACCGAGCCGCTGCCGCGCACGATTTCGATGCGTTCGACCTGGTCCAGCGGCACCACGCCCAGGCTGGGCGCCGACAGGTCGTTGGTGTTCTGCTTGACCCCGTCGATCAGGATCAGCGTGTTGCTGGCGCCGGTGATGCCGAAGCCGCGCAGGTCGACGATGGAGTTGTCGCTGGAGCTGCTGGTATTGATCAGGTGGATGCCGGCCTGGGTCGACAGCAGGTCCTGCATGGTGCGGGCGCTAGCCGCGGCGATGTCCTCGGCGGTAATGACCGAGATGGACACCGGCAGCGTGCGGCCGTCGGTGGGCACGCGCTGGGCGGTGACGGTGACGGCGTCGAGCTGGGGAGCGGGGGAGGCAGCTTGCTGGGCGGCGGCGATGGCCGGGGCGGAACAGAGCAGGGCGCCGGCATAGCGCCGGATGGAGCGGGTTTTCATCTACGTAACCTCGATACGACCCGCGACCCCGCAGGCCATGCACGATGGAGAGGACGTCCTCGCCGCGGCGGGCCGGTGAGGGCCTGGCGGCAATGCATGGACTTCCTGGCGATCGAACTGGCCGGTATCGGGCTGCCATGGGCGCGTCGCGCGCATGGGGACCGTTGCGGGGGCAGCACAGGCTGGAGCCGGGAGGGGGCGCCTTGTGGGGCCCTGCCGTCCTGCGGACATCTTCCTGTTTCCCGTTTACCTTTCGCACGCGGCCTGCAAGTGTTGCGTTCTTGCATGCGCAATGCGCCGAAAGCACCGGTTCGGGGCCGAAACTGTATCACCAGGAGGCGGGAGTTAGCCCATTTTGTTACGATCAGGGCTTGTTTTTTCGGCGTTTTTCGCTTTTTAGCCACACAGCGCCGCCGTTGCCAACTCCCTCCGGACCTGCCCGTGTCGTATCCCCGCCTGCCTTATCCTCCCGAAGCCTATACCCACGGCGGCGAATTCGCCCGCCTGCTGGGCAAGCGCATCCTGATCCTGGACGGGGCCATGGGCACCATGATCCAGCGCTACAAGCTGGGCGAGGCCGATTTCCGCGGCGAGCGCTTCGCCGCCCACGGCAAGGACCTGAAGGGCGACAACGAGCTGCTGTCGCTGGTGCGTCCGGACGTGATCTCCGAGATCCACCGCCAGTACCTGGAGGCGGGCGCCGACGTCATCGAAACCAATACCTTCGGCGCCACCTCGATCGCCCAGGGCGACTACGACCTGCCGGAACTGGCCTACGAGCTGAACCTGGTGTCGGCCCGGCTGGCGCGCGAAGCCTGTGATGCCTACAGCACGCCGGACAGGCCGCGCTTCGTGGCCGGCGCGCTGGGCCCGCAGCCCAAGACGGCGTCGATCTCGCCGGACGTGAACGATCCGGGCGCCCGCAACGTCACTTTCGAGGAACTGCGAGTCGCCTACGTCGAACAGCTCAACGGCCTGCTCGACGGCGGCATCGACATCGTCCTGATCGAAACCATCTTCGACACCCTGAACGCCAAGGCCGCCATCTACGCCACCGAGGAAGTGTTCGAGCAGCGCGGCGTCCGCCTGCCCGTCATGATCTCCGGCACGGTGACCGACGCTTCCGGCCGCATCCTGTCGGGCCAGACCGTCGAGGCTTTCTGGAATTCGGTGCGCCACGCGCGCCCCGTCACCATCGGGCTGAACTGCGCGCTGGGCGCGGCGCTGATGCGCCCCTACGTGGCCGAGCTGTCCAAGATCTGCGACACCTACGTCTGCGTCTATCCCAACGCCGGCCTACCCAACCCCATGGCCGAAACCGGCTTCGACGAAACCCCGGCCGACACCTCGGCGCTGCTGGAGGAATTCGCGCGCGCCGGCCTGGTGAACATGTCCGGCGGCTGTTGCGGAACCACGCCCGACCACATCCGCGCCATCGCTGAGAAGGTCGGCGCGCTGACGCCGCGCGTCGTGCCCGACATTCCGGTCAAGACCCGCCTGTCGGGCCTGGAACCCCTGAACATCGACGAAGACACGCTGTTCGTCAACGTGGGCGAGCGCACCAACGTCACGGGCAGCAAGATGTTCGCCCGCCTGATCCGCGAAGAGAAGTACGACGAGGCGCTGGCGGTGGCCCGCCAGCAGGTCGAGAACGGCGCGCAGATCATCGACATCAACATGGACGAGGCCATGCTGGATTCGGTGGCCTGCATGCACCGCTTCCTGAACCTGATCGCCTCCGAGCCGGACATCGCCCGCGTGCCGATCATGATCGACAGCTCCAAGTGGGAAGTCATCGAGGCCGGCCTGAAGTGCGTGCAGGGCAAGCCGGTGGTGAACTCCATTTCCATGAAGGAAGGCCTGGACATCTTCCGCGAGCACGCCCGCCTGTGCCGGCGCTACGGCGCCGCGGTGGTGGTGATGGCCTTCGATGAACAGGGCCAGGCCGACACGCTGGAGCGCCGCAAGGAAATCTGCGGCCGCGCCTACCGGATCCTGGTCGAGGAAGAAGGCTTCCCGCCCGAGGACATCATTTTCGATCCGAACGTGTTCGCGGTCGCCACCGGCATCGACGAGCACAACCACTACGCCGTGGACTTCATCGAAGGCACGCGCTGGATCCGCGAGAACCTGCCCCACGCCCGCATTTCGGGCGGGGTGTCCAACGTCAGCTTCTCGTTCCGCGGCAACGAGCCGATGCGCGAGGCCATCCACACCGTATTCCTGTACTACGCGGTCCAGGAAGGCATGACCATGGGCATCGTCAACGCCGGCCAGCTCGGCGTGTACGCCGACCTGGATCCGAAGCTGCGCGATCTGGTCGAGGACGTGATCCTGGACCGCCCCGAGCCCGTGGGCAAGACCGAGGCCGACGACGAGCGCTCGCCGACCGAGCGTCTGGTGCAGTTCGCCGACAGCGTGAAGGGCTCGGGCGCCCGGAAGGAAGAAGACCTGAGCTGGCGCAACGCGGAGGTCGAGCAGCGCCTGTCGCACGCGCTGGTGCACGGCATCACGGCCTTCATCGTGGAAGACACGGAAGAAGTGCGCCAGAAGATCGCCGCGCGCGGCGGCCGCCCCATCGAAGTGATCGAAGGCCCGCTGATGGACGGCATGAACGTCGTGGGCGACCTGTTCGGGGCGGGCAAGATGTTCCTGCCGCAGGTGGTCAAGTCGGCGCGCGTGATGAAGCAGGCCGTGGCCCACCTGATTCCCTTCATCGAGGAAGAAAAGCGCCAGATCGCGGCGGCCGGCGGCGACGTGCGGGCCAAGGGCAAGATCGTCATCGCCACCGTCAAGGGCGACGTGCACGACATCGGCAAGAACATCGTGTCCGTGGTGCTTCAGTGCAATAACTTCGAAGTCGTGAACATGGGTGTGATGGTGCCCTGCGCGCAGATCCTGGAAAAGGCCAAGGAAGAGAACGCCGACATCGTCGGCCTGTCCGGCCTGATCACGCCCAGCCTGGAAGAAATGGCCTACGTGGCCAGCGAAATGCAGCGCGACGAATACTTCCGCAGCCGCAAGCTGCCGCTGATGATCGGCGGGGCCACCACCAGCCGCGTGCACACCGCCGTGAAGATCGCGCCCAACTACGAAGGCCCGGTCATCTACGTGCCGGACGCCAGCCGCTCCGTGGGCGTGGCGACCAACCTGATGTCCGACCAGTCGGCAACGTACCTGGCCGAACTGGCCCAGGAGTACGAAGAGGTGCGCCGCCGCCACGCCAACCGCAAGGCCACGCCCATCCTTCCGCTGGCGGAAGCGCGCGCCTCGCGCCCCGCAATCGACTGGGACAACTACACGCCGCCGCGCCCCAAGTTCATCGGCCGCCGCACCTTCAAGAGCTATGACCTGGCCGAGATCGCCAAGTACGTGGACTGGGGCCCGTTCTTCCAGACCTGGAGCCTGTTCGGCCCGTTCCCGGCCATCCTGGACGACAAGGTCGTGGGCGAGCAGGCGCGCAAGGTCTACGCCGACGGCCTGGCCATGATGAAGCGCATCATCGAGGGCCGCTGGCTCACCGCCAACGGCGTGGTGGGCTTCTATCCGGCCAACAGCATCAACGACGAGGACATCGAGGTCTACAAGGACGAGACCCGCAGCGAAGTGCTGTTCACCTACCGCAACCTGCGCCAGCAGGGCGCCAAGCGCGAAGGCGTGAGCAACAAGTCGCTGTCGGACTTCATCGCGCCCAAGTCCAGCGGCAAGCTGGACTACATCGGCATGTTCGCCGTGACGGCCGGCCTGGGCATCGAAAAGAAGGAAGCGGAATTCGAGAAGGCGCTGGACGACTATTCCAGCATCATGCTCAAGTCCCTGGCCGACCGCCTGGCCGAGGGCTTCGCGGAATGCCTGCACGCCCGCGTGCGCCAGGACCTCTGGGGCTACGCGCCCGACGAGGCCTTGTCCAACGAGGACATGATCGCCGAGAAGTACGTGGGCATCCGCCCGGCGCCCGGCTACCCGGCCTGCCCGGAGCACGTAATCAAGACCGACATGTTCCGCGTGCTGGACGGCGCCGACATCGGCATGATGCTGACCGACAGCTACGCCATGTACCCGGCCTCCAGCGTGTCCGGCTTCTACTTCAGCCATCCGCAGTCGCAATACTTCAACGTCGGCGTGATCGGCGAAGACCAGTTGCAGGACTACGCGGCGCGCAGCGGACGCAGCATCGAGGACCTGAAGCGCACCCTGGCCCCGAACCTGGGCTGATCGGCGCGGAAAGCAAGAAAAGCCGGCCTTCGGGCCGGCTTTCGCATAGGCGGGACGGTTTGGCGCCCGCGCGCGCTGCAAGCCGTCTCGCGCGGCCCTAGCGCGGCGGGCCCGGCAGGCGGCCCAGCACGGCTTCCAGGGCCAGGCCGATGGCCAGGATCTTGCGGTCCTCGCCGGGCAGTCCGTCGATTTCCAGCCCGACCGGCAGGCCTCCCGCCGACAGGCCCGCGGGCACGCTCAGGCCGGGCAGGCCGGCGTTGCTGCCCGGGTCGACGTTGCGCGCCAGCCGGCTGAAGTTCTCCAGGCTGCTGGCATCCGGCTCGGCCGCCATGGGCAGGACCGGCGAGGTGGGAAACAGCAGGCCGTCCAAGGCATGTTCCTGGAACGCGCGGCGGTAGACCTCGATCAGTTCCCCGCGGTGCACCGCCATGGCGCGCTCGTACAGCGGCTGCAGCGGCAGCAGTTCGCCGGAAGGCGTGGGCAGCACGCCGGGCATGATGAGGCCCTCGAAAATCGCCTTCACGTCGGGGCTGGAAATCTGCGCGACGACCTGCTCGACGTCGACGCCGGCATGGTGGCGCGCGAGATAGTCCGCCAGGTCCGTCTTCTGTTCGTACAGGCAGACCGGCATGCCGACCGCGGCGTTGCTGGCTTCCAGGCCGGGCATGTCCAGTTCCACCAGCTGCACGCCAGCTGCGCGCAGCCTGGCCAGGGCCGCGTCCATGACTGCCCGCACCTGCGGGTCCAGGCCCTTCCAGAAGTAGTCGTGCACACCCAGCCGCAGGCCGGCCGCGGGCAGGGGCGGCAGCGGCTCGGCCTCGCCCGTCAGCACCGCGTCCAGCAGCACGATGTCCTCCATGCTGTTGGCGATCGGCCCGGGCGTGTCGCGGGTGTGCGAGATGGGCGTGATGCCCGTGCCGTCGTAGCGTCCGACCGAGGGCCGGAAGCCGACGGCGCCGTTCAGCGCGGCCGGCAGGCGCACCGAGGCGCCCGTGTCGGTGCCCAATGCGGCCGGCGCCATGCGGGCGCCCACGGCCGCGCCGCTGCCCGAGGACGAGCCGCCGGCGATCAGGCTGGCATCGTAGGCATTGCGCGTGCCCACGCTGTTCGCGCCGGGAAACGCGGTGTTGTAGCCCGACACGCCGAACGCCAGTTCGTGCATATGGGTCTTGCCCAGGATCACCGCCCCGGCCTCGCGCAGGCGCCGCACGATGGGCGCGTCCTCGGCCGGACGGAAGTGCCTCAGGGCGGGCGTGCCCGCCGTGTTGGGCAGGCCGGCGACGTGGATGTTGTCCTTGATGGCGATGGGCACGCCGTCCAGCGGCCCCGCGGTCCGGCCGGGCTGGCCGCGCGCGGCGTCGCTGGCGGCCGCCTGGGCCAGCGCGCCGTCGCGGTCGACGGCGATGAAGGCGTTGAGGTCCTCGCGGGCGGCGATGCGGTCCAGGCAGGCCTGGGTCAGCGCGACGCTGGTGAGGCCGCCCTGGCGGATCAGGGCGGCCGCCTGCGCGGCGGTCAGCGCCGCGGGCGATGCGTGGCGCGGCGATAGTGACGGGTCGGACATGGCGCTTCCTCGTTGTACGGTTCGTGGATCACCCGTATCTATACAAGGTCGGCGCGGCCGCTGTCGAGCGCGGCGCGCCGGCACGCGGAAATCAGCCCGGCTTCCTCACCACGATGGTGGCGGTGTCGCTGGTGAAGGACGCGTCCTCGCGCACTTCGAAGTGCGCGCGCACCACGTCCGGGGCGATGCCGAACATATGGCGCAGCGCGGCCACCAGCGTGTCCGGCGTGCGCATGCGCGTCACCCAGGACTGGAATTCCAGGGGCAGGCGGCGCGGGGCCAGGCCCTGCAGGGTGAAGCCGGCCTCGGTCAGCATCCGGGTCCATTCCGCCACCGAGTAATCGCGCACGTGCGAGGTGTCGCGCAGCACCTCGATCGTCTGCAGCCAGGTGTCCAGCAGCGGCTCGCCGGGCGAGACCACGTCGGCGAACACCGCGATGCCGCCGGGCTTGAGCACGCGGAACGCTTCGCGCAGCCCGCGCCCGGCATCCTGCCAGTGGTGGGTGGAGTAGCGCGACATCACCAGGTCGAACTCGCCGTCGCCGAACGGCAGGTACTCGGCCTTGCCCTGACAGGTGACCAGATTGGTCAGCCCGCGCTTGGCGGCTTCGCCCGCGACCACGTCCAGCATCTGCTGCGACAGGTCGTAGGCGGTGACGTGCCCGACCTGGGGCGCGACGTGAAAGCTCACGTGGCCGCCGCCGCAACCCAGGTCCAGCAGGCGGGCGCCGGGATGCTGGCCGGCGATGCCGGCCATCTGCAGCAGGTCCTCGCCCTGGGCGTGGACGGCGCTGGTCAGGTAGGCGGCGGCGCGGGGGCTGAACTGGCGGTCGACGGCGTCGTCGTGGGTGCGGGAAGTCATGGGAATCCTTGGGTTGCTGGAGGCGGAAATATCGGCGGGCCGTCACGGAACGGGCGGCTCAGGCGCTAAGATAGGCGGGCCGCTATACACGTACAAGCCCATTGCTGATCCTGGTATGACTACTTCCCCCCAGTCCGGCGCCGCCGGCCATGAAGGTTCCCGCGTGCGCCGCCAGGCGCTGGGCGAATTCGTGCGCAGCGCCCGGTCGCGCATCACGCCCCAGATGGCGGGCCTGCCCGAAGGCATGCGCCGCCGCACTCCCGGCCTGCGGCGCGAAGAGGTGGCGCAGCTGTGCGGCATCAGCGTGACCTGGTACACCTGGATCGAACAGGGGCGCGAGGTTTCGGTATCGCCGTCGGTCTGGTCGCGGATCGCGGGCGTGCTGCAACTGGCCCGCGCCGAGCGCGCCTACCTGTTCGACCTGGCCGACTGCGCCGATCCGCAGCATGCCCGCGACGACGGCGGCGGCGTGCCGGGACCCTTGCAGGAATGCGTGAACGCCATCAACGCGCCGGCCTACGTGCTGGACCGCGCCTGGAACGTGCTGGCCTACAACGAGCCGCTGCGCGACCTGTTCGACGACTGGCCCCGGCGGGACGCCGAACCCAACCTGCTGCGCTACATCTTCCTGGATCCCGCCGCGCGCGAACTGGTGGTGGACTGGGACCAGCGCGCCCGCCGCGTGGTGGCGGAATTCCGGGCCGACGCCGGCGCCCACCTGGACGAGCCGGCGGTGCTGGCGCTGCTGGACAGCCTGGGCAGGCAGAGCGCGGTGTTCGCGCACTGGTGGACCCGCCATGCGGTGGTCGAGCGCGAAGGCGGCCTGCGCGAATTCCAGCATCCGCTGCGCGGCAAGCTGGCCTACCAGCAGATCACCTTCCGGCTGGCGACGCATCCGGACCTGAAGCTGGTAATGCTGCTGGGGGCGGGCGCCCAGCCCGAGGCGCCCGCCTGAGGCGTTACTTCACCAGGCCGTGTTCAGTGAGGTAGCGGATCAGGAATTCGCCATGGCCTTCGATGTCGCGGCGGATTTCGCGCACCACCGCTTCGGTATCGCCGGCTTCCAGCGCCGCGATGATGCCCTCGTGCGGGTGCCCATTGGGCAGCACGGGGAAGGGCGGGGTGTAGAGGTAGGACAGGTACGAGGCCGTCTGCACCCACAGGTTCTCGATCATCGATAGCAGATGCGGCATCTGCGCGGCCGAGTAGAGCGCGAAGTGGAAGTCGAAGTTGCGCGCCAGCACCGGCGCCATCAGCTGCTGCCGGCGGCTGTCCATCAGGCTGGCGTGGATGCGCCGCAGCTCGGCGATCAGCGCCGGCGTGGCGTGCGGCACCGCGCGGCGCGCCGCGAAACATTCCAGCTCCAGCCGGATGCTGCGCAATTCCTGCAGCTGCGCCACGGTGAGCTCGGGCACCTTGACCGACTTGCCCGGGCTGAGCGCCAGGGCGCGTTCCGACACCAGTTGCAGCAGGGCTTCGCGCACCGGCGTCTGGCTCACGCCCAGCGTGTCGGTGATCGAGCGCAGTGTGATGGTGTCGCCCGGTCGCAGCTCGCCCATCATGATTTTCTGCTTGATTTCACGATAGATGCGGGCGGTCATGTTTTCCCGCTGCATCGGCGCCAAATTGATGGTCATTCCGTATTCCTGGTCGGCCGGGCCGCATGCGTGGGCAGGGGCAAGGCTTGGGTTAGCCGATTCTACCGTTCCGCCGCGGCCACATTTTGTATTTTGTAAAAAATAAAATTATTGACGAGGCTCTTGATCGCCATCTATATTTTATAAAATATAAACAGGAGACGAGATGTCGACGCTGCACCCCCTGGCCGCTCCCGGCCTGACGAACCATGGCACCGTGGCCCATCTGATCGCGCGGGCGCTGATCCGCCATGGCGTGACGCACGTATTCGGCCAGAGCCTGCCCAGCATGCTGCACCTGGCTTGCGAGGAACTCGGCCTGACCCAGGTGGCCTACCGCAGCGAGAACGCCGGCGGCTACATGGCCGACGGCTACGCCCGCATCACCGGCAAGCCCGCCGTGGTGACCGCGCAGAACGGCCCGGCCGCCACTCTGCTCGTGCCGCCGCTGGCCGAGGCGCTGAAGGTGTCCATTCCCGTGATCGCGCTGGTGCAGGACGTCAACCGCGACCAGACCGACAAGAACGCCTTCCAGGAGTTCGACCACATCGGCCTGTTCACCTCCTGCACCAAGTGGGTCCGCCGCGTCACCGAGGCCTCGCGCGTCGAGGACTACGTGGACCAGGCCTTCGCGATCGCCTGCTCGGGCCGCCCGGGGCCGGTGGCGCTGATGCTGCCGGCCGACCTGCTGAACGAAGCCGCCGCCGCGTCGCAGCGGCATGCCAGCCTGGGCCATTTCCCGCTGGACCGCAGCGTGGCCGCGAGCGACGCGGTCAAGGCCGCGGCCGACCTGCTGGCCGGCGCGCAGCGGCCCGTGGTCATCGCCGGCGGCGGCGTGCACGTCTCCGGGGCCGCGCAGGCGCTGGCCGCATTGCAGGAAGCGGCGCACCTGCCCGTGGGCACCACCGTGATGGGCAAGGGCAGCACCGACGAACGGCATCCGCTGTCGCTGGGCGTGGTCGGCTACTTCATGGGGCCCAATGGCGCCAGCCGCGACCTGCGCCCGCTCATCGCCGACGCCGACGTGGTGCTGCTGGTGGGCACGCGCACCAACCAGAACGCCACCGACTCCTGGAAGCTCTATCCCCAGAACGCCCGCTACATCCATATCGACGTCGACGGCGGCGAGATCGGCCGCAACTACGAAGCGCTGCGCCTGGCGGGCGACGCGCGGGAAACGCTCAAGGCCCTGCTGGGCGAACTGGCGGGCCGCGACCTGTCGGCCGCCCAGGCGCGCCGCCCCGCGCTGGAGACCGCCATCCAGGCCGGCCGCGCCTCGTCCTGGGAGGCGTCGCGCTCGGTCCGCCTGTCGGACCAGCAACCGATCCGCCCGGAGCGCCTGCTGGAGGAAATCCGCCAGGACGTGGACGCCGACACCATCGTGGTCGCCGACGCCAGCTATTCGTCCATCTGGATCGCCAATTACCTGACCTCGCTCGCGCCCGGCATGCGCTTCCTGACGCCGCGCGGCCTGGCGGGATTGGGCTGGGGCTTCCCGATGGCCATGGGCGCGAAGGTCGCGAAGCCGGACGCCCACGTGGTCTGCGTGGTGGGCGACGGCGGCTTCGCCCACGTGTGGTCGGAACTGGAAACCGCCCGGCGCATGGGGATCAAGGTCACGCTGGTGGTGATCAACAACGGCATCCTGGGCTTCCAGAAGCACGCCGAGAACGTGAAGTTCGGCGCCCATACCTCCGCGGTGCATTTCCATCCCGTGGACCATGCCGCCATCGCCCGCGCGGCGGGCTGCCTGGGCGTGCGCGTCGAAGCGCCGGCCGACCTCGCCGGCGCCTTGCGCGAGGCGCGCGGCGCCGAGCAGACCACCCTGATCGAAGTCATCTGCGACGAGAACGCCTTCCCGCCCATCACGTTCTTCACGGCGGGCCAGGCATGAAGCGCGATCCGAGCAAAGTCGCCCTGGTGACGGGCGCGGGACGCGGCATCGGCCTGGAAGTGGCGCGCCTGCTGCTGGCCAAGGGCTACCGCGTGCTGGCGGTCAGCCGGGAAGGGGTGGACGCGCAGAAGCTGGGTGGCCCGTCCGACCGGCTGCGCGCGGAGTGCGCCGACGTGACCGACTACGCCGCCATGCAGGCGCTGGTCGACGGCGCGCGCGAAGCCTGGGGCCCGGTGTCGGTGCTGATGAACAACGCCGGCATCTCGCCCAAGCAGGCCAACGGCAATTCCTCCGGCATCCTGGACATCGCGCCCGCCGAATGGGACCTGGTGCTGCAAGTGAACCTGACGTCCATCCTGCGGCTGTGCCAGATGGTGCTGCCGGCGATGCGCGACCAGGGCTGGGGGCGCATCGTCAACGTGTCTTCGCTGGCGGGCCGCGCCAAGTCGCTGGTGGCCGGCGGCAGCTACATGGCGTCCAAGGCCGGGGTGCTGGGCCTGACCCGCGCGATCGCCGCCGAGATGGGGCCGTCCGGCATCACGGCCAACGCGGTCACGCCGGGCCGCATCCTGACCGAGATGGCGCAGCAGGCCGCGCCGTCGGTGAACGAGAACTACGCGGCGCAGATTCCGGCGCGCCGCCTGGGCACGCCGGAGGAGGTGGCCGCGGCGATGGTGTTCCTGGCGGCCGAGGAGTCCGGCTTCATCAACGGCGCCATCCTCGACGTCAACGGCGGCTTCTACATGCCCTGAGCGCGCGGCCCGCGAACAAGAAACCAAACAGGAGACAAACATGAAAGCAGCATCATTGCTGGCGGCGCTGGCCACCGCCACGCTCTGCGCGGCGCACGCTCCCGCCCTGGCCTGGCCGGACAAGGAGGTCACGCTGACGGTCAATTACGGCGCGGGCGGCAATACGGACGTCGCCAGCCGCGAGCTGGCCCGCGCGATGGAAGCCGACCTGGGCCGCGCCGTCGTGGTGTTCAACCGGCCCGGCGCGCTGGGCACCATCGGCCCGGCCTACGTGGCCAAGCAGGCGGCCGACGGCTACAACGTGGGCGTGGTGACGCTCTCGTCCATCGCCATCATGCCGCACCTGATGACCATCCCGTATGCCGCGCGCGACTTCGAATTCGTCGCCGCCTACGGCCGCTACCGCTATGGCGTGGTGGTGCGCGCGGACTCTCCCTACCAGACCGTGGCCGACCTGGTCGCCGCCGCCAAGCAGGGGCCGGGCATTTTCTTCGGCGCGCCGTCCGCGCCCAACAACCTGGCCATGTTCGACCTCGGCCGCGTCACCGGCGCCAAGTTCGAGCAGGTGTCCTACAAGTCCGGCAGCGAAACCGTGTCGGCCCTGCTGGGCAAGCAGGTCGACGCCATCGTCCAGAACCCGTCGGACGTCACCAGCTACATCCAGTCGGGCCGCCTGCGCCTGCTGGCCTCGGCGAGCCCGGTGCGCTGGCCGGAATTTCCCGACGTGCCGACGCTGAAGGAGGCCGGCTACGACGTCGAGATCGATTCCTGGCTGGGCCTGGCGGTGCCCAAGGGCACGCCGGAACCGGTGCGGGCGCGCCTGGAGCAATCCTCCAAGGCCGCCGTGGCGTCCGACCGCCTGCGGCAGACCTACAAGCAGCTGGGCGTGGACCCGGTGTGGATGCCGGGCCAGGACTACGCCCGGATGGTCGACGCCACCTACGAACAAATGGGGCGCGCCATCAAGGCGGCGAATCTGCCGCGGATGACCAACTAGAGGCTGAACGGCCGACCCGCGCGCAGGCCCGCCGACGGGCCTGCGCCGACGCGCGTTCGGGAGGGGAAATGGAAGTTCTGATTCAACTTGCGCTGTCGGGGATATTGCTCGGCGGCGTATACGCGCTTGGCGCCATGGGGCTCAACCTCATTTTCGGCGTGGCCAAGGTCGTCAACTTCGCGCATGGCGAATTCCTGATGATCGGGATGTACGCGGCGTTCTGGCTGTGGAAGCTGGCGGGGCTGGATCCCTATTGGGGCGCGCCGCTGATCTTCCTGGCGGGCGCCGCGATCGGCGTGGCGTTCTACCTGGGGCTGATCCGGTACACGATCTACCGCAGCGAAATGACGCAGGTGTTCGCCACGCTGGGGCTGTCCCTGGTGCTGCAGAACCTGGCGCTGATGCTGTTCTCGGCCGACTACCTCACCGTGCAGGTGTTCGAGCCGGCGCGGGAGTCGATCGCGCTGTTCGGCGGGCACGTGAGCAGCACCCGGCTGGTGTCGTTCCTGTTCGCGATGGCTGCCATGGCCCTGACGATGCTCTTCATCAAGCGCACCTACATGGGCAAGGCCATCGAAGCGGTCTCGCAAGACCTTTCGGCGGCGCGCCTGGTGGGGATCAACATCAACAAGACGCTGGCCGTGGCCTTCGCGCTGGGCATCGGCCTGACCACGCTGGCCGGAGGCGTGCTGATCCCCAGCTTCTATGCCTATCCCTCGGTGGGTTCCAGCTTCGTGCTGATCTCCTTCGTGGTGGTGGTGCTGGGCGGGCTGGGCAACGTCGCGGGCACGCTGGCGGGCGGCATCATCCTGGGGCTGATCGAAACCTTCGTCGGCTACCTCGAACCCGACCTGAAGGAGGCCACCCACTTCGTGCTGCTGATCCTGCTGCTGTCGTTCCTGCCCAATGGCTTGTTCGGCGTCAAGGGCGCGGAAAAGGAAGGTCTGAAATGAATATGCATTGGCTGGAATGGCGCAGGGGCGACGGCGCCGGCATCGCGATCATGGTGGCGGCGGCCGTGCTCCTGCCGCTGGCGATCACCGACCGCTTCTATCTCAATCTCCTGTTCCTGGTGATGCTCTACGCGGGGCTGGCGTCGGCCTGGAACCTGCTGGGCGGCTACGCGGGGCAGTTCTCCCTGGGGCATACCGCGTTCTTCGGCATCGGGGCGTACAGCTCGACCCTGCTGTACACCATGGCCGGCGTCAGCCCATGGCTGGGCATGCTGGCGGGCGTGGGGATATCCGTGCTGCTGGCCTTCCTGATCTCGTATCCGGTGTTCAGGCTGCGCGGCGTGTTCTTCGCCATGTCGACCATCGCGGTGGGCGAGACGGTGCGGATCGTGCTGCTGTGGGTGCGCCGGAAGGCCGACATTCCCTACGGCATCACCATCGACTACCAGCCCGGGTTCGGACGCATGATCTTCGCCGAGCCGCGCAGCTACGCCCTCCTGGCCGGCTGCTTCATGCTGCTGGTCTGCGCCGTGGTGTACGCGCTCACGCGCAGCCGCGTCGGGTACTACCTGCGGGCGGTGCGCGACAACGAAGAGGCGGCCCAGGCCAGCGGCATCGACCTGCGCCGCTACAAGCTGATCGCGTTCCTGGTCAGCGCGGGCTTCACCTCGGTGGGCGGCACGCTGATGGCGCAATACGTCCTGTACATCGAACCCGCCACGGTCTTCGCGACCTCGATCTCCATCGACCTCGCGCTGATGACCATCCTGGGCGGCGTCGGCACGCTGCTGGGCCCCGTGCTGGGCGCGGTGATCGCGCTGCCGCTGCAGGAGTTCCTGCGCGACTGGCTGGGCAACGCGGGCGCGGGCGCGCACCTGGTGGTCTACGGGGGCCTGTTGATCGTGATCGTGATGCTGCTGCCCCAGGGCGTGATCGGGGCCTGGTCGGCCCGCCGCGCCCGCAAGGCGGCGATTGCCAAGGAGGCCGCAAGCGATGCTTGAAGTCGATCGAGTGGAAAAGCGGTTCGGCGGCCTCATCGCCGTCAACCAGGTGAGCCTGACCGTGGCCGAGGGCGAGATCGTCGCCCTCATCGGCCCGAACGGCGCGGGCAAGACCACGCTGTTCAACCTGGTGGCGGGCGCCTTGCCCTGCGACGGCGGATCGATCCGGTTCCGCGGGCTGTCGCTGGACAGCCTGGACGGGCCGCGCATCTGCCGCGCCGGTCTGGCGCGCACGTTCCAGATTCCGCAGCTGTTCCCGTCCATGACGGTGCTGGATACCGTGCTGGTGGCCGCGCTGGGGCACACCGCCAACATCGCCGAGGCGCGCGAGCGGGCGCGGGCCGTGATCGCCCGCGTCGGCCTGGCCGGGCGCGAGCGGCATCTCGGCGCGGCGCTCACCATCAGCGGCAAGAAGCGCCTGGAGATCGCGCGCGCCCTGGCGACGCGGCCCGGCCTGATCCTGCTGGACGAGGTCATGGCCGGCCTCAACCAGCCCGAGGTGCACAAGCTGCTGGATCTGATCCGCGAACTGCGCGCCGACGGCATGACCGTGGTCCTGGTGGAGCACAACATCGAAGCGGTGCTCAACGTGGCCGATCGCGTCGTGGTCCTGAACCAGGGACAGAAAATCGCCGACGGCTTGCCGCGGGATGTATTGCGCCAGCCCGACGTGGTGCGCGCCTATCTGGGAGATGACTATGCCCTTGCTTGAAGTCCGCCGCCTGGAAGCCTCCTACGGCGATAGCGACGTGCTGCTGGGCGTCGACCTGGAGGTCAACCAGGGCGAGGTGGTGGCGATCGTGGGATCCAACGGTGCGGGCAAGACCACGCTGATGCGCGCCATCGCCACGCTGATCCCGGCCAAGCGCGGCGAGGTGAAGCTGGAAGGGCGCCCGATGGAAGGCGCTTCCACGCACGAAGTGGTTGCCAGCGGCATGGTCTACGTGCCGGAAGGCCGGCGGCTGTTTCCGCGCCTGAGCGTCAGGACCAACCTGGAGCTGGGCGCGTTCACGCCGCATGCGCGGCCGCAGCGCGACGCTACGCTGCGCACCATTTTCGAGCTGTTCCCCGTGCTGAAGAACCGGGCCGGCCAGATGGCGGGGACGCTGTCCGGCGGCGAGCAGCAGATGTGCGCCATCGGGCGCGGCCTGATGGCCCGGCCGAAGCTGTTGATGATCGACGAAGTGTCGCTGGGCCTGGCGCCGGTGATGGTGTCCAAGGTGTATGAGGCGATCGCGGAGATCCGCCGGCTCGGCACCACGGTCATGCTGGTGGAGCAGAACGTCCGCCAGGCCTTCAAGGCGGCCGACCGCGGCTACGTGATCAATCACGGACGCGTGGCCGTCAGCGGCGCCAGCGACGATTTGATGGATAACCCCGAAGTGAGAAAAGCCTACCTGGGCCTTTGACGCCCGGGAGCAGAACCCGCCTGATGCGCGGAACAGGAGACAAGCATGAAGAAAGTCAGGAAATTGCTGTTGAACACCGTCTGCGCCGCCCTGCTGGCGGCGGGCGCGAGCGCGCACGCGGACATCAAGATCGGCGTGGTGCTGCCCCTGACCGGGCCGCTGGCCTCGCTGGGCAACGACGTGAACCGGGGATTCGAGCTGGCGCGCGACCTCGTCAACGAGAAGGGCGGGGTGGCGGGCGAGAAGATCGTCTTGCTGACCACCGATGTGCCCGGCTCCAACGAGGCGGCGTCGCAGGCGATGCGCCTGATCAATCGCGACGGGGTCAAGGTGCTGGTGGGTTCGTACGCCAGTTCGATCTCGTTCGCGGCCAGCCAGGTGGCGGAGCGCAACGGCGTCATCTACGTGGAGCAGGGCGCCGTGGCCGACGACATCACGCGCCGCGGCTTCAAGAACCTGTTCCGCTTCATCTACCCGGCTAGCGAGCTGGGCAAGGGCAGCGCCCAGTACGCCACCGACGTCATCCTGCCCAAGCTGGGCGTGCCGCTGGAGAAGGCGCGCGTGGCCATCCTGAACGAGGACAGTTCCTACGGCGCGGCCGTGGCGGACGGCGCCCGCAAGTGGCTGAAGGAAAAAGGCGTGCAGATCGTCGACGAGTCCAGCTACAGCTACAAGACCACCGACCTGTCCTCGCTGGTCCAGCGCCTGAAGTCGAGCAATCCCGACGTGATCGTCGCGTGCTCCTACACGCCCGACGGCATCCTGTTCTGGCGCCAGGCGCGCGAGGCCAATCTGAACGTCAAGGCGATGATCGGCAACGGCGGGGCCCACAATATTCCGGATTTCGCCGAAGCGCTGGGCGACGACGCCAACGGCGTGTTCAACGCCGGCACCTCGGCGTACTTCAACGACAGCGGCCTGACGCCGGAAGCGGCGGCGCTGTTCAAGGTGTTCCACGAGCGCTACGAGCAGAAGTTCGGCCGCAAGCCCTCGGCCCACTCGGCCATGGGCTTCAATGCGATGTGGGTGCTGCTGTCCGACGTGCTGCCGGCCGCCGGCGGCGTGGATCCGGACAAGGTGCGCCAGGCCTTCCTGGCCCTGGACAAGCCGGTGGGTTCCACCATCGTGG
The DNA here is from genome assembly GCF_001571365.1 of Achromobacter denitrificans NBRC 15125. Taxonomy (GTDB): domain Bacteria; phylum Pseudomonadota; class Gammaproteobacteria; order Burkholderiales; family Burkholderiaceae_B; genus Achromobacter; species Achromobacter denitrificans. The sequence continues at coordinate 12,327 of NZ_BCTQ01000041.1, read as the reverse complement.
GCTGGGGCGTGAAGTTCGACCCCAAGACCGGCGAGAACACCCGCGCCTTCCCCATGGTGGACCAATGGCAGGGCCGGCAGATCCGCACGATCTGGCCCACCGAGTTCGGCGTGACCGACAAGATCACCTATCCGCTGCCCGCCTGGGGCCAGCGCCAGAACGTCGGACAGTAAGGAAGGCGACATGAACCAACGCTGGAAGAACCGGCCGCCGGGCTCCAATTGGGGCGAGTTCGGCGCCGACGACGAACTGGGCCGCCTGAATCTGCTGACGGCCGAGAGGCGGGTGCAGGCGGCGCGCGAAGTGCGCGCGGGCGAGGCTTTCTGCCTGAGCCTGCCGCTGGACCTGCCCGGAGGAACGGCGCTGAACCCGAACCGGTTGCCGCCGAAACGCCACGTGGCCACGCGCAAGCGCGGGCTGTTCAGCGTGAACTATCCCCTGCGGCTCGAAGATGCCCGCTACGTCGATTGTTCGAGCGACGATTCGGTGACGCTCTACACCCAGTATTCGACCCAATGGGACGCGCTGTCGCACGTCGGGCAGTACTTCGACGTGAATGGCGACGGCATCCCGGTGCCGGTGTACTACAACGGCTTTCGCGCCGGCGTGGACGTCATGGGGCCGACCGGCGATTCCGAGGCGCGCGCGCATCGGCTGGGCATCGAGAAAATGGCCGAGACCGGCGTGCAGGGGCGCGGCGTCATGCTGGACCTGCATGCCCATTACGGCGATGCCCGGACCTATGTGGGCTACGACGCGCTGCAGCGCGTGATCGACGCGGACCGGGTCGATATCCAGGCCGGCGACATGCTGTGCCTGCACACCGGCTTCGGCCAGAAGCTGATCGACATGGGCGGCGATCCCGATCCGCAGGTGCTGCACCACAGCTGCGCCGTGCTGGACGGCCGGGACGAGCGCCTGTTGCGCTGGATCGACGAAAGTGGGATCTCCGTCCTGATCGCCGACAACTTCGCGGTCGAGGGCTATCCCTACGAGAAGAACGATTGCCCGCAGTGCGAGGGGCTGCCGCTGCACCAGGCCTGCCTGTTCCGGCTGGGCATCCACCTCGGCGAGCTCTGGTATCTCACGCCGCTGGCGCAATGGCTGCGGCGCAACGGGCGCAGCCATTTCATGCTGACCTGCCCGCCGCTGCGGCTGCCCGGCTCTTTCGGTTCGCCGGTGACGCCGGTGGCCACGGTCTAGGAGGACGTCGGCCCGGGGCCGGCCGTGCTCAGTCCTTGAACAGCCCGCCCTGCAGGCCGGCCTCCACCAACCCCAGCAGCAGCTTCTTCACGGGAGCGGGCAGGGCCGTCGAGGCCAGCTTGTCGGCGGGCACCCAGCGCTCGGGCAGCGCGGATTCGCGCAGGCGGGCCGCGCGCACCGGCACGAGCCAGGGCCGGATGTGCAGGCGGTAATGCGTGAACGTATGGGCGAAGGCGGCCAGCTCGTAGCGTTCCTCGGGCTCCAGCCCCAGCGCGCGGGAGGCGCTGTCCGGATCCAGGGCCGTATCGAACTCCGGCAGGCTCCACAGCCCGCCCCAGATGCCGGGTTCGGGACGCTGTTGCAGCAGGAAGGCGCCTTGGTGGCGCAACACCAGCATACAGGTCTCGCGCTCCGGGATGGCCTTGCGCGCCTTGGGCGTGGGCAGTTCGGCCTGGCGGCCCTCGCGCCGGGCGACGCAGCTGTCGGCCATCGGGCATTTGTCGCAGGCGGGCTTGCCGCGCGTGCAAAGCGTGGCGCCCAGGTCCATCAGCCCTTGCGTATAGGCGGCCATGTCCAGGTCCGGCGCGGCATCCACCTGCGCATCGGCCAGGGCCCATAGCCGCTGTTCGATGTCGCGCTTGGCCGGATCGCCCGCGATGCCGAAGTGGCGGGTGAACACGCGCTTGACGTTGCCGTCCAGGATCGGGGAGCGCTCGCCGTAGGCGAAGGCCGCGATCGCCGCGGCGGTGGAGCGGCCGATGCCGGGCAGGGTGGCGATGGCTTCGGCCGTAGGCGGGAAGCGGCCGGCCCAGTCGCGCGCGATCTCCTGCGCGCAGCGATGCAGGTTGCGGGCGCGGGCGTAGTAGCCCAGCCCGGCCCAGTACGGCATCACGTCTTCCTGGGCGGCCGCGGCCAGCGCGGCCACGTCCGGGAAGCGCTGCAGGAAGCGGTCGTAATAGGGGATAACCGTCGCGACCTGGGTTTGCTGCAGCATGATCTCGGACAGCCAGATCCGGTAGGGATCGCGGGTGTTCTGCCAGGGAAGATCATGGCGGCCATGCCGGCGCTGCCAGTCGACGATACGTGGGGCGAAGTCCATGGCGGCAATTATCGCATCGCCCTATTGCCCGGGGTGGGGGTACCGGTTACAACCAAGGGAAAACAGAAGCGCGCCAGCGCCCGGAATTCACGTCCCCTGCTCGCCCGCGTGCGCTTCAAGAGGGTGTCGCGCGAAGCCGGCGGGGGTTCCAGGATCCCTCGGAGCAGACATGAACGCCCCTCTCACGCCCGCCATCCGCGCGGCGCTCGAATCCGTCCAGCTGGACGACAAATACACCCTGGAATCCGGCCGCGCCTGGATGAGCGGCATCCATGCCCTGGTCCGCCTGCCGATGATGCAGCGCGTTCGCGACCAGCAGGCCGGGTTGAACACGGCGGGCTTCGTGTCCGGTTACCGCGGTTCGCCGCTGGGCGGGGTCGACCAGAACATGTGGAAGGCGGCCCGTTACCTGAAGGCGCATCACATCGAGTTCCAGCCCGGCATCAATGAAGACCTGGCCGCCACCGCCGTGTGGGGATCGCAGCAGGTCAACCTGTTCCCGGGCGCCAGGTACGACGGCGTGTTCGGCATGTGGTACGGCAAGGGGCCGGGCGTGGACCGCTGCGGCGACGTCTTCAAGCATGCCAACGCCGCCGGCACCGCGCGCCATGGCGGCGTGCTGGTGGTGGCGGGCGACGACCATCCCGCCAAGTCCTCGACGCTGCCGCACCAGAGCGATCACATCCTCAAGGCCTGCATGATCCCGGCGCTGTTTCCCGCCAGCGTCCAGGAGGTGCTGGACTACGGCCTGCACGGCTGGGCGATGAGCCGCTACGCCGGGGTCTGGGTGGGCATGAAGTGCATCACCGACATCGTCGAGGTGTCCGCCTCGGTGGACGTGGATCCGCAACGCGTGAAGATCCTGCTGCCCGAGGACTTCCAGCTTCCGGCCGATGGCCTGAACATCCGCCTGGCCGATACGCCGCTGCAGCAGGAGGCGCGCCTGCTGGACTACAAGCTCTACGCCGCGCTCGCCTACGCGCGCGCCAACCGGCTCAACCAGGAGTTGTGGGACGTGCCGCGGCGCGACGCGCGCTTCGGCATCATGACCTCCGGCAAGGCCTACCTGGACACGCGCCAGGCGCTGTCGGACCTGGGGCTGTCGGAGGCCGTCTGCCGCCGCATCGGCCTGCGCCTGTTCAAGGTGGGCATGGTGTGGCCGCTGGAGTCCGCCGGCACCCAGCGCTTCGCGGAGGGGCTGGACGAGATCCTGGTGATCGAGGAAAAGCGCCAGGTGCTGGAATACCAGCTGAAGGAAGAGTTGTTCAGCTGGATCGGCAGCGGCAAGAAGATCCCGCGGGTGGTCGGCAAGTTCGACGACAAGGACGGCGGCGAATGGTCGGTGCCGCAGGGCAATTGGCTGCTGCCGGCGCATTACGAGTTCTCGCCCGCCATGGTTGCGCGCGCCATCGCCGGGCGGTTGCTGCGCTTCGCGCTGCCCGAGAACGTGCGCGCCGGCATCGAGGCCCGCCTGGCGTTCATCGCCGAGCGCGAGCAGGCGCTGTCGCGCCCACGGGTCATCGAAGAGCGCAAGCCCTGGTTCTGTTCGGGCTGTCCGCACAATACCTCGACGCGCCTGCCGGAAGGCTCGCGCGGGATGGCGGGCATCGGCTGCCACTACATGGTCAGATGGATGGACCGCGGCACGGAGGTCTTTACCCAGATGGGCGGCGAAGGCGTGCCCTGGGTGGGCCAGGCGCCGTTCACCGACGAGAAGCACGTGTTCGCCAACCTGGGCGACGGCACCTACTTCCATTCGGGCCTGCTGGCGATACGCGCGGCGGTGGCGGCGAAAGTGCCCATCACCTACAAGATCCTGTTCAACGACGCCGTTGCGATGACGGGCGGGCAGCCGGTGGACGGCCCGCTCAGCGTGCCGATGATCAGCCGCCAGATGGCGGCCGAAGGCATAGAGAAAATCGTGGTGGTGACGGACGAGCCCGCCAAGTATCGGAGCATGGAAGGGCTGGAGCCGGGCGTGCCGGTGCGGCACCGCGACGAACTGGACGCGGTGATGCGCGAGCTGCGCGAGCATCCCGCGGTGTCGGTGCTGATCTACGACCAGACCTGCGCCACTGAAAAACGCCGCCGCCGCAAGCGCGACGCCTATCCGGATCCCGCGCGCCGCGTCGTCATCAACGAGCGCGTCTGCGAGGGCTGCGGCGATTGCTCACGGCAATCGCACTGCCTGTCGGTGGAGCCCCTGGACACGGAATTCGGCCGCAAGCGCAAGATCAACCAGTCCAGCTGCAACAAGGACTTCTCCTGTCTGAAGGGCTTCTGCCCCAGCTTCGTCACGGTGGAGGGCGGCAAGCCGAGGAAGCCGCAGGCCCTGGCGCAGGACGGCGTCATCGACGAGGACGTGCCGCAGCCGGCCGCGCGCGCGCTGGACCGGCCCTACGGCGTGTTCATCGCCGGCGTGGGCGGCACCGGCGTGGTCACCATCGGGCAGTTGCTGGGCATGGCGGCCCACCTGGAAGGCAAGGGCTGTTCGGTGCTGGACATGGCGGGCCTGGCGCAGAAGGGCGGCTCGGTGTATTCCCACGTGGTGCTGGCGGAAACGCCGGACCACCTGCTGAACACGCGGGTCGCCATGGGCGAAGCCGACCTGCTGCTGGCGGGCGACCTGGTCGTGGCCACCAGCATGGACGCCATGGCGCGGCTGCGGCCGGGCCGCACGCGGGCCCTGCTGAACAGCGATACCGCGCCCACCGCGGCCTTCGTCTCCAATCCCGACTGGACGCTGCCGGGCGTGAACCTGATGGCGGACCTGCAGGCCGCCTGCGGCAAGGAAAACCTCGACACGGTGGACGCGGCCGCGCTGGCCACGGGCCTGCTGGGCGACGCGATCTACGCGAATCCGCTGATGATGGGCTACGCCTACCAGAAGGGCTGGATTCCCCTGTCGCAGGAGGCGCTGCTGCGGGCCATCGAGCTCAACGGCCAGCAGGTGCCGAACAATATCGCCGCCTTCGCCTGGGGCCGCCGCGCGGCCCACGACCTGGCGGACGTGAACCGCGTGCTGGCCGGGGGCGGCGCGGCCCCGGCGCATCCCGAGGGCATCATCGAACTCAAGCGGCCGCGCGCGGCCAGCCCGGTGGTGGCGCTGAAGAAACCGGCGAACGAGCTGGAGCAACTGGTCTCGGTGCGCAAGGCCTTCCTGACCAGCTATCAGAACGCCGCCTATGCCCAGCAGTACGCCGACCTGGTGGACAAGGTCGCGCGCGCAGAGCGCGACGCCACGGGCACCAACCGGCTGGCGCTGGCCGTGGCGCGCGGCTACTTCAAACTCATGGCCTACAAGGATGAGTACGAAGTGGCGCGGCTGTATTCGGACGGCGAGTTCATCAAGCGGGTGGGCGAGCAGTTCGAGGGCGACTGGAAGCTGAATTTCCATCTGGCGCCGCCCCTGTTCGCGCGGCGGGACGCGGCCGGCCACCTGATCAAGCGCAGCTACGGTCCGGGCATGCTGCGCGTCTTCCGCCTGCTTGCCAGGCTGCGCGGCCTGCGCGGGTCCAGGCTGGATATCTTTGGCTACACGGCGGAGCGCCGCGCCGAGCGCGAACTGATCCGCGAATACCGCGAGACGCTCACGGCAATCCTGTCCAAGCTGAACCGCGGCAACCTGGACCGCGCCGTGGCCCTGGCCAGCCTGCCGGAGGAGATCCGGGGCTTTGGCCACGTGAAGGAAGCCGCCATGGAGAAAGTGGCGGAACGCAGGGAGGCGCTGCTGAAGGAATTCAGCGCGACGGTGGTGCCGATCGGGGGCGTTAGAGTGGCCTGAGGCGCGCGCCCCAGATCGGGGGCTGGCCCCTGGCCTGGGGCTCCAGCCTCAAGCCCCGGCGTTGGCGGACCAGCCCTTGGACAATTCCACGGCCTGCCGCCAGCGCTTCATCCGCGCCTCGCGCACCGAGGCGGGCCAGGTGGGTTCGAAGGTGCGCTCGGCCTGCCATTTCGAGGCGAACTCGTCCTGGCTCGACCAGAAGCCCACCGCCAGGCCGGCGAGGCCGGCCGCGCCCAGCGCGGTGGACTCGGGCACGCGCGGGCGCACCACGGGCACGCCCAGCAGGTCGGCCTGCATCTGCATCAGCAGGTCGTTGCGGGCGGCGCCGCCGTCCACGCGCAGCTCGGTCAGCGCGATGCCGCTGTCGGCGTTCATGCAGGTGAGCAGTTCGGCGCTTTGCAGCGCGATGGATTCGAGCGTGGCGCGCGCGATGTGGGCGCGGGTAGTGCCGCGGGTCAGGCCCACCAGGGTGCCGCGCGCATAGGGATCCCAGTGCGGCGCGCCCAGGCCGGCGAAGGCCGGGACCATGAAGACGTCGTCCGTGCTGGACACGCTGGCGGCCAGGGATTCGATTTCCTCGGAGCGCTGGATGATGCCCAGGCCGTCGCGCAGCCATTGCACGGCCGCGCCCGCCACGAACACGCCGCCTTCCAGCATGTAGGTCGGTTGCCAGGCGCCATCGCCGGCGCGGGGCAGGCCCCAGCCGACGGTGGAAAGCAGGTGGTTCTGCGACTGCACGGGCTGTTCGCCCACGTTCATCAGCATGAAGCAGCCGGTGCCGTAGGTATTCTTGGCCATGCCCGGCGCGAAGCAGGCCTGGCCGAAGGTGGCGGCCTGCTGGTCGCCGGCCACGCCCGCGATGGGGACGGCGCCGCCCAGCCATTCGGGCAGGGCCTCGCCCACCACCGCGCTGCTGGGCGCGATGCGGGGCAGCACGCTGCGCGGGATCTTGAGCAGCGCCAGGATCTCGTCGCTCCAGTCCTGCGTGTGGAGGTCGAACAGCATGGTGCGGGAAGCGTTGCTGGGGTCGGTGCTGTGCACCGCGCCGCCGGTCAGCTGCCAGATCAGCCAGCTATCGACCGTGCCGAAGGCCAGTTCGCCGCGCTCCGCCATCTGGCGGGCGCCGGGCACGTGGTCCAGCAGCCAGGCGAGCTTGGTGCCCGAGAAATAGGCGTCCAGCACCAGGCCGGTGCGCGATTGCAGGAAGTCGGCGTGGCCGTCCTGGCGCAGCTGGTCGCACATGGGGGCCGTGCGGCGGTCTTGCCAGACCACGGCGCGGGCCAGCGGGCGGCCGGTGGCGCGCTCCCAGATCAGCGTGGTTTCGCGCTGGTTGGTGATGCCGATGGCGGCCAGGTCGGCGGCGACCGCGCCGGCGTTGCGCAGGGCCTCGCGGGCCACGTCGAGCTGGCTGTGCCAGATTTCGCTGACGTCGTGCTCGACCCAGCCCGGGCGGGGATAGTGCTGGCGGAATTCACGCTGGCCGACGCCGCGCACGACGCCTTCCCGGTCGAACACGATGGCTCGGGAGCTGGTGGTCCCCTGGTCTAGGGCCAGGACAAATTCATTCGTCGTCACTTTGTTTCGCGCCGTTCAGGTGTGCCCCGGCCAGAGGGTCGAGGCGTCGAAAGGAGAAGGTCGAAGCCATGCACAGCAAGCCGACGACGATAAAGCCCGCGACGACGTCCCGTATCGCCAAGGTCTCGGCGCCGCGCAAGGACATGCTGATGTTCAGCGTCACCGCGGCCACGCCCACGCCCAGGCTGATGCCGAGCTGCTGCGCCATGGCGGCGAAACTGCTGGCGCGGCTCATCTTGGCCGGGGGTATGTCGGCATAGGTTAGCGTATTTACCCCGGTGAATTGCAATGAGCGGAAAAAACCGCCCACCAGCAGGATGGCGATCATCAGCCAGACCGGGGTTTCGGGCGTGAAGGTGCCGCAGATCACGATGAACACCCCCGCCAGCAGGGCGTTCACGGTCAGCACCCGGCGGAAGCCGAAATACCGCACGATGGGGGTGGCCACGAATTTCATCAGCAGCGCGCCGGCGGCGCTGGCGAAGGTGATCAGGCCCGCCGAGAACGGCGAGAGGCCGAAACCCACCTGCAGCAGCATGGCCAGCAGGAAAGGCGTGGCCCCGACCGCGAAGCGGCACAGGTTGCCGCCCAGCGTGGCGATGGCGAAGGTGGGGATCCGCATCAGCGACAGGTCGATGATGGGGTGCTCGGCGCGGCGCGCGTGCCAGCCGTAGAGGAACCCGCAGACGGTGCCCGTGGCGATCAGCCCCAGCAGCATGGACAGCGGCATCACGTCGCGGCCGATGGCCTCGAAGCCGCTCACCAGCGTCGCCAGGCAGACGGCGCTGAGCAGGAAGCCCGGCCAGTCCAGGCGGGGCGTGCCTTCCTCGCGGATCTCGGCCACGTAGCGCAGCACCAGGAAAATGCCCAGCACGCCGATGGGGATGTTGATCAGGAAGATCCAGTGCCAGGACATGTAGGTGACCATGAAGCCGCCCAGCGGCGGTCCGATCACCGGCCCCAGCAGGGCGGGGATGGAGAGGAAGGACATGGCCTTCAGCAGGTCCTGCTTGGGCACGGTGCGCAGCAGGATGATCCGTCCCACGGGCACCATCATCGCGCCGGCCATCCCCTGGACGATGCGGGCCATGACCAGCTGCGGCAGGTCCTGGGACAGGGCACAGGCCACCGAGCTGAGCGTGAACAGGCCGATGGCGGCCACGAAGACGCGCCGGGCGCCGTAGCGGTCGGCGGCCCAGCCGCTGACCGGCACGAAAACGGCCACGGACAGCAGGTAGGAGGTGATGGCCACGTTCAGCCGCACCGGCGTGGAGCCCAGGGCCCGCGCCATCGCCGGCAGGGCGGTGGCCACGACCGTGGCGTCCAGCATCTGCATGAACAGGGCGCAGCCGACGATGAAGGGAATCATGCGCGCCGCGCGCATCGCTTCCGGAGTGGGCGACGGAGCGGGATGGGCTGCTGCTGCGGATTGTGCGGACATGGCGGAGGGGGGCGTTGGGTGCCGCGAGATTGTAACGCCGGGGGGTGGGCCGTCGTGAAGTAAACTCCCCTCATCCGAAACCCATTGAAATTGGTGCCATGGCGACCAACTACGAATCCGAGATCACCCTTTTCCTGAAAGACTTCAAGCAGTCGCACCCTGGCACCGAAGAACGCCAGCGCGAAGGCCGCGCCCGCCTTTGGGACAAGCCCCAGGATCCGGAACTGCTGGAAGGCTTCCGCGCCGCCCGCGTGGCGCAGAAGCCTTACGTGTACCAGGCCGATTGAGCCCATTGCGGCAACCATGGCCCAGAACGCTCTCCCGGGCGATGCCCTGGCCGCGCTAGTGGAACCGCCCGTCGACAGCACTCCCGACACGGTCGACAGCGTGGCCTTCGCTCGCCTCTACGGCGAGCCGCTGTTCCAGATGCCGACCGACCTGTACATCCCGCCGGATGCGCTGGAGGTCTTCCTGGAGGCGTTCGAAGGGCCGCTGGACCTGCTGCTCTACCTGATCCGCAAGCAGAACTTTAATGTGCTGGACATCCCCATGGCGGATGTCACGCGGCAATACCTGTCGTACGTGGAGCAGATCCGCATCCACAACCTGGAGCTGGCCGCCGAGTACCTGCTGATGGCGGCGATGCTCATCGAGATCAAGTCGCGCATGCTGCTGCCGGTCAAGAAGACCGACACCGGCGAAGAGCCGGAAGATCCTCGCGCCGAACTGGTCCGCCGCCTGCTGGAGTACGAGCAGATGAAGCTGGCGGCCCAGAAGCTGGACGCGATGCCGCAGCTGGGCCGCGACTTCGTCAGCAGCCACGCGGTGGCCGACCTGAGCGTGGAGCGCATGCTGCCGGAAGTCAGCGTGGACGACCTGCGGGCGGCCTGGGCCGACATCATGAAGCGGGCCAAGCTGAACCAGCACCACCACATCACGCGCGAACAACTGTCCGTGCGCGACCACATGACGCACATCCTGCGGCGCCTGAACGACGTGCGCTTCATGGAATTCGGCGACCTCTTCATGGAGCGCGTGCGCGAAGGCGCGCCCGCCGCGGTGGTGGTCGTGCATTTCATCGCCATGCTGGAACTGGCCCGCGAATCCCTGCTGGAAATCACGCAGGCGGAGCCCTACGCGCCCATCTACGTCCGCCTGGCCTACACCAGCGTGGCGGCGGTCGCGGCCTGAACCCCGCCGGGCCTAGAATCCGAACCCATCCCGGGAGAGTCCCCTTGAAAGTCGTACATACCATCCAGGAATTGCGCGATCACCTGCGCGGACAGAACCGCGTGTCGTTCGTGCCCACCATGGGCAACCTGCACGAAGGCCATCTGTCGCTGATGAAGCTCGCCCGCCAGCATGGCGATCCGGTGGTGGCCAGCATCTTCGTGAACCGGCTGCAATTCGGCCCCAACGAGGACTTCGACCAGTATCCCCGCACCCTGGCGGCCGACATCGAGAAGCTCGAACGCGAGCGCGACGTCTACGTGCTGTTCGCGCCGAACGAGCGCGAAATGTATCCCGAGCCGCAGAACTTCCGCATCCAGCCGCCCGACGACCTGGGCGACATCCTCGAAGGCGAATTCCGCCCCGGCTTCTTCGAGGGCGTCAGCACCGTGGTGCTGAAGCTGTTTTCCTGCGTGCAGCCGCGCGTGGCCGTGTTCGGCAAGAAGGATTACCAGCAGCTGATGGTGGTGCGCAATATGTGCCGCCAGTTCCAGCTGCCCGTCGAGGTGCTGGCGCATGAAACCGTGCGCGCCGAGGACGGCCTGGCGCTGTCCTCGCGCAACCGCTACCTGAGCGATTCCGACCGCGCCGAGGCGCCCGCGCTGTACGCCGCGCTGCGGCACCTGGGCGAGCGCCTGTCTCAGGGCGAGCGCGATGCCGCCGCGCTGGAGCGCGAGGCCATCGACGGGCTCGCCGCCCGCGGCTGGCAAGTGGACTACGTGGCCCTGCGCCGCCAGCGCGACCTGAAGCGTCCCGAAGCCGCCGACCTGCAGGCCGGCGAACCCCTGGTGGTGCTGGCCGCCGCCAAGCTCGGCAGCACCCGCCTGATCGACAACCTGGAGCTGGCCTACACGGCCTGACGCCCGGGCAGGGGAGGCAAATATGTCCTCCCCTGGCAGAATTGCCAGCTTCCGGCGCACCACGCGGCGGGGCAGACTCGATGCAATCCCACATTGCAGGAGAGCATGCCCATGCAAGTCCCCCGCCCCGACCTGGAAGCCGTCCTCGCTTCCCTCACCCCGCGCGAACGGCAGATCGTCTCCTATGTAGCGGCCGGCCGCCCCAACAAGGTCATCGCCATCGACCTGGGCATATCGCTGCGCACCGTCGAGGCCCATCGCGCCCGCATCTTCGCCAAGCTCCAGGCCCGCAACGCCATGCAACTGGCCTGCCGGCTGTGCGCGCACGGGCGTTCGGGCGCCTCGCCCGTGCCGGGCTGCGGCCGCCAGGAGGGCGGCGCGGCCGTGCCGGCGCCCACGCTGCATGAACGCTCGCCGCCCGGCTACGGCCTGGCCCAGGCTGGGCCGGGCGGCGAGCCATGATGCCGGCCTGGCCTGGATGCGTCCGCCCGCCCGGCTGCCCTCCGCCCAAAAGCATCGGGCCTGGCGAACGTCGCGTTCGCCAGGCCCGGGGCACAGGCATCGGCTGCGGGGCGCTCAGCGCCCGCGCATCAAGGGCACTTGGGCGCGCCGGCCTTGGCCAGTTCGTCGATCGGATCCAGGTCCGGCTGGCGGGTCAGGTTGTAGTTCAGGTTGGGCGTCTGGCCGGCGATGGAGCGCACGCGCAGCACGTTGTTGGCGGCCACCACGAATTCCACGCGGGCATTGCCCTGGCCGTCCATCAGGATGACGCGCGGCGGGCGTTCGTCGGTGGCGTCCCAGCAGCCTTGCTCGGCCACCGGCGGGCCCTTCTTGGGATCGTCTTCCAGGTAGGCCGTGCGGCCGCGCCAGCGGCCGTTGGGCGCCAGCGTCAGCGTCACGCGCTGCGCCGTGCATTGCATGGCGGGCGAGAAGCAGGGCAGCGTGCCCATATAGGTTTGCGGTTGCGGCACCAGGCTGTGCGCGGCGGCGTTGGGCGCGGGTGCGGGCGCGGGCTGGGCCGCGGCGCTGGCGCTGCTGCCTCCGCCGGTGTCCTCGGGCACGGCCTGGCCGTCCTCGGTGGTCGCCGCGCCGGCGGCGGCCTGCTGGGCCTGGGATTGCGGCTTGCGGGCGTCGG
>NZ_BCTQ01000040.1 GCF_001571365.1 Achromobacter denitrificans NBRC 15125 | reverse complement strand
TCAATTCCCCGCTTCGCGCAGCCGGCTAGGGAGCAGTTCTCCGTGGCGCGCCAGCAGCGGATACGCCGCGGCTCCCACCAGGTGGGAGTTGATGCCCTTCATGTCTCGCAGGATGTCCAGGTAGAGCGCGCCCACTTCGGCGGCGTCGACCTCGCCGGCCTTGATCTTTTGCAGGTGCGTGTCGGCGGCGGTGGTTTCTATCGTGCGGAAGCGCGCCTTTTCGCCCGCCAGCGAGCGGGCCTGGCGCAGGTCGTCGTTGACGAACAGGGCGGCGGCCGTGCGCTGGTTGGCGATGAGCTGGCCCAGCGTTTCGTCCAGGCTGGCGCGCTGCTCGGGCGAGAAGGTCCAGCCTTGCTTGCGCAGCTTGGCGACGTGGCTGAGCAGGCCGTGGTGGGCGATGTCGCCCGCATGGCCCACGTTGCTGATGAAGGCCAGGATGTCGTCCAGGCGCTGGAGATCCTCGCGCGTCATGTTTTCCTGGTCCAGCGTGGCCAGGTAGGTGGTGATGGCGTTTTCCAGTTTGTCCAGGGCGCTGTCGAGCTGGCGCGCCTGCACCATGCGGTGGCGGTTGTCGCGCTTGAAGCCGGCGCGCGCGTAGAGCAGCAGGGTTTGCAGCATGTCGGCCATGCGCAGGGCTTCGCGGGCGGCGTTGCCCAGGGCCACGGCCGGCACGTCGTGGGCCCATTCGTCCAGGTACTGGGGACGGGATGGGTCGTTCGGGTCGGCGCGCTTGGGCAGCCAACGGGTGAGCAGGGCGGCGTAGGGCGTGAGCAGCGGCAGGAACACCACGGCGATGACGGCGTTGAACAGGGTGTGGAAATTGGCCACCGCGCGGGCTGGATCGTTCGCCAGTTCGCTCATCATCGGCTGCAGGTAGGGCAGCAGAATCAGGCCGGCCAGCACGCCGGCGACGCGCGTGAGCAGGTTGCCCAGGGGCAGGCGGCGCGCGGCCGGGTCGTCGCCGGTCACGCCCTCGATCATGGGGTTGATGGCGGTTCCGAGGTTGGCGCCCAGCACCAGCGCGAACGCGACGTGCGGCGCGACCATGTGGTGGCTGGCGAGCGACATGACCAGCACGACGACGGCGACGCTGGAGTGCGCCGCCCAGGTGAAGGCGGCCGACAGCAGCACGGCGGCCACCGGCTGGGTCGAGAGGGCGTCGAGGATCATGCCCAGCATGGGGGCGGTCTGGAAGGGCTGGAATAGTTCGACCAGCTGGTGCAGCGACAGCAGCAGGAGCCCCAGGCCGATGAATACGCGGCCGAGGTCGCGCGTGCGCCCCGGCGGGTAGCGGCGGAACATCCAGACTCCGGCCAGGATCAGGATCGGGGCGAGGGAGGTCAGGTCGAAGGACAGCAGCTGGACGATGAGCGTGGTGCCCACGTTGGCGCCCAGCATGGCGGCCAGCGCCGGCACCAGGCTGACGACCCCGCCGGCGGCGAAGCCGGTGATCATGAGGCCGGTGGCGGTGCTGCTCTGGAGCGCGGCGGTGATGCCCAGCCCGGCAGCGAAGGCCCGCAGCCGGGTGCCGAGCGCCTTGCCCAGGGCGGCGCCGAGCGCGGCGCCGAAGGCGCGTTGCACGCCTGTCTGGACCATGTGCACGCCCCACAGGAGCAGGGCGACATAGCCCGCGAAATCAAGCAGCGTGATGAGTCCTGACATCCGTTTCCATTCTTTTTATGACAAGTAATAATTCTGTAATGATCGCATGCGCGGCCGGGGCAGGGAAACCTGTCCCCGCAATACAGCATACGCCCGCCTGGGCTTTGCTGCGCGCGGCATGGGCTACGCGTATCATTGCCTGATCAACCTTAGAAGCACTGGAGTTTTGCGTGGCGGTTTCCGTTTTCGACCTGTTCAAGATAGGCATAGGCCCGTCCAGCTCCCATACCGTGGGGCCCATGCGGGCGGCCCTGCTGTTCGCCCAGGGCCTGGAGCGCGACGGCCTCGTGCCGCGCGTGGCCGCCGTGCGCGCCGAGCTTTACGGGTCGCTGGGCGCGACGGGCAAGGGCCACGGCACCGACAAGGGCGTGCTGCTGGGCCTGATGGGCGAGGCGCCCGATACCGTGCATCCTGCCGCCATCGCCGGCATGATCGCCTCGGTGCGGGCCAGCCGCCAGCTGCCGCTGCTGGGGCGCTACCCGATCCCGTTCGTGGAAAGGGAGCACCTGATGTTCTATCGTCGTGAAGCCATGGCGGAGCATCCTAACGGCATGAAGTTTCACGCTTTTGACGCCGAGGGCGTGCCGCTGCGTGAGGCCCGCTACCTGTCGGTGGGCGGCGGCTTCGTCGTGACCGCGGGCGCCTCGAACAGCCAGGTCATCGCCGCGCACGACCAGTTGCCGTATCCGTTCCGCATGGGCCGCGAACTGCTGTCGATGTGCCGCGACAGCGGGCTGACGGTGGCCCAGCTGATGATGAAGAACGAGCTGACCTGGCGCGACGAGGCCGAGGTTCATGCCGGGCTGGACCGCATCTGGCAGGTCATGCAGGACTGCGTCTCGCGCGGCTGCGGCATCAATTATCCGGAAGCGGACGGCGAGCTGCCCGGCCCCTTGCGCGTGCGCCGCCGGGCGCCCGAACTCTATCGCAACCTGACGCAGCGCGCCGAGCGCACGCTGTCCGATCCCTTGTCGGTGATGGACTGGGTGAACCTCTACGCCATGGCGGTCAACGAGGAAAACGCCGCGGGCGGCCGCGTGGTCACAGCGCCGACCAACGGCGCCGCGGGCATCATCCCGGCGGTGCTGCACTATTACGACCGCTTCGTGCCGGGTTCCAACCGCGACGGGGTGCGGGACTTCCTGCTGACGGCGGCGGCCGTGGGGCTGCTGTACAAGTACAACGCGTCGCTGTCGGGCGCCGAGGTCGGCTGCCAGGGCGAGGTCGGCGTGGCGTGTTCGATGGCGGCGGGCGGCCTGGCGGCGGCGCTGGGCGGCACCGTGGAGCAGGTCGAGAACGCGGCCGAGATCGGCATGGAGCACAACCTGGGCCTGACCTGCGATCCGGTGGGCGGCCTGGTGCAGATTCCCTGTATCGAGCGCAACGCCATGGCCTCGATCAAGGCCGTGAACGCGGCCCGCATGGCCCTGCGCGGCGACGGCCAGCACTACGTGTCGCTGGACTCCGTCATCAAGACCATGCGCGAGACCGGCGCCGACATGAAGACCAAGTACAAGGAAACCGCGCGCGGCGGCCTGGCGGTGAACATCGTCGAGTGCTGAGGGAGGGCCCCCACGCTGCGCGCGCTTTGCGCGCTTGCTGCCCCCAAGGGGGTTGCGCCGCCTTAGGGCGGCCTGGCGGCGGCGCGGGCCTCCACGCTGCGCGCACGCTATGCGCTCGCTGCCCTTCAAGGGGGCTGCGCCGACTTGGGACGGCCTGAAGATGTAAAAAGCCCCTTGAGCAACGCTCAAGGGGCTTTTTTTGCCATTCGGCAGGCGTGGGTCAGATCACGCGGGCGTTTTGCAGCGCGGCGATGCGGGCCGGGATCGGCGGGTGCGAGGCGAACATGGCGGCGATGCCGCCCTTGCCGGTGATGCCCGAGGCTTCGAAGGACTTGGGCAGGTCGCCGGGTTCCAGGCCGCCCAGGCGGGCGAGGGCGCGGATCATGGGTTCGCGGGCGCCCATCAGGTGGGCCGAGCCGGCGTCGGCGCGGTATTCGCGCTGGCGCGAGAACCAGGCCACGATGATCGAGGCCAGCACGCCGAAGATGATTTCACAGACCAGCACCGTGACGTAGTAGCCGGGGCCCACGCCGCGCTCGTTCTTGAACACGGCGCGGTCGATGAAGTAGCCGACCACGCGGGCCAGGAACACCACGAAGGTGTTCACCACGCCCTGGATCAGGGTCAGGGTGACCATGTCGCCGTTGGCGATGTGCGCGACTTCATGCGCCAGCACGGCGGCGACTTCCTCTTCGCTCATGCTTTCCAGCAGGCCGGTGGACACGGCGACCAGCGAGTCGTTCTTGAACGCGCCGGTGGCGAAGGCATTGGGGGCGCCGTCGTAGATGGCGACCTCGGGGCGGCCGATGCCGGCGCGGTCGGCGAGCTGGTGCACGGTGTCGAGCAGCCAGGCTTCGCGCTGGTTGCGCGGGGAGTTGGGATCCAGCACCTGCGCGCCCGTGCTCCACTTGGCCATGGGCTTGCTGATCAGGAGCGAGATGATGGCGCCGGTGAAGCCGACCACCAGCGAGAAGATCAGCAGGGCGTTGAGGTTGAGGCCGTTGGCGGTGATGTAGCGGTCTACGCCCAGGATGCGCAGCGTGGCCGACAGCACGAGCATGACGGCCAGGTTGGTGATGACGAACAGGATGATGCGTTTCATGTTTTTTTGTTCCTCTGCGAGCGGGAATTGCCGGAGTTCGACATGGCGCAGGGCCGCCAGTTCCCCGAGCCGGCGGCACCCACTCCGGTGACGGAGAGTATAGTATCGCTTTCCCTTAGTCCTACCCACTTTCCCTTAGCGTAGATCCCCCCATGCAGGCTCTCTGGATGTTATTGGCGTCCGCCATGTTCGCCATCATGGGATCGTTCGTGAAGCTCGGTACCGAGCATGGCGCGTCGTTGCCGCAAGTCGTGCTGTTCCGCGGCCTTCCCTCGGTCATCCTGCTGCTGATCTGGGCCCGCGCCGGGCGCCAGTCCATCATCCCGACCAGCTGGAAGCTGCACCTGTGGCGCAACCTGTCCGGCGTCACCTCGATGTGGCTGGGCTTTTTCGCGATTTCGCACCTGCCCCTGGCCACCGCGACCAGCCTGAACTACACGGCGCCGCTCTTCATCGCCTGCTGGATGCTGGGCTGGGGCGGCGCGCAGCGCGATCCCGTGCGCATCGTGGCCGTGGCCCTGGGCTTCCTGGGCGTGATCGCCGTGCTGCGCCCCAGCATCAACGAGGACCAGTGGCTGGCCGCCTTGCTGGGCATGGGGGCGGGCGCCATGTCGGCGATCGCCATGATGCAGATCCGCCAGCTGGGCCGCATCGGCGAGCCCGAATGGCGCACCGTGCTGTTTTTCTCCGTGGCAGTGTGCGTGTCCAGCCTTGCCGGCCTGGCCTTCGAAGGCTGGGGTCATGCCGACTGGACGGGCTACCTCTCGCTGGTGGGCGTGGGCGTGGCGGGCCTGTTCGGCCAACTGGCCATGACCCGGGCCTTCGGCATGGGCTCGGCGCTGCTGACGGCGGCCCTGCAATACAGCACCATTATTTTCGCGGCCCTGCTGGGCATGGGCCTGTGGGGGGACCATCTCGACGCCCTGGCCTGGGCCGGCATGGGCCTGATCATTTTCGCGGGCCTGCTGTCGGTGTGGCGCACCATGCGCGACCCCAAGGCGGCATGAGCCGCGGCCGCCTTTATCCCATACAGGAGCACACCGAATGACGATGACACTGATTTCCGCGGCCGCCCTGGCCGAGCGCCTCGACGCGCCCGACGTCCGCGTGTTCGATGTGCGCCACGACCTGACCAACCACGCCGCCGGGCGGCAAGCTTACGAGGCCGACCATATCCCCGGCGCCCGCTACCTGGACCACGAAACCGAACTGGCCGCCGCCCGCACGGGCACGAACGGCCGCCATCCGCTGCCGTCCCGCGGGGCCTTCGGCGCGCTGATGGCCGCGCACGGCGTCACGCCGCGCACGCTGGTGGTGGCCTACGACGCCAGCGGCGGCATGTACGCCGCGCACCTGTGGTGGATGCTGCGCTGGCTCGGGCACGACCAGGTGGCGGTGCTGGACGGCGGCTGGCAGGCCTGGACGGCCGCCGGCCTGCCGACCACGACCGCGGCGCCCGCTCCCGTGCGCGCGGGCGAGCCGGTGGCGCCGGGGGCCTCGCTGGCCGGAACGGTGGACGCCGGGGCGGTGCTGGACAATATCTCCCGCCCGGCCTTCACCGTGGTCGATGCGCGCGCGGCCAACCGCTACCGCGGCGAGGTCGAGCCCATGGACCCGGTGGCCGGCCACATCCCGGGCGCCTTGAACCGCCCCAACGGCGAGAACCTCCAGGCCGACGGCCGGTTCAAGCCGGCCGCGCAGCTGCGCGAGGAATTCGCCCGCCTGCTGGACGGCCGCGATCCCGCGGCCATCGTGCACCAGTGCGGCTCGGGCATCACCGCCTGCCACAATCTGCTGTCCATGGAGATCGCGGGCCTGTCCGGTTCGCGCCTGTACCCAGGCTCCTGGAGCGAGTGGTGCAGCGACCCGTCCCGTCCGGTGGCCACGGGCGCGTAGTCCGGCAAGCCCGGGCGCCATGCCCGGGGGCGGATGGCGCGGCGCGGCGGCTGGATGCCGCGCCCGTTCAGCGGCCGGATCGGCCGGCGGCCTTGGGCGCCTTGGCCGGGGCGAAGACCCTTGCGCACAGAAAGTCCACCAGCGCCCGCACTTTCGGCGAGGCGTGCTTGCTCGCGGGCCAGAGCACGTGGAAGACGTTGGTTCGCTCCACCTGGCCCGCCAGGACCTGGACCAGGCGGCCGTCCGCCAGGGGTTCGCGGATGGCGAAGTCCGGCAGGCAGGCGATACCCAGCCCTTGCAGCGCGAAGCAGGAGCGCGTCTCGATGTTGTTGCAGATCATCGAGACAGGCAGCTGGAGTTCAGGCTCGCCGGCCGCCTGGGGCAGCGCCCAGGACTCCAGCTTGCCGCTGCTGGGAAAGCGGTAGTGCAGGCAGCTGTGCTGCAACAGATCGGCCGGCACCTTGGGCGTGCCCCGGGTGGCCAGGTAGGCGGGCGAGGCCACCAGCAGGATGCGGAAGGTGCCCAGGCGGCGCGCCGACAGCCGGGAGTCCGCCGGCTCGCCCGTGCGCACCACGGCATCGAAGCCTTCCTCGATGACGTCGACCATGCGGTCGGTGAAGTCCAGGTCGAGTTCGATTTCCGGATATTCGCGCATGAATTCGCCCAGCACCGGCAACACCAGCCCGCTGACCAGCGGCAGGCTGACGCGCAGGCGCCCGCGCGGCGCGGCGGCGGCGCGAGACAGCTCCAGTTCGGCCGCCTCGATCTCGGCCAGGATGCGGCGGCTGCGCTCCAGGAACAGCATGCCCTCGGCCGTCAGGGTGACGCTGCGCGTGCTGCGGTGGAACAGGCGCACGCCCAGCTTTTCCTCCAGCCGCGCCACGCTCTTGCCGACGGCGGATGCCGACACGCCGAGCAGGCGGCCGGCGGCGACGAAGCTGCGCGTTTCGGCCACCTGCACAAACACGACAAAACCGTTCAGGCTGTCCATTCTGGTCCTCGATTGCGGACATCCAGTTCCGCATAAGAAGGAAATGTAGCCTACTTTTTCTTTAATGCCGGGGCTTTTATCGTGGGCACCCAAGATGCAACGTAGGTGCAAACGATGACGGATTCCACGCTTTCCCCGCGGCAGGGCGCTACGCCCGCGCCGCATCCCGCCGACCGCGGCCGCCTGCCGCTGGCCTCGCTGCTGGCGCTGGCCATGGCGGCCTTCATCACGATCCTGACCGAGGCGCTGCCGGCCGGGCTACTGCCGCAGATGGCGCAGGGCCTGAACGTGTCCGAGGCCGCCATCGGCCAGACCGTCACGATTTACGCGCTCGGGTCGCTGGTGGCGGCGATTCCGTTGGTCGCCGCCACCCGGGGGGTGCGGAGGCGTCCGCTGCTGCTGGCGGCGATCGCTGGCTTCGCGCTGTCCAACACGGTGACGGCGCTGTCATCCGTCTATGCGCTGACCCTGGCCGCGCGTTTCCTGGCCGGCGTGTCCGCGGGGCTGCTGTGGGCGCTGCTGGCCGGCTACGCCGCGCGCTTGGTGCCGGCGCACCAGCAAGGCCGCGCGATCGCGGTGGCGATGGTGGGCGCGCCGCTGGCGTTGTCGCTGGGCGTGCCGGCAGGAACCTTCCTGGGCGCGTTCCTGGGCTGGCGCATCGGCTTCGGCATCATGAGCGTGCTGGCGCTGGCGCTGGTGGCCTGGGTGCGCCTGCGGGTGCCGGACTACGCGGGGGTGGCGAAAGGCCGGCAATTGCCGCTGCGGCGCGTCTTCCTGCTGCCCGGCGTGCGCGCGGTGCTGTTCGCGGTGCTGGCGTTCGTGCTGGCGCACAACATCCTCTACATCTACATCGCGCCATTTCTAGCCTCGGTGGGGATGGCGGGAAGCACGGACCGGGTGTTGCTGGTGTTCGGCCTGAGTTCGCTGCTCGGCATCTGGGGGGTCGGGACGCTGATCGACCGCCATCTGCGGGCGCTGACCCTGGCCAGCATCGTCTTGTTCGGCCTGGCGGTGCTGGCGCTGGGAATCGCGGGCCGGATGCCGGCCATGGTCTACCTGGCCGTCGGCATCTGGGGCGTGGCCTTCGGCGGCACGCCGACGCTGTTCCAGACCGCGCTGGCCCAGACGGCGGGCGATGCCGCGGACGTGGCGCAGTCCATGCTGGTCACCGCCTGGAATACGGCCATCGCCGCGGGCGGCTTCGTCGGAGGCACGCTGCTCGAACGCCTGGGCGTGGCGGCATTCTCGCCGGTGCTGCTGGCGCTGCTGGCGGCGACGCTGGCGGTCGTCTGGGCCGCCCGGCGGCATGGGTTTCCCGCTAGTCCTACCAGACGGCGGCCAGCTTGACCCGTCCCGATACGCTCTCGGCGATTTCCAGGAAATGATCCAGGGAGGGCGTGGCCAGGCCCGGCACCTTGGCCATGTCGTCCCAGCGCCTCAGGCGTATCGCGTCCGGCGCGCCCGGCATGCTCGCGAAATCCACCGCCTGGCCCGCATCGAAACTCCCGCCCTGCAACGCCAGGCTGCGCTTCGAATCCTCCGACAGCGACGCTTCATATTGCGGTTCCATATAGCAGAGGTAGCGCTTGGCCTCCACGTGCAGCCGGATCGGGTCCAGCACGGCGGGGCTGAACAGGCCGCGCAGGAAGGGCAGTACGAAGTACTGGTGCTTGTCGTCGATGCCGCGCAGGGTGGGCGTGCCCGGCCGGTCGGCGATGAGGTGGCCCAGGTCGTGCAGCAGGCAGGCCGTGATCAAGTGGGGGCCGGCGCCGTTGCGCTCGGCGAGCGCCGCCGTCTGCAGCGCGTGCCGCAGGTGGCTGACGGACTCGCCATGATAGGAGCGGTGTCCGCGCTCCAGGAAGATCTGTTCGATGTCTTGCAGGGTCAAGGCCATGGTCGTCTCCAGGGTGGCCGCAAAGGGGAGGGGGCGGGCAGGGACCTTGCGGTCAGTCCGCAGCCGGCGCCATCTCCAGAAAGCGCGCGATGAGCTGCACCGGTTGGCGCTCGCGCAGGCAATACAGGTATTCGTGCATCACGATGCCGGCGCCCTGGATGTCCAGGGCCGCCAGGTCGGGATGCGAGGGGATTTCGCGCGAGGGGATCAGGCTGATCCCGAGCCCGCACAGAATGGCTTGCCGGATCGATTCCCGGCTGCCGATCTCCAGCGTCCGGCGCACGGTGACGCCGGCCGCCTGCAAGGCGTCTTCCGTCAGCTGCCGGGTCATGGAGCCCGGCTCGCGCAGCAGCAGGGCGTGCTCGGCCAGGTCGTCCAGGCCGATCTGGCCGCGGCGGGCCAGGGGGTGGTCGCGATGCGTCACCACGCGGATGGGGTCGGCGGCGATCATCCGCCGGTAGAGATGCTTGTCATCCATCAGAAAGGAAGAGGTGGCAATCTCGATGCGGTAATCGTGCAGCGCCTGCAGCATGCTTTGCGAATTGCCGATGGTGAGCGTCAGGTCGATGCCCGGGTAGCGCTGGTTGTAGCTGCGCACCGTGTCCATGATGTAGTAGGGGCCGGTGGCGCCGATGCGCAGGTTGCCCTCGCGCAGGTCGCTGGCGTCGCGCAGGCGGAAGTCGATCTCGGTTTCCTGCTGGACCAGTTTCTCCACCATGGGCATCAGGCTGTGGCCGGCGTCCGACAGCCGCATGCCGCGCCCCTGCCGATGGAACAGCTCCACGCCGTAGCGGGACTCCAGCTGGCGCAATTGTCCCGTCACCGTGGGCTGGCTGACGCCCAGCTGGGCGGCGGCCTTGGTGACGGTGCCGCAGCGGGCCACGGCGTAGAAGGATTTGAGTTCGGCGACGAGCACGGTGTTCGGGGGCGGATAAAGGACGCAATGCGCAAGACCGCCAGTACACCAAAATAATTTGATGTTTTTATTACTGCATTTGCGCGAAGTGTCATAAACACTCAATACGCGCCTTCCATACTGCGTGCGTTCCCCAACCGGAGGCCCCATGGCCGAACGCGATAACGCATTTCTCTCTGCCAGGCATCTCGTGAAGCGGTTCGGCAGCCACACCGCGCTGTCGGACGTGTCGCTCGACATCCGCGCCGGAGAGCTGGTGTGCCTGCTGGGCCCCTCGGGCTGCGGCAAGACCACCTTGCTGCGCGCCATCGCCGGCCTGGAGCGCCAGGACAGCGGCACCATCGTCCTGTCCGGACGCGATATTTCGCATGCCGAGCCGCAAGCGCGCGACTACGGCATCCTGTTCCAGTCCTATGCGCTGTTCCCCAACCTGACCGTGGCCCAGAACGTGGCCTACGGCCTGAGCGGCAAGCGCGCCCACCGCAGCCACGTGGCCAGCCGCGTCGAGGAAATGCTGACGCTGGTGGGCCTGGCGGGCGCGGCGGACAAGTATCCGGGGCAGATATCCGGCGGGCAGCAGCAGCGCGTGGCCCTGGCGCGCGCGCTGGCGCCGTCGCCCTCGCTGCTGTTGCTGGACGAGCCGATGTCGGCCCTGGACGCCCGCGTGCGCGAGCACCTACGCATCGAACTGCGCGCGCTGCAGAAGCGCCTGTCGATTACTACGCTGATGGTGACGCACGACCAGGAAGAGGCCATGGTGATGGCCGACCGCATCGCGGTCATGAATGGCGGCATCATCGAACAGTTCGGCACCCCGCGAGAGCTCTACCGCCAGCCCGGGTCGGCCTTCATCGCGGACTTCGTGGGCGAGGCGAACTGGCTGCCGTTCGAGCGCGTGGATGCCCACCGTGCCCGCGTCGGCCGCCAGGAGCTGGCCGTGGACGAGGCGCTGGAAACCGGCAGCGGCAAGCTTTTCGTGCGGCCGGAAGCGGTGCGCGTGAGCACCGCCCGTCCGGAGCAGCCCAACGCCATGCTGGCCGACGTGCTGGACGGCGTGTTCCTGGGCCGGGGCTACCGCCTGGCCCTGCGCCTGGAAGGCGTGCCCGGCGCCACCGTGCACTCCGTCGTATCCCCTGAAATCGGAGACGCCCTGCTGGGCCCTCACGCCGCCAGCCGCTGCTGGGTGGAGCTGCCGCGCCATGCGATACGCGCCTACGCTTGACCCGGCCATGACCCGCTCCTCAAACCCGCCCCTGCAGGCGGCGGCCGCCGCCGCGCCCGCGCCGTCGCTGGGCCGGCGCCCCTTGCCCGCGTGGGTCGGCGCCGCCGGCCTGGCGGGCGGGCAGGGCGCGCTGGCGCTGTGCCTGCTGGTCTTTCTGGCCCTGCCGCTGGCGGCCATCCTGATCAAGTCCGTGACCGACGGAAACGGCGATTGGGCCGGGCTGTCGGTGGTCGCCGGCATCATCGGCGGCGACGGCTTCCTGGGCATGGTCGCGCGCAGCCTGGCGGTCGGCGCCGTGACGACGCTGCTGGTCGTGCCCTGCGCCTACGGCTTCGCCTATGGCCTGACGCGCACCCGCCTGCCGGGCAAGGGGCTGCTGCGCACCGTGGCCCTGCTGCCGTTGCTCGCGCCTTCGCTCCTGCCGGGCATCGCCCTGGTGTATCTGCTGGGCAACCAGGGGCTGCTCAAGGGGCTGACCGGCGGCGCCACCATCTACGGATTCTGGGGCATCGTCGCGGGCGAGGCGTTCTACACCTTCCCCCACGCCCTCATGATCCTGCTGACCGGCCTGGCCCTGGCCGACGGCCGCCTCTACGACGCCGCCCGCGCGATGGGCGCCGGCCCCTGGCGCACCTTCCTGACCGTGACCCTGCCGGGCACCCGCTATGCCGTCTTTTCCGCGTGCTGCGTGGTGTTCACGCTGACGGTGACCGACTTCGGCGTGCCCAAGGTCGTCGGCGGCGACTACAACGTGCTGGCGATGGAGGCCTACAAGGCCGTGGTCGGCCAGCAGAACTTCCCCAAGGGCGCGGCCATCGGCATCCTGCTGCTCCTGCCCGCCGTCCTGACGTTCGCGCTGGACCGCCGGCTGCGCGCCCGCCAGGGCGCCCAGATGAGCGGGCGGGCCCAACCCTACGCCGCGGGCGTCCACCGCCGCCGCGACGCCGCCTTCCTGACGCTGGCGCTCGTGCTGGCCGCGTTCCTGCTGCTGATCATCGGCGTGGCGGTGTGGGCGTCGTTCGTGAAGATGTGGCCGTACAACCTGTCCATGTCGCTGCGTTCCTACGACTTCGACAACATGGACGGCGGCGGCTGGCTGGCCTGGCGCAACAGCCTGCAGCTGGCGTTCTTCACCGCCCTGGTGGGCACGGCCGTGGTCTTCGCCGGCGCCTGGATGATGGAGAAAGTGCCGGCCCGCGGCGCGGCGGCGCGCGGCCTGCGCGGCATGGTCGGCATGCTGGCGCTGATGCCCATGGCCGTTCCCGGCCTGGTGCTGGGGCTGGGCTACATCTTCTTCTTCAACAGCCCGATGAATCCCCTGAACACCCTGTACGGCACCATGCCGCTGCTGGTGCTGTGCACGGTGGTCCATTTCTACACCAGCGCGCACCTGACGGCGTCCACCGCGCTCAATGCGCTGGATCCGGAGTTCGAAGCCGCCTCCGCCTCGCTGAAAGTGCCCCGCCTGACCACCTTCCTGCGCGTGACCCTGCCGATGTGCCTGCCGGCCGCGCTGGACGTCGCCCGCTACCTGTTCGTGTCCGCCATGACGACGGTGTCCGCCGTGGTGTTCCTGTACAGCCCGTCCACGGTGCTGGCGGCGGTTGCGGTGCTGAACATGGACGACGCCGGCTTCATCGGCCCCGCCGCCGCCATGTGCACGGTGATCATGGCCAGTTCGGCCGTCGCGGCGCTGGTCCTGCACCTGGCGAGCCGCGCCCTGGTGGCGCGCAGCCAGGCCTGGCGCCGCCCGGCGGCCCATTGATCGATTATTTTCTGAAGGATGACCCTCATGACTGTTTCGCCTTTGCCCGTCCGCCTGGAAGCGGTGATCTTCGACTGGGCCGGAACGCTGGTCGATTTCGGTTCCTTCGCGCCCACCAAGGTATTCGTCGACGCGTTCGCGCAATTCGGCATGAACGTGTCGCTGCAGGAGGCCCGGGGCCCGATGGGCATGGGCAAGTGGGACCACATCCGCGCGCTGTGCGACGAACCCGCCATCGCCAGCCAGTACCAGGCCCGGTTCGGCCGCGTCCCCACGGACGACGACGTGACCGCCATCTATGAACGCTTCCTGCCGATGCAGCTGGAGAAGGTCGCCCAGTATTCGGCGGCGATTCCCGGCGCGGCCGAGCTGCTGCGCGCGCTGCGCCAGCGCGGCCTGCGGATCGGGTCCTGCTCCGGCTATCCCGGCAGCGTCATGCGCCGCGTGGTCGAGCGCGCGGCCGCGGAAGGCCTGGAACCCGATTGCATCGTGGCCAGCGACGACGTGCCGCGCGCGCGCCCGGCGCCGGCGATGGCCCTGAAGAACGTGGTGGAGCTGGGCCTCTCGGACGTGGCCGCCTGCGTCAAGGTCGACGATACCGCGCCCGGCATCGAGGAAGGTCGCCGCGCGGGCATGTGGACGGTGGGGCTGCTGCTCTCCGGCAACGCCGCGGGCCTGACGCTGGACGAATACCTTGCCCTGGACGAGGCGGGCCGCCAGGAGGCGCGTTCCCGCGCCAGCGCCGAACTGTCGCCGGCCGCCCCGCATTACCTGATCGACACCGTTGCCGACCTGCCCGCCGTGATCGCCGACATCGAATCCCGCTTGTCCGCGGGCCAGCGCCCCTAAGCGCGCCACCCTTTATCCGCCCCATACGGGACTGGCCCGCGCCAGCCCCGGAGGACTTTTTCAGCCTTTTTTCCGCCTACCACGGAGTAACTCCATGAATCGCTACAAGCTGCTTGCACTGGCCGCCGCCCTGACGGGCGTGATGGGCGCCGCTTCCGCCGAGACCACGCTGACCGTCTACACGGCGTTGGAAGCCGACCAGATCAAGGCCTACCAGGCCGCGTTCGAGAAGGCCAATCCCGACATCAGGATCCAGTGGGTGCGCGACTCCACCGGCATCATCGCCGCCAAGCTGCTGGCCGAAAAGAGCAACCCCAAGGCCGACGTGATCTGGGGCCTGGCCGGCACGGCCCTGGGCCTGATGGACAAGGAAGGCATGCTGCAGCCCTACGCGCCCAAGGGCCTGGACCAGATCGCCGCCAACATGCGCGACGCCAAGGCCGAGCCGTCGTGGGTCGGCATGGACGGCTACGCCGCCGCCATCTGCTTCAACACCATCGAGGCCGAAAAGCAGAAGCTGCCCAAGCCCACTTCGTGGGAAGACCTGACCAAGCCCGTGTACGCCGGCAAGATCGTGATGCCGAACCCGGCCTCGTCGGGCACGGGCTTCCTGGACGTGAGCGCCTGGCTGCAGATCTTCGGCGAAGAGAAGGGCTGGGCCTACATGGACGCCCTGCACAAGAACATCGGCTCGTACACCCATTCCGGCTCCAAGCCCTGCAACATGGCTGCCGCCGGCGAGTTCCCGATCGGGGTGTCGTTCGACTACCGCGCGGCCAAGCTGAAGGCCGACGGCGCGCCCGTCGAGGCCGTGTTCCCGTCGGAAGGCCTGGGCTGGGAAGTCGAAGCCACCGCCATCATGAAGGGCACCAAGAACCTGGAAGCCGCCCGCAAGCTGGCCGACTTCTCGGCCAGCCGCGAGGCCAACGAGCTGTACAAGGCCAACTTCGCCGTGCTGGCGATCCCCTCGGTCGCGACCGTCAATCCCAACCTGCCCGCGGACCTGACGAAGCGCATGATCAAGAACGATTTCACGTGGGCCGCCACGAATCGCGAACGCATCATCGCCGAATGGACCAAGCGCTACGACGGCAAGTCCGAGCCGAAGAAGAAGTAAGCAGCGTCGACGCGGCGGCTACGGCCGCCGCTCGCCGGGGCGCCCTGGGGGGCGGCCCCGCCGCAATCCCTATCGCAATATTCCAGAGATGAAAAAATTCGACGTAGTCGTGGTGGGCGCGGGCATGCTCGGCATCGCGCATGCCTGGGCCGCCGCCAAGCGCGGCCTGTCCGTGGCCGTGATCGAGCGCAGTCGCCAGGCGCACGGCGCCACGATCCGCAATTTCGGCCAGGTCATCGTCACGGGCCAGGCGCCCGGCACGATGCTGTCGCACGCCCAGCAGGCCCGCGAGCTGTGGCTGGACCTGGCGGCCAAGGCGGGCTTTCATGTGCGGGCCAACGGCGCCCTGGTGCTGGCGCGCGACGCCGACGAGGCGGACGTGCTGCAAGAGTTCGCCGACACGCGCATGCGCCAGGAAGGCTACCGCGCCGAACTGCTGTCGGGCCGCGACGTCGCGCGCCTGTACGGCGGCCGGCTGGCGCACCACTGCGCGGCCCTGCAGGGCCATGACGACCTGCAGATCTATTCGCGCGAAGCGCTGCCGGCCATCACGCGTTACCTGGCCGAGTCGCTGGGCGTCACTTTCATTACCGGCACGCTGGCGCGCGCCGCGGAAGGCGGACGGGTCTGCACCTCGGCCGGCGAATTCCAGGGCGGGCACGTATTCGTCTGCCCGGGCCACGATTACCTGACCTTGATGCCCGAGCTGTTCGCGCCGCTGAACCTGGAGGTCACGCGCCTGCAGATGCTGCGCGCCGCGTTCGAGACCGACCCCATCGCGCTGGATCGCCCGCTGCTCACGGGCCTGTCCTGCGTGCACTACGGCGCGTTCTCCGACCTGCCGTCGGCGCTGGCGCTGCGCGACGTGATCCAGACGCGCACGCCGATGCTGCTGGAGAACGGCATCCATCTGCTGATCAGCCCCACGCCCTACGGCGAGCTGATCATCGGCGATTCACATCGCTACGGCCAGGACGCTCCGCCCTTCAACGACGAAGCGGTGGACGACGCGATGCTGGACCTGGCCTCGCGGGCCCTGGGCGCGCGCCTGCGCGTGCTGGAGCGCTGGCAAGGCGTGTACGGCGCGCATGGCCCGGCGCCGTTCTCGGTGATGCCGGTGGATGCGGCCACGACGGTGGCGGTAATGCACTCGGGCGTGGGCATGACGGTGGGGCTGGCCATCGGCGAACGCGTCGCGGCCGGCGCGCTCGGACGCTGATCCGCGCCGGGGCGGCAAGAAAAAAGGCCTCGCTTTCGCGAGGCCTTTGCGCTTGGGAGCGGGCGCCAGAGCCAGGGCTTCAGAGCTGCTCCTGCATGATGCGGCGATACCATTCGTGGAAGTGCTGCATGCCGTCTTCCATGGGCGACTGGTACGGGCCCGTCTCGTTCACGCCGCGCTGCATCAGGGCCTTGCGGCCGGCATCCATGCGTTCGGCGATCTCGTCGTCCTCGATGGCCGTTTCCATGTAGGCGGCGCGCTGCGCCTCGACGAACTCGCGCTCGAAGGCGGCGATTTCCTCGGGGTAGTAGAACTCGACCACGTTGACCGTTTCCTGCGGGCTCTTGGGGTACAGCGTGGAGAGCACCAGCACGTGCGGATACAGCTCGATCATGTGGGTTGGGAAATAGGTGACCCAGACCGCGCCGAAATCGGGGGCGTCGCCGTCGCGGAAGGACAGCAGGCGGTCATGCCACTGCTTGTAGACGTCCGAGCCGGGCTGCGCCAGCGCATTGTGCACGCCGACCTTCTGCAGGCTGTACCAGTCGTTGAACTCCCAGGTCAGGTCGTCGCAGGTGACGAAGCGGCCCAGGCCGGGGTGGAACGGCCCGACGTGGTAGTCCTCCAGGTAGACCTCGATGAAGGTCTTCCAGTTGTAGTTGCACTGGTGCACTTCGACGTGGTCCAGCACGTAGTCGCCGAAGTCGAACTCGGGCCGCGAGAACAGCGGCGCCATGTCCGAGGCCGGATCGCGCGGGCCTTCGAACAGCAGGCCGTGGCAATCGCGCAGGCGGAACTTCTGCAGGTTCATGCAGGGCGTGGTGTCGAACTGCGGCGCGCCCAACAACTCGCCCTGGTTGTTGTACGTCCAACGGTGCAGCGGACACACGATGTTGCCGCCGGTAGCCTTCAGATTGCCGTTCGTATTGCAATTGCCGGCCACATTGCCGGCCTCGCCGCCAAGCATCAATGCCTGCCGGTGGCGGCAGACATTTGAGATGAGTTCGACGCCTTGCTGGTTGCGAACCAGCACGCGCCCTCCGTTTTCCTGGACCAGCGTACGCCAGTCCCCGATTTCGGGCACCAATTTCTGGTGGCCGACGTATTGCGAGGATTGCTTGAAAATGAGTTCTTGCTCGCGGGCAAAGAGGGCTTCGTCAAAATACGCGCTGACGGGTAGCTGGGTGCGAGCTGGCACTACATGTGCCATCCGACCGATGTCGGTCATGATTCCCTCCGCTCGGATAAAAAAGCCAGGACGGTTGAGCTTTTGCCTAGCAGCTTTGGCTGGCGGCCTTGCCCGGCGTGCATGGCGGACCTGTCCGGCCGGGCCTGTAGGCCTGGCCAAATCCGCCGCTGGAATTCCGCTGGGCAAATCCGCCAAGTGAAATCCGCTGGGTGAATTCCGTTCTGGCGCGAAGAAAAATCGGTGTCTGGCCGATCAAATAAGCCGTGAATTGTACCCCAAGCCCTTCCCCCGCGCCCGCGAAGATCCGCGACCTTCGGCCGGGCAGGGGAGGAGCCGTTACGGCCGATGCCGCAAGCCGGTTTTCTTCGGTAGGACCCGCGTTCGGAGGGCGTGGTTCCCGGGGCCGCCAACCGGGCGGCGCGGGCCGTTCAGACCAGCCTGCGGGTGGCCGGATGGCGCCGCAGCAACCAGCTGCTCGCGGCCGACAGCGCGAAGACGGCGGCGGCCAGCAGGGGCAGGGTCCAGGCATCGTTGCGCGAGCCCGTCATGGCGCCGGCCCGTCGCGCCACGTCCAGGAACACCGGATGGATCAGGTAGACGCCGAAAGTCAGCGGCGCCAGCGACGCCAGCCGCGGCAGGCGCGGCGACGACACGATCCACTGGAACGCGGCCAGCGACATGAACGGCACGGTCACGCTGAAGTAGTCGTAGAAATACGTGTCCAGGGTGCGGCTGCTGGACATGGCATACACGCCGAGCGCGGTGGCAACCACGCTGGCCGCCAGCATCAGGCCGGGCCGCGGCACCCGCAACTGGCCGTCGAAGATCAGGCGGCCGGCCACGAAGTAGCCCAGATAGGGGAGGAACCAGGTGAGGAAAAAGCCGGGAGGCGCGCCCAGCGCGCGGCGGTACAGCGCGTCCAGGATGGCCAGGCCCAGGATGCCCACCACCCACAGCCCGCGCGCCCGGGGCGTGCTGCGCGCATACAGCAGCCGGGTCAGTGGGGCGAACAGGTACAGCCCCACGATCATGTACAGGTACCACAGGTGGTAATAGGGTTCGCCCTGCACGACCTTGCGCGGCCAGAACGAGAAATCGATGCGCCCGTCGTCCCACCAGTCCAGCGCGGTGCGCCACGCCAGGTAGAACAGCGTCCAGAACAGGAGCGGCGCGCAGATGCGCGCCATGCGCCGGCTGTAGAACTGGCGCGCATCCTGGGGCTTGTCGGGATCCAGCAGCAGGGCGCCGCTGACCATCACGAAGACGGGCACGCACCAGCGGGCCGCCGAATCGTACAGATTGGCGGCCAGCCAGGCTCCGCCGCCATAGGCGGCGGGATTGCTCACGATCACGGCCGCGCTGTGCAGCAGGACGACGGCCAGCGCCGCCAGCCAGCGCGCCGCGTCCAGGCGCGCGTATTTCTCTTCCAGGTACGGCATCGGACTCCCGGTTCGGTGTTTCCTTCACCTTAGCAGCCGGGAGCGCGGGGCTTGTGTATCCAGGGGTTAGGGCCTGTTAGCGCCGTTTTGCGCGCATTGGGTCACGAAATGGCGCGGCCCCTCATTGCAGGACGATGTTGGCCTGCTGGATCAGCTGCGAAACGATGGGCTGTTCGGTCTTGATCTGCTTGTCCAGTTCGGCCGGGGTGCCGGACCGCGGATCGATGCCCATGTCCAGCATGCGCTTCTTCACCGCTTCGTCCTGCAGCGTTTCGGCCAGGGCCTGCTGCAGCTTCGCCAGCGCCGGCGCCGGCGTGCCCTTGGGCGCGACGAAGCTGAACCAGGCGGTCATGTCGAATGCGGGATAGCCCTGCTCGGACAGCGTTTCCAGCTTGGGCTGCGTGGCCAGGCGGTTGGGGCTGGTGATGGCGAACACCTTGACCTTGCCCGCGTCGGCTTGCGGCATGCCGGTGGCCACCATGTCGAAGAACAGGTCCACGTCGCCGCTGATGAGGGCGGGCAGGGCCTGGGTCGCGCCCTTGAACGGCACGTGCAGGATGTCGATGCCGGCGCGCTTCTTGAAGAGTTCGCCCGCCAGGTGCGAGGACGTGCCCGGCCCGAACGTGGCGAAAGTCAGCTTGCCGGGGTTCTGCTTGGCGTACGCGACGAGGTCCTGCGTGTTGTTGAACGGCCGCTTGGGGCTGGACAGCAGGACCAGGGGGCCCACGCCCACCATGCCGATCCGGGCGAAGCCGTCCGGATCGTAGGGCAATTCCTTGTACAGGTAGCGGTTCGTCACCAGGGTGGAGTTGGTGGCCATCAGGATGGTGTAGCCGTCCGGCGCTTCGCGCGAGACGAAGGCCGCGCCGATCGAGGTGCCGGCGCCGGCCTTGTTTTCCACGATCATGGGCTGGCCCAGCGTCTTGGCCATGCGCTCGGCCAGGACGCGCGTCAGCACGTCGGTGGCGCCGCCGGCGGGGAAGGGCGAGACGACCTTGATCGGTCGGGACGGGAAGGTGTCGGCCTGGGCGCCCAGCGCCGCGGCGCCGAGGACCAGGGTGGCCAGCAGTTTGAAGCTCGTGCGTATCATGAGTTCCCCTTGATGTCGCTATAGGTGTGGATCGCCGGTCCTGGCCTTGCGCCGGGGCGTCCCGGAATGGGACATCTGCGCTTGCCAGTTCATCGAGGATGTTTTAAATTCCGTAAAATGGAATTTAATTTTGTTATTCGAAATAAACTATAAAAACGAAGCGAATAGAAATGCAATCTTTTTCTGACGCCAAGCGCATCGTCCATCCCGCCGCCAAGCCGGACGGCAAGGTCGAACTGAGCCTGCCGGCGCGCCGCAAGCGCGCCGCGGGCAGCGGGGAGGGGGCCAATTCGCCCGACTTCATCACGGCGCTGGCCCGCGGCCTGGACGTGCTGCGCTGCTTCCGGCACGGCGTCACCGCGCTGGGCAACCTCGACCTGGCTCGCCTGACCGGCCTGCCCAAGCCCACGATCAGCCGCATCACCTACACGCTGACCGAGCTGGGCTATCTGCGCTATCACCCCGATACCGGCAAGTATTCGCCCGGCTACGGGGTGCTGGCCCTGGGTTTCGGCCTGCTGGCCGGGCTGGAGGTGCGGGAGCTGGCCAAGGCGTCCATGACCGAACTGGCCCGCGCCACGGGCGGCGCGGTGGCGCTGGGCGCCTTCGACGGCGACGCCATGACCTACGTCGAGGCCATCCACGGATCCTCCGCCCTCTACCTTCGCCTGCCGGTCGGCTACCGCGCGAGCCTGGACAGCGCCATGGGCCGCGCCTACCTGGCAAGCCTGCCGGGCGCGGCCTGCGCCGACGCGCTGGCGCGCCTGGGCGAGGCGGCGCCGGCCGCGGCCGCCATCGACCGGGCCCGCGCGGAACTGGGCGAGTCCGGCTGCTGCTTCGCCATCGGGGAATGGCAATCGGGAATCCATGCGGCGGCGGTGCCGTTTACCTCCGTCACGGGCGAGGGCGTATTCGTGATGAGCTGCGGCGGGCCCGCGAGCCTGTTGCCCGAGGCGGACCTGCGCGAGCGCGTGGCGCCTTTGTTGCGGGCGGCGGTCGCCGGGCTGGCGGGGGCGCCCGCCTGAGACGCGCGGCGCATCGGGACAGGGCTTGGGTATCTCGTACAATTCACGGATTGATCCACCCCTAGCGTCCTCGGAGACCCGTTTGGCCAAACCCTCACAAGCCGACCCGCAGGCTGATGACCGTCCCTTGCCCCAGGATTTCGAAACGGCGCTGGCCGAGCTCGAATCGCTGGTCGCGGCCATGGAAGACGGATCGTTGCCGCTTGAGCAATCGCTGGCCGCCTACCGGCGCGGCGTGGCGCTCACGCGAGTCTGCCAGGATCGCCTGGCGCAGGCCGAACAGCAGGTGAAGGTCCTGGAGGGCGACTTGCTGCGCCCGTTGGATCCGGCGGCGCTGGATGACGAATAAGAATCCGATGAAGCAAATCCAACTCCCCTTCCCGGAGTGGCTGCAGGGGCGCGTGCGGCATGTCGAGGACGTCCTGGACGATCTCCTGCCTCCCGCGGACGCCTTGCCCTCCCGTCTGCATGAAGCGATGCGGTACGCCGTGCTGGGCGGCGGCAAGCGGGTGCGCGCCGCCCTGGTCTACGCGGCCGGGCAGGCCTGCCCGGTCAGCGGCAGCGTCCTGGCCATCGAGGCCTCGCTCGACCGCGCCGCGGCTGCCGTGGAACTGATCCACGCCTACTCGCTGGTGCACGACGACCTGCCTTGCATGGATGACGACACGCTGCGCCGCGGCCGGCCCACCACGCACGTGCAGTTCGACGAAGCCACCGCCATGCTGGCGGGCGACGCGCTGCAGCCGCTGGCCTTCGACCTGCTGGCCTCCATGCCGATCGCGCCCGCGCTCATCGTGCAGGCGACCCAGTCGCTGGCGCGCGCCGCGGGCAGCCAGGGCATGGCGGGCGGGCAGGCCATCGATCTCTTCAGCGTCGGCCGCGCGCTGTCGCGCGATGAACTGCAGACCATGCACAGCATGAAGACGGGCGCCATGCTCGCCTGCAGCGTGGCCCTGGGCGGGATCGTCGCGGGCGCCAGCTCGGCCTCGCGCCAGGCGCTGGACGCCTACGCGCAGGCCGTGGGCCTGGCGTTCCAGGTCGTGGACGACATCCTCGACGTGACCGCCGACACCGCCAGCCTGGGCAAGACGCCGGGCAAGGACGCGGCGGAGAACAAGCCCACGTACGTGTCGCTGCTCGGGCTTTCCGAGGCTCGGGCATTTGCCGAAGAATTGCGCGAAGATGCGCTGGCCGCGCTGGCGCCCCTGGGCGACGCGGGCTCGCGCCTGGCCGAACTGGCCAATTTCATCGTCCTCCGGGACCGCTGAGCCGAGACAAGCCCGGGCTGGAAACAGGCCGGGCCAACGAACCATATAAAAGCATGACGACAGATTTATTGGACCGCATTCAATCCCCGGCAGACCTCAAGCGCCTGGATCGCCGCGAGCTCAAGAGGCTCGCCGACGAGCTGCGAGGCTTCGTGCTGGAATCGGTATCCAAAACGGGCGGGCACCTGTCGTCCAACCTGGGCACCGTCGAGCTCACGCTGGCCCTGCACCAGGTCTTCGATACGCCCCATGACCGCATCGTCTGGGACGTGGGCCACCAGTCCTATCCCCACAAGATCCTGACCGGCCGCCGCGCCGGCATGGCGCAGCTGCGGCAGCAGGGCGGCATTTCGGGCTTCCCCAAGCGCAGCGAATCCGAGTACGACGCCTTCGGCACCGCGCACTCGTCCACGTCCATCTCGGCCGCGCTCGGCATGGCGGTGGCCTCGCGCAATGCCGGCGTGCAGCGCCAGCACATCGCCGTCATCGGCGACGGCGCGATGTCCGCGGGCATGGCGTTCGAGGCCATGAACAATGCCGGCGTCACGCCCAACATCAACCTGCTGGTGATCCTGAACGACAACGACATGTCGATCTCGCCGCCGGTCGGGGCGCTGAACCGCTATCTCGCGCGCCTGATGTCGGGCCGTTTCTACGCCGCGGCCAAGAACGTCGGCCGCGCCGTGCTGCAGCATGTGCCGCCGGTGCTGGAACTGGCGCGCCGGTTCGAAGAGCACGCCAAGGGCATGGTCACGCCGGCCACGCTGTTCGAGGAGTTCGGCTTCAACTACGTCGGCCCCATCGACGGCCACGACCTGGACGCCCTGGTGCCGACCCTGCAGAACCTCAAGGCCCTGGAAGGCCTGCAGTTCCTGCACGTCGTGACCAGGAAAGGGCAGGGCTACAAGCTGGCCGAAGCGGATCCCGTCCTCTACCACGGTCCGGGCAAGTTCGACCCGGCGGTCGGCATCCAGCAATCCAAGGCGCCGGGCAAGCGCACGTTCACCCAGGTGTTCGGCCAATGGCTGTGCGACATGGCCGAGCAGGACCCGCGCCTGGTCGCCATCACGCCCGCCATGCGCGAAGGCAGCGGCCTGGTCGAGTTCGAAAAGCGCTTCCCGCAACGGTATTTCGACGTGGGCATCGCCGAGCAGCATGCCGTGACCTTCGCCGCGGGCGTCGCCTGCGAAGGGCAGAAGCCCGTCGTGGCGATCTACTCCACCTTCCTGCAGCGCGGCTACGACCAGCTCATCCACGACGTCGCCCTGCAGAACCTGGACGTCACCTTCGCGCTGGATCGCGCCGGCATCGTGGGCGCGGACGGCGCCACGCACGCCGGCAACTACGACATCGCCTTCCTGCGCTGCGTGCCCAATATGGTGGTGGCGACGCCGTCGGACGAAAACGAAACGCGCCTGCTGCTCTCGACCTGTTATCAGTACCCCGGCCCCGCGTCGGTGCGCTATCCCCGCGGCGCCGGCTGCGGCGCGGCGGAGGCGCCGGGCCTGGAGACCGCCGAGCTTGGCCGCGGCGTGGTGCGCCGCGAAGGCGCCCGCATCGCCATCCTGGGCTTCGGCACCCTGGTGCAGGCTGCCCTCGGCGCCGCCGAAAAACTGGATGCGACGGTGGCCGACATGCGCTTCGTCAAGCCGATCGACCGCGAGCTGGTGCTGGACCTGGCCGCCCGGCACGATGCCCTGGTCACGCTGGAGGACGCCTCCATCATGGGCGGGGCGGGCAGCGCCGTGCTCGAAACGCTGAGCGCCGCCGGCGTGCAGGTCCCGGTGCTGCAGCTGGGCCTGCCCGACGAGTTCATCGACCACGGCGAACAATCGGCCCTGCTGGCCGGCGTCGGCCTGGATGCCGCCGGCATCGAGCGCTCGATCCGGGCACGCTACGCCGACCTGCTGGGCTGAGGCGCCTGCCCGCGGGTCCGCGTAGCCGGACCCGCGCGGATGCAACACACTGTTCCGGCCCCGCTAACCTACGAAGAAAAGGGTTTTCCCTGGCGATTGCCGGAGTATGGGCGATAATGGCCCCCTTCTCTAGATTCCTAGGCCCGTGCGTATCCACGACCAACGCCTAGACAGGTAAGCGAAATGAATTCTCCGATCGACCCCGCCATCGTGATGCCCGACGTCCAGAGTTCGGCGGACACCCGGCACATCCCGATTCAGCGCGTGGGCATCCGTGGCGTGCGCCACCCCATGCTGGTTGAAAGCGGCGACGGCTCGCCCCAGGGCACCGTGGCCAACTGGACGCTGACGGTGGCGCTGCCCCCCGAAGAAAAGGGGACGCACATGTCCCGCTTCGTGGCGTTGCTGGAAAAGTACCGCAGCACCCCCATGACGCCGGCCCTGTTCCGCGCCATGGCGTCGGACATGCTGCCGCTGTTGCACGCCGAGCGCGGCGACATCACGGCATCGTTCCCGTACTTCATCAACAAGTCCGCCCCGATCTCCGGCGTGCAGAGCCTGCTGGACTACGAAGTCCAGTGGATCGCCCGCGCGCAGGGCGAGGCGGTCGAGTTCGAACTGATCGTGCAGGTGCCCGTCACCAGCCTCTGTCCCTGCTCCAAGGCCATCTCCGAGTACGGCGCGCACAACCAGCGCTCGCACGTGACCGTGTCCGCCATCCTGAACGGCGACATCGGCATGGACAGCGTCATCCGCCTGATCGAAGAGGAAGGTTCGTGCGAGCTGTGGGGCCTGTTGAAGCGCCCCGACGAAAAGTACGTCACCGAGCGCGCCTACGACAATCCCAAGTTCGTCGAAGACCTGGTGCGCGACGTGGCGGCTCGCCTGAACGCGCACCCCGGCATCGCCCGCTACCGCGTGGAAGCCGAGAACTTCGAATCGATCCACAACCACTCGGCCTACGCCGTCGTGGAAGGCTGAGCCTCCCGTGCGTCATCCGGCGGCCAGCGACTGGCCGCTCATCGCCAGGCTGCAGGACAGGGAATCGCGGCTGGCCAGTCATCTGGCCGGCCGCGGCCGTTTCGGCGTGGCGCTGTACGAGTTCCTGCGCTTCGGGGTGAAGCAGGCCTGGGTCTGCCTGTTCGGCGGCCTGATGTGCGCGCTGCTCCTGGGCACCCACTGGTGGTATCCGAAGGACGTTTTCCTCGCCCGCTACGATTTCCTGACCCTGGCGGCGCTGGGCATCCAGGCGCTTTTGCTGGCGCTGCGCATGGAGACCTGGAGCGAGGCTCGCGTGATCCTCATGTTCCACGTGGTGGGCACGGGGATGGAATTGTTCAAGACGGCGGCGGGTTCCTGGATCTATCCCGAGACCAGCGTGCTGCGCATTGGCGGGGTGCCGCTCTTCACGGGCTTCATGTACGCGGCGGTGGGCAGTTATCTGGCGCGGGTCTGGCGGCTGTTCGACTTCCGCTTCCGGGCGCACCCGCCGCTGGCGGCCACGGTGCTCCTGTCCGTGCTGATCTACGTGAACTTCTTCGCCCACCACTTCATCGTGGATTTCAGGGTGGCGCTGTTCGCGCTGACGGCCTTGCTGTTCGCCCGGACCTGGGTGTACTTCCGGATCTGGCGCGACTACCGCCGCATGCCGCTCCTGCTGGGCTTCGTCCTGGTGGCGTTGTTCATCTGGTTCGCCGAGAACATCGGCACCTTCGCCAACGCCTGGCGCTACCCCAGCCAGTCCGGCGGCTGGGAGTGGGTGTCGGTCGCCAAGCTGGGCTCGTGGTTCCTGCTCATGATCATTAGCTACGTGATGGTCAGCGTGGTCAACCGGCCCCGCGACATCGAGCCCGCCGATCTCGCCCAGGGCCCGGCTCCGGCGGGGGAAATGGCACGTCCCTGATTATTCAGGGGATTGCGGCTTGCGTCGAACCGCCCGATCGGCGATAATCGAGAGCTTTCTTGCTCGACCGCCCATGGTTTTTGGGTAGCGGGCTGCCCCTTGCGGGCCGGCGTCACCTCCAATAGCGCGTGAAAACGCAGCGTACATCCGTGATGGAAAGCGCGGATGCGGGACGCCAGGCCGGCGAGACATCCTCAAGGAGTTTTACTCATGCGTCACTACGAAGTGGTGTTTATCGTTCACCCCGACCAAAGCGAGCAAGTGCCCGCCATGGTCGAGCGTTACCAAGCGCTGGTCACGGGCCAAGGCGGCTCGGTTCATCGCCTGGAAGACTGGGGCCGCCGTCAACTGGCCTACCCGATCCAGAAGCTCGTCAAGGCTCACTACGTCTGCCTGAACATCGAGTGCGGCCAAGCCACGCTGGATGAGCTGGAACACTCGTTCCGCTACAACGACGCCGTTCTGCGCCACCTGGTCATCAAGACCAAGAAGGCCCAGACCGCTCCCTCGATCATGATGAAGTCGGTCGAGCGCGAAGAAGCCCGCAAGGCTTCGGCGGAAGCAGCCGCGGCTCAGGCCGAGTAAGCAGGGCTCACGCAGAGCTCATTCCATGTGGTCCCCTCGGTGCCTGGCAGGATGAACAAGCTGGAACTCAGCGCCCGCGTTCTCGAATGCGAGCCTTTGCGCCACACTCCCGCCGGACTGCCAGCGCTGGAAATGCTGCTGGCCCACGAGTCGGAAGTCATCGAAGCAGGCCTTCCGCGCCGCGTCGAACTGACCATCACGGCCGTGGCGTTGGGCGATCTGGCGCTGTTGTTGAAGAACACCGCTTTAGGGTCTGAATTGCTGGTGCAGGGGTTTTTGGCTCCCGTCCGCAAAGACTCGGTGAAGATCAAGCTGCATCTGCAGCAGGCGCGCAAGATCGGCGGCAGCGCGGGACGCGATCCGCAGGTGGCCTGAAGGGAATGAGCAAGAGGTGCGAAAGCGCCTTCTGAATACGGATAGGTTATGGGGATTCGGGCCCGATTCGGGTAAAACCCAGTCCCCTCAAACAAAGAGGCACATATCATGGCTTTCTTCGGAAAACGCAAGGAAAAACGCAAATTCACGCAGCAGAACCCGCTCTTCAAGCGTCGTAAGTTCTGCCGCTTCACCGCTGCCGGCGTGGAAGAGATCGACTACAAGGATCTGGACACCCTGCGCGACTTCGTGCAAGAAAACGGCAAGATCATCCCGGCTCGCCTGACCGGCACCAAGGCAATCTACCAGCGCCAGCTGGACACCGCCATCAAGCGCGCGCGCTTCCTGGCTCTGTTGCCTTACACCGACAACCACAACTAATCCGGGGCACTGAAATGCAAGTTATTCTGCTCGAAAAAGTCGTCAACCTGGGTAACCTCGGTGAAGTCGTCCGCGTGCGTGATGGCTACGCCCGCAACTTCCTGATCCCCCAGAAGAAGGCCCGTCGCGCAACCGACGCCGCCATGAAGGAATTCGAAGCTCGCCGCGCCGAGCTGGAAAAGGCCCAGGCTGAAAAGCTGGCCGCTGCCCAAGCCCTGGGCGAGCGCCTGTCCGGCTTCCAGCTGAAGGTCGTCCAGAAGGCTGGTGTCGACGGCCGCCTGTTCGGCTCGGTCACCAACGCCGACGTCGCCGACGGCCTGCGCAAGGCTGGTTTCGAAGCCGTGGAAAAGGCCCAGGTGCGCATGCCCACCGGCCAACTGAAGTCGGTTGGCGAGTTCCCGGTCCAGGTCGCCCTGCACGCCGACGTGCTGGTCGACATCACGGTTCTGGTCGAAGGCGAACTGTCCTAAGCCGGTACCGGCAGTAAAAAGAAGCCGGCCCGCGCGCCGGCTTTTTTTTGCCTGGTTTTTTGCCTAGTATCAGGCGCGGCGTATCTTCAGAGGACCCCTTGACCCAGCCCCCCGTTCATCAAAACGCCCCGGCCGGCCTGCGCGCCTGGCTCGACAGCGTGGACGCGCCGCGTGAACCGTCGGTGCGGGATGTGACGATAGATGGCGTGCGCTGCATCATCAAGCGGCGGCGCCCGAGCATCGGCCGGGGCATCAGCTACGTCATGCGCTATGCGCGCGCGCTGTTCCTGGGCATGGGCTGCAAGGTTTTCCTGGGTGAGTTCCCGAGGCCCGGCGTGCTGTTGCGCAACGGCCTCGCGCATGAATCGCAGCGGCTGGAACAGCTGCTGGAGGCCGGTTGCCGCGTGCCCGAGGTCTGGTGGCAGGAGCAGGGCCTGCTCGTGCTGGAATACGTGGGCGAGGACCTCGCCGACCTGATCCGGAACGAGGACTCCACCTCCCGGCTGTGGCTGGCGCGCGCCGCCGCGGCCGACCTGGCCGCCTTCCATGTCCGCGGCATGTGGCATGGCGGCGCCCAGATCCGCAACGTCACGCTGCGCGACGGCGA
Organism: Achromobacter denitrificans NBRC 15125; assembly: GCF_001571365.1. GTDB lineage: Bacteria > Pseudomonadota > Gammaproteobacteria > Burkholderiales > Burkholderiaceae_B > Achromobacter > Achromobacter denitrificans. The sequence goes on along the minus strand of NZ_BCTQ01000040.1, from coordinate 30,481 downwards.
GCTGTGGCGCATCGATTTCGAAGAGAACATCGGCTCGACCCTGTCGCGCCCGCTCGCCCAGGCCTATGATCTGTTCCAGATGCTGGCCTCCCTGGCATCCCTGCGCAAATTGCCGGACGACGCCGCCCGGAGCCTGGGTAAACTGGCGCTTGATGTCTATTTCGAGCACAACCCGGATCCCGAGGTCCGGGCCCGCCTCACGCGCCTGGCGCGGCTCCTGTGCAATACCGCCGCTCCCCTGCGCGCCGTGCTGGGGCGCCTGCCCTCGCGCGATATCCAAGGGTTCTTCCGCGTCGCGGATATCCTGCAGCCGTTACTATTGAAGCCATGACCACACCTGCCGATCCCCAACTCGAATACCTGCGCGTTCCCCCCCATTCCATCGAGGCGGAGCAGTCGGTTCTGGGGGGCCTGCTGCTGGACAACGCGGCCTGGGACCGCATCGCCGACGTGCTGGTGGAAGAAGACTTCTACCGCCACGACCACCGGCTGATTTGGCACCACATCGCCCGCCTGATCGGTCTGGCGCGCCCGGCCGACGTCATCACCGTCCACGAATCGCTGGTCAGCGCCGGCAAGGTCGAGGATTCCGGCGGCCTGGCCTACCTGAACGCGCTGGCGCACAACACGCCGTCTGCCGCCAACATCCGCCGCTACGGCGAGATCGTGCGCGAGCGGGCCATGCTGCGCAAGCTGGTGTCCATCGCCGACGAGATCTCCTCGGCCGCCATGAACCCGCAGGGCAAGGAAGCGCGCCAGCTGCTGGACGAGGCCGAATCCAAGGTGTTCCAGATCGCCCAGGAGGGCGCGCGCGGCGCCGCCGGCTTCCAGGAGATCCAGCCGCTTCTGACCCAGGTGGTCGAGCGCATCGACGAGCTCTATCACCGCGAGAGCACCTCCGACGTGACGGGCGTGCCCACGGGCTTCACCGACCTCGACAAGATGACCTCCGGCATGCAGGGCGGGGACCTGATCATCGTGGCCGGCCGCCCGTCCATGGGCAAAACCTCGTTCTCCATGAACATCGGCGAGCACGTGGCCATCGAGGAAGGGCTGCCGGTGGCGGTGTTCTCCATGGAAATGGGCGCGGTGCAGCTGGCCATGCGTATGCTGGGCTCGGTCGGCCTGCTGGACCAGCACCGCATGCGTACCGGCAAGCTGATCGCCGAAGATTGGCCGCGCGTGACCCACGCGGTGCAGCTGATGCAGGATGCGCAGGTCTACATCGACGAATCGCCCGCGCTCAGCCCCATGGAAGTGCGCGCCCGCGCGCGCCGGCTGGCGCGCCAGTGCGGCCAGCTCGGCCTGATCATCATCGACTACCTCCAGCTCATGTCGGGCAACGGCTCGGGCGAGAACCGCGCCACCGAAGTGTCGGAAATCAGCCGTTCCCTCAAGGGCCTGGCCAAGGAACTCAACTGCCCGCTGATCGCGCTGTCGCAGTTGAACCGAAGCCTGGAACAGCGTCCCAACAAGCGGCCCGTGATGAGCGACCTGCGGGAATCGGGCGCCATCGAACAGGACGCGGACGTGATCCTCTTCATCTATCGCGACGAGGTCTACAACCCCGATTCGCCGGACAAGGGCACGGCCGAGATCATCATCGGCAAGCAGCGTAACGGCCCGATCGGTTCGGTGCGCCTGACGTTCCAGGGCTCCAGCACGCGCTTCCTGAACTTCTCCGGCGCGCAGCCGCGGGACATGTACTGATCCGCGTCGCGAAAGAAAACCGCGCCATCGGGCGCGGATTTTTTTCGGGCGGCGCGAACGGCTTCAGGCCTGCGCTTCGGGCCGTTTGCCGAACTTCGCGGCCAGCACGCCGCAGACCATCAGCTGGATCTGGTGGAACAGCATCAGCGGCAGCACGATGGCGCCCACCGCGTGGCCGGCGAACAGCACCTGCGCCATCGGGATGCCGCTGGCCAGGCTCTTCTTCGAGCCGCAGAACAGCAGCGTGATGCGGTCTTCGACGTTAAAGCCCAGCACCTTGCCGGCCAGGGCCGACAGGCCCAGCGCCAGGGCAAGGATGATGGAGCAGACCACGACCAGGCCGACCAGCGCGGGGATCGGGGTCGAGCTCCACAGGCCTTCGTTGATGGCTTCCGAAAAGGCGGTGTAGACCACCAGCAGGATGGAGCCCTGGTCGACGAACTTCAGCATGGCCTTGCGCTTGTGGACCCAGGCGCCGATCCAGCGGCGGGCGAACTGGCCCAGCACGAAGGGCAGCAGCAGCTGCAGCATGATCTTGCCGACGGCGTCGAAAGAAATCGGCGCGCTGCCCGCGTTGGCCACGACGGTGCCCACCAGCAGGGGCGTCAGGAAGATACCCACCAGGCTGGACGCGGAGGCGCTGCACACGGCGGCCGGCACGTTGCCGCGCGCCATCGAGGTGAACGCGATGGCCGATTGCACGGTGGCGGGCAGGCAGCACAGGAACAGGATGCCCAGGTAGAGCTCGGGCGTGACCAGCGGTTCCAGCACCGGCTTGAGCGCCAGGCCCAGCAGCGGGAACATCAGGAAGGTCGCCGAGAAGATCGTCAGGTGCAGCTTCCAGTGCGTCAGGCCGGCGATGATGGCCTCGCGGGACAGCCGCGCGCCGTGCAGGAAAAACAGCAGGCCCACCGCGATGTTGGTGATCCATCCGAACACGACCACGCCCTGCCCGTGGGCGGGCACGATGCTGGCGATGATGACGGTGCAGATCAGGTAGAGAGTGAAGCGGTCGGGAAGAAGGCGGGCAAGGCGTGACATGGACGATCGGGGGGAACGGACGGAAAGCGCCGCGGGGCGCCGGAAACGGGGCGTATTGTAGACCCGGCCCGCCGGAGTTTCCTGACGGGAAGGTGTCGGCCCTCGGCGCGCAACGCGGAACGCGGCGGGCAGGGGCCGCCGCGTTCAGGGCGTCATGGCGAGCGCGAGGTCGAACGCCGCCACCAGCGAGGCGTGATCGGCCAGCCCCTTGCCGGCGATGTCGAAGGCGGTGCCGTGGTCCACGCTGGTGCGCACGAAGGGCAGCCCGACCGTCACGTTCACGCCATGGTCCAGCCCCAGATACTTCACCGGAATGAGGCCCTGGTCGTGGTACTGCGCCACCACGATATCGAATTCGCCGCGCCGGGCGCGCATGAAGATCGTGTCGCCGGGCCAGGGGCCGCTGGCGTCGATGCCTTCCGCGCGGGCCGCGGCGATCGCGGGCTCGATGATGTCGATGTCCTCGCGGCCGAACTTCCCGCCTTCGCCGGCGTGCGGATTCAGGCCCGCCACGGCGACCCTGGGGTGCGCGATGCCCATTTGCCGGCAGGCCCTGTCGGCCAGGCGCATGGCGGTGAGCTCCGCTTCCGGCGTGATGCGCGCGATCACGTCGGCCAGCGCGACGTGTATGGTCACCAGCAGCACGCGCAATTCTTCGTTGGCCAGCATCATGGCGAAGTCGCGCGTGGCCGAGCGCTCCGCCAGGATCTCGGTATGGCCGGGGTAGTCGATGCCGGCGGCGTGCATGGATTTCTTGTTCAGCGGCGCGGTGACGATGGCGCGGATGCGGCCGGCCTGGGCGTCGTCGATGGCGGCGCACACGTAGTCGTAGGCGCCGCGCCCGGCGGCCGCGTCGACGCGCCCCAGGGGCAGGTCGGGAGGCAGCGCGGGGCTGCAGGCGATGACGTCGATATGGCCCGCGCCCGGCCGGGCCTGGCCGACGTCGGCGACCTCGTTCACCGTCAGCCTGGCGCCGAGCTGCTCGACGGCGCGGCGCAGCGCGGCCGCGTCGCCATAGACCACGCTAGGCGCGCCCAGGCCTTGCGCGCATGCCTTGACGACGATTTCGGGGCCGATGCCGGCGGCATCGCCCATGGTGATTCCCACGGGCAGGGAGGTATTCACGGTGCTTGGAGTCGGGGTTGCGATGCCGATAATGCTACACCCGTTCGCGGGCGCCGCCCGGGGCGGTGGCCGGGCTTATTGCTTGTCTTGCTTCGGCGGCTCGATGACGCCGCATTCGAAGGTGACCGTGGCGCGCTTGGAGCCCAGGCCGGTCGCGTGGTTGGAGGTGATCTTCGGCTTTTGCAGCTTGCGTCCGCTGGACTGGCAATATTGTTCGGCGCGCTGAAGCGTCTGGTTCTTGATTTCGACCCAGGTCAGCAGCTGCGTGCCGGAGCTGTAGGTGACGCTGTACGTGTCCTTCCCGACGGAGGTGACCTCGCTCATGCTGGAACAGGCGCCCAGGAGGGCGAGCAGGGCGGCGGCGGAGGCAAGACGAGCAAGCATGGAGGGTCCTGAAATCACGGTAGGCACCATTACACCATCATTTCAGGGCGCGCCCACCGCGCCGCGGCGGTCGACCTTGCGGCTGAGCACGATCGAAGTCTGGGTCTGTTTGACGCCATCGATCAGGCCGATGCGGTCCAGCAGTTCGTCGAGCTGCTCATGGGTTTCGCAGCGCAGGAAGATCAGGTAATCGTACGGGCCGCTGACCGACGAGACTTCCTCGACCTCCGGCATCTTCTCCAGTTCGCGGATGACGGCGGCCGGTGTCTTGGGCAGCACGCTGATGAAGCAGTAGGCGCGCACCGCGGCCTCTTCGAGCAGGCGTCCCAGGCGCACGCCGTAGCCGGCCACGATGTGCTCGCGTTCCAGGCGGGCGATGCGCGCCACCACCGTCGTGCGCGCCAGCCCGAGCTTGCGGGCCAGGATGGCCGCCGGCTCGCGCGCATTGGCTTGCAGCAGGCTGAGCAGTTGCCGGTCGATGGCGTCGAGTCGTTCGTTCATGCGGTAGGCGGGGGCGTGGGGCGCAAGGAGGCGAGTGCCGACGGTACAGGCCCCGGCCTCCCCGCGTCAACACGCCTAGCCGTCCGATTCGGGCGGGATGCCGCCTTGATAGATGCGCCCGTCGAACTCGAAACGGGTAATGGTCTTGCGCGCGGCGTCGAAGATGCGGTCGCGGCTCGCGGCGTCCAGACCGTCGTGGTCGGCGAAGCTGAACCGGCAGAGGTCGATGTCGCTGTCGTAGAAGGCGGAGTGCACGAACCGGCTGACGTCGAGTTCGTGCGCGAAGTGCGCGAATTCGCGCAACTGCTCCATTTCGTGGAAAGAGCCGTTGCGGCTGACCAGCAGCATGCCGAATTTGCGCTCTTCGTCTGCCACTAGTTCGGGGGCCGCCTCTTCGCCGGCGGACGGCGGGTCCGCGTAGTCGAAGCGGGCGCCGAACTCGTGCATGGCGGCCAGCACGCGCTGCCAGGCGGCTTCGTCCAGGGTGAGGCGGGCGGCCACGAAGAACAGGCGCTGGCGGCCCAGGGCGCGGGGTTCCGGGCCGCCGATATAGCTGGACCAGGGGTTCGCGGCATCCAGGCCGGCCAGCTCCGCCATGCGGGCGTCGCCGTATCCCAGCCTTTCCTGCAGGCGCCGCATGGACTGGGCATCCGGGGGGACGTAGTTCTGGATCGTCTTCATGAGCGCGCTCCGTGGTTCGCCGGGCGCCGCGGGACGCGCCGGCGGCGTGCGCCGGGGCGCCCTTGCGGCTACGCTTTCATGCTAGCGCGCCGCGCCGGGCTTGCCTAGCGCCCGCCGCCGGGGGCCATGCTAGGATTTGCGCCGACTTTCATTGCCAGGAGGATTACCCATGGACATCCAGGAACAAATCGCCGTCATCGTGCATACCATATCGCACCAGGGCGGCCGTATCGACGCGCTGAACTCGACCCTGCTGTCGATGCTGCACCTGGCCAAGGCTTCGCCCGGCCTGCGCGAGGCGATCGAGGCCCAGCTGGAACAGAACTACTCCAGCCTGTTGGCCCGCTCCGAAAACCCGCAGTACGTGGCGGGATTCGAGAGCGTGCGCGATATGGTCGCCGCGGCCCTGAAATAGCCGCGCAATCTGGGCGAGTTACCCACAACTTCTGTGGACAAGCCTTGGGATAGCGCGGGCATAGCTGCGCAAATCCCTTTGATTACAAGGGCTTGCCGAAGGCGGTCAAAGGAGGCTCCCGGCGCGCATCGCGACGCCATGCCGAAGTGATCGTCAGGGCATGCCCAAGCCGGGTAATATGCGCCCCCATGCGGAATCAGTATTCATCGGAACGCCGGAATGCAGCGATGGCGGCGCGCGTTTCGGAAGCGGCAAAGCTGGCGGCTTTCGACCCCGGCAAACTCTCGCCCGAGGCGCGCCAGAGCTGGGAGCGCATGGGGCATGGCTTCAAGGCCTGGCATGACTTCGACCAGCGCCATCCCATCCTGCGCCGCCTGGCGCGCCTGCCCCTGCTCGGCGGCTGGTACCGCAAGGCCAGGCGCCGCCACGTGCTGCGAGCCAGCGGACAGCTGGTGTTCTGACGCGGCCCGCCGTTATTTCCTGCGCCTCGCATGCCTCGCGTACAGGTGGTACGCCAGCCATATCGCCACGCCGATCCCCGCGGCCACGGCCAGCTTGGTCTCGACGCCATGCAGGCGGCCGAGCATGGATTCGATCGTCTGCCCGAACACATAGCCCAGGGCGCTGAAGCACACTGCCCAGATGGCGGCCGCGACGGCGTTGAGCGCCAGGAAGCGCAGCGGCGAAACGCGCGACACCCCGAGTGCCACGGGCCCGACCGTGCGCAGGCCATAGAGGAAGCGCAGCGCCAGGATGAAGCCGTGAGGGTAGCGGTCGACCAGGTCCAGCGCCTTGCCGAAGGCCGGTTGCTCTCGGATCCGCCGCACGTAGCGATGTTCCCGATAGCGCCGGCCCAGGTAGAACAGCAACTGGTCGGCCACGAACGAGCCGGCGAAGGCGCACAGCATGACCTCGGGCAGATGCAACAGGCGCTGGTGCGCCAGGAAGCCGGCCAGCACCACCACGCTTTCTCCTTCCAGGAAAGTGCCGGCCAGTACCGCCCACAAGCCGTAGTCGACGATGAATTGATGCAGTGCCGGGTTCATTTCCTGGGCCGCTCGCTCACGATGCGCGCCAGGGTCTGCAGCGCCTGGGTGATGGCGGGCGTGGTGCGCTGCCCGCAGCTGATGCGCAGGAAGTGGTCATAGCGGGTGCCGTTCGAGAACATGGAGCCGGGCGCGACCCGTATGCCCTGGCGCAGCGCGGTCTCGAACACGTCCATGCCCGAGCGGCCGTCCGGCATTTCCACCCACAGCAGCATGCCGCCCTGCGGCACGCTCAGCCGGGTGCCGGACGGGAAGTGCGCGGCGATGGTTTCGGCGGTCTGGTCGCGCTGGGTCTTGAGGTGCCGGCGCAGCCGCGACAGGTGGCGGTCGTAGGCGCGCGATCCCATGAACTCCGCCACCGCCATCTGCGCGAGCGGCTCGTTGGGGCGGCTCTGCGCGAACTTCAGCATGGCGATGCGGGCCTTCCAGCGCCCGCCGATCAACCAGCCCAGCCGCATGCCCGGCGCCAGCGTCTTGTGCATGGAGGAGCAATAGATGACGTTGCCGGTCGCGTCCCAGGATTTGGCGGCGGCCAGCGGTGTGTCGTCGTCGGTCAAGGCGCCGTAGGTGTCGTCCTCGATCAGCGGCACCTGCTGGCGTTCGCACAGCGCAACCAGGCGGGCCTTTTCCGCGTCGGGCATGACGCAGCCCAGGGGGTTCTGAAAATTGGGCACCACCACCACCGCGCGGATGTTGCCGTGGGTCTGGAAGGCCAGGTCCAGCGCTTCGATCGAGAGGCCGTGCTGGGGGCTGGTGGGGATCTCCAGCGCCCGCATGCCCAGGCTTTCCAGCACTTGCAGCAGGCCGAAATAGGCGGGGGATTCGACGGCGATGGTGTCTCCGGGCCGGGCGACTGCGCGCAGCGCCAGATTCAGCGCCTCGATGCAGCCGTGGGTGACGATGACGTCGTCGGGCGTTGCGTTGATGCCGTTGGCCAGCGCCCGGCGGGCGAGCACGGTGCGCAGCTCGGGATGCCCTTGCGGCGGCACCGAGCTGACCAGCACTTCGGGCGAGAGCCGCAGGGCCCGGGTCATGGCCTGTTTGAGCGCTTCCATCGGATAGGCTTCGGGCACCGCCGCGGCCAGCGCGAAGTTGGCGCTGACGGGATGCGCCTCGCACTTGGCCACGAAGTCCGAGACGCGGTCGTGAATGCCCACGTACTGCGCGGCGCCCAGCGATTGCCGGATGTCGGGTTCGCCCACCGGAGGAATGGTGTTGCGGCGGGGCTTCAGGACGAAGTAGCCGGAACGGGGCCGGGCTTCGATCAGCCCGTCGTCTTCCAGCTGGCGGCAGGCCTGCAGCGCGGTGGAGAGGCTGACGTGATGGGTGCGCACCAGCGTGCGCACGGAGGGCATGCGCTGCGCCGGCGCCAGCACGCCCGCCTGGATGGCGCGCCGGTAGTGGTTGGCCAGGCGTAGATAGAGCGGTTGCGGATCCATGCGCCGATCATGCTCCCCAAGGTTGGAATGACGTTAGGCACAGATTCTTGAAAAGTACACCATAACAGCTGGTAAATCGAGCATCTGCATCGATACAGAAAGCCGGATTGTGTGGCTGTTGCGCATAGCAGCGGCGGCGTAGCCTGTAGTGGTCCGACAGGAGATGACGATGCGCTCGAATTCCGCCCCAGATATGCAGGCCCGCCGCTTGGCGCTTGCCGCCGGTGCCAGCCGCCAACTCGTGCTGCGCGCCGGCTCCGCCGTCGTCTGCGTCAGCGGCAGCGTCACGGTCGACGAACCCGTGACCGGCCCGGAAGCCGCGGGAAACCTGCCTGGCGCCGTTTCGGTGCGCATCAACGCGGGGGAGGGGCACGGCCTGGGCTACGGCGGCGTGGCGCGGTTGACGGCCATCGGGTCGGCCGAAGTGATTTGCCTGGAGCCGCCCGGCCTGTCCGGCCGGCTTTTGCGCCAGGCCAGCGCTTTTTTTCGTGCCGCAATGGCGAAAAACCAAAAAAAACCGCTGGGTGCGCTGCACAAGATTTCAAAATGATGTATGATTCACACATCAGACGCGGGGTGGAGCAGTCTGGCAGCTCGTCGGGCTCATAACCCGAAGGTCGTAGGTTCAAATCCTGCCCCCGCAACCAGTTTCAAGCAGGACCCGGGCATCCGGGCGGCGCATCCAGTGCGCCATTCCTCACGAAAAGCCGCGATCCTCTCGCGGCTTTTTTGTTTTTGCCGTCAGGCCGCCGGGCGGCTCCCCTCCGCGAGGCTCCTTCCCTCGAAAATCATGGCCGGCATGCCTCGCGCATGCACCGGCGCGGCGCTTTCCCTTGCCCTGGGTCAAACCTTTGTTCCAGCCCGGGCTTTCCCGGGGGCCCGCGGGCGCACACGCCCGCGGCCCTGCGCTACGATGGGCTACGCGCGCTAGGTTGCCGCATTCGAGGAGGGGCCATGGGAACAGCAAAATACGATCATCCCGGCTATGTCGCCGATACGGGCGCCGAAGGCAAGTACCACGTGGGCATCTGGTGCCCCCACGGCTATCCGGCCCACATCCACATCGGCCGCCCGGCAGAGCAGGGCGATCCCCAGGCGCTGCTGCGGCTGCGCATCCCGGACGGCGTGTTCCAGTCCCTGCCCGACGATCCCGAAACCCTCTGCCGCCGCGCGCTCGGCCAGGCGCTGGACGCCGGGCTGCTGCCGTCGGTCTCGGTGGACGGCGAGTACCAGGAGCTGCGCTTCCAGCTGGATGCCGAGCCTTGGTCGGGGCCCATGCAGGCGGCGATCCCGAACTAGGACGTCGGCCGGCGGGCCTTCCCGGGCAAAGTTGCCCACAGCGATTGTGGACAAGCCTTGGGATAGTCCTTGTGCATGTCCGGTTTTCCTCGCCATATCAATGGCTTGGCGCTTGCGCGCAATAAACGCCCTACGGGGCGTTTTTCGTGCCCGGAGGCGCCGCCCCGCTATGCGACAATCCTTGCCCGCGCCACTTCCGCATTCCCTCTCGATTCCTGTCCCATGCCGCGTGCCACCGTTGTCCCTCCCATCGGCCTGAAGGCGCCGGCGCCATGAGCGCGGTCGTCAAGCGCGTTGCCATCATCGGCGGCGGTCCGGCGGGTCTGATGGCCGCCGAAAGCCTGAGCGGGCATGCCGTGCAGGTGGACGTGTTCGATGCGATGCCCTCGGTCGGCCGCAAGTTCCTGATGGCGGGGCGGGGCGGCCTGAACCTCACCCATAGCGAACCGGCCGGCCCGTTCCTGGCGCGCTACGGCGCCCGCGCCCCGCAAGTGGCGCCGTGGCTGGCAGCGCTGGACGCGGCCGGCTTGCGCGAATGGGCCCATGGCCTGGGCATCCAGACTTTCGTGGGCTCGTCCGGCCGGGTGTTTCCCGAGGAGATGAAGGCGGCGCCGCTGCTGCGGGCGTGGCTGGCGAGGCTGCGCGCGCGCGGCGTGCGCCTGCATATGCGGCACCGCTGGCTAAGTTGGCCGGCGGACGCGCATGCCGCCGCCGGCGCGCTGCGCTTCGATACGCCGGAGGGCGAGCAGGCGTACGCGGCCGACGCCGTGATCCTGGCGCTGGGCGGCGGCAGTTGGGCCAAGCTCGGATCCGATGGCGCCTGGCTGGCCGGCCTGCGGGCGCATGGCATCGAGGTCGCGCCGCTGCGGCCGGCCAATTGCGGTTTCGACGTGGCGTGGTCGGAGCATTTCCGCGAGCGCAACGCCGGGCAGCCGGTGAAGTCGGTCGCCATGGCCTGCGCGGGCCCCGACGGGCTGCGGCTGGCCCGGCAAGGCGAATTCGTGATTTCGGAAACCGGCATCGAAGGCAGCCTGGTCTATGCGCTGTCGGCGTCCCTGCGGGACCAGATCGAGGCCGGCGGCGAGGCAATCGCGATGCTGGACCTGCTGCCGGACTGGCCGCAGGAAAAAGTGACGGCGGCGGTGATGCATCCCCGCGGCGCGCGCTCGATGTCCAGCCATTTGCAGAGCCGGTTGGGCTTGAAGGGCGTCAAGGCGGGCCTGCTGCGCGAATGCGCGACGGCGGAAGACTTCCGCGATCCGGACCGCCTCGCCCTGCGCATCAAGGCGCTGCCGCTGAAGCTGGCGCGGCCGCGTCCCATCGACGAGGCCATCAGCACCGCGGGCGGGGTGTCCTTCGACGCGTTGACGCCGGGTTTGATGCTGCAGGCGGCGCCGGGCGTGTTCTGCGCCGGCGAAATGCTGGATTGGGAGGCGCCGACGGGCGGCTACCTGCTGACGGCCTGCATGGCCAGTGGGGTTGTCGCGGCGGCCGGAGCCATGGCGTTCCTGGGCGGCGCCCAGACGCGGGATCAGGAACTCGACGGGTAGGGCGTCATGCCGGCGGGGGCGCGCGGCGCCAGGTCGCCGACGACGTGGCCCACCACGGGCGGGCCGCCTTCGGGTTGGGTGATGATGCCGATCACCCGGGTGATGGAGCTGGCGGGAATGCCGGTGCCCTGGGCGGGATCCTGCACCAGTTGCCAGATGGCGGCATCCGCCACGCCGGTTTCCTGGTCGGTTTCATTCGTGGTGTCCAGACAGCTGCGGGCAAAAGCGGACCAGTCGGCGGCGCTGCACGGCAGGCCGTGCGCCGTGGCCAGCCGCGCCAGGGCCTGGGGCGCGTCGGCCTGGCTGGCGGCGTGCTGGGCGGCGGCGCCCAGCGTGACGTCCAGCGACAGCAGCCGGAGAAACTCTACGACGTTGTCCGTGTTCATTTGGGTCTCCAGCTATTGCTGTTCTGGTCCTGATCCCGCAAGGGCCCGGCGGCGTATCAGCCGGCCTGGCCCAGCATCGATACCAATGACTGTTTCAGGCGCGGCGAAAAAATCGGTACCGTATGGGATACGCCATTGCGATCCACGCCCTCTTTGAGTTCGACAGATTGTCCAAGGAAAATATCCGGCGCGGCGGCGATTTCGTTGTACCGGGCCAGGAGTTCGTTCACGTCGCGCTGCGCGTCGGCCAGCGTGCTGCTGTCCGCGAGCTTGCCGGCAGCGTGGGTTTGCAGAATTCGATGCAGATCGTCGATGAACAGCGCCAAAGCCGCCTGTCCGCGGCATTGAGGCTGTTCCCAGCCCCAGCCTTGAGGAGAGGAACCGGCGCTCTGCGATACATGTTTCTTGATCATTTGCGCATCCTAATCCATTGCCGCCAATTTCGCGACAGGCGCAGCCATGCCGGAGCAGCCGCCCCAGGGGGATATGCGGGTTCTTCCGTAATCGCCGGCGCTGCCCTTGCGGGCTCCGCGGGTGATGCCCAAATCGTAGGCTTTGCGGTATGCTGGGTTTCGATTTTCTCGGCCAGACAGGAGATATTCATGAAAAACAGAGTCTTTCTCGTCATGCTGCTCTCGATCGCCGCGCTGTCGGCGGGCTGCAACACGGTTGCGGGCGCGGGCAAGGACATCCAGCGCGGCGGGGAAAAGATCGAAGGCGCGGCCACCAAGTAGGCCGCGGCATCAGCCGCGTTCCCGGCCCGAGGCCGCGCGTGAAATGCCCCGCATTTCACGCGCGGCTTTTTTGTTTTGGGTGCCCCAAGACAAAAGCACCCCTCCGGGGGCAGCAAGCAAGCGGAGCTTGCGGCTACGCGCGGCGAGACTATTTGCCGCCTCTTCGGCTGGGGCATAATCTCGGAAATCCGAATCTCGAAGCGGGAAGTGTCATGCGCAAGTCTGTGTGGGTGGGAGTGGCGGCCGTGGTCGTATTGGCCGGCTGCGCGAGCAGGGGGGTCTACGAGTCCGATAGCGTCGTGAAAGAGACCTTCAGCGTCAATACCAACTACGAGGCCGCGTTCCGCCGCGCCGGCGAGTACGTGCGCGTCTGCCACGTCCAGGTGCAGCACGCCTATAACGTCGCCTATGCCTGGCGCCACGTGAAGGGCGAGAAGGGCGCGCCGGACGAAGTGCAGCTGTATAAGGTGACGGAGCCGGCCAAGGTGCTGGAGCTGATCTCCGCCGAGACCGACACGCCCTCCACCTCCAAGGTGACCATCACGGTCCTGGGCGAGAGCCCCTGGGACGCCGCGGAGATCGCCGCCGCCAAGGCATCGATCCAGAGCGCTACGCCCACGTGCCGCAAGGGCGCCGAAGGCTGATCCATGGATCCCCGCTCTCAGCAGATCCGCGCCAGCGCCGTGTCGTTCTCGCTATTCGTCGGGGCGTTCCGGTTCCTGGGGTGGCTCAACGGGGGCGCGGCGCTGATCCTGACGGCATTTCTGCTGGGCATCGTCGGCGGCGACATCGCGGCGCCGCCGGATCTGCAACTGCCGCTGGCGCTGCTGCTCGGCGGCTTCCTGGCGACCTGCCTGGGCGCGGTGTTCGCCTACCTGGCGCAGGTCAGCCTGTTGCGTCAAGGCTACACCGGGCATCTGACGCGCGGCCATTGGCCCGCGCAGCTGCTGGCCGTGTTCTGCTATCTCCTGGGCGCGCTGGCCTTCTGCGCGGCCTGCTGGCTCGCGGCCGGGCAGGCGGTGACGGACCCTCCTCAGATGACGGCCTATGTAAGCCGTTGATTCCGGGTAAACCCATGTGCGCAAAAGTGTTGGACTTGCGTTTGTGTTGAGAATAATATGCGCACTGCGTATATAAATCCTCCTCTTTGGGGCCCGTCATGACCATTTCCCAGCAAGCCTTCCTGCGCGACGCCATGCGGCGCCTGAACCTGACGCGCGATGTGTTCGCCACCCGCATCGGGGTCAAGCGGCGGGCCTTGGATACCTGGCTGCTCCCCGAGGGGTCGCAGGAATTCCGCGCCATGCCGGAAGTGGTGCAGCGTTTCGTCAGCGAAATCGTGCAGAACGGCGTTTTGCTGGAAAAGTATACGCAAAGCGTACAAGAAGGCCCCTTGCGCGACCGCATCGCCGTGGAAGGCAAGCATCAGTTGCTGTCCGTGGACCAGTTCACGCGCGAATCGGTCGAGGACCTGTTCCGCGTGGCCGACATGATGCAGCCGATCGCGCGCCGCCAGAAAGTCTCGCGCGTGCTGGAAGGCGCGGTGCTGGGCAACCTGTTCTTCGAGGCCAGCACCCGTACCCGCGTGAGCTTCGGCTCGGCGTTCTGCCGCCTGGGCGGCTCCGTGTGCGACACCACCGGCTTCACGTTCTCGTCCATGGCGAAGGGCGAATCCATCTACGACACCAGCCGCGTCATGAGCGGCTACGTCGATGCCATGGTCATCCGCCATCCCGACCAGGGTTCGGTCGCGGAATTCGCGCGCGCCACCAATATTCCCGTGGTCAACGGCGGCGACGGCCCCGGCGAGCACCCCAGCCAGGCCCTGCTGGACCTGTACACGATCCTCACCGAGTTCTCGCGCCTGGGCAAGCTGCTCGACGGCGCCCACATCGCCATGGTCGGCGACCTGAAGTACGGCCGCACGGTGCATTCGCTCATCAAGCTGATGGCGCTGTACAAGAACGTGAAGTTCTCGCTGGTGTCGCCGAAGGGGCTGGAAATGCCGTCCTACATCGTCGAGCAGGCCAGCCGCAACGGCAATGTGATCGAGCAGAAGACTTCACTGGCCGAAGGCCTGGCCGGCGCCGACGTGATCTACGCGACGCGGGTGCAGAAGGAGCGTTTCGCCAACGAAGAGAACGAAGGCTACACGCCCGATTTCCAGATCAACCGCGCCATCATCGACGCCTACTGCAGCCCCGAGACCATCGTGATGCACCCGCTGCCGCGCGACAGCCGCCCGGGCGCGAACGACCTGAGCGTGGATCTCAACCACGATCCGCGCCTGGCGATCTTCCGCCAGACCGACAACGGCATCCCTATCCGCATGGCGATCTTCGCGGTGCTGCTGGGCGTGGAAGGCCTGGTGCAGCATTCGATGCGCGACGTGACGTGGCAGCATCCGTCCCACGTCGGGCCGGACGATTCGACCTTCCACGGCCTGGACTGAACGCGACGCAGGTCCGAATACCCCTGCGCGGGCGGCGCCTGGCCGGCCTGCGCAGGGGGTTTTCAAGCATAATCCGCGCTAGCTTTTTCTGTCGCTTGTCGCGTGTCGCTCTCCAGGCACGCCTTGGAGCCTTCGGGCGGATTATCTATGTCTTCTAGCAGCCTTGGCTTCCCGTCTTCCCCCGGCCAGTCCGAGGGCCTACCCGGCCCGGCGTGCTACCTGACCGCGTCCAACGAACAGGCCTGGGAGGCGGTCTACCGGTCGGTCGATGCCTACACCCGCGGCCAGGTCGCGGCAGTGGTGGCCGACAGCGTCGGTCAGCTGGTGGATACCTTTTATTCCGTCCTGCTGGCCGATGCCGAGGCGGGGCCGCGGCTGTCCCATGAAATCGTGGCCAGCCGCCTCCACAGCGGCATGACCCGGTGGCTCAAGGGGCTGCTGTGCGTGCGCGACCAGGGCGACATCGGCGCCCTGATGGCCACGCAGAAGAAGGTGGGCGAAGTGCACGCCCGCGTCCATATTCCCATGCACCTGGTGATGACCGGGGCGCGCATCCTCAAGAACGAAATCGCGATGCGCCTGCGCGCCAGCGACCTGGACGGCATCGCCGCGTCCGTGGCGACCCAGTACGTGTGCAACCTGTTCGACCTGGCCGTCGAGCAGATGAGCCGCGCGTTCATGCGCGACATCAGCCGCGGCGCGCGCAACGACGAGGCCTACCGGCTCTTCGCGCTGGGGCAGAACATTTCCACCGAACGCGAGCGGCAACGCGCCGCGCTGCTGGAATGGAGCCAGGCCGTGCTGATCGGCCTGCACTACCGCGCGCCCGGGCAGTCCTTGCCGCGGCTGGCGGCCTCCGAGTTCGGGTTGTGGCTGCAGCACAAGGGCGGAGCGATGTTCGAGAGCGCGCCGGCGCTGCTCCAGATCACCGAGGCCGTCGCGCGGCTGGACCAGGAGGTCTTGCCGCAGTTGATGCGCGACGAGGCGCAGGGCCAGGCGTCCTCCATGCCGGACCACGTGCGCGAGCTGCAGGAACTGGTGGCGCGCATCAAGCACCTGCTCAACGGGCTGTTCGACATGGTGGCCGAGATCGAGAGCGGCAGCGACCCGCTGACCAACGTGCTGAACCGGCGCTTCCTGCCGTCGGTGGTCGGGCGTGAAATCTCGATCGCGCGCCGGCAGCGCAGCGAATTTTCGGTGCTGCTGCTGGACATCGACCATTTCAAGGCCATCAACGACGAGCACGGCCACTCCGGCGGCGACCAGGTGCTGCGGCAGTTCGCCGAGGTGCTGCACCAGTCGTGCCGCTCCAGCGACTTCGTCTTCCGCTACGGCGGCGAGGAATTCCTGGTGGTGCTGGTGGATGCGGGCCGCGATGCCGCGCTGGCCGCGGCGCAGAAACTGGGCGCCGAGATCCGGCGCCACGTGTTCTCCATTGCCGAGGCCGGCCCGCAGCACATCACGGCCAGCATCGGCGTGGCCACGTTCGACGGACACCCGGACTACGCCTACCTCATCGATCGCGCCGACAAGGCGCTCTACCGGGCCAAGCAGGCCGGCCGCGACCGCAGCGAGGCGGCGTAGCCGCGGCCCGCGGCCCGCGAAAAATGAAAACGCCCCGACGGGGCGTTTTCATTTGGGGCGCGGCGGGCAGGGCGGCCGCCTCGCCTGCCGGGGCTTAGACCTTCTTTTCGCCGCCCAGGGCTTCGACCAGCTCGGCCATCATCTTGGCCAGCTCGCCCGTCATCAGCATCATGTCGGAATCGAACTTCTCGTCGTCGTTGGAGGCCATGCTTTCGTTGCCTTCCTTCAGCACGTCCAGCGGCGCGACGCGCTTGATGTCCAGGCCTTCGGTCAGTACGAACGACACGCGGTCGGCCCAGGTCATGGCCAGGCGGGTGCACTGCTTGCCCGACTGGATGTGACGGCGGACGTCGTCGGCGTCGATCGAGTGCTTGACGTAGCGGATGGCCGCGCCGCTTTCACCCGACGAACGCAGTTCGGTGTCCTGGTCGATGGAGAAATTCGACGGCGCTTCGTCTTCGGCCAGCCAGCCGGTCATGGCCGAGGCGGGCGATTGCGCCACGTACAGGTTTTCCAGCGGGAAGGGATCGATGCACTTGGCCAGCAGGCCGATGACTTCGTCGGCCTTGGCCGAGGCGGCGGCATCGACCACGAGCCAATGGTTTTGCGTGTCGATCCACACGCGGGTGTCGCGGTACACGCTGAAGGCGCGCGGCAGGAGTTCGTCGGTGACGCGCTCCTTGATTTCCTTCATCTGCTTGCGGCCGGGCTTGTAGCCCTGCTGCTCTTCGATTTCCTGGGCGCGCGCCTTGGCGACCTGGTTCACGACGGTGCCGGGCAGGAGTTTCTTTTCGGCGCGCAGGCTGAGCAGGATCTGTCCATTGACCACATGGGCCAGCCCGCCGTTTTCACGCGGCGGGACCCAACCCAGGCTTTGCATTTCCAGGTTGTTGCCGGACTGGTAGGCGTGCCGCGCCAGCGTTTCTTCAAGCTGGTCGCCGACCAGCGTCCACGGCGAGGAGAGGCGATAAATCTTGAGATTCTTGAACCACATGAGCGTCGGCCAAAAGGGGTGATTCTATACGACGCGCAGGCATAGCCGAAGTGTTGCAATACGGCAGCGCGATGCGACACCTTCTGTCACTGACACCGGCCGCCCTATGCGCTACTGTCCGCGGCAGCAACGTCGAAGTGGAGATAACAAATGAAGATCGTTGGCATCATCCTGATCGTCCTGGGCATCGCCGCCCTGGCCTACAAGGGCTTCAACTACAAATCCGAGGAGACCGTGCTGCAGATCGGATCGGTGAAGGCTACCGCCGAAACCGAGAAGTCGGTGGCGATCCCCGCCTGGGCCGGCATCGCGGCCATCGTGGCGGGCGTGGTGGCGATCGGCGTGGGCATGCGCCGCTGATACCGCCGGCCGGCGGGCCCGAGAATGGCGACCGCCTCGCGGTCGCCATTCTTG
The DNA here is from genome assembly GCF_001571365.1 of Achromobacter denitrificans NBRC 15125. Taxonomy (GTDB): domain Bacteria; phylum Pseudomonadota; class Gammaproteobacteria; order Burkholderiales; family Burkholderiaceae_B; genus Achromobacter; species Achromobacter denitrificans. The sequence goes on along the minus strand of NZ_BCTQ01000040.1, from coordinate 12,726 downwards.
CGTTTGCCGGACCCCACGGCAGGCACAAAAAAAAGCGGCCCGGCTCAATAAAGGCCGGGCCGGTACGGGAGCACACAATACCGCGTCATAAAAGGCTCGCGGGGAACGCGGTATCGGTGTCAGAACACTGGCCCTGCAATCGTCCGACAGGGGGATCAATCGTCGTCCGATCTGGCGCAAGGCCGTAATCTGAGCGCCCAGTCTAATGTCCAGGGTCTGACATGGTCCTGAATCCGCGAAATACATTGATCTGCCTCGTGGCGACCCGCAAGTCGCTTCACGGAAAAGCCTGCCTCGCCGTCGGGCCGCGTCCTCGACGGGTGGCAAACGCATTGCGCGGGCAAAAAAAAAGCTCCCAGAGGAGCTTTGAAAGGCCGGGCGGGCGCAGCAGTCCCGTCCGGCGGGGGATGGAAGGTTAGGCGTTGATGTCGTTGTCCTTGGTTTCGCGCACGAACAGCGTGCCGATGACCAGGGTCATGACCGCGATGATGATCGGGTACCACAGGCCGTCGTAGATGTTGCCGGTTGCGGCAACCACCGCGAAGGCCACCGGGGGCAGGAAGCCGCCGAACCAGCCGTTGCCGATGTGGTAGGGCAGGCTCATCGACGTGTAGCGGATGCGCGTCGGGAACATTTCCACCAGCATGGCGGCGATCGGGCCGTACACCATGGTCACGTAGATCACCAGGATGGTCAGCAGCACCACGACCATGACGTTGTTGGTCTGCGCGGGATCGGCCTTGGCGGGGTAGCCGTGGCTGCGGATCGCGCCGGTGAGCGCCTTGTCCAGTTCCGCGGCCTTGGCCTTGAAGTCGGCCGGAGCCATGGCCTTGCCGTCGAACGAGGCGAACTCGTCATTGCCGATCTTGACCTTGGCGACCGAGCCCGCCGGAGCGGCTTCGTTCTTGTAGTTCACCGAGTTGCGCGCCATGAACGACTTGACCACGTCGCAGGAGCTGGTGAACGACGAGGTGCCCACGGGGTTGAACTGGAACGAGCAGGTGGCCGGGTCCGCGATCACCGTGACGGGCGCCGTGGCCTGGGCCTTCTCCAGCGCGGGGTTGGCGAAGTGCGTGAGACCCTGGAAGAGCGGGAAGTAGGTGACGGCGGCGATCAGGCAGCCCGCCATGATGATGGGCTTGCGGCCGATCTTGTCCGACAGCGCGCCGAAGATCACGAAGAACGGCGTGCCGATCAGCAGCGCGAGCGCGATCATGATGTTGGCGGTGTTCGCGTCGACCTTCAGCGTCTGCGTCAGGAAGAACAGGGCGTAGAACTGGCCGGTGTACCAGACCACGGCCTGGCCGGCGGTCAGGCCCAGCAAGGCCAGGATCACGACCTTCAGGTTCTTCCACTGGCCGAAGGATTCGGCGATCGGGGCTTTGGAACCCTTGCCTTCTTCCTTCATGCGCTTGAAGGTGGGCGATTCGCTCAGTTGCAGGCGGATCCACACCGAGATGCCCAGCAGGACGACCGAGATCAGGAACGGAATGCGCCAGCCCCAGGCCTTGAAGTCGTCTTCGCCCATGAACGTGCGGATGCCGAGGATGACCAGCAGCGACAGGAACAGGCCCAGGGTCGCGGTGGTCTGGATCCAGGACGTATAGAAGCCGCGGCGGCCATGCGGCGCGTGCTCGGCCACATAGGTCGCGGCGCCGCCGTACTCGCCGCCCAGCGCCAGGCCTTGCAGCAGGCGCAGGACGATCAGGATGGCGGGCGCGGCCAGGCCGATGCTGGCGTAGCTGGGCAGGACCCCGACGAGGAAGGTGGACAGGCCCATGATCACGATCGTGACCAGGAACGTGTACTTGCGGCCGACGAGGTCGCCCAGGCGGCCGAACACCAGCGCGCCGAAGGGCCGCACGGCAAAACCCGCCGCGAAGGCCAGCAGCGCGAAGATGAAGCCCGCGGTGGGGTTCACGCCGGAGAAAAAGTGCTGTGCGATGATGGCCGCGAGCGAGCCGTAGAGATAAAAGTCGTACCACTCGAAAACCGTTCCCAGCGATGACGCAAAGATGACGCGGCGCTCATCCTTGGTCATCGGGCGCGGATCCGCGGAGGGGCCGCGGCCTGCCATGGTTGTTGTGCTCATGATGTCTCCTCGTTTTTGTTGCCGACGGTGGTCCGCCGTGCACCGCCCTCCGCCGGCGACACCGACACCGAGAGCTATACGCAACATTGGGGGGCGAGGCTGACGAGGTTCTGACGGGATCCTTACTTGAATCTTAAAATTGAAACAGTATGTTTCTTTCCCTGGGAGAACTAGGGATAGTCCTAGCTGTCCACGGGTTCCGGCGATTCGGCGTAGAGGGGGAAAACGACACGCACGCGCATGCCGGGCAGCGACGAATGCGCCGTGGGATGGTCGTGGATTTCGACGCTGGCCTGGTGCTTCTGCGCGATCTCGCGCACGATGGCCAGCCCCAGCCCGCTGCCGTCGGACAGGGTGCCGAGCACGCGGTAGAAGCGGTCGAACACGCGCTCGCGTTCTTCGGGCGGAATGCCGGGGCCGGAATCCTCGACCTCCAGCACGGCGCGGCCCTGCAAGGCCTGCACGCGCACCGTGATGTGGCCGCCGCGCGGCGTGTAGCGCAGCGCGTTGTCCACGAGATTGTTCAGGAGCTCGGCCAGCAGCAAGGGGTTGCCGTTGATCTCCACGGGCGCGTCCGCGCCTTCGAAGCCCAGGTCGGTGTTGAGCGACAGGGCTTGCGGCACCCAGTGCATGGCCTGCTCGTAGGCGATGGCGTTGATGTCGGTGCGGGCCAGCCCGATGGCGCTGGGGTTTTCGGCGCGGGCCAGCAGCAGCAGCTGGTTCACGAGGCGCGTCGCGCGTTCCGAGCCGGTCACGAGCTGGCGCAGGCTGGACTGCATTTCCTCGGGGCTGGCGTCGCGCAGCGCCAGTTCGGCCTGCGTGCGCAGGCCGGCCAGCGGCGTCTTCAGCTGGTGCGCCGCGTCGGCGACGAAGCGGCGCTGCGCCTGCACGTTGGAGGACAGGCGGTCCAGCAGGTCGTTCATGGCGGCCACCAGCGGCGCGATCTCGGATGGCGCGGCGCGCTCGTCGATGGGGGAGAGGTCGTCGGGCCGGCGCGCGCGCAGGCGCTGCTGGAGCGCGTTCAACGGGGCGACGCCGCGCGACAGGCCGAACCACACCAGCAGCACCGCGATGGGCAGCACCACGAACTGCGGAATGATCACGCCCTTGATGATGTCGTTGGCCAGCTGCGTGCGCTTTTCGACCGTCTCGGCGGCGATCAGCAGCGCGGGCTGCGTGTTCGGCAGGTGCAGGTCCACCCAGGTGAAGGCCAGCCGTATCCCGAAGCCGCGCAGCGTGGCGTCCTCGTACTGCACTTCGCCGGGCCGGGGCTGGCCCACGGTGGAGGGCAGGGGCAGCGCGCGGTCGCCGCCCAGGTATTCGCCGCGGCTGCCCAGCGCCAGCCAGAACACGCTATCGGTTTCGTCGGCGTGCAGCACATCGCGTGCGGCGTCCGACATCCTCAGCACCGCGCGCCCGTCCTGGGCATGGACCTGCCGGGTCAGCACGTGGAGATTGTTGGCCAGCGCGCGGTCGTAAGGCACGTTGGCGATGTTCTGCGCCACCACGTAGGTGATGGCGACGCTCATCGGCCACAACAGGAACAGGGGCGCCAGCATCCAGTCGAGGATTTCGCCCAGCAGGGACCGCTGCGGCGGCGCGAAGCTCGGGCCCTTGGACCCGGCCTGCATGACATCCAGTGCTTCCTGGTTGAGCGCCTCCGGATGCGCGGGTTCAGCTTGCGAGGTACGCCGCACCCTGGTCTCGTTCAAGACAGTAGCCCAGGCCGCGCACGGTCACGATCTTCACGCCGCTGGGCTCCAGCTTCTTGCGCAGGCGGTGGACGTAGACCTCGATGGCGTTGGTGCTGACTTCCTCGCCCCATTCGCAGAGGTGGTCGACGAGCTGGGTCTTGCTGACCATGCGGCCGCTGCGGGTCAGGAGGATTTCGAGCAGGCTGACCTCGCGGGCCGACAGGTCCAAAGTCTGGTCGTCCACCATGGCCACCCGGCCGGTCTGGTCGAACAGCAGCCGGCCGTGCTTGAGCAAGGTTGCGCCGCCGCCGGCGCCGCGCCGGGTCAGCGCCCGCACTCGGGCTTCGAGTTCCGACAGCGCGAAGGGCTTGGCCATGTAGTCGTCGGCGCCCAGGTCCAGGCCCTTGACGCGTTGTTCGATGCTGTCGGCGGCCGTCAGGATGAGCACGGGCAGGGCGGAGTTGCGGGCGCGCAGGCGGCGCAGCACTTCCAGCCCGGCCAGCTGCGGCAGGCCGAGGTCGAGGATGAGGAGGTCGAATGCCTGGGCCGCCAGCGCCGAATCGGCGGCCAGCCCGTCGCGCACGGCATCCACGGCGTAGCCATTGTGGCGCAACGAGCGGGACAGGCCGTCGGCCAGAATGCTGTCGTCTTCGGCGATCAGGATACGCATGGGCTACAGTAGAAGATGATCCCGCGCCGCGCGCGCTTTGCGCGCTTGCCGCCCCCCGGGGGGAAGCGCGATGGCTGGGGGCGGTCCGGCGGCGGTACGGGGACGAAACGCCGGGCTCGCTCTGGATTCTGGCATATGGCGCCCCGCTTGCCACTCAGGGTATACGTGCAAAACAGTGGCACACTGGTTTTTTGTACAGTATAATCCGATGCCATAATCTGATCCGTAGCTCAAAGCACCCGCCAGACCAGGCCCGCCGGGCACGCCGCGCGCGCAATCCCCTTCGACACCCAGATACGTTACAGACAGGACTCTACATGGACGACAAAACCACCAAGGCCGCCGCATCGGAAAAGGCCAAGGCACTTGCCGCCGCGCTTTCGCAGATCGAAAAGCAGTTCGGCAAGGGCTCGATCATGCGCTACGGCGACAACGAAGTCTCGCACGACATCCAGGTGGTTTCCACGGGTTCCCTGGGGCTGGACATCGCGCTGGGCGTCGGCGGCCTGCCGCGCGGCCGCGTGGTCGAAATCTACGGTCCGGAATCCTCGGGCAAGACCACGCTGACCCTGCAGGTGGTCGCTGAAATGCAGAAGCTGGGCGGCACTTGCGCCTTCGTCGACGCCGAACACGCGCTGGACGTGCAATACGCCTCCAAGCTGGGCGTGAACCTGGCCGACCTGCTGATCTCGCAGCCGGATACCGGCGAACAGGCCCTGGAAATCACCGACGCGCTGGTGCGCTCGGGTTCCGTCGACCTGATCGTCGTCGACTCGGTGGCCGCGCTGGTGCCCAAGGCCGAAATCGAAGGCGAGATGGGCGATTCGTTGCCCGGCCTGCAGGCCCGCCTGATGAGCCAGGCGCTGCGCAAGCTGACCGCCACCATCAAGAAGACCAATTGCATGGTCATCTTCATCAACCAGATCCGCATGAAGATCGGCGTGATGTTCGGCAACCCGGAAACCACCACCGGCGGCAACGCGCTCAAGTTCTACGCATCGGTGCGCCTGGACATCCGCCGCATCGGCTCGATCAAGAAGGGCGACGAAGTCGTGGGCAACGAAACCCGCGTCAAGGTCGTGAAGAACAAGGTGGCCCCGCCGTTCAAGCAGGCCGAGTTCGACATCATGTACGGCGCCGGCATTTCGCGCGAAGGCGAGATCATCGATCTGGGCGTGGCCGCCAACGTGGTGGACAAGTCCGGCGCGTGGTACAGCTACAACGGCAACCGCATCGGCCAGGGCAAGGACAATGTCCGCGAGTACCTGAAAGAGCACAAGGACATGGCCATCGAGATCGAGAACCGCGTGCGCGAGAACCAGGGCATCGTCAGCCGCGCCGCTGAATTCGTGCCCACGGCGGAAGACACCGCCGAATAAGCCCGGGGGCTGGCGGGCCCTCGTTCAGGGCCCGCCGCAACAGGGCGCGGCAGGTCCGGGCCCGGCCTGGTGAATCGCGGCAGGCGCCAGGATGGGCCTGCCGTTATGCATAGCAAGCAGGAAACGCATGAGCTGGAAACCGCCCCACGCGTCAGCCGATCGTCTTCGCGCCAAGCTGGATGACGAGTTCGAAACCGTCGCCAGGCCCGAGGGCCTGCGCCGCACGTCGGACGCCCGGCGCGAGGGCGGCGAAGCCTCGGCCGCGGAGGCCGAAGGGCAATGGCGGCGCAGCTCCGAGGAGCGGAGCGCTGGCCGCGGCCGCCGGGCCGCCGCCGCAAGCGCCGGCTTCGCGGGCGGCCCCGATGACGCCGCCGCAGGCAAGCCCGCGCGCAGCGGGCCCTCGTTGAAAATGCGCGCCGTGGGCTATCTGTCGCGGCGCGAGCACGCCCGCGGCGAACTGGCCCGCAAACTCGCCGCCCATGCGGAAGATCCCGCCGAAGTCGAGGCCGTGCTCGATGCCCTGGAGAAAGAGGGCTGGCTGTCCAACGAACGTTTCGCCCAGGGGCTGGTGCATCGGCGCGCCTCGCGCCAGGGCACGGCGCGCATCGTCCAGGAGCTGCGCCAGCACGGCGTGGACGACAACCAGGTCGCCGAATTGCGCGACCAACTGCGGGCCACGGAGTACGACCGCGCGCTGGAAGTCTGGAAGAAGCGCTTCCATGCCAAGCCGGAAGACCGCGCGGCCTACGCCAAGCAGGCCCGCTTCCTGGCCAGCCGCGGCTTCGCGCACGACGTGATCCGCCGCATCCTGGGCGAAGGCGACGAGGACTGAGCGCGCCTGCCGCCGGCCCGCCTATTTCGCCGACTTGATCCCCGACAGCGTCTTGAAGCAGACGTCGCGGGTGATGCTCAGGAATTCGTCGATGTACGACGCGTCCGTGTCTTCGCTGCGCACCGTGGCGTACAGCGTGCGCCACACGCCTTGCGGCCCCAGCCGGCACAGGCGCAGCCATCCCTGGTTCATGTATTCCGTCAACGCCCAGTTGGGCAGCGCGGCCACGCCCCGGTTGCTGGCCACCAACTGCGCGATGATCGGCGTCAGTTCGGCCTTGCGCACGGCGGCCGGCTCCACGTCGGCCGGGTCCAGGAAGGCCGTGAAGATGTCCAGGCGCTGTTTATCCACCGGGTAGGTGATGAGCGTCTGGTCGGCCAGCTGTCCGGGCAGGATGAATTTGCTGCCGGACAGCGGGTTGGCGTCGGACACGGCCAGCACCAGCTCGTACTTGAACAGCGGCAGGTATTCGACGGCGTCCAGCGGCTGCGGGTCCGAGGTGATGACGAGGTCCAGGTCGCCGCGCACCAGCGCGGGCAGGGGAGCGAACGAGAACGCGGCCGACAGGTCCAGCGCCACATCGGGCCATTGGACGCGGAAGGCGTCCAGGGCCGGCATCAGCCACTGAAAGCAGGAATGGCAGTCGATGGCCAGGTGCAGCCGCCCCGTGCGCCCGGCGGCCAGCCGCTGGAGATCGCGTTCGGTCGAGCGGATGCGGGGCAGCACTTCGTCGGCCAGCGCCAGCACGCGCAGGCCGGCGGTGGTCAGGCGCGCGGGCCGGGTGCGGCGGTTCAGCAGGGGCGTGCCCAGCCGGGTTTCGAGGTCGCGCAACTGATGCGACAGCGCGGACTGGGTCAGGTGCAGGCGTTCGGCGGCCTCTTGCAGGCTGCCGCCTTCACGGATCGCCGTCAGCGTCTCTAGATGGCGGATTTCGAGCATGGGAATCCAGGCATGGGAGAATGAGCTTGTATTCTATGAGATATGCTCATGTTATGGATGTAGACATTGATTTTGATTCATGTTGATTTGGCGTCAGAATAACCGTCACGTGAACAGATTTTGTCTAACGGCGGTATTTCCATGACTATTATTCATAACCTGGGGTTCCCCCGCATCGGCGCCCAGCGTGAATTGAAGCGCGCCGTCGAGGCCTATTGGGCCGGCAAGCAAACCGCTGAAGCGTTGGAGCGGACCGGCCGCGAACTGCGTGCCCGGCACTGGAAGCTGCAGGCCGACGCCGGCCTGAAGTTCGTGCCCGCCGGTGATTTCGCCTGGTACGACCAGATCCTGGAATGGACCACGCTGCTGGGCGCGGTGCCCGCGCGCTTCGGCCAGAAGGACGGCGAAGCCGTGTCGCTGGACACGCTGTTCCGCATGGGCCGCGGCCGCGCGCCGTCGGGCAAGCCCGCCGCCGCCTGCGAAATGACCAAGTGGTTCGATACCAACTACCACTACATCGTGCCGGAGCTGGTGCCGGGCCAGACCTTCCGCATCGCCCGCGAATCGCTGTTCGAGCAGATCCAGGAGGCGCAGGCGCTGGGGTACGCCGTCAAGCCCGTCATTCCCGGTCCCTTGACCTGGCTGTACCTGGGCAAGGGCGACGCCTACGCCGAGGGCGCCGCCGATGCCGGCAAGCTGCAATTGCTGGCCGCGCTGCTGCCCGTCTACCAGGAAGTGCTGGCGCGCTGCGCCAAGCTTGGCGTGCAATGGGTGCAGATCGATGAGCCCATCCTGGCGCTGGATCTGCCGCAAGCCTGGCGCGACGCCTTTCGCGAGGCCTATGCCACCTTGTCCGCCAACCCGGTCAAGCTGCTCGTGGCCACCTATTTCGACGGCTTGAGGGACAACCTGCCGACGGCGCTGGGCCTGGACGTGGCCGGCCTGCACGTGGACCTGGTCCGCGCGCCCGAGCAACTGGCCGAGGTGGTTTCAGGCCTGCGCGGGGACCAGGTGCTGTCGGCCGGCGTCATCAACGGCCGCAATGTCTGGCGCACCGATCTCGACGCCGCCATCGCCACGCTGGCGCCGATCAAGCAGCAACTGGGCGATCGCCTGTGGCTGGCCCCGTCGTGCTCGCTGCTGCACGTGCCGGTGGACCTGGCCCACGAAACCGAACTGGATGCCGAGCTCAAGAGCTGGTTGTCGTTCGCCGCGCAGAAGCTGGACGAACTGAGTCTGCTGGGCCGCGCGCTGGACAACGCCGCCGACGCCTCGGTCCAGGCCGGGCTGGCTGCCCAGCGCGCCGCGCTCGCCTCCCGCCGCTCGTCGGCCCGCATCCACAATCCGGTGGTCGGCCAGCGCATGGCCGCCGCCGCCGGCGTGTCTCGCGACCGCGCGCCGTTCGCTGGCCGCATCGCCAGCCAGCAGGCGCAACTCGGCCTGCCCGCCTATCCGACCACGACGATCGGCTCATTCCCGCAGACCGCGGAAATCCGCGCGCTGCGCCGCGACTGGAAGGCCGGCGCCCTGACCGACTCTGCCTACGAATCGGCCATCCGCAAGGAAATCGAGGAAGTGATCCGCTTCCAGGAGAAGGTGGGGCTGGACGTGCTGGTGCACGGCGAGCCCGAGCGCAACGACATGGTCGAGTACTTCGGCGAGCTGTTGGCCGGCTTCGCCTTCACCAAGAACGGCTGGGTGCAAAGCTACGGCTCGCGCTGCGTCAAGCCGCCGATCATCTTCGGCGACGTGGCCCGCCCGGCGCCGATGACCGTGGGCTGGTCGTCCTACGCGCAGTCGCTGACGGACAAGCCCGTCAAGGGCATGCTGACCGGTCCGGTCACGATTCTGCAGTGGTCCTTCGTGCGCGACGACCAGCCGCGCGAACAGACCTGCCGCCAACTGGCGCTGGCGTTGCGCGACGAAGTCGTGGACCTGGAGGCGGCGGGCATCGGCGTCATCCAGATCGACGAGCCCGCCATCCGGGAAGGCCTGCCGCTGCGCCGCGCCGACTGGCAGGCATACCTGGCCTGGGCCGTGGATTGCTTCCGCCTGTCGACCGCCGGCGTTCGCGATGAAACGCAGATCCACACCCACATGTGCTATTCGGAGTTCAACGACATCATCGAGTCCATCGCGGCGATGGATGCGGACGTGATCACCATCGAAACCTCGCGCTCCAACATGGAGTTGCTCAAGGCCTTCGAAGACTTCCGCTACCCGAACGATATCGGTCCCGGCGTGTACGACATCCATTCGCCGAACGTGCCCGACGTGGACTGGATGGTCGGTTTGATGGAAAAGGCGGCCGCCCGCCTGCCCAAGGAACGTCTCTGGGTCAATCCTGACTGCGGCCTGAAGACACGCGCCTGGCCTGAAACCGAAGCCGCGCTCATCGGCATGGTGCAAGCGGCCCGCGCGCTGCGCGAAGCCGCCTGATCCCGGGCGCGCGGAGCGGCAGCTCCGCGGCGCCGGCGCGGAGTGCCCCTGAGGGGGCACTTTTTTTTTCGGCCGCTTGAACGAAATGGCGCGGCGCCGGTCCATAGGCAAAAAATCCTCCTTGCCGGATCGTTGCCGCTCACATGATTCTCCACGGCCCTTATCGGGCGGACCTGCTGCGTGCCGAAACGCTGCCCGATATTCTCGAAGCCACGATCCGCCGGCATCCCGCCGCCATCGCCATTCACTGGCAGGATCAGATCCTCACTTACGACATGCTGGGCCAGCGCGCCGACCTGGCCGCGCACCACCTGATCCAGGCGGGCGTGCGGCCCGGGCAGGTCGTGGGCCTGTGCCTGCCGCGTGGGGCCGAACTGCTGGCGATGCAGGCCGCCATCGCCAAGGCGGGCGCCGCCTGGCTGCCCTTCGAATCCGATACGCCCCCCGACCGCATGCGCGACTGCCTGCTGGACGCGGGCGCCCAAGGCCTGATCGCCGGCGGCGACGTCCGGCTCGACGGGCTGGAGACCTGGACGCCCTGGCAGCTGTCCGATCCCGTGGAAGGGCCGCTGCGCGCGAGGGAAGGGCTGCTGCCCACGCATCCCGCGTACGTGATCTATACCTCCGGCTCCACCGGCAAACCCAAGGGCGTGGCCATCAGCCATGCCAGCATCTGCCATTTCCTGCGCAGCGAGAACGAGGTGCTCGGCGTGCGCCACGGCGACAAGGTCTACCAGGGCTTTTCCGTGGCCTTCGACATGTCGTTCGAGGAAATCTGGATCAGCTACCTCGCGGGCGCGGCCTTGTGGGTCGCGCCCAAGATGCTGACGACCGATCCGGAAGCGCTGCCGCTGGCGCTCGCGCGCGAAGGCGTCACGGTGCTGCACGCGGTGCCGACGCTGCTCGCCCTGTTCGCGCACGACGTGCCCGGACTGCGCATCGTGAACCTGGGCGGCGAGGCCTGTCCGGATTTCCTGGCACGGCGCTGGGCGACGCCCGGACGTCGGCTCTTCAACACCTATGGCCCCACCGAGACCACGGTGTCGGCCAGCCTGGCCGAGCTGTTTCCTGGCGAGCCGGTGACGATAGGCGCGCCCCTGCCCAACTACGGCATGCTGATCCGGGGCGAAGACGGTTCGGTGCTGCCCCAGGGGCAGGTGGGCGAGCTGTGCATCACCGGCCCGGGCGTGGCGGACGGCTACCTGGGACGGCCTGAGCTGACGGCCGAGAAGTTCCTGGCCAACCCCCGCCCCGGCGGCGATCACGACACCCGGATGTACCGCAGCGGCGATCTGGCCCGCATCGACGACGCGGGGCGGATCGTCTGCCTGGGCCGCAGCGACGACCAGGTCAAGGTTCGGGGGTTCCGCGTCGAACTGGGCGAGATCGAGGCGGCGCTGTACCGCCAGCCCGGCGTGGGCGCGGCCGCCGTGGTGCTGCGCGACCTGGCCGGCATCGAGCAGCTGGTCGCCTTCGTGGCGCCGGAAGGCGACGTCCGGCTCGATGCGCACGCGCTGCGAAGCGCGCTGGCGGCGGATCTGCCCGCCTATATGATTCCGGCCCGCTTCGAATCGACGGCCGAGGTGCCGCGCCTGACGTCGGGCAAGATCGACCGCAAGGCGCTCAAGGCGCGGGAACTGGAGGCCGCCGCCGGCGGACCCGGCGCGGAAGACGATGCGCCCGCCACGCCTGGCGCGCAGGCGCTCTTCGAGGCGCTGCGCCCCTTGTTCCCCGGGCAGCCCCTGCGCCTGGCCAGCGATTTCTTCCGCGACCTGGGCGGCCATTCGCTGCTGGCGGCGCGGCTGGTGTCGTCGCTGCGCAAGCATCCGCGCTACGCCGCGCTCACGATGCACGAGTTGTATCAGCACCCGGAGCTGGGCGCGCTGGCGACCCGGATGGACGCGCTGGCCCCGGCCGGAACTCAGGCCGAGACCCGGGCCGAGGCCCAGGCCGAGGCCTCCGCCGACATACCGCCGGCGCCGCCGCGCTGGCGGCGCTGGACTTGCGGCATGGCGCAGCTGGCCGCCTTGCCGCTGCTGATCGGCGTGCGCATGCTGATCTGGCTGACGCCATTCTTCACCTATCACTATTGGACGGGCGACGAGGGCGATTCGGTCTGGCGCGCCGTGGCCCTGTCCATCGCCAGCTACCTCGCCTGCAACCTGCTGAGCTTCGGCGTGGCCGTGGCGTGCAAGTGGGCCATCCTCGGGCGCCTGCGAGCGGGGCGCTACCCGCTCTACGGCTGGACGTTCTACCGCTGGTGGCTGGTGGACCGGATCCTGGACATTCCGCCGGCCCACCTGCTGGCCGGTTCGCCGCTGCAGGTCTGGTACCTGCGCGCGCTGGGCGCGCGGATCGGCCGCGACGCGGCCATCGGCCGCATCTCCGTGCGCGCGCCCGACCTGCTGGCGGTGGGCGACGGCGTCAGCATCGGCGCGGCCGTGAACCTGGAGAATTTCTCGGTGCGGGGCGACGTCTGGGAAGTGGCGCCGATCACGCTGGAGGACGAGGCCTACATCGGCTCCTACGCCGTGCTCCAGGGCGACGTGGCCATGGGGCGGGGCGCCCGGCTGGGCGGCTTGTCGTCGCTGCCGCGCGGGACGCGGGTGCCGGCCGGGCAGTGCTGGACGGGCGCGCCGGCCCGCCACGACCCGCAGGCCCGCCCGTCGGAACTGCCGCCC
>NZ_BCTQ01000039.1 GCF_001571365.1 Achromobacter denitrificans NBRC 15125 | reverse complement strand
GCCAAGCGCATCGTGCGCGATGGCGGCAAGGCCCGCATCGTGTTCACGGAAGGCGAAGACGAGCGCGTGCTGCGCGCCGTGCAGGTGGTGGTGGACGAAGGCCTGGCCCGTCCGATCCTGGTGGGCCGCCCCGCGGTGCTGCTGTCGCGCATCGAGAAATTCGGCCTGCGCCTGCGCCTGGGCGAGGACGTCGAAGTCACCAACCCCGAATACGACGAGCGTTTCCACCAGTACTGGACGACGTACTGGGAATTGATGTGCCGCCGCGGCATCACCAAGGAAATGGCGCGCGTGGAAATGCGCCGCCGCCTGACGCTGATCGGCGCGATGATGGTGCGCCTGGGCGATGCCGACGGCATGGTCTGCGGCACGGTCGGCGCGTATCACGACCATCTGCGCTTCGTGGGCGAAGTGATCGGGCGCCGTCCCGGCCACAACGTGTACGCGGCAATGAACATCCTGCTGCTCAACGAACGCACGGTGGTGCTGGTCGACACGCACGTGAACGATGAGCCCTCGGCCGAACAGATCGCGGAATTCACGGTGATGGCGGCGCAGGAAATGGCCCGCATGAACCTGGCGCCCAAGGTGGCGCTGCTGTCGCGCTCGAATTTCGGGTCGGGCAGTTCGGCTTCGGGCGCGAAGATGCGCCGGGCGCTGGAACTGGTGCGCGAGATCGCGCCGGACCTGGAGATCGATGGCGAAATGCACGGCGATTGCGCGCTGGACGAAGCGCTGCGCATGCGGATCCTGCCGTCCTCGTCGCTCAAGGGCGAGGCGAACCTGCTGGTGTGCCCGAACGTGGACTCCGGCAACATCGCCTACAACCTGCTCAAGACGGCGGCGGGCAGCAACGTGGCGGTGGGTCCGTTCCTGCTGGGCGCGAATGCGCCGGTGCACATCCTGACCTCCAGCTCCACCGTGCGCCGCATCATCAATATGGCTGCGATGACCGTGCTGGACGCCAACCGGATCGATCAGCAGGCCTGAGCTCCGGGCGCGGGCGCGACGGCCCGCCCATGAAAAAATGCGCGCTGCCTCCATTCCGGGATGGGCCAGCGCGCATTGTCATTGGCGCGGCGCGCGCCGCGCGATGAGAAGGGCTTAGTGTTGACAGGCCCTAGTTGCTGCTGGCCTTCCAGGTGCCGTCGGGCTGCTTGCAGAACCAGAACTGCCATTTTTCCGTGGTGGCGCCGCGGGCGAAATCGCCCACGAGGAAGCGGCAGGTCTGGTCGTTCTTGACCTTGCTGGTCTGGGTCGGGGTCAGTTGCACCGTGATGGGCGGCGCCTTCTGGCGCTGGTGCGTGCTGGACCATTCGGTGCGCTGGCCGTCGGCGGAGCTGTTCAGCGACTGGGCCACGGCTTCATGGAACGAATTCCGGTCGGCCTTGGGGATCTGGGTGATGATGGCATTGTTCAGCATCACGGGCGGGGCGGCGACCGCCGTGGCCGAGATGCCGCATGCCACGAGCATGGAGGCGAGAACGCGGGTGGTTTTCAAGATGGGGCTCCCTGGTTTGTAGAGTCGTTGTGTGATGCCGGATCTTGCGCCGATAGTACCGCAGCGCGAAACCCGGCGTCAGGCCGGGCGCGGGCTCACAGCCCGAGGAATTTGAATGGTTCTGCCGGCTTGAATTCGTCGTTGGCCATGCCGGCGTAGATATGGGCCTGGTCCGGCCCGAGGTCGAGCTTCATGACCTTCCCGGTCTGCGGGGTGAAATCCAGTCGGGTCAGGTCGACCCAGAAAATATTCGGGGTCAGGGCCGACTCGAAGAAATAGCGCTTGCGCTTGTGGTCGGACACGGTGCGCCAGCGCGTGGAGGAAATATTGGGCTGGTCCGGCGTGGTGATGCCGAAGGGCACCGATACGTTGCGGATCACGCTGAAGGCGCTGGCGATGGCTTCGACCGCGTTTTCGCTCTTCGGGATCGCGTTCACGTAGAACGAGGCGCGCGCGTAACGGTCGGAGGCGCGGTTCGTGCCGGGCAGCATCACCGTGCCGCCGATCTGTTGCCAGTATTCGTTCAGCGCCAGCTGCTTCTCGAAGATCGGGGAATTGGTCATCACCTGATACGCGCGGCTGTGGTGGATGACCTGCTTGCCATCGATGTATTCGATGATGGCGCTGTCTCCGCTGGCGTCCGAGATCGAGAGATGCAGGGTGGCGAGCCGGCTTTCGCCCGGCACGCTGTCGGTGACGACGGTAAAGGGCTGCTTGGCCAGCGCCTCGACGGCTTCCGGCACGGTGGCGAAATTGTCGAGCACGTATTGCGCCCAGGCGGCGATGGTCAGGCCGGGCGTCTTGCCGTCGTAGCGCGGATAGGAGGATTCGACCAGCCACAGGACGTTGGCCACCAGCCCCGCCTCGTTCATGCCGTCCGTGGTGGAGATGTCGTAGCCGGATGCGATGACGCTGCCGTACCGCGAGGTCCATTTGACGGAGTTCGGACCGGCCTCGCCGGATCGCTCCATGCCGCGCGGAAATACCCACAGATTGGTGCCCACGTCGACTTTCCAGTCCATGGAGCGCGCGGTGATGACCTGCTCGCCGGCGCCGTGATAAACGAAGCGCGTGCAGGCTTGCGCCACCGGCGCAACCGCCATGCCCGCCGCGAGGGCGGCGGCGGCGCAGGCGGCGGCGAACGAACGTTTTTCCAGAAACATGGCTGCTTTTTCCCAGAGGAGCGATCGCGGGGGCGGGGCGGCCGCGGCAAGGACCTTGCGGCGGCCGGGGCCAGCATAGCAGTATGCGCGGAGAACGCGCGGCGGACGCAGAAATGCTTCACGCCGCTGCCCCCAAGGGGGCACGTTTTGTCTTGGGGCGGCCCGGCGACAAAAAAGGCCGCCGGATTGCCGGCGGCCAAGGTACAACAAGGGGAGGGGTAAATCCGCGCGGGCTTAGTTCGCGTGGTAGACGCCGGCGAACGGCATGTCATTGGGCTCGACGTCCGACACCATGCCGGCGGCCTTCGCCGCGGCCAGTTCGGCGCGCACTTCGGCGCGGGTCTTGCCGGATTGGGGAGCGCCGTAGACGCCCTGGAACGGCACGTTGTTCGGTTCGACGTCGCTGACCTGGCCGGC
The DNA here is from genome assembly GCF_001571365.1 of Achromobacter denitrificans NBRC 15125. GTDB lineage: Bacteria > Pseudomonadota > Gammaproteobacteria > Burkholderiales > Burkholderiaceae_B > Achromobacter > Achromobacter denitrificans. Next base: position 57,113 of record NZ_BCTQ01000039.1, on the reverse strand, counting down.
GGCCTTGGCGGCAGCCAGTTCGGCTTGCACCTGGGCGCGGGTCGGGCCTTCGTACGGCGTGCCGTAAACGCCCTGGAACGGGACGTTGTTGGGTTCGATGTTGGGCGAGGCGGCGTAGGCGCCGGCGCTCAGCGCGGCCAGGGACATCATCAAAGCGGTAGCAAGGGTCTTCATGGTAAATCTCCGATTTCAAGAGCTTTGGGAGCGAATCCGGCGGCCTATCCGTCGTGCTTCGTTGCTGTTTCCCGATGGCTCAATAGTGCGCTGAATCGGAGTAGGGATAAACCCGTATATCGGTAAAAGATATTTCCATCAATGGAAAGAATGGCTAATTATTTGTCTATAGTTGCTATTTATGGAACCGATAGGGCGCGCGCAAGCGCCCGATTTCGCGCCTGCATGGCGCGTCGGGGCTGCATGGAAAACGGGGGGGCAGGGGCGCGCCGGACGGCGGGCCTCAGTAGTGCGGAGGCAGTTCGTCGCGCAGGCTGCGGAAAGGGGCGGCGCCCTCGGGCGCCTGCTGGCGCAGGTCGGCCACTTCGCGCAGCAGCCGGTCGATCTGCTGTTGCTGGCGGACGATGATCTGGTTGAGCTGTTCCAGCAGGTCGTCCGCGAAGCTGGTCTTGACTTCCAGTTCCAGCAGGCGGCGTTCGATGTCTTGCGAGTTATCCATGGGAGCCATTAGAACCGATTCCCGGGGATGCGTGTCTGGCCAGGGAGGCGGATTTGGCTGAGCGGGAGGGGTGGCGTTCGGGTATGCGGGGCTGGGCTCTGCGGGGGCTGCTGGCATCGGTCCCGGCGGGCGCGTGGGCACAGCCGGGCGAGGCGGAACTGCCGGCGGTCGTCGTCACCGGCACGCGCCTGGGCGCCTCGGTGATGGACACCCCGGCCTCGGTCGACGTGGTGGAGGGCGCGCAAATGCGCCGCGGCCAGCCGGGCATCAACCTGTCCGAAGGGCTGGCCGGCGTGCCCGGGTTGCAGATCCAGAACCGCCAGAACTACGCGCAGGACCTGCAGATTTCCAGCCGCGGCTTCGGGGCGCGCTCCACCTTCGGCGTGCGCGGCGTGCGTCTCTATGTGGACGGCATCCCCGCCACCATGCCGGACGGGCAGGGGCAGACCTCGAACATCGACATCGGTTCGATCGGCCGGGTCGAGGTGCTGCGCGGGCCGTTCTCCGCGCTCTACGGCAACTCGTCGGGCGGCGTGATCCTGGTCAGCACCGAGGATGGCGTCGAGCCGCCGTCGCTGTCGGCCAGCGGCTGGGGCGGCAGCGACGGAACCTGGCGCTACGGCCTGCGCGCCAACGGCGCCTCGGGCTCGGGGCCGGGCGCCCTGGACTACGTGGTGGACCTGACCCGTTTCACCACCGACGGCTACCGCGACCACAGCGCCGCCCGCAAGAACCTGGGCAACGCCAAGCTGGGCCTGCAGCTCGACGACGCCAGCCGGTTGACCCTGGTGGCCAACAGCGTGGACCTGAAGGCGCAGGATCCGCTGGGCCTGACTTACCGGCAATTCCAGGACGAGCCGCGCTCCGCGCCGCTGGCCGAGCAATACGACACGCGCAAGACGGTCAGGCAGACGCAGGGAGGCGCGATCTACGAACGCGAGGTCGACGGCCGCAATACCCTGCGCCTGATGGTCTACTACGGCCAGCGCGATACCACGCAATACCAGGCGATCCCGCCCGCCGCGCAGATGGCGCCGTCCCAGGCGGGCGGGGTCATCGACCTGAAACGCCAGTACGGCGGGGCGGACCTGCGCTGGACCACCGAGACGACCGCCGCGGGCCGGCCCCTGACCCTGGTGGGCGGCTTTTCCTACGATTCCCTGCGCGAAACCCGCAAGGGCTACGAGAACTACACCGGCTCGGGCGCCGGCCGGCAGCTGGGCGTGCGCGGCGCGCTCAGGCGCGACGAAACCAATACCGTCTACAACGCCGATCCCTACCTGCAGGCGTCCTGGCAGGTCTCGGAAAGGTGGACGCTGGACGCGGGCCTGCGCTACAGCACGGTGAATTTCGATTCCGACGACCGCTACGTGGCGCCGGGCAACGCCGACGACAGCGGCACTGCGCGCTACCGCAAGGCGCTGCCGGTGGCGGCCCTGCGCTATGCCCCGGATCCCGGCCTGAGCCTCTACGCCTCGTACGGGCGCGGCTTCGAGACGCCGACGCTCAACGAACTCTCGTACCGGCCCGGCGGCCAGCCCGGCTTGAATTTCGGCTTGGCGCCGGCCTTGAGCACCAACCTGGAGGCGGGCGTGAAGGCGCGCGTCGCGGGCGGGCTGCTGACGGCGGCGGTGTTCCACGCGTCGACCGACGACGAGATCGTATCGGCGGGCAGCGCCGGCGGCCGGACCAGTTACCAGAACGCCGGCCGCACGCGGCGCGACGGCATCGAGCTGGGCTGGTCGGGCGAGTTCGCCCGGAACGGGCGCGCGCAGCTTGCCTATACCTGGCTGAACGCGCGCTATGTCGACGACGGGCCGGGCGACATCCGCGCCGGCAACCGCATTCCCGGCATCGCGCGCCAGGCGGCGTATGCGTCGCTGGCCTGGGCGCCGCCCGAAGGATGGCAGGCCTCGGTGGAAGGGCGTTTGCTGAGCAAGGTCTACGTCAACGACGCCAACGACGGCGACGCGCCCGGTTATGTCGTGGCGGCGCTGAGCGCGGGCTACGTGAAGAAGCTGGGCGCCTGGGAGTTGAACGCCTATGCCCGCGTGGACAATCTGTTCGATCGCCGCTACGCCGGCTCGGTGATCGTCAACGAGGTCAACGGCCGCTATTACGAGCCGGCCGCGGGCCGCAGCGTGGGCGGCGGCATCGGCGCGACCTACCGCTACTGAGGCGGGCCGTCCGCGGCCGCGGACGGGTAGCAGAAACCGTAGTCCTCGCAGTCCGGACAGCCCGGCGCGGCCGCCGGCGGCAGGCCGGCATGCTCGTGGGCGGAGTAAGCCAGGAATTGCTTCCAGCGCAGGTTGCGCACATTGCGCGCCACCAGGCCGGGATAGTGGCGCGCCAGCAGGGCGGTCACGTCTTCGCGGCCGGACAGCCCCAAATCGCGCCACAAGTGGTCGGGCCGCAGACAGGCCTGCGCCAGCACGCCGGTCACCCATGGGGTGGTGTCCGTCTCCGGCGCGCGCCAGGCCTCCAGCAGCGCGCGCAGCATCCCCGTGAATTCCGCCTGGGCGTCGTCCGGCTCGCGCGCGGCGTAGGCCGCGCCTTGTTCGCGCAGCGCCGCCAGGGCCAGGTCGTGGGCGGCCGGCGCGCCCGGAAAGAGCTGCGCCAGCAGGCCGCGCAGCGCCTCTGGCGGCAGGCCGCTGCGCCCCAGGTCGCCGTGCGCGAGGCTCTTGCCCAGCACGGTGGCGAAAAAGCCCGCGTCGGGATGTCCGGGCGGCGCATAGCGCAGCAGCGCGCGGGCCAGCCGCTGGGCGGTGGCGGCGCAATCGGATGAGGTGTCGGAACGGGCGTTCGGAAGGGCGGACATGGCGGGATGGGGGCGGGCGCCTGGAAAGTTCAGGTGTTAATGCATTCGTTGTGTAGTTAAATATATAACGAAAACTCCCGCCTCCTGTTGGCCTGGCGCAAACCGGCGGGCAGGGCGCGCGGGCGCAGCCCTGTGCCGGCGTGGCCGCCGGCGAACTGGCGCGCCGGGCGGACGAAAAAAAACAGGCGCCCGAGGGCGCCTGTTTGCTTGCCTCAGGGGCAGGCCGTCATTACATGGCGTGACCCATGTTGACGTTCATGTTGTACAGCACCCATGCCGAACCGCCGACGATGATGGCGATGATCATCACGGTGAACAGGAACGTGGCGAGGTTGTCGCGGGCCGACTTCGATGCGCCCATGTGCAGGAAGTACACCAGCTGCACCAGCAGCTGGATCACGCACAGCGCCACCACACCAATGATGGTGATGGTGTGGGACAGCCCGCCGTTCATCACCAGGCCGAAGGAGCCGAAGGTGAGAAGCAGCGAGAGCACGAAACCGATGATGTAGGACTTCAGGCTGCCGTGGTCGGCGGCGTGATCGTCGTGGCCGTGTGCGGCCGCAGCGGAGTGCGACATCAGATGGCTCCCATGAGATAGACGAAGGTGAAGACGCAGATCCAGACGATGTCCAGGAAGTGCCAGAACAGGCTCAGGCACGCCAGGCGACGCTTGTTGATCGAGTCCAGGCCATGGCGGCGGATCATGTCCAGCAGGACGATGATCCAGATCAGGCCGAACGTGACGTGCAGGCCGTGCGTGCCGATCAGCGTGAAGAACGCCGACAGGTACGCGCTGCGGCCCGGGCCGGCGCCGATCGAGATCAGGTGATGGAATTCATAGACTTCCATCGCGATGAAGCCCGCGCCGAACAGGAACGTCACCATCAACCAGCCCATGGCGCGGCTCTTGTTGTTGGCGTGCACGTTCAGGTTGGCCATGCCGAAGGTGAAGCTGGAGAACAGCAGCAACAGCGTTTCGACCAGCACGAACTTCAGATCGAACAGTTCCTTGCCCGTCGGGCCGCCCGCGGTGGCGTTGAACAACACCGCGAACGTGGCGAACAGCACCGAGAAGATCAGCAAGTCGCTCATCAGATAGACCCAGAAACCGAATACGGTCTTGGATCCATCGTCGTGATGCGCGTGATCGTCGTGACCCGCGTGGGGGTGAGTGGCTACGGCTTGAATCATGGCTCAGGCGGCCTTCTGCATTTTGTCAAAGTGAGCGTTTTCGATGCGTTCGACTTCCGCGGCCGGGACCCAGTAGTCGACGTCGCGGTCATAGGCGCGGACGATGAACGAACCGATCATGCCGACGAAACCGACGATGGACAGCCACCAGATGTGCCAGATCAGGGCAAAGCACATGACCAGGCCAAAGGCGCCGATGAATACGCCGGCGGCGGTGTTCTTCGGCATGTGGATGTCTTCGTACTTGGCCGGGCGCTTGTAAGCCTTGCCGTTCTGCTTGTCTTCCCAGAACTGGTCCAGCGAGTCGACGTGCGGCACGTGGGCGAAGTTGTAGAAAGGAGCGGGCGAGGAGATCGACCATTCGAGCGTGCGGCCGTCCCAGGGATCGCCGGTGATGTCCTGGTTCTGCTTGCGCTGGCGAACCGACACGAACACTTGCTGCAGCAGGAACCAGATGCCCAGCATGATCAGCGCGGCGCCGGCCAGGGCGACCAGCAGGTACGGCTGCCATTCGGGGTTGTCGTAGTGGTTCAGGCGGCGGGTCATGCCCTTGAAGCCCAGGATGTACAGGGGCATGAAGGCCAGGAAGAAACCGACGAACCAGCAGTAGAACGAATAGCGACCCAGGCGCTCGTTCAGCTTGAAGCCGAACGCCTTCGGGAACCAGTAGGTCATGCCGGCGATGCAACCGAACACCACGCCACCGATGATGGTGTTGTGGAAGTGGGCGATCAGGAACAGGCTGTTGTGCAGCACGAAGGACACGCCGGGGATGGCCAGCATCACGCCGGTCATGCCGCCGATGACGAACACGATCATGAAGCCCAGCGTCCACAGCACCGGCGTGGTGATGCGCAGGCGGCCGCGGTAGATGGTGAACAGCCAGTTGAAGATCTTCGCGCCCGTCGGGATCGAGATGATCATTGTCGCTATGCCGAAGAAGGCATTGACGTTGGCTCCCGCGCCCATGGTGAAGAAGTGGTGCAGCCAGACCAGGAACGACAGCACGCCGATGGCGGCCGTGGCGTAAACCATGGACTTGTAGCCGAACAGGGTCTTGCGGGCGTAGGTGGCGACGATTTCGGAATACACGCCGAACGCCGGCAGCACCAGGATGTAGACCTCGGGGTGGCCCCAGATCCAGATCAGGTTCACGTACATCATGACGTTGCCGCCCATGTCGTTCGTGAAGAAGTGCGTGCCCAGGTAGCGGTCCATCGTCAGTAGCGCGAGCGTTGCGGCCAGCACGGGGAAGGCGGCGACGATCAGGACGTTGGTGACCAGCGAGGTCCAGGTGAAGATCGGCATCTTCATCAGGCCCATGCCCGGCGCGCGCATGCGCAGGATGGTCACGATGAAGTTGATGCCGCTAAGCGTGGTGCCCAGCCCGGATATCTGGAGCGCCCAGATGTAGTAATCCACCCCCACGCTCGGGCTGTAGTCCAGCCCGGAGAGCGGCGGATAGGCGAGCCAGCCGGTCGCGGCGAATTCGCCCACGAACAGCGAGATCATCATCAGCGCGACGCCGGCGCCGAACAGCCAGAAGCTCAGCGAGTTCAGGAACGGGTAGGCCACGTCGCGGGCGCCGATCTGCAACGGCACGACGAGGTTCATCAGCCCGGTGATGAAGGGCATCGCCATGAAGAAAATCATGATGACGCCGTGGGCGGTGAAGATCTGGTCGTAGTGGTGCGGCGGCAGGAAGCCGGCAGAGTCGGCGGAGGCGACCGCCAGCTGGGTACGCATCATGATGGCGTCGGCGAATCCGCGCAGCAGCATGATCAGGGCGACGATGATGTACATCACGCCGATACGCTTGTGGTCGACCGTGGTCAGCCACTCCGTCCAGAGGTACTTCCACTTACCGAAGTAGGTGATGGCGCCGAAGACCGCTAGGCCTCCCAGGCACACGGCGGCCAGCGTAACCATGACGATGGGTTCATGGTACGGAATGGCCTCGAGGGTGAGTTTCCCGAGCATTGTTAGTTAATTCCTGCGATCAGATTGTTCGACGTGGGGGTGCACGTGGCGGAGTCCACGCCGGCCATCTTGGTCATGGTGCTGCCAAGAATGAAATCAAACATGGCGGGGGGCGCCGAGGAGTACTTGACGACCGGGTTGTGCTCGCTGCGCTTGCTCAGTTCCGCGTAGACCTCGGGGGTCAGCGCGGCCGGCGCGGCCTTGGCTTCCTTGATCCAGTTGTCGAACCCTTCCTGCGACATGGCGATGGCCTTGAAGCGCATGCCGGAGAAGCCGGCGCCGCTGTAGTTGGCCGAGATGCCCGCATAGGTGCCGGCTTCGCGCGCGTTCAGGTGCAGCTTGGTCTCCATGCCGGCCATCGAGTAGATCTGGCTGCCCAGCTGGGGGATGAAGAACGAGTTCATGACCGTGGCCGAGGTGATCCGGAAGTTGACCGGCACATCGACGGGGAACGCGATCTCGTTGACCGTGGCGATGTCGTACTCGGGGTAGATGAACAGCCACTTCCAATCCAGCGAAACCACCTCGATGGTCACCGGCTTGTGTTCGGACACGAGCGGCTTGTAGGGATCCAGCGCATGCGTCGAGCGCCAGGTGATCACGGCCAGGATGGCCACGATGATACAAGGGATGGTCCAGACCACGACTTCGATCGCCGTGGAGTGGGCCCACTTGGGCTGGTAGTCAGCTTGAGTGTTGGAGGCGCGGTATTTCCAGGCAAAAGCCAGAATCATGACGATGACTGGAATCACGACGATGAGCATCAGCCCGGTCGTCGTGAACAGCAAAGTCCTTTCCTGGATGCCGATATCTCCCTTGGGGGAGAGGATTTCCATGTTGCAGCCGCCAAGCAGCATGACCGCGCCGACGCTGAGAATGCGCGTAAGGGTCGCAAGGAGGGGGTGTTTCACGTACAGCCTTGGATGGAAGGTGGAAAATGCTGCGTAGCAGCAGACTGGAATGCTGCTAGGCAGCAACGTCCATCCTATCGGTTTGATTTGGGTCAAGCCTGCGACGAATGGTCGCATTCCCTGGGGAGATTCTGCTCCGGACGGAGCAGGTTTAGGGTTTTCCTAGGGGAGTAGGGCCCCGAGAGCGGGTTCCAAGGTGCGACGATATGTCGCACCCGCACAAGCCAGGGGTGCGACCTTATGTCGCATCCGCACAAATCAGTCCACGAGCACTTCGCGTTCCGGCCCCGGTTTTTTGGCCAGCTTGCGCTGCAAGGAGCGCCGGTGCATGCCCAGGAGGCGGGCGGCGGCCGAGACGTTGCCGCCGGTTTCGTGCAGGGCCTGGTGGATGTGCTCCCATTCCAGGCGGTGCAACGGCGTCATGGTGGTTTCGATCGTAACGGATTCCGGCTTCACCAGGCCGAGCGTGCGCAGGATCATCGGCGCGGTGGCCGGCTTGGGCAGGTAATCGTCCGCGCCGCGCTTGATGGCCTCGACGGCCGTGGCCACGCTGGCATAGCCAGTGACCAGCAGAATCCGCATGTCCGCCCGCAGGGCGCGCAGGGGACGGATCAGGGTCAGGCCGGAGTCCTCGCCCAGCCGCAGGTCCACCAGGGCGAAGGCGGGGCGGATTTCCTCGGCCACGCGCAAGGCTTCGGCGATGCCGGTGGCGGTTCGGGTTTCCAGGCCGCGGCGAGACAGGCTGCGCTGCAGCGTGCGGACGTACAGCTCGTCGTCGTCGATCAACAGGCCAAGATCGGTTGGATTCATCACATTCAAGTCCCGGGGGTGCCTAGGGCCTGCCCTAGCGGCAGGTAAAAGCGGATGCGGGTGCCTCCTTCTTCGGCGGCGGTCATGGTCATTTCGCCTCCCAGCTGTTCGACCGTGGCGTGCGACAGCGCCAGGCCCACGCCCAGCCCTCCCGGCTTGCCGCTGTTGAACAGGCTGGTGGCCGGCAGCAGGGTATGGTCGGGGTCGAAGCCCCGCCCGTAGTCCCGGACTTCGCCGCGCAGGGCGCCATAGCCATACTCCAGATGCAGGTCCACGCGCGGCGCGTTGGCGGCTTCGCCGGCGTCCGCCGCATTGTTCAGCAAGGCCTGGAGCAGGTGGGCGATGGCCGGGTCCACCCGCAGGCTGCCGGGCAGGGTGCCCGAACGCTGCAGGTCGATGGTCGGCCGGATCAGGCGCCATTGTCCCACCACGCGGACCAGGTCCACCGCGGTTGGGACCGCGAGATTGCGGATACGTTCCCGGCACAGGGCCAGCAACTGGCTCAGGGTGGAGACGTCGGCGCGCAGGTCTTCGTCCTGGATCTCGGCGGCGATCTCGTCGGCCAGCAGCGTCATGGTGGCCAGCGGGGTGTTCAGTTCATGCGCCATCGCCGCCGCATGCGTGGCCAGGGCGACGATGCCTTCGTTGCGGGTGAAGCGCTCGCGCAGCCTGGCCAGCTCGCGCTCGCGGGCGCGCAGATCCGAGGCCAGCCGGGTCGAGAACACCAGCACCACCACGACCGAGATCAGGAAGTTGGCGCCCATGCCCCACAGCAGCAGGTTGTGGGTATCCAGCTCGCCGCGCAGCGGCTGGCCGAAGATCGCGGCCGCCGCATAGCCGGAAATGCCCGCCACGGCCGCCGCCAGCGCCCAGTTGCGCGGCAGCGCCAGGGCCGCCAGCGCGGTCAGGATCAGGAACATCATGCCGAACGGGTTGTTGATGCCGCCGCTCCAGCCCACCATCCAGGCGAGCACGGCCATGTCCACGAACAGATGGCCGAAGGCCGTCGCGTGGGACAGGTCGCGGCGGTGGCGCAGCCGCAGGCTGGCGTAGACGTTGAAGCCGATCAGCGCGCCCACGCCCAGCCACAGCGGTTCGAGCGGCAGGTCGAGGCCGAGCACGCCGCTGGCCAGCAGGATGGTGGCGGCCTGGCCCGCGATGGCGAGCCAGCGCAGGCTGCAGAGGGTACGCAGGAAGGAAAAGGCGGAACTACCGGGCATATCCAGACACAGAGGTGCCGGCCTGTCAGCCGGCGGGTCAAGCGCCCGGCTGCGCGGAACGCTGGCATCCGGAGCGCGGCGCGGCGGGCGCCGGCTGCCGGCGCGCTCCAGAGGCGCCGGCGGCGGATGACGTGGCATTGTATGGCGAATCAGGGGGAGACGCCGGCGGAGGGGCGGTAAAGGTGTCCCTAATATCGGCCGCCGGCGGAACCGCCTGTATGCGCAATGGCGGAGGGGCCGCCGTGTCAGTGGATGGCGGACGTGCCGCTGTGGGCCATGGCGGGCGGGGGATAGTCTTCCTCGTCCGAGGCCATTTCGCCCTGGACCTGGGCCTGCTGCAGTTCCTGTTCCACCTGGGCGCGGCTTTCCGGATGGGTGGCCGCGACCGCGGGCGGATAGTCTTCCTGGCCGAAACTATATTGGCCGCTGGCCTTGGACTGGGCCAGTTCCGCGCTGACCTGGTCCGCGGTCTTGGCGGCGGGGGCGGCATAGGTGACGCGCCAGTCGCCGTAGAGGTCGCGCGAGTATTGCGCGGGCTGGGCCTGCGCGGCGCCGGCGGCGGCGGCCAGGCCGGCGCATAGCAATAAGGTAGAGGCTTTCATGAAATGCTCCTGACGATCAAAGCATGCGGCCGGGACCGGCCGCGCCGTCGTCCGCGATGCTGCCCTCGGACGATTTCCGGGATGAGCGATGCCTCGCCCGGCGCGCGGAAAGGAACGCGCGCCGGGCCTATTTCATTCGACCCGGCGCGCGGAGCCGCGTTGCGCGTCCGGGCCGCCTGTTGCACGGAAGGTGTTTCAACCGTGCAGCACAGATGTCAGTCCGCTTTCATGGGGACGGCTTGCGCCGCGCCTCAGTGGCCGTGGCCGGCGGCGGGCGCGGCGCCGGCGTTGAGCGGTCGCGCCACGGCATCCACCGCGATGCGCCGCTGCTGGCGCTGCGCGTCCTCGACCACCAGCGTCAAGGCGACGTGCTCGCCCGGCGCGATCTGGCGGGCCAGGTCGATCAGCATGACGTGATAGCCGCCCGGCTTCAGGTCGACCGCCTGGCCGGCGGGCAGGTCCAGGCCCGGCACCTGGCGCATCTTCATGACGTTGTCCTGCATGGCCATTTCGTGGATCTCCACGTGCTTGGCGGCCTGAGACTCCACGGCGACGAGCCGCGCCGGCGCGGCCGAGGTCAGGCGCATGAAGACGCCGGTGGCGTGCTGGTTGGGCACGGTGGCGCGCACCCAGGGATCCTGCACGGTCAGGGAGGCGTCCTGGGCGAACGCGGCGGGGGCGGCGCCGGCGAACGCGCACAGGGCGAAGGCGGCGGCCAGGGACTTGATCGAGATTGCTTTCATTGCGGATTCCTTTTCGATGAGGGCGTCAGAGCACGGTGCGCAGGTCGTCCGCGCATTCCTGCGCGGTCTGCTGGTGGCGCAGGGCGAGGCGCAGCTTGCCCTTGGCGTCGATGACGTAGGTCAGCGCGGTGTGGTCCATTGTGTAGGACGAGCCCGTGGGGACCTTCTGGTAGAACACCTTGAACGATTGGGCCGCGGCGCGCGTCTGCTGCGCGTCGCCGAGCAGGCCGACGAACCCGGGATCGAAGGCCTGGGTATAGGCGCGCAGGATCTCGGGCGTGTCGCGTTCGGGGTCGACGGTGATGAACAGCACGCGCAGCTTGGCCGCGTCCGCGCCCAGCAGGCTCTTGATTTCAACCGCGCGCGTGAGCGCGGTGGGGCAGATGTCCGGGCACTGCGTGAAACCGAAGAACAGCATCACCGGCTGGCCGCGGTAGTCGGCCAGCGTGCGGGGCTTGCCGTCGGTGTCCTGCAGCTGGAAGTCGCCGTCCGGCATGCCGGACAAGTCCATGCCGTGGAGTTTCGGGGCGTCGGGGCCGCAGCCCGTCAGGGCGAGCAGGGCGAGAGAAGACAGCAGCAGGCGGCGCCGCGGATCGGGCGCGTGCGAGGGCGCGCCGGCGGCGGCGCGCGGGAAACGGGAATGCATGAAAACCTCGTCGGTTGACGTATCGACAGGGCGCGGCGGGGCGCCGCGCGGCAAGGCGGAGTCAGGCGAGGGCGGGCGGGGCGCGGGAACCCAGCGGCGGGCCGTGGGCGTTTTGCGACGGCAGGGCGCCGGGGGCGGGCTTGGGCGGCGCGTGCCGCACGGTGGCGAGCACGAGCGGCGGGGGGGCGGCGGCGGGCGCCGGCAGCACATGGGCCAGCAGGCCGAAGGGGCACTGCGCGCCCGAGCCGGCGGTGTCGTGGCCGGCCTGTTCCTTGCCGCCCGCGGGCAGCGCCAGCACGAACGACGGCAGCGCGCCGGCGGCCGAGCAGAACGTGACTTCCAGGCGGCCGTCATGCAATGCGCGGGTGTCGGGCATGTAGCCCGCCGGCACCAGCGCGCGCAGCGTCAGCGCCAGCAGCGCCAGCCACAGCACGGCCCGCGCGCGAGCGGCGCTTGCGGCGTGCTGGAGGCGGACGTGTCTGGTTAAGGCAGGCATGCCAGGCATTCTACCCGTGTGGTCCGGCCTCGGCATCCGGCGCGGAACCGCGAAAATCTTGGTACCCTTGAACGCACTCCATCCCGACCCCCGATCTCAGTGCCCCAGGTTTCAGTGCTTTCCTCGTACGCTCCAGCCCTGTCCGTTTCCGCCCCGTCTCCCGCCGCGCCGGCCGCGGGCCCGCGCCGGACGAGCCCGCCCTTGCGCCGCTGGATGGGGCTGCTGGGGATCGCGCTGCTGGTCCTGCTGACGGCCTGCGGCACCACCAAGGTCCAGCCCGGCTACTACCGCGTCCAGTCGGGCGATACGCTGACCCAGATCGCGCGCAAGCAGGGCGCCAGCGTGAGCGACCTGGTCCGCTGGAACAAGTTGTCCAACGCCAATGCCATCGAGGTCGGGCAAGTGCTGCGGGTCGAGCCGCCCGCCGGCCAGGCGCGCGCGCCCGCGCCGAGCAAGGCCACGAGCCGCGCGCAGACGTCCAGGCCGGCGACCACGTCCTCGGCGCGGCGGCGCACCGCGCCGCCGGGGGCGATATCGCTGGTCTGGCCCGCGCAGGGCAAGGTCACCCGCGGCTACGACGGCTCCGGCTCCAACGGCATCGTCATCAGCAACGCCTCGGGCACGCCGGTGGTGGCCGCGGCGCCGGGCACGGTGGCCTATTCGGGCAGCGGCCTGCGCGGCTACGGCCATCTGGTCATCGTGAAGCACAACGCCAGCTTCCTGAGCATCTACGCCCACAACAGCAAACTGCTGGTGAAGGAAGGGCAGCGCGTGAGCCAGGGGCAGAAGATCGCCGAAATGGGCAACAGCGACAGCAAGCAGGTCGGCCTGTACTTCGAGCTGCGCTACGACGGCCAGGCCGTCGATCCGGCAGGCTCGCTGCCGCCGAAATAGCGCGGGGTCGGCGGCAGGGCGCCGCGCGTCACGGGTGCACCAGTTCCTTCAGCGAATCCAGCTTGAGGATGCATAGCTCTCCCCGCCGGTCCGAGATGTAGCCCTGGCGCCGCCACTTGGCGAAGATCCGGCTCAGCGTCTCGGCGCGCATGCCGAGCTTGACCGCGATCTGCGAATGGCTGAGCGGCAGCGCCACCGGCTGGCTGCCCTGCGGCTTGCCCGCGCGCAGGATGTACTCGGCCACGCGTTCCTCGGCCGAGCTGGAGGTCAGCCAGTCGATCTGGCCGGTGTGATGGCGGATCAGGTTCGCGCAATGCGCCATGACGCGGCAGGTGAAGCGCGCATCGGCAAGGCAAAGCTGGCGGAACGCTTCGCCGTTGAGCAGGCAGCCGTTGCCCGCGCTGCGGGCGCGCACGCTGTGCAGATGGCGCGGCGCGGCTTCGAACAGCGTGGACACCGACAGCCAGCCGCCCGGGCCGACGTGGCCGAATACCTTGTCGTCGCCATCCGCCGTGTAGCGCAGGCCCTGGAGCGATCCGGCGCATACCAGCAGGCACGACGTGGCCGCCTGGCCTTCCGAGTACACCGTATCGCCCGCCTCGAACTCCAGCCAGCGGCTGCGCGCCGCGAGCGCGGCCAGGGCGCCGTCGTCCACGCCCTCGAACCACGGATGGGCGCGCAACGCCGAAATCAAGGGCGCGGAAAGTGAATTGACAATAGTCATTTGATCTGGCCGGCTGAGCAAATAGAATTAATGCGACTGATTCTTATTTGTAATCGTACCACTGCGGCCGCCACGACTTCCCGGCGGCGGCCGCGGCAAAACCAGTTCCCACATGGCCCCTCTCTTCTCTTCCCGCGTCGCGCTGGCGGCGGGAGTCTTGTTGTCGTCCGCGATTCACGCGGCGCCCGTCGCGTTCAACGACATGCTGGGCAACGCGGTCAGCCTGCCGGCGCCGACGCAGCGCGCGGTGACCTTGCCCATGCCCGCCGGCTCGCTGCTGATTTCGCTGGATGGCGGCGTCGCGCATCTGGCGGGCATGCATCCCAACGCCCATGAGCTGATGAGGGACGGGCCGCTGGCGAGGATCTTTCCCGCCATCGCCGCCGTGCGCACGGACGTTACCCGTTCGGGCTTCGTGCCCAACGTGGAAACGCTGTTGATGATGCAGCCCGATCTCGTGTGGCAGTGGGGCCATATGGGCGACGACCTGATCGCGCCGCTGCGCAACGCGGGGCTGCCCGTCGCCGCGCTGGTGTACGGCACCGAGGACCGCACCCGCGAATGGATACGCCTGATCGGCCTGTCGCTGGGCCAGGAGGCCCGCGCCCAGGCGCAGCTGCAATGGCGCGACCGGGTGCGCGCCGGGATCCGCGCCGTCACCGACGGCCTGCCGGCCGGCGAGCGGCCGGGCGTGCTGTACCTGTCGCGCTACGCGCCGCAGCTGCGCGCGGCCGGCGGCAATACCAGTTTCGACGACGACATCGCGCTGGCCGGCGGACGCAACGTGTCGGCGTCCATCGCCAGCGGGCAGGCCGTGAACATGGAGCAGATCATGGCCTGGGCGCCGGACGTGATCCTGCTGAACAATTTCGAGCCCGGCCTGACGCCGGACACCCTGTATGGCGATCCGCTGTTCGCCGACATTCCCGCCGTGCGCGACCGCCGCGTCTACAAGGTGCCGCTGGGCGGTTACCTGTGGGATCCGCCCAGCCAGGAGTCGCCCCTGTATTGGCAGTGGCTGAGCCAGGTGCTGCATCCGGACCGCTTCGCCTGGCCGCTGCGCGACGACCTCGCCCGGGCCTATGCCGAACTCTATGGCCATCATCCGGCCGCGAGCGAGATCGACGCCGTGCTGCGCGTGGAAATGAACCGGGGAGGCGCGGGCTATGACCGCTTCCGCTGAATCGGCGCGCGCGCCGGGCCTGCCGAGGGTGGCGAGCAAGAAAACCTGGCCCTGGCTGCTGATGGCGCTGGCGCTGCTGGCGTCCGTGCTGGTGGCGCTGTGCGTCGGCCGCTACCCGTTGTCGCTGTCGCAGGTGTCCGGCGTGCTGGCCGCGAAGCTGCTGCCCGACGGCCTGGCGGCATGGCTGCCCGCGGCCGGCGCCACGGAGCAGCGCGTGGTCATGCAGCTGCGCCTGCCGCGCGTGCTGCTGGCGGTGCTGGCCGGGTCCAGCCTGGCGATGTGCGGCGCGGCCTTGCAGGGCGCCTTCCGCAATCCGCTGGTGGGTCCGCAGATCCTGGGCATTTCGTCGGGCGCGGCCTTCGGCGGCTGCGCGGCGATCCTGCTGTTCTCGTCGCTGTGGGCGACGCTGGGGCTGGCGTTCGCCGGCGGCCTGCTGGCGGTGGCCATCGTTTATGCGCTGGGCCGTTCCAACGGCCGCACGACCATCCTGATGCTGGTGCTGGCCGGCGTCGTGACCAGCGCATTCTTTTCCGCGCTGATCTCGCTGGCCACCTATTTCGCCGATCCGAACGACAGCCTGCCGGCCATCGTGTTCTGGCTGATGGGCAGCTTCGCCACCGCCACCTACGCCAAGCTGGCGGCCGCGGTGCCGCCCATCGTGGCGGGCATGGGGCTGCTGTACGCGCTGCGCTTTCGCATCAACGTGCTGTCGCTGGGCGACGAGCAGGCCAGCGCAATGGGCATCGCCGTCGAGCCGCTGCGCTGGCTGCTGCTGGGCTGCGCGACGCTGGTGGTGTCGGCCAGCGTCGCGGTGTCGGGCACCGTGGGCTGGGTAGGGCTGGTGGTGCCGCATATCGCGCGCATGCTGGTCGGGCCCGACCATCGGTTGCTGCTGCCCGCCAGCGCGCTGATCGGCGGCGCCTACATGGTGGCGGTCGATACCGTGGCCCGCAGCGCGACCAGCGCCGAGATTCCGCTGGGCGTGATCACGGCGCTGATCGGCGCGCCGCTGTTCGCATGGCTGCTGCGCCGGGCCCAGCGCCAGGGAGCGCACCATGCTTGAGTTGAATCGATTGGCCGTGCAGGCCGGCGGACGCCGTCTGCTGGAGGACCTGTCGCTCAGCTTGGACGCCGGCCGCATCCTGGCGGTGCTGGGGCCGAACGGGCGCGGCAAGACCACCTTGTTGCGCACCATCCTGGGCTTGCATCCCCGGGCCGCGGGCACGGTGCGCCTGCAAGGGCATGCCGCCTATGTGCCGCAGCGCAGCGACACGCTGTTCGCCTACGACGTGCTGACCATGGTCGGCATGGGCCGGGCGCGCCACCTGCGCTGGTACGCTGCGCCGGGCCCGCGCGATTGGCGCATCGCCCGCGATTGCCTGAAGGCGGTCGGGCTGGCCCCGCTGGCGGAGCGCCCCTTCCACACGCTCAGCGGCGGCCAGCAGCAACTGGCCTGCATTGCGCGCGCCATGGCCAGCGCCAGCCCGATCGTGGTGCTGGACGAGCCGGCCGCGGCGCTCGACCTGCGCAACCAGGACCTCGTGCTGTCGCTGCTGCGCCGGCTGGCGCGCGAAGAGGGGCTGGCCGTGGTCTTCACCACGCATCAGCCGCAGCACGCGTTGCATATCGCGGACCAGACCCTGCTGATGCATGCCGACGGCTGCGAAGCCGGCGCCACCGGGAGCATGTGCGTGGACCAGCGCCTGAGCCGCCTCTATGGCCTGCCGGTGCGGGTGGCCACGCTGCCCGGCGACGGCGGCGCGGTCCGCGGCGTGATCCCTGTTTTTCGTTGACCCAGGAAAGCGATGATTGCCTATCTGAATCACTGGAGCGGCGAGGGCCCCGCCGCCCTCACCGGCGGCCCCGCGCCGCTCGCCGCGAGCCTGCCGCTGTACCGGCTGCATGAGCAGCCCTTGGCCGGTTATCGCGCGCTGCTGATCCCGGCGAACGCGGACCAGCGCTATCTGCTGGAACAGCGCGAGCGGCTGGAAACCTATCTGGAGTCGGGCGGCATGGTGGTCTTCAACGGCCATGTCGCGTATCCCTTCCTGCGCTGGCTGGCGCCGTTCGTGCCGGGGGCGGGGAAGGGCATCGAAGGCCTGCGGGTGCATCGCGCGGCTCCCCATCCGATATTCGACGGCGTGGATCCCGAGCTCCTGACGTTCCGGCGCGGCGTGGCGGGCTTTTATGCGCGCGGCGGCAATCCCGCGCCGGCGGGCGCGCTGGTGCTCAACACGCTGGGCCCGGACGCCCAGCCCATCGATTGGCTCCTGGCCCTGCCGGGCGGCGGCCGCCTGCTGGCGCACGCCGGCAACGACCTGTGGATGTACGCGGGCAGCCCCGACAGCGCCGCGCGCCTGGTTCCCCAATTGTTCGACTGGCTGAAGGGAGACGCGGCATGAACCTGCGACGCCACCCCGTGATCGCGGCGCTGGACGCCGGCACCTATTACCACCATCGCACGTTCCATACGCCTGAATTCGCGCGCTGCATCGACCGCGCGATCTACATCCGCGACCTGGACGACGCCGCGCTGCGCGGCTGCGACGCGCTGATCGTGTCGTGCCGCAGCAACCCGGACTTGCTGGTGCCGCACCGGGATCGCTTCGCGCGATTCCTGGCGGCGGGCAAGACCCTGGTCGCCATGGGCGAAACGCATTCGGAACGCTGGCTCGACGGCGTGAACTGGACTCCGTCCGAGGTGAATTTCTGGTGGTGGAAGGAGCCCGGCGCCGATTCCGGCCTGCGCGTGGCCATGCCGGAGCATCCGCTGTTCAGCTACCTGACGCTGGCCGATGCCACCTGGCACCAGCACGGCACGTACGCGCCGCCGCCGGGCGCACGGTCCCTGATCGACAAGGCCGGCGCCGGCTCCGTGCTGTACGAAGACCGGCGCAGCACGCCGGGGCGCCTGATCGTGACGTCGCTGGATCCGATGTATCACCACGGCAGCTATTTCATGCCGGCGTCCAGCCGCTTCCTGCGCGGGTTCCTTCCCTGGCTGAAAGACTCCACGCCGGTCGTCGCGCAGGACCTGGCTCCCGCCTGACGCCGCGCTCGCGCCGATTCCGTTTTTGCCCCCCTCACTTGTGTGCACGTATGCAACGTTTCTCCTCGTACGCTCCCCTGGTCGGCGCCGGCCTGCTGACCGCCGCCATCGCCGCGCCCGCCGCGGCGGCGGATGTTCCTCAATTGCCGTCCATCCAGGTCACCGCCGACGGCCAGCCTGATGACGGCCGCCTGCGACCCATGGGGGCGACGCCGCCGCCCGCCTCGATCGACCATTCCGTCACGCAGCCGGTCAGCGTGGTGGACAGCCAGGACATCGACCGCCTGAACACGATGAGCACGCTGGACCTGCTCGGCCGCGTGCCCAACGCCACCGTCAGCCGCAGCGGCGGCATCGCCGGCACGCTGTTCCTGCGCGCACTCAATACCAACGACATGCGGGTGCCGATGTTCATCGACGGCGACCGCTTCCGCGGCCGCAACACCTTGCAGTTCATGCTGATCAGCCCGACCGAGATCGAGCAGGTGGAAGTGGTGCGCGGGCCCAACTCGTCGCGCTTCGGCAGCGACGGCCTGGGCGGCCTGGTCAACTTCGTCACCAGACGGGCCCACGGCAACCTGAGCCAGCCCTTCGGCCTGAACGGCGGCGAAGCCTCGGTCACGTACAGCACCAACGGCAACGGCGTGCAAAGCAACGTGGCGCTGGAAGGCGCGGGCGACGGCTTCGACCTGCGCGTCTACGCCACCGGGCGCCGCGCCGGCAACTACGACAGCGCGGCGGGCGAAGTGCCGAACAGCGATTTCCGCGGCGGCGGCGGCGGCATCGTGCTGGGCTATATGCCCGACGCCCGCCAGCGCATCGAAGCCAGCGCGCGCGTGGCCTACGTGAAGGACGGCGCGGCCGGCACCGTGCCCGAGTACCCCTTGAGCTACAGCCGCCGCGATCCGCTCAAGGTCAAGCAGGGCAGGCTGGCCTACACCGGCGAATTCGACGGCGTCATCAGCTCGCTGCGCGCCAGCGTCTACGTGAACGAGTTCGGCACCGTGATGGCCACGCACAACCAGACCAACCCGGCGCGGGTGGTCGATGCGCGCAACAACGTGATCGGCCCCGTGGTCTGGGGCGGCAGCGTCGCGGCGACGATTCCGTGGGCCGACACCAACACGACCTTCGGCCTGGACTTCATGCACGAGCGCCGTCCGGGCTCGGAGTCGCGCAGCGACATCACGGTGCGCCGGCCCAACGGCAGTGTGGTCACCACCAGCACCCCTTACACGAAGACGGGCCCGGATCAGTACCAGACGAACGTCGGGGCGTTCCTGACGACGGAATGGAAGCCGGCGCCGAAATGGACCCTCACGGCCGGCGGCCGGTACGACTGGTTCAAGTCCGACGTGGGCCTGGAGCCGCTGCCTTCGCCCAATCTGCTGCCCGCCTTCCGGGCCGCGCAGAATACGACGGAAACCGCCGCCACCGGCAGCCTGGGGCTGGCCTACCGGGCCACCGACGTGGTCGAACTGCTGGGCAGCGTGGGGAGCTCGTTCCGCATGCCGTGGACGTCCGAGATGTTCAGCAGCGGCTACACCGGCACCAGCTACACGATTCCGAACCCCGGCCTGAAGCCGGAGCGCGGCGTCACCGTGGAAGCCGGCACCCGGCTGCATTTCGAGCAGGCCACCGTGGGCCTGACGGCGTTCCGCAGCGACTACAGCGACTTCCTGGAGAACGTCACCACGTCCTATCAGGGCCTGCCCGCCACGCAGCGCCGCAACGTGGGCAAGGCGCGGATCCAGGGCCTGGAGCTGGATTGGCGCTGGCAGCTGAGCCGGGCGGTCAATCTGTACGGCAACGCCAGCTACCTGCACGCGACCAACCGCGACACGGACACGCCGCTGCAATCGATCGCGCCGCTCAGCGGCCTGCTGGGCCTGCAATACGTGGGCGCGAACGAGGCTTACGCGCTGAGCGGCGAACTGCAATGGGCCAAGGGCCAGAGCCGCTACGCGGAGCGCGCGGAGTATCCGGCCGCGGGCTTCGGGGTGGTGAACCTGTACGCCCAGCTGCAGCTGGATCGCCTGGGCCTGCCGCAACTGGGCAATACCCAGGTGGTGCTGGGCGTGAACAACCTGTTCGACCGCGCCTACCGCACGGCGGCCACGTCGTCCAACGTGGCCTACCCCATGACCGACCTGAATCCGCTGCTGGAGCCCGGCCGCAGCGTCAGCCTGACGCTGCGCACGCGGTTCTGAGCCGGCCGCGGCGCAACCTTCCCGATTCCCCCCCTTCGCGCGACCGCGAGCCGCCACGGCGGCGGCCTGCTGTCGCGCCTCACCAGGAGATATTCCATGACGACCCCCGAACGACACGACGCCACGCTGACCGTGATGGCCGAAGAAGGGCCGCTGCCCATCTGTTTCGACGCCGTCCAGGCCTACCACGGCCACGGCGCGCTCGCCATGCTGGCGCTGACCTTCCAGGGCCTGCGCGGCGCGCTTGCGCGGCTGGAGGAGGCCGGCGCCCCGGTGCCGCGCCAGGAGCTGTCGGTGATCAGCGGACACCCCGGCCCCGGCGTGCGGGACGCGTTCGAATTCGTGACCCGCGCCGTCACGCGCGGCAGCTATGCCGTGGACCTGGCGCTGCCCGAGGCGCGCTACAGCCGCGCTGCCGACAAGTCCTACAGCTTCCATCTGCGCCGCGGCGCCCGCGGCGTCCAGGCCGTGCTGCGCCCGGGCGTGCTGCCCGCGGAATTCTTCGACCTGCTGGGGAATACCGCGCCGGACGCGCAGCGCGCGCACGCGGCCCTGCGGCGCGAGATCGCGGCCCGCGTCATCGCGGCCGAGCCGGAATCGCTGTTCGAGTTCGTCCCGAGCGCGCGCTGAGGACAGGCCTGGGGCGTGGGCAGGCCCTAGAGCGCGGCTTCCTGCGTCAGGGTCGAGATGAACGTGGCGGTGCGCGGGTCCGCGGGCTGCGTGAAGAGCGCGCGCGACTCGCCCGATTCGACCACGCTGCCGTCCAGCAGGAACACGGCTTCGCGCGACACGCTGGCCGCCAGGCGCAGATCGTGCGTGGCCATCAGCATGGTCATGCCTTCGGCCGCCAGCTGGCGCAGCACGTCCACCACTTCCGCGGCCAGGCCGGGATCGAGCGCCGAGGTCGGCTCGTCGCAGAGCAGCACGCGCGGCGCGGGCGCCAGGGCGCGCGCGATGGCCACGCGCTGCTGCTGGCCGCCCGACAGGTTGGCCGGCCAGGCCTCGGCCTTTTCCAGCATGCCGACCTTGCGCAGCAATTCCTCGGCCCGCGCGCGGGCGCGGTCCAGGGGCCACTTCTTCACCGTCAGCAAGCCTTCCATCACGTTGCCGATCACGGTCTGGTGGGGAAACAGCTGGAAATTCTGGAACACCATGCCGGTCTGCATGCGCACGCGCTGGACCTGGTCGCGGGCGAGCTTGCGGCCGGACTCGAACGCCACGGTTTCCGGCCCGATCTCAAGCAGGCCGCGGTCGGGCACCTCCAGCAGGTTCACGCAGCGCAGCAGCGTGCTCTTGCCGCTGCCGGACGGGCCGATCAGGGCGGTGACGCTGCCTTCGGCGATGCTCACGTCCACCTGCTTGAGCACGGGATTGCCGCCGAAGGCCTTTTCGATTTTTTCCAGGCGGATCATCGGTTCTTCTCGGAAAACACCGCATGCTGTCCGAAGCGCTTCTCCAGGCGGACCTGGGCGGCCGACAGGACGGAACTGAACACCAGGTAGATCAGCGCGGCCTCGGTGTAGAGGATCAGCGGCTCGTAGGTGACCGCGGCGATGCGCTGCGCGGCCTGGAAGATCTCGGGCACGGT
This sequence comes from Achromobacter denitrificans NBRC 15125, assembly GCF_001571365.1. GTDB lineage: Bacteria > Pseudomonadota > Gammaproteobacteria > Burkholderiales > Burkholderiaceae_B > Achromobacter > Achromobacter denitrificans. The sequence continues at coordinate 35,372 of NZ_BCTQ01000039.1, read as the reverse complement.
CAGGACCGCGGCCAGCGAGGTGTCCTTCACCAGCGCGATGAAGGAGTTGGACAGGGGCGGAACGGCCACGCGGGCCGCCTGCGGCAGGACGGTGCGGCGCAGCGCCTGCCCGCGCGTCATGCTCAGCGAATAGGCGGCTTCCCATTGGCCCTTGCTGATGGACTCGATGGCGCCGCGGATGACTTCGGAGTTGTAGGCGCCCACGTTGAGCGTGAAGCCGATCAGCGCGGCGGGCAGCGGATCCAGGACGATGCCCGCGCTGGGCAGGCCGTAGAAGATCACGAACAGCTGCACCAGCAGGGGCGTGCCGCGGATCAGCCACACGTAGAACCGCGCCACGGCCACCAGCGGCGCCGGGCCGAACAGGCGGATCAGCGCGACCACGAAGGCCAGGGCCAGGCCCAGCACGAAGGACATCAGCGTCAGCGGGACCGTGAACTTCAGCCCCGCCTGCAGCAGCGGCCAGAACGAGTCCGCCATCAGCTGCACCCAGGACGGCACCGTCCACTCGCCGATTTGCGCCAGCAGCCAGTCGGGCAGGAAGGCTTGCAGCCAGGGAGGTGGCGTCATGGGGGCTCCAGCGGCTTATTGCGCCGACAGGTCCGTGCCGAAGTACTTGACCGAGATGGTCTTGTAGGTGCCGTCGGCCTTCATGTCGGCCAGCGCCTTGTTGATGGCGGCCTGCAGTTCGGGGTTGCCTTTGCGGATCAGCACGCCCGAGTTGCTGAACTCGGCGGTCTTGTCGGTGGCGGCGATCTTGACGCGGGCGTTGGGCTTCTGCTTCTTGAAGTCGAGGAACGACAGGTTGTCGTTCACCGTGGCCTCGACGCGGCCCGAGGTGAGCAGGTCGATGGCTTCGTTGAAGCCCTGCACGGCGATGACTTCCGCGCCGTGGCTCTGCGCCAGCTTGCCGAAGTTGCTGGTCAGCGTATTGGCGGATTTCTTGCCCTTCAGGTCGTCGAAGGACTTGATGCTGGTATTGTCGTCGCGGACGATCAGCACGGCGGCCGAGGAAATGTACGGGTCGGAGAAGTCGTACTTGGCGCGGCGCGCGTCGGTGATGCCCACCTGGTTGATCACCGCGTCGTAGCGCTTGGCGTCCAGGCCGGCGATCAGCCCGTCCCATTTGCCTTCGACGAATTGGGCCTTGACGCCCAGGCGTTCGGCGATGGCGCGGCCGATGTCGACGTCAAAACCGGTAAGCTGCCCGGATGCGTCGTGGAAGGTGAAGGGGGCGTAGGTGCCTTCGGTGCCGATCTTGAACACCCCCGCGGACTTGATCTGCTCCAGGCCGGTTTGGGCATGGGCGGCGGACAGCGCGGCGACCTGGACGAGGCCGGCGGCCAATAGCGTACGAAAGAGTTTCATGGCGATGCTCCACGGATGGCAGATAGCACTGTGGAGAGCATGCGGGCCTGCGATGCCCTCCGGCTTAGCCGCACTCTAACAACGGGCCTATTTTTCCACAAAGCATAAGGAATAGTAAAAATATAGCGGCAAGTCATATGGCGTTACCCACGCCCCGGCGCGCAGCGGCCGGGGTTCAATCATGCGGGACCTTGATGGAGATCGGTGTGGAACAGCGATGGAACAGGCGGACTTTCATGATGGCGGCCGCGGGGGCGGCGGCCGCCGCCGGGGCGATGCCGGCCCAGGGCGCCAACGGCTCACGGCTGATGCCGGGCGGCGGCAGCATCACGGACGTGGCGGGCCTGCGCGTGGGCCACTACACCGATACGCGCCGCCCCACGGGCTGCACGGTCATCATCGCCGAGGCCGGCGCGACGGGCGGGGTGGACGTGCGCGGCGCGGCGCCCGGCACCCGCGAGACGGACCTGCTCAATCCCGTGAACATGGTGGAGAAAGTGCATGCCATCATGCTGGCCGGCGGCAGCGCCTTCGGCCTGGACGCGGCCTCCGGCGTCATGCGCTACCTGGAGGAAAAGAAGATCGGCTTCGACGTGGGCGTGGCGCACGTGCCCATCGTGCCCTCGGCCATCCTGTTCGACCTGGGCGTGGGAGACGCGTCGGTGCGGCCAGACGCCGCCGCGGGCTACCAGGCCTGCAAGTCCGCCACCGCCCAGGCTCCCGAGGAAGGCAACGTGGGCGCGGGGGCGGGCGCGACGGTGGGCAAGCTGTACGGGCCCAAGCGCGCCATGAAGGGCGGCATCGGCACCGCTTCGCTCACCGTGGCGGGCGTGACCGTGGGGGCCATCGTGGCGGTCAACGCCGTGGGCGACGTGCTGGATCCGGCCACGGGGCGCATCCTGGCCGGCGCGCGCACCTCCGACGGCAAGATGCTGCTCGACACCCGCGCCGCCATCCTGGCCGGCGACCTGCCCCGATCGATGCGCGAGGGCACCGCCACCACCATCGGCGCGGTCGCCACCGACGCCCGCCTCACCAAGGCGCAGGCGCAGAAGCTCGCGGGCATGGCGCATGACGGCCTGGCCCGCACGATCAACCCGATCCACACCATGCTCGACGGCGACACCATCTTCGCGCTGGGCACGGGCGCCTCCGGCAAGAACGCGAACCTGATGCTGCTGGGCGTGATGGCGGCCGAGGCCATGGCGATCGCGGTGCAGCGCGCCATCCTGTCGGCCCGCGCGCTGGAAGGCTATCCCGCGGCGGTGGATTTCATCGCCTGATCCGCGTCCAACGCGGCGCGCCCGCCCCGGCGCGCCGCTGACCCGGCACTGTCACAGAACGGGTCCATGATGGGTAGCGCCGGCGCATGGCCGGCGGGCGGAGGGGCGCATGTACAAGGGCGAACGACTCAACGGCGCGACGCATCTGGCGGGCCTGGCGCTGGCGGTGACGGCATCCGGCGCGCTGATCTCGCGCGCGGCCGAGCTGAACGTGGACACGCGGCAGATCGTCGGCTGCGCGGTGTTCGCCGCGTCGATGATCGCCGTCTACGCCTCGTCGGTCCTGTTCCACTGCTCGCGGGGGCGCCGCAAGGCGCTGTGGGCCAAAGCCGACCACTGCGCGATCTACCTGCTGATCGCCGGCACCTACACGCCGCTGGCGTTCGGGCCGGTGGAGCACGGCTGGGGCAGCGCCATGGGCGTGGCGATCTGGCTGCTGGCGGCGTTCGGCATCGGCCGCGAACTGTGGTGGGCGCGCGGCGCGGCCCCGGCCTTGCACCTATACCTGGCGATGGGCTGGCTGGGCGTGATGTTCGCCGCGCCGATCGCGGGCGCGCTGTCCACCGCCGGGCTGGCCTGGCTGCTGGCGGGCGCGGCGGTCTATACGGCGGGCACGCTGTTCTACGTGAACGACCAGCGCTGGCGGCACGCGCACGGCATCTGGCACCTGTTCGTCATGGGCGGCACCGCCTGCCATTTCGTGACGGTGTTCGGCTTCCTGCGCCTGGGCGCCGGCTAGCCGGGGCTAGCGCCAGCTGGCCAGCGGCAGCATGCCGCCGCGGCTTTTCACTTTGCGCATGACGATATGCGAGCAGAGATCGCGCACGCCCGGGATCTTGCTGAGCTTGTCTTCCACGAACTGCGAGAACGCCGCCAGGTTGCGGGTGCGCACCGCCAGGATGTAGTTGGACGCGCCTGTCACGATGCTGGCCTCGGTGATTTCGTCGTGCAGCGCGATGCCGGCCAGGAATTCCTCGTGCCAGCCGGGGCGCGACTGGTCCAGCGACACGTGGACGATGGCTTCCAGCTCGAAGCCCAGCTTTTCGGGGTCGAGCACGGCGCGATACCCCCGGATCAGCCCGGCTTCCTCCAGGGCGCGCACGCGCCGCAGGCAGGCCGAGGGCGACAGCGACACCTGCTCCGCCAGCTCCTGGTTGCTGAGATGGCCGTTCTCCTGCAGGCGGTAGAGAATCCGCTGGTCTATGGCATCGATCTGCATGGCGCAATCCAATTCAAAAAAAACCGTTCCTGTGCAATCCAATGCGGAAACCTAGGGTATTCCGCGCCCGGATTTGCAATATATCAGCCTGTCCGCGCTGATAGTATTTATCAGGAATATGCCCGATGGAGCTGTGATGAAAACTCGCGACGATTGCGTGAACGCCGACCGCCAGGACCCCCTGGCGCCCTTGAAAGACCGGTTCGACCTGCCGCCGGGCGTGCTGTACATGGACGGCAACTCCCTCGGCGTGCTGCCCAAGGCCGCGGCCGCCCGCGCGGCCGCCGTGATCGGCCAGGAATGGGGCTCGGGCCTGATCCGCAGCTGGAACACCGCCGGATGGTTCGAGCTGCCCGCCCGCCTGGGCGACAAGCTGGGCAGCCTGCTGGGCGCGCGCGAAGGCGAGCTCGTCGTGACCGACACCACCTCGCTGAACATCTTCAAGGCGCTGGCCGCCGCCCTGCGCATCCAGCAGCAGCGCCAGCCCTCGCGCCGAGTGATCCTGTCCGAGCGCGACAACTTCCCCACCGACCTCTACATGATCCAGGGCATGATCGACCTGCTGCAGCAGGGCTACGAAATGCGCCTGATCGACGACGACCTGCCGCTGGAGGCCGCGCTGGATGATTCCGTGGCGGTGATGCTGCTGTCGCACGTGAACTACCGCAGCGGGCAGATGCACGACATGGCCGCCGTGACCGCGCTGGCGCACGAACGCGGCGCGCTGGCCATCTGGGATCTGGCGCACGCCGCGGGCGCGGTGCCGGTGGACCTGAACGGGGCCGACGCGGACTTCGCCGTGGGCTGCACTTATAAGTACCTGAACGGCGGCCCGGGATCGCCGGCCTTCATCTGGGTGGCGCCGCGCCACACCAAGGATTTCTGGCAGCCCTTGTCCGGCTGGTGGGGCCACACCCGGCCCTTCGACATGGCGGTCGCCTACGAGCCCGCCGGCGGCATCCGGCGCTACCTGTGCGGCACCCAGCCCATCGTGTCGCTGTCGCTGGTGGAATGCGGGCTGGACGTGGCCCATGCGGCCGACATGGCCGAGGTGCGCAAGAAATCGCTCGCGCTGGGCGACCTGTTCATCGCGCTGGTCGAGCAGCGCTGCGCCGGCCACCCGCTGACGCTGGTGACGCCGCGCGAACACGCGCAGCGCGGCAGCCACGTCAGCTTCCGCCACCCGAACGGCTTCGAGGTGATGCAGGCCCTGATCGCGCGCGGCGTCATCGGCGACTACCGCGAACCCGAAGTGCTGCGCTTCGGCCTGACGCCGCTGTACTTCGGCTACGCCGACGTCTGGGACGCCGTCGACATCCTGAAGGACGTGCTCGACAGCCGGGCCTGGGACAAGCCGGAATTCCGCCATCGGGCCGCCGTGACCTGATCGCCGCGGCAGCCATCCCCAGCGCGGGCCGGCACGCCGCTCAATGCATTGCTGCTGTCGACCAGCCCGGGGCGCCCTCAGGCGCCGGCCAGGCTGGCGGCGCGCGGCTCCGCCACCGGCGCTTGCGCGGCCGGCGAGAACACCCGCAGCCGGTGGCCGTCGGGGTCCAGCGCCACGAAGGTGCGGCCGAAATCCATGTCGGTCGGCGCCTGCAGAATGGGCAGGCCGCGCAGGCTCCAGTCCACGTGGCGGCGGTTCAGCGCGTCCGCGTCGGGCACGGTGAAGGCCAGTTCCGAGGCGCCGCCGCGTCCGGCCGCGGCCGGCTCCACGGTATGGCGCGACCACAGCCCCAGCATCAGGCCGGAATCCAGCGCGAACAGGGCGAAGGTGGGCGAGCTTTCAATGGGCGGGCGCTGCAGCAGCGCGCTGTAGAACGCGGCGCTGGCGGCCGGCTTGTCCACGTAGAAAATGACGAAGTTGGTGTCGGACATGATGCGCTCCAGGGAAGTAGACGCGCTCATGTTAGATAGGGGTGCTGTCAGTTTTTGGCAGTAGCATTCAACCCGATTTCGCGGCGCCGCGCTGCATCGCCCGCCACTCCTTGAGCAGGGCGTGCCGGCGCCGCGGATAACGCGCGCCGGCCTCCAGCGTGGCGATGCGGTCCGTGCGGAAATGGCGGAAGTCCTGGCGCAGCTCGCACCAGGCCATGACGATGCGCACGCTGTCGAAGAAGCCCAGCGCGAAAGGCCAGATCAAGCGGGCCGAATCGGCGCCCTTGTCGTCCCGGTAGGTGATGTCGATTTTCTGTTCGTTGCGGATGGCCTGGCGGATCAGCGCCAGGTCCACGCGGTCGATCACGGGCATCGCGCTAGGGCCGACCAGCAGCGGAATCGCGTCCAGGCCGTCGCGCAGGTCGGCGGGCAGCACGGCGCCGATCTTGGCCAGCGCGTTGCGCGCCGCCTGCCCCAGCCGGGGATCGGAACGATCCGCCACCCAGCGGGTGCCCAGCACCAGCGCTTCGATTTCCTCGGTGCTGAACATCAGCGGCGGCAGCATGAAGCCGGGCCGCAGCACGTAGCCCACGCCCGGCTCGCCGTCGATCTCGGCGCCCTGCGCCTGCAGGGTGGCGATGTCGCGGTACAGCGTGCGGATGCTGATGCCCAGGTCGGCCGCGAGACGGTGCCCGCTGACGGGGCGGCGGTGGCAGCGCAGGGTCTGCAGCAGGCCGAGGAGTCTTTCGGTGCGGGACATGGAGCGGGGCGGGCGGATGGCGATAACGTAATGCTGCCATGAAATGCTGCCATGAAACGGCAGCATCCGGGCGCCCGCGCGCCGCGCGATCGGGAGGGCGGGGCGGTCGGCCGGGCAGCGCCAGGCTGCCGCGGCCCCGCCCCGGGGAGCGGATCAGGCGCCGACCTTCTTGCCGGTGGCGACGTCGAGCACCGAGCCGTCTTCCAGGCTGATGCGGTAGATCTCGCGCACTACGTTGCCGGCGAAGCCGATCTCGACGATGGACACGTCCTTGAACGTCGTGGGGATGCCCTCGGGCAGCACGGCGTTGAACTTGTCGGCTTCCTGCTTCATGGCGTCCTGCAGGCGCGTGTCGTACAGCGCCATGCTGTAGACCAGCGTGGTGTGCGGGTTGTGGGCGCGCACTTCCTTGCCGTCCTGCATGACGTTCACGCCGCTCACGCCCTGGTTGCGGACCAGGTCGCGGCCGGCATCGCTCATCTTGGCGTAGACCGGGCCGGTCACGCGCGGCAGCGGGCCGTCGCGCAAGGGCGCCAGGGCGGCAGTGGCCACGGTGTTGTAGCGCATCATGTCCTCGAAGCCTTGGCCGCTCTTGACCACGCCCAGGTCCAGCCACCACGGATGGCCCGCGCCCTTGGCGGCCTCGGTGGGATAGAAGCTCTTGAGCGTGACCTGCAGCGGGGCCGGCGGCTTCGGCAATGCCTTCAGCATGCGGTCGGGCGTCGCGGGATCGGCGCTGTGGATGTGCACCACCGTCACGTGCGGCATGTTGGGCGTGTCGGCTTCGGCCTTCAGGCCCAGCTTGACCAGGTCGGCCTTGAGCGTGCCGTTGATCTTGGCATCCAGCACGGCGTTGACGTCCTGGGGCAGCCGGTACACCACGCCGTAGGTGGCCTTGTGCTCGCGGAAACCGGGCTGGTCCAGCGCGCTGTTGTCGATGGGCGCCGCGGCCTGCGCGGCGAAGGTGGAGGCGAACAGGCCGAGGGCGGCCAATGTGAAGACGCGCTTGATCATGGAGATTCCTTTTGTTGTCGAGGCCCGCGAGAAGCATCCGCAGTGTGGAGTCCGCGGATGTACGGCGTATTGCACCAAGCAAAAGAATCCCGATGCCAGCCGTCGCATGTCCGATGGCTGGCGGGGGCCGGCTGATATCCGGCTACCCCAGAAAGACGATGGCGACGATGGCGATGCCCAGCAGCAGGTTCACGCCCACCCAGCGGCGGATGCCGCCCATGGCGCGTCCGCCCGCCGGCCAGTCGGAGGCTGAGACGGCCGCGTTCAGCCGCGGATAGAGGGCGAACCGGATGTAGGCGTAGATGGCCATCATGAGCAGGCCGCCGGCGGCCATGGCGGTCCAGCTGGGCGGCATGAAGAAGGCGCCGCCCGTCTGCGCCGCCTGGGCCGCTTCCTGGCCGATCATCGCCATGCCCGACAGCAGGATGAGCACGATGGCCGCCAGCACGGTGTTCAGGAAGGGGCCCAGCACCGAGGCCATGAGCCGCAGGCGGACCGGCGGTTCCAGCGCGGCCGCGGCGGGGCGCAGGAAACAGTGGGCGAACAGCATGCCGCCGACCCAGAGGATCACGGCCATGACGTGGGCGAACTTGAGCGCGTTGTAGAGCATGCGGAATCCGTGTGAGAAAGAGGGCGGGGGCCGGGCTGAATCCGTCCCCATCATATCGCCGTCATGCCGCGCGCGCGGACTTGACCTGGATCATGGTTTTCCATTTAGAATGAGATTGATTGCTATTTGTAATTAAGAGTCCAGGGAGCCTGACGTGCCCAATCCCGTGCTCGCCACGAGCGACACCGTCCATCTTCTGTACCGCGCGCATCACGGATGGCTGCATGGCTGGTTGCGCGCCAAGCTGGGAAACACCTTCGACGCGGCCGACCTGGCGCAGGACACCTTCGTCCGCGTGCTGCGGCACCGCCATGAGCTCGATGCGCTGCGCGAGCCGCGCGCCTATCTCACCACCATCGCCAAGCGCCTGCTCATGAACCATCACCGGCGCCGCTCGGTGGAGCAGGCCTACCTGGAAGCGCTGGCGCTGATGCCCGAGCCGCTGGCCCCGTCGGTTGAGCAGCGCCTCATCATCCTGGAGGCGCTGCAGGAGATCGACGAGATGCTGGCCGGCCTGTCGCTGCCGGCCCGCCAGGCTTTCCTGATGGCGCAACTGGAGGGCCTGAGCCACGGCGAGATCGCGGCCCGGCTCAACGTGTCGCTGCGTTCCGTGCACCGCTACATCGCCAAGGGATTCGAGCAATGCATCATGGCGGCGATCTGAGCGCGCCGGCCGAGACGGCTGGAGAACTGCCGGCGGTGGACCGCGGCGTGGCGCGCGAAGCGGCGCGCTGGCTGATGCGCCTGGCCTCGGGCCGGGCCACCGACGCCGACCGTCGGGCCTGCGACCTGTGGCGCGCGAGCAAGGCCGAGCACGAGCACGCCTGGCAGCGGGCGCAACGCGTGAATGCGCGTTTCGGCCTGATCCCGTCCGCGCTGGGCATGGCCACCCTGAACCGCCCCGCGCTCAAGAACCGCCGCGCCGCGCTGAAGACGCTCGCGGCGCTGGTGGTCGCCGGCCCGGCCGCCTGGGCCGCGTGGCGCTCGGATTCCCTGGACTGGAGCGCCGATTACCGCAGCGCCGCGGGCGAACAGCGCGACGTGGCGCTGGCCGACGGCTCCACGCTGCACCTGAATACGGGCAGCGCCGTGGACGTGATGTACAGCGCCAGCGCGCGCCTCTTGCGGCTGCGTTCCGGCGAGATCGCCGTGCATGCGGTGGCCGACACGGCGGCCCGGCCCCGGCCTTTCGTGGTGCGCACGCGCCTGGGCGATATCGAGGCGCAGGCCTCGCGCTTCTGTGTGCGCGAGGAAGGCGCGTTCTGCCGGGTCACCGTGCAGGAGGGCCGCGTCCGGGTCAGCAGCGGCGCGCATCCTGGCGCCGCCGTCGAGCTGGCCGCGGGCGAGCAGGGCGGCCTGACGGAAGCGGGCGTATCGCCGCCGTCCCCCGCCGATCCCCACGCGGCCGACTGGCTGCGCGGCGTGCTGTACGCCAGCGGCATGCGCCTGGACGCCTTCGCCGCCGAACTCGACCGCTACCGTCCGGGCATCCTGCGCTGCGACCCCGAGGTTGCGCGCCTGCGGATCTCGGGCGCGTTCCAGCTGCGCGACACCGACGCGGTGCTGGCCGCCCTGCCGGCGACGCTACCGGTGCAGGTGCGCTACCGCACGCCGTACTGGGTGACGATCGGGCCGCGCGCGCCCGTGGATGCCTGAGGCCGCCTGACGGCGATATTGAAAATTATTTTGCGGACAGCTGTCCGATCTGGAGGTCACGAGGGTCATGGTCTGTATAGGCAAACGAATGCCGACACCTTTTGGATCGAAAGGACGACCATGGCTTACCTTCCCGCCGGCCGCGCGTGCGGCTCCCGACCAGCCCGAGGCGCGCGATGCCGGCTGACCCGACTCGCCGCCGCCATGCATGCGGCGCTGGCCCTGAGCGCGTTCGCCGGCGCGATGCTGCCGGCGTCGGGCGCCTGGGCGCAGGCTTCGGAACAGGCGCAGGCGCGCAGCTACCGCATTGCGGCCGGGCCTCTGGCCGAAGCGCTGCCGCGCTTCGCCGACAGCGCCGGCGTGACCGTGCTGTTCGACGCGGCTTTGGTGGGGCAGCGCCGCACCGGCGGGCTCGATGGAGTCTATTCCGTGGATGAGGGATTCTCGCGCTTGCTGGCCGGCAGCGGCCTGGGCGTGCGGGAGCGCAGCGCCCGGGTCTTCGTGCTGGAGGCGCAGGCGCCGGCCGGCGTGACGCAGCTGGCGCCGGTCAAGGTGGAAGGCGAGGGCGCGCCGAGCGCGCCGGCCTGGGAGACCAGCACCGACCGCAAGCGCCTGGACGATCTGCAGATCCGCAACTGGAGCGACCTGGGCAAGCGCGCCGAACCCGGCGTGAGCTTCAACCGGCAGAACAACAGCATCAACATCCGCGGCCTGGACCAGGACCGCGTGCTGACGCGCGTGGACGGCATCCGCCTGCCGTGGCTGGACGACGGCGCGCGCGGCGTGAAGGGTGGGCTGGAAGCGGTCGATTTCAACAGCCTGTCGCGGCTGGACATCGTGCGCGGGGCGGACGCCAGCGGCGGCGGCTCCGGCGCGATTTCCGGCATTGCCGACCTGTACACGCTGGAGCCGTCCGACCTGCTCGGCGGCGACAAAACCTTCGGCGCGCTGGCCAAGACGGACTACGACTCGGCCGACAGCAGCTGGGGCGCCAACGCGGCGCTGGCGGGCCAGATCCACGGCAATACGTTCTGGCTGGTGCAGGCCGGGGTGCGCAACGGCCACGCGCTGGACAACCGCGGCGACGTGGGCGGCTACGGCCCCACGCGCAGCGAGCCCAGCCCCGAGGATTACGACCAGCGCAGCTTCCTGCTGAAGCTGCAGCAGCGCGTCGAAGGCGGACACCGCTTCGGCCTGACCGGCGAGTACTTCAAGCGCAACGCCGACATCGACAGCATGTTCGAGCAGGGCGCCGGCACCAGCTACCTCTACGGCGAGAACGGCACGCGCAAGGAAACCGAACGCGAGCGCGTGTCGTTCGACTATTCCTACAAGGCGCCCGGCGAGGGCGGCCTCATCGATACCGCCACGGCCGTGGTCTATTGGCAGCGCCTGCGGCTGGACAGCTCGCAGAGCGGCGTGCGCAGCGTGGATTCCCGCGCGCGCATCATCCCCGGCGATCCCTTCCGCTACGGCTTCCCCAGCGGTCCCTACGGCCGCAGCAACTCCATCCAGCAGTCGCTGTTCGGCATGAACACCGAATTCACCAAGCGCCTGGCCGGCGCGAGCGTGTCGCAGCTGTGGACGGTCGGCGGCGAGTGGTACGGCAACAAGACCGAGCAGAACTCCAGCGGCTACGACAACTGCCCCACGATCCGCCCGGGCCTGCCCGCGCCGTTCGGCCCGCGCGCCTGCGACATGCTGCACACCAACCAGGCCGATGTGCCGCAATCCAAGGGCAACCAATGGGCCTTGTGGGTGCAGGACGAATTCAGCTTCGCCGACGGCCGCTACACGGTCATGCCGGCCCTGCGCTACGATCATTACGAACAGAAGCCGCAGTCCACCGCCAGTTACGACAGCAACCCGAATGCGGGCGCGCTGCCGCCGTCCAATGGCGGCAGCCGCTTCTCGCCCAAGCTGCTGGCGACGTGGAAGGCGCGCGACGAACTGAGTTTCTACGCGCAGTACGCCTACGGCTTCAAGGCCCCGAGCCCGACGCAGCTCTACACCAACTACGGCGGGCCGGGCACCTACCTGCGCGTGGGCAATCCCTATCTCAAGCCCGAGACCAGCAAGGGCTGGGAACTGGGCGCCAAGCTGGGATCCGACGCGCTCGGCGGCGCGCTATCGTTCTTCGACAACCGTTACCAGAATTTCATCGATGGCGACGTGCCGCTGAATCCGAGTTCGCCGCAGTGGCAGCCGGGCTGGGCGGGCCAGTATCCTTTGGGCGTGACCGGCAACGTGAACCGCGCCAAGGTGCGCATCTACGGCGCGGAGGCCAGCGCGCACTGGAAGTTCTCGCCGGGCTGGCGCACCTGGGGCTCGCTGGCGTGGGCCGTGGGCAAGGACGAAGGCACCGGCCAGTACCTGAATTCCGTGGCGCCGCTGAAGGCGGTGCTGGGGCTGGGCTACAGCCGCGACGCGTGGGGCGTGGATGCGCTGCTGACCACCGCGTTGCAACGCAACAAGGTCGAGTACCCCGACGCCACGCCCGAGGCGCGCAATCCCGATTTCCAGGCGCCCGGCTACGGCGTGGTGGACCTGATGGGCTATTGGCGTCCGGCGGCCGTGAAGGGGCTGCAGGTGCAGGCAGGCGTTTTCAACCTGTTCGACAAGAAGTACTGGGAGGCCATCAATGTGCCGACCGCCGGCGCGACCGCGCTTCCGCGTCCGGTCGATTGGTACACGGAACCGGGGCGCAGCGTCCGCGTCTCATTGACATACCAGTATTGAACCCGAGCCGCCGCCGGCCGGCGGCGGCTTTCGCAACCCGTTACAACGGCCGGAGGGCCCACTATGAGCAACACCGATTTCACGTCCCGCGCGCAAGCGCTGCGCGATCGCAACGAGGCCCTGGCGGCCTCGCAGCCGGGGCTGCGCGCCCGCAATCTCGCCCAGGCCCTGGGCGTGTCCGAAGCGGAATGGGTGGCCGCGGGCTGCGGCGGCCTGAAGGCCACCGCCCTGCACGGCAAGCCCCAGGAGATCTTCCGCGAGCTGGGCACGCTGGGCGAGGTCATGGCGCTGACGCGCAACGACTGGTGTGTGCACGAGCGCCACGGCGTGTATGAAGACATCCAGGCCGAGGGTCCGGTGGGCCTGGTGCTGGGACCGGACATCGACCTGCGCGTGTTCTTCACCGCATGGAAGTCGGCCTGGGCGGTCGAGCAGGACGGCCGCCACAGCCTGCAGTTCTTCGACGGCGCGGGCGTGGCCGTGCACAAGGTCTACCGCACCGACGCGACCGACGCGGCCGCCTACGACGCGCTGGTCGCGAAGTTCGCGGGCGAGGCCGCCTGGCCCGAGACCGCGCCCTATGCCCCGGCCGCCGACGCCGACCGCGTCGAGGATAGCGCGCAGTGGCGCGAGGCCTGGCTGGCCATGCAGGACACGCACGAGTTCTTCCCGCTGCTGCGCAAGTTCAAGGTGTCGCGCCTGGCCGCGCTGGCCGCCGCCGGCGAGGACCTGGCCCAGCCCGTGCCCGCGGAAGCCGTCGAGCGCATGCTGGAGTCGGCGGCGCAATCCGGCCTGTCCATCATGTGCTTCGTGGGCAACCGCGGCATGATCCAGATCCATACCGGCCCGGTGCGGCAACTGCGCCGCACCGGGCCCTGGTACAACGTGCTGGATCCCAAGTTCAACCTGCATCTGGACACCACCGCCATCGCCTCGGCCTGGGTGGTGAACAAGCCCACGTCCGACGGCTGGGTCACCTCGCTGGAGCTGTACTCCGCCACCGGCGACCTGATCGCGCAGTTCTTCGGCGAACGCAAGCCGGGCAAGCCCGAGCTCACGCAATGGCGCGAACTGATGGCCAGCCTGTGCAGCGTGCCGCTGGCCGCCTGAGGACGACGCGATGAAGACATGGTTGGCAGTGGCGATCGGATGGATGGCGGTCGTCGCCGCGCACGCGGCGCCGCCCGAACGGGTGGTGACGCTGGGCGGCAGCGTGACCGAAATCGTCTACCAGCTGGGGCAGGGCGAACGCCTGGTCGGCGACGACCTCTCCAGCCTCTACCCCGAGGCGGCGACCAGGCTGCCGCGCGTCGGGTACTACCGCGCGGTGCCCGTGGAGGGCGTGCTGGCGCTCAAGCCCGACCTGGTGCTGGCATCCGAACAGGCCGGCCCGCCGGAGGCGCTCAAGCGCCTGGGCGAGGTCGGCGTGCGGGTGGTGACGGTGCCGGATTCGCCTTCGGTCGATTCGCTCAAGGCGCGCATCCGCAACGTCGCCGAGGCGCTGGAGGTGGCCCCGGAAGGCGAACGCATGGTGGAGCGTATCGCGCGCGAGCTCAAGGCGGTCGAAGCGACCCCGGTGACCCATGCGCGCGCCATCCTGCTGATCAACCGCACCGGCGCGTTGCTGGGCGCCGGCAGCGGCACCGCGGCCAACGAAGTGATGGCGATGGCGGGCCTGGTGAACGTGCTGAAGGACCAGCAGGGCTACAAGCCGGTCTCCGCCGAGGCGGTCAGCGCGCTGGCGCCGGACCTGATCGTGGTCACGAAGACCTCGCTCGAAGCCACCGGCGGGGCGGCCAGGCTGCTGGCCACGCCGGGGCTCGCGTCCACGCCCGCCGCCGCCCGCCAGCGCGTGATCGTCATGGACGACCTGCTGCTGCTGGGCATGGGGCCGCGGTTGCCGCTGGCGCTGACCGAGCTCAAGCGGGAGGCCGCCGGTGCGATGGCGCGCTAGCCGCGTGAAGCCGCCGCTGGCCCTGCTGCTGCTGGGCCTGGCGCTGGTCGTGGTGACGCTGGCCGCCAGCAGCAGCGGCGCGGTCCGGATCCCGCTGCGCGAGCTGCCGTCCCTGTTGTGGGGCACCCCGGCCCCCGGCAGCGAACTGTGGCGCAACGTGCTGGTCGATATCCGCCTGCCGCGCGTGCTGTTCGCGCTGGTCGCCGGCGCCGCGCTGGCCATCTCCGGCGCGTCGATGCAGGCCCTGTTCCGCAATCCGCTGGCCGAGCCGGGCCTGATCGGCATTTCGGCCGGCGGCGCGCTGGGCGCGGTCGGCGCCATCGTCCTGACCTCGGGCGGCTTCTGGATCCTGGCGCCCGCGGCGTTCGCGGGCAGCCTGCTCGCGACTTTCTGTGCCTATGCGCTGGGCCGCCGCGTGCCCGGCGTGGCGGGCCTGCTGCTGGCGGGCATCGCGATCAACGCCGTGGCCGGCGCCATGATCGGGCTGTTCACCTTCGTCGCCAACGATGCCCAGCTGCGCGACCTGACGTTCTGGAGCATGGGCAGCCTGGCGGGCGCGAACTGGACGCTGCTGGCCTTCCTGGGGCCGTGGGTGCTGCTGATGTCGCTGTGGCTCATGGGCCAGTGGCGCGTGATGAACGCCTTGCTGCTGGGCGAGCGTGAAGCCCAGCACCTGGGCTACGCGCTCAAGCGGGTGCGCGCCCGGCTGGTGCTGGCCTGCGCCCTGATCGTCGGCCCGCTGGTGGCCGCCACCGGCGGCATCGCGTTCGTGGGCCTGGTGGTGCCGCACCTGGTGCGCATGACGCTCGGCGCCAACCATCGCTGGCTGCTCCCCGCCTGCGTGCTGGGCGGGGCGCTCGCCCTGGCGCTGGCCGACTGGCTCTCCCGCGTTGCCGTGGTGCCCGCGGAACTGCCGATCGGGCTGGTCACCAGCCTGGTGGGCGGACCGTTCTTTTTATGGTTGCTGGCGCGCGGCCGGAGGCACGGATGATGCTGGCGGCCGAGAATTTGACGCTGGCGCGCGGCGGCAACCGCATCCTGGACCAGGTGTCGCTGGCGCTGCGGCCCGGCGAGGTCGTGGGCCTGCTGGGCGCCAATGGCGCGGGCAAGTCCACGCTGCTGGGCGCGCTGTCGGCCGAACTGGCCCCCGACGCGGGGCGCCTGCGGCTGGACGACGGCGACCTGGCGCGGCTGCCGCACCGCGAGCAGGCCCGCCGGCGAGCCGTGCTGCCGCAGAAACCCGGGCTGACTTTCGACCTGGACGTGCGCGAAGTGGTGGCGATGGGCGCCTATCCGTTCCCGGAACTGTCTCCGGCCGCCGTGGACGCGCTGGTGGACGAGGCGCTGGGCCGGGCCGACGTGACGCATCTGCGCGCCCGGCGCTATCCCGAATTGTCCGGAGGCGAACAGCAGCGCGTGCAGTTCGCCCGCGTGCTGGTGCAGTGCAATGCGGCGCGCGTCCCCGGCGAGCCGCGCTACCTGCTGCTGGACGAGCCCACGGCCAGCCTGGATCCGAAGCACCAGGGCGACCTGCTGCGGGTGGCTGCGGAACTGGCGCACGGGGGAGATACCGGCGTACTGGTGATCCTGCACGACATGAACCTGGCCGCGCGCTGGTGCGACCGCCTGCTGCTGCTGTGCGGGGGGCGGGCGATCGCGGCGGGCACGCCTGCCGAGGTGCTGACGCCCGGCAACCTGTACCTGGCCTACGGGATCGACGCGCAGATCATCGCGCATCCGCTGCAGGCCGGACGCCTGTTGGTGGTCATGGCGTGACGCGCGGCGCGGCGCCGGTAAAATGGGGAAAACGCTTCTTTCACCCATCTTTGCACAGGACTCCGTGTCATGCCTACTTTTGACGTCGTCTCCGAAGTCGACAAACACGAACTCACCAACGCCGTCGACCAGGCCAACCGCGAACTGTCCACCCGTTTCGATTTCAAGGGTGCCGACGCCAAGTTCGAACTGGAAGGCTACGTCGTGACGCAGGTTGCCTCCAGCGCCTTCCAGCTCAAGCAGATGCTGGACATCCTGCGCGGCCGGCTCTCGGCCCGCGGCATCGACGTGCGCTGCCTGGACGTCGCCGATCCCTTGGAAAACCTGGGCGGCGCGCGCCAGAAGGTCACCATCAAGCAGGGCATCGAGCAGCCCGTGGCCAAGAAGCTCATCGCCGCCATCAAGAACGCCAAGCTCAAGGTGGAATCGCAGATCAACGGCGACAAGCTGCGCATCAGCGGCAAGAAGCGCGACGACCTGCAAACGGCCATCGCGCTGCTGAAGAAGACCGACGTCGACCTGCCCCTCCAGTTCGAGAATTTCCGCGACTAGCGACTAAACCCGAGCAAGAACAGCCGCCTCGCCGCCGGGCCGCCCCAAGGCGAGGCAGCCCCCTTCGGGGGGCAGCAAGCGGGCGTAGCCTGCGCAGCGTGGGGGCAATAACCACCGCCGGGCCGCCCCAAGGCGAGGCAGCCCCCTCGGGGGGCAGCAAGCGGGCGCAGCCTGCGTAGCGTGGGGCTTAAAATCCGCGCAAGAACAGCCGCCTCGCCGCCGGGCCGCCCCAAGGCGAGGCAGCCCCCTCGGGGGGCAGCAAGCAGGCGTAGCCTGCGCAGCGTGGGGGCTTAAAACCCCGTGCAAGAACAGCCGCCTCGCCGCCGGGCCGCCCCAAGGCGAGGCAGCCCCCTCGGGGGGCAGCAAGCAAGCGAAGCTTGCGCAGCGTGGGGGTACACATTGGGTCATTCGAGCGAGCTTCAACTGATCGTCGAACTGGCGCGCGCCGGCGGCATGTCCGCCGCGGCGCGCGAGTTGGGCGTCACGCCCGCGGCGGTCAGCAAGCGCCTGGCGCAGATCGAGGCGCGGCTCGGCGTGCGCCTGGTGAACCGCAGCACGCGGCGCCTGAGCCTGACGGCCGAGGGCGAGATGTACCTGGAAAACGCCCGCCGCATCCTGGGCGAAATCGAAGACCTGGACGAACTGATCGCCAGCCGCCAGGCCCAGCCGCGCGGCCTGCTGAAGGTCAACGCGCCGCTGGGCTTCGGCCGCAGCTACATCGCGCCGGCGATCGCCGAATTCGCGCAGAAATATCCCGAGGTCTCGCTGCAGTTGCAGCTGACCGACAGCCCGGCCGATTTCGTGCAGGACGCGTTCGACGTGGCGGTGCGTTTCGGCGACCTGCCCGATACGCGCCTCATCGCCCGCAAGATCGCGCCCAACCGCCGGCTGGTCTGCGCCTCGCCCGGCTATCTCAAGAGCCATGGCGTGCCGGCCACGCCCCAGGACCTCGCGCGGCACCAGTGCATCGTGTTGCGCCAGAACGAGGCCGCGTACGGCCTGTGGCGCTTCACCAGGGGGCGCCGCAGCGAAACCGTGAAGGTGCGCGGCGGCCTGAGCAGCAACGATGGCGAGGTTACGCTGACCTGGGGGCTGGCCGGCCTGGGCATCCTGCAGCGCGCCGAATGGGACCTGGCCCGCTACCTGCGCAGCGGACGCCTGGTCCGCGTGCTGGAGGACTACGCCTTGCCGCAGGCGGACATCTACGCGGTATTCCCCGAGCGGCACCACCTGTCCACCAAGGTGCGGGTGTTCGTGGATTTCCTGGTGGCGTATTTCCAGAAGGGCGACGAAAGCCAATGGTGAGCCGCAAGCCGGCTCACGCGGTCCAGAGGTGCTGTGCCGCGTAGGCGCGCCACGGACGCCACGCCTCGGCGCGGGCCAGCAGCTGCGCGGGGGTGTAGGCGCGGGATTCCAGGCGCTCCATCGCGCGGATCAGGCCGATGTCGGCGCTGGGAAAGGCGTCCGGCTCGCGCAGCTGGCGCAGGGCGATGTATTGCGCCGTCCATTCCCCCACGCCCCGGATGGCGCGCAGGCGCAGCACGGATTCGGCCAGGTCGCCGCCGGCATCGAACAGGTGCTTGTCGGCGACCGCCGCGGCGGCCACGGCGGACAGCGTGGCCGCCCGGCTGCGCGGCATGCCCAGCGACGCCAGTTCGGCGGCCGCGACGACCTCGGGCTCGGGAAACACATGGGTCAACTCGCCGTCGGGGCGGGCCAGGGGCGCGCCGTGCGCCGCCACCAGCTTGCCGGCGAGGCGGACGGCCGCGGCCACCGTGATCTGCTGGCCCAGCACGGCCCGCAAGGCCAACTCGAATCCGTCCCAGGCGCCCGGCACGCGCAGCCCGGGCCGGGCCTGGATCAATGCCGTCATGACCGGATCCCGCGAGAACTGCGCGGCGATGGCGACGGGATCGCTGGCCAGGTCGAAAACGCGCCGCAGTCGGGCGATGATGGCGGGCAGCGCCTGCAACCGGGGAAAGCGCACGATGGCCTGCAGCGCGTTGCCCGTGCCGGGCCGCAGCGTCACCGTGCCCTGGTGGCCGTCGAGCGAGATGGCGCGCGCATAGGTGTCGTCGGTTACCCGTTCCACGCCGGGGATGGCCCGCAGCCGCAGGAACGCCAGCATGGACTCCCAGTCGTAGGGCGGCCGGTAGCGCAGCAGGAGCTTGATCTCGCCGTCGCTGCCGGCCGGCAGCTCGGGTTTTTCGGAGCGGCGCAGCTCGCCCGGCGCGCGGCCGAACAAGTGGTGGAAGATCTCGTTGAAGCGGCGGATGCTGCCGAAGCCCGACGCGAAGGCGACTTCGGCCATCGGCAGGCGGGTTTCGTGGATGAGTTGCTTGGCGAGCAGCACGCGCCGGGTCTGGGCGACGGCGACCGGCGAGGCGCCCAGGTGCTGGCGGAACTGCCGCCGCAGCTGGCGCTCGCCCACGCCCAGGCGCCGGGCCAGCGCGTCCACGCCTTCCTCGTCCAGCGCGCCCAGCTCGATCAGCTGCAGCGCCCGCGCCACGCCGGCGGGCAGTTCGTGCCCCGGCCCCAGTTCGGGCGCGGTCTCGGGCCGGCAGCGCAGGCAGGGGTGATAACCGGCCTCCTGCGCGGCCGCGGCGGTGGCGTAGAACGTCACGTTGCGCGACAGCGGCGTGCGCGCCGGGCAGACCGGCCGGCAATAGATGCCGGTGGTCTTGACGGCGGTGAAGAAGCGCCCGTCGTAGCGGGCGTCGCGCACTTGGATGGCGCTGTAGCAGGCGTCGTGGTTCAGGTCCATGGGAGGATGCTAACGCCGCGGCCGGCCCGCGATCTAGCGGTTTTCGGACAGGGTTGTGTTTGTCACTCGTGTCCGGAAACCGCCAGTGCCGCCGCTGCGGCGGCTTCATAATGGCGCGGTCGAACTCATCAGGAGGCGGATCATGCCGGCCCTCATCCTTGCCCTGGAACGCGTGGCCACGCCGCTGGGCCAGATGCTCGTCCTGACCGACGCTCAGCAGCGGCTGCGCGCGGTCGACTGGGAAGACTACGAAGCGCGGATGCACACCCTGCTGCGCCGCCAGTACGGCAAGAACGCCGTGCGGCTGGACACGGCCGGTCAGCCCTCGCGGGCGCGCCGGGCGCTGGAGGCCTATTTCGACGGCGAGCTCGCCGCCATCGACGGTTTTCCCGTGGCGCTCGGCGGCACCGAATTCCAGCGCCAGGTCTGGCAGGCGCTGCGCGGCATCGCGGGCGGGCAGACCGTCACCTACGGAACGCTGGCCCACCGGATCGAGCGGCCGTCCGCCGTGCGCGCCGTGGGCCTGGCCAATGGCGCCAATCCGGCGGGCATCGTGATTCCCTGCCACCGGGTGATCGGCGCCAACGCCTCCCTGACGGGCTACGGCGGCGGGCTGCACCGCAAGCGCTGGCTGCTGGAGCACGAGGCCCGCCATGCCCCGGCCGGGGGCCCACCTTCAACTCCAGGTTAAAGATGTTTTGAGTTCCAGCGCCGCCGCGCGCGCCGGCGATCGGTACAGTGCCTGCAGACCCACCAGCAAGGAATCGTCTGCACATGAAGACCTATCGCATCGCAACCATCCCCGGCGACGGCATCGGCAAGGAAGTGATCCCGGCCGGTCGCCGGATCATGCAGGAACTGGCCCGGCAGGGCGGCCTGCGGTTCGAGTTCGAGGATTTCGACTGGGGCGGCGACTACTACCGCAAGCATGGCGCGATGATGCCGGCCGACGGGCTGGACGCGCTGCGCGACAAGGACGCCATCCTGTTCGGTTCCGCCGGCGATCCGCACATCGCCGACCACATCACGCTCTGGGGCCTGAGGCTGAAGATCTGCCAGGGCTTCGACCAGTACGCCAACGTGCGCCCCACGCGCATCCTGCCCGGCATCGACGCGCCGCTCAAGCGCTGCGCGCCCGAGCAGCTGAACTGGGTCATCGTGCGCGAGAACTCCGAGGGCGAGTATTCGGGCGTGGGCGGCCGGGTGCACCAGGGCCATCCCATCGAGGCCGCGACGGACGTGTCCATCATGACGCGCGCCGGCGTCGAGCGGATCCTGCGTTTCGCGTTCAAGCTGGCGCAGTCGCGTCCGCGCAAGCTGCTGACGGTGATCACCAAGTCCAACGCCCAGCGCCACGCCATGGTGATGTGGGATGAAATCGCGCTGCAGGTCAGCCGGGAATTCCCCGACGTGACCTGGGACAAGGAACTCGTGGACGCGGCGACGGCGCGCATGGTCAATCGCCCGGCGTCGCTCGACACCATCGTCGCCACCAATCTGCATGCCGACATCCTGAGCGACCTGGCCGCGGCGCTGGCGGGCAGCCTGGGCATCGCGCCCACCGGCAACATCGATCCCGAGCGCCGCTATCCGTCCATGTTCGAACCGATCCACGGCTCCGCCTTCGACATCATGGGCAAGGGGCTGGCGAACCCGGTGGGGACGTTCTGGTCGGTGGTGATGTTGCTGGAGCACCTGGGTGAAACGCAGGCCGCCGCCCGGCTCATGCAGGCCATCGAAAGCGTGACCGCCGATCCCTCGCTGCATACCGGCGACCTGGGCGGCAGCGCCACCACCGAGCAGGTCACGGCGGCGGTGTGCGAGAAGCTGGCCGCGCTGGCGCAGGCCAAGGCCGCCTAGCGGCATCGCGGGACGAGGGCGCAGACCCTCTCCCGCGCCGCCCGGCGGCGAAAACAAGAAGCGAAGTCCATTCGTATCAGGAGACAACCATGCATCAGAAAGCCGTTTCCGCGCGCGCCCTCGCGTTCGCCTGCCTGTTGGGCCTGTCCTTCGCGGGCGGGGCCGCGGCGCAATCCTATCCCGCCCGTCCGATCAACCTGGTCGTGCCGTTCCCGGCGGGCGGCACCACCGACGTGCTGGCCCGCGCGCTGGGGCAGGAACTGGCCAAGAGCCTGGGCCAGCCGGTGGTGGTGGAAAACAAGCCCGGCGCCGGTTCCACGCTGGGGGCGGACTACGTCGCCAAGGCGGCGCCCGACGGCTATACCCTGCTGATGGGGGCGGTCCATCATACGATCGCCACCAGCGTCTACAAGAGCCTGCACTACGACTTCCAGAAGGACTTCGCGCCCGTCACGACGGTGGCGCTGGTGCCCAACGTGCTGGTGGTGAATCCCAAGCTCGACGCCAAGGACGTGCAAGGCCTGCTGACGATGGCGCGCGCCTCGCCCGGCAAGCTCACCTACGGGTCGAACGGCATGGGCACGGGTCAGCACCTGATCGGCGCGCAGTTCGAGAAGGAAGGCCACGTGAAGCTGCTGCACGTCCCCTACAAGGGCAGCGGCCCCTTGACCACCGACCTGCTGGGCGGCCAGATCGACATGTCGTTCGATACGGTCACGCCGGTGCTCGCGCACATCCAGAGCGGCAAGCTGCGCGCGCTGGCCGTGACCACCAACAAACGCTCGGCGGCGCTGCCTGACGTGCCCACGATGGAAGAGGCGGGCCTGAAGCCGTTCGACATGGGCACCTGGTTCGGCGTGCTGGCGCCGGCCGCCGTGCCCAAGGACGTGGTGCAGCGGCTGAACGCCGAGATGGTGAAGATCATCCGTTCGCCGGATTTCTCGCGCCGGATGGCGGAGATCGGCGCGGTGCCGATCGGCGACAGCCCGGCCGAAATGCAGGCCCGGATCGGCGCGGATACCGCGAACTACGCCAAGCTGGTCAAGGACGCCAACGTCGCCATCAATTGAACCCTAGGCGCGGATCCAGCCGCGCGCGATGGGCAGGGCGAGGACCTTCCGGTACAGGCCCTGGGCGGCCGCGGTGAGCGGCGCGCCCGCGCGGTTCCACAGCGGGATGGCGGCGCCGGCGGCCAGCGGCGCCAGCGCCAGGCCGCCCGCGATGTCCAGCGGGTAGTGCACGCCCAGGTAGACGCGCGAGGCGCCGACCAGCACGGCCAGCGCCAGCGCGGCCCAGCCCAGGCCGGCCAGGCGCCGGTCGAAGATCAGGGCGAAGCCCAGGGTGGCGATGATGATGGTGTGGTTGCTGGGGAACGACGAGGTCGCGGCATGCGGAAAGAACGCATGCCCCAGTCCGATGGCGAAGGGACGGGGGCTCGGCCACAGCGCGCCGCACAGATAGCTGGCGAACAGCCCCAGGCCGATGCTGGCCAGCACCTTCAGCGCCAGGCTCCGCCGCGCCTCGCCGCCCCACAGCCAGGCGGCGGCCAGCGCGCCCGGGACCAGCAGGATCAGCTTGTTGGCCACCAGCATGGCGGCATGGATGCGCCACGCGGGGGTGGCGGGATCGGCGTTGATCAGGAGAAACAGGGACTGGTTGAGGCTTTCCAGGAAATTCATGACGCGTCATCGCAACGTAACAAACGAATAGCCGCGATGGTAATGAGGATTCCCGTCAGTCCGCTTACAAAATGCGCCGAATCCCGTGCTTTTACTTCTGGATGCGTTTGCCCTGCGCGTCGATCACGGCTTCGCCGTCTTCCTTGCTGAAGGCGCCTTGCTGCCGGGACGGCAGGATGTCCAGAACCAGTTCCGAGGGGCGGCACAGGCGCGCGCCCAGCGGCGTCGAGACGAAGGGGCGGTTCAGCAGGATGGGATGCTGTTCGATGGCGTCGAGCAGCGCGTCGTCGGAGAGCGTGGCGTCGCCCAGGCCCAGTTCCTGATAGGGCGTGCCCTTCTCGCGCAAGGCGTCGCGCACGCTGATGCCGGCCTGCTTGAACAGGGCCTTCAGCGTGGCGCGCGACGGCGGCGTTTCCAGGTACAGCACCACGTCGGGTTCGATGCCCGCGTTGCGGATCATCGCCAGGGTATTGCGGGAGGTGCCGCATTTGGGGTTGTGATAGATGGTTACGTCGGACATGGGGGCTCCTCTTTCCGGTGAATCGACTGGCAAGGCAATGAGCATAGTGCATCCGCGCGCGGGCTTCAGGCGCGCAGCTTTTTCCCCAGGCGCCGCCAGCCTACGACCACGCCGGTGAGGCTGAGCGCCGCGCCGCCCAGGCTCAGGAAGATCAGCAGGGCGTCCCAGAGCGGGCGGCGGGCCAGCAGGCCGGTCCAGTCCCAGCTGTGCAGGAAGGCGAACAGCCAGCGGCTGGCGCGCGTGCCGCGATCCTGCCGCGCCAGGATCTGCCCCGTCGCCGGGTCCAGGTAGACCCAGGTGGCTTGCGGATCGTCGTAGACCAGCCGCCACGCCGGCAGCGGCTTTTCGACGTGCCCGAGCATCGCGTGTTCGTCGCGGGCGTAGTAATAAAAGTCGTAGCGGTCCAGCGTCTCGGCGCTGGCGAGCCGGGCGCCGGGCACCAGCCGCGCCGCGGCTTCGCGCAGCGCCGCCGGGTCGTAGGCATGGGGCCGCGCGTCGTGGGCCGACAGCACCCGGGGGGCGCCCGCGGCGGCGCGCGCCAGCACCACGTCCTGGCCGTCCGCGCGCGCCCAGCGCAGTTCGCGGGGCGCGCCGGGCAGGGCCGCGATCAGCTCCCCGGGCGCGGCCAGCGGCGCCTTGCCCGGCGCGCCGGCATAGGCCGCCTGGGCCAGCGGCGGCGCGCCGCTGCTGAACAGCTTCCACGGGTTCATCGACATCAGCCCGCTGAAGATCCAGGTGATGGTGATGGCGGCGAACAGCAGGCCGCTGAGATGATGCCAGCGCATCATGTTCTCGCGATAGGGCGAGCGGCTGCCGCTGGCGTAGGGACGCGAGAAGCGCCAGCGCAGGATCCCGATCACGGTGCCCGTCAGCGCCAGCACCACGCCGGCCACCGACAGCCACACCACGATGTCGTGCCACCAGCCATCCAGCGCATTGCCGCGAAACGGATACAGCCAGTGGATCCAGGCGCCCGCGTAGTTCCAGCCGCGCTCCAGGCGCGTGGCGTCCAACACCACCATGCCCGTGGCGGACGAGATGTAGAGCCGCGTGCCCGCGGGGTCGTCCAGGTCCACGCGGTGCAGCGGCCGGTCGGGGCCGAGCGCGCGCGAATGGGTGAAGACGTCCTCGTCCACCTCGCCCTGATAGCGCGCGCCATACTGTCCGCCGGACCAGGCTTGGGCGGTCGCCAGCGCGGTCGCGGCATCGGCGGCGGGCAGGAGGGCGCCGCTCGCGGCGTCCACCACCCGGGGCGCCCGCCGCGCCTCGCCGGGCACCAGATAGACCGGCGCGCCGCCGCGGGCGGCGACCAGGCTCAGTCCGGCGGCGTCTTTCGCGCCCGCCGCGGCCAGCGCCTGCGCCGGCGTCACCGCGATGGCCGCCGGGTCCAGCGGCGGCAGGTGCGCCAGCCGTTCCTGGGGCGTGAGCTTGGGATAGCCCACGTACATCATCACCACGCCGGAGATGAACCACATGGCGAAGAACAGGCACAGCACGATGCCCGCCCAGCGGTGGATCAGGTACAGCCACCGCTTGGCGCGCGCCGCCAGCGGCGGTCCGGCGGAACGCCGGGACGAGGAAGCAAGGGTCGTGTTCATGGCGGTCTGTCCTGGCGAACCGATCAGAAGCGGGCCTGCAAGGTGAGCTCGACCGAGCGCGGGGCGCCCAGGTAATACATGGTCGGCGTGGCGTTCGCGGCGTAGACCTTGTCGGTCAGGTTGCGCACGCGCGCCGTCAGGCTGAGATTGCGGTTGATCCGATGTGACAGGGCCGCGTCGAACACGGTGTAGGACGGCGTCCAGACGGTGTTGGCGGCGTCCGCGTACATGCGGCCCACGTAGCGCGCCGCCATGCTGGCGGTCCAGTCGGGCAGGAACGCGTAGTCCAGCCACAGGTTGGCGAGCCGGCGCGGGGTGTTGGTGGGCACGTTGCCGTTGCGCGAGACCGCCACGCCGCCCACCGATTGCGAGAAGTCGTCGTACTGAGGGTCGACGAAGGCGACGTTGCCCTGCAGGGAGAGCTGCGACGTCAGCTGCAGCCCGCCGGCCAGCTCGATGCCGCGCGCCGACTGCGCGCCCACGGGCACGCTGACGCCGGGATTGTCCGGGTCCGAGGTGGCCATGTTCTTGCGCTTGATCTCGTAGACCGCCACCGTGGCCGAGCCGCGGCCATCCCAGAAATTGAACTTGCCACCCACCTCGGCCTGCCTGCCGGTGGTGAGCTTGTCGTTGTTCAGCACGTCGGCGAAGGAGGCGGTGGCCAGGATGCCCGAGGGAGGATCCGCCGCGGTGGCGTATTGGGCGTACAGCGAGGCCTCGGGGCTCAGTTCCCAGTTCACGCCCAGTCGCCCGGTCAACGGCGAGTAGCTGCGTTGCGCGCTGGCGGGCGAGGCCGCGGTGACGGCGCGGCGGTTGGTCAGGTCCAGGTCGATGAAATCCTTGCGCAGCGCCGACACGATGGCCACGCCGGGCAGGATGGTGCTGCGGTTTTCCATCGTCAGCGCCAGCGTGCGGATGCGGTTGTCGCGGTCGGCGACGTGGCCGCGCTTCATGCCGGGGATATCGTAGAAGTCGCCGGGCGAGAAGTCGTAGGGGTCCACCGCGTCCACCTGGGCGGGCAGGCTGGTGGGATAGCGCGTGATCTTGTTCTGGCTGATGTCGACGCCGAAGGACCAGTCGCTGGGCAGGCCGGCCAGGGTGGACCGGTAGAGGCCTTCCACCCGATTGCCGATCAGGCTTTGCTCATGGCGCTGCAGCAGGGCGCCGGAACGCAGCACCAGGCTGTTGCCGGCGTTCAGGCGGTAGCTTTCGAGGTTGCGGTAGTCGCGTTCGGCGCGGTAGTAGTACAGCGTGTTCTTGAACGTCAGCTGGGGGCCGGCGCGCCATTCCGTCAGGGAACGGGCCCACAGCACGGACTGCTCGTACAGGCCGTCGTTGACGTTGTAGTTCTTGAACCGGGTGCCGTCCAGGATGCGGCCCGTGCCTTGCACGACGCCGTTGGCGTCCGTTTTCAACGGCGTGCCCCAGTAGGGGCGGTCCACCTGTTCGCGCTGGTATTCGAAGGCGAAAGTCTGGGTCACGTCGGCGCCCAGGTCGGACAGCAGCGAGGCGGCGATCTGGCTGGCGCGGGAATGGTTGCCGTCGACCCAGCCGTGGCTGGATCCGGTATTGGCGTCCAGGCGCAGATAGTGGCCGCGGCCGCCCGGCTCGCCCGCCAGTTGCTGGTTCAGGCCTACCGACAGCTGGCGGCTGTCGAACGAGCCCAGCCGCAGTTGGCCGTCGTAGAAGGTGTCGCGCTCGGGCAGCTTGGTGACGTAGTTGATGGCGCCGCCGACCGCGCCCGCGCCGAACAGGAAGGTGGAGGGTCCGCCTATCGCTTCGACCCGGTCGTAGATCCAGCTGTCCACCGGCCGCGCGGCGATGGAGTCGTATTGCACGGAAATGCCGTTGAAGAGCTGCGACACCTGGCCGCCGGAGAAGCCGCGGTAGCTGACCGCGCCGGCGTTGCCCGGCGGCGAGGCATTGTCCACGCCCGGAATGCCGCGGGCGATCTCCTGCGTGTTGAGCGAGCCGCGCGCCTCGATCTGTTCGCGCGAGATCACGGTGACGCTGGCGGGCGTTTCGCGCAGGGTCAGGCCCAGGCGGCTGCCGGTGCTGTCGCGCGTGTCCAGGTTGATGGGGCCGTTGGGGGCGGGGTCTTCGTGGGCGGCGCCGTGCACGGTGGTGGGCGCCAGGGTCTGCACGGCGGGGGCCAGGGGCTGCGCCTGGGCGGCGCCGGTGGCGAGCGCGGCCAGCAGCAGGGGATAGGGGGTGGTTTTTTTCATGTCTGGAACCGGTGGTCCGGCCCGGACGCCCGGCTCCCCTCCCGAGGGCGGGCGGGGGCGATGGGCCATCCGGACCTGAATGACGGCACGCCGGCGGCCGCGCACGGGGGCGCGGACGCAAGCTGCGGCGGAAAGGCGGACGGACGCGCAGAGGCGCCGGATCAGGCCGCGGGCGGCGCGCGCGGCTGGGCCGCGCTCCAGGCATGAAGGGGATGCGCCGCCAGGAAGAACAGCGGCGGATACGTGATGGCGCGCCCGACGGGGGAGGGCACGACGGGAATGGACGCGGGCAGGATGCCCACGTCGGCGTTGGGGTTGCGGCAGAGCGGGCAGTGGTGGCTGTCGCCGTGATCGTCCGCCTGGGCGCCCTCATTGCCGCTGCCCGGCACCTCCAGGGTCAGGGAGGCCTGCCCCGCGCCTTCGCTGGTGCAGAAGTCCACGCTGATGCGGTGGGCATTGTGGCCGGCCGGAGCCAGGCTCAGCGCATGGGCCAGCGACGGCGCCAACGACGCCCACAGAATCGCGACGAGCGCGATCCACAGGGCGGGGCGGGTCAGGAAGGCAGCGGAGCACATGGCGCCCGATTATATCGGAGCAGATCCCCCGTCCGTCTATACCGACAGGTGGCGGCGCACGTCCTCCCCGTCGATGTCGGCGCGGCCGCCGCGGGCCACCACCTCGCCCCGCGACAGCACCACGAACTGGTCCGCCAGTTCCCGGGCGAAATCGAAATACTGTTCGCAGAGCAGGATGGCGATGTCGCCGCGCTGCCGCAGCATGTGGATGACGCGGGCGATGTCCTTGATGATGGACGGCTGGATGCCCTCGGTGGGCTCGTCCAGGATGATGAGCCGGGGCTCGGCCACCAGCGCCCGCGCGATCGCCAGCTGCTGCTGTTGGCCCCCGGACAGGTCGCCGCCGCGGCGCGACAGCATGTCCGCGAGCACGGGGAACAGTTCGAACACGTCTTCCTTGATGCGTCGCGCCCGGGCCGCGGGCTTGGACGCCATGCCCATCAGGATGTTCTCCTGCACGGTCAGGCGGGCGAAGATGTCGCGGCCCTGCGGCACGTAGGCCATGCCGCGGGCGGCCCGCTGATGGGGGGCCAGCCGCGTGATGTCTTCGCCGCCCAGGGCGATCCGGCCGCGGGCAACGGGCAGCACGCCCATCAGACACTTGAGCAGCGTGGTCTTGCCCACGCCGTTGCGGCCCAGCAGCGCGAGGCATTCGCCCTGGCGCAGCGACAGCGATACGCCGCGCAGGGTATGGCTGCCGCCGTAGTATTGGTCGATCGCGTGCACGTCCAGCATCTCAGCGCCCCAGATAGACTTCGATGACGCGCGGATCGGCCTGGACCTTGCTCATGGGCCCCTCGGCCAGCACCGAGCCCTCGTGCAGCACCGTGACCTTGCCGTCTCCGGCGATCTGGTTGACGAAGTCCATGTCGTGCTCCACCACCATCAGCGAATGGCGGCCGCGCAGTTCGTTCAGCAGTTCGCCGGTGCGCTCGGTCTCGGCGTCGGTCATGCCGGCCACCGGCTCGTCCAGCAGCAGCAGCCGCGGTTCCTGCATCAGCAGCATGCCGATCTCCAGCCATTGCTTCTGGCCGTGCGACAGCAGCCCCGCGGGCAGCGCCGCCTCCGGCCGCAGCCGGATCAGGTCCAGCGTTTCGCCGATCCGGTCGGCCTGCTCGCCGCTCAGGCGCGAGAACAGCGTGGGCCGCACGCGCTTGTCGGTCTTCATCGCCAGCTCCAGGTTCTCGAACACGGTGTGCTGCTCGAACACGGTGGGGCGCTGGAACTTCCTGCCGATGCCGGCATGCGCGATCTGCGCTTCGTTCAGCGTGGCGAGGTCTATGCTTTGCCCGAAGTAGGCGGTGCCGGCGCTCGGCCGCGTCTTGCCCGTGATCACGTCCATCATGGTGGTCTTGCCCGCGCCGTTGGGGCCGATGATGCAGCGCAGCTCGCCCACGCCGATGTCCAGCGTCAGGTCGTTCAGGGCCTTGAAGCCGTCGAAGCTGACCGTGATGCCTTCGAGATAGAGGATCGCGCCGTGGCTGGTGTCCAGCCCGCCGGGGCTGACCCGGCCATAGGCGGCGTCGCCGCTGGGGCCGCCGTCCAGCATGGCGGATTCGGTGTGCGTGCTGGTCATGCCTTGCCCTCCTGGAATCGCGCGGCGAGGCGGCGGGCCAGGCCGACGATGCCGGTGGGCAGGAACAGCGTCACCAGCACGAAGATGAGGCCCAGCGCGTACAGCCAGAATTCGGGCAGCACGCTGGTGAACCAGGTCTTGAGCCCGTTGACGGTGCCCGCGCCGATGATGGGGCCGATCAAGGTGCCGCGCCCGCCCGTGGCGACCCAGATCACCATTTCGATCGACGTCTCCGTGGACATCTCGCTGGGGTTGATGATGCCCACCTGCGGCACGTAGAGCGCGCCGGCGATGCCGCACAGCACGGCCGACAGCGTCCAGACGAAGAGCTTGAAGCCCAGCGGGTCGTAGCCGATGAAGCGCAGCCGGCTCTCGGCGTCGCGCACGGCGGTCAGGACCCGGCCCAGCTTGCTCTGCGTGACCGCGCGGGCCAGCACCAGCGCGCCCGCCAGCGCCGCCAGCGTGATCCAGTACAGGGCGGCGCGGGTGCCGGGCGCGGTGATGTCGAAGCCCAGGATGCGCTTGAAATCGGTGAAGCCGTTGTTGCCGCCGAAGCCGGTGTCGTTACGGAAGAACAGCAGCATCGCGGCGAAGGTCAGGGCCTGCGTGATGATCGAGAAATAGACGCCCTTGATGCGCGAACGGAAGGCGAAGTAGCCGAACACGAAGGCCAGCGCGCCCGGCACCAGCACGACCAGCAGCATGGCGTACCAGAAGTGTTCCGTGAAGGACCAGTACCAGGGGTAGGACTTCCAGTCCAGGAACACCATGAAGTCGGGCAGGTCGCTCTGGTAGACGCCGTCGCGGCCGATGGCTCGCATCAGGTACATGCCATGGGCATAGCCGCCCAGCGCGAAGAACAGGCCGTGGCCCAGCGAAAGAATGCCGGCATAGCCCCAGACGAGATCCAGCGCCAGCGCGGCCATCGCGTAGCACATGAATTTCCCCAGCAGGGCCACCGCATAGGCGGAGACGTGCAACGCGTGGCCGGGCGGGAATGCCAGGTTGAGCAGCGGCAGCAGGGCCAGCACCGCCACCGCGGCGCCCAGCGCCGCCCATACGCGGCCCCGGAACAGCGGGCGGCGGGCCAGCAGGGTCAGATCGATCGGCGCGGTCTGTCTCATTCGGCGCTCCGGCCCCGCGGGGCGAACAGGCCTTGCGGCCGCTTTTGGACGAACAGCACGATGAGCGCCAGGATGGTGATCTTGGCCATGACGGCTCCGGCGTAGGGTTCCAGGAATTTGTTGACGCCGCCCAGGCCCAGCGCGGCGATGACGGTGCCGGCCAGCTGGCCCACGCCGCCCAGCACGACCACCATGAACGAATCGACGATGTAGGCGCGCCCGAGATCGGGCCCCACGTTGCCCAGCTGGGACAGCGCCACGCCCGCCAGCCCCGCGATGCCGGAGCCCAGCCCGAAGGCCAGCATGTCCACGCGGCCGGTAGGCACGCCCACGCAGTCGGCCATGCGGCGGTTCTGCGTGATGGCGCGCACGAACAGGCCCAGGCGCGTGTGGTTCAGCAGCACCCACACGAGGAACACGACGAAGAGCGCGAAGCCGATGATCACGAGGCGGTTGTAGGTCAGCACCAGGCCGTCGAGCACGGCGATGCCGCCCGACATCCAGCTGGGATTGCCTACCTCCACGTTCTGCGCGCCGAACAGCGTGCGCACGCCCTGCATCAGGATCAGGCTGATGCCCCAGGTGGCCAGCAGCGTTTCCAGCGGCCGGCCGTAGAGCCAGCGGATGACGGTGCGCTCCAGCGCCATGCCCACCAGCGCCGTCACCACGAAGGCCAGCGGCAGCGCGGCCAGCACGTACCAGTCCGTCCAGCCCGGCAGCCAGGCGCGGAACAGCGACTGCGTCACGTAGGTCACGTAGGCGCCGATCATCAGCAGTTCGCCGTGCGCCATGTTGATGACGCCCATCAGGCCGAAGGTGATGGCCAGGCCCAGGGCCGCGAGCAGCAGGACGCTGCCCAGGCTGATGCCGTAGAACAGATTGCCGGCCCATTCGATCGTCGCCAGGTGGCGGTCGATCTGCGTGAGCGCGTGCGCCGCCGCCTCGCGCACGGCGGCGTCCGGTTCGGCGTGGACGCCATCGCGCTCCTGCGTCAACGCGGCCAGGGTGGGGCGGAAGGCGGCGTTGCGGGTGCCGCCCAGCAGTTCGACCGCGTGGCGCCGCTTGGCGGGGTCGGCGCTTTTCAATTCCAGGTTGGCCTGCGCGATGAGCAACGCGTCGCGCACGGCCTCGTTCTTTTCGGCCGCCAGCGCTTTTTCCAGCATCGGCAGGCGGGCGGGGTCGCCCGTCTGCTGCAGCCGCCGGGCCGCGTCCAGGCGTTCGTTGGGGCGCTCGGAGAACAGGCGCGAACCGGCCAGCGCGGCCTCGATGGCGCGGCGCAGGCGGTTGTTGATGCCGATGGTGCCCGCGCCCGCGGGCAGCTCGGCGGCGGCGCCGGTCGCGGGATCGGTGGCGCGCGCGCCGCCTTCGCCGATCAGCACGCGGCCGTCGGCCGCCGCGTAGAGCCGGTCGTCGCCCAGCGCCTGCAGCACCGCCGCCGCGCCGGGATCGGGCAGTTGGCCCAGCGCGGCAATCGCCCGCAGCTTGGCGTCCGTATCGTCGCCGGCCAGCGGCGCAAGCAGCGCCGGATCCACGCCGGCCGCCGGCGCCTGGGCGGCCAGCAGCGGCATGGACAGCAGCCACGCGAGAAGGATACGACGCAGGGAGTGTGCGATTGCCGCGATGCGCATGGCTGCTCCCGCCTACAGGCCTTGCTTGCTTTCGTTGCCCGGGATGTACGGACTCCAGGGCTGGGCGCGGATCGGCCCCTTGCTCTTCCACACCACGTTGAACTGGCCGTCCGCCCGGATCTCGCCGATGTAGACCGGCTTGTGCAGGTGGTGGTTGGTCTTGTCCATTTCGATGGTGTAGCCGTCGGGCGCGTTGAACTTCTGCCCGCCCATGCTGGCGATCACCTTGTCCACGTCGGTGCTCTTGGCCTGTTCCACCGCTTGCTTCCACATGTGGATGCCGATGTAGGTGGCCTCCATCGGATCGTTCGTCACGACCGTGCCCGCGTTGGGCAGGTTCTTGGCGCGGGCATAGGCCTTCCACTTCTTGATGAAGTCCTCGTTCACCGGGTTCTTGATCGATTCGAAGTAGTTCCACGCGGCCAGGTGGCCCACCAGCGGTTTGGTGTCCACGCCGCGCAGCTCCTCTTCGCCCACCGAGAAGGCCACCACGGGCACGTCGGTCGCCTTCAGGCCGGCATTGCCCAGCTCCTTGTAGAAGGGCACGTTGGAGTCGCCGTTGATGGTGGAGATGACGGCGGTCTTGCCGCCCGTGGCGAACTTCTTGATGTTGGCCACGATGGTCTGGTAGTCGGCGTGGCCGAACGGCGTGTAGACCTCGTCGATGTCGCTGTCCTTCACGCCCTTGGAATGCAGGAAGGCGCGCAGGATCTTGTTGGTGGTGCGCGGATAGACGTAATCGGTGCCCAGCAGCACGAAGCGCTTCGCGCCGCCGCCGTCTTCGCTCATCAGGTATTCCACGGCGGGAATGGCCTGCTGGTTGGGCGCCGCGCCCGTGTAGAACACGTTCTTCTCCAGTTCTTCGCCTTCGTACTGCACGGGGTAGAAGAGCAGGCCGTTCAACTCCTTGAACACGGGCAGGACGGACTTGCGCGATACCGAGGTCCAGCAGCCGAAGACCACGGCCACCTTGTCCTGGGCCAGCAACTGGCGCGATTTCTCGGCGAACAGCGGCCAGTTGGAGGCGGGGTCCACCACCACGGGTTCGAGCTTCCTGCCCAGCACGCCGCCGTTGGCGTTGATCTCGTCGATGGCCATCAGCGCGACGTCCTTGAGCGAGGTCTCCGAGATGGCCATGGTGCCCGACAGCGAATGCAGGATGCCGACCTTGATGGTGTCGCCGGCGGCGTGCACCTGGGGCATCCACCCCGTCATGGCCAACAGGCTCACGGCGGTCAATTGCTTGAGGGCTAGTCTGCGTTTCATGATGACTCCTGGATGGGAATGCGCCGGACGCGCCGGCAGGAACGATCTGAACAACACCCGACAACGCAGAACTCCAAAGCAAAACCCGTGCCAACCGCGATCGGCATCGCGACCTTCCAATAAGGGGGAGGAAATCGCGCGCCGGCAACGCGGCGGCGCGCGCGCGGCGAGCGGGTTCAAGCTGGTGCCGCGCGCACAAGATGGGTGCAAGGGCTGCCCGCTCGCGGTGCGGGCAGGCTGCCGGCGCGCGACAGGCGCGCGGCGCGAAGCGAGGGCTTGAGAGGGAGAGGCGGGCGCGGGGCCGACATGGCACGCCGATTGCTTGGGAATCCGTACTTGTATACAAGAAAGGATTCCCGCATGAATGCCTTAGCAACGCAGAAGGGCCCCGAGGGGTGGACGATCGCGCGATGGCAAGCTGCCTACCGCGACGAGGGGGCCAGGCCCGAAGCGCTGTTGGCCGCGTGGGCCGCGCCGGGCGGCGCGGCCGACAATGCCTGGATCAGCCGCGTGGACGAGGCCATGCTCGCGCGCCAGCTCGACGATCTGCAAGGGCTGCGGGACGCGGCGCGGGGCGACCTGGCGCGCCTGCCGCTGTATGGCGTGCCCTTCGCGGTCAAGGACAACATCGACGCAGCCGGCTGGCCCACCACGGCCGCCTGCCCCGAATTCGCCTATCTGCCCGGCGAGGACGCCACCGTCGTGCGCCGCCTGCGCGCGGCGGGCGCCATCCTGGTAGGCAAGACCAACCTGGATCAGTTCGCGACCGGCCTGGTCGGCACGCGTTCTCCGCATGGCGCGGTGCCCAACGCGTTCCGGCCGGAGTACGTCAGCGGCGGCTCCAGCTCCGGCTCGGCCTCGGTGGTGGCGCGCGGCCTGGCGGCGTTCTCGCTGGGCACGGACACCGCGGGCTCGGGCCGCGTGCCGGCGGGCTTCAACAATATCGTGGGCCTGAAGCCCACCCGCGGCTGGCTCAGCACCGCCGGCGTGGTGCCGGCGTGCCGCACGCTGGATTGCGTGTCGGTATTCGCGCTGACGGTGGACGACGCGGCGCTGGTGGCGCGGATCGCCGGCGGCTATGACGACGCCGATCCCTATTCGCGCGAGCAGCCGGCCGACGTCGCGCGGCCGTGGCCCGCGGCTCCCAGGCTGGCCATCCCGGCGCAACTGGAATTCTTCGGCGACGCGCAGGCGGCGGCCGCCTTCGACGACGCGGTGCGCGCCTTGCGGGAAGACGGCGCCAGCGTGGAATCGCTGGACTTCGCGCCTTTCGCCGAACTGGCCGCCTTGCTCTATCAGGGGCCGTGGGTGGCCGAGCGCTACGCCGCGGTGGAAGGCTTGCTGCGCGAGAAGCCCGACGCGATCCATCTGGTGGTGCGCGGCATCGTCGAGCAGGCCGGCCGCTACAGCGCGCTCGACGCATTCAAGGCGGAGTACCGGCGCGCCGAGCTGTCGCGGCGCATCCATCGGGCGCTGGAGGGCTACGACGCGCTGGTCGTGCCGACCTCGCCGTCGATCTACACCATCGCCGAACTCCAGGCGGATCCGGTTGCCTTGAATTCGCGGCTGGGCGTCTATACCAACTTCGCCAACCTTGCCGACCTGTCGGCGCTGGCCGTGCCGGCAGGCATGCGCGCCGACGGCCTGCCCGCCGGCATCACCCTGATCGGCCCGGCCTGGCAGGACGCCGCGCTGGCGCGCTTCGGCCGCCAGTGGCAGGCGAGCCGAGGCCTGCCGCTGGGCGCGAC
>NZ_BCTQ01000038.1 GCF_001571365.1 Achromobacter denitrificans NBRC 15125 | reverse complement strand
AGCTAAAACGTTGACTCCTAAAGTATTTTTTAGATGAGATTTTCCTGACGTCACGATGCTGCGCAGCAGCAACGCTTGAGGACCCGCGGGCCGGGCCGGGAAGGAGTTCTAGATGGCTGAAAGGTCTTTCAAGAAAGAAGTCCAGCAGTTGCGCATCGGCGCGGGCGAAGAGTTCCGTGGAGAGGGCATTCTCGCCGTCACGAAAGCCTTGCTGCAATCCGGCGTGGGCTATGTCGCGGGCTATCAGGGCTCGCCGATCTCGCACTTGATGGACGTACTGGCCGACGCCAACGACATCCTGCAGGAGCTCGGCGTGCATTTCGAGGCCAGCGCCTCGGAAGCCACGGCGGCCGCGACGCTGGCGGCATCGGTCATGTACCCGATCCGCGGCGCGGTCACCTGGAAATCCACGGTGGGCACCAACGTCGCGTCCGACGCCCTGGCCAACCTGGCCTCGGGCGGCGTCACCGGCGGCGCGCTGGTCATCGTGGGCGAAGACTACGGCGAAGGCTCGTCCATCATGCAGGAACGCTCGCATGCGTTCGCCATGAAGTCGCAGATCTGGCTGCTGGATCCGCGCCCCAACCTCGAAAGCATGGTCAAGGCGGTGGAGGACGGCTTCGAACTGTCCGAGGCCAGCAAGACCCCGGTCATGCTGCAACTGCGCATCCGCGGCTGCCACGTGCACGGCCGCTTCGTCGCCAAGGAAAACAAGCGTCCGGCGTTCTCGCTGGCCCAGGCGCTGGAAAGCCCGGCCCGCGACACCAGCCGCATCGTGCTGCCGCCCGCCTCCTTCCTGCATGAGCAGGAGAAAATCAAGGAGCGCTGGCCCGCCGCCATCCGCTACATCAAGGAGCACAAGCTCAACGAACACTTCGACGGCGACCAGGACGATATCGGCCTGATCCTGCAGGGCGGCCTGTACAACGGCGTCATCCGCGCCTTGCAACTGCTGGGCCTGGCGGACAACTTCGGCAACAGCCGCATTCCGCTTTACGTCATGAACGTGACCTATCCCGTCATCGAGGACGAGGTCGTCGATTTCTGCCGCGGCAAGCGCGCGGTGCTGCTGCTGGAAGAAGGCCAGCCCGACTACATCGAGCAGAACCTGCATGCCGTGCTGCGCCGCGCGGGCGTGGACACGCGCCTGTCCGGCAAGGACGTGCTGCCCATGGCGGGCGAATACACCACCCAGGTCATGCGCGACGGCCTGCGCGAATTCCTCAAGCGGAACCGCCCGGAATCCCTGCAGACGCATCCCGCCGCCGCGGCCGACGCCCCGGCCGCCGAGCGCCAGCTGGAAATCACCGAACTGACGCGCCCCAAGCCCGCCCGGCCGGCCGAGCAGCCCATCACCTTCCACAAGCACGTGGAGGGCCTGGCGGCCGTGGTGCCGCCCCGGCCCGCGGGCTTCTGTACCGGCTGTCCCGAAAGGCCGATCTTCTCGGCGCTGACGCTGGCGCAGGAAACGCTGGGCCAGCACCACATTTCCTGCGACATCGGCTGCCACCTCTTCTCCATCCTGCCGCCCTTCAACCTGGGCGCCACCACCATGGGTTACGGCCTGGGCGCCTCCAGCGCGGCGGCCTTCAACGTGCCCGCGGCCAAGCGCCCCATTTCCATCATGGGCGACGGCGGCTTCTGGCACAACGGGCTGGCCTCGGGGATCGGCAACGCGGTGTTCAACAAGTACGACGGCGTCATCGTCATCGTCGACAACTTCTACGCCTCGGCCACCGGCGGGCAGGACATCCTGTCGTCGCGCGCCGAGAATCCGGACCGCTCGACCAACAACCCCATCGACCAGGCCGTTCGCGGCGTGGGCGTGAAGTGGGTGCGCACGCTGGACCGGACCTACGACGTGGCCAAGGTGCGCGCCACCATCGAAGAGGCGCTGACCACCGAGGTCAAGGGCCCCAAGGTCATCATCGCGCAGTCCGAATGCATGCTGAACAAGCAGCGCCGCATCAAGCCGCTGTTCAACAAGGCGGTCAAGGAAGGCAAGCGCGCGGTCAAGGAACGCTTCGGCGTGGACCCCGACGTGTGCACCGGCGACCACGCCTGTATCCGGCTGTCGGGCTGCCCCTCGTTGACCGTCAAGGACAGCGGCGACCCCTTGAAGGAAGACCCGGTCGCGCACGTGGAGAGCAGCTGCGTCGGCTGCGGCAACTGCGGCGAAGTGGCCCACGCCGCCGTGCTGTGCCCCTCGTTCTACCGCGCCGACATCGTCCACAACCCCACCAGACGCGACCGCTACCTGGCGCGCATGCGCGGCGCCGTGATCGGCTTCCTGCAACGGCGACGCGCGGCGCGCCTGGCCAATAACGCACTTTAAGGACACGCGTTCCATGAAACCGGTGCCCATGCAGCAAGGCAACCCCATCAAGATCGCCATCCTGGCCATGGGCGGCCAGGGCGGCGGCGTGCTGGCCGACTGGATCGTCGACATGGCCGAGCACGCCGGCTGGTGGGCGCAGACCACGTCGGTGCCCGGCGTGGCCCAGCGCACCGGCGCCACGATCTACTACCTGGAACTGTTGCCCGAGTCGGACGTGCAGCGGGCCGGCCGGCAACCGGCGCTGGCGCTGATGCCCACCCCCGGCGACGTGGACCTGGTAGTGGCGGCGGAATTGATGGAAGGCGGCCGCGCGATCCAGCGCGGCCTGGTCACGCCCGAGCGCACGGTGCTGCTGACGTCTTCGCACCGAAGCTACGCGGTCAGCGAGAAATCCGCGCCCGGCAACGGCATCGCCGACCCGAACAAGGTGCTGGAAGCGGGTCGCGCCGCCGCCAAGCGCTTTCTCTGTTTCGACCTGCAGGCCCTGGCCGACCGCGCCGGCAGCGTGATCAGCGCCAGCCTGTTCGGCGCCGTGGCCGGCAGCGGCGCCCTGCCCTTCGCGCGCGAAGACTTCGAAGCCACGGTGCGGCGCGCCGGCCTGGGCGTGGACGCCAGCCTGCGCGCCTTCGCCCTGGGCTTCGAGTCGGCCGCCCAGGCGCCCGCGCAGCCCGCCCCCATCGACCTGGAACGGCCGGTGCCGGCCCTGCCCGACGTCGCCGCCAACCCCAGGACGCAGGCCCTGCTGGACGCCATCAAGCGCGACTTCCCCGCCTGTGCCCAGCCCATGCTGGCGGTGGGCGCGCGCCGCCAGATCGAGTTCCAGGACCTGGCCTATGCCCGCGACTACCTGCGCCACATGAAGGCGATCCGCGACCTGGACGCCGCGCATGGCGGCGAAGGCCAGCAGTGGGCACTGACCTGTGCCGCCGCCCGCTACGTCGCCACGGCCATGGCCTACGACGACGTGATCCGCGTGGCCGACCTGAAAACCCGGGGCACGCGCTTCGACCGCGTGCGCGAGGAAGTGGGCGCGCGCCCGGACCAGCTGGTCTACACCACGGAATTCATGCATCCGCGGCTGGAGGAGATCTGCGGCACGCTGCCCGCCGGACTGGGCCGCTGGCTGGAAGGATCCAAGGCCTTCGGCGGCTTCGTCGCGCGCCGCCTGGGCCACGGCCGCCGCATGCAGAGCGGCACGCTGGGCGGCTTCCTGATGCTGTACGCGCTGGCCGGCATGCGGCGTTTCCGCCGCGGCACGCTGCGCCACCAGGCCGAGGCCGCCGGCCTGCGGCAGTGGCTGGACCTGATCGCGAAACTGGCGCCGCGCGATTACGCGCTGGCCGTCGAAGCCGTCAACTGCCGGCGCCTGGTCAAGGGCTACAGCGACACGCACGTGCGCGGCGGCGGCAAGTACCGCCAACTGATCGCCGCGGCAGAACAACTGGCCGGCCGGCCCGACGCCGCCGCGACGCTGCGCGCGCTGCGCGACACCGCCCTGGCCAACGAAAAATGCGGCCCCATGGAACGCCAGCTGGCTGAAAAGCTGGCGGCCTGAGCCGAACACCGATAGGGACAAACGCCGTGCAAACATTGAAACTCATCGTTCGGGAAGTCCGGCAGGAATCGCCGTTGATCCGCTCGTTCCGGCTGGTCCGCGAAGATGGCGGCGCGCTGCCCGCCTTCGGTCCGGGCGCGCACCTGAAGATATCGGTGCCCGGCCTGCGCGAACCGCGCTGCTATTCGCTGGTGCAGCTGGCGCCCGAGGCGGGGCGCTTCGCCGACCCCGCGGAATACCGGCTGGGCGTGCGCCTGGAGGAAACCAGCGAAGGCGGATCGCGCTATATGCACGCCCTGGCCGAAGGCGACGCGCTCATGGTCGAGGGCCCGAAGAACGACTTCCCGCTGCACGAATCGCCGGCCGGCGACGAACCCGTGGTGCTGATCGCGGGCGGCATCGGCATCACGCCGGTCGCTTCCATGGCCGCCTCGCTGAAAGCCGCCGGCCGGGCCTTCCATCTTCATTACTGCGGCCGCAGCAAAGACCAGCTGGCCTTCCGGCCCGAGCTGGAGGCGCTGGCGGGCGAGGACCTGACCCTGCATGCCGACGACGACCCGTCCTGCCGCTTCGACCTGCAGGCGCTGCTGGCCTCGGCCTCCCCGCGCCAGCACCTGTACGTCTGCGGCCCGAAGGGGCTGATCGACGCGGTCATCCAGGGCGCCCGCGCCCGCCACTGGCCCGACGCCCACATCCACTTCGAGCTCTTCACCACGGCCGCCCCCCAGGCCGGCGACCAGCCCTTCGAAGTCGAGCTGCGCCAGTCCGGCCGCGTGCTGACCATCCCCGCCGACAAGACCATCATCGACGTGATGGAAGAAGAAGGCTGCGATCCCATGTACGACTGCAAACGCGGCGAATGCGGCGTCTGCCAGGCCACGGTGCTGGAAGGCGAGCCCGACCACCGCGACTACTACCTGTCGGACACCGAGAAGGCCAGCGGCAAGATCATCCAGATCTGCATCTCGCGCGCGAAATCGGCGCGCCTGGTGCTGGACCTGTAGCCCCGACGCAAGGAAGCGCCACCATGAGCAAATACCGCGACAACCCCGACGCCATCCGCGCCCTGCTGCGAGACACCGAGGTGCACAAGGACCTGTTCATCGACCAGGAGCTGTTCGAGCTGGAGATGGAGCGCCTGTACGCCAACACCTGGGTCTACGTCGGCCACGACAGCCAGGTGCCCAACCCCGGCGACTACATCACCACCACGGTCGGCAACCAGCCCGTGGTGATGGTGCGCCACAGCGACAAGAGCGTGCGCGTGCTGCACAACCGCTGCCCGCACAAGGGCACGATGGTGGCGGGCGACGCCTGCGGCAATACCGGCAAGTTCTTCCGCTGTCCGTACCACGCCTGGACCTTCAAGACGGACGGCAGCCTGCTGTCCATCCCGCTGAAGAAGGGCTACGAGAACACCGGCCTGGAAAACTGCGAAGCCAGCCAGGGCATGGCCGCCGTGAAGGACGTGAAGAATCATCGCGGCTTCGTGTTCTGCCGGCTGAATCCGGAAGGCCAGTCCTTCGAGGACTTCTTCGGCGAATCGCTGTCCACCTTGGACAACATGGTGGACCGCTCGCCGGAAGGCCGGCTGGAAGTGGCCGGCGGCGTGCTGCGCTACATGCACCGCTGCAACTGGAAGATGCTGGTCGACAACCAGACCGACACCTGCCACCCCATGGTCGCCCACGAATCCTCGGCCGGAACCGCCGTGAAGGTCTGGGAACAGGCGCCGGAAGGCACGCCCAAGCCCATGGCCGTGGAACTGTTCGCGCCCTTCATCTCGCCCTACGAGTTCTTCGAGAACATGGGCATCCGCGTGTGGGAAAACGGCCACGGCCACACCGGCGTGTCCGACTCGATCCACGCCTCCTACTCCGGCATCCCCGGGTACTGGGACGCGATGGTGGCGGCCTACGGCGAGGAACGCGCCAAGCAGATCCTCGGCGACGTGCGCCACAACACCGTGTACTTCCCCAACATCATGGTCAAGGGGCCGATCCAGACCCTGCGCATCTTCAAGCCCATCGCGGCGGACCGGACCCTGGTGGAGTCCTGGACCTTCCGCCTGGTGGGCGCGCCCGACCTGCTGCTCGAACGCACGCTCATGTACAACCGCCTCATCAACGCCCCCACTTCCGTGGTCGGCCACGACGACCTGGAAATGTACGAGCGAGCGCAGGACGGGCTGCATTCGCGGGCGCGCGACTGGGTCAACGTGGGCCGGCTGTACTCGCCCGACGAAACCGCGCGGAAGAACGTCACCACCAATGGCACCAACGAATGGCAGATGCGCAACCAGTACCGCGCATGGGGCCGCTACATGACCGGACCGGAGTCGGTATGAGCGCAAGCGACCGTGAACTGATCGATTTTGTCTACGCCGAAGCGCGCATGCTGGACGAGCTGCGCTTCGAGGAATGGCTCAACCTGTACACCGACGACGGCCATTACTGGATGCCGCTGGCCCATGGCCAGACCGACCCCAGGCTGCATGCTTCGCTGATGTACGAGGACAAGCTGCTGCTGCGCGTGCGCGTGGAGCGGCTGGCCGGCCAGCGCACGTTCTCGCAGCAGCCCAAGAGCCGCTGCCATCACCTGCTGCAGGCGCCCTCCATCGAACGCGATCATCCCGAAGCCGCGCCCGCCGAGGGCCGGCACGTGGTGCGCACCGCATTCCATTATGTCGAGACGCGGCTGGACGCGCAGACGCTGTACGCCGGCTGGACCACGCATCACCTGGTCGAGCAGGACGGCGTGTTGCGTATCCGGCTCAAGCGCGTCGACCTCGTCAATTGCGACGCGGCCTTCGGCAATATCCAATTGTTTATGTAGGAGCGGCTTGTGAGCACCACGGTCCATCAGGCATTCCGCGTCACGGCCGCCCGCCACGGCGCCCAGCCCTTCCTCTGCATCCTGCCCGAAACGGCGCGGGCCTATGGCGTCGAAGCCGGCGAACTGGGTTACGCGCAGGCCGCCGACGCCATCGAAACGCTGCGCGCCGCCTACGCCCGCGCCGGCTACGGGCACGGCCACCGCGCCGGGCTGCTGCTGGAAAACCGCCCCGCCTTCTTCCTGCACTGGTTCGCGCTGAATGCGCTGGGCGTGTCGGTCGTGCCGATCAATCCCGACCTGCGCGCGGCCGAACTCGAATACCTGACGGGCCATTCGGAGATCGCCTTGGCCGTGGCGCTGCCCGAACGCCACGCCGACCTGCTTGCCGCCGCGAAGCGAGCCGGCCGCGAACTACGCGTGATGGGCCCGGACGATATGCCGCCCGCCTCGCCGTTTGCCGCGCCGCTGGCCGGCAGCGAGCCCGACGTTCTGACCGAGTGCGCCCTGCTCTACACGTCCGGCACCACCGGACGGCCCAAGGGCTGCATCCTGCCCAACCGCTATTTCCTGCACGCCGGCGGCTGGTACGCGCGCATCGGCGGCCTGGCGGCCCTGCGTCCCGGCCAGGAACGCATGCTGACGCCGCTGCCGCTGGTCCACATGAACGCCATGGCGTACTCGGCCATGGCCATGGTGCTGACGGGCGGATGCCTGATCCCGCTGGACCGATTCCATCCCAAGACCTGGTGGGACAGCGTGCGCGACTCCCGCGCCACCGTGCTGCACTACCTGGGCGTGATGCCCGCCATCCTGATGAAGGCGGAGCCGTCGGCGAACGATCCCCAGCGCGCCATCCGCTTCGGCTTCGGCGCGGGAGTGGACCGCAAGCTGCACCAGCCCTTCGAGGCGCGCTTCGGCTTTCCGCTGCTGGAGGCCTGGGCCATGACCGAAACCGGCGCGGGCGCCGTCATCATCGCCAACCGGGAGCCGCGCCACATCGGCAGCAGTTGCTTCGGCAGCGAGGAAGAGGACGTGTTGGTCCGCATCGTGAGCGACGCGGGCGACGAGGCGGCGACCGGCGAGCCGGGCGAACTGCTGGTGCGCCACGCGGGCGACGATCCCCGCTACGGCTTCTTCGCCGGCTACCTCAAGGACGAGGAAGCCACGGCGCAGGCCTGGGAAGACGGCTGGTTCCATACCGGCGACATCGTCCGCCGCGAGGCCGACGGCGCGCTGCGCTTCGTGGACCGCAAGAAGAACGTGATCCGCCGCAGCGGCGAGAACATCTCGGCCGTCGAGGTGGAGAGCGTGCTGATGCAGCATCCACTGGTGAAGGCGGTGGCGGTGGCCGCCGTGCCCGATCCGGTGCGCGGCGACGAAGTGCTGGCTTGCGTGGTGCCCGACAAGTGGCCGGTCACCGACGCCGAAATGACCGAGGCGGCCCGCAGCATCGTGCAATGGAGCCTGGAGCAGCTGGCCTACTACAAGGCCCCCGGCTACGTCGCCTTCGTCGACAGCCTGCCGCTCACCACCACCAACAAGATCCAGCGCGGCGAGATGAAGGCGCTGGCGCCCACGCTGCCGGGCAGGGCCCGTTGCGTGGACACCTGCGCCATGAAAAAACGCCCCCAGGCGGACGCGGCGCCGGCGCGGCGCGAGGAGTCCGTCCGATGAGCAAGGGGCGCCGGGGCTATGACGGCGTGGTGGCGGCCCTGCCCGTCACCATTCCGTACGAACGCTATTCCACGCATGCCGCCCACTGGTGGCTGGGCCGCGCGCTGGGCGCGCTGATCCGGCGGGCCGGCATCGCCAAGACCGACGTGGACGGGCTGTGCGTCTCCAGCTTCACCCTGGCGCCCGACACCG
Organism: Achromobacter denitrificans NBRC 15125; assembly: GCF_001571365.1. Classification (GTDB taxonomy): domain Bacteria; phylum Pseudomonadota; class Gammaproteobacteria; order Burkholderiales; family Burkholderiaceae_B; genus Achromobacter; species Achromobacter denitrificans. Next base: position 54,492 of record NZ_BCTQ01000038.1, on the reverse strand, counting down.
CCGTCGGCCTGGTGCAGCACCTGGGCATGAGCCCGCGCTGGCTGGATCACATCCCCATGGGCGGCGCCAGCGGGGTGGCGGCCCTGCGCCGCGCGGCCCGCGCCGTGCAGGCCGGCGATGCCGACGTCGTGGCCTGCATCGCGGGCGATACCAACCACGTGGACTCGTTCCGCAACACGGTCAGCCAGTTCTCGCGCTTCGCGCAGGACGCCGTCTACCCCTATGGCGCGGGCGGCCCCAACGCCAGCTTCGCGCTGCTGACCGCCAACTACATGCGCGCGACCGGCGCCACCCGGGAGGACTTCGGCAAGCTCTGCGTGGCGCAGCGGGACAACGCGCTGCGCTTTCCTCACGCGCTGATGAAAAAGCCGCTGACGCTCGCCCAGTACCTGGATGCGCGCGTCATCACCGATCCGATCCACCTGTTCGATTGCGTCATGCCCTGCGCGGGCGCCGACGCCTTCCTGGTCATGAGCGAAGACCGGGCGCGGGCGCTGAACCTGCCCTACGCCCGCATCCTCTCCACCATCGAACGCCACAACGCCTGGATCGAGGACCCGATCCAGACGCGCGGCGGATGGACCCTGGACCTGGACGAGCTGTACGGCCAGGCCGGCGCCCAGCCGGGCGACATGGATTTCCTGCAAGCCTATGACGACTACCCCGTCATCAACCTGATGCAGATCGAAGACCTGGGCTTCTGTCCGAAAGGCGCGGCGCCGGATTTCGTGCGCGGCAACAGTTTCACCGTGGACGGCAGCTTTCCCTTCAACACCAACGGCGGCCAGCTGTCGGTGGGCCAGGCCGGCGCGGCCGGCGGCTATCTGGGGCTGGTCGAGGCGCTGCGCCAGCTCAGCGGCACGGCCGGCGCGACGCAGGTGGCCGATGCCCGCCTCGGCATGGTCAGCGGTTTCGGCATGATCAATTACGACCGCGGGCTGTGCACCGCCGCGGCCATCCTGGCCAGGAGCGACGCATGACTGAACCCTTGGCCAAACCGCCCCGCAAGAACCCCATCGCCCGCACCCGCCAGCCGACCCTGCCGCCCGGCTGGCGCAGCCGCAGCGCGCTGGGGCTGACCGCCGCCGCCGCCGAGGGCCGCTTCGAGCTGCAGACCTGCGCCGACTGCGGCGCGGTCCAGTATCCGCCCCGCGAAGTCTGCGGCCACTGCCTGTCCGAACACCTGCCGTGGCGCCCGGCCGACCCCAGCGGCGTGCTGCTGGTCAGCACCGTCCTGCACCACAGCAACGACCTGTATTTCCGCGAACGCCTGCCCTGGCGGGTGGGCACGGTGCGCATGACCGCCGGCCCATCGGTGGTGGCGCACGTGCACCAGGACTGCGTCGACGGCGCCCCCGTGCGCCTGGCGCTGAAGCTGGACCGCGGCGGCCAGGCCGTGATGATCGCCCTGCCTGAAAGGAACACGCCGAACATGGAAGACGACAAGACCCTGCGCGAAACCTCGTGCGATCCGAAATTCCGCCGCGCGCTCGTCACCGACGGCAAATCGGCGGTGGGCCAGGCCGTGGCGCGCGCCCTGCTGGAAGCCGGCTGCCCGACCGTGTTCCTGGGCGATCCGCAAGCGTGGAAGCGCGACGCCGCCTTCGACGCGCTGGCGGCCGATCCGCGCGTGCAGGCCGTGGTGCTCGACGTGACCGATACCGATTCGGTCGAGCGGGTCGCCGCGTCCATCGGCGGCAAGGTCGAGATCCTGGTGAACACCGCCGACCAGGAGCGCGAAGGCGGGCTGCTGAACCGCAAGGACGTCAACACGGCGCGCGACGCCCTGGACGTGAACGTGCTGGGGCTGATGCGCCTGGCGCAGAACTTCGGCCCGGCGCTGTGCGGCCGCGCCGCGGACGGCGTGAACAGCGCCACGGCCTGGGTCAATGTGCTGTCCATCTACGCCCATATGAACCTGCCCTCGCGCGGCATGTGGTCGGCGTCCAAGGCGGCCGCGCTGTCCCTGGCGCAGTGCCTGCGCGCCGAGATGCGCGGCGCGGGCGTGCGGGTGATGAACGTGTTCCCCGGGCCGGTGGATCACGAATGGGAGCAACGCACGCCGCCCCCGCGGGTGGCGCCCGCGGCGATCGCCGCCGCCATCGTGCGCGCGCTCAAGGATGGCATCGAAGACGTGTACGTCGGCGATGTCGCGCAGGAATTCCGCGCCCGGCTGGCGGAGAACCCCAAGGGACTGGAACGGGAGCTGGGCGCCTGACGGCCCGCCCCTTCCCCGACAACGCACGAATCTAGAGGAACAGCACATGAGCCAGAACATTCTTGCCCAATTCATGACCGAACTGGTGTCCGGCCGCATCCGCCTGGTGGACCTGACCGAGACGCTGACGCCGGAATTCCCCACCATCGTGCTGCCGCCGGAGTTCGGCCAGGCCTGGCCGTTCCGCATCGAGGAAATCTCGCGCTACGACGAGCGCGGACCCGCCTGGTACTGGAACAATTTCTCGTGCTCCGAACACACCGGCACCCACTTCGACGCGCCGGCCCACTGGGTCACGGGCAAGGACCAACCCGACAATACCGTGGACACCATCCCGGTCGAGGCCTTCATCGCCAGCGCCTGCGTGATCGACTGCTCGCCCGAAGCGCGCGACAACCCGGATTTCCTGCTGACCGTCGACTTCGTGAAGAAATGGGAAGAGCGGCATGGCCGCATCCCGGCGCGGTCGTGGGTGCTGATGCGCACCGACTGGTCCAAGCGCGCCAAGCCCGCCGAGTACCTGAACCTGCAGGCCGATGGCGCGCACTCGCCCGGCCCGGACGCGGAAGTGGTGCCCTGGCTGATCAAGGAGCGCGACGTGCACGGCTTCGGCACCGAATCGGTCGGCACCGACGCGGGCCAGGCGCAGCACCTCGATCCCCCCTATCCCTGCCACTACTACATGCACGGCAACAACCGCTACGGCCTGCAATGCCTGACCAACCTGGACCAGCTGCCGCCCACCGGCGCGGTGATCTTCTCGGCGCCGCTCAAGATCCGCAGCGGCTCGGGCAGTCCGCTGCGCGTGCTGGCGCTGGCGCCCAAGGCCTGAGCCGGCCGCACGACAACGACAACGACAACGACAACAGGGGATATCCATGACGCACACCAACGTCGCCATCGTGACCGGCGGCAGCGCCGGCATCGGCGCCGAGATCTGCCGCAGCATGCTGGACGCAGGCTACGAAGTGATTTCCATGGCGCGCCGCGCCGCCGACTTCAGCCATCCGCGCCTGCACAACATGCAGGTCGACCTGCTGGATGCCACGGCTACCGCGCAGGCGGGCGCCGAGGCCGCCTCGCGGTTTCCCATCAGCCACGTTATCCACAACGCCGGCGTCATCTGGCCCAACCTGCTGCCGCAGGTCACCCAGGAAGAACTGCACGGCCTGACCCAGATCCACCTGGGCGCGGCCATCAGCCTGGTGCAGGCTGCCCTGCCCGGGATGCAGGAACGCAAGTTCGGCCGCATCGTGATGATGTCTTCGCGCGGCGCCCTCGGCCTGCCGACCCGCACCGCGTATTCGGCCACCAAGGCCGGCATGGTGGGCATGGCGCGCACCTGGTCGCTGGAACTGGCGCCCTACGGCATCACGGTCAACGTGGTGGCCCCCGGTCCGATCCAGACCGACATGTTCTACGAGGTGATCGAACCCGGCAGCGAACGCGAAAAGCAGCTGGCCGCCGGCATCCCGGTCAAGCGCCTGGGGCGCTCGGACGACGTGGCGCGGGCCGTCATGTTCTTCGCGGATCCCGCCAACAGCTTCGTCACCGGGCAGACGCTGTTCGTCTGCGGCGGCGCCAGCGTCAGCTCCATCACCATCTGAGCGCCCATTCCCGGGGCGCCGCTTCGGGTTTTGACGGATAGGTAAGCGCTGCGGCGACGTCTACAGTGCTGAGCCTGCTCAAGAAAAGTTTAAGCAACAAGCAATTCCAGCAGTTCCCGTTTTCTCCGTTTTCCAGCCGCACCCCCACCTTGCTCCCTATCCGGAGGTTTTGCCATGCTGTCGAAGAAACTCCCCCTGGCCGCTGCCGCCGCGGTAGCCGCGCTGTTCGCCCTGCCCGCCCTGGCCCAAGTGAAGGTCGGCGTCGTCACCTCGTCCACCGGCCCCACGGCGCTGGTCGGCATTCCGCAGAAGAACACCGTTCCGCTTCTGCCCAAGAAGATCGGCGACCTGACCGTGGAATACATCTCGCTGGACGACGCCAGCGATTCCACCAACTCGGTCACGGCCTTCAAGAAGCTGATTTCGGAGCAGAACGTGGACGCGCTGATCGGCCCCTCGGGCTCGCCCAACGCCATGGGCGTGATCCAGTTCGCGGCCGAGGCCGGCGTGCCCATGCTGGCGCCGGTCGGCACGGCCGCGGTCGTGCTGCCGATGAACGACCAGAAGAAGTGGGTGTTCAAGACCACGCAGAACGACGACATCATCGCGCGCGCGCTGGTCGACCACATGGCCAAGACCGGCATCAAGACGGTCGGCTTCATCGGCCTGAACGACCCCTACGGCGAGAACTGGTACAAGGTTTTCTCGGGCCTGGCCGCCGAGAAGGGCATCAAGATCGCCGCCAACGAGCGCTACCTGCGCTTTGACAGCTCGGTCACGGGCCAGGCGCTGAAGATCCTGGCCGCCAAGCCGGACGCCGTGCTGGTGGCCGCCCCCGGCGCCGCCAGCGTGCTGCCGCAGACGACCCTCTTCGATCAGGGCTACAAGGGCAAGTTCTACCAGACCCACGGCGCGGCCCTGCCCGACTTCCTGAAGCTGGGCGGCAAGAAGGTCGAAGGCACGGTGCTGGCGGCCAGCCTGATGCTGGTGCTGCCGGAAATGCCCGACAGCAATCCGTCCAAGAAGGTCGCGTCCGACTACATCGCCGCCTACGAGAAGCTCAATGGATCCAAGCCGGCCACCTTCGGCGCCAACGTCTTCGACGCGGGCCTGCTGCTGGAAAAGGCCGTGCCGCTGGCCGAAAAGGCCGGCAAGCCGGGCACCAAGGAATTCCGCAGCGCGCTGCGCGATGCGCTGGAACAGACCAAGGAGCTCGTCGGCACCCAGGGCGTCTACAACATGTCCGCCGCCGACCATAGCGGCTTCGACGAACGCGGCCGCGAACTCATCACCGTCAAGGACGGCAACTGGGCGTTGGTGAAGTAGCCCCCCCCCCGAAGCGCTGCGCGCTTCCCCCCCAGGGGGGCATGCCTGCGGACCGGCGGAGCCCGGATCCGCGGCATCCCGCTGGGGTGCGCAGAGCCTGCTCCGTGGTGGCACCCACGGCGCATGTAAGGGTGACCTGCCTGATGTGCTTGTCTGTCTTACCCGGAATTTCGCATGAATGCTCAGATTGCCCTGATTCTTGGGCAGGACGGCATCACCAATGGCGCCATCTATGCGCTGCTGGCTTTGTCCATCCTGCTGGTTTTCACTGTTACCCGCGTGCTGTTCATCCCCCAGGGGGAGTTCGTGGCGTTCGGCGCCCTGACGATGGCGGCGCTGCAGGCCGGCAAGCCGGTGCTGCTGGTGTGGCTGCTGCTCGCCTTCGCGGTCGCCGAAGTCGCTGCCGACCTGATGGCGCGCCGCAAGCGGCCCGGACGTAACCGCGGCCTCGGGCGCATGGCGGCCAAGCTGGCCTATCCGCTGGCGCTGGCCGCGCTGTTCTACCGCCTGCCGCTGGCCCAGTTGCCCATGGCCGTGCAGGCGCTGCTGACGCTGCTGCTGGTCGTGCCGATGGGGCCGCAGCTGTACCGCCTCTTCTACCAGCCCATCGCGTCGGCCTCGACCCTGGTGCTGCTGATCGTCTCCATCGCCGTGCACCTGGCGCTGGTCGGGCTCGGCCTGCTCGCCTTCGGCGCGGAAGGCGCCCGCACCGCGCCGTTCAGCGACGCCAGCCTCACGCTCGGCCCGCTCAACGTGAACAGCCAGGCGCTGTGGGTGCTGGCCGTGTCCGCCGTGCTGATCATCGTGCTCTACCAGTTCTTCGAGCGCTCCATGTACGGCAAGGCGCTGCGCGCCGCCGCCTTCAACCGCCTGGGCGCCAGGCTGATGGGCATTTCTCCGATCTTCGCGGGCAAGGCCACGTTCTTCCTGGCCGCGCTGATCGGCACGGTGTCGGGCATCCTCATCGCGCCCATCACCACCATGTATTTCGACTCCGGCTTCATGGTCAGCCTGAAGGGCTTCGTGGGCGCCATCATCGGCGGCCTGGTGAGCTATCCGCTGGCCGCCGCCGGCGCCGTGCTGGTCGGCCTCATCGAAGCCTTCTCCTCGTTCTGGGCAAGCGCCTACAAAGAAATCATCGTGTTCACGCTGATCATCCCCGTGCTGCTCTGGCGTTCACTGAAAAGCCATCACGTCGAGGAAGAAGACGAATGAATCCGCGCCACATCCTCTTCGCGTTCCTGGCGCTGCTGGCCCTCGCCCCGCTGGTCCTGCCGCCTTTCTACGTCACGCTGCTGAACTACATCGGCCTGTACGCCATGGTGGCGCTGGGCCTGGTGCTGCTGACCGGCGTGGGCGGCCTGACGAGCTTCGGACAGGCCGCCTTCGTCGGCGTGGGCGCCTACACGACCGCGCTGCTCACCACCCGCGCGGACACCCTGCCGTCCTGGCTGGCCTGGCTGGGCGCGTCGCCCTGGCTGACCCTGCTGGCGGGCCTGGCGCTGACACTGGTGATCGCCTACCTGCTGGGCGCCATCACCCTCAAGCTGTCCGGCCACTTCCTGCCGCTGGGCACGATCGCCTGGGGCCTGTCGCTGTACTTCGTCTTCGGCTCGGTCGAAGGCCTGGGCGGCCACACCGGCATTCCGGACATTCCCGCCATCCATCTTTTCGGCTTGCCGCTGACCCAGGGCGAAAACATCTACTACCTGATCTGGGCGTTCCTGCTGACGGCCGTGTGGTCGACGCAAAACCTGCTGGATTCGCGCGAAGGCCGCGCCATCCGCGCGCTCAAGGGCGGCCGCGTGATGGCGGAGTCCATGGGCGTGGACACGGCCCGCTCGCGCATGGTGATCTTCATCATCGCGGCGCTTCAGGCCTGCGCCTCGGGCTGGCTGTACGCGCACATGCAGCGCTTCGTGAACCCCAACCCCTTCGGCCTGCAGATGGGCATCGAGTATCTGTTCATGACCGTCATCGGCGGCGCGGGGCAGGTCTGGGGCGCCCTGGTCGGGGCGGGCGTGTTCACGGTGCTCAAGCAATGGCTGCAGGACTGGATGCCCCGCCTGCTGGGCCAGACCGGCAACTTCGAGGTGATCGTCTTCGGCTTCGGCATGGTGCTGCTGCTGCATCGCGCCCGCAGTGGCCTGTGGCCCGTCCTGACCCGCTGCGTTCCGCTGAAGAAGCAGGTTCGCAAGCTGGACATGAATGCCGAGCCCCTGCCCCGCAAGCCCATGCCGCCGCGCGGCGACGTGGTGCTCAAGGCAGTGGACGTGACGCGGAAGTTCGGCGGCCTGGTCGCCAACAACGCCATGAACCTGGAGATCCGGGCGGGCGAGATCCTGGCCCTGATCGGCCCGAACGGCGCCGGCAAGAGCACGATGTTCAACCAGATTTCCGGCGTGGACACGCCGACCTCCGGCCAGGTGACCCTGCTGGGCCATTCGGTGGCCGGCGCCGGCGCGCGCCGGATTGCGCGGCTCGGCCTGTCGCGGACTTTCCAGCACGTGCGCCTGCTGGGCCGCATGAGCGTGCTGGAGAACGTGGCGATCGGCGCGCACCTGCGCGGCCACCGCGGCGTGATGCCGGCCGCCTGGCGGCTGGATCGCGCGGAAGAGGCTCGCCTGCTGGCCGAGGCGGCGCGCCAGGTCGAGCGCGTGGGCCTGGGCAAGCATCTGCACGACGAAGCCGGCTCTCTCGCCCTGGGCCAGCAGCGCATCCTGGAAATCGCGCGCGCGCTGGCGTCCGACCCGTGCCTCCTGCTGCTGGACGAACCCGCGGCCGGCTTGCGCTACCAGGAGAAGTGCGAGCTGGCGGACCTGCTGAAGAAGCTGCGCGCCGAAGGCATGGCCATCCTGCTGGTCGAACACGATATGGATTTCGTGATGGGGCTGGTGGACCGCGTCGTGGTGATGGACTTCGGCGAGAAAATCGCCGAAGGGCTGCCCGCCGAGATCCAGCACAACCCCGCGGTGCTTGAAGCCTATCTGGGCGGAGTGGAATGATGAGCGCGAAACTGCTGGAAGTGCGCGACCTGCGCGTGGCCTACGACAAGGTCGAGGCCGTCTCGGGCGTCAGCCTGGCGGTCGGCGAAGGCCAGATCGTCACCGTGATCGGCCCGAACGGGGCCGGCAAGACGACGCTGCTGTCGGCCATCATGGGAGTGCTGCCGTCGAACGGCGAGATCGTCTTCGGCGGCAAGCGGCAAGAGCATGCCGAGATCGAGGAGATGGTCGCGGCCGGCATGAACCTGGTGCCCGAGAAGCGCGAGCTCTTCTCCGAGATGACGGTCGAGGACAACCTGATGCTGGGCGCGTTCCACCGGTATCGCAACGGATTGCGCGACCAGGGCCAGACGCTGGACGAAGTCTATGAACTGTTCCCCCGGCTGAAGGAGCGCCGCGCGCAGCTGGCCGGCACGCTGTCGGGTGGCGAACGCCAGATGCTGGCGGTGGGCCGCGCGCTGATGGCCAAGCCCCGGCTGCTGATGCTGGACGAACCCAGCCTCGGCCTGGCGCCCCGCATCGTGCGCGAAGTTTTCCGCATCGTGGCGCGGTTGCGGGAGATGGGCGTGTCGATCCTGCTGATCGAGCAGAACGCCCGCGCCGCGCTGCAGGTGGCCGACTACGCCTACGTGCTGGAAACCGGGGCGGTCACGCTGGAAGGGCCGGCCGCCCAGGTGGCGGAAGACCCGCGGGTGGTGGAAGTGTATCTGGGGCTGGGCCACGGGGCGCCAGCCGCGGCGCCCGCCTGAGGCGGCTTCCCGCGCGCCGGGAAACGCCCCGGGCGCGAGCGCTAGGCGACGCCGCGCCGCCGGTCGCGGCGGTACAGCGCGTAGCCCAGCGGCCACATCGCCGCCACCATGAACCGGGCGACGGGATGGGTGAGCCGGTACGCCTGGACGGCCGTGGGCACGCCGGAATGCTTCAGGTGCAGGCGGAAGCGTGTGTAGCGCGCGGCCGCCATGATGAACTCGCGCGGCCGGTAGCGGAAGAATTCCAGGTGGTGCTGCAGCATGTCCCAGGCCAGCAGGTACAGGCCCTGGGCGTTGTTGGCGGCCGATACCGCGCCCTGGCTCAAGCCGCCCGGCGTGTCGTGGTAGGTGCGCACGACGCGGTTGATGAAGCGGCTCAGGTAGCCGGCGCGCGCGATCGCCCACCACACCAAGCTTTCGGGCACGAAGCCGGCCACGTCTTCGGGGAAGGGGTAGGTCCGGAGGATGTCGGTGCGCATACAGCCGAATTTCTCGCCCTTGATGCGGTAGCGGAAATAGACGTCCACGGCCGTGCTGTCGAACACGTCCTGCGGATAGCGGTCTCCCACGATGCTGCCGTCGGGGCGCGCGCACAGGCCCGTGACGGCCACGTAGGAGTCGCGGCGCGCGGGCGGAATGCTGTCCCAGGCTTCCTTGAAGACGGCCAGCGCGTCGGGCGGCATTTCGTCGTCGCTGTCCAGGCCGACGATCAGCTTGCCGCGCGCTTCGCGCACGCCGCGGTTGAACGCCGTTTTCTTGTGCTGGTTGTTCTGCCAGAAATAGCGGATCGGGAAATCCGCGCGAGCCTGCCAGTCCAGGATCGATTCATGGGTGTTGTCGGTGGAGCCGTCGTCCACCACGACCCATTCGAAACCCCGGAAAGTCTGCCGGGAAAGCGATTCGTACACCCGGTGCAGCGTGCCCGCCCGGTTATAGGTGGGCGTCAGTACGGTAAAAAATGTTGGCGTGTCGGTCATGCCCACTGTGCCCCTTTGCGATTCCTCATGCAACCGCTGCGGTCTTGGTTTTTATGCGTTCGCCTGAAGTTTAGGGGATATGCCTGCGCGAACCGATGGCGCGGCATTCGAATTTGCAATCAAATCTGACAAAACCGGATTCAATTCCGGTCCGCGGCGCCTGCGCAGGCTTGGGGCGGCGCTGCCGAGTGGCGTAAACTCGGGCGGCCAAATTCGGAATGCCTATGGAAGCCTCGCCCGTCCAGCTCAATGACATCGCCTTGTTCGTGGAGGTTGCCAAGCGCAAGAGCTTCAGCCTGGCGGCGCGCGCGCTGAACATGCCGACGTCGACCTTGTCGCGCCGCATCAACGAGCTGGAACGCGCGATCGGCCTGCGGCTGATCAATCGGAATACGCGCAGGCTCGACCTGACCGAGGCGGGCGCGGCCTATATGAGCCGCTGCCAGGGCCTGATCGACGAGGCGCGGCTGGCGCACGAACAGCTGCAGATGCTGTCCGGCGGCCCTTCCGGGAATCTGCGGGTGTCCATGCCCTACAGCCTGGCGATCTGGCTGCTGCCGGAAACCATCAACGATTTCACCGAGCGCTATCCCGAGGTCGAATGCGAGTTCGACCTGAGCATGTTGACGGCGTCCGATGCGCAGGGAACGCCGTTCGACGTGGTGCTGCGGTTCGGCCGGGACTCGGACCATCCGCTGTCGTCGGCGGCGGACGCCGGCAATGGCAACGGCAACGGGGTGTCGCACAGCGGAGCCGTGGTGCAGGAGTTGGTGTCGCTGGACAATTTCCTTTATGCCTCGGACCGTTACCTGGAACGCTACGGCGAACCCAAGACACCGGGCGACCTGACGCAGCACCAGTGCTTGCGCACCACTATCGACGATGCGCATTCGCATTGGACGCTGCGCCGGGGCGCGGTCAGCGAGCGCGTGCCGGTCAGCGGGCACCTGGCGGCGAACAATATGAGCATCGCGGGAACGCTGGCGGGGCTGGATCTGGCGATTACCCGGATGCCGCACTGTCAGGCGCTGGATCCCATCATCAAGCGGAATTCGCTGAAGCGGGTGCTGCCGGGATGGTCGGTGGATCCGATTTCGATCTACGTGGTGTATCCGTCCAGCATCCAGCCGGCCAAGACGCGGGCTTTCATGGATTTCATCCTGCCTAAGCTGGGACCGGCGCAGGATGAGGTTGCCGGCCCGGAAGGTTGATGATCGATTGAGGGCCGGCGAGGCGCGGATAGCCCTGGCTCTCGCTGAGCCGGGTTAATGAGGCAATACGCGCGGCCCGGGGCATAAAAAAACCCGCTCGGCGCAGGCCTGGCGGGTTTTTTCGGGATCGGGGCGGAAGCGGAGCTCAGCCCGGCGCGTGGATTAGACGCGCTTGATCTTTTCCAGCATCTTGAACACGCCCTTGGGCGACTTGACGAACAAGCGCTTGAAAGCCTTGCCCAGGCAACGGCGTTCCAGGGTGTTGCGACGCACGCGTTTGCGTTCGGCCATGTTTACTCTCCTGATGAAATTGTGCGGTGAAGGCGACCCCGCACAACCGGGTACTGGGCTGGCGGAAAATTCGGGTAACTTGGCATTTTAGCCTGAAATTGGCGGGGAGCGCCAATGACGGCAAATCGGGCGCTGCTCCGCCTGCGCCGGCCGACGCCTGGAAAATCGGGACGGATCTCTGTCCGCCCTCCTCTTCCACAAGCGCGGGCGCTCAGGCGGATGCGTCTTTCAGCCGCGCCCAGACCTGCTCGGCGCGGGGCAAGGGGTCGACCGCGCCGTAGCCCAGAGTGGACAGCGCCGCCGCGGCGTTGGCGTAGCGCACGGCGTCTTCCCAGGAATCTCCCTCGCAGCGGCGCGCCAGCAGGCTGCCGGCGAAGCAGTCGCCCGCGCCGGTCGCGTCCACGGCCTGCACCCGCAGGGCGGGCATGGGGAGGCGTCGGGCGCCGTCGTCGATGATGGAACCGTCCTTGCCCAGCTTGAGCACGACCACGCCGGCGGCGCCGCCGTCGCGGATCCAGTCCAGGGTGCGTTCCGGGTCGTCGTTGCCGGTCAGGTGCTGCATGTCGTCCATGCTGGGCAGGAACAGGTCGGCGGCGCGCATGGTTTCGCGCAGGACGGCGCGGGCGCGGTCTACCGGCCACAGCCGCAGGCGCAGGTTGGAGTCGAGGCTGACCTGGGTGCCGGCCGCCCGCGCGCGCGCGATGGCGGCGAAGACGGTGTCGCAGGCGCTGGTGCTGATCGCCAGGCTGATGCCCGATACGTGCAGGAAGCGGGCGCGTTCGATCAGGCCGGCGTCGAGGCTGGCGGGCGTCATCAGGCTGGCGGCGGAGCCGCGGCGCAGGTAGCTGAAGGCGTGTCCGTCGGGGCCGTGCTGGACGAAGTACAGACCGGTGTGGGCTTCCGGATCGACCTCAACGCCCGAGACGTCCACGCCTTCGGCCTGCCAGAGGTCCAGGAACTGCTGGCCGAAGGCGTCGTCGCCGACGCGGGTCAGGTAGGCGCAGCGCGCGCCTTGGCGGGCGGCGGCGATGACGGCGTTGGAGGTGTCTCCGCCGAAGCCTTGCAGGTATTGGCGCTGGTCTTTGTGGGTCTGGTTCAGTTCGACCAGCGGTTCGCCCAGCGCGACGATATCGAAATCAGCCATGGGCGGCCTCGCGGGTGCGGACGATCTGCGCCACTAGGGCGGGTGTGTCGCGGGCGGCGAAGGCCGCCTTGTCGTAGAGGTTGCTGCCGATGCCCACCAGCGCCGCGCCGGCGGCGAAGTACGCGCCCATGTTTTCCTGGGTGACGCCGCCCGTGGGGCACAGGAGGGTGTCGGGATAGACGGATTTGATCGCGGCCAGATGCTTGGGGCCGCCGGTGTCCGCCGGGAAGATCTTCACGATGTCCGCCCCGGCGCGGCGCGCGGCCAGCACTTCCGTGGGCGTGAACGCGCCCAGCAGGCAGAGCGCGTCGGCCGCGTGCGCCATGTCGACGATCTCGGTGGCAAGCGCGGGCGACACCAGGAAGTCGGCGCCGGCGACCAGCGCCTCGCGCGCCTGCTGCTCGTCCAGCACCGTTCCCACGCCCAGTTGAAGGGCGGTGCCGTGCTTGTCGCGCAAGGCTCGCAGCAGGTCGGTGACGCCGGGTATGGTCCAGGTCAGTTCCAGCGTGGTGCAGCCGGCGGCCACGGCGACTTCGGCCGCGTAGGCGGCGGTGGCGGCGTCGGTGTAGCGCAGCACGGGAACGACGCGGGCGGCCATCAGGGCGGCGAGCTTGGGGGCAAGGGAAGCGGTCATGGAATTCCTCAAGGGCTGACGGTCAGGCGCCGCCGGGAGAAACCGGCAGCACGGCAAGTTTGGCCGCGGCGGCGTCGCGCAGCCGCAGCAAGGGTTCGATGTAGGCGGCGTGGGGATCGTCGCGGCGCCGGAACAGCAAGGTGCTGACGCTGACGCCCGCGACGGGCCGCCCGGCCGCGTCGCACAGCGCCACGCCGTAGCAGACGATGCCGGCTTCGTTTTCCTCGTTGTCCGTGGCGTATCCGCGCGCCGCGGTTTCGTCCAACTGGGCGCGCAGCGCGGGCAGGCTGGTCATCGTGGCGGGCATGCGCGCGGCCAGCGGCAGGCCGCGCAGCAGGCGCTCGCGCGAGGGCTCGTCCAGCGCCGCCAGGTAGGCCTTGCCGACCGCGCTGGAGTGCAGCGCCACGGATGCGCCCACCCGCGATGCCATGCGCACCGGGCCGGGGCTTTCCAGCTTGTCAATGTAGGTCATCTCGCGCCCGGCCGGAACCGCCAGGTGCACGGTTTCGCCGGTTTCATCGCGCAGCGCCCGCAATTCTGGCGCCAGCGCGGCGCGCAGGTCGAACTGCGACCATGCCCGGCTGGCCAGGGACATCAGCCTGGGGCCCAGCCGGTAGGCGCCGCCGGATTCCGCCACCATGCCCTGTTCGGCCAGGGCCGCGACGATCCGGTAGACGGTGGGGCGCGGATAGCCGCAGCTGCGCGCCAGCGCGGCGGCGGTGGGCGGCTGCGGCGCGTCGGCGACCGCCTGCAGCACCGTCATGAACTTCGCGAACGCCGCGGCTCCCGCGACCTTGGTTTCCAGCAAGGAAGTCTCCCGCGCATGGCGACCCGCCGGGCGCCGCGGCAAGCAAAAAGAGCAAGCCGGAGAGCGCGAATGTCGGACGAATCTGCGATACTGTTTATTTGTACAGCTAGTGAGTCTGGTTTTGTCCATATGTTGGACATTTATCTCACGATATAGGCAATTATTCCATATCGCCGCGCTCGGAACCAGCGACGGATCGTCGTCCGGGCAGGCCCCCTCCCTCAGGCTACGATACCGTCCATGAGCTCTCACATTCGCATCGTTGGCGCCCGCCAGAACAATCTCAAGAACCTGGACCTGACCATCGCCACCGGCGAACTGGTCGTCGTGACCGGCGTGTCGGGGTCCGGCAAGAGTTCCCTGGCATTCGATACCCTGTACGCCGAGGGACAACGCCGGTACGTGGAAACCTTCTCGCCCTATGCGCGCCAGTTCCTGGACCGCATGGACAAGCCCCAGGTGGACCGCATCGAGGGCATCCTGCCCGCCATCGCCATCGACCAGACCAATCCGGTGCGCAGCTCGCGCAGCACGGTCGGCACGATGACCGAACTGAACGACCACCTGAAACTGCTGTTCGCGCGCGGCGCGCGGCTGTATTGCCGCGGCTGCGGCAAGGTGGTGCGGCGCGACACGCCCGACTCCGTCTTCCATTCGCTGGCCGAGCGCGCCGCGGCCGCCGGCGATCCGCGGCTGGTCGTGACCTTCCCGATCGCGGTGCCCTCCAACTTCACCGAAGAGGAAGTCCGCGGCTTCCTGGAACAGCAGGGCTATACGCGCGTGCATGCCGAGGAAAACGCCGCGCCGCGCGCCGACGCTCCCGCCAAGGGCGCCAAGAAGGCCAAGGGCGCGAAAGCCGCCGCCGAATCGCGCCGCATCCTGCACGTGGTGCAGGACCGCTTCCGCTTCGCCGGCGCCGAGCGCGAACGCGTCATGGAAGCGCTGGACACGGCGCTGCGCATGGGCGCGGGGCACCTGGCCGTCTACGCCATGGATGCCGACGGCGGCAACGCCCACGTGTGGAAGTACAGCGACCGCCTGCATTGCGCGGACTGCGACATCGAATACACCGACCCGCTGCCCAGCAGCTTCTCGTTCAATTCGCCGCTGGGCGCGTGCGAAGCCTGCCGCGGATTCGGCCGCGTGATCGGCATCGATTTCGGGCTGGTCATTCCCGACGAAAACAAGACCCTGCTGGAAGGCGCGATCAAGCCGTGGACCACTCCATCCTACAAGGAGTGCCAGGACGAGCTGCAGAAGTACGCGCCGAAGGCCGGCGTGCCGCTGGGCGTGCCCTGGAACAAAATGAGCGAAGAGCACAAGCGCTGGGTG
Source organism: Achromobacter denitrificans NBRC 15125 (assembly GCF_001571365.1). Classification (GTDB taxonomy): domain Bacteria; phylum Pseudomonadota; class Gammaproteobacteria; order Burkholderiales; family Burkholderiaceae_B; genus Achromobacter; species Achromobacter denitrificans. The sequence goes on along the minus strand of NZ_BCTQ01000038.1, from coordinate 39,190 downwards.
CTCTACGGCACGCCCGACTGGAAGGGCGGCAGCGACGCCTGGAAGCACCAGTGGTACGGGGTGCAGCGCTTCTTCGACTGGCTCGAAACCAAGGCCTACAAGATGCACGTGCGCGTGCTGCTGTCGAAGTACCGCAGCTATACGCCCTGCCCCACCTGCAACGGCGCGCGGCTCAAGCCCGACGCGCTGCTCTGGCGCCTAGGCACCAAGGAAGAGGCCGACACCGTATTGCCGCCCGAGGACGGCCGCTACCGGCGCTTCATGCCGGTGGGCGCCAACTGGAGCCAGGAACAGCTGTACGGCCTGGGCGGCCTGTCCATCCATGACGTGATGCTGCTGCCGATCGAACGGGTGCGGCGGTTCTTCGACACATTGTCCTTCTCCGGCGCGCTGGACGCCGCCACCGACCTGCTCATGACCGAGGTGCGCGCGCGCCTCAAGTTCCTGTGCGACGTGGGCCTGGGCTACCTGACATTGGACCGCCAGAGCCGCACGCTGTCCGGCGGCGAGGTGCAGCGCATCAACCTGACCACGGCGCTGGGCACCTCGCTGGTGAACACGCTGTTCGTGCTGGACGAGCCGTCGATCGGCCTGCATCCGCGCGACATGCACCGCGTGGTCGAAGTCATGCACCGCCTGCGCAACGCCGGCAATACGCTGGTGGTGGTGGAGCACGATCCGCAGGTCATGGTGGCCGCGGACCGCATCATCGATATCGGCCCGGGCCCCGGCGAACGCGGCGGCCAGATCGTGTTCGACGGCACGCCCGCGCAGTTGCGCGCCGCGCGCACGCTCACGGGCGATTACCTGGGAGGCCGCCAGCGCGTGGAAGCGCCGCGCCCCATGCCGGTGGCGGCGAACACGCCGCGCCTGCTGCTGGAAGGCGTCAGCGCGCACAACCTGAAGAACGTGTCCGTCGAACTGCCGCTGGGCCGCCTAGTCTGCGTGACCGGGGTGTCGGGCTCGGGCAAGTCCACGCTGGTGCAGGACGTGCTGTTTCCCGCGCTGCTGAAGCAGAAAGGCAAGCCCTCGGAAGCGCCCGGCGCGTTCGAGCGCCTGCTGGGCGCCGAGCAGATCGCCGACGTCGTGATGGTGGACCAGACGCCGATCGGCAAGACGACGCGCTCCAATCCCGCCAGCTACGTGGGCGCATTCGACGCCATCCGCAAGCTGTTCGCCCAGGCGCCGCTGGCGCGCGAGCGCGCCTATACCGCGGGCACGTTCAGCTTCAACGGCGGCGACGGCCGCTGCCCGACCTGCGGCGGCACGGGCTTCGAACACGTGGAGATGCAGTTCCTGTCCGACGTGTACCTGCGCTGCCCCGATTGCGACGGCAAGCGTTTCCGCCCCGAAGTGCTGGAAGTCCGCGTCGAGCACCTGGGCAAGAGCGCCTCCATCGACGAAGTGCTGGAAATGACCGTCAGCGAGGCGCTGGACTTCTTCAAGGGCCTGCGCGACGTGCAGACCGGGCTGGCGCCGCTGGCCGACGTGGGCCTGGAATACGTGCGGCTGGGCCAGCCCGTGCCGACGCTGTCGGGCGGCGAGGCGCAGCGGCTCAAGCTCGCGGGCCACCTGGCCGAGGCGGCGCGCAGCGGCATCTCGACCGCCAAGGTCGCCAAGAAGGGCAGCCTGTTCCTGTTCGACGAGCCCACCACCGGCCTGCACTTCGACGACGTGGCGCGCCTGATGCGCGCCTTCCGCAAGCTGCTGGCCGCGGGCCATACGCTGCTGGTCATCGAACACAACCTGGACGTCATCCGCGCGGCCGACTGGCTGATCGACCTGGGCCCCGAAGGCGGCGACGCCGGCGGCGAGGTCGTGGGCGTGGGCACGCCGCAGGACCTGATGGACAACCCGCAATCGCATACCGGCGCCGCGCTGCGCGACTACGAAGTCAGCATCCTGCCGGCGGACGTGGTCGTCACCAGCGACGCCGACGCCCAGGAAGTCGAGCAGGCCGGCCTGACGGCCCGCATCGCCGAACCCGGCGCGGCCTACGGCGCGGGCATGGGCACGCCGCTGCAGTCGCTGGTGCGCGCGCGCCGCCAGGACAGCATGGCGATCGAGATCCGCAACGCCCGCGAACACAACCTGAAGAACGTCAGCGTGGAGATCCCGCGCGACAAGTTCACCGTCATCACCGGCGTGTCCGGCTCGGGCAAGTCCACCCTGGCCTTCGACATCCTCTTCAACGAGGGCCAGCGCCGCTACCTGGAATCGCTCAACGCCTACGCGCGCGCCATCGTGCAGCCCGCCGGCAAACCGGACGTGGACGCCATCTTCGGCATCCCGCCCACGGTCGCGATCGAGCAGCGCACCAGCCGCGGGGGCCGCAAGTCCACCGTGGCCACCATGACGGAAATCCACCACTTCCTGCGCCTGCTGTACGTGAAGCTGGGCACTCAGTACTGCCCCGACTGCAACGTGGCGGTGGAACCGCAGAACGCGGACCAGATCGTGGCGCGGCTGCTGCGCGAACACAAGGGCGAGCACATCGGCCTGCTGTCGCCGCTGGTCACCGCGCGCAAGGGCTACTACACGGACCTGGCCAAATGGGCGGGTTCCAAGGGCCATACGCATCTGCGCGTGGATGGTGAATTCATCCCCGTCGCGCCCTGGCCGCGCCTGGACCGCTACAAGGAACACACGATCGAACTGCCGGTGGCCGACGTGGTCGTGGACCCGGCCAACGAGGCCGAGCTGCGCGCGGCGGTCAAGAGCGCGCTGGAAAACGGCCAGGGCGTGATGTCCGTCGTCTGGCCGGTGAACAAGCTGCACGAGGCGCTGGACAGCGAACTGCAACAGCAGCACTTCTCGGTCAAGCGCGCCTGCCCGTCCTGCGGCACCAGCTTCCCCGAACCCGACCCGCGCCTGTTCTCGTACAACTCCAAGCACGGCTGGTGCACGGGCTGCTTCGGCACCGGGCTGCAGCTGCAAGGCTTCGACGAAGAGCAGACCGGCGAGGAAACCGCCTGGAACGCCTGGTACGAAGGCGAGGCCAAGGTCTGCACCTCCTGCGACGGCCAGCGCCTGAACCGCGTGGCCCGGGCCGTGCGCTGGCGCGACAAGTCCATCGCCGAACTGGCCTCGCTGCCGGTGTCGGATGCGCATACCTTCTTCACCGGCCTGGTGGCGCGCGGCCGCGAAGGAGAGATCGCCCGCGACATCCTCGCGGAAATCCGCGGCCGCCTGAACTTCATGCAGGAAGTGGGCCTGAACTATCTCGCGCTCGACCGCGCGGCGCCCACGCTGTCGGGCGGCGAAGCGCAGCGCATCCGCCTCGCGGCCCAGCTGGGGTCCAACCTGCAGGGCGTGTGCTACGTGCTCGACGAGCCCACCATCGGCCTGCATCCGCGCGACAACCGCATCCTGCTGGACGCGCTGGCGCGGCTGGAAGGCAACGGCAATACGCTGGTGGTGGTCGAGCATGACGACGACACCATCCGCCGCGCGTCGCACATCATCGACATCGGCCCCGGCGCCGGCATCCGCGGCGGCCGCGTGGTGGCGCAAGGCACGGCGCAAGACCTGGTCAATGCGCCGGAATCCGTCACCGGACGCTACCTGGCCAAGCCGCTGACGCACCCGCTGCAGGGCCGCCGGGCGGTGGAGGCCGACACGCCCATGATCGAGATCAAGGGCGCCCGCCTGCACAATCTGCGCAGCGTGGACGCGAAGATTCCGGTCGGACGCCTGAGCGTGGTGACCGGCGTGTCGGGCTCCGGCAAATCGACGCTGGCGCGCGAAGTGCTGCTCGACAACCTCATGCAGGCCGTCTCGAAGGGCAAGGCGCCGGGCTGGGCCGGCTGCGAAAGCATCACGGGCTGGGAAGCCATCGACCGCGTCCTGGAAGTGGACCAGACGCCGATCGGCAAGACGCCGCGCTCGTGCCCGGCCACCTACGTGGGGTTCTGGGACGACGTGCGCAAGCAGTTCGCCGACACGCGCGAAGCGCGCATGCGCGGCTGGACGGCGGCGCGCTTCTCGTTCAATACCGGCGATGGCCGCTGCCCGATCTGCGAAGGCCAGGGCATGCGCACCATCGAGATGAACTTCCTGCCGGACGTCAAGGTGCCTTGCGATGCCTGCAACGGCGCGCGTTTCAACAGCGATACGCTGAGCGTGCAGATGCGCGGCAAGAACGCCGGCGAACTGCTGTCCATGGAAGTGGACGATGCCATTGGCTACTTCGCGGCCCATCCCAAGATCCATCGCCCCCTGCAGCTGATGCAGGACGTGGGCCTGGGCTACCTGACCCTGGGCCAGCCCTCGCCCACCCTGTCCGGCGGCGAGGCGCAGCGCATCAAGCTGGTGACGGAACTGTCCAAGGCCAGGCTGACCGACGGCCTGATTAAGACCGGCCGCGCCTCCCGGATTCCGCATACGCTGTATGTGCTGGACGAACCCACGGTCGGCCTGTCCATGGCCGACGTGGAAAAGCTGATCCACGTGCTGCATCGGCTGGTGGAAGCCGGCAACACGGTGGTGGTGATCGAGCACAACCTGGACGTGATCGCCGAAGCCGACTGGCTGCTGGACCTGGGCCCCGAAGGCGGCACGGGCGGCGGAAAACTGGTGGCGGAAGGGGCTCCCGAACACGTCATGACCCTGAGCGACCATTCCCATACCGGACGGGTGCTGAAGGAATTCCTGGCACATCAACAGCAGTAAGAAGCATGGAATGTCGTTTTGAAGACCGGCTGGCCGGCCGCGCGCTGCGATTGGAGGGCTTTTGCTCCCGCATCGAAGCCCGCGCCGCCGCCGAAGTCGCCCCCGCGCTGGCCGCCATCGAGGCGGCCCGCCGCCAGGGGCGCTGGGTGGCGCTCCTGCTCGACTACGAGCTGGGGGAATGGCTGCTGCCGGAAGCCGCGCTGGCGCCGCCCACCGGCGCCTGGACGCCCCCGCGCGATGATGGCGAAGCCCGCCTGACCGCGCTGGTGTTCGAGCGCAAGGTCGACGAAGCGCCCTGGGAGGCGCCGGACCCCGACAGCGCGCCCGCGGCCATCAGCCTGCCCGCGCCGCGCATGACCGAACCGGATTACGCGCGGCAGATCGAAACGATCCGGGCGCTGATCGGCGACGGCGAGCTGTACCAGGTGAATTTCACCCAACCGCTGGACCTGCGGCACCAGGGCGATCCGGCCACGCTGTACCGACGCATCGCCTCCCGCAACCCGGTGGCGCACGGCGCCTTCATCCAGGATGGCGCGCGCACCGTGCTGTCCTTCTCGCCCGAGCTGTTCGTGCGCCGCGACGGCCCTCGCCTGACCACCCGCCCCATGAAGGGCACGGCCCCGCGCCATCCCGATCCGGCCGAGGACGAGCGGCTGGGCCAGGCGCTGCTGGCCAGCGAGAAGAACCGCGCCGAAAACCTCATGATCGTCGACCTGCTGCGCAACGACCTCGGCCGGCTGGCCGAGCCGGGCTCGGTCCAGGTGGACGCGCTGTTCTCGCTGGAGCGCTACCCCACCGTCTGGACCATGACGTCCACGGTGTCCGCGCTGGCGCCCCGCGCCGGCCTGGAAGACGTGCTGCGCGCGCTGTTTCCCTGCGGCTCCATCACCGGCGCCCCCAAGGTGGCGGCGATGCGCCGGATCCGCCAGATGGAAGCGGCGCCCCGCGGGCTCTATTGCGGCAGCATCGGCTGGCTGGCGCCCGACGGCGATTTTTCGCTGAACGTCGCGATCCGCACCCTGGTGCTGGACGCGTCCGGCCAGGGTGTCTACAGCGTGGGCGGCGGCATCGTGCACGACTCGGACCCGGCGGAAGAATGGCAGGAATGCCACTGGAAGGCCCGCATTTTGCGGGCGTGAGCGCCCGGGCGGCCGCCGCGGTAGTAGGATAGAGCGCGGCCGTCCCTAGGAGAGTCCCATGCAACCCGAACTGATCGAGACCATCCTGGTTGACGCCGAACGCCGCGTGCCGCTGCTGGCCCGCCACCTCAAGCGCCTGGAAGCGTCGTGCAAGGCGCTGGGCTACGGCTGGGGCGGGCGCGCGGTGGAAGGCGACATCATGATCACCGCGCTGGGCCTGGCCACGCCGGGGCCGCATCGCCTGCGCCTGCTGGTGGCGCGCGATGGCAGCCGCAGCATCCAGACCGCCGTGCTGCCCCCCCTGCCGGCCGGCCAGGAAGCCATGCTGGCGCCCGAGGCGCTGCGCTCCTCCGAGCCGCTGCTGCGCTACAAAACCACCTACCGGCCCTGGTACACCAAGACCATCGAATGGCTGCCCGCGCATCCCCACATCTTCGACCTGCTCTACCTGAATGAACGGGGCGAGCTCTGCGAAGGCAGCCGCAGCAATGTGTACCTGCGCATGGACGGCGACTGGTACACGCCGCCCGTGGACAGCGGCTGCCTGCCCGGCGTGCAGCGCGCCGAACTGCTGGATACCGGCCGCGTCGAGGAACGCGTCCTGACCCTGGCCGACCTGCACGCCGCGGACGAGATCCGCCTGTCCAACGCGCTGCGCGGCTGGTTCCCGGTCACGCTGCGGGAAAGTTGAGGCGCCGCCCGCTCGCGGCGCCGGTTCAATCCGCGAACTCGTCCACCACGACCTGCCGCAACCATTGGTTGGCGGGGTCTCGGTGGTTGCGGGCATGCCAGAACACGTTGATCGCCGACTCCGGGATCTTCACCGGACAGGCCGCGGTGGCCAGGCCAAACGGCCCGCAGGCGCAATCCGCGAAACGCCGCGGCACCACGGCGATCATGTCGGTGGCGGCTAGCACCGGCCCCACCGCCATGAAGTGCGGCACCGTCAGGCGCACGCGGCGCCGGATGCCGGCTTGCCCGATCACCTCGTCCACCACGCCGTGGCCGGTGCCTTCCGACACGATGGCCACGTGCTCCGCCGCGCGGAACTGCCGGGCCGACACGCCCGTGCCCGCCAGCGGATGATCCCGCCGGAAGATGCACACATAGGGCTGGCGGAATAGCAGCCGCTGGAAGAATCCTCCTTTCAGGCCGGGCAGGAATCCCATGGCCAGGTCGATCCGGCCGCGCTCCATCTCGTCCTTCACGTCGATCGAGGTCGTGCGCACCGTGCGCACGGTGACGCCCGGCGCGGCGCGCTCCAGGGCGCGCATCAGGCGCGGCAGGAAGTAGGTTTCGCCCACGTCGTTCACCCCCACCACGAATGCGCGCTCGCTGTGCGCGGGATCGAAGGCGGCGCGCGCGTTCAGCGTGCTGTGCAGGGCGTCGAGCGCGTCGGCGATCGGCCGCGCCAGCGCCTCGGCGTAGGGCGTCGGCACCATGCCGCGCGAGGTCCGCAGGAACAGCTCGTCGCCCAGCAACTTGCGCAGCCTGCCCAGCGCGTTGCTGACCCCGGGCTGCGAAATGCCCAGGCTCTCCGCCACGGCCGACACCCGGCCGTGCTTCCGCAGTTCGTTGAAGACGACCAGCAGGTTCAGGTCCACGTCTTGCAGGTTCATGCGCTTGTCTCCACCAATATTTATTTTGGTGATTTATCTCATTGATCAAATTCTATTTATTTATTTGACGCCCTGCCCGATCATGCCGGAAACGCCCGCGCCCATGCCGCGCGGGCTCTGCCCGGCCGCCTCGCGGCCAGCCGAAACAAGGAGACTCGCCATGCATTCCCGCACGCGCCCCGCGGCCGCGCCCTGTCCGGGGGGCTGCCCATGAACGCCCCCGAAAGCCCCCTCCAATTCGTTCCGCCCTGGCAAGGGGACGGCTCCCACCGCATTCCGTTCGGCGTCTATACCGACGCCGCGCTGCACCAGCGCGAACTGGAGCGGTTCTTCTATCGCGCGCACTGGAGCTACGTGGGCCTGGAGGCGGAAATCCCGAAGCCGGGCGATTTCAAGCGCACCGCCGTGGGCGAGCGCTCGGTCATCCTGCTGCGGGACAACGACGGCCAGGTGCGCGTGGTGGAAAACGTGTGCGCCCACCGCGGCGTGCAGTTCTGCCGCGAGCGCTCCGGCAACCGCAGCGAATTCGTCTGTCCGTACCATCAGTGGAATTACGACCTGCAGGGCAATCTGATCGGCGTGCCCTTCCGGCGCGGCGTCAAGCAGGACGGCCGGGTCAACGGCGGCATGCCGCCCGACTTCAAGCCCGAGGAGCACGGCCTGACCAAACTGGCCGTGGCCTGTCGCAATGGCGTGGTGTTCGCCTCGTTCGACCATGACGTGGAGCCCCTGGAGGACTACCTCGGTCCGGACATCCTGCATTACTTCGACCGGGTCTTCGACGGCCGCGAGCTGGTGATCCACGGCTACAGCCGCCAGCGCATCCCGGGCAACTGGAAGCTGATGCAGGAGAACATCAAGGACCCTTACCATCCGGGCCTGCTGCATACCTGGTTCGTCACCTTCGGCCTGTGGCGCGCGGATAACCGCTCCGAGCTGAAGATGGACCGCCACTTCCGCCACGCCGCCATGATTTCCACGCGCGGCCAGGGCGGCAAGGGCAGCGTGACCAGCGGCGTCTCCAGCTTCAAGGAACAGATGTCGCTCAATGACGACCGCTTCCTCGACATCGTGCCGGAACCCTGGTGGAACGGGCCCACCGCCGTGCTGATGACGCTATTTCCCAGCGTCATCATCCAGCAGCAGGTGAATTCCCTGTCCACCCGCCATATCCAGCCCGTGGGCCACGATGCCTTCGATTTCGTCTGGACGCACTTCGGCTTCGCCGACGATACCCCCGAAATGACGCGCCGCCGCCTGCGCCAGGCCAACCTGTTCGGCCCGGCGGGCTTCGTTTCGGCCGACGACGGCGAGGTCATCGAATTCTCTCAATCGGGCTTCGCGCAGAAGCCCTGGCACCGCAGCGTGGCGGAACTGGGCGGCAAGACGGCCGAGAATACCGACCACATGGTGACCGAAACGCTGATCCGCGGCATGTACGCGTACTGGCGGCGGGTGATGGAGGCCTGACGATGCTGGACTTTCCCCTCTACTACCAACTCACCTGCCTGTACAACGACTACGCCGCCGCGCTGGATGCGGAGGAATGGGAGAAATGGCCGGACTTCTTCCTGGAAGACTGCGTGTACAAGGTGCTGCCGCGTGAAAACCACGAGCGCGGCTATCCGCTGGCGACCATGGCCTTCGAGAGCCGCGGCATGCTGAAGGACCGCATCTACGGCGCCACGGACACGATCTTCCACGACCCCTACTACCAGCGCCACGTGGTGGGCGCGCCGCGCGTGCTGTCGGTGCAGGGCGACCGCATCGAATCCGAAGCCAACTACGCCGTGTTCCGCACCAAACCCAGCCAGCTGACCACCGTGTTCAACGTGGGCCGCTACCAGGACGTCGTGCGTCGCGTTCCCGGCGGCCTGAAGTTCGAATCGCGGTTGTGCATCTTCGACAGCGAGCTGGTGCCGAATTCGCTCATCTATCCCATCTGACAAGGACACCGCATCATGAGCATGCAATGGATCAAGGCCATCGCGCGAGACGACGTGCCGGAAGAGGACGTGATCGCCGTGGAAGCCGGCGGCCGGGAGATCGCGCTCTACGGCGTGGACGGCGAGGTCTATGCCACCGACAACCTCTGTACGCACGGCAATGCGCGGCTGTGCGACGGTTTCCTGACCGGCCACGAGATCGAGTGTCCGCTGCACCAGGGCCGCTTCGACGTGCGCGACGGCCGGGCGCTCTGCTCTCCGCTGCGAGACAACCTCGCCACCTACCCCGTCAGGATCGAGGACGGCGTGGTGTTCGTGGCGCTGTAAAGACGAGAGCCCCGCCGAGGGGCCCCGCGTTCAGACGGCGAGGCGGAGGGCCTCGTTCGCGGCGGCCATGCCCATGGCCGCGGTGACGGTCACGACCGAGCCGTAGCCGGCGCAGGACAATCCCTGCGGCGCCAGGGTCATGCCCGACGCGCCCATATCGTCCTCGCCTTCGGTGGCGCGGGTCCAGGCATCCGGCAGGATGGCGGGCTGGTCGAACCACAAGGCATGGATGCCCATCTTGGGCACGCGCTTCAAGGCCCGCCCGTTCTGGTCGGAGGCGCGCGGGAAGCCATGCTCGCGCCGCAGCTTGTTGCGCAGCTTGGACAACAGCGCGTCGTTCACGGCCGCCGACAGGTCGCCCGCCCGCAGGGCCAGCGGATCCGTCTTGCCGCCCGCCCCGCCGCACAGCAGCATGGGCACGCCCAGCGCTCGCGCATGCAAGATCATCGCGATCTTGGCCGCGGCCTGATCGGTGCAATCGATGATGACCGTATACGGCCCGGGCAATACGTCGGCCACGTTCTCGGGCGACACGAAGTCGTCCACCCGCGTGAGCCGGCATTCCGGATTGATGGCCAGCACGCGCTCGGCCATGGCGTCGACCTTGGATTGCCCCAAGGTGGTGCTCAGCGCATGGATCTGGCGATTGACGTTGGATTCGGCGATGTGGTCCAGGTCGATGAGCGTCAGCGCCCCGACACCGCAGCGCGCCAGCGCTTCCACCGTCCAGGACCCGACGCCCCCCAGGCCGGCAACCGCCACATGCGCGTTACGGAGGCGGGCGGGCGCTTCGGGGCCATACAACCGGGACAGGCCGCCAAAGCGGCGGTCCAGGTCGGCGGGTTCCTGGTGAAGAAGTTCTGGGGAGTTCATGGGGGGGTATTTTAGGGCAGGCTGCTGAGGGTTGGTTCTTGGGACGGCCTGGCTGGTGCAGCCTGGTTCTTAAGACGCCCGGCACGGGGGCGCCCCCCCGGCCCCCGCCGCGACAGACGTCCCAAGAACTCCCCGTCACAACAGATCAAGAACTCCCCGTCACAAACCCCGCCCCGTCGCCAACGGCATCATCCCCTCCTAATGCTTGGTAAACCGTCACCTGGTTCACCAGCCGGTTCAGCATGTTCTCGTCCCGCGCGATCTCGGCCGTCCTGCGCTTTTCCTGCGCGTCCAGCCAATCCTTCAGCGGCACCGCGCCCGCCCGATACCGCACTTCGTACAGGCTCTCGGCCTGGCGCGCCGCCCGCAGCGACGCGTCCAGCTGCTCGGCCTGCAGCGCCAGCTGGGTGCGGTTGGACAAGGCATTTTCCACGTCCGCCATCGCCTGGTAGAGCGACTGCCGGAAGGTCACCACGCGTTCCTCGTAGTCCGCCCTGGATATCTTGATGTTCAGCTGCATCTGGTTCCATTGCAGGAACGGCAGCGTCAGCCCCGCGGCCAGCGATCCGACCGGGTTCTGGAGGATGTCGGACAGCGTGGGACTGGCGCTGCCCAGCGCGCCGGTGAGCGTCAAGGGCGGATAGAAGCTGGCGCGGGTGGCGTCGACGGTGGCCAGCGCCTGGCGCAGGCGCAGCTCGGAGGCGCGCAGATCCGGGCGGCGGCCCAGCAGCTCGGCGGGCACGCCGGCCCGGGCCTCGGGCAGCGGATACTGCGGCAGGCGAGCCGGATCCGCCATGGTGCGTTCCGGGGGGCCGTCGAACAGGATGGCCAGCGCGTTCGCGTATTCCACCCGCGCCTGCACCAGCAGCGCATGGGCGGCCTGCTGGCTGGCCACGGTCTGCTCGGCCTCGGCCATTTCCAGCGCGGACGCGCCGCCCGCCGCGTACTGGGCGCGCACCAGGTCCTGCGTCTTGCGGGCGTAGGCAATGCTCTCTTCGCTGCTGGCGATGCGCTGGTTGATGAAGGCGGTCTGCCAGTACAGCGTGGCGGTGGTGCCCACCAACGACAGGGCCGCGCTCTGGCGGTCCTGTTCGGTGGCCAGGGCGGCCCATTCCGCGGCGTCGCGCTGGCGGGACAGCTTGCCCCAGAGGTCAACTTCGTAGCTGACCGTCAGCTCGGCCGCGTTGTTCCGGGTGGTGATGCGATTACCGCTCAGGGTGCGCGTGCGGGTAACGTTGGCGCTGCCGCCCAGTTGCGGGAACAGCTGGTCTTCGGACAGGCCCGCCTGGTACTGGGCGCGGCGCACCCGGATGGCGGCCGCGGCCAGGTCGTTGTTGCGCGCCAGCGCGCCCTCGACCAGGCCGGTGAGCACCGGATCGTTGAAATTCCGCCACCACGCCCCGCCCTCGGCCAGCGGGGTGGACGGAGTGCCCGGGGCCGGGCCATGGGACCAGGCTTCGGGCGCCGACGTCGCCGGCGGCTCGTAATCGGTGCGCAGCAGGCCGCCGCAGCCCGCCAGCGCGAGCAGCAGCGCCAGGGCGGCGGGTTTGCAGATCAGGGAAACCGCTTTCATCGTCCTCATTCCCGGGCCAGTGCCTCGACGGGATCCAGGCGCGCCGCGTTGCGCGCCGGCAAATAACCGAAAAGCACTCCGATCAGCGTCGAGCAGGTGAACGCCGCCACCATCGCCGCCGTGGAGTAGATCATCTTGAACGAACCGCCCGTGGCCTTGGACACGAGCACGCCCAGCCCCAGGGAAAGAATGATGCCGATTGCCCCGCCGATCAGGCACACCAGCACCGCTTCGATCAGGAACTGCTGCATGATGTCGCTGCGCCGCGCGCCCACCGCCATGCGCACGCCGATCTCGCGGGTGCGCTCGGTGACCGACACCAACATGATGTTCATGACGCCGATGCCGCCCACCATCAGCGAGATCAGGGCAATCATGGATACCAGCAGGGTCATGGTCGCCGTGGTGCGCTCGATGGTCTTGCGGATCGCGTCCGTGTTGAATACGAAGAAATCCTTCACCACGTGGCGGCGCGTCAGCAGGCGCACGATGGCCTGCTCGGCCGCGGCCGGCGGCGACGCGTCGTTGACGCGCACGGTGATGCTCTTGAGGTGCTGCTGGCCCAGCACCCGCGACAGCGCCGTGGTGTAGGGAATCCATACGTTCAGGGTGTCGTTGCTGCCGAAGACGGTGTCCTTCTTCTGCGTCACGCCGATCACGCGGGCCGGCATGGATCCCAGGAACACCACCTGCCCGATCGGGTCAGTATGCGATCCGAACAAGGCCTTGCGCGTACCGTCGTCGATCACGACCTCCTGGGCCCGCCGCGTCACGCTGGTGGCGTCGAAGAACTTGCCCTGGGCGAGCTTGATGGCCCGCACCCGGAAATACTGCTCGCCCACGCCCTGGATCGCGCCGTTCACGGACACGTTGCGGTAGCGCAGCGTATTGCTGGTCGAGACCTCGGGCGTCACGCTGTCCACATAGGATTCGCGAGCCAGCGCGTCGGCGTCGGCGGCCACCAGGGTGCGGATGTTGACGGCCTTCTCGTCGCCGAAATCCTTGCCGGGAAAGATCTCGACGGTGTTGGTGCCGATTTCGCTGATGTCGTCCAGGATCTTGCGGCGGGAGCCTTCGCCCAGCGCGACCACGGACACCACCGCCGCAATGCCGATGATGATGCCCAGCATCGTCAGCGAAGTCCGCAGCCGGTGCGCGTTCATGGCGAGCAGGGCCATGCGCAGGGCTTCGCCGCAACGGTCCAGGTAGGCCTGCCAGGCCGGCCGCTGCGCCATGGCCGGCGCCTCGTCCCGGGCGATCTGGCGCCGCGGGGCCTCGGGATTGCGCTGGTCCGACACGATCTCGCCGTCGCTGATCTCGATGATGCGCTGGGCATGGCGCGCCACGTTCATATCGTGAGTCACGATGATGATGGTGTGCCCCGCCGCGTTCAGCTCTTCCAGGATGCGCAGCACTTCCTGGCCCGTATGCGTATCCAGCGCGCCCGTCGGCTCGTCGGCCAGGATGATGTCGCCGCCGTTCATCAGCGCCCGCGCGATACTTACGCGCTGCTGCTGGCCGCCGGACAGCTGGCCGGGCCGGTGCCCGGAGCGATCGCCCAGCCCCAGCCGCTCCAGCAGTTCTTCGGCGCGCGCCAGGCGCGCCTCGCGCCGCTTGCCGGCATAGACGGCCGGCACCTCCACATTGCCTTGCGCGGTCAGGTCGGACAGCAGGTGATAACGTTGGAAAATGAAGCCGAAGTGCTCGCGGCGCAGTTCCGCCAGCTCGTCCGGATCCAGCTCGCCGGTGCTGCGCCCGCCGACCCGGTACTCGCCGCGGGTGGGGCGGTCCAGGCAGCCCAGGATGTTCATCAGCGTGGACTTGCCCGAACCGGACGCTCCCACGATGGCCACCATCTCGCCCGCCTCGATGGACAGGTCGATGTCCTTCAGGACGGCGATGGTCTGCTCGCCCGCGGGAAACTCGCGGCGCACGCCGGCCAGCGAAATGAGCGGGCCGCTCATCTCAGGCCCCCGGGGCGGCGGCGGGCGCGGAATCGGCCGACACCACGCGCTCGCCCACCTCCAGCCCCTCCAGCACCTGCGCCTGGACGTTGTTGTTCATGCCTATCTTGACCTGGCGTACTTCCGTCTTGTTGTCCTTCAGCACCACGCGCACGGCGTAGCGGCCATCGCCGTCGCGCTTGCCCAGCGCCGAGGCCGGCACCACCACGGTGTCCTTGGCCTCGCCCAGCACGATGAAGACCTGCGCGGTCATCGAGATGCGCAGCTTCTCGTCGGGATTGGGCACGTCGAACAGGCCGTTGTAGTAGACGGCGGCGGTGGTGGAACTGCCGCTGGAGGAGGAAGTCAGCGAGGAAGTCGCGTCGTCCTTCTGGATCGAGTCCGGCGCGGGCTCCACGGCGCGCAGTTCGGCGTGATAGCGCTCGTCGGGTTCGCCGAGGATGGTGAAGTACACCGGCAGGCCCGGCTTCACGCGGGTCACGTCCGCCTCCGAAATCTGCGCCTTGACGGTCATGGTGTCGACCTGGGCCACCTTGATGATGGTGGGCGCGCTCTGGATCGAGTTGACGGTCTGCCCTTCCTTGGTGACCACGGCCACCACCACGCCGTCGATGGGCGAGGCGATGCGCGTGTAGCCCAGGTTGACCCGGGCGGTGTCGACCTGGATCTCGGCCTGCGCGATCTGGGCGTCCAGCGAGGCGATCTCGGCGCGGGTCACCCCCAGGGTGGCCTCGGCGGTTTCGTAGGCCTCGCGCGAACTGGCGTCGGCCGCCAGCATCTGACGCTGACGGCGGAAGGCCAGCTCCGCCTGCTTCAGCATGGCGACCTTGGCGGCGCGTTCCGCGCGCCGGGTCTGCAGGGCGGCTTCGGCATTGCGCAGGTCGTTCTGCTGCGTCAGGTCGTCGATTTCGGCCACCAGCTGGCCTTTCTTGACCCGGTCGCCCAGCGCCACCTTCAGGGACTTCAGCTGGCCGGACACCTGGGCGCCCACGCTGACGCGCTCGATGGCGTCGATCGTGCCGCTGGCCAGCACGCTGTCCTCCAGGTTGGCGCGAGTGACTTCGGCCACGGCGAAGGTGGGCGGCGGCGGCGCCGAGAAAAAGGCGGCGCGCACGGCCAACACGACAAGCAGGAGCACGACGGCGATCAGGGTGTAGCGCTTGAACTTACTGCGGGACTTTTTCATTGAACCTGCCGAATGGGGCGCCGGGGTCCGCCCCGCGCCGGTATTGCGAATTGCGGGGCCGGAGCAAGGGCAGCCTGCCCGCGATGCCTGCACATGCTAAACGCGCAGCCCGCCCAAACCATGGGCAATCTGTGGCAAAACGGTGAAAAACAGTAAAGCGGGCCGGCCGTCAAGGAGACACGCAATTGTTCCGTTGCAAGAACGATACAACGCTTTGGCGCGCCCGGCCGCCGCGGCGCGGCGCGCAGAAGCGCCGAACGTGCCGCCATCTTGCACCATAAGCATACGAGTTTGCCCTTAGATGACGCCTATCGTGAAATCGAAGTATGGCGCCAATTGCGGCAGCGCAAAACACGCTAGCCTCGACATAGGGCGACGATATGGACAGAATGAATGCAGTTAAGCCGTATCCGTGTCCACTCCTCATAGATCCCCCTCCTCGTCGCCCAGTTCCCCGGAATTTTCCGGGGCGGTGCTTTTGTGCCTGCTGGCCATGATGAATCACGTGGCGCTGACAGGGGGACGCATCACCGTCTCGCTGACCGCGCTCCAGATGGGGCTGTCGACCTTCAAGGTCGGCACGCTGGTCGCGGTGTTCGCCGTGCTGCCGATGCTGTTCTCGGTGCGCGCCGGCCGCTGGGTCGACCGCGTCGGCATCGTCCGGCCGCTGGTCATCGGCACCACGCTCGTCGCCGTCGGCACCGCGCTGCCCTTTATTTCCCAGACGCAGCTGGCCCTGCTCATCGCCTCCTGTTGTATCGGCATCGGCTTCATGCTGCATCAGGTCGCCACCCAGGACCTGCTGGGCCACGCCGAACCCACGCAGCGGCTGCGCAATTTCTCCTTCATGTCGCTGGCGCTGGCCGGCTCCGGCTTTTCCGGCCCGCTGATCGCCGGCCTCGCCATCGACCACCTGGGCACCCGGCTGGCCTTCGGCCTGCTCACGCTCGGCCCGTTGCTGTCGGCGGGCGGCCTGTACGTATTGCGTCACCAATTGAAGGCGGTGGATTCGCAGCTGTCAGGCGCAAAAGAAGCGGAAAGGCGGCGCGTTACCGAATTGCTGGCGGTGCCGGCCTTGCGCCGGATACTGATGGTGAACACCATTCTTTCCGGCGCCTGGGACACCCATCTGTTCGTCGTGCCCATCTTCGGCGTGGCCATCGGCCTGTCCGCCACCACGATCGGCGTCATTCTTGCGTCCTTCGCGGCGGCAACTTTCGTCATCCGCCTCATATTGCCTCTGATCCAGCGCCGCGTGCGTTCCTGGACCCTGGTGCGCGTGGCGATGGCGACGGCGGCCATCGATTTCATGTTTTACCCCCTGTTCACCGACGTTACGGTCCTGATCGTGCTGTCTTTCATCCTGGGCCTGGCCCTGGGATGCTGCCAGCCCAGCATGCTTTCCCTGTTGCACCAGCACTCGCCGCCGGGGCGCGCCGCCGAGGCCGTGGGCCTGCGGATGGCCCTCATCAACGGCTCCCAGGTCTCCTTGCCGTTGACCTTCGGCGCGCTCGGTGCGGTAATTGGCGTTGCTCCGCTCTTCTGGGCCTATTCCCTGGCCCTGATGGCCGGAGGCTGGGCCAACCGCAATCCCCCGATCGAATCTGACCGGAAACCGTAGTCGTGAACATCCCGTCTTCCCCTCCCGCCGGCATCCCCGGCGCCAGCCTGCCTTTTCGCCTCTGGACCCCCCAGGAACGGCAGGACTCCCTGGACGAGGCCTTGCGCCACTGGCAGTCCGGCGAGGATGTGTGGGTATATGGGTACGGATCCCTGATCTGGCGCCCCGATTTCGACTTCATGGAGCGCCGGCTCGCCACCTTGCGCGGCCATCACCGGGCGCTGTGCCTGTGGTCCCGCGTCAACCGGGGCACGCCGGAATGCCCGGGGCTGGTGTTCGGGCTGGACCGGGGCGGCTCGTGCCGGGGCGTGGTGTACCGGCTGGCGGGCAACCAGGTCCCCGATTATTTCCCCGCGCTCTGGGAGCGCGAGATGTCCACCGGCGCCTACCTGCCCCGCTGGCTCAACTGCGCCACCGAGCACGGCAACGTCCGGGCGCTGGTCTTCATCATGAACCGGGACAATCCGGCCTATATCCGCGCCCTGCCCGAACCCGAGCTGCTGGCCATCGTGCGCCGCGCCGCGGGCCGCTATGGCCCTTGCACCGACTACGTCGTGCAGACCGCCCAGGCGCTGCGCGCGGCCGGCATCCACGACGCCCGTCTGGACACCATCGCCCGCCTGCTGGAGCAGGACGGGCACTCCCTGCCGGAAGGCGCCTGAGGCCGCCGCCCCGCCGGACGGGGGCGATCTTGCCGGGGACCTGAGCGGGGTCAATAGGGGGGCCGCCCTCCAGGCGGTATAAACTCCCTGTTATCAACGCTGAATCCTTACGCCCATGTCCGTCTCTGATCTGCGTCAAAGTTACGAGAAGAACGTCCTGCTCGAAAGCCAGGCCTCGGCTTCGCCGTTCGCGCAATTCACCCTCTGGTTCGACGAGGCCCTGGCCTCCAAGGTGCCCGAGCCCAACGCGATGACCCTGGCCACGGTGGACGCCAACGGCCAGCCCAGCGCGCGCATCGTCCTGATCAAGGGCTTCGACGAAAACGGGTTCACGTTCTTCACCAACTACGAATCCCGCAAGGGCCTGGACCTGCAAGCCGAACCGCGCGCCTGCCTGCTGTTTTTCTGGCAGCCGCTGGAGCGCCAGGTCCGGATCGAGGGCGTGGTGGAAAAAGTGGCGGCCGAGGAATCGGACGCCTACTATCACAGCCGGCCCGCCGGTTCGCGCATCGGCGCCTGGGCCTCGCGCCAAAGCCAGCCCATCACCCGCGCAGAACTGGAAGCCCGCGAACAGGAGTTCCGCGAGCGCTTCGGCGAAGCGCCGCCGCGCCCGCCGCACTGGGGCGGTTACCGCCTGAAGCCCACCGCCTTCGAATTCTGGCAAGGCAGGCCCTCGCGCCTGCACGACCGCCTGCGCTACGTCGCCGACGGCGCGGCCTGGAAGATCGAACGCCTGTCGCCTTGATGCCGGGCGCCCGGCGCGCCCGCCCCAATCCACGATTGCATGACCGCCTCCTCCCCTGATTTTGACGCCGCTTTTTTCCGCACCGCGCTGGGCCGCTACGCCACGGGCGTGACCGTCGTAACCACCGCCGGCCTCGATGGCGCGCCCATCGGGCTGACGGTGAGTTCCTTCAACTCGGTGTCGCTGGACCCGCCGCTGGTGCTGTGGAGCCTGTCGCGCAGTTCGTCCTCGCTGGCCGCCTTCGAGCAGTGCGAGCGATACGTCGTCAACGTGCTGGGCGCGGAGCAGATCGCGCTCGCGCGCCGCTTCGCCACGGGCAAGACTCCCGACCGCTATGCCGGCCTGCCCGTGCACCACGCGCCGGGCGGCACGCCCATGCTGGACGGCCATTGCGCGGCCTGGTTCGAATGCCACAACCGCAGCCGCTACGTCGAGGGCGACCATGTCATCATGGTGGGCCAGGTCGAGCGTTGCGGCCACAGCGGCGAGCCGCCGCTGGTTTTCCATGCGGGCGGTTTCGACCTGACGCCCGCCGGCGACCGCTCGGAAAGGAAAACGTCATGAGCGTGGATATCGATTGCGTCGTCATCGGCGCGGGCGTGGTGGGCCTGGCGATCGCGCGCGCCCTGGCCCAGTCCGGCCGCGAAGTGCTGGTGGCCGAAGCCACCGAGGCCATCGGCACCGGCACCAGCTCGCGCAATTCCGAAGTCATCCACGCCGGCATCTACTATCCCGCGGGCAGCCTCAAGGCCCGCCTGTGCGTGCGCGGCAAACACCTGCTCTACGCCTATTGCGCGGAGCGCGGCGTGCCCCACAAGCGCCTGGGCAAGTTCATCGTGGCCACCAGCCCGGAACAGGCCGCGCAGTTGGAGAGCATCGCGCAGCGCGCCCGCGCCAACGGCGTGGACGACCTGCAATTCCTGTCCGGCGAAGACGCCATGCGTCTGGAACCGGCGCTGCAATGCACCGCCGCGCTCTCGTCGCCGTCCACCGGCATCGTCGACAGCCACGCGCTGATGCTGTCGTTCCAGGGCGACGCCGAGAATGCGGGCGCCCAATGCGTCTTCCACACGCCGCTGGTGTCCGGCCGCGTGCGTCCGGAAGGCGGCTTCGACCTGCAATTCGGCGGCGACGAGGCCATGAGCCTGAGCTGCAACGTGCTCATCAACTCGGCCGGCCTGCAGGCGCCGGCGCTGGCGCGCCGCATCGAGGGCGTGCCGGCTTCCAGCATTCCCACCGACTACCTGTGCAAGGGCAGCTATTTCACACTGTCCGGCCGCGCGCCCTTCTCGCGCCTGATCTATCCCGTGCCGCAGCATGCCGGCCTGGGCGTGCACCTGACGCTGGACATGGGCGGGCAGGCCAAATTCGGCCCCGACACGGAATGGGTCGGCACCGAGGACTACACCCTGGACCCGACGCGCGCCGAGGTGTTCTATGCCGCGGTGCGCAGCTATTGGCCAGCCCTGCCCGACGATGCCCTGGCGCCCGGCTACACCGGCATCCGGCCGAAGATCTCCGGCCCGCACGAGCCCGCCGCCGATTTCGCCATCCTCGGGCCCGCCTCGCACGGCGTTCCCGGCCTGGTGAACCTGTTCGGCATCGAGTCGCCGGGGCTGACTTCCAGCCTGGCCCTGGCGGAAGAAACGCTGGCCCGGCTGCACCAATGAAAGTGTTGTGCCCCCACGCTGCGCAGGCTACGCCTGCTTGCTGCCCCCCGAGGGGGCTGCCCGTTATCCGATTTCCATTTCCCATTGCCTCCTGAACCATGCAGCACAACGACTACATCCTGACCCTGTCCTGCCCCGACCGCACGGGCATCGTCTACCGCGTTAGCGGCCTGTTGTTCGAATTGGGCTGCAACATCCTGGATTCGCAGCAGTTCGGCGACGAGGAAACCGGCCGCTTCTTCCTGCGCGTGCACTTCGACGCCCCCACCGGCGTGGCCGCCGAGGACCTCCGCGCCCGCCTGGCCGCGATGTCCGAGGAATACGGCATGGAGCTCAAGCTGCACGACGCCCGCCGCAAGGAGCGCCTGCTCATCATGGTCAGCAAGCAGGGCCATTGCCTGAACGACTTGCTGTTCCGGGTGCACAGCGGCCACCTGCACGCCGAAGTGGCGGCCATCGTGTCGAACCACAACGACTACGCCGGCCTGGCGGCCTCCTACGGCATTCCGTTCCATTACCTGCCGGTCACGGCCGACACCAAGGCGGAACAGGAGCGGCAGGTGCTGGCCCTGGTCGAGCAGGAAGGCATCGACCTGGTCGTGCTGGCCCGCTACATGCAGATCCTGTCCGAGGACATGTGCCGCGCGCTCAACGGCCGCGCCATCAATATCCACCACAGCTTCCTGCCCAGCTTCAAGGGCGCCCGCCCCTATCACCAGGCGCATGCCCGCGGCGTCAAGATCATCGGCGCCACCGCCCACTACGTGACCTCCGACCTGGACGAAGGCCCCATCATCGACCAGGACATCGAGCGCGTGGACCACACCATGACGGCCCAGGACCTGACCCAGGTCGGCAGCGACATCGAATCGCTGGTGCTGTCGCGCGCCGTGCGCAGCCACGTCGAGCACCGCATCCTGCTGAACCGCAACAAGACGGTCGTCTTCCGCTAGGCCGGAACCCCGCGGCCCGGCCTCCTAGGGGCTCGGGCCGGCCTCCATGGCCGCGACGGCTGCGGCCGTGGCGCTCGTTACGTCGGGCTGCAGATGGCCCTGCAAGCGTTTGAGCAAGCCGATCCTGCGCGCGATGTCCAGCGGCTGCCCCATCAGGCCCGAGACGATCAGCCGCACCTGCCGCGTTTCGCAAGCCTTGCTCAAGGCGTCCAGCGCCTCGGCGCCCGTCGAATCCACGTAGATCACGTTCTTCAGGTCCAGCACCAGCGCCCGCGCGGGCAGGTGGTCCTCCAGCGACTCCACCAGCTTGGTGGCGCCGAAGAACACCGTTCCATACAGCCGCCAGACCGCCACTTGCCCCTCGTGGCCAGCCAGCAGCGGCTGCTCCGCGGCGGTGATGCGTTCCGCGCGGGAGAGGCTGGAAATGCGGTAGATGAAGGTGATGCAGGCGGCGAAGATGCCGAATTCCACCGCGACCGTCAGGTCGAAGATCACCGTCAGCAGGAACACCGACACCAGCGTCACCCGGTAGGGCAGCCGATAGGTCTTGAGCCGAGCAAACTCGCGCCACTCGCCCATGTTCCAGGCGACGAACATCAGGATGGCCGCCAGCGTGGCCAGCGGGATCGAGGCGGCCAGCGGCGCGGCCGCCAGGATCACCAGCAGCAGCACCAGCGCATGCACCATGCCCGAGACGGGGCTGGTGGCCCCGCTCTTCACGTTGGTTACCGTGCGCGCGATGGTGCCGGTGGCGGGCATGCCGCCGAAAAACGGCGTGACGAAGTTGGCGATGCCCTGCGCCATCAATTCCTGGTTGGGGTCGTGCCGATCGCCGATCATGCCGTCGGCCACGCGCGCGCACAGCAGCGACTCGATGGCCCCCAGCACCGCCAGCGTGATGGTGGGCATGAGCAGGAAGCGGGCCGATTCCCAGCTGAACGCCGGCAGCGTGAAATCGGGCAGCGCCGCCGGGATGCCGCCGAAGCGGCTGCCGATGGTCTCCACCGGCAGCCCGAACATGGCCACCGCCGCCGTGGCCAGGACCAGCGCGACAATGGATCCGGGCACCCGCGCCAGCCTGGCCGCCCGCCGCCCGCCCCATTTCGGCAGCCAGCGCTGCCAGCCGACGATCAAGGCCAGCGAGGCCAGCGCCACCCCGGCCGCCCAGGGATTGAGCGTGGACAGATGGCCGCCGAGCGCCCCCAGGATGCCGAAGAAATCCCCCGGCATGTCGCTTATCGAAAGGCCCAGGAAATCCTTGACCTGGGACAGCGCGATCAGCACCGCGATGCCGTTGGTGAAGCCGATGATGACGGCCACCGGGATGAAGCGCACCAGCGTGCCCAGCCTGAGCAGCCCCATCACGAACAGCAGCACGCCGGACAGCGCGGTGGCGATGATCAGGTTGGCCACCCCGTACTGCTGCACGATGTCGTAGACGATGACGATGAACGCGCCCGCCGGCCCGCCGATCTGCACCCGGCTGCCGCCGAGCAAGGCGATCAGGAAGCCCGCGATGATGGACGTGAACAGCCCGGCTTCCGGCTTGAGGCCCGAGCCGATGGCAAAGGCCATGGCCAGGGGCAGCGCGACCACGGCCACCGTGAGGCCGGCGCCCAGGTCCTGCAGGAAACGGCTGCGGTCGTAGCCGCGCAGCGCGCTGAAGAGACGCGGATGAAATGAAAAGGGAAGGTCCACGATCGACTCCGGAGAAGAAGCTGAAACGCCCTCGGATGGGGTTCAGTGCTTCGCCGGAGGGCCGCAATGGCGCAGCCGGGTGATGAAGCGCCTGCGGCGCGTCAACGGCTGGATCGATCGATAGGGCATGGCCTGAACGAGTGTACTCCTAGGCGCCCGCGCCGGCGTAGTGCCGCGCCATCAGTTCCACGGCCTTTTCCTGCAGCGGCGAACGAGCCTCGCCGGGCCAGATCGCCTGGCTGACCGAGCGGGCAGCGTGCTCGAACGCGATGAACCGCGTGCCCGCCAGGCCGCTGCGCGACAGGCAGGCGGGCACGATGGACACGCCCAGGCCCTGCGATACCAGCGATGCCACGCTCAGCCAGTGCCGCACCTCGTGGCGGATGACGGGCATGAAGCCCGCCGAGACGCACATGGACAGCACCGTCTCGTAATAGCTGGGCGACGCCGCCCGGGCGAAGAACACGAAATCGTCCGACGCCAGCTCGGCCAGCTTCAGGGACGCGCGGCCGGCCAGGGGATGGCCTTGCGGCAGGCACACCATGAAGGGTTCGGCCACCAGGTCCCGCGCCTCCACGCCCTTGGGGAGGGGATTGGCATGGATGAAGCCCAGGTCCTGCTCGCCCCGGCGCACCGCCTCGATCTGGTCGTGCGAGTTCAGCTCCGTCAGCACGTGCTCCACGTCGGGCAGCTCGGCCCGCATGGCATTGAGCAGCGCCGGCAGGCCGCGATACAACATGGAGCCCACGAAACCGATGCGCAGCCGGCCGCGCAGGCCCGCGTCGACGCGCTGCACCAGGGTGCGCACTTCTTCGGCCTGCCGCAACAGCGTCAGGGCCTCGCGATACAGCACCTGCCCGGCGTCGGTCAGCTCCACGTGGCGGCTGCTGCGGTTCAACAGGCGCGCGCCCACGCTCTCCTCCAGCTGCCGGATGGCGTAGCTCAGCGGCGGCTGGGAGATGTGCAGCCGGACGGCGGCCCGGCTGAAATGGCGCTCTTCGGCCACGGCAATGAAATACCGCAGCAGGCGCGGGTCCAGATCCATGGTTCCGTCCCCCTTGATCTATACTTTTTTTGGATTCTTCTACACAAAAACAGTATTTGTATAGATTAATCGATTTGCGCACCATCAAGGCATCTCTTTCGTTTTGCACAGGATGCCGCCATGGATGCCCCCGTCAAGACCGCTCCCGCCACCGCCACGCCCGTGCCCGATTCGCGCGGCCTGAACCTGTTCCGCGCGGACCCGTACGCCGCCGGACTCAGCCAGCGCTACCTGCCGCCAGCCCTGCATGCCCACCTGCTGCCCCACCTGGAACGGCTGGGCGAGCTGGCGGGCGGCGCCATGGACGAACTCGCGGCGACGGCCGACAAGCACCCGCCCACGCTTTCCGTGCGCAACCGCGCCGGCACGGACGAATCGCGCATCGACAAGCATCCGGCCTACGTCGAGCTGGAACGCCTGGCCTACAGCGAATTCGGCCTGGCCGCGCTGTCCCACCGGGGCGGCGTGCTGGGCTGGCCCGAGCCGATGCCGCCCGCCGCCAAGTACGCGCTCAGCCACCTGTTCGTGCAGGCCGAGTTCGGCCTGTGCTGCCCGGTCAGCATGACGGATTCGCTGGCGCGCACCCTGCGCAAGTTCGGCGACCCCGAGCTGGTGGCGCGGGTGCTGCCCCAGGTCACCTCCCAGGACTTCGACACGCTGCGGCAAGGCGCCATGTTCATGACGGAACAAGGCGCGGGATCCGACGTGAGCGCCACGGAAGTCACGGCGGAGCCGCAGGAGGACGGCACCTGGCGCCTCTACGGCGACAAGTGGTTCTGCTCCAATCCGGACGCCGGCTTCGCCATGGTGCTGGCGCGCAGCGAACCTCAGCCCGGCCTGAAGGGCGTGTCGCTCTTCCTGTTGCCGCGCGACCTCCCCGGCGGCGAACACAACCGCTACCGCATCCTGCGCCTGAAGGACAAGCTGGGCACGCGCTCCATGGCCAGCGGCGAGATCCGCCTGGAAGGCGCGCAGGCCTGGCTGGTGGGCGAGCGCGGGCGCGGCTTCAAGCAGATGGCCGACATGATCAACAATTCGCGCCTGTCCAACGGCATGCGCGCCGCGGGCCTGATGCGCCGGGCGGTCACCGAGGCGGTCTACTTCTCGCAGCATCGCCGCGCCTTCGGCAAGCGCCTGATCGACATGCCGCTGATGCAGCGCCAGCTGGTCAAGATGACGGTCTGGGCCGAGCAGGCGCGCAGCCTCATGTTCCAGACGGCGCGCGCCCTGGCCGACGCCGACCAGGGCGGCGGCGATCCGGCGCTGGCCCGCATCCTGACTCCGCTCATCAAGTTCCGCGCCTGCCGCGACGCGCGCAAGGTCACCGGCGATGCCATGGAAGTGCGCGGCGGCTGCGGCTATATCGAGGAATGGACCGAGCCGCGCCTGGTGCGCGACGCGCACCTGGGCTCCATCTGGGAAGGCACCAGCAATATCGTGGCGCTGGACGTGCTGCGCGCCATCGTCAAGGAGCGATCGCTGCCGGCGCTGCGCAGCCATGCCGAACGCCTGCTGGCCGAGGGCGCGCCCTGCCCGCCCGAACTGGCCGCGCTGCAGGCCAGCTCGCTGGAACAGACGTACGCCCTGGCCGAGCACGCCGCGCAGGGCGACCGCCCCGAGCTGGCCCGCCAGGCGGCATCGCTGCTGTACCACGCCGTTTCCCTGGCCGCCCTGCGCTGGGAAGCCTCCGCCCCGGGCCTCGAAAGCCGGGCGCGCCTGGCCGACCAAGTGCTGCTGCACCGCCTGGGTCCGCGCGATCCCTACGCCATCCCGCCCGACGAAAGCGCGGCTTGCCGGGCCATCCTGCAATACGCGCTGTAAACCGACGCCGGCGGCACAGCCGGCGCGCATCCACCACTGGAGACAAGCATGAACCGCTACCTCGCCCCCCTGTTGCTGGCCGCCGCCGCGGCCCTTCCCGCGGCGCCCGCCCTGGCCGCCGACGCCTACCCTTCGGCACGCCCGGTCACCCTGATCGTGCCCTTCCCGCCCGGCGGCCCTACCGACGCGCTGGCGCGCCGGCTGGCGGAAAAGCTCAGGCAGCCGCTGAACCAGAACGTCATCGTCGAAAACCGCAGCGGCGCGGGCGGCAACATCGGCTCGGAATACGTGGCCATGGCCAAGCCCGACGGCTACACCCTGCTGTTCGGCACCTCGGGGCCGCTGGCGATCAACGTCAGCCTGTACAAGAAGCAGGGCTACGATCCGCAGACCAGCTTCGCGCCCATCATCCGCATCGGCCACCTGCCCAACATCCTGGTCGTGAACCCCTCGGTGCCCGCCAACAACCTCCAGGAGCTGGTCGCCTACGCCAAGAAGAACCCGGACAAGCTGAGCTACGCGTCCTCGGGCAACGGCGCGTCCTCGCACCTGGCCGGCATCCTGTTCAACCGCATGGCCGGCACCCAGATCATGCACATCCCCTACAAGGGCACCGGGCCGGCGCTCAACGACCTGCTGGGCGGACAGGTATCCATGTCGTTCACGGACATCCTGACCGCGCTGCCCTACGTCAAGGCGGGCAAGCTGCGCGCCATCGGCCTGGCCAGCGCCCAGCGCTCCGACGCGCTGCCCGATCTGCCCACGCTGTCCGAGCAGGGGCTCGCGGGCTACGACGTCAGCGTGTTCTTCGGCATCGTGGCGCCCAAGAACACGCCCGCCCCGGTGGTGGAGACCCTGAACCGGGCCTTCCAGAGCGCCCTGTCCGACCCCGAGGTGGCCCAGACGCTGCGCAGCCAGGGCATCGTCGAAGCGCAGGACAAGACGCCCCAGGGCCTGTCCGCCTTCATCTCGACCGAAGTTCCGAAATGGCGCGAGGTCATCTCCAGCGCCCACGTTTCCATCGACTGAACGGATTCCGCATGGCTTCATCCCAACCCAATCCCGGCGCCCTGGCGGGCTGCAAGGTGATCGATCTCTCCCGCGTGCTGGGCGGCCCCTACTGCACGCAGATCCTGGCCGACCATGGCGCCGAGGTGCTGAAGATCGAACCGCCCGGCGGCGACGAGACGCGCGGCTGGGGCCCCCCCTTCCTGGGCGATACCGCCTCCTATTTCATCGGCGTGAACCGCAACAAGGAGGGCATGACGCTGGACCTGTCCCGGGAGGCGGGCCAGGAGCTGCTGCGCCACCTGCTGGCCGACGCCGACGTGCTGGTCGAGAACTTCAAGCCCGGCACGCTGGAAAAATGGGGCTTGGGATACGAAACGCTGAGCCGGGAGTTTCCCGCGCTGATCCACTGCCGGGTCAGCGGTTTCGGCTCGGACGGGCCGCTGGGCGGCCTGCCCGGTTACGACGCCTGCGCCCAGGCCATGTGCGGCCTGATGAGCGTGAACGGCGACGCGGACGGAGAAGCCACCCGCGTGGGCCTGCCGGTGGTGGACATGGTGACCGGGCTGAACGCGGCGGTGGCCATCCTGCTGGCGCTCAACGAGCGCGGCCGCAGCGGCCTGGGCCAGTTCCTGGACATCACCCTGTACGACTGCGCCCTGTCGCTGCTGCATCCGCATGCACCCAATTATTTCTACAGCGGCAAGGTGCCCGCGCGCAGCGGCAACGCGCACCCGAACATCGCGCCCTACGAGACCCTGCCCACGGCCAGCGGCCCCATCTTCCTGGCGGTGGGCAACAACCGGCAGTTCGCGCAGCTGGCGCAGGCCCTGGGCGCGCCCGCGCTGGCCGAGGATCCGCGCTATACCGCCAATGCCGACCGCCTGCGCAACCGCCAGTCCCTGCGCGACGACCTGTCCGCCCTGCTGGCCGGCCATGACGCCGCCGAACTGGCCGACCGGCTGCTGCGCAGCGGCGTGCCGGCGGCCGCCGTGCTGACGGTGGACCAGGCGCTGGCGCATCCGCATACGCGGCATCGCGGCATGGTGCTGGAGCAAGGCGACTACCGCGGCGTGGGTTCGCCGATCAAGCTCTCGCGCACGCCCGCCGCGCTGCGCAAGCTACCACCGGGGCTGTAGGATGGGTGAAGCGCGAGAGTTCTTAAAAACGAACCCAAGTATCCAACGCGCGCAACCCATCGGGCGGCGCGAGCCGCCGTCTTTCGTGGCAAGCGCAAATCCCGGCCTGCACCAGCCGATGAATCTCGCGCGTTGAGCGGCCTTCTACCCCTCGGCCGGCGCGAGCCGCCGTCGTTCGTGGCAAGCGCAATCCCGGCCTGCACCAGCCGATGAATCTCGCGCGTTGAGCGTCGGCCTTCTACCCATCGGCTGGCGCGAGCCGCCGTCGTTCGTGGCAAGCGCAATCCCGGCCTGCACCAGCCGATGAATCTCGCGCGTTGAGCGTCGGCCTTCTACCCATCGGCTGGCGCGAGCCGCCGTCGTTCGTGGCAAGCGCAATCCCGGCCTGCACCAGCCGATGAATCTCGCGCGTTGAGCGTCGGCCTTCTACCCCTCGGCCGGCGCGAGCCGCCGTTTTTCGTGGCAAGCGCAATGCCGGCTTGCGCCGGCCGATGGGTTTCGCGCGTTGAGCGTCGGGGTTCTGGCTTAAGAATTCTCGCGCTCCACCCATCCTACGCGTTGCTGCTCAGCCGCCTTGCGCCAGGCCCTCCCGGCGCGGGTCCACGCCGCCCTGCAGCCCGTCGGCGCCGATCACGATGCCGTGGATGCCGCTGGGAAACTCGGTGATGCGCACCGGATGCCCCATGCGCTCCAGCGCGGGCGCCAGGGCCTCCAGCGGCGTGCCTTTCTCCAGCTCGGTTTCCTTATTGCGGCTGCCCATGTTGGGCAGGTCGATGGCCGCCTGGATGTCCAGCCCCCAGTCCAGCACGCCCACCAGGGTCTTGGCCACGTAGTTGATGATGGCGCTGCCGCCGGGCGAGCCCACCAGCAGGTAGGGCTTGTCGTCGCGCAGCACGATCATCGGCGCCATCGCGCTGCGCGGACGCTTGCCCGGTTCGATGCGGTTGGCCACGAGCCGGCCTTCGGGGTCCTGGAAGGACGAGGAGAAATCCGTCATCTCGTTGTTCAGCAGAAAGCCCCGCACGAAGATCTTGCTGCCGAATTCGCTTTCGATGGTGGTGGTCATGCTCAGCGCGTTGCCCTCGCGGTCCACCGCCACCAGGTGGCTGGTGGAAGGCAGTTCGAGCGCGTCGTCCTTGCCCAGGGACAGCAGCTTGCCTTCGGGATCGCCAGGGAGCGCCACTTTCATGCTGCGGTCCGGCCGGATCAGGGCGCCCCGCGCCCGCAGGTATGCCGGGTTCAGCAAGGCGCTCACTGGCACCGGCACGAAGGAGGGATCCGCCACGTAGAAATCGCGGTCCGCGAACGCCAGCCTGCCGGCCTCCGAAAAATAGTGCACCGCCTCGACGCTGCCCGGCGCGTAGCGGCCGATCGGGAACTGCTCCAGTTCGCCCAGCATCTGCAGCACGGCGAGCGGGCCGCTGCTCGGCGGCCCCATGCCGCACAGGCGATAGCCGCGATAGGCCCCGCAGACAGGCGGCCGCGTCCGGGCGCGATAGCCGGCCAGGTCCGCCAGGCTCAGGTCGCCGGGCACGGCGTGGCCATGGACCGCGGCGACGATGTCGCGAGCGATGTCGCCCTGGTAGAAGGCGTCCGCGCCATGCTCCGCCACCGCGCGCAGCGTGCGCGCGAATTCAGGGTTCTTCAGTATGTGACCCACGGGCCAGGCCTCGCCGCCGGGCCCGTAGAAATAGGCGGCGGCCGCGGCCTGCTGGGGCAGCGCCTTGTTGCCGGCCAGCAGCTTGTGCAGGCGCGGCGATACGGCGAAGCCTTGCTCGGCCAGCCTGATGGCGGGCTGGAACAGGTCGGCCCACGGCAGCACGCCATGCTCCTTGTGCGCCAGTTCCAGGCCGCGCAGCAGGCCCGGAACGCCGACCGACATGCCGTTATTGACGGACTGCGCGAAAGACAGCGGTTTGCCCTGGGCGTCGAGGAATCGGTCGGGACGCGCCGCCGCGGGCGCGGTCTCGCGGCTGTCGTAGGTCTGCAAGCGGCCGCCGCGGGCCGAATACAGCACCATGAACGCGCCGCCGCCGATGCCGGAGGACTGCGGTTCCACCAGATTCAGCACCAGCTGGGTCGCGATGGCGGCGTCCACCACGCTGCCGCCCCGGCGCAGCATTTCATCGCCGGCGCGGGTCGCCAACGGGTTGGCCGACACCATCATGAAGTGCGAGGCCCGCGCCAGCTCGCGCGCCCGCGTGCCGCTGGCGGCTTCCGGATTGAGGTCCTCGGCCGCGGGCGGCGTCCGCGCCCAGGCGGCGGGCATGGCGGCCATTGCGGCGGCCAGCAGGATCGCGGCGGCATGACGGGATGCGCGCATGTGGAACTCCGATGTGCGCCGGCAATCCGGCAGGCGTCCATCATATCAACGGGTCCGGCGGACGCATCCGGCATAGAATCCCGTGTTTCCGTCCACTGCTTCCCGTCGTGCCATGCGCCTGCGCCACATCGAGATTTTCGAAGCGATCCGCCGTACCGGGTCCCTGACAGAGGCGGCGGCCGCGCTGCACATTTCGCAGCCCGCGGCCAGCAAGCTGCTGGCGCACGCCGAAGCCCAGCTGGGCTTCAATCTATTCGAGCGCGTGAAGGGCCGGCTGGTCGCCACCCGCGAGGCCGAGATCCTCACGCCCGAGGTCGCGCGCCTGAACCAGGACCTCAACAGCGTGCGCAGGCTGGCCGCCAGCCTGCGAGACCGTCCCAACGGGCACTTGCGGCTGGGCTGCGCGCCCGCGCTCGGCCTGGGACTGCTGCCGGGCGTGGTGCGCGCCAGCCGCGACGCGCAACCCGGCATCACCTTCGACATCCATACGCATCACAGCGCGGAGCTCGTGCAGGGGCTGTTGACCCGCGAGCTGGACCTGGCGATCACCTTCGACACGAACGACTACCCAGGCCTCACCCGCATGGGCCTGGGCCACACGGAGCTCGTGCACCTGAGCCGCAAGCCGGGCGCGGGCCCGCTGCGGCTGTCGGAGCTGTCGGACATGGCGGGCGACACGCTGATCGTGCTGGACGCCGGAGACGCCTCCGGCGCCCTGTTGCAGATGACGCTCGACGCGCAGGGCCTGGATCCGCAGGTCGCCATCCAGGTGCAGACCCATTACGTGGCCTGCGCGCTGGTCGACGCCGGCTGCGGCGACGCGATCGTGGACGCGAT
Source organism: Achromobacter denitrificans NBRC 15125 (assembly GCF_001571365.1). Taxonomy (GTDB): domain Bacteria; phylum Pseudomonadota; class Gammaproteobacteria; order Burkholderiales; family Burkholderiaceae_B; genus Achromobacter; species Achromobacter denitrificans. The sequence goes on along the minus strand of NZ_BCTQ01000038.1, from coordinate 8,367 downwards.
CACGGCCCAGGCGATGCTGCGCCCGGGCATGAGCCTGCGGCGGCTGGATCCGCCGCTGCGCGTGCCCATCAGCATCATGGTGCGCAACCAGGATCCCCTGTCCGCGCTGCACCGCGACCTGATCGAGCGGCTCAGGGCCGGCTGCGAAGCGCGCCAGGCCGCGCTCGACGCCCCGCCTGCCTGAACATCCTCGGCGTCTCGCCAAAAGCAACGGGCGCCCGAAGGCGCCCGTTTTTATTGCAGGACTGCCCGCACTCCCCGAAAGGAACTTGGGCGCGCCGCAAGCGCGGCGCCGGGGTCCGTTACGCGGTGAAGCCGAGGGACAGACAATGCCCGCCCCCGCGCATCATCAGTCCAGCTTGATGTTCTGCTTCTTCACGACGTCCTTCGCCCAGTCGTACTGTTCCTTGATTTCCTTGGCGAATTCCTCGGGCGTGTTGCCCGACGGAGCGGAGCCCTGGTCGTCCAGCGCTTTGATGACCTTCGGGTCCTTCAGGGCCACGACGGCAGCGTCGCGCAGCTTGTTCACGACTTCCATCGGCGTGCCCTTGGGGGCCAGCAGGCCGTACCAGACCGGCTGGTTCAGCACCGGGAAGCCGGCGTCCTTGAAGGTCGGCACGTCCTTGATGGATTCGATGCGGTCCGGCCACGCGATGGCCATGGCGCGCAGCTTGCCCGCCTGGATCTGCGGCATCGACGAAGGCAGGTTGTCGAACAGGATTTCGATCTGGCCGCCGACGGCGTCGGCCACGGCCGGGCCCGAACCCTTGTACGGCACGTGCACGATGTCCGTGCCGGTGGCCATCTTGAACGATTCGCCCATCAGGTGCAGCACGCCGCAAGTGCCGGAGCTGCCGTAGGAGTACTTGCCCGGGTTCTTCTTCAGCTCTTCCAGGAAGCCCTTGAAGTCCTTGGCCGGGAACTTCGGGTTCACGGCCACGACGTTGGCGGTGTTGGCGAAGTTGGTGACCGGCTGGAAGTCCTTGATCGGATCGTAGGGCAGGTCGTTGGGGCGGCAAGCCGGGTTCACGGCCATCGTCGAGACGGTCGCGATGGACAGGGTGTAGCCGTCGGCATCGGCGCGCGCGGCTTCGGACGCGCCGATGGCGCCGCCCGCGCCGCCCTTGTTTTCCACGACCATGGGCTGGCCCAGTTCCTGGCTCATGCGCTGCGTCACGAGGCGCGCGATGATGTCGGTGGAACCGCCGGGCGCAAACGGAACGATGACGCGGATGGGCTTGCTCGGGTACTTATCGGCGGCGTGGGCGACCGAGACGCCGAAGGTACCGGCGGCGCCGGCGGCCAGGGCGATGGCCGCGGCCAGGGAGCGGACTTTGTTCATAAAAGTGTTTCCTCCAATAATGCGAACCCGTATGTAAACGGGCCGTGTTTGATGTGCCCGCCTGTAGACGGGTCAGTCATTGACGGTGGCGGCGCGCTGCTTGGTGCTGGGCGAATCGCACTGCTGTTGTAGGTTGCTTGTGGCACACGCGGCCGCCAGAATGACGGAGAATAGCAGCAAATGCTTACAGTCGCATAGCGCGCCGATCCCCGGTTGACCCCCATCAAAACGTACTTGCCCAATGTCGGTTGCCCTCCTGGTTTTCCCTGATTTCATGCTGGTCGCGCTGGGTTGGGCGCTGCGTCACAAACTGGGTTTTTCACGCGAATTTTTCGCCGGCACCGAGCGGCTGGTGTACTTCGTCCTGTTCCCCGCCCTGTTGTTCCAGGCCATCGTCCGCACGCCCATCACGGCCGGCAACGCCGTCATGCTGTTGCAGGCCACGGCGGCCGTCATCGGGTCGGGCGTGGCGCTGTCCTGGCTCGCGGGCCTGGCGCTGCGGCCTTCGTCGCTGGGGCTGGCCTCGTCGGCGCAATGCGGCTATCGATTCAATACCTATATCGGCCTGGCGCTGGCGGCGAGCCTGGGCGGCGCGCAGGGCCAGACGGTGATGGCGCTGATCGTCGGCTTCGCGGTGCCCATGGCCAATCTGGCGGCGGTCTATGGCCTGGCGCGCCACAGCGGCAACAATCTCCTGCGCGAGCTGGCGCGCAACCCGCTGCTGATTTCCACGCTGCTGGGCCTGGCCTGCAACCTCGCGGGCCTGCAACTGCCCGGCCCCGTGGACACGGTGCTGGCCCGCCTGGGCGCGGCAGCCATCGCGCTGGGCATCATCTGCGTGGGCGCCAGCCTGTCCTGGGAAGGCGGCAAGGGCTACGGCGCGCTGATCGGGTGGATGCTGGCGGTGAAACTCGTGGTTCTGCCCGCCATGGCGTTGCTGGTGGCCGACCTGCTGGACCTGCCGCCGCTGGAAGCGCGGATGCTGCTGCTGTTCGCGGCCCTGCCGACGGCGTCGGCCGCCTACGTGCTGGCGATGCGCATGGGTGGCGACGGCCGCATGGTGGCGGTGCTGATATCGCTGGGCACGCTGTTCTCCGCGCTGACGATCCCGGCTTGGCTGCTGCTGGCCGGTTGATCAGAATCTGAGCGCAGGCGGTCGGCGCACGTCCCCCCCCTCGGGCGGGACGGCGTATGGGTCGGCGACAAAGTCTGAAGCGAGGCTTGGTTCCTGGGCCGCCGCCGGGCCGCCCCAACGCGGCGCAGCCCCCTCCGGGACTGCAAGCGCGTAGGGAATGCGTGGGAAAGAAGCCTGTTTTACAGTGCGTCGCAAAAATAGCCGCGCAGCCACCAAGCCACCCCAACGCGACGCAGCCCCCTCCGGAGCTGCAAGCGCGTAGAAAATGCGTGAGAAAGAAGCCTGTTTTACAGTGCGTCGCAAAAATAGCCGCGCCGCCGCCGGGCCGCCCCAAGGCGGCGCAGCCCCCTTCGGAGCTGCAAGCGCGTAGAAAATGCCTGAGAAAGAAGCCTGTTTTACAGTGCGTCGCAAAAATAGCCGCGCCGCCGCCGGGCCGCCCCAAGGCGGCGCAGCCCCCTCGGGGGGCAGCAAGCGCGCAAAGCGCGCGCAGCGTGGGGGCTACTTATTCGTCATCGAAGCCGGCACGACCCATTCGGCGAACTGTGCCTCGGTCAGGTAGCCCAGCGCCAGCGCCGACTCCTTCAGGGACAGGCCTTCCTTGTGCGCCTTCTTGGCGATCTGCGCGGCCTTGTCGTAGCCGATGTGGGGGTTCAGCGCCGTCACCAGCATCAGCGAGCGGTCCACCAGTTCCGCGATGCGTTCGAGGTTGGGCTCGATGCCGGCGGCGCAGTGCTTGTCGAAGCTGGCCATGCCGTCGGTCAGCAGGCGCACCGATTGCAGGAAATTGTGGATCACCAGCGGCTTGTAGACGTTCAGCTCGAAATTGCCGCTGGCGCCGCCGATGTTGATCGCCACGTCGTTGCCCATGACCTGCGCGGCCAGCATGGTGATGGCTTCGCACTGCGTCGGGTTGACCTTGCCCGGCATGATGGAGCTGCCCGGCTCGTTCTCGGGGATGCTGATCTCGCCCAGGCCCGAGCGGGGGCCGCTGGACAGCCAGCGCACGTCGTTGGCGATCTTCATCAGGCCGGCCGCCAGCGACTTCAGCGCGCCGTGCGCGAACAGCAGCGCTTCGTGCGAGGCGAGCGCCTGGAATTTGTTGGGCGCGGACACGAAGGCCGTGCCGGTGGCGTGCGCCAGTTCGGCGGCGACCTTGACGCTGAACTGCGGATGCGCGTTCAGGCCGGTGCCCACCGCGGTGCCGCCGATGGCCAGCTGATGCAGGCCGGACAAGGTGGCGCGGATCTGCTGCTCGGCCAGGTCCAGCTGGGCCACGTAGCCCGACAGTTCCTGGCCCAGGGTCAGCGGCGTGGCGTCCTGCAGGTGCGTGCGGCCGATCTTGACGATGTCGTAGAACGCGGCGCTCTTGGCGGCCAGCGTGGCGCGCAGGGCCTTCAGCGAGGGCAGCAGGTGGTGTTCCACCTGGACGGCGGCCGCCACGTGCATGGCGGTAGGGAAGGTGTCGTTGGACGACTGCCCGCGGTTCACGTGGTCGTTCGGGTGGACCTTGCGCTCTTCGCCGCGCACGCCGCCCAGCAGCTCGGAGGCGCGGTTGGCCAGCACCTCGTTCATGTTCATGTTGCTTTGGGTGCCGGAACCGGTCTGCCAGACCGACAGCGGAAACTCGTTGGGCCATTTGCCGGCAACCACTTCGTCCGCGGCGCGGATGATGCCGTCGGCGATTTTCGGGTCCAGTTCGCCCAGGTCGGCGTTGACCTTGGCGGCCGCGCGCTTCAGGCGCGCCATCGCATCGATCAGCGGCGCCGGCATCTTCTCGGTGGAAATTGCGAAGAAATGCAGCGAGCGCTGCGTCTGGGCGCCCCAGAGGTGGTCTTCGGGCACTTCAATCGGGCCAAACGTGTCTTTTTCGATGCGGGTCTTCATGGCGCGTACAACTCCGTGGCAACGTCGATGGTGGCCGGCGGCAAGCGCGCCAGCCACGGCTTAGTTGAGAATGACAATCACTACTAGATTAGCAGAAACCCGCATTCCTATAATTGCGCGAACGTCCGTGTTTCCTCCACCGTTTTTACCACTCGCCCCGCGCCATGTCCGCCCCTCTTTGCAGCCTGACCTTGCACTTGCCCGACGAAGCCGCCACGGAGTCGCTGGCGCGGCAGCTCGCCCCCCTGGTTTCCGGCCGCGATACCGGCCTGGCGGGGGGGTGTATCCACCTCCAGGGCGACCTCGGCGCAGGGAAAACGGCCTTCACCCGGGCGCTGTTGCGGGAATGCGGCATCACAGGGCGAATCAAAAGTCCGAGCTACGCGCTGCTTGAATCCTATAAAGTTTCTAACTTATACTTCTATCACCTTGATTTTTATAGATTTAGTGATTCGCGCGAATGGTTGGACGCAGGATTCCGGGATTTGCTGCGTGACGACGCGGTCGTTTTGATCGAATGGCCTGAGCGGGCAGAGGGCCTTTTGCCCCCTCCCGACCTGCTGATTTCCCTAGCCTATGTGGGCGAAGGACGTGACGCCACCCTGACCGCGTACACCGCCCGAGGACAAACATGGTTGAACGCGATTGTCCCCCCGCCCTCAGCGGCGCCCTCCCCTCGGCAGGCGCCACCCGGCGCCGCCTGATCAGCGTCGCCGCCACCCTGCTCGTCCTGCCGGTTCTGCCGCGCCTGGCGCAGGCGGCGACGATCCTGGCCGTGCGCACCTGGCCGGCCGACGAATACACCCGGGTCACGCTTGAACTCGACAGCGAGCTCAAGGCTGAACAATTCACCCTGGAGAATCCCCACCGCCTGGTGGTGGACATCGAAGGGCTGACCATCAGCGCGGCCCTGAACGACCTGGTCTCCAAGGTCCGCCCCGACGACCCCTATATCCAGAGCCTGCGCGTGGCGCAGAACCGCCCCAACGTGGTGCGGCTGGTGTTCGACCTGAAGCAGCCCGTGGCGCCGCAGGTATTCACGCTCAAGCCCGTGGCGGACTACCAGTACCGGCTGGTGCTGGACCTGTACCCGAAAATCGCCCAGGACCCGCTGATCGCGATCCTGAACAAGCAGAGCGGCCCCGACGTGGACGATCCGCTGGCGCGCATCCTGGAAGACATCCAGCGCAACCCGGTAACCCGCGCGGACCCGCCCGAACCGCCCCGCGTCCAGGGCCAGCAGCCCGCCCCGGCCCTGCCGTCCACCCCAAAGCCCCCGCCGGCCACGGCCAGCCGCGGCAAGCAGCGCATGCTGACCATCGCGCTGGATCCGGGCCATGGCGGCGAGGATCCGGGCGCCATCGGCAGCAGCGGCCTGCGCGAGAAAGACGTGGTGCTGCGCATCGCCCGGCGCCTGAAGGCGCTGATCGACAGCCAGCCCTATATGCGCGCCTATCTCACGCGCGACGACGACTATTTCGTGCCCCTGCACGTGCGCGTGCAGAAGGCCCGCCGCGTGCGCGCGGACCTGTTCATCTCCATCCACGCCGACGCCTGGATCAAGCCCTCGGCCAATGGGTCCTCGGTATTCGCGCTGTCGCAGCGCGGCGCCACCAGCACGCAGGCGCGCTGGATGGCCGACAAGGAAAACGCGGCCGACCTGATCGGCGGCGTCAACCTGGGCAGCCACGACCGCCAGGTGGCGAAGGTGCTGCTGGACTTGTCCACCACCGCGCAGATCAACGATTCGCTGAAGGTCGGCAGCGCCTTCCTGGACGAAATCAAGAAGATCAACCGCCTGCACAAGAACAGCGTCGAACAGGCCGGCTTCGCCGTGCTGAAGGCGCCGGACATCCCGTCCGTGCTGGTCGAGACCGCCTTCATCAGCAACCCGCAGGAAGAAGCCCTGCTGCGCAGCACCTCGCACCAGGACAAGCTGGCGCAGGCCATGATGACGGGCATCCAACGCTACTTCACCGCCAATCCGCCGCTGGCGCGGCTGGGCGACGTCAGCTAGGGCCGGCTTCCGGCCGATAAAAAAAGGCGATGCGCGGTTTCCGCGCATCGCCTTTTTTCCGCCGCCGCGCCAGAGCGCGGGCGGCGGTTCAGCGCGCGCCGCGGCGCGCCTTGACCAGCTTGAACAGCCCCGCCCCCACGACCGGCACGATCGCGGCGGCCAGGCCCAGCAGCACGATGGTGTTCAGGTGTTCGCGCACCAGCGGGATGTTGCCGAAGAAGTAGCCCGCGGCGACCAGGCTGACCACCCAGATGAGCGCGCCCAGGATGTTGAACAGCTGGAAACGCGCCAGCGACATGTCGGCCACGCCCGCCACGAAGGGCGCGAAGGTCCGGACGACCGGGATGAAGCGCGACATCACGATGGTCTTGCCGCCATGCTTTTCGTAGAACGCGTGCGTGCGCATCAGCGCGCCGCGGTCGAGAAAACGCAGGTTCATCGAGAACACGCGCGGCCCGATGTAGCGCCCCACGGCGTAGTTGACCGTATTGCCGGTGATCGCCGCGACGATCAGCAGGCCCCCCATCAAGAGCGGATCGATATGGCCCGTCGCGCCGAACGCCCCCGCGATGAACAGCAGCGAGTCTCCCGGCAGGAACGGCAGGACGACCAGCCCCGTTTCCGCGAAGACGATCAGGAACAGCACCAGGTACACCCACACCCCATACTGCTCGACCCAGACGCCCAGCGTCTGGTCGATGTGGAGGACCATATTGAAGAACTCAAGCATTGAAGCAACCCTGCGGTGGGAATGGAATAAGTGTCAGCGAATATAGCCCACCCGCCCATGACGCTAAAATCATCGGCACAGCCATGCCAGAAAATGCCAGCAATATGACCGAACGCCGCTCCATTCTTGCGCTCCCCGACCTGCTGATCAGCCAGATCGCCGCCGGCGAGGTCATCGAGCGCCCCGCCTCCGTGCTCAAGGAAATCCTTGAGAACGCGATCGACGCGGGCGGCCGGGCCATCGAGGTGCGCCTGGAAGGCGGCGGCATCCGCCGCATCGCGGTCACCGACGATGGCGGCGGCATCCCGCCCGAGGAACTGCCGCTGGCGCTGGCGCGCCACGCCACCAGCAAGATCCGCTCGCTGAACGAACTGGAATCGGTGGCCTCCATGGGGTTCCGGGGCGAAGCCCTGGCCTCCATCGCCTCCGTGGCCCAGGTCACCATCATTTCCCGCACCCGCGACGGCGAGCATGCCTGGCAGATCGACGCCGGCAGCATGCAGGTCAGCCCCGCGTCGGGCCCGCCCGGCACCACGGTGGACGTGCGCCAGCTGTTCGACGCCGTGCCGGCCCGCCGCAAGTTCCTGCGTTCCGAAGCCACCGAGTTCGGCCATTGCGTGGACGCCATGGAGCGCATCGCCCTGGCGCATCCGCAGATCGCCTTCCGCCTGTTCCACCACGACCGCGCGCAGCGGCAATGGCTCCCCGCCGAGCCGCCCCAGCGCATCCGCGACGTGCTGGGCGCGGAATTCGCCGAGCACGGCCTGCTGCTGTCGCACTCTGTGGGCAACGTCAGCCTGGCCGGCATGATCACCCGCCCCACCGCGGCGCGCGCCCGGGCGGACCGTCAGTACCTGTACGTCAACGGCCGCTACGTCCGCGACCGCACCGTCAGCCACGCCTTGCGCGCCGCCTACGCGGACGTGCTGCACGGCGACCGCCAGCCCGCCTACGTGCTGTTCCTGGACATCGACCCGGCCGCGGTGGACGTGAACGTCCACCCCGCCAAGCACGAGGTGCGCTTCCGCGACAGCGGCGCCGTGCACCGCTTCGTGTCCCACGCCGTCGGCCAGACGCTGGCGCAGACCGGCGGATCCTCCGCGGTCACGCCGGCGAGCCAGGACGAAGACGAATTCGAAACCGCCGCCCGGCCCGAGTCCGCGGCCGGCACGCCGCCGCAGGCGGCCGCAGCGCCCGCCGCCCCCCGGCCCGCGGATTCGCCGCGGCCCGGCTACAGCGGCGCCAGCGGCGCGTCCTAC
>NZ_BCTQ01000037.1 GCF_001571365.1 Achromobacter denitrificans NBRC 15125 | reverse complement strand
CGGTGGGCGGGCAGGCAGTGCATGAACACGGCCTGGGGATCGGCGGCCGCCATCATGTCGGCGTCCACGCACCAGTCGGCAAACGCCGCGCGGCGCTCTTCGTTCTCGGCTTCATAGCCCATGCTGGTCCAGACGTCGGTGGTGACGAGATGGGCGCCCTTGCAGGCTTCCATCGGGTCCTTGAACTGGCGCAGCACCTTGTCGGACGGGTTGCCGATGCGAGCGGCCTCCAGCTCGTAGCCGGCCGGCGTGGACACGTGCAGCGTGAACCCCAGCATCTCGGCGGCGTGCAGCCAGGTGTAGGCCATGTTGTTGGCGTCGCCTACCCAGGCTACCGTCTTGCCGGCGATGGAGCCGCGGTGCTCGATGTAGGTGAAGATGTCGGCCAGGATCTGGCAGGGGTGGAATTCGTTGGTCAGGCCGTTGATCACGGGCACGCGCGAATGCGACGCGAAGCGCTCGATGCGGGTCTGCTCGAACGTGCGGATCATGACGATGTCGACCATGCGCGAAATCACGCGCGCGGTGTCCTCGATGGGCTCGGAGCGGCCCAGTTGCGAATCGTTGGAGGTCAGGTTGATGACCGAACCGCCCATCTGGTACATGCCGGCCTCGAACGACACGCGGGTGCGCGTGCTGGCCTTTTCGAACACCATGGCCAGCGTGCGGTCGTGCAGCGGCATGTGGGGCTCGTAGCGTTTGAACTTGTCCTTGATCAGGCGCGCGCGGTCCAGCACGTAGGCGATCTCGGCGGACGAGAAGTCCTTGAACTGCAGGAAGTGCCGCAAGGGGCCGTTTTGAGTCGTGGGAGGAGTCATGGTGATGTCGCAGGTCATGGGGCCCGGCCAGGCTCGTGGCCCGGGCGGGGCGTTGATTATGGTTGTTCGGCCAGGAATTCCCGGATGAGGGGAACCAGGATGGCGACGATCTGGTCGGCCTCTTCCCGGTTGAGGATCAGCGGCGGCAGCATGCGGATGACGCGGTCGCGCGTGACGTTGATGAGCAGGCCGGCTTCCATGGCGCGCAGGGCCAGGATGCCGCAGGGGCGGGCGAGCTCGATGCCCAGCATCAGGCCGCGGCCGCGGATGTCGGCGACGCCGGGCGTGCCGGCCAGTTCCCCGGCCAGCGCTTCTTTCAGATGGGCGCCCACGGTATGGGCGTTGTCCAGCAGGTTCTCGGATTCCAGGGCATCCAGCACCGCCAGCCCGGCCGCGCACACCAGGGGGCCGCCGCCGAAGGTGGTGCCGTGGCTGCCCGGGGTCAGGACGCCGGCGGCGGGGCCGGCGGCCAGCATGGCGCCTATCGGCACGCCGCCCGCCAGGCCCTTGGCGAGGGTCATCACGTCGGGCTTGATGTCGGCCCATTGGTGGGCGAACCATTTGCCGGTGCGGCCGATGCCGGACTGCACCTCGTCGATCATCAGCAGCCAGCCGCGGTCGGTGCACAGCTGGCGCAATGCCTGCAGATAGGCAATGTCGGAGGGACGGATGCCGCCTTCGCCCTGCAGCACTTCCAGCAGCACCGCGACCGTGCGGGGCTCGGCGTCGCCAGCGGCGCGCACGGCGTCCAGCTGGTTGTACGGCACCTGTACGAAGCCCGAGGGCAGGGGCTCGAAGCCCTTGCGCGCCTTGTCGCTGCCCGTGGCCGCCAGCGTGGCCAGGGTGCGGCCATGCCAGGACGAGTCCATGGTGATGATGTGGGCGTGCTTGTTGCCCCGCTGGTAGGCGTAGTAGCGCGCCAGCTTGATGGCGGCCTCGTTGGCCTCGGAGCCGCTGTTGTTGAACGCGACTTCCTGCATGCCGGACAATTCGGTCAGGCGCGCCGCCAGCGCGGTCTGCTGCGGGACTTCGTAGATGTTCGAGGTATGAATGACGCGGGCGGCCTGCTCGCTGATGGCGGCCACCAGCCCGGGGTGCGCGTGGCCCAGGCAGGACACCCCGATCCCGGCCAGCGCGTCCAGATACTTGCGCCCCTGGGCATCCCACAGCCAGACGCCCTGGCCGTGCGTGAACGATACCGGCAGCCGGGCATAGATATTGGCCAGAGGCGAGGTCATCGCGGATCCTCCTGGGGGTATGGCGGGCGCAGCCGGGCAGGCTCGCGACTGGGTCCTCTAGCCGACGCGCTTCCCCAGGGGAATCGGCGTTTGAAAGAGGGCAAAGGATCAATCATATACAATTCGCGGCGCAGGGCGCATGTTTGATCACGCCGAAGATCCGGCTTTCGTGAAAGGCGCGCTGTAGTGAAGAACTCATGGCAACTCGCGTCAGACAATTCGTAATTCATGGCGTTACCGAAAGCGGTAGCCGCTTCCGCCCCAGCGATTGGGCGGAACGGCTCGCCGGCGTAATGGCACAGTTCCGGCCCGCCGGCAGTGCCGGTAACCACCTCACCTATTCGCCCTATGTGCTGCCCGTCGTGATCGATGGCGTGCGCGGGATCGTGGTCGATCTGCGCCTGCGCGACCTCGAACCGCTGGCGTACAAGTTCGTGGTGGATTTCGCCCGCGACAACAACCTCAAGACGGAAGAGCGCGAAATCTAGGCCCCAGAACCGAAAAGCGCCCAGACCGGGCGCTTTTTCTTTGGGGGGCCGGCTTGCGCGCGCCCGATTCAGGTGCCGTAGCGGTCCAGGATCTTGCGGATATCCCGCACGCCGGGGCCGTCCGCGGTCAGCAGGGCGCGGGCCGTCACGGCTTCCAGATGGTGCTCCAGCAAGTGGAGCACGTGCTTTTCGTCGCGCGCGCGCAGGCCCGCCACGATCTCCCGGTGCTCGCTGACCGCGCATTCGCTCGAATGCGGGCGGCCATAAAGGGCCAGGATGAGCGAGCAGCGCGACACGATCTCGTTCACGTAGCGCGCATACACCGCATTGCCCGACAGCTCGGCCATCAGGATGTGGAATTCCCCGGAAAGCCGGATGGATTCGTTGGTGCTGTTGCGCTGGCGGGCTTCCTCTTCCTGCGCCACGTGCTGCTCCAGCCGCGCCAGCCCGGCCTCGGTAATGTGCTGCAGCAACCGCCGGGTAACGTCCCGCTCCAGGCAGCGCCGGGCCTCGAAGATGTCGTGCGCCTCTTCCAGGCTGGGGCGCGCCACCGCCGCCCCGCGATTGGGCCGCAAATCCACCAGCCCCTCGCTGAACAGCCGCGTCAACACGCCGCGCACGATGGTGCGGCTGACCCCGAAACGCTCGCCGATGATGTCTTCGGGCAGTTTGTCGCCGGGCAGCAAGGCCTGCTCGATGATGGCCCTGCGTAAATTTTTGTATACGATTTCGTTGCGGCTCAGGTCTTTCCTGGCGGGTGCATCTGCCGGTGGCACGGGGGATGTCATCGTCTTGTCGGCTCCTATGCCAGCGCGCTTTTCCCTAGGTGGGAATTGTCCGGCTTCTGGCGCCGGCGCGCATTTTTCTCTGTGCCGGCAAGCATACTACAACGAGGGATAAGGGTTAGCGATAGCTTGTCGCGCCGGCTGGTCGGGGTACATTGGCAACATAAATCGTATACAAATATTTATACAAAAAATTTGGACTGTCCTGAAATAAAGTGTCCGGTTTGTATACACGAACAGAGGTCCACCCATGTCCGCAGTACCCCACGCCCTCGTCAGCCCGTTGCCCGTCGCCGCGCCCTACCGGCTGCTGGTGGTCAATGGCAACACCACCTCGGAACTGACCGGCAGCCTGGCCGCCCAGGCCGAAGCCTTCCTGGGCGACGCCGCCCGGGTCCGCGCCGTGACCGTCGGGTTCGGCCCCGCCTACATCGCCAGCCGGGCGGAGGCAGCCGTGTCCGCCCATGCCGTGCTCGACACGGTGGAGCGCGAGGCGGGAGAGGCCGCCGTTCCGTTCGACGCCTGCCTGCTGGCCTGTTTCGGCGAACCCGGCATCGGCGCGGTGCGCGAGCGCCTGGACGTGCCCGTGGTGGGCATGGCGGAAGCCTCGATCATGAGCGCCATGCAGCGCGGCGACCGCTACGCCATCGTCACGGTGGGGCGGCGCTGGCCCGGCATGCTGCGCGAGCAGATCCGGCAGTGGGGCGTGGAGTCGCGCTGCGCCGGGATCCTGGCCCTGCCGGGCAATGCGCTGGACTACGTGTCGCGCTCGGCGGAATCGGCGCTGCAGGTCAGCCTGGCCCTGGACGCCGCGGTCGAGCAGGGCGCGGACGTCGTCATCGTGGCGGGCGCCGCGCTGGCCGGCTATCTGCCCAGCCTGCCGCGCCTGCCGGACGTTCCCATCATCGATTCCTACCGCGCCGCCCTGGCGCAGGTGCTGGCCCTGGCGTCCCTGGAGCGGGCGCAGCGCCTGGCCCTGGGCCGCTGACCGGCGCCGCCGGGAGTTTCCGCCTTACCCATCCGCCGGGCCGGATCCCGGCGAGTTCAGACCGATACACAAGGGAGAGTTGCAGCCATGAAGACATTGTTCAAATGGGCCGCCGGGGCCGTGATCGCACTATCGGCCGTGGCGGGGGCATCCGCCGCCAACACGCTGAAGTGGGGCGCCGCCCGGGACCTGGATTCGCTGGACCCGTACTCCTACGGCAGCACGTTCAATCTGGCGTTCCTGAACCACGTGTACGAAGCGCTGATCCGCTACGACGACAAGTTCAACATCGCGCCCGCGCTGGCCGAGTCCTGGGAGGCGACCTCGCCCACGGTGCTGCGCTTCCGGCTGCGCCAGGGCGTGAAGTTCCACAACGGCGCGCCGTTCTCGGCGGACGACGTGGTCGCGTCGCTGACCCGGGTGTCGGACGACGCCTCTCCGCTCAAGGGCAATCTGCCCGCCTTCAAGGCGGTGCGCAAGGTCGATGACTACACGGTCGACATCGAGATGACGCATCCCTATCCGCTGATGCTCAACGACCTGACCAACATCTTCATCTTCAACCGCCAATGGCTGGTGGACAACAACAGCCTCAAGCCCACGGACGCCGCGAAGAAGATCGAGGGCTATGCCACGCACAACGCCAATGGCACCGGCCCGTTCAAGGTCGAGTCCTACCGCCCCGACACGCGCACGGTGCTGGTGGTGAACCCCGGCTGGTGGGACAAGCCGCGCCACAACCTGGACCGCATCGAATTCACGCCGATCGCCTCCGCGCCGACGCGCGTGGCGGCCCTGCTGTCGGGCGACATCAATTTCACCGAGAACGCGCCGCTGCAGGACCTGGATCGGCTGCGCGCCTCCTCCAACGTGAAGGTGCTGGCCAGCACCGAGCTGCGCACGCTGTACTTCGGCTTCAACCTGGGCGACAAGCTGGTCGGCTCCAACATCACCGACCAGAATCCGCTGAAGGACGTGAAGGTGCGCCAGGCGCTCTACCTGGCGCTTTCGCCGGACCTGATCCAGAAGCGCGTCATGCGCGGCCTGTCGCGCACCACGGGCGCGCTGGTGGCGCCAGTCATCCCGGGCTACGCCAAGCAGCAGGAAGAGCGCCTGCCGTTTGACGCCGCCCGCGCCAAGAAGCTGCTGGCCGAGGCCGGCTATCCCGACGGCTTCACCGTGTCGCTGCTGTGCTCGAACGACATGTTCGTCAACGAAGAAGAAATCTGCCAGGCCGCCGCCTCCATGTGGGCGCGTATCGGCGTGAAGGCGACGCTGGCCAGCGGCCCGCGCTCGCTGCAGAACCCCAAGCGCGCCCGCGGCGAGTTCGACATCACCATCCACGGCTGGGCCAACGAACCGCAGATCGACGCGCTGTCTATCCTGCTGCAGGTGGTGCACACGCGCACGGGCCCGGCCGGCGTCTTCAACTGGGGCCAGTGGGGCGACGCGGCGCTGGACGCCCGCATCGACGCGGCCGCGGGCGAAATGGACCGTCCCAAGCGCGTGCAGATGATGGAAGAAATCCTGCAGACGCTGCATGACGACGTGCGCTTCGTGCCGCTGCACCAGCAGCCCATGGCCTGGGCGGTGGGCGACAAGGTCGGCGACGTGCTGCAGATGCCGGACAACAAGGCGCGTCTGTGGACCGTGCGCATGCAGTAATGCAGGCGATGCCTGAGGGGACCGCCGCGCCCGCCGAGAACGGGGCGGTCCTGGATCTGAAAGTGAATCCGATGGGAGCCGCACATGCTGGCGTTCATAATTAGACGCGTCTTCAACGCAGTTGGCGTCATGCTGGCGGTGGCGTTGCTGGCGTTCGTCATATTCCGGTTTGTCGGCGACCCCGTCGACATGATGCTCAACGAGCAGGCCTCGCAAACGCAGCGCGATGAATTGCGGGAACGCCTGGGCCTGAACGCGTCGGTGGGCATGCAGTTCGTGCATTTCGTGACCAACGCGGCGCAAGGCGAGTTCGGCATTTCCTACCGCAACCAGCAGGACGTGTTCGCGCTGGTGGCCGAGCGCTTCCCCGCCACCTTCGAACTCGTGTTGATGGCGACGCTGCTGTCGCTGGTGATCGGCGTGCCGCTGGGCGTGCTGACCGCCATCTACCGCAAGTCGCGGGTGGCGCAGACTTTGCAGTTCGTCTCCATCCTGGGCATCTCGCTGCCCAGCTTCGTCGTGGGGATCATGCTGATCCTGATCTTCTCGGTGCAGCTGGGCTGGCTGCCGGGCTTTGGCCGCGGCGACACGGTGAAGATAGGCTGGTGGTCCACCGGTCTGCTTACCCCCTCGGGCCGCGCGGCACTGGTGCTGCCGTCCATCACGCTGGCGCTGTTCCAGATCACGCTGATCATGCGGCTGGTGCGGGCGGAGATGCTGGAAACGCTGCGAACCGAATTCATCAAGTTCGCCCGCGCCCGCGGCCTGCCCGACCGCGTGGTGCACTTCCGGCTGGCGCTGCGCAATTGCCTGATGCCCGTCATCACCGTGACCGGCATGCAGATCGGCAACCTGATCGCCTTCGCGCTGATCACGGAAACCGTTTTCCAGTGGCCGGGCATGGGGCTGCTGTTCATTCAATCGGTCATGTTCGTGGACATTCCCGTCATGGCCGCCTACCTGGTGATCGTGTCCTTCATCTTCGTGGCGCTGAACACGCTGGTGGACATGATGTACGGCGTGGTCGATCCGCGCCTGCGCAGCCAGCACGTCAAGGGAGGCGCCAATGCTCACTAAACCTGTTTCCGTCGCCAGCCGCCGGCGCTTCGCCCGTTTCCTGCAAAGCGACCTGTGGTGGAGCCTGCGGCAGGACTACGTCGCCATGGGGGCGGGCGTGGTGCTCGTCGCCGTGGTGCTGCTGGCCCTGTTCGCGCCCTGGATCGCGCCGCAGAATCCCTACGACCTGGCCCAGCTGGACCTGCTCAACGCCGAGCTGCCGCCGGTCTGGGAAGCCGGCTCCGATCCGCAGTTCCTGCTGGGAACGGACACGCAGGGCCGCGACGTGTGGTCCGCCATCCTGTACGGCTCGCGCATGTCGCTGGTGATCGGCCTGGCCACGGTGGTGCTGTCGCTGGCGATCGGCCTGCTGGTCGGCCTGGCGGCGGGCTATTTCGGCGGCTGGGTCGACAACGCCCTCATGCGCGTGGGCGACACGCTGCTGAGCATCCCGACCATCCTGGTCGCCATCCTGGTGACGGCGGTGTTCCGCCAGCTGCTGCCGCCCGGCCTGCGCGAAACCCTGTCGGCCGTGATCCTGATCCTGGCCATCTCCATGACCAACTGGGTGCAGTACGCGCGCACCGTGCGGGCCTCGGCCCTGGTGGAGCGCGGCAAGGAATACGTGCAGGCGGCGCGCCTGATCCGGGTGAGCCCGCTGCGCGTCATGCTTACGCACATCCTGCCGAACACGCTCACGCCGGTCATGGTGACGGCCACCCTGAACCTGGGCCTGGCCATCCTGGTGGAGGCCACGCTCAGCTTCCTGGGCGTGGGCATGCCGCCCACGGAGCCGTCGCTCGGCACCCTGATCCGGCTGGGCAACCAATTCCTGTTTTCCGGGCAGTGGTGGGTGGTGGTGTTCCCCGCGCTGTACCTGAGCCTGATCGTGCTGGTGGTGAACCTGCTGGGCGACTGGCTGCGAGACGCCCTGAATCCCCGCCTGCGCTGAGCGCGGCCCTTCAAGAGTAGAACCATGCAAAACGCAACGCTGTATACCCGAGTCCGCCCCGCCGGCGGCGAGACGACCTCCGTGCTGGTGCGCGACGGCCGCATCCAGGCGCTGGGCGTCCCCGCGCCCGAAGGCGTGCCGGTCGTGGACGGAGGCGGCGCGCTCCTGTTGCCGGGCCTGATCGATGCGCACGCGCACCTGGACAAGACCCTCTACGGCATGCCCTGGTACCGCAATGAGGTGGGGCCGCGCCTGATCGATAAGATCGAAAACGAACGGAACGCGAAGCGCGCGCTGGGCATCGACCCCTACCGGCAATCGGCCCGCCAGCTCGTGATGTCGATCGCGGACGGCACCAGCCACATCCGTTCCCACGTGGACGTGGACACCGACATCGGCCTGGCGGCCATCGAAGGGGTGATGCGCGCGCGCGAGCAGTACCGCGACCAGATCGACGTGGAGATCGTGGCCTTCCCGCAAAGCGGCCTGCTGATCCGCCCGGGGACGCTGGAACTCATGGACGAAGCGTTGCGCATGGGCGCCGAGGTGGTGGGCGGGCTGGACCCGGCGGGCATGGACCGCGATCCCAAGGGCCACCTGGACGCCATCTTCGGCCTGGCGCAAAAACACGGCAAGCCGATAGACATCCACCTGCACGAAGGGGGCGAACTGGGCGCCTTCTCGATGCAGATGACCATAGACCGCGTGCTGGCGCTGGGCATGCAGGGCAAGGTCACGCTGTCGCATTCCTTCTGCCTGGGCATGCCGGACACGCAGGCGGTGCAGGGCCTGATCGACGGGCTGCTGGTAGCGGGCGTGCACATCATGACCACCGGTTCCGCGTCGCGGCCCGTGCCCAGCGTGGCGCGGCTGCATGCCGCCGGCGTCACCGTCTGTACGGGCAACGACGGCATGCGCGACACCTGGGGTCCTTACGGCAAGCCCGACATGCTGGAACGCGCCATGCTGGTGGGCCTGCGCAACAACTTCCGCCGCGACGATGAACTGGAACTGGCGCTGCGCGTGGCCACCTACGGCAACGCAAGCGTCATGGGCTTGACGGACTACGGCCTGGCGCCGGGCTGCCACGCGGATTTCGTGCTGGTGGAGGCCGAGACCGTGGCCGAGGCCATTGTGTCGCGTCCGGTGCGCAAGCTGGTGGTCAAGCGCGGCCGGGTGGTCGCCCGCGACGGCCGCGCGCTGGCGGAGGCGCCGTGATGAGCGCCGTCCAGGGGCCCGTGCTGCTGACCGCCCGCTGGGTGGTCGGCCATGAAAACGGCCGCCATTGTCTGTACGAGAACGGCGAGGTGGTGTTCGAGGGCGACCGCATCGTCTACGTCGGCTACCGCTATCCGGGGCAGGTCGCGCAGCGCCGCGATTATGGCCGCGCGCTGATCGGCCCGGGCTTCGTGGACCTGGACGCGCTGTCCGACCTGGACACCACCATCCTGGGCTTCGACAACTCGCCCGCCTGGAAGAAGGGTCGCATCTGGCCCGAGAGCTACATGCGGCAAGGCCCGTACGAGATGTACACGGCGGCCGAGCTGGCGTTCCAGAAGCGCTACGCCTTCGCCCAGCTGATCCGCAACGGCATCACGACGGCGCTGCCGATCGCCTCGCTGTTCTACCGGGTGTGGGGCGAGACCCGCGACGAGTTCCTGTCCGCGGCCAACGCGGCGGGCGAACTGGGCCTGCGCGTGTACCTGGGGCCGGCCTATCGCAGCGGCCACACCTACGTCGACGCCGAGGGAAAAATACGCTGCCACTACGACGAGCCGCGCGGCATGGCGGGCCTGACCGAAGCGCTGGCCTTCGGCGACGAGATCGAAGGGCGGCACAACGGCCGCGTGCGCGCCATGCTGTCGCCCGACCGGATCGAAACCTGCACGCCGGAACTGTTGCGCGCATCGGCCGCCGCCGCGCGCGAGCGCAACATCCCGATCCGCCTGCATTGCTGCCAATCGCGCCTGGAATACGACCTGGTGCTGGAGCAGCACGGCATGAGCCCGCCGGAATGGCTGCGCAGCCTGGATTTCCTGTCCGAGCGCGCCTTGCTGCCGCACGGCACTTACGTGTCGGGCTCGCGCCATATCGACCGGCCGGGCCGCGACGTGGAGATCATCCGGGATTCCGGCGCCAGCATCGTGCATTGCCCGCTGGTGTCCGGGCGCCACGGCGCCACGCTGGAATCGTTCGCGCGCTACCGCAAGCTGGGCGTGAACATCGGCATGGGCACGGACACCTGGCCGCCGGACATGGTGCTGAACATGCAGGCGGGCATGATGCTGTGCCGCGTGGCCGACGGTTCGACCGAGGCGGTCCGCTCCGAGGACTATTACGACGCCGCCACGGTGGGCGGCGCCGACGCGCTGGGGCGGCCGGACCTGGGCCGCTTGGCCAAGGGCGCCAAGGCCGACATCGTGGTCTTCGATTTTTCGCACGATCGCAACGGCCAGATGATCGATCCCATCCAGACGCTGATGGTGAGCGGCAGCGGGCGCGACGTAGCGCAGGTGGTGATCGACGGCCGCTTCGTCATGGTGGACGGCCGGATTCCGGGCTTCGACGCGCGCCTGGCGCAGGAACAGGCGCAGATGCAGTTCGACGGCCTGGTCGCCCGCTACCCCGACCGCACGTGGGGCCATCCCCCGGCGGACCAGATCTTTTCCTCCAGCTATCCGCGTCCCGCAAGGAGCCCGTCATGATGGCAATGCTGCCCAGCGCCGCGCAGCCGGCGCCCGCCCGTCCTCCGACCCTGTCGGTGCGCGGCCTGTCCGTTGAGTTTCCCACGCGCCACGGCGTGCTGGTGGCGACGCGGGACATCAGTTTCGACATTCTTCCGGGCGAGATCCTCGGCATGGTGGGCGAGTCCGGCGCGGGCAAATCGCTGACCGGCATGGCCGTGATCGGCCTGCTGGAGCCGCCCGGCCGGCTGGGCGGCGGAGAGATCCACCTGGCGGGCCGGCGCATCGACGACCTGCCGCCCAGCGCGCGCCAGCGCTTGCGCGGCAAGGAGATCGGCGCCATCTTCCAGGACCCGCTGACCAGCCTGCATCCCTTGTTCACGGTGGGCGACCAGCTGGTGGAGACGATCCGCCACCACGACAAGGGTTCGGCCGCGGCGGCGCGCGCGCGGGCGCTGGAGCTGTTGCGGGCCGTGGGCATCCCGGCGGCGGACCGGCGCATCGACCACTATCCGCACCAGTTCTCCGGCGGGATGCGCCAGCGCGTGGTGATCGCGCTGGCCCTGGCGGCCCGGCCCGCGCTGATCATTGCCGACGAGCCCACCACGGCGCTCGACGTGTCGGTGCAGGCGCAGATCACCGCGCTGCTGCGCCGCCTGTGCCGCGAGCAGGGCACCTCGGTGCTGCTGGTGACGCACGATATGGGGGTGATCGCCGAGACCGCCGACCGGGTGGCGGTGATGTACGCCGGCCGCATCGTGGAGATCGGTCCGGTGCTGGCCGTGCTGCGTCGTCCCGGCCATCCGTACACGCAGGGCCTGATGAACGCCATTCCGGGGCTGCGCCAGCGCGCGGCCCGGCTGAACCAGATCGATGGCGCGATGCCGCGCCTGCACGCCATGCCGGAAGGCTGTGCCTTCCATCCGCGATGCGCGATGGCGGGCCCGCGCTGCGCCCAGGCGCGCCCGCCGCTGGCCGCGTCGCCGGCGGGGGCCACCGTCAGCGCCTGCTGGCTGCACCAGGGGGGAGTCGCTCATGCCGCGTGACCATGATGATGTGCTGCTGCGGGCTGACGACCTGGCCTGCTGGTTCGACGTTTCCCCGCCCTGGCTGGAGCGCGCGCTCTCGCGCCAGCCGGAACAGACCCTGAAGGCCGTGGATGGCGTGTCGCTGTCGGTGCCGCGCGGCACCACACTGAGCATCGTCGGCGAGTCCGGCTGCGGCAAGTCCACACTGGCCAAGCTGCTGGTCGGCCTGGTGGCGCCGACGCGGGGGAGCCTGAAATACGGCCGCAACCGCAAGGGCGGAGTGCTGCATCCGCAGATGATCTTCCAGGATCCATACGCCAGCCTGAATCCGCGCTGGCGAGTCGGCAATATCGTGGCCGAGCCCATCCGCACGCTGGGCCTGCGCGCCACGCCCGCCGAGACGCGGCGCCGCGTGGACGAGTTGCTGGAACTGGTGGGGTTGTCGGCCAGCGACGCGGGCCGTTTCCCGCACGAGTTTTCCGGAGGCCAGCGCCAGCGCATCTCGATTGCGCGGGCCTTGGCGACGGAAGCCGAATTCCTGGTGTGCGACGAGCCGACCTCCGCGCTGGACGTGTCGGTGCAGGCGCAGATCCTGAACCTGATGGGCGACCTGCAGAAGGAGTTCGGGCTGACGTATGTGTTCATCAGCCACAACCTGTCGGTGGTGCGGCACGTGTCGGACAGCGTGGCGGTGATGTATCTGGGCCGCGTGGTTGAGCAGGCGCCGGCGGATCAGCTGTTCGAGTCGCCGCAGCATCCTTATACGCGGATGCTGCTGGATACGATTCCGGATCTGGACAATCCGCGGCGGGATCGGGAGCCGATGGGGGGAGAAGTGCCGAATCCGATCCAGCCGCCGGCTGGGTGTACGTTTCATCCGCGGTGTCCGATGGCGCGGGAGCAATGCAAGAAGGAGGCGCCGGCGGTCGTCAGCGTTGGGGGCGGGCGGCAAGTGCGGTGCCATGCCGTGTCGTGGGAGGTGGTGCAGGCGGCATGAGGTTTTTGTCATGCTTCGGTGAGGGTTCTTAAGACGCCCGGCGCGGCGGTGGCGCGGGATGCGCGGGTCAACGATTGCGGTCCGGAGCCTTCGCTCCGGACTCCCCCTTCGTCATCTTCGTCGCCGCCTGCGGCGCCTCCTTCAGATTCCCTCGGGCTTATCGACTCCCCGCTCATCCCGCGCCACCGCCACACCGGGCTCCAATAGCTGAAACTTCCCGGCCCCTGGGGAGGACAGGGTTCTTGAGGTTCTTGCCGCCGGAGGTGGGACGGTGGAGCATCTTGCGGGGCCCGCTCCCGGCCGGCCGCGCGGGCGGCCTCTGGGAGCTTACGCGGTGTCTTGCGTTGTGGTGATGGCGCTCTCGCGTGTGGCGGCGTTGTTGTGTGTGCTTCTGCGCGGCTGGGTGTGGTTGGAAGATTTTGCGGGGTTGCTTCTGTCGGCTGCCCGGGCAGCCGACGGAAGCATTCGGGTGTCTCGCGGTTTGCGATGCCGCTGCGCGCTTGCGTGGGATTTGCTTTGCGGGGCTCGCCTCAAGCCGGCCGCGCCGGCGGCCTTTTGAGGCTTTCACGGTGTATTGCGTCGTGGTGATGGCGTTCCCGCGCCCGCGCCATTCGTCGTCACTTGAGCTCCCATGCCTCATGACTGGCGCGATAGCGCAAGGGCGGCGCGAGAGGCTGGTCATGCGCAAGCGACTCTGCACCGCGCGCCGCCCCAACCGCCTCCCCCCACGCGTCGTTGGAGCCAATAGCAAACCACTCCTCACATGCGCGTAGCGGGCAGTGCCCCGACGCCCAAACGCACGTATGCCGATTCCGGCCGCCCGTGCGGCCGAAATCGGCGGGCCCCGCAAGACTCGACACTGAACACGGCTCCAGCAGCGCGCCGGACCCATCGACTCGTAGCTCATCGGCGTGGGCGCCGTGGCTGCGAGCAACCTCGATGCGCCCGACGGAAACCGAAGGAGTCGCCGAAGGCGAGGACGAGGTTGAGGAAGGGGTAGTCCGGCGCCCGGGCGCCGGACCGCAATCGTGGGCGCTCGTAGCCACGGCGCCCGCGACGAGGAGCGGCCTACGAAGCTACGAAGCTACGAAACGACGCAGCAACGAAACCCGCCCCTCAGCACAAAGTAAAAATCACATAAGTAATAAATAAAACTACTTAGCGTAAACCAGATCACGTAACCCCAACGACAACCCCGGCCAGTACGTAATCACCATCAAGCAAACAATCACGACTCCCACAAACGGAATCAAAGGCTTGATCAATCTCTCCAACGGCAGCTTCGCCACCGCGCATGCCGCGAACAGGTTCACGCCGAAGGGCGGGGTAATCATGCCCAGCGCCAGGTTCACCACCATGATGATCCCGAAGTGCACCGGCTCCACGCCGAACTTCAGCGCCACCGGCAGCAGCAAGGGGGCCAGCACCACGATGGAAGCCGACGTTTCGATGAACATGCCGATCACGAACAGCGCCGCGTTCACGCCCATCAGGAAGGTGAACTTGGTGTCGAAGATCTGTGCCAGCCAGACGCCCAGCGCGTCGGGGATGCCGGCGCGGTTGAGCAGGAAGCTGAAGATGCCGGCGTTGGCGATCACGAACATGATCACGGCGGTCGAGACCACTGACTTGTGCAGGGTCTCGGACAGCTGCTTGAAGCTCAGGCGGCGGTAGATGAACTTGCCCACCACTACCGCGTACATCACGGCCACCACCGAGGCCTCGGTCGGCGTGAAGACGCCGCCGTAGATGCCGCCCAGGATGATGACGGGCATCAGCAGCGCCAGCCAGGCGTTCTTGAACGCCGGCCACAGCGGCAGGCGGCCTTCGCCGTCGCGCTTGCCCAGGTTGTTGCGCTTGGCGTAGAGCCACACGTAGAACATCAGGGCGACGCCGATCAGGATCCCGGGCATGACGCCGGCGATGAACAGCTCGCCCGTGGAGGTGTCGGTGGACACGGCGAACAGGATCATCGGGATGGAGGGCGGGATGATCACGCCCAGCTCGGCCGCGCTGGCCTGTAGCGATGCCGCGAAGGGCGCGGGGTAGCCGTGGCGGATCATGGCGGGGATCAGGATCGCGCCGACGGCGAAGGTGGTGGCCACGCTGGATCCGGCTACGGCGGCGAAGATCATGCAGGTCAGCACGCAGGTGCAGGCCAAGCCGCCCTGAATGCCGCCCACCACGCTCTTGGCGAATTCCACCATGCGTTCGGAGATGCCGCCGGCCTCCATCAGGTTGCCGGCGAGGATGAAGAAGGGGATCGCGACGAGCGGGTACTTGTCCAGCGCGGCGAACAGCTGCTGGGCGACCACCAGCCAGGGCAGGTTGGCGGCGCCGACTCCCGCCAGGCTGGCCAGGCCGATCGACACGGCGACCGGCACGGACAGCCCGAAGAAAATCAGCATCGAGACAATCATGAGTTGTGACATGGCGATATCTGCTGCGTGAGTTCTATGGGGGCTCAGCCTTGCGCGTCGTTGCGCACGGGCACGTCGTCTTCCTCGCCGGCGCACCAGCGGGCCAGCACGGCGATGGCAGCCAGCGTGGCGCCCACGGGGATGGCGAGGTAGATCCAGGAAATCGAGATGTCCAGGCTGGGCACGGTCTGGAAGCGCACGCGATAGGTCATGTTGCCGCCGATCCAGGCCAGAAAGCCCAGGAAGCCGGCGCAGATCAGGCCGATGATGGCTTCGAGCACGCGGCGGCGCGTGCCGCCGAGCATATTGCGCAGCAGTTCGACGCTGATCATGGCGCCGTGGCGGAAGGCCAGGGCCACGCCCAGCAGCACGGTCCAGATCAGGAGGGCGCGGGTCAGCACTTCGCTCCAGTCGGCGGGCGAGTGCAGTACGAAGCGGGCGATGACTTGGTAGAAGGCGGCGGCCGCGGCGGCCACCAGCAAAAGTTGGGCGACGACCGAGACGAGCTTGAAGAGGCCGCGGTCTAAGGCGCAGAGCAAACGCATGATGTATCCCGTTGGCGAGGTACGCGAGGGGTGGGGACGACAAGCGGCGGGACTGTGATCCCGCCGCCTGGGGCGATATGCCCCGGATCCGGGGCGGGCCCTGATTACTTGGTGTCGCGGATCGAGTCGATCAGCTTCTTGTCGAACTTCTTGTAGTACTCGGGATAGGCGGGTTCGACGGCGGCGGCGAACGCGGCGCGATCGACCTCGGACACCTGCATGCCTTCCTTCTTCAGCTGCTCGACGCCCGTCTTTTCGATGTTGTCGACGTAGGCGCGCATGGCCTGGGCGGATTCCTTGCCTGCCTTGTCGAAGTTGGCCTTGTCTGCGGCGGACAGCCCGTCATAGACGTTGGCCGACATCAGCACCAGGGCCGGGCCGTAGACGTGACCGGTCAAGGACAGGTACTTCTGCATCTGCGACAGCTTTGCCGAGGTGATCACCGACAGCGGGTTTTCCTGGCCGTCGATCGTGCCCTGCTGCAGGGCGGTGGCCACTTCCGGCCATGCCATGGGCGTGGGCAGGATGCCGATCTGGCGGAACGCCGTGATGTGGATCGGGTTTTCCGTGGTGCGGATCTTCAGGCCCTTGGCGTCGGCCGGGGTCTTGACCGGGCGCACGTTGTTGGTCAGGTGGCGGAAGCCCTGTTCGCCCCAGGCCAGGGCGACGATGCCGCGGCCGGGGAACTTTGCCAGCATATCCTGGCCTATCTTGCTGTCCAGCACTTTGCGGGCGTGGTCCAGGTCGCGCAGCAGGAAGGGGATGTCGAAGACGCCGGTTTCGGGAACGAAGTTCAGGGTGGCGCCGGTGGACACGATGGCCAGGTCGATGGTGCCGATCTGCAGGCCCTCGATCACTTCTCGCTCGCCGCCCAGCGCGCTGTTGGCGAATTGCTGTACCTTGTACTTGCCGTTGGTGGAGCCCTCGATGGACTTGGCCAGGGCGTCGGCGCCGGCGCCGTAGTGCGACGACGTGGACAGCGCGTAGGCCATCTTCAGGGTGTTTTGCGCCACGGCGGGCAGGGAGGTCGCGGCCGCGCAAGCGGCCAGAATCGAGGCGGCTAGCCAGGATTTACGCATAGTCTTCTCCAAAAGTCAGTATTGTTTTGCCGCCGGACCGCCCCAAGGCAAAACGGCCCCCTTTGGGGGGCAGCAAGCCGAAGGCGCGGCGTGGGGGCCATTTTCGGTGGCACAGCCTCCCGCCCCGGGATGATATCGGGATTCGGCCCCGATTCAGGCCGTTGGTTAACATTGTGGAATGATGGATTTCCCTGATATGTCACGGGCCAAGCGCCCCGGATTCTGGTCCACCCTGCGCCTGGGCGCCAGGATGATGATGCGTGACGCGCGCGCCGGCGAGCTTCGGCTGCTGGTGCTGGCGCTGGTCGTGGCGGTGGCCGCCGTGACCAGCGTGGGCTTCCTGGCCGACCGGGTCGGGCGGGCGCTGGAGCGCGACGCGGGGCAGATGCTCGGCGCCGACCTGGTGCTGGACGCCGACGAGCCGGTGCCGGCCGCTTTCCTGGACCAGGCCCGCGAGCGCGGCCTGGCCGTCTCCAGCACCTGGCAGTTCCCGTCCATGGTGGGGGCGGGAGACGCGGCCCAGCTGGCCGCGCTGAAGGCGGTCGAGCCGGGCTACCCGCTGCGCGGGGCCTTGAGGGTGACGGACGCGCCGTTCGCGCCCGACGCCGCCACTCGCGACGTTCCGCCGGAAGGCGCGGTGTGGGTGGACGGGCAACTGCTGTCCCTGCTGAACCTGAAGGTGGGGGACACCCTGAACGTCGGCGACGCCCATTTGCGCATCGACCGGGTCATTACCTATGAGCCCGACCGCGGCATGCAGTTCGTCAACGTGGCGCCGCGGGTGCTGCTTCGGGCCAGCGACCTGCCCGCCACCGGCCTGATCGCGCCGGGCAGCCGGATCGGCCATGCCCTGCTGGTGGCCGGCCAGCCCGACGCGGTGGCCGGCTACTCGGCCTGGCTCAAGCAGAACCTGAAGCGGGGCCAGAAGGTGGCCACGCTGGAATCCGGCCGTCCGGAGGTGCGCCGCACGCTGGACCGCGCGCAGCGCTTCCTGTCGCTGGTCGCGCTGCTGGCCGTGCTGATCTCGGCGGTGGCCGTGGCGCTGGCGGCGGGCCGCTACATGGCGCGCCACCGGGACGGCGTGGCGGTCATGCGCTGCCTGGGGGCGGTGCAATCGCAGGTGTCGCGCATGCTGACGCTGGAATTTACCCTGGTGGGCCTGTTCTCCTCGGCCGCGGGCTGCCTGCTGGGCTACGCGGTGCACCAGGTGCTGGTCATGCTGCTGGGGTCGCTCATCGACACCACCTTGCCGGCACCCTCGGCCATCCCGGCCCTGCAGGGGCTGCTGACGGGCCTCTTGCTGTTGCTGGGCTTCGCCTTGCCCGCGCTGGCCCAGTTGCGGCACGTGCCACCCGCCCGGGTGCTGCGGCGCGACGCGGACGCGCTGAGCGCGCGCAGCGCGTTGGGCTACGTCCTGGGCGCCACCGGCTTCGCCCTGCTGATCTGGTGGTTCGCCGGCGACGCCAAGCTGGGCGCCGTGGTGGCGGGCGGCTTCCTGGGCGCCTTCGCGGTGTTCGCGCTGGTGGCCTGGCTGTGCATCCTGGGCCTGGCGCGCGTGCGCGGGCTGGCCGCCGGCCTGCCGGCGCTGCGCTTCGCGCTGGCCGGCGTGGTGCGCCGACGCGCCGCGACCATCACCCAGGTGTGCGCGCTGGCCGTGGGCCTGATGGCGCTGCTCCTCCTGGCCATGACCCGGACCGACCTGATCCAGGGCTGGCAGCGGACCTTGCCGCCGGACGCGCCCAACCGCTTCCTGATCAACGTGCAGCCGGACCAGCGCGAAGCCGTGACCGCCGCGCTCACCCGCGAGGGCCTGGGCCGCATTTCGCTCTCGCCCATGGTGCGCGGCCGGCTCATCGCCATCAACGGCCGCGCCGTCGGCCCGGACGACTACGAGGAACCCCGCGCCAAGCGGCTGGTGGACCGCGAGTTCAACCTGTCCTACGGCGACGAGCTGCCGTCCTCCAACCGGATCGAGCAGGGCCGCTGGCTGGCCCCCGGCTCGGCGGAGGTGTCGCTGGAGTCCGGCCTGGCCAAGACCCTGGGCATCAAGCTGGGCGACAAGATGACGTTCGACGTGGCGGGCCAGCAGGTCGAAGTGGCCGTCTCGGGCACCCGCCGGGTCGACTGGGATACCATGCGGGTGAATTTTTTCGCCATCCTGACCCCCGCCTCGCTGGCCGACATGCCCCAAAGCTGGATCACCTCGTTCTATCTGCCGCCGGACAAGGCGGCGGCGCTGCCCGCGCTGGTGCGAGAATTCCCCAACCTGACGGTCTTCGACGTGGGCGCCATTCTGCAGCAGTTGCAGTCGGTGCTGAACGAGGTGGGCCGCGCCGTGCAGTTGCTGTTCCTGTTCACGCTGGCGGCCGGCGTGCTGGTGCTGTCCGCGGCCCTGACCGCCACGCGCGACGAACGCATGCGCGAGGCCGCGGTGCTGCGCGCGCTGGGCGCGACCCGCAACCAACTGGCCCGGTCCCAGCGCATCGAATTGTGGGCCGTGGGCGGCCTGGCGGGCCTGCTGGCCGCCGCTGGCGCCACGGCGATTGCTTGGGCTTTGTCAACCCAGGTGTTCGATTTCACGATTACTCTTAGCCTTTGGCCATGGCTGGCAGGCATCGTCGCGGGCATGCTCGGCGCATGGGCGGGCGGCGCGCTTGCCCTGCGGGGCGTCTTGCGCACGCCGCCGCTGGTTACCCTACGAGAGACCTGATGACGACCCGCGTCCACCCCATTACCGAACCCGTGGAAAACTCCCGCAGTATTTTCGACCTGCTGGGCGGCGAGCCCGGCGTGCGCGCCCTGGTCGACCGCTTCTATGACCTGATGGACATGGAGCCCGACCTGAAGGAGCTGCGCGCCGCCCACGGCCCCAGCCTCGACGAGGCGCGCGACAAGCTGTTCTGGTTCCTGTGCGGCTATTTCGGCGGCCCGGACCACTATATAGAACGCTTCGGCCATCCGCGGCTGCGCGCCAGGCACCTGCCGTTCTCGATCGGCGAGGCCGAACGCGACCAGTGGGTGACCTGCATCGGGCGCGCCATGGAGGACGAGGGCATCGAGCCGGCCCTGGTGGACCGCCTGCTGCAGTCGTTCTACGGCGTGGCCGACTGGATGCGCAACCGTGAGGGCTGAGGACGGCCGGCGGTCCGGCGAGACACGCCGGGACTGGCCCGGCCCGCTGGCCGGGGCCATGCTCAGCGATGCCTTGCGCGTGCCCGAGGCCGGGCCGGAGCTCTTCGATCCCGCCCGCTACGGCGACCGGGCCCGCCCGGTGGATGCCGGCGGGCGCCAGGCGGCCTGGTTCGTCCAGGGCCAGGGCTGGCAGGGCGTGCTGCGGCGCTACCGCCGCGGCGGCATGATCGCCCGGGTCAGCCGCGACGCCTATCTGTGGAACGGCGAGGACCGCACCCGCAGCTTCCGGGAATACCGGCTGCTGGCCGCCATGCGCGCCCAGGGCCTGGCCGTCCCCGCGCCGCTGGCCGCCGCCTACTGGCGGCAGGGTCCGATCTACCGCGCGGCCATCGTGGTCGAGCGCATCCCCGGCGTGCGGCCCCTGGCCCTGGCGCTGGCCGAACCCCTCTGGCAGGCGGCGGCGGAGGCCATCGTCCGCATGCACCGGGCCGGCGTGTGGCACGCCGACCTCAACGCCTTCAACATCCTGGTCGGCAGCGACGGCCAGGTCTGGCTGATCGATTTCGACCGCGGCACGCAGGGCGCCCTGTCGGAGCGGCAGCGCCAGGGCAACCTGGACCGCCTGCGCCGCTCGCTGCGCAAGGTGGCGGGCGAGGAGGGCGAGCGCTTCTGGCTGCGCCTGCGCGACAGCTACTGGACCGCCTGGGGCGTCGGAATCCAGCCCTGAACGGCCGCCCGCCGCCCCGCGGCGGCCGCCAGGCCGCATTTGCGCCAACTACCCGGCAAAGTTGGGCAGGTCATCGCTAAAAAGCTTTATCATTTCGCCTTTTGGTACTCCTGTCACACACGGCATCACGCAAAGGGGGCTGGTAATGAAACTACGGGCGGGTATGCGCTGGGCGCTTGGGGCGATGTTGGCTACGGCGGCGACATCGGCGGCGGTCGCGCAGAACAAGGTCGTCAACGTCTACAACTGGGCCGAGTACACGGCTCCGGACACGATTCCCGGTTTCGAGAAAGAAACCGGCATCAAGGTCCGCTACGACGTCTACGACAGCAACGACACCCTGCAGGCCAAGCTGTTGGCCGGCAAATCGGGCTATGACGTCGTTGTCCCGTCCACGCATTACGCTTCTCGCCAGATCGAGGCGGGCCTGTTCCAGAAGCTGGACAAGTCCAAGATCCCGAACTGGAAGTACCTGGACCCCGAAGTGATGGCGCTGGTCGCCTCCGTCGATCCGGGCAACGAGTACGCCATTCCCTGGGGCTACGGCACCAACGGCCTGGGCTACAACGTCACCAAGGTCAAGCAGATCATGGGCGACGGCGTGGACCTGGCCAGCTGGGACATGATCTTCAAGCCCGAGAACGCGGCCAAGCTGAAGGAATGCGGCATCTCCATGCTGGACGAGGCCGCGCAGGTGTTTCCGGCCGTGCTGAAGTACCTGGGCAAGGACCCCAACAGCACCAACGCGGACGACTACAAGGCCGCGCTGGAATTGCTGATGAAGATCCGTCCGTACATCCGCCAGTTCAGCTCGTCGGGCTATATCGACGAGCTGGCCGTGGGCGACCTGTGCATGGTCTACGGCTTCTCCGGCGACGTCATGATCGCCCGCAAGCGCGCCCAGGAAGCCAAGAAGTCCTATGAAGTGAACTACTTCATTCCGAAGGGCGGCGCGCCGGCGTGGTTCGACCTGATGGTCATCCCGAAGGACGCCCCGCACCCCGAGGAAGCGCTGGCGTTCATCAACTACATCGAAACGCCGAAGGTGCACGCCGCCATCACCAACACCATGTTCTATCCGAACGCCAATAAAGAGGCGCGGCAGTACGTGGTGAAGGACGTGGCCGACAATCCCATGATCTATCCGCCGGCGGAGGTCTCCAAGACCCTGTACGTGATCAAGGCGCTGCCCTTGAACATCCAACGCCTGCAAAACCGGATGTGGTCCGAGCTGAAGTCTGGAAGATAGTCATCATGAGCGAAAGCCGTTACTCGGCGCAGCATTCGACGGATCCGGACGAGTTCGTCCGGATCGCCGATGTCGTCAAGATCTTCGGCGATGTGGTCGCCGTCCGTTCCGTCAATCTGTCGGTCAAGCGCAACGAGATCTTCGCCCTGCTGGGCAGCTCGGGCAGCGGCAAGTCCACGCTGCTGCGCATGCTGGCGGGGTTCGAAGAGGCCACCTCGGGCCAGATCCTGCTGGACGGCGAGGACATCACGCGCGTGCCGCCGTATCGCCGGCCCGTGAACATGATGTTCCAGTCCTATGCCCTGTTTCCGCACATGACGGTCGAGGCCAACGTGGCCTTCGGCCTCAAGCAGGAAGGCGTGGACCGCGCCGAAATCCATGACCGCGTGTTCGAGGCCCTGGACCTGGTCCAGATGGCCGGCTATTCGCGGCGCAAGCCCAACCAGCTGTCCGGCGGGCAGCAGCAACGCGTGGCCCTGGCGCGCAGCCTGGTCAAGCGGCCCAAGCTGCTGTTGCTGGACGAACCGATGTCGGCGCTGGACAAGCAGATCCGCCAGAAGACGCAGATCGAGCTGGTCAAAATCCTGGAGCAGGTCGGCGTGACCTGCATCATGGTCACGCACGACCAGGAGGAGGCCATGACCATGGCGCATCGGCTGGCCGTCATGACCGAAGGCCAGATCGTCCAATGCGGCTCGCCGCAGGACGTCTACGCCTTCCCGAATTCCCGCTTCGTGGCCAGCTTCATCGGCTCCACCAATATGTTCACCGGCACCATCGTGGTGGACGAGCCCGACCACGTGGCCATCGAATGCGGCGAACTGAGCCGTCCGCTCTTCGTCAACCACGGCGTGAGCGAGCCGCTGGGCATGGAAGTGCACGTCTCCATCCGCCCCGAGCGGCTGCTGGTGTCGCGCGAACAGCCCGAAGGCGAATACAACTGGGCGCACGGCATGGTCAGCCACATGGCGTGGATGGGCAGCTACGCGCTCTACCAGATCCGCCTGGACTCGGGCAAGACGGTGGAGGCCAGCGTGCCCAGCCGGATGCTCGCCCAACTGGACGCGCCGGGCATCGACGAAGAAATCTTCGTGAGCTGGGACGCCGACAGCGCGACGGTGCTGGCGTCATGATCCGCATCTCGCCCCGCGACTGGCTGCCGTCGGGACGCACGCTGGCGGTGGTGCCGCCGTTCGCCTGGCTGGTGCTGTTCCTGCTGGTGCCGTTCCTGCTGGTCTTCAAGATCAGCTTCGCCGAGCTCAAGTTCGGCATTCCGCCGTACACCTCGCTGGCGGAATTCAAGGACGAGGCGGTGCAGTTCAGCCTGCACCTGCGCGGCTACATCCTGCTGTTCACCGACAGCCTGTACTTCGCTACCTACCTGAACTCGGTGAAGATCGCCGCCGTCACCACGCTGTGCTGCGTGCTGATCGGCTATCCCATCGCCTACTACATCGCGCGTTCGTCGCCTTCGGTGCGCAACCTGCTGCTGCTGGGCGTGATCCTGCCTTTCTGGACCTCGCTGCTGCTGCGCGTCTACGCCTGGGTGGGCATCCTGCGCAACGACGGGCTGCTCAACAACCTGCTGCAGAGCCTGGGCATCATTTCCAGTCCGCTGGAAATCTACCGCACCGACGTCGCGGTCTATATCGGCATGGTCTACGCGTACCTGCCGTTCTTCATCCTGCCGCTCTACGCCACGCTGGTGAAGATGGACCTGCGCCTGCTGGAAGCCGCCTACGACCTGGGCGCCAAGCCCTGGCAGGCCTTCTGGCAGATCACCGTGCCGCTGTCGCGCCAGGGCGTGATCGCGGGCGCCATGCTGGTGTTCATTCCGGCCGTGGGCGAGTACGTGATCCCCGAAATGCTGGGCGGCGCCAACACCCTCATGATGGGCCGCGTCATGTGGAACGAGTTCTTCAACAACGCCGACTGGCCCATGGCCTCGGCGGTGACCTGCGTGATGGTGCTGCTGCTGCTCGTGCCGCTGGTGTACTTCCAGTACAACCAGGTCAAGCAGCAGGAACAGGCAGGCGGAGGCCGCAAGTGAACGGGCCCAACAAGACTTTGCGCGGCATCGTGCTGGGGCTGGGGTACTTCTTCCTGTACGTGCCCATCATCAGCCTGATGGTGTTCTCGTTCAACGAGTCGCCCACGGTCACGTCCTGGACGGGCCTGTCGTTCCGCTGGTACCACTCGCTGTTCAACGACGACGCGCTGCTGCGCGCGGCCTGGCTGTCGTTCCGCATTGCCGTCATGACCGCCACGGCCGCGGTCATCATCGGTACCTGGGCGGGCTACGTGCTGGGACGCATGGGCCGCTTCCGCGGTTTCTCGCTGTACGTGGGCATGCTGAGCGCGCCGCTGGTCATTCCCGAGGTGGTGCTGGGCATTTCGCTGTTGCTGATGTTCGTGGAACTGCGCGGCAGCCTGGGCTGGCCCGCCGAGAACGGCGTCTTCACGATCTGGGTGGGGCACGTCACCCTGTGCATGGCCTTCGTGGCGGTCATCATCCAGACCCGCATCCGCGACCTGGACCGCTCGCTGGAAGAGGCCGCGCTGGACCTCGGCGCCACGCCCATCACCGTGTTCTTCAAGATCACGCTGCCGCTCATCGCCCCGGCG
This sequence comes from Achromobacter denitrificans NBRC 15125, assembly GCF_001571365.1. Lineage (GTDB taxonomy): Bacteria > Pseudomonadota > Gammaproteobacteria > Burkholderiales > Burkholderiaceae_B > Achromobacter > Achromobacter denitrificans. Next base: position 40,700 of record NZ_BCTQ01000037.1, on the reverse strand, counting down.
CTGGCCTCGGCCTGGCTGCTGGCGTTCACGTTGTCGCTGGATGACGTGGTGCTGGCGTCGTTCCTGTCCGGGCCCAGTTCCAGCACGCTGCCGATGGAAGTGTTTTCGCGCGTGCGCCTGGGCCTGAAACCCGAGATCAATGCGCTGGCCACGCTGTTCATCCTGGCGGTGGGCACCTGCGTGATCCTGGCCGACCGCCTGCAAGCGCGCAAGGAGTCCGAACCCAAATGAAGCAAACCACCCTCTACGGCCTGACCAAATGCAGCACCTGCGTCAAGGCGCGCGATTGGCTGACCGAACACGGCGTCGCCCACGCCTTCGTGGACTACCGCGACGACCCGGTGCCCGCTGGCACCCTGACGTCCTGGGCCGGAAAGGTCGGCGGCTGGGAAAAGCTGGTCAACCGCGCCTCCATGACCTGGCGCAACCTGCCCGAGGCGCGCAAGACCGCGCAGACCGACGCCGAATGGACCGCGCTCATCGCCGAATTCCCGGCGCTGGTGCGCCGGCCCGTCACGGTGACGCCGGATGGAGAGGTCAGCGTTGGCTTCAGCGAAAAGCGCTACGGCGAACGTTTCGCCTGAGACGCCGGCCGGCGCCGGCCAGGCGCTGCCCGACGCCTTCTTCGACCGCGATGCGGCCCAGCTGGCGCGCGAGCTGCTGGGCAAGGTCATCCGGCATCGCGTGGGCAGCCTGTGGCTGTCGGCCCGCATCATCGAAACCGAGGCGTACTACCTGGAAGAGAAGGGCAGCCACGCCTCGCTGGGCTATACCCATAAGCGCCGCGCGCTCTTCATGGACGGCGGCACCGTCTATATGTACTACGCCCGGGGCGGGGATTCGCTGAACTTCAGCGCGGCGGGGCCCGGCAACGCGGTGCTGATCAAGTCCGGCTACCCCTGGATCGATGCGCGGTCCGGCCCGAAGGCGCTGGCCCGCATGCAGGAATTGAATCCCGACGCCCAGGGGCGGCCCAGGGCGCCGGGCAGCCTGTGCGCGGGCCAGACGCTGCTGTGCAGGGCGCTCGGCCTGAAAGTGCCCGACTGGGACGCGCGCCGCTTCGATCCGCGCGCGCTCTACGTGGAAGACGTGGGGGAGGCGCCGGCCGCGCTGATCTGCACTACCCGCCTCGGCATTCCCCTGGGCCGCGACGAACACCTGAGCTACCGTTTCGTGGATCCCGGTTACGCGGCGTTCTGCACGCGCAACCCGCTGCGCCGCGGGCAGCGCGCCGGACACGACTACGTATGGGTGGACCGCCAGGGCATCGTGCTGCGCGAGGCGCCCGAGATGCCCTAGGCGGCGGGCGCTGCGAAGCGCCTGGCCAGGGACGCGCGCATTTCGGCGTACTTGCGCTCGATGCGGCGGCGGTTCAGGCGCTTGCTCCAGGCATAGAGCGGGATGAGCGGCAGCACGCCGAATCCGTCGATCAGGTACAGGCCCGGCTTGCCGTCCGCATTGAAGCCACAGGCGATATTGCTGGCGGATACGTCGTGCAGGACCACGTGCGCGTCGGCCAGATCGTCGAAGAACTCGTCGAGCTGTTCGCCGAGCGCCGCGTCGAGCTTGCCCTGCCGCGCCATGTCGGCCACCGTGGGGGCGATGTTGCCCGCCTCGTCGCAGATCTTCTCGACCACCAGCCCGAGGCCCAGCGTGGTTTGCGCCACGCCCAGGATGCGCGCCATGGGCACCTGCCAGACGCCGGAGGGGCGGGTGGTGGTGGTGACGTATTCCGAGATTTCGTTCAGGTAGACGCGGTAGGCGCTTTCGCGCTGGTACTGCTTGTACCAGCGCTTGAAGGGGCGCGCTTCCAGGTACACGGCGCGGGCGCGCATGTCCATCACCTTGACGAGCAGGGACGGCATGTGGGGATGCTGGAAGATGTGGCGGTCGCCGCCGGTGGCGAGCGGAACCGCGGCATCCAGGTCCAGCGGCCCGAATACGGACTGGAACGATGCGGCGGGCTGGCCGGGGGTGAGATCAGCTGGGTTCAATGGGGTTGTGGGACCGATGTGGATGGGCCAGAGTGTAATCCGCTTGCCCGCCGGAAGGCAGCGGAGCCTGTACGGATCCGGCATTTTTCGCCGTGGCGGGCGGGGCGGGAGTCCTACAATCCAGGCTTTGGAGATGCATCACTTGAACGATATTCTGCTTTGGGCCGCCGCGGGCGGCGCCGTGCTGGCTTTCCTGGCGGCGATGCTGGCGTGGCTGCGCCCGCCGGCCGCGGACGCCCGCCTGGAGGCGCTGCTGGAGGGGCTGGAACGGACCGAGCGCGCCCTGCGCGCCGACATCGCCGAGGGCCAGCGCGGCCTGCGCGGCGAATTCTCGGAATCGGCCCGCGCCTTGCGCGCGGAATTGGCGCAGTCGCAGGAAGAACTGCGCGCCGGCCTGTCGCGCGATGCCCAGGCCGCCCGCGCCGAATCCGCGGAATCGCTGGCGCGTTTCGGGGCCGGCTTTTCGGAGCAGCTGCAAGGCCTCATCCAGATCAACGAGCGGCGCCTCATGGAAGTGCGCGCCACGGTGGACCAGCGCCTGCAATCGTTGCAATCCGACAACAGCGCCAAACTGGACGAAATGCGCCGGACCGTGGACGAAAAGCTCCATGCCACGCTGGAGCAGCGGCTGGGCGAATCCTTCAAGCTGGTGTCCGACCGCCTCGAAGCCGTGCACAAGGGGCTGGGTGAAATGCAGGCGCTGGCGGCCGGCGTCGGCGATCTGAAGCGCGTCCTGACCAACGTGAAATCGCGCGGCACCTGGGGCGAAGTGCAGCTGGCGCGGCTGATCGAAGACAACATGACGCCGGACCAGTACGCCAGCAACATCAAGCCCGTGCCCGGCAGCGACGCCGTGGTGGAGTTCGCCATCCGCCTGCCCGGGCGCGGCGACGGCGGCGCGCCGGTATGGCTGCCCATCGACGCCAAGTTCCCGAAGGAAGAGTACGAACGGCTCATGGACGCGCAGGACGCTGCGGACGCGGAAGGCGCCAAGAACGCGGGGGCCGCGCTGGGCCGGGCGGTCGAGCTGCAGGCGCGCTCGATCGCCGCCAAGTACGTCGCGCCGCCGCACACAACCGATTTCGCCATCATGTTCCTGCCCACGGAAAGCCTGTACGCCGAGGTGCTGCGCCGGCCTGGCCTGCTCGACAAGCTGCACGACCTGCGGGTCAACGTGGCCGGCCCGAGCAACCTCGCGGCGCTGCTGAACAGCCTGCAGATGGGGTTTCGCACGCTGGCCATCGAACAGCGCTCGTCCGAGGTCTGGCAGGTGCTGCGCGCGGTCAAGACGGAGTTCGGCAAGTTCGGCGACGCGCTGGCCAGCGTCAAGAAGACGCTGGACACCGCCAGCAACAAAATCGGACAGACCGAAGTGCGCACGCGCGCCATGCTGCGCAACCTGAAGGACGTGGAGGCGTTGCCCGAGGCCGATGCGCGGCTGCTGCTGGGCGAGGGCGGCGACGATCCCGGCGAGCCGGAGGCGCCGCCCGCGGGCGCCAACTGATCCGGCCGGCCGGCCGGCGTCCGGCCCGCGCTTGTTGCCCGGTCCGACAGCCGATATCCTGATGCTTGCGGCAATTCGCCGTCGATATCTGGAGCATCGCTAGCATGAGCACCGCTGAACGCCATGATTCCTCTACCCTCGACGCGACGGCGCTGGGCGCCGATATCGCGCTAGGGGTCACGACCGCGCTTGCCGCAATGCAGCAAGCGGTAGGCAGGGTGGAGGCGCGCAATCCCGCGATCAACGCGGCTTGCGGCATGCAGGCGGAAACCGGCCTGCGCCTGGCGCAGGCGCTGGACGACGAACTGGCGCGGTTGTCGCCGCAACAGCGCGAGGCGCAATTGCAGCAGCGGCCGTTCCTGGGCGTGCCCACCTTGCTCAAGGACCTGGGCACCGCCGCGCTGGGCTTGCCCAGCGCCATGGGATCGGTGCTCTACGGCCAGGTCGAATGGGATGTCGACGCCGAAATCGTCAAGCGCTACCGCCGCGCCGGCCTGATTCCGTTCGGCCGCACGACCAGCGCCGAACTGGGCCTGAGCCCGACCACCGAATCGCCCGTCTACGGGCCCGCCACGCAGAACCCCTGGAAGCCCGGCCACAGCGCGGGCGGCTCCAGCGGCGGCGCGGGGGCCGCGCTGGCCAGCGGCATGGTGCGCATCGCGCACGGCAGCGACGGCGGCGGATCGATCCGCATCCCGTCGTCCTGCTGCGGCGTGCTGGGCCTGAAGCCTTCCCGCGGCCTGATGCCGCTGGGCCCGCTCAAGGGCGAGGGCTGGGGCGGCCTGGCCACCGAACACATGATGACGCTGTCGGTGCGCGACTGCGCCGCGTCGCTGGACATCAGCGCCGGCGCCGACGTGGGCGCGCCGTACGCGGCGCCGGCGCAGCCGGCGGACTCGTACCGCGCGGTCGTGGCGCGCGTCGCGGCCGATCCGCAGGGAGCCGCGCGCCGCCGCATCGCCTTCATCAGCACGACCTACGAAGGCGAGGCCATCCATCCCGAGGTGGCGGCCGTCGTGGACGAGGCCGCGCGCTTCTTCGCCTCGCTCGGCCATGAACTCGTGCAGGCGCCGCCGCCGGTGGGGTCCGAGGAAGTGCTGTCGCCCATGCTGCCCCTGATCGCCAGCGCGGCGGCCAACGCCATCGATTCGTTCGTCGGCGCGCGCGGCCGCCGCCTCGCCGCCGACGAACTGCAGCCCACCACGCTGGGCGCGCGCGAATACGCTCGCGCGATTTCCGGCGCGCAATACGTGGCCTGCGTCGATACCTGCCACGAAATCACGCGCCGCGTCGGCCGTTTCCTGGCGCGCGACGGCACACAGGGCCACGACCTGTTCCTGAGCCCGGTGCTGGCGCAGCCGCCCGCGCCCATCGGCCGCTACGCCATGGACAACGCCGATTATCTGGCCTACCGTCTGGGCAAGAAGGGCGTCATCGGCTATTCGCCCTTCGCGCCGCTGGCCAACCTGACCGGCATGCCGGCCATCTCCATCCCCTTCGGCATGTCTTCCGACGGCTTGCCCATCGGCATCCAGCTGATGGGGCCGCTGGGCAGCGAGGCCCTGCTGCTGGAGCTGGCCGCGCAGGTCGAGACGCTGCGGCCCTGGGCCCTGGTGGCGCCCATGGCCCGCTGAGGCGCCGGGGGCGCCGCGCCGGCGCGGCGCGCAGGCCGATGGATTCTGGGAGTTGCCATGTCATCGTTCGCGACGCACACCGTATTCAATCAGGTCCCGCCCCTGGAAGACTATTCGCTGTACGAAACCGACCCGGCGCTGCGCGCCGCGGTCGGCCGCGAGGGCGCGCAGGCCTGGGCCGGCGAGCTGGCCGCGCATGGGGCCTGGCTGGGCCGCGCGCAGACGCTGGAAGCCGGCGCGCAGGCCAATCGCTGCCCGCCCGAACTCCTCGCCTACGACCGCGCCGGCCACCGCATCGACCACATCGATTTCCATCCGTCCTGGAACCTGCTCATGGGCGGCATCATGGCGCGCGGCCTGCACAGCCGCGCCTGGGCGCAGCCCGAGCCGGGCGCGCAGGTGGCGCGCGCGGCGGCCTACCTGATGCAGGGCCAGGTCGAGGCCGGCTCGCTGTGCCCCACCGCCATGACCTTCGCCGCGGTGCCCCTGTTGCAGCGCGAGCCCGCCGGCGCCGTGGATTTCGGCGGCCTGTGGCTGCCGGCGCTGTATTCGCGTGAGTTCGACGGCGCCGACGCGCCGCTGCCGGCCAAGCGCAGCGCCCTGATCGGCATGGGGCTGACCGAGAAGCAGGGCGGCTCTGATCTGCGCGCGGTGAGCACGCGGGCGGTGCCGCAGGGAGCGGCCGGGCGAGGCCAGCCCTACCGGCTGGTGGGGCATAAATGGTTCTATTCGGTGCCGCAGGCGGACGCGCACCTGGTGCTTGCGCAGACGGACGACGGGCTCGGCTGCTTCTTCGTGCCGCGCTGGATCCCCGACGGGCCGCGCAACGCCGTGCGCGTGCGGCGGCTGAAGGACAAGCTGGGCAACCGCAGCAACGCCAGCGCCGAGGTCGAGTTCGAGGACGCCTGGGGCGTGCTGCTGGGCGAGCCGGGCCGGGGGCTGGCGCCGCTGCTCGAAATGGCGGCCACCACCCGGCTGGATTGCGTGCTGGGCAGCGCGGCGCTGCTGCGGCAGGCGCTGGTGCAGTCGGTCCACCACGCGCGGCATCGGCACGCCTTCGGCAAGCCCCTGGTCGAACAGCCGCTGATGCGCAACGTGCTGGCCGATCTGGCCCTGGAAGGCGAAGCCGCCATGGCGCTGGCGCTGCGCCTGGCCCGCGCGGTGGACGAGCGCGCCGACGCGCAGGCCCGCGCCCTGGTCCGCGTGGGCACGCCCGCGGCCAAGCTCTGGGTATGCAAGCGCGCCGTGGCCGCGGTGGGCGAATGCATGGAGGTCTGGGGCGGCAACGGCTACGTGGAAGAGGGGCCGATGCCGAGGCTGTATCGCGAAACGCCGGTCAATTCCATCTGGGAAGGGTCGGGCAATGTGATGGCGCTGGACGTGCTGCGGGCGCTGCAGCGCGAACCCGAGGCCCTGCCGGCGCTGGAGCGCGAGCTTGCCCTGGCGCGGGGCCAGGACCGCGATTTCGACGACGCCCTGGCGCGCTGGCAGGCCCTGGCCGCCGATACGGGGCAGGCGGAGTTCCAGGCGCGGCGCATCGCTGGCGGCCTGGCGCGGTTGTGGCAGGCCGCCTTGCTGATCCAGCACGCGCCCGAGGCCGTCGGGCGCGCATTCGCCGCCAGCCGGCTGCGCCCGGACGGCGGCCTCTTCGGCGAACTGCCCGCCGGAACCGACACCGGGGCGATCCTGGCGCGGGCCTGGCCCGCCGCCGCATGCTAAATTTCCCGGCTCGACAACCCTTTGCGCATTTTTTCCGCCATGCTCTCCCAGCAAGAACTCAAGCAGCAAGCCGCCGACGCGGCCCTGGAATTCGTTGAACAGGTCGCCGGCCCGGACGTCATCATCGGCGTGGGCACGGGCTCCACGGCCGACCTGTTCATCGACGGCCTGGCCCGTTTCAAGGGCCGCATCGCCGGCACGGTGGCCAGTTCGGAGCGCAGCGCCGCCCGCCTGGCCGGCCACGGCCTGAAGGTGCTGGACCTCAACGACGTCGCCACCATGCCCATCTACGTGGACGGCGCGGACGAGATCGACGCCAACCTGCACATGATCAAGGGCGGGGGCGGGGCGCTGACGCGCGAGAAGATCGTGGCCTCGGTGGCCGAGCGCTTCATCTGCATCGCGGACGAATCCAAGCTGGTGCAGACCCTGGGCAAGTTCCCGCTGCCGATCGAGGTCATTCCGATGGCCCGCGAGTCGGTGGCGCGCGCCATGTCGGCGCTGGGCGGCCAGCCCCGCCTGCGCGAGGGTTTCGTCACCGATAACGGCAACGTCATCCTGGACGTGTCGGGCCTGTCCATCACGGACGCCCCGGGCCTCGAAGCCCGCGTCAATAACCTGCCCGGCGTGGTCACCTGCGGCCTGTTCTCGCTGGCGGGCGCCGACGTGGCCCTGCTGGCCACGCAGAGCGGCATCCGCCGCCTGGACCGCAAAGCCTGATACGCTCCCGCGGGAGCCGCCCCGCGCCGCCGCGCCTTGCGGGCGGCGCGGGTTGATTCATAATCTTGTCACACTTGGGTCATAACCTTGCGGGTTGTGCAGGCCCATCTCGTAATACTCTTTAATTTCGGGGCAGTGCAATGAGATCAACCACGCAGGGAGCCCGGATGTCGGAGCACACAAACAAACAGTTCGACGCGGATCTGGAAAGCGTCCGTTCGCAGTTCTTGCAAATGGGCGGCTTGGTGGAAGCCATGATCCAGGAGGCCATCGACGCATTGGCCAGCGGCGACCTGTCGCTGGTTGAGAAGGTCCGCGAACGCGAAAAGGAAGTCAATCGCCACGAAGTGGAGATCGACGAAAGCATCAGCCGGATCCTGGCGCGGCACCAGCCCACCGCCATCGACCTGCGCATGCTGATGGCCGTGTCCAAGATGCTGACCGACATGGAGCGTTCCGGCGACGAGGCGGAGAAGGTCGCCACGGTCGCGCGCCGCATCCACGAGGCCGAGCTGCGCCATATCCCGGTGATCGAGCTGCGCCACATGGCCGCCAATGTGCGCACCATGCTGCACCAGGCCCTGGACGCCTTCGCCCGCCTCGACCCGATCCTGGCCGCGGCCGTCGTGCGCAGCGACAAGGAAGTGGACAAGGAATGGAAGGGCGCGCTGCGCCACCTCATTACCTACATGATCGAAGACCCGCGCACCATTTCGCGCGCCATCGACATGATCTTCATCGCCCGCGCGCTGGAGCGCATCGGCGACCACGCGAAAAACATGTCCGAACGCGTGATCTACATGGTCAAGGGCGCCGACGTGCGCCACACCGGCGTCAAGAACACCGAGCGCCTGGCGCGCGGCGACGTCGACGACGAGGACTCGCAAGAGCCCTGAGCTTGCCCGCCTCAGGCTGGGGGCAGCACGGCCCCCGCGTCCAGGCGCGGATCCGGCGTCCCGGGCTTGCCGGCGTCGATACGGCCGGCGAGGCGGCGGCCGAAGGCCGGCAGCGTTGGGGCGCCAATCTCCAGGTCATACCAGCCCCGGCAGCCCGGATAATCGATATCCAGCGCGGCGCCGGCCGGGACCTGCGCCTCGGCGCGCCAGTCATCTTCCATGTTCGAGCGCACGGCCACCGGCAGCGGCGTTTCGCCGCGATTCGTGAGCCGCAGGCGCAGCCCGCCCGCGGCCGGCGCCATCCGCGCCTCGATCCGGCCGGCGTCCCGGGCGTCGCCGCGGAACTGGCGATGGAAACCGTCGGGGCCCAATAGCCACAAATCGTAGGCGCCGCCATCGGCCAGGCGCCAGCCGTCGTCCAGGCGGTCGCCGGCGCCGACCGTATAGCGGCGCGGCGCCCGTTCCAGCGCGAGCCGGTCGTAGACGTGCAGTACCGCGCCGGCGGCGCCGGGATTGCGCAGCGTCAGCCGGTAGTGGCGGCCGTCGGCCGCCATGACTCCCTCGGCGTCCAGCGCATACGGCAGCGCGCAGGCGCGGCGCTTGCCGCCTTCCGGCGCCGGGTCGCGATCCCCGGCGAAATCGAAGGCCGAGGTCAGGTCCCCGGCCACCGCGCGCCGCCAGTCGCTGATATTGGGCTCGGCCACGCCGAAGCGCGCTTCCAGGAAGCGGATTACCGAGGTGTGGTCGAACACCTGCGAGTTGACCCAGCCGCCGCGGCTCCAGGGCGAGACGACCAGCATCGGCACGCGCGGCCCCAGCCCGAATCCGCGGCCGTGCAGGCCGGACGGATCATCCGGCGTGGCGGCGCTGGGACCGTGGCGCGCGTCGTGGTATTCGCCGTCGAGCGCGACGGTGGACAGCCCGCCCGACGTTCCGTCCTCCCGGCGCGCGGGCGGCGCGGGCGGGGGCATGTGGTCGAAGAAGCAGTCGTTTTCGTCGTAGGTGACGAAGAACACGCAGCGGCTCCAGGTCTCGGGATTGCGGGTGAGGATGTCCAGCACGCGCTCGGTATAGGCGCCGCCCCGGCGCGGCGACGACACCTCGGGATGCTCGGAATCGGCGGTGGGCGCGATGATCCACGATACTTGCGGCAGGGTGCCGCGGGCCACGTCGCGGGCCAGGTCGTCCAGCGTGCGCGTGGTCAGGCCGCGATCGCGCAGGGGCGCCTCGGCGGCGCCGCCCGCGTGCTGGCGGCGGTACTGCCGGAAGCCGGCCAGCGGGTTGTCGTTGTAGTTGTCGGCCATGTCCTGGTAGATGCGCCAATCCACGCCCGCTTCCTGCAGGCGTTCGGGATAGGTGGTCCAGCCGTAGCCTTCGCCGATGGGGCCCAGGCGGTCATGGGTGTTGACCAGCGCCGGGCCGCCCGCCCGGCCCGCCGGATCGTTGGTGCCGGTCCACAGGAACAGCCGGTTCGGGTTGGTGCCCGCGTGCATCGAGCAGTGATAGGCGTCGCACAGCGTGAAGGCATCGGCCAGCGCGGTCTGGAACGGCAGGTCCGCGCCGTCGTAGGCGCCCATGCCGAGCCGGCTCTTGGCGGGCAGCCACTGGTCCATGCGGCCGTCGTTCCAGGCGCGCTGGGCATCGTCCCACGTATGCGGCGTGATATAGCCCACCGGCGTGCCGCTGGGGTAGTCGCCGCGCAGGGCATAGGGCCGGACCCTGGTCGCGCCGTCCGCCTGGGTCAGCACGTCGCCCGCCGCGGTGGGCGCGGGCAGCGGGTCCGCGAAGCCGCGCACGCCGGGCAGCGTGCCGAAATAATGATCGAAGGAGCGGTTCTCCTGCATCAGGATCACCACGTGGCGCACGTCCCGAAGCGTGCCGGTCTGGCGGTCGGGGGCGATTTCCAGCGCGCGGGCGATGGCGGGAAAAGAGGCGGCAACGGGGGACGGTTCGGTTTTCATGGCAGCGCGAGATCCATCGATAGGGGGATCTTAAGCCCCTGCGGCGGGGCCGGAAACGCGAAGCCCCTCGCGGGCGAGGGGCTTCGGAAGCGGGGCCCGCGGACGGGCGCGAGGCAATCAGGCCGAGGGCGGAACGTAGCCCTGGGCTTCGACGTTGCCGTCTTCGAACAGGAAGCGCTCCATCTGTTCTTTCAGGTACTTGCGCGCCCGGGCGTCGGCCAGGTTCAGGCGGTTTTCATTGACCAGGCGAGTCTGGATGCCCTTCCATTCTTCCCAGGCTTCCTTGGAGATACTCTGCCAGATCTTGGTGCCGAGCTCGCCGGGATAGGGAGGGAAATCCAGCCCTTCGGCTTCACGCTTCAATTTCACACAGTTGACGATACGAGCCATGATTCGCTGCCGGAAAAATTAAGTAAGGCCACATTTTAGCGGGCTTGGCGTCCTGGGGACGCCAAGCCCCTTCGGGTCCTGCGGTAACGCCCCCGCGCGCGGGGCGGTTACAGCTTCTTGATGAAGACCAGGCTGTTGCGAGAACGGTTGTAGTTGTTCTGCTTTTCGCGGGGCAGGTCGGCGATGCCGCCCTGCACGAAGCCGCGTTTCATGAACCAGTGCGAGGTCCGGGTGGTCAGCACGAACAGCCGCTTGGCGCCCGCGGAACGGGCGCGCGATTCCATGTGGCGCAGCAGGATTTCGCCTTCGCCCGAACCCTGCCATTCCGGATGCACGATCAGGCAGGCCATTTCGGCCATCTGCTCTTCGGGGAACATGTGCAGGGTGGCGCAGCCGTAGATCACGGCGTCGTGCTCCAGCACCGTGAAATTCTCGACGTCGCGCTCGACCACGCTGCGGGGGCGGGGCACCAGGGTGCCGTCGGCCTCCAGCGGTTCGATCAGGCTGAGGATGGCGCCCACGTCGTCGATGGTGGCCGGGCGCAGATCGTCCAGCGTGTCCTCGACCACCATGGTGCCCACGCCGTCGTGGGTGAAGATCTCCAGCAGCACGCTGCCGTCCAGCGTGAAGGGCAGCAGGTGCGCGCGGGCCACGCCGCGCTTGACGGCCAGGGACGCGCAATGCAGGAAGGCGTGGGTGTCTTCGTCCAGCGTGCCGGCGGCCAGCAGCGCGTCGGCATCCACGCGGGCCAGCTCGGTGTCCAGCGTGCCGTCGTCGTTCATCACGCCGGGCGAGCCGGACAGGAAGATCAGCTTTTCGGCGCGCAGGCCCACGGCCACGCTGGTGGCCAGGTCTTCCATGGCCAGGTTGAAGGCGTCGCCCGTGGGGGAGAAGCCCAGCGGCGACAGCAGCACGACCGACGAGCCCTTCTCGATGGCGAACTTCAGCGCGTCGATGTCGATCTTGCGGACCTGGCCGGTGTGCTTGTAGTCCACCCCGTCGATCACGCCGGCCGGGCGGGCCGTGACGAAATTGCCGGAAATCACGCGGATGTGCGAATGCGACATGGGCGTGTTCGGCAGGCCCTGGCTGAAGGCTGCCTCGATATCCAGGCGGATCTCGCCGGCGGCTTCCTTGGCGCATTCCAGGGCGGCGGCGTCGGTGGGGGACATGCCGCGGTCGAATTGCTGGGTAAAGCCCTTCAGGCGCAGTTGTTCATTGACCTGCGGGCGCGAGCCGTGCACCAGCACCAGGCGGATGCCCAGCGAGGACAGTAGCGAGAGATCCTGCACCAGCGCGTTCAGCGCGCCGGCCTGGACCAGTTCGCCGCCGAACGCCACCACGAACGTCTTGCCTCGGAACGCATGCACATGGGGCGCCACGTCTCGAAACCATCGGACGAACTGGGCGGGTGCGAATTCAGGGGCTTCGAGGGCGGAGACGGTGTCTGGTTCCAGGTCGGGCATGATGGGTGGAGGGATTCCTGAGAGTCGGTAAAAACGCGGCGACGCGCCGCGTCATAGCGCCGTCGCGTGGACGGCGTGGCGAAATTATATGACCGCCGGGGCCGGGGCGCAGGCGGAATTCAGCGCGAATTCCGTGCCCGATTTTCCGGTTTTGGGCCGATTCCCCGGGCAGGGCGCGCGGAAATTTATAATGTCGGCCTAACCGGACTATCGTACATGCCTGAATCCTCCAGCCCGCGGGCGCCCAAGGCCGCGGACGCGGCGGCCCCGGAAGCCGCCGCCGCGCAGAATGCGCGCCGAGCGCCGCGCCCCGAGCGGCCCATTCCCGCGGTGACCTACCCCGAAGACCTGCCCGTCAGCGCGCGGCGCCAGGAGATCGCGCGCGCCATCGCCAATCACCAGGTGGTGATCGTCAGCGGCGAGACCGGCTCGGGCAAGACCACGCAGCTTCCCAAGATCTGCCTGGAACTGGGTCGCGGCCGCCAGAAGATGATCGGCCATACCCAGCCGCGCCGCCTGGCCGCCACCTCCGTGGCCAAGCGCATCGCCGAAGAGCTGAACACGCCCATGGGCGAGGTGGTGGGCTACCAGGTGCGCTTCAACGATCGCACCGGCCCGAACGCGTCCATCAAGCTGATGACGGACGGCATCCTGCTGGCCGAGTCGCAGCGCGACCCGCTCCTGCGCCGCTACGACACCATCATCATCGACGAGGCGCACGAACGCAGCCTCAACATCGATTTCCTGCTGGGCTACCTGAAGCAGCTGCTGCCGCGCCGCCCGGACCTGAAGGTCATCATCACCTCGGCCACCATCGACGCCGAGCGCTTCGCCCGCCACTTCGCGGCCTCCGAGGACAAGCCGGCGCCCGTCATCGAGGTGTCGGGCCGCCTGTATCCCGTGGAAATCCGCTATCGGCCCGTGCGCGAAGAGGCCGGGCCGGACGAGGCGCCGGCGGCGGGCAAGCCCGGCCGCGAACGCATGTCGGGCGACGAGGAGCGCGACCTGATCGACGCCATCGTGGACGCCGTGGACGAATGCGCGCGGCATGGCCCCGGCGACGTGCTGGTGTTCCTGCCCGGCGAGCGCGAGATCCGCGAATCCGCCGAGGCGCTGCGCAAGCGGCATCCGGCGGGGACCGAGGTGCTGCCGCTGTATGCGCGGCTGTCGCAGGCCGAGCAGGAGCAGATTTTCCATCCGCGCACCAACGCGCGGCGCATCGTGCTGGCCACCAACGTGGCGGAAACCTCGCTGACCGTGCCGGGCATCCGCTTCGTGGTCGATAGCGGGCTGGCGCGGATCAAGCGCTATTCCTGGCGCAACAAGGTCGAGCAGCTGCGCATCGAGCCGATCAGCCGCGCCTCGGCCAACCAGCGCGCCGGCCGTTGCGGCCGGGTGGGGCCGGGCGTCTGCATCCGGCTCTACGACGAGCTGGACTTCAACAACCGGGCCCCTTTCACCGATCCGGAAGTGCTGCGCTCGTCGCTGGCGTCCGTCATCCTGCGGATGAAGTCGCTGAAGCTGGACGACATCGAACAGTTCCCCTTCGTCGAGGCGCCTCCCGGACGCGCCGTGGCCGACGGCTACCACCTGCTGCAGGAGCTCGGCGCGATCGAAATGGCGTCCGCCTCCGGCGAGGAGGCCGACGGCGCCCGCACCGGCGCGTCGTTCGCGCTGACGCGCAGCGGGCAGGAACTGGCCAAGCTGCCCGTGGACCCGCGCATCGGCCGGATGATCCTGGCCGCGCGGGAACAGCAGTGCCTGGCGGAAATGCTGATCATCGCCTCGGCCCTGTCGGTGCAGGACCCGCGCGACCGCCCCATGCAGGAGCGCGAGGCGGCCGAGGCCGCCCACGCCAAGTTCGGCGACGACAAATCCGAATTCATCTCCTTCCTGAAGCTCTGGCGCTGGTACGGCGAACAGGTGCAGCACAAGGCCTCGCAGCGCAAGCTGGTGGCCTTGCTGCGCCAGAATTTCCTGTCGCCCATCCGGCTGCGGGAATGGCATGACGTGCACACCCAGCTTGCCGCCCTGGTGGGCGAGCAGGGCTGGCGGGTGAACCAGACGGAAGCCACCTACGAGCAGCTGCACCTGGCGCTGCTGTCGGGGTTGCTGGGCAACATCGGCTTCAAGAGCGACGAGGGCGGCCACTACCAGGGCGCGCGCGAAATCCGCTTCCACATCCATCCGGGTTCGCGGCTGGTGAAGAAGGCGGGGCGCTGGATCGTCGCCGCCGAACTGGTCGAGACCACGCGGCTCTACGCGCGCTGCGTGGCGCGGATCGAGCCGCCGTGGCTGGAGAAAGTGGGCGCGCACCTGATCCGCAGGAACTGGTCCGATCCGCGCTGGGAAAAGAAGGCGGGGCAGGTCGTGGCCAACGAACGGGCCACGCTGTACGGCCTGGTCATCTATGCCGGGCGCCGCATCCACTACGGCCGCGTCAACCCGGCGCACGCGCGCGAGCTCTTCATCCGCCAGGCCCTGGTGCCGGGCGAGATCGACACGCGCCTGGCCTTCGTGGCGCACAACCGCAAGCTGATCGCCGGCATCGAGAAGCTGGAGCACCAGACCCGCCGCCCGGACATTCTGGTCGACGACGAGCTGATCTATGCCTTCTACGACCGCCAGTTGCCCGAAGGCATCTCGCAGACGGCCACGCTGGAAAAATGGGTGGCCGGCCTGGACAAGGCCGCCGCGGCCCAGCTGATGCTGACCCGCGACGAGCTGATGCGGCACGAAGCGGCCGGCGTGACCACCGACGTGTTCCCCAAGAAGGTGGAGTGGCAGGGCGTGTCCATGGCCCTGGACTACCACTTCGAGCCCGGTTCCGCGCGGGACGGCGTGACCTTGTCGGTGCCCCTGTTCGCCCTCAACCAGATCGATCCGGCGCGCTGCGAATGGCTGGTGCCCGGCATGCTCAAGGAAAAGGTGCATCTGCTGCTGAAATCCCTGCCGCAGAAGCTGCGCCGCCATTGCGTGCCGCTGCCGGACTACGCAGCCGGGTTCTACGAGCGCTGGTTCGATCGCCTGGGCGATCCGCAGCAGGGCCTGGTGGACGCCATCATCGCGGACATGTGGGACCAGGTCCAGGTCCGCCCGGCGGTCGGGGACTTCAAGCTGGAAACCCTGCCGGCGCACCTGTTCATGAATTTCCGGGTGGTCGACGAGCACGGTCGCATGCTGGCCGCCGGCCGCAACCTGGCGCAACTGCGCGCCGAATTCGGCAAACAGGCCCAGGCCACCTTCCAGCAGCTCGCGGCCAGCGATACCCAGGTGGCCCAGGCGCTGGCGCACGAGAACCTGACCTCCTGGTCCTTCGGTCCGCTGCCGGAGATCATGGAGATCAAGCGGCGCGGGCAGTCGGTCATCGGCTATCCGGCCCTGGTCGACCGCGGCGCGCATTGCGACCTGGACGTGTTCGACGACCCGGACGAGGCCCGCAAGCACCACCGCGCCGGCCTGCTCAAGCTGTTCCGCCTGGGGCTGCGCGAGCAGGTGAAGTTCCTGGAAAAGAACCTGACGGACCTGACCCGGATCAGCATGCTCTACATGACGCTGGGCACGCAGGAAGAACTGCGCGACCAGATCGTCGACTGCGCCCTCGGGCAGGCCTGCCTGGCCGAGCCCTGGCCGGTCAACGAGCAGCAGTTCGAAGCCCGGCGCGCCGAGGGCAAGGGCCGGCTCGGCCTGCTGGCCCAGGAAGTGGCGCGGCTGGCGGGGGCGGTGCTGACGGAGTACGCGGCGGTGCAGCGCAAGCTGCCCCAGGCCAAGCCGCATGCCACCGCCTATGCCGACCTGCAGGCGCAACTGGGCGCGCTCATGCCCAAGTGGTTCATCCGCGACACGCCCTATGCGCAGCTGGCGCATTTCCCGCGCTACCTGAAGGCGGTGCAGGCGCGCATCGACAAGCTGCGGGCCGACCCGGCGCGCGATGCCAAGCTGGTGGCCGAAATGGCGCCGCTCGTGACGCAGTACCAGCGCGCCCGGTCGGCGCTGAAGGGGGCGCCCGATCCCCGCCTGGACGAATTCCGGTGGCTGCTGGAAGAGTTGCGGGTGGCGCTGTTCGCGCAGGAGCTGCGCACGCCGATGCCGGTGTCGGTGAAGCGGCTGATGAAGAGCTGGGAGTCCTTGCAGCGCTGAGTGATACGGGGCGGCGCGAGCCGTCCCGCATTACCGTGGGATTTCGTGTCTCTTTGTGTTCAGAGACAAGTCATCTGGTTATGCTCCAATGCGCGGGCCCTTCCTCGCCGCTCCCAGGAGCATCGCCGCCATGTTCGAGTTGTTCAGCACTCGCACCCGTCCCGGAGCCTCGTCCCGGTCGACCCCGAACCGCTGGGATTGGGCCTTGCTGCCGCTGGTGCTGGCGGTGCTGGCTCTGATGGCCTACGGCGCCTCCCAGATGAGCCGGCCGTTCGCCCTCGGCGACGAGCTGCCCATCTCCCTCGATCCGGCCTACCTCCCGTACTACCTCCTGCGCACCATCCTGAGGATGTTCACGGCGTTGGGTTTTTCGCTGCTGTTCAGCTTCGTCTTCGCCGCCGTCGCCGCCAAGTTCCGGACGGCCGAAAAGGCGATGATCCCCATGCTGGACATCCTCCAATCCGTCCCCATTCTCGGCTTCCAGGCGATAGCCATCGCGCCGTTCATTGCCTTGTTCCCGGGCAATCTGCTGGGGGTGGAGTGCGCGGCCATTTTCGCCATCTTCACGTCGCAGGCCTGGAACATGGCGTTCAGCCTGTATCAGTCCATGCGCACCGTGCCGGCCGAATTGAACGAGGCGGCGCGCATTTTCCGGCTGTCGGGCTGGCAGCGGTTCTGGCGCCTGGAGCTGCCGTTCGCCACGCCGGGACTGCTGTGGAACATGATGATGTCGATGTCGGGAGGCTGGTTCTTCCTGGTGGCGGCCGAGGCGATTTCCGTGGCGGGGCAGGACATCAAGCTGCCCGGCATCGGTTCCTACATCGCCGTGGCGATCGAGGCCGAGAACGGCCGCGCCATCGCCTGGGCCATCGGCGCGATGATGGCCGGCATCCTGCTGTACGACCAGCTGTTCTTCCGGCCCTTGCTGGCCTGGGCCGACAAGTTCCGGTTCGAGGAATCCCAGGGCGACGCCGCCCAGCAATCCTGGCTGCTGGACTGGACCCGCCGCAGCCGCTGGATGAAGGCGCTGTCCAGCGCCTTCTGGTCGGGCATGCGGGGAGCGCTGGGCTGGTTCCGCGTGCCCTACGACGGCACCTCGATCCGCGCCCGCCCCAAGGCGCCGGATCCGCGTTGGACCCGGATCTGGGATTCGCTGCTGGCGGCCGGCGCGCTGCTGGCCACCTATAGGCTGGTGCGCTTCGTCCATGAAGACGTGGGCTGGGGCGAAGTGCTGCATGTGATCGGGCTGGGCGGCATCACCCTGGTGCGCGTGATGCTGCTGATCGCGCTGGCCTCGGCCGTCTGGGTGCCGATCGCGGTATGGATCGGCCTGCGGCCCAAGTATTCCCAGCGGGTCCAGGCGGTGGCGCAGTTCCTGGCCGCCTTTCCCGTGAACCTGCTGTTTCCGGCCGTGGTGTTCGTCATGGTCGCCCTCAAGCTCAACCCCAACATCTGGCTGAGCCCGCTGATCATCTTCGGCACCCAGTGGTACATCCTGTTCAACGTGGTCGCCGGCGCGTCCACCATCCCCAACGAGCTGCGCCTGGCGGCGGGCAACCTGGGGCTCGAAGGATGGCTGCTGTGGCGCCGGGTCTACCTGCCCGCCGTGTTTCCCAGCTTCGTCACGGGCGCCATCACCGCCAGCGGCGGTTCCTGGAACGCGAGCATCGTGGCCGAGTACGTGACCTGGGGCAACACCTCGCTGGTCGCGGACGGGTTGGGCAGCTACATCAAGCAGATGACCGCGCTGGGGGACTTCCATCGCATCGCGCTGGGCATCGGCGTGATGTGTATTTTCGTCATGCTGTTGAACCGCTTTTTCTGGCGCAAACTGTACTTGCTGGCCGAGAATCGCTAGGAGCCGCCAAGCCGTGAATCCCAATTCCCTGATCGAACTGCACGACGTCGGCAAATCCTTCCGCGCCGCCGACGGCACGGCCCGGCATGTGCTGGAACACGTGGACTTCACGCTGAAGGAGGGCGAGATCGTCGCGCTGCTCGGCAAGTCCGGCTCCGGCAAGTCCACGCTGCTTCGCATCATGGCGGGGCTGGTCAATGCCGACCACGGCACCGTCACGTATCGCGGCCAGCCGGTATACGGGCCGGCGTCGGGCATTGCCATGGTGTTCCAGTCGTTCGCCCTGTTTCCCTGGCTGACGGCCCAGCAGAACGTCGAACTGGGGCTGGAAGCCCAGGGCGTGGCGCCGGCCGAGCGCGCCCGGCGCGCGGACGCGGTGCTGGACCTGATGGGCCTGGGCGGTTTCGGCGGCGCCTTGCCGCGCGAGCTGTCGGGCGGCATGCGGCAGCGGGTGGGCATCGCCCGCGCGCTGGTCATGAACCCGGACGTGCTGCTGATGGACGAGGCGTTCTCGGCCCTGGACGTGCTGACCGGCGAGACGCTGCGCGACGACATGCTGGAGCTGTGGGACGAAAGCCGCATCTCCACCAAGGGCATCCTGATCGTGTCGCACAACATCGAGGAAGCGGTCATGATGGCCGATCGCATCATCGTGTTCTCCAGCGACCCGGGGCGCGTGCGCAGCCAGATCCTGGTCGGCCTGCCGCGTCCGCGCGACGTGGATTCGGCGCAGGTGCGCGCGCTGATCGACGAGGTCTACGCGCTGATGACCATGCGGCCGGCGCACGACGTGCCCACGCCCTTGCAGCAGGGCCTGGGCTACCGCTTTCCGCAGACCGAGGTGGAGCGCATGGAAGGGGTGCTGGACGTGCTGGCCGAAGCGCCGTTCAACGGCCGCGCCGACCTGCCCAAGCTGGCGGAAGAGGCGGAAATCTCGGACGACGACCTGCTGCCGGCCTGCGAGGCGCTGGGCCTGTTCGGGCTGGCGAGGATCGACCGCGGCGACATCTTCCTGACGCCGCTGGGGCAACGCTACGTACTGGCTGAGCAGGCGCAGAAGCAAGTGATCTTCGGGCGCCAGTTGCTGGCGCACGTGCCCTTGGCGGCGCATATCCGCCACAGCCTGGAACAGGAGCCCGCCGGCGCCTTGCCCGACAAGGTCTTCCTGGGTTCGCTGGAGGAATTCCTGAAACCCGACGAGGCCGAACGGGTATTGAAGATCGCGGTGGAGTGGGGGCGCTACGGCGAAATCTACGGCTACGACTATCACACCGGCCTGTTGACGCTGCCGGTGCCGGACCCGGCTTAGGGCGGGCCGGCCAGGCGCGGCCCCCGGGGCGGGGCCGCCGCGGGCCTTACAGCGCCAGGAAACCCACGATGACCAGGGCGATCAGGCCGAACTTGGTGGCCTTGTAGACCTTGCGGTTCCAGGCCTTGAAGGCCTTGCGCTTCTGGTCGATGACCCAGTGCGCGTGGGTGAGCTTGTTGATGGCGCCGGTCTGGTCGCCGCCGTCGTTGGGCGAGCTGGCCGCCGACATCACGACCCGGCCGAACCAGCGGTTGAAGGCCTCGGCCCAGCGCCATTTCAGCGGGCGCTCCACGTCGCAGAACAGGATGATGCGGTTCTGCTCGCTGCGGTTGTAGGCTTCGTGCACGTAGGTTTCGTCGAACACCACGCTTTCGCCGTCGCGCCAGCTGTAGGGCTCGCCGTCCACGATGATGTGGCAGCGGTCGTCGTTGGGGGTGACCAGGCCCAGGTGGTAGCGCAGGGACCCGGCGAACGGATCGCGGTGCCGGTTGAGCTGGCCGCCGGGCGGCAGTTCGGCGAACATCGCGGCCTTGACCTTGGGCAGGGTCTTGAGGATGGCGACGGTCTTGGGGCAGAGTTCCTCGGCCGACGGGTGGCGCGCGTCGTACCACTTCAGGTAGAAACGTTTCCAGCCGTATTTGAAGAAGGAGTTGAAGCCGATGTCGTTATGGGTATCGGCGGCCTTGATGCGGCGCAGCTCGGCCATTTGCACGGCTTCCTCGCGGATCGTCTCCCAGTTGTCGTCCAGCACCTTGAGCTCGGCGATCTCGCTCGTGGTCAGGTAGGGCGTGGGCGGCACGCGCGAGGCCAGCACCATGAAGGCGTTGATGGGGGCGAGCAGCACGGAGTGGTCCAGCATTTGCCGGCCCAGCGGCAGCTTGACGCGGCCACGGAAGTGCGCAAACAGGATGGCGGCCAGCCAGATTCCGGGGATTAGCCATTTCATACGTAAATCTCGTGCGGCAATGGGTGGGTCATGCAAGGCCTATTGTTACACAGGCCACCTGACGGGCCGCTTCGAATCGCCCGGCACCCCGGCTTTGACCGGTACAATTCTGCCTATGTCCGAAGCCGTAACAAACCCGTCCCCCTTTGTTCATCTGCGCGTTCACTCCGAGTTCTCGGTCGTGGACGGCATCGTGCGCATCCCCGATCTCATCAAGCGCGTGGCCAAGCTGGGCCAGCCCGCCGTCGCGCTGACCGATCTGTCGAACCTGTTCGGCCTGATCAAGTTCTACAAGGGCGCGCGCGGTGCGGGCGTGAAGCCCATCGCGGGCTGCGACGTCTGGCTGTCCAACGATGACGATCCGGCCAAACCCTTCCGCCTGTTGCTGCTGGTGCGCAATCACCAGGGCTACCTCAACCTCTGCGAACTGCTCACCAAGGCCTTCCTGACGAACCAGGGCAAGGGCCGCGCGGAAATCCGGCGCGAATGGCTGCAGGGACAGGACGGCCTGATCGTGCTGTCGGGGGGCCGCGGCGGCGACGTGGGCCAGGCGCTGGACGCCGGCAACGCCGTGTCGGCGCTGGCGCTGGCGCGCCAGTGGGCGCACCTGTTCCCGGGCAGCTTTTACATCGAATTGCAGCGCGCCGGCATGGATGGGGACGAAGCCTACACCCAGGCCGCGATGCGCCTGGCGGCCGAGGCCGGCCTGCCGGTGGTGGCCACGCACCCGGTGCAGTTCCTCGACGAGTTCGAATTCCAGGCGCACGAGGCCCGGGTCTGCATCGCCGAAGGCGAAATCCTGGCCAACCCCCGCCGCGTGCGGCGGTTCAGCAAGGAACAGTACCTGCTCAGTTCCGAGGAAATGGCGCGCCGTTTCGCCGACGTGCCCTCGGCGCTGGCCAACACGGTGGAAATCGCCAAGCGCTGCAACCTGAGCCTGGTGCTGGGCAAGCCGCGCCTGCCCAACTTCCCCACGCCTGAAGGCGTGACGCTCGACGACTATCTCGTCCAGCTGTCGGAGGAAGGGCTGGAAAAGCGCATGCGCTTCCTGTTCCCCGACGACGCCGAGCGCGAATCCAAGCGCGAGCAGTACTACGAACGCCTGCGCTGGGAGTGCAAGACCATCATCCAGATGGGCTTCCCGGGCTACTTCCTGATCGTGCAGGACTTCATCAACTGGGGCAAGAACAACGGCGTGCCGGTGGGGCCGGGGCGGGGGTCGGGCGCGGGGTCGCTCGTGGCCTACGCGCTGGGCATTACCGACCTGGATCCGATCCGCTATGACTTGCTGTTCGAGCGCTTCCTGAATCCCGAGCGGGTCTCCATGCCCGACTTCGATATCGATTTCTGCCAGGACAACCGCGAACGGGTCATCGACTACGTCAAGGAAAAATACGGCCGCGCCGCCGTGAGCCAGATCGCCACCTTCGGCACGCTGGGCGCCAAGGCCGTGGTGCGCGACGCGGGTCGGGTGCTGGACATGCCCTATATGTTCTGCGACGGCCTGTCCAAGCTGATCCCGTTCAACCCGATGGATCCGTGGACGCTGGAGCGCACGCTCAAGGACGAGCCCGCCTTCAAGGACCGCTACGAGCAGGAAGAGGAGGTGCGCGCGCTGGTGGACCTGGCCAAGCCGCTCGAAGGCCTCACCCGCAACATCGGCATGCACGCCGGCGGCGTGCTCATCGCGCCCGGCAAGCTCACCGACTTCTGCCCGCTGTATTGCCAGCCGGGGCAGGAGAACAGCGCCGTCTCGCAGTTCGACAAGGACGACGTCGAAGCCGCCGGCCTGGTGAAGTTCGACTTCCTGGGCCTGCGCAACCTGACCATCCTGGATTGGGCGGTGCGCTACGTGCGCCAGTTCAACGAGGACAAGCGCGACTTCGACGTCATGGCCCTGGCGCTGGACGATCCGGCCGCCTACAAGATCCTGTGCGACGCCAACACCACCGCGGTGTTCCAGCTGGAATCGCGCGGCATGAAAGAGCTGCTGAAGAAGCTCCGGCCCAACACCTTCGAAGACATCATCGCCATGCTGGCCCTGTACCGTCCGGGGCCGCTGGAATCGGGCATGGTGGACGACTTCGTCAACCGCAAGCACGGCCGCGCGGCGGTGGACTACTTCCACTCCGACCTGGAAAGCACGCTGAAGAGCACCTACGGGGTCATCGTCTACCAGGAACAGGTGATGCTGATCTCCCAGATCATCGGGGGCTACTCGCTGGGCGGCGCCGACCTGCTGCGGCGTGCCATGGGCAAGAAAAAGCCCGAGGAAATGGCCAAGCACCGGGAGCTGTTCGAGCAGGGCGCCAAGGAAAAGGGCCACGATCCCGACCTGGCGGTCAAGCTGTTCGACCTGATGGAGAAGTTCGCGGGCTACGGCTTCAACAAGTCGCACTCGGCCGCGTACGCGCTGATCTCGTACCAGACGGCCTGGCTCAAGGCCTACCATCCGACGGAGTTCCTCGCCGCCACCATGTCGTCCGATATGGACGACACGGACAAGGTCCAGATCTTCTGCCGGGACGCCCAGGACAACGGCGTCGAGGTGCTGCCGCCCGACGTCAATTTCTCCGGCTACCGCTTCGAGCCGGTCGCCGATAAACACACGAAGAACGGCAAGCCGCCGCGCACCATGCGCTACGGCCTGGGCGCGGTCAAGGGCACGGGGCAGGGCGCCGTCGAAGACATCCTGCGTGCGCGCAAGGAAGGCGGCCCCTTCCTCAACCTGTTCGACTTCTGCCGCCGCGTCAGCAAGCACGCGGTCAACCGGCGCACCATCGAAGCCCTGATCAAGGCCGGCGCGTTCGACACGATCGAACCCAACCGCGCGGCGATGCTGGCCTCGGTGCCCACCGCCATGGAAGCCGCCGAGCAGGCGGCCCGCAGCGCCAACCAGGCCTCGCTCTTCGGCGACGACAGCAGCGACGTGGTGGCCGGCGAACTGGCCAAGGTCGCGCCCTGGGACCTGCACAAGAAGCTGACGGAAGAAAAAACCGCGCTGGGCTACTACTACAGCGGCCACCTGTTCGATGCCTGGCGCGACGAAGTGCGCCGCATCGTGCCGATGCAGCTGGCCCGGGTGGAGCCGCAGCGCGACCTGCAATGGATGTGCGGCGTGCTGGCCAGCGTGCGCGTCATGATGACCCGCCGCGGCAAGATGGTGTTCGCCGTGCTGGACGACGGCACCGCGCAGGTCGAAATCTCGGTCTTCAACGAACTCTACGAAAAGCACCGCAACCGCCTGCGCGAAGACCAGCTGGTCATCGTGCAGGGCAAGGTCAGCAACGACGATTATTCCGGCGGCATGCGCATCGTGGCCGAGCAGCTCTACGACCTGCAGCTGGCCCGCGAAGCGCGCGCCAAGTCGCTGCGGGTCAAGCTCAACGGCAGCGCCGACGCGGCCCGCCTGCGGCAGATGCTGAACCCGTTCCGCGCCGAACCCGAGAACGGCATTCCCGGGGTGCCGGTCGACATCGTCTATTCCAAGAACAATTTCCTGTGCACGGTCCGGTTGGGCGAGGAGTGGCGCGTCCGCATGGCCGATACGCTGCTGGCGAACCTGAACGAATGGACCAAGCCGGATGGCGTGGAGGTGACCTATTGATGCGTAGCCTGCGTATCGTCCACTCGGAAGCCGCCACCAGCTTCGGCGGCCAGGAAGGGCGGATCTTCAAGGAAATGACCGCCATGCGCGCGCGCGGCCATCACATGGAAGCCATCTGCCAGCCCCAGGCGCTGCTGGCCGAACGCCTGTCGGACGCCGGCTTCACCGTGCACACCCTGGAAATGGACGGCGTGGCGAACTACCTGAAGGGCGTCGCCACCATCCGCGGCATCCTGCGGGAAGGGCGCTTCGACGTGCTCAACACGCACAGCCGGCGCGATACGGTCATCGCGGCCGCAGCCGGCCGGCTGGCGGGCACGCCGCTCATCGTCCGAACCCGCCACCTGTCCAACAAGGTGGGCTCGCTGTGGTCCTATACCCGGCTGCCGCATCGCGTCACCACGGTCAGCGATCACGTGCGGCAGCACCTCATCGACCGGGGCGTGCCCGCCGACAGGGTGGCGACGGTCTATTCGCCCATCGTGCTGCCGCCGCCGGTCGAACGCTCCACGCTGCGCGAGGAACTCGGCCTGGCCGATGACGACATCGTCGTCGGCTGCGTGGCCGTCATGCGCGCGACCAAAGGCCACAAAGACCTGATCGACGCGATCGCGCCCTTGATGGCCAGCCGGCCCAGGCTGCACCTGGTGTTCGTCGGCGGTGGTTCGCCGGTATTCGAGCAGACCCAGGCCTATGTGGTCGAGCTCGGGCTGCAAGACCGCATCCACCTGATGGGCATGCGGCGCGACGTGCCCAATCTGCTGGCGGGCTTCGATCTCTTTGCGCTGGCGACCCAGCAGGAAGCGTCCGGCACCGTCTACGTCGAGGCGCAGGCCAGCGGCCTGCCCGTCATCGGCACGGACGTCGGCGGCGTGTCCGAGATGTTCCGCGACGGCGAAACCGGCATCCTGGTGCCTCCCAAGGACGCCCGCGCCCTCACCGAGGCGCTGCAGCGCCTGATCGACGACGCCGACCTGCGCCGCCGCATGGGCGAGGCGGGCCGCAAGATGGTCTGGGACGAGGGCGTGTTCTCGCCGGCCCGGCTGGCGGAAACCACCGAGGCCGTCTATGCCAGGTGGCTGGGGGAGCGCGCGAAATGAACGCGCCCAACGTCCCGGTGCTGATGTACCACCACGTCACGCCGGCGGGCGGCATGATCGCGGCGACGCCCGATGTTTTCGAGGCCCAGATTTCGCGCCTGGCGCGCGCCGGCTACCACTCGCTGTCGGCCGCGCAGTTCGCCGCCTACCTGGCGGGGGGCGAGGCGCCCGAGCGGTCGGTGCTGATCACCTTCGACGACGGCTACCTGAACAACTGGGTGCACGCGCACCCGGTGCTGGCGCGCCACGGCATGCGCGCCGTGCTGTTCACCATCACGGGCTGGATCGGCGACGGGCCCTTGCGGCCGCACGCGGGGCAGGGCGGCCCCCTGCCGGCCACGCCGGACCACGACGCCTGCAAGCAGCTGGTGGCCTCGGGCAGGGCGGACGACGCCATGCTGCGCTGGAGCGAAATCGAGGCCATGCAGGCCGCGGGCACGTTCGAGTTCCATTCCCACACGCATACCCACACCCGCTGGGACAAGGTCTGCGGCGCCGACACCGACGCCAAGCGCGCGCGCATCGCGCAGGAACTGCGGGACTCGCGCGAGACGCTGGTACGCCGGCTGGGCCAGGCCAGCGACCATCTCTGCTGGCCCCAGGGCTATTTCGACGCGGACTACGTGGCCGCGGCTCGCGAGGCGGGATTCCGCCACCTGTACACTACCGACCCTTTCGGCCAGAACTCGCCCGGCGCGGATCCCGAGCACATCTACCGTTTCGCGGTGCGCAACCAGGCAGGCTCCTGGTTGAACCGGCGCATCTGGCTGTCGCGCGACCCCTTCTGGGGCCCGCGCTTCCATGCCTGGAAGGCCTGGAAAAAGCGTCTTAGGAATCGCGGATGAAGTTATCAGTCATCATCATCACCAAGAACGAGGCGGCCAACATCGCGGCCTGCCTCAAGTCCGTGGCGTTCGCCGACGAGTTCATCGTGGTCGATTCGGGCAGCACCGACGGCACCGTGGAACTGGCGCAAGCGCTGGGCGCGCGGGTCGAGGTCACTTCGGACTGGCCCGGCTTCGGCCCCCAGAAGAACCGCGCGCTGGACCTGGCGACCGGCGACTGGGTGCTCTCCATCGACGCCGACGAGCGCGTCACGCCGGAACTGGCCCAGGAAATCCAGGAGGCGCTGAGCGCCCCGCGGGCCGATGCCTACGAGATCGCCCGCCTGTCGAATTTCTGCGGCCGCGACATCCGCCACAGCGGCTGGTGGCCCGACTACGTGCTGCGCCTGTTCAAGCGGGGCACGGCGCGATTCACGGACGCGGCGGTGCATGAGCGCGTGGTGCCGGCCAACGGCCAGCCGCTGAAAATGCGCGGCTATTTCCATCATTATCCGTACGACAACCTGGACGCCCTGATCACCAAGGTCAACCGCTATTCGTCCGACGCCGCCGCCATGATGTACGCCAAGGGCAAGCGCACGTCGATCTTCGGCGCGCTGGGGCACGGCTTCTGGACCTTCGTGCGGATCTACCTGATCCGGCGCGGCTTCCTCGACGGCAAGCACGGCCTGGTGCTGGCCGTGACCGCGGCGGCCGGCAGTTTCTTCCGCTATTCGAAGCTGATGTTCCTGGCCGACAAGCAAAAGTGAAGATCCTCTACACCAACTTCCACGCCGGCAACGGCGGGGGGCACGTCACCTACATCATCAACCTGGCCAAGGCGCTGGCCAGGGAGCACCAGATCACGGTCGCGGCGCCGTCCACCAGCCGCCTGTACCGCTACGCCCAGGCCATCCCCGGCGTAACGGTGGAGCCCATGCAGTACACCACGCGGCCGTCCTCCTGGTTCAAGGACCGGGCGCAGCTGCGCCGGCTGATCAAGGCCGGGCGCTACGACATCATCCACGCCAACGGCTCGGCCGACCACAAGCAGGTCATGCTGGCCACGCTGGGCATGTCGCGGCGGCCCCGCATCGTGTTCACCAAGCACAACGACCATCCCCTGACCAGCTTCGGACACAAGCTGCGGGTCGCGCTGGCCACCGACCACAGCATCGCGGTCAGCGACTACATCCACGGCCTGATGGCGAATTCGCCCTACGGCAAGCGTCCCATCACTACCATCCGCCACGGCATCGATACCGATTTCTTCGCGCCGCCGCCGCCGGAGAGCCTGGACAAGCTGCGGGCCCTGATCTTCGGCCCGGACTGGCAGGGCAAGCTACTGCTGGGCAGCGCGGGCGGCACCGACTACGACAAGGGCTGGCTGGACCTGGTGGCCGCGGCAGCCGCCCTGCCGCCCGCCGACAAGGCGCGCGTGCTGCTGATGGTGGCGGGCGACGCGCCCTCCGAGGCCAAGCTCGCGCGGGTGCGGGAACTGGGCATGATCGACCAGGTCCGCTTCCCCGGCCTGCTCGACGACGTGCGGGCCTCCCTGGCGGCCTGCCATGCCGGCTTCGTGCTGTCCTATCGCGAGGCCCTGTCGTTTGCCTGCCGCGAGATCATGGGCCTGGGCCTGCCGGCCCTGGTGAGCGACGCGGGCGGCCTGCCCGAGAACGTCACCGACGGCGTGGACGGCTGGATCGTCCCCGTGCGCGACGTGCCCGCCATCACCGCCAAGCTGCGCTTCATGCTCGACCACCCCGACGCCGTGCGAACCATGGGCGCCCAGGCCCGCGAAACCGCCGTGCGCGACTTCAACCTCCAACGCTTCGCCGCCGCCACGCTGGACGTCTACCGGCGCACCCTGGCCTGAGCAGCCCGTCAGCGTGGGGGCCCCGCCCCGCCGCCGGGCCGCCCCAAGGCGGGCCAGCCCCCTCGGGGGGCAGCAAGCACGCATAGCGTGCGCAGCGCGGACCCTGACATCCACAGCCTCCGCAAGAATAGCCGGCCCGCCGCCGGGCCGCCCCAAGGCGGGCCAGCCCCCTCGGGGGGCAGCAAGCACGCATAGCGTGCGCAGCGTGGGGGCCCTTATAATCCGTCCCTATGTCTATCCCCATTCTCATGTACCACCAGATCGGTGAGCCCAACCCCAAGGGCACGCCGTATCGCGGACTGACGGTACACCCCGCCAGCTTCGCCCGGCAGATGCGCTGGATGCGCCGCCTGGGCTATCGCGGCCTGTCCATGCGGGACATCATGCCCTATGTGCGCGGCGAGCGGCAGGGCAAGGTATTCGGCATCACCTTCGATGACGGCTACCGCAACGTGCATCACAATGCGATGCCGGTGCTGAGCGAGCTGGGCTTCACCGCCACCAACTATTTCGTGGCGCACCAGTTCGATGGCGGCAATGTGTGGGACCTGCAAAAAGGCATCCCGTTTTCGGCGCTGATGACCGTCAACGAGATGCGGGAATGGGCGCAGGCCGGCAACGAGGTCGGCTCGCATACCCTGGACCACGTCCACCTGCCCAAGATCGCGCCCGAGGAGGCGCGGCGCCAGATCGTCGAATCCAAGGACGAGCTGGAGCAGGCGCTGGGCGGGCCCGTGACCGCCTTCTGCTATCCCTATGGCGACCACGGCCCGGAACACCGGGTCATGGTGCGCGAAGCCGGATACGACAACGCCACGCTGACGCAGCGCGGCCTGGCGGCGGTTTCCGACGATCCCTACGGACTGCCCCGGGTGACGGTGGCCCGGTCCACCAACATCATCCGCTTCCTGCAGAAATGCCTGACCCGGTATGAAGACTCCCGCCGGCGCCGTTGAGCGGCGGCTGCGCATCGCGCTGCTGGTCGACCGCTTCGGCAATCGCTTCGGAGGCGCGGAAGCCTACGGCGTGGAGCTGATGCGCGTGCTCGGCCAGCGCCATGACGTCTCCGTCGTGGCGCGCGATTTCGACAGCGACCTGCCGTTTCCTTTCCTGCCCGTGCGCTTTCCCGCCTGGCTGCCGAGCTGGATGCGGGTGTTGTATTTCGCCTGGCGCGCCGACCGCCTCACCCGTGGACGGTACGACATCGTGCATTCGCACATGAACGGCTGGGCCGGCGAAATCCAGGTCATGCACGTCACCCCGGTGCGCTACAACCGCCTGACCCGCGTCAAGCCGTTGCAGCGCCTGACCGCCTGGCTCAGCCCGCGCCTGGCCACCTACCTGCTGCTGGAAAAGCTGCGCGTGCGCGCCGTGCCGGCGCGGCGCGTGGTGGCCGTGTCGGGGCTCATCATGGACCAGCTGCATCGCAGCTACGGTCCGCAATTGCCGGTGGACATCATCGCGCCAGGGGTCAAGCTGCCCACGGCCGCCCAGCGGGAAGGGCGCGAGGAAACCCGCGCCCGCCTGGGCTGGGACGCCGAAACCATCGGCTGCCTGCTGGTCGCCCGCAATCCGCTGCGCAAGGGTTTGCCGGCCCTGCTGGACGCGCTGGGCCAGCTGCCGCCGCAATACCGCCTGCTGGTCGTGGGCGCGGACGAGCCGACCCGCGAACGCGTGTGGGCCGCGGGCGCCATCGCCAGCCGCGTCACCCTGATCGATCCCACCCCCGACGTCGCCCGCTACTTCAGCGCGGCCGACATCTATGCGCATCCCACGCTCAACGACAGTTACGGCATGGCGCCGCTGGAAGCCATGTCGCACGGCCTGCCGGTGGTGGTCAGTTCGCCCGCCTATTGCGGCTTCGCGCAATACCTGTCGGCGGGCAAGGACGCGCTGATCCTGCAGGATCCGCGCAACGGCGCGCAACTGGCCCAGGCGCTGGAGCGGCTGGGCTCCGAACCCGACCTGCGCGCGGCGCTGGCCGAACGCGGCCTGGCGATCGCGCGCGAGCAAAGCTGGGAGGCGGTGGCCTCCCGCTATGAAGACCTGTATGCGCAGGTGCTGCGGGAGCGGGGGCAGGCGGGGGCCTAGGCGCGCCCGATGAGCGCCTGCGCCTCCATGGCCAACAGAAGCCGCTCCGCGCCTATCGCGAATCCCGCGCCTTCGCGATACGCGCCGCCTCCCAAGACCTGTTGCTGGGCGCCGAGTTCGGCGCAGCGGATTTCGAATCCCTGGCCGCCCAGATAGTAGCTAAGGCCTCGTTTGGCCGCGTCATCGAGCTCATATCGAAGCCCCAGCGAATCGAGAAAGCCCACGGCGATTTCCTGACTGCGTTCGGCGGCCGATCGCGGATTCGGGCCCAGGTATTCGAACCCCAGCTGTGAAAACTCGCGATAGCGGCCGGCTTGCGGCCGCTCATACCGATAGCACCGCGCGACGTAGAACAGCAGCCGCTCCTGCCGGCGGCCCAGCAGGTCTTTGCATCGTTCCTGGAAGAGCGCCGTCGCTTCCGGAATCAGGCAGCACGGGCGTCCCTTCTTGTCCGGGAAGGCCCACATCTGGTCGATGATTTCGCTGCCTCCGGTCTTTTGAACGAACGTGTCCTGCGACCACAGGGCAGGCACGATGGCCTCCTCGGCTCCGGCATCAATGAAGATAGCTCCGGAATCGGTTTTCAAGCGCGCGTACCTGCGCGGCTTCCTTGCCTACGACGAATCGGGTTCCTCGGATCATGGTCATGTCGATTTTCCTTGAAGCAGAAATGAAAAGTGGGGCGTTTTCATCTTGGGGCGGCCCGGCGATGAAAAGATGCCCCCACGCTGCGCCCGCTGCGCGGGCTCGCTGCCCCCCAAGGGGGCGTTTTCATCTTGGGGCGGCCCGGCGATGAAAAAAGAAAAAGGCGCCTCAGGCGCCTTGGTCGTTGTGCTTGGGCGGGAGCAGCAGTGCTTTCCCGGATTCCCAGCTATGGACGTAACGAACCACGGCGCAAGGGATTGCGGCCGTGATGATGAAGCGTGGTGAGAACGTTACGAATGTCCATGGCGGTATCCTCACACAGGGCATCTGGCTTGTAAAGCCGCTGCGGCGCGGGGGCCGGCGATCTTCAGGGTGAAACCGCGGTTGCCTTTTCCAGCCAGGTCAGCCGGCTCATCGCCTCGCCGGCGCTGTCGCCGCACATCTCAAGGCTGGGCGGCAATGAACCGCACACCGCCGGTCGTTCGGGGTGCCCGAATATCCTGCAGCGGTTTTCTTCATCGAGCTGCGCGCAGCGCACCCCCGCGGGCTTGCCGTCGGGCATGCCCGGAATCGGGCTGGATATCGACGGTGCGATGCAACAGGCGCCGCAATCCGGCCGGCATGCTTGAACGTTCATTCCCATGGCATCAGGGCTTCGTTGCGGCCACTCCGGGCGTCATCCTCAGACCCACCCGCGCAGCCAGTAGACGAACAGACCGGCGTATTCCTTGATGATGGAACGGCTGGCGTCGAAGGTGCGCTGGTCGGGCAGCCACAGCGGCAGCGAGCCGTCCGTGGGCGGCACGATCTGCGGCGGGGCCGGGGCGGCGATGACCTGCACGCCCTGCTTGGAGAAGGCGGCCATCGCGCGCGGCATGTGCAGCGCGGAGGTCACCAGCAGGACCTTGTCGATGCCGCGGGCCTTGAGCTGGTCCTCGGTCAGGGTGGCGTTTTCGTAAGTGGTGCGGCTGGAGTTTTCCAGGATCAGGGCGCTTTCCGGCACGCCCTGCTGGCGGATGGCATAGGCCATGCCGCGGGCTTCGCTCACGTCGCCTTCCAGCGCGCCGCCGGACAGCAACACCTTGGGCGCGCGCCCGGCCAGGTAGAGCTGGGCGGCCGTGTCGACGCGCACCACCGCGGTGTCCCTGTCATAGGGAAGGAACCAGTTGGCCCGGCCGTTGGCGGTGTTGCCGCCCAGCACCACGATGGCGTCGGCCGTCGGGGAGTCGGCGGGCGGCAGGTGGGGGTAGCGGGATTCCAACGCTCCGCCCAGCCACAGCGAGGTGGCCGGCAGCGACCAGAACAGCGCCCACAGCAGGCCGGTCCCGATGAGGACGCCGCCGGTCTTGCGGAGCCGGAACCAGCCCAGCGCCAGTCCGATCACGACCAGGGTCATGCACAGGTTGTAAGGGATGATCAGATTCGCGAGATAACTGGAAAAAGGCATTTCAAGTCCTGATTACTGCGTCTCGTCCAGCAGGATCATGGCCTGCTGGACGACTTCCTCGACCGATGGCCAGGCGTTCTCCGAGCCGACGCACACCGCCCGGGGCGACCAGGGGCCGGTCCGTCCGGGACGGGTGACGCCAAACAGGGTGAGTTCCCTGGCGGCTGCCGCCGCGGCGACGTGAGACACGCCGGAATCGTTGCAAATAACCAACGCCGCTCTGGCCGTCAGCGCCGCGAAGGCGCCCAGCGACAGAGGAGGCAGCAGCAGCGCCGTCGGCGCATTGCGCCGGGCCTCCTCGGTTTCGGCCGGAGGGGGGCACATTACCACGGTATGGCCCTGGGCCTGGAGGGCGCGGGTAAGTGTATCGAATCCTGGCCAGACCTTGATCTTGCCCTTGTGCAGGCCGGTGGCCGTCGGCGCGATCAGGACGAAGCGCCCGCTGGCCAGCCCGGCGGCCTCCAGGGCCTGCTCGGCCGCGCCCTGGTGGGCGGCGGTCAGGGGCAGGTCCAGGGTCGGCCCGGGTTCGGCGGGGCCGCTGGGCAGGCCCCAGCGCGTCAGGGCCTGGCGGGTGAGGTAATGCCAGGACTGCACCGCGTGCAGGGAGTCGTCGGGCTTGGAGACCGGCCAGCGCAGGAGGAAGCTGCGGCCGTCGTCGCGGTAGCCCGCCGAGGGCAGGCCGGCCAGCCGGAACACCAGCGCGCTGGACAGGGAGTCCGGCAGCAGCAGGCCGCGGGCCCGCCGCCCCAGGGCGCCCAGGCTGCGCCGGTGGGCGCTGACGGCGGCCCGGTCCGGGCCGACCTTGCCCCGCATCGGGATGAAATCCTGCTTGGCCACGCCGTCCAGCAGGTCGCGGGCCCAGGGGCGGGCGCAGATCACCAGGGGCAGGCCGCTGGCCTGCAGGGCGCGCAGGCTGGGCAGGCTCATGCAGACATCGCCCACCCAATTGGGTAACCGGACGTACAAACAACTGATATCGGACATGGATGGGCGCGGGGCGCGTTAGGGCTAAGAGGGCGGTCCGGGCGGCGCGTGGCGCGCAGCCGGTACAATTCTCGGCACAATTGTATAAAAGCGAGTGATCCCTTTGAATTCTGCCGCACGCCATGCGCCCGCGGGTTCCCATCCCGTCAAAGCTGAACTCTGGAAGCGGATCTACAGCCGCGTGGGCTCCTACTGGAAGGGTTTGTTGCTGGCCATTCTGCTGATGGCAGGGGCGGCCGCCACCCAACCCGTCCTGGCCGTCATTATGAAGCCTTTGCTGGACGGCGGCTTTTCGGGGGCCAAACCCTATTATGTCTGGGCCCTGCCGCTGGCGGTCGTGGGGCTGATCCTGCTGCGCGGCATCTGCAACTTCTTCAGCGATTACCTGCTGGCCTGGGTGGCCAACAACGTGCTGCTGGGCATGCGCCGGGACATGTTCGAGCGCCTGCTGGGCCTGCCGGACGCCGACTTCAAGCAGGGCGACACCGGCCGCCTGCTCAACCGCTTCACCATCGACGCGGGCAACGTCACCGGCTATGCCACCGACGTCATCACGGTGCTGGTGCGCGAAACCCTGGTCGTCATCGCCCTGATCTGCGTGCTGCTCTACATGTCGTGGGTGCTGACGCTGATCATCCTGATCATGCTGCCGGTCTCGGTGCTGATCTCCCGCTTCTTCATCCAGCGCCTGCGCCGCATCAACCGCGAAACCGTCAACATGAACGCCGAACTGACCCGCGTGGTCGGCGAGGGCATCGACGGCCAGCGCGTCATCAAGCTGTTCGACGGCTACGAGGTCGAGCGCGGCCGCTTCGATTTCGTCAGCCGGCGCCTGCGCCGCTTCGCCATGCGCACCGCCACGGCGGATGCCGCGCTCACGCCGCTGACTCAGGTGTGCATTTCGATCTCGGTCGGCGCGGTCATCGCCGTGGCCCTGAGCCAGGCCAACAGCGGCGCGCTCACCGTGGGCAGCTTCGCCTCGTTCATGGCCGCCCTGGCCCAGATTTTCGACCCGATCAAGCGCCTGACCAACGTGGCCGCGCGCATGCAGAAGATGCTGGTGTCGGCGGAAAGCGTGTTCACCCTGATCGACCAGGTTCCCGAGTGCGATACCGGCACCAGGGAACTGCCCGAACCCGTGCGCGGCAAGGTCGAGTTCCGCAATGTGTCGCACCGCTTCCCGGACGCGGACCGCGACACCGTCAACGACGTGTCGTTCGTCGTCGAGCCCGGCCAGACCGTGGCCCTGGTGGGGCGGTCCGGCAGCGGCAAGACCACGCTGGTCAATATGCTGCCGCGCTTCGTGCTGGCCGATAGCGGGCAGATCCTGGTGGACGACGTGCCCATCGGCGACCTGACGCTGCGCAGCCTGCGTTCGCACCTGTCGCTGGTCAGCCAGGACGTGGTGCTGTTCGACGACACCATCGCCGCCAACGTCGGCTACGGCGCGCTGGGCAAGTCCAGCGAACAGAAGGTGCGCGACGCCCTGGCCGCCGCCAACCTGCTGGAATTCGTCGACGGGCTGCCGCAGGGCATGAACACGCCCGTGGGCGA
Source organism: Achromobacter denitrificans NBRC 15125 (assembly GCF_001571365.1). Taxonomy (GTDB): domain Bacteria; phylum Pseudomonadota; class Gammaproteobacteria; order Burkholderiales; family Burkholderiaceae_B; genus Achromobacter; species Achromobacter denitrificans. Next base: position 6,035 of record NZ_BCTQ01000037.1, on the reverse strand, counting down.
GAACGCCGCGCGCCTCTCGGGCGGCCAGCGCCAGCGCCTGGCGATCGCGCGCGCCCTGATCAAGAACGCGCCCATCCTGATCCTGGACGAAGCCACCTCGGCGCTGGACAACGAGTCCGAGCGCCAGGTCCAGGCCTCGCTGGAACGCCTGATGAAGGGCCGCACCACGCTGGTCATCGCCCACCGCCTCTCGACGGTGCAGAATGCCGACCGCATCATCGTGCTGGATGCCGGCAAGATCGTCGAGCACGGAGGCCACGCCGAGCTGCTGGCCGCCGGCGGCCTGTACGCCTCGCTCTACAAGATGCAGTTCCGCGAGGACTGATCCCGCCTCGCGCCCGGCCGCCGCCGGGCGCGTTTTCCTCCTGTCGCATTTCCGGATTGCCAATCCGCCGGATTGACGGAAAATGCACGAAGGCCGGCCCGCGGGCGCCGTCCCGTCCGCTCCGGGGCGCCGCGGGCCGCCGTGCATCCAGGAGCGCCCCATGTCCCTGCCTTCCGATGGCAACCAGCTCGTCAACGTCGTCGTCCTGCTGGGAGCCGCCGTCGTCGCGGTTCCCCTGTTCAAGCGCCTGGGGCTGGGATCCGTCCTGGGCTACCTGGCGGCCGGCCTGGCCATCGGCCCGTTCGGCATGGGGCTGTTCTCCGATCCCAGATCGATCCTGCACGTCGCCGAACTCGGCGTCGTGATGTTCCTGTTCATCATCGGCCTGGAAATGCAGCCCTCCCGGCTGTGGAAGCTGCGGGGCGAGATCTTCGGCCTGGGCGTGGCCCAGGTGCTCGCCTGCGGCGCGCTGCTCACGGGCGTGGGCCTGCTGGCGGGCCTGTCCGGCCCGGCGGCCTTCATGGCGGCGATGGGGTTCGTGCTGTCCTCCACCGCCATCGTCATGCAGATACTGGCCGAACGGGGCGAGACCGCCAGCGCGCAGGGCCAGCGCATCGTTTCCATCCTCCTGCTCGAAGACCTGGCCATCGTGCCGCTGCTGGCCCTGGCCAGCCTGCTGGCGCCGGCGGGCGGCGCCGAGCACGGCGATCCGTGGCTGCAGGCGGCCATCGCGATCGGATGCATCCTGGCGCTGCTGGCGGCGGGCCGCTGGCTGCTCAATCCGTTGTTCCGCCTGCTCGCGGCCGCGCACGCGCGCGAAGTCATGACCGCGGCGGCGCTGCTGGTGGTGCTGGGGGCCGCGCTGTTGATGGAGCTGGGCGGCCTGTCCATGGCCATGGGGGCGTTCCTGGCCGGCGTGCTGCTGTCCGAATCCACCTTCCGCCACCAGCTCGAAGCCGAGGTCGAGCCGTTTCGCGGCATCCTGCTGGGCCTGTTCTTCCTGGGCGTGGGCATGTCGCTGGATCTGTCGGCCGTGGTCCGCGAATGGCCGCTCATCCTGGCGGCGGTCGTCGTCTTCATGCTGGTGAAATCGGCCGGCGTGTACGCGGTGGCGCGGATATTGCGCGCCACGCACGCCGAGGCCACCACGCGCGCTGCGCTGCTGGCGCAGGGCGGCGAATTCGCCTTCGTGCTCTACGGGGCGGCCGCCGCCGCCGGCATTTTCGATGCGCACACCGCCGCGGTGCTGACCGCCGTCGTGATCATTTCGATGGCGTTCACCCCGTTGTGCGTGCTGGCGCTGCGCTGGCTGCTGCCCAAGCCCGCGCCGTCCATGGAGGGCGTGGACGTGGCCAAGGACCTGGACGGCTGCGTGCTGATCGTGGGTTTCGGCCGCTTCGGCCAGATCGTGACCCAGGCGATGCTGGCGCGCGACCTGAAAGTCTCCATCCTGGATACGGATACCGATGCCATCCGGGCCGCCGCCAAATGGGGCGTCAAGGTCTATTACGGCGACGGCACCCGGGTGGATATGCTGCGCACCGCCGGGGCGGAGCATGCCTGCATCATCCTGATCTGCATCGACAATCCGGTCTCGGTCAACCATATGGTCAAGCTGGTCAAGGCGGAATTCCCCCTGGTCCGCGTGGCGGTGCGCGCCTATGACCGCATCCACTCTCTGGCGCTGGCCAAGGAGGGCGTGGACTACCAGGTCCGCGAAACCCTGGAATCGGCCTTGGCCTTCGGCGAGGGCGCCCTACGCGTGATCGGGGTGCCGGCGGACGAAGCCGCCGAAGTGGTGCAGGACGTGCGCAAGCGCGACACCGACCGTTTCGAGCTGGAAGTGGCGGGCGGGCTGTTCGCCGGCCGGTCGCTGCTGTACGGCAACATGAGCAGTCCGGCCGACGGCAGGAACGACAAACCCGACCGCGAGGCGGGCGAACCGGCGGCCAGTCCGTCGGCCTGAGCCACTATTTCCTTTTGTTCGCGATACGTTACGCATCATTTCACGCGCAAGCGCTGGTGACTGAGGTAGATTAATCCGCACAGACTCTTCGCCCATGAAGAGCTATTTGCCAGGGGGCTGCCATGCTGCAATCGGATCGGATTTCCACGACGCCGCAAGCTGTTGGAGTAGAACTGGCCCGGCGGCAGGCCTTGGCCTTGCGCTGCGGTTTCTCCGCGGGTTCCATGCGTCGTCTGCTCTCGCAGACCGGCGGGGCGGGGCCGGCATGGTCGATCGGCGCGCACCGCGAGGCCGACCGGGCGCGCGGCGCCAGGGCGTTTCCGTTCCGCATCGCCGCGGTCGCGGCATCCTGAGCGGCGCGTTACGGGGGCGAAGCGTTCGGGTGCTGATGGCCGACGCCAGCCGCCAGCGGGCGCTGGCGATCGCCGAGCGATCGCCGGCTTGCGCGTCCCGCATGACGGCAACGAGGCTGGGGCCGTTCAGCGGCCCATCATCACCGCTTGCATGCGCGTGTGCGCCTGCTGCACGTTCTTCGCCTGCGTGTTCAGGTCCTGCAGCAGCTGGTTCAGTTCAGCCTGCACCGCCGGATCCTTCACCTTGACGATGGCGCCGGACATTTCGATCTGCGAGGCGTGCGCGGCCACGTAGTCGGCGATCTTCAGGCTGGCGTCGAACGTCGCGTTCAGCTGCGGCAGCGTGTCGCGGAAAGTGTCGGCCGGGAGGCTGACCGTTTTCTCGTAGGCCTTGTCGTACACGGCCTTCAGGTCTTCGGGCTGCTTGAGCTGCGCATGCGCGGCATCGGCCTTGGCCTGCTGCGCCTGCAGCGCCGTGCCCATCTCGTTGAGCGAGGCCTGCACCGCCTTGAAGTCGTCGCGACGCGTCACGATGTCGTTCAGCGAGCGCACCGCGCCCTTCTGCATGATGCCGGACAGCGGCTTCACCGAGGCATCCATGCCGGCGTTGAAATCGGTGATGACGGCGTAGTGGGCGGCGTAGTCGCCGAAGGACTTCTTTTCCTCGTCCGTCAATTTCGGCACGCGCACGCCGGGCTTGTCCACGATGCGGGTCTGCAGGAACTGCGTGAACGCGGCACGCTGTTCAGGCTCCTTGTCGCCGCAGGCGGCCAACAAAAGCGGCAGCGCTGCGGCCAGCACCAGGAACGGACGGAATAGGGACTTCATCGATTGGACCTCCGAAAGCAAAAGAATGGGCGCCTTGCAGGGATGGCCCCGCAAAAGCGCCCGCAGCTTATCGGCTCGTCCTGATTGTCGCCATTGGTTTCAAACTTCATTGCAAACGAATCGTTAAGACACACAATTCATACACAATGACGTGAATTTCCATGGCTAACCTGTTAAGGGCCTAGGCCTTTCAGCGTTAACAGGCCCTAGACGAGAATGATGTCGTACTGCTCCTGCGAATAGCGGCCTTCCACCTCCAGCGACACCCGCTTGCCGACGAAGTCGCCCAGCATGGCCAGGTGCTGGCTCTCTTCTTCCAGGAACAGGTCCACCACCTCCTGCGATGCCAGGATGCGGAACTCCTTGGGATTGAACTGCCGCGCCTCGCGCAGGATCTCGCGCAGGATCTCGTAGCACACGGTGCGCGGCGTGCGCACGTTGCCGCGCGCCTCGCACATGGGGCAGGGCTCGCACAGCTGGTGCGCCAGCGAATCGCGGGTGCGCTTGCGCGTCATTTCCACCAACCCCAGTTGCGTGAAACCATTGACCGTCATGCGGGTGCGGTCGCGCGAGAGCGCCTTCTTCAGCTCGGCCAGCACGGTCTCGCGGTGTTCCTGGTCTTCCATGTCGATGAAGTCCAGGATGACGATGCCGCCGAGGTTGCGCAGGCGCAGCTGGCGGGCGATCGCCTGCGCCGCCTCCAGGTTGGTCTTGAAGATGGTGTCGTCGAAGTTGCGCCCGCCCACGAAGCCGCCGGTATTCACGTCGACCGTGGTCAGCGCCTCGGTCTGGTCGATGATGAGATAGCCGCCCGACTTCAGGTCCACCCGGCGCGACAGGGCGCGCGAGATCTCCTCGTCCACGTTCGCCGTGTCGAAGAGCGGCCGTTCGCCGCTGTAGTGCTGGATCCGGTCCACGACCGAAGGCGTATAGATGCGCGCCCATTCGAGCATGGCGGCGCTGGTGGTGCGGGAGTCCACCAGGATGGCGCCGGTGCCCGGGCCCACCATGTCGCGCAGCACGCGCTGCGCCAGGGTCAGGTCCTGATGGAGGAGGGCGGGGGCGGGCTGGGTGCGCGCGGCCGCCTGCACGCTGGTCCAGAGCTTGCGCAGATACTCCAGGTCCGCCGTCAGTTCCTCGTCGTTCGCGCCTTCGGCCTGGGTGCGGACGATGAAGCCGCCTTTTTCCTCGGCGGGCATCAGGGCCTGCAGCCGCTCGCGCAGCTGGATGCGTTCGGATTCGGTGTCGATCTTCTGCGAAATGCCGATGTGCGGGTCATGGGGCAGATAGACCAGCATCCGCCCGGCCATGCTGATCTGCGTCGACAGCCGGGCGCCCTTGGTGCCCAGGGGATCCTTGACCACCTGGACCATGATGGTCTGTCCCTCGAAAAGTAGCTTCTCGATCGGCGTGGGCGTGAGTCCCTGGCTTCTTTCGCCTCGGTTCTCCCGCAGGTCAGCGATGTGGATGAAGGCGGCGCGCTCCAGCCCGATATCGATGAAGGCGCTCTGCATGCCGGGCAGCACGCGGACCACCCGCCCCAGGTAGATGTTGCCCACATGGCCACGCTGGATACTGCGCTCCACGTGCAGTTCCTGTACCGACCCTTGTTCTACCAGCGCAACGCGGGTCTCGAAGGGCGTGACATTGATCAGGATATCTTCGCTCATGGCGATGGCGGGGGGCATAGGGTGCTCGTCTCCAATTTAGGTGCGGCGTACCAGGCGAATAGTAAACGTACCCATTCCGTAGGCAAGCCGGGATCGCTGTCATTCTGTTCTATATATAGAGAGCTATCTATAAGAAGCTATCAGAGGGGGAGCGTAAGTAGGGTATCCGGAGGAGCGATCCCGCAGGCTATCTAAAGGAGGTTATCCAGAGGAGCCAGCCAGGCGGCGCGGGGGGCGTTCCGCGCCGGGCACACGGCGCGAAAAGTTGTGCTATAGTCTCGCTCCTTCGCGGTTCGGGCAGTTTTCGAAGCGCGGGGCCAGGCAAGCGTTCATTGCATGGATAGCGCGAATTAGGCAGGAGTCAGTTGCGCCATCCGAAACAATATGCTATAGTCTTGGGCTTGGCTGGTGAAACGAATTCAGGGTTTACCCTGACTGTTAATTCAGCCACCTGAAGTGGTAACCAACCCCTGTTGTTCAGGGTGCGGGCAAAGCGGAATCCGCGGCGCCGCAGGTTGCAGAATGGGGTGCAAGTCAGGCAGAAGCCGGTTGCATAATCTGCAAAAGTTGTGTTATAGTTTCGGGCTTGGCAGTTGCCGAAAACTTAGGGTTTACCCTGATGTTTCGATAGCTGCTAGAGAGAGCAGGATCTTGAAGAAGGTCTGGCAAGAAGGCGGAGCGAAACTAGCGATGCTGACTTGACAAACGATAAAAACTTCTTCATAATCTCGTTTCTCTGCTGCTGACACGGCAGGCGACGCGAAAGCGAAGCAAGTGGCAGCAGGCAAGATTAAGCAGTAAAGAATTTGGCAGTACCGCTCTTTAACAATTAAACAACCGATAAGTGTGGGCGCTTGATGCGATGCACAGTGATTGGGCCGGGGGTTAAACCC
>NZ_BCTQ01000036.1 GCF_001571365.1 Achromobacter denitrificans NBRC 15125 | reverse complement strand
GCGGCCTTCGCCGCCGGCGCGAGCCGGCGCGGGGGCGCGGCCGCCTGCCGCGGCGCGGGGCTGGCCCTGGCCTTGCGCCGGCCGCGAACGGCCGCCGTTGCCATTGCCGTTGCCGCCACGGCCGCCATTGCGGCCGCCGCCGCCGCGCGGGCTGCGGTTGTCTTCGTCGCGTTCCTGGCGGTCGTAGGACGCGGCGGTCGTGGCCGGCGGCGTCCAGCCTTCCACCGCCCTGCGCTCGATGGGCTTCTTGATCAGGCGCTCGATGTCCTTGAGCAGCTTGATTTCGCTGTTGTCGACCAGCGAGATCGCGGCGCCGGTGGCGCCGGCGCGGCCGGTGCGGCCGATGCGGTGCACGTAGTCTTCAGGCACGTTGGGCAGTTCGAAATTGACCACCTGCGGCAACTGATCGATATCCAGGCCGCGGGCGGCGATGTCGGTCGCCACCAGCACCGTCACGGTGTTGTCCTTGAAGCCGGCCAGCGCGCGGGTGCGGGCCGATTGGCTCTTGTTGCCGTGGATGGCGGCGGCGGTCAGGCCGTCCTTGACCAGCTTTTCGGCCAAGCGGTTGGCGCCGTGCTTGGTGCGCGTGAAGACCAGCACCTGGTGCCAGCCGCTTTCGCGGATGATGTGGCTGATCAGGTCGCGCTTGTGGTGCTGTTCCACCAGGTGCACGGTTTGCGTGACCAGCTCGGTGGCGGTGTTGCGCGGGGTGACCGACACTTCGCCCGGGTTGTTCAGCACGCCGCGCGCCAGGGTGCGGATCTCGTCGGAGAACGTGGCCGAGAACAGCAGGTTCTGGCGTTGCTTGGGCAGCAGCGCGAGGATCTTGCGGATGTCGCGGATGAAGCCCATGTCCAGCATGCGGTCGGCTTCGTCCAGCACCAGGATCTCGACGCCGGAAAGGTCGACGGTCTTCTGGCCGCAGTGGTCCAGCAGGCGGCCGGGCGTGGCGACCAGGATGTCGAGCGGCTTGCGCAGCGCGGAAATCTGGGGGTTGATATTGACGCCGCCGAACATCACCATGGACGTCAGCGGGGTGTACTTGCCGTAGGTTTGCACCGATTCCTCGACCTGCGCGGTCAGTTCACGCGTCGGGGTCAGGATCAGGCAGCGCGGGCGGCCCGGCTTTCTCAGCTCGGGCTTCTTCTGCATCAGCAGGTGCAGGATGGGCAGCGTGAAACCCGCGGTTTTGCCCGTGCCGGTCTGGGCGGCGGCGAGCAGGTCGCCGCCTTTCAGGACCTGGGGAATGGCCTGGGCCTGAATGGGGGTGGGCGCGGTGTAGCCGGTCTCGGTGATGGCGCGCAACAGGGAATCAGCCAGCCCGAGGTCGGCGAAAAGGGTAGAGGTAGTCAAGACAACTCCAACGGCAGCCCGTCGCTCAAGTTGAGAGACTCCAATCCAGGCGGACGAACAAGGAGAAAAGGGAAGCGCCCTGATGGGCGAAGCTTGGCAGCGAAGGGCCTAGCGGACGTGTGCAGATTGGCAAAACACACAGGGCGATTGTAGCCGATGTCGCGTTGCAGCACCGTCCGGCCTTCCCGGGGCGGGTATCACTAAGTAACAAATTGCAGCGCCTGTGCACGAAATAAGTGTTTTCCCTAGGCGGCACTCCCTATAATCCGTCCGCTTTCATCCATTTGAAGAATAAAGGATCGCTATGAAGAAGTCGGCAGTAGTGGGCGTGGTGGTCGCGCTGGGCGCGGTCTGGACCGGCACGGCCTGGTACACGGGCCAGAAGGCCGAAGCCTTCGTCAAGCAGTCGATCGATCAGGCCAATGCCGAGCTGCAGAAGTTCGGTGAGAAATGGGGTGTGACGCCCGTGGTCGAGCTGATGTCGTTCGAGCGCGGCGTGTTTTCGTCCACCGAGCGCTATCGCGTGAAGTTCACCGAGCCGGCCGCCGACGGGCAGCCCGCCAAGGAACACGCCATCCAGTTCATCGAGCACCTGGACCATGGCCCCTTCCCCCTGTCGAACCTGAAGTCCGGCTCCTTTGCGCCGGCCATGGTGGCCAGCCGCTTCCAGCTGGAAGAAACACCCGCCGTGAAGGAATGGTTCGGCGCGACCAAGGGCGCCACCCCGCTGTCGGGCGCGTACAGCGTCAGCTATGCCAAGAACGTGTCGGGCACGTTCGACATGGCCCCGGTCGAGTTCGCCAAGGGCGATACCAGCCTGACCTTCTCGGGCATGAAGGGCGACGTCACCTACGCCACCGGCACCAAGCACGGCACGGTCGCGCTGCAGGCCGACAGCCTGGTGATGGCCGGTCCCTCCGAGGAAAGCGACATCGTGCGCATGGCCATGCAGGGCCTGACCCTGACCAGCGACATGACGCCGGCCAAGAACGAGATGTACGTGGGCAGCCAGAAGCTGGCGCTCAAGAACTGGACGATCACGTCCAAGGAAAAGCCGCCGGTCCAGCTGAAGGACACCGTCATCGCCGTCGACATGACGGAAGCCGACACCACCATGGGCGCCAAGATGGCCGTGGACTTCGGGATGATCAACGTCCAGGACAAGGACATGGCCGGCCTGAAGCTGGCGGTCGACGTGAAGAGCCTGGACGCGAAGGCGTTCAAGGCCCTGAACGACGTCTACGAGGCCGCTTCGCGCCGCATGCTGCAGAGCAAGGGCGAAGAGCAGGCCCCGCAGTTCACGGATGAAGAGAAGCAGGTGCTCAAGACCAACGTCGAACTGCTGCTGGCCGGCAACCCGACGCTGTCGGTGTCGCCGCTGGAAGTGCGCACCGCCAACGGCACCTCGACCTTCAACCTGGACCTGGACCTGACCAAGCCGGCTTCGATGGACGGTGAATTCGCCGATACGGCGCTGGAAGTCATTCGCCGGCTGAACGCCAAGCTCGTGCTGTCCAAGGGCAACCTGGGCGACCTGATGGCCATCGAACCGCAAATGCGCGGCGTGGCGGCCGAACAGGCCGCGCAGACCGCCAAGGGCCAGGCCGAAATGGTGGGCACCATGGCGACGGCGATGGGCCTGGCCAAGGTCGAGAACGGCAACATCGTGACGTACCTGAACTACGCCGACGGCCAAGTGGACTTCAACGGCAAGAAGATGCCGGTCGAACAGTTCATGATGATGGTCATGAGCGGCGTCATGGGCGGCGCGCGCTAAGCGCGAGACCCGTGGCGGTATCGAAGGCCGCCGCGCCCCCGGGCGCGGCGGCCTTTTCTTTTGCCCGCGTCAGGCGGGCAAGGCGCCCGCGGCCAGCTCGCCCTGCCGCAGCACGGCGACGTGGAAGCGCTTGTCGGCTGCTTTCAGGATGTCCTGCGTGGGATCGCCCTGGACCAGCAGCAGGTCCGCCATGTTGCCGTCCGCGATGACGCCGCGGTCGTCCAGTCCCATCAGGTCGTGCCCGCGCGACGTGCCGGCGATGAGCGCGTCCACGGGCGTCATGCCGAATTCCACCATGTAGGCCAGTTCCATGGCGTTCTCGCCATGCAGGTTGAACGGCGTGCCGGCGTCCGTGCCCATGGCGATGCGCCCGCCCGCCTTGTAATACATCTGGAACGACTCGCGGTGGCGCTGTTCCACGGCGCGCGCCTTTTCGACCGCGTAGGCGGGGATGCCGTTGTCGGCATTGGCGATGATGTTGCGCACCGCCGCGATGGTGGGCACCAGATAGGTCTGCGCGTCGAGCATTTCGCGCAGGCAGTCGTCGTCCATGAAGATGCCGTGCTCGATCGAATCGATGCCGGCGCGCACCGCGTTCAGGATGCCCTGCGTGCCCTGGGCGTGGCTGGCGGTGCTCTTGCGGAAGCGCTTGGCCTCGTGCACGCCCGCCTTCATTTCGTCGAAGCTGTAGTGCGCGTCCATGGGGCTGACGCCCGGCGTCATCACTCCGCCCGTGGCCATGATCTTCACCAGGTCGCAGCCGGCGTGGACCTGCTCGCGCACTGCCTTGATGACGTCTTCGCAGCCGTCGGCCACGCGGCCGATGCGGTTACCGTGGCCGCCCGTCATGCAGATGATGCGGCCGGACGCCCGGATCGTGGGGCCGGGGAACACGCCGCGCGCGATGGCGTCGCGCACGCCGAATTCCAGGTAATCCTTGCCGCCGCAGTCGCGCACGGCGGTGACGCCGCCGCGCAGGCTGGCCTGGGCGTTCTCCAGCGCGGTCAGCGTGATCTGCGCCGGGCCCTGCTTGCTCAGGTGCGCGTTGGGATCGGCGCCGCCGGTATAGACCAGGTGGACGTGGCAGTCGGCCAGGCTGGGCATCAGGGTCATGCCCGCGGTGCGCACCGTGGCGCCGGCGTAGCCGGAGAACTCGCCGGCCGGCGCCACGCGCGCTACGCGCTGGCCTTCGACCAGCACGCCGTGGTTGGGCAGCAGGCCGCCCTTGCCGTCGAAAACCTGGCCGCCGATGAAGAGGGTCTGCGGTGTCGCCGTCATGTCTTGCTCCGGGTGGCGCCTGGCCTTAGCCCTCCACCACGTCCAGTCCTTCGCGGGACATGGATTGCAGGCGGGGCATGAGGCCAAGCAGGTGTTGGCTGTAGGGATGCTGGGGGCGTTCGAAGAGGTCTTCCGTTTCGGCGACTTCCAGCAATTCGCCGTAGCGCATCACGCCCACGCGGTCGCACATCTGGCGGATCACGGGCAGGTCGTGGCTGATGAACAGCATGGTCAGGCCCAGCTCTTCTTGCAGGTCCTTCAGCAGGTTCAGGATCTGCGCCTGGATGGAAACGTCCAGCGCCGACGTGGGCTCGTCGCAGATCAGGAAGCGGGGGCGCGTGGCCAGGGCGCGCGCGATGCAGATGCGCTGGCGCTGCCCGCCCGAGAACTCGTGCGGGAAGCGTTCGGCGGCGCGGTCGCCCAGGCCGACCACGTCCAGCAGGTCCGCCACGATGCGGCGCGCTTCGGCCTCGCTTGCCGCCAGCTTGTGGAAGCGGATGGGCTCGGCCACGATGTCCAGCACGCGCATGCGCGGGTTGAGCGAGGAGAACGGATCCTGGAAGATCATCTGGATCTGCCGCCGGAACGGGTTCAGCTGCTTTTCGCCCTTGAGGGCGGTGAGGTCGATGCCGCCGAAGTTCACCGAGCCTTCGCTGGGCGTATAGAGGCCGGAGATCAGCCGCGCCACGGTGGACTTGCCGGACCCCGACTCGCCCACCAGGCCGAAGACCTCGCCTTCGCCGATCGAGAAGTTGACGCGCTTGACCGCGTCCAGCGTGCGCTGGTTGCGCTTGAGCAGCGCGCTTTTCAGCACGAAGCGCATGCTCAGGTCGTTCACCTGCACCAGCGGGCCGCCGGTGCGCGCGCCGAAGTCGCGCCGCTGGCCCAGCCAGTGGGTGGCGAGATCCAGCGGCTGCGCGGGCGTCTTCACGTCCTCGATGTAGGTGACGAGCGGGAAGCGCTTGAGCTTGATGTCGGGGCGCGGCACGGCCGAGATCAGGCTGCGCGTGTACGGATGGTCGGGGTCGCCCAGGATTTTCGCGGTGGGCCCCTGCTCGACCAGCTTGCCGTGATACAGCACCGCCACGCGGTCCGTCACGTCCGCGATCACGCCCATGTCGTGCGTGATGATGATCATGCCCACCTGTTCTTCGCGGCACAGCTTTTTCAGCAGTTCCAGGATCTGCGCCTGGATCGATACGTCCAGGGCGGTGGTGGGTTCGTCGGCGATGATGACTTCGGGTTCGCAGCACAGCGCCAGCGCGATCACCACGCGCTGCCGCATGCCGCCGGAGAACTGGTGCGGGTACTGCTTGACGCGCAGCTCGGGCTTGTCGATGCCGACCTGCACCAGCAACTGGATCGCGCGCTTCCTGGCTTCGTCGTGCGACAGGTTCAGGTGCACCTGCATGGTCTCGACCAACTGGCTTTCCACGGTCTGCAGCGGGTCCAGCGAGGTCAGCGGATCCTGGAAAATCATGCCGATCCGGCGGCCGCGGACCTTGCGCTTCTGGGCCGGGCTCAGCGTGTCGATGCGTTCGCCGTTCAGCAGCACGGCGCCGCCGGCCAGGCGCCCGGGCGCTTCCAGCAGGCCGATCACGGCGTTGCCGATGGTGGACTTGCCCGCGCCGGATTCCCCGACCACGCCCAGGATCTCGCCTTTCTCCAGGCTCAGCGATACGCCGTCCACCGCCACCCGCGTGCCACGGCGGCTGGGGAATTCGATGCGGATGTCTTCGATGTTCAACAGGGCCATGGCATCCTCAGCGCAGCTTGGGGTTGAGCGCGTCGCGCAGCCAGTCGCCCAGCAGGTTGACCGACAGCACCAGCGCCACCAGCGCGATGCCGGGGAAGATGGAGATCCACCACATGCCGGAGAAGAGATAGCTGTTGCCGATGCGGATCAGCGTTCCCAGCGACGGCGCGGTGGGCGGAACGCCCACGCCCAGGAAAGAGAGCGTGGCTTCGGTGATGATCGCGATCGCCAGGTGGATGGTGGCGATGACCAGCACCGGGCCCATCACGTTGGGCAGGATGTGCCGGCGCAGGATGGTGATGGGGCCGATGCCGATGAGGCGGGCCGCCTGCACGTATTCCTTGTTGCGCTCGACCAGCGTGGAGCCGCGCACGGTGCGCGCGTACTGCACCCATCCGGAGATGCCGATGGCGAAGATCAGGACGTACAGCGCGAGCTGGTCATGCATGTCGCGCGGCAGCAGGCCGCGGGCCACGCCGTCGATCAGCAGCGCCACCAGGATCGCCGGAAACGACAGCTGCACGTCGGCGATGCGCATGATGAAGCTGTCCACGCGGCCGCCGGCGTAGCCGCTGATGAGGCCGAGGGTCACGCCCAGCACCATCGAGAACAGCACGGAGGCGAAGCCCACCAGCAGGGACACGCGCGACCCGTACAGCACGGCCGACAGGATGTCGCGGCCCTGGTCGTCGGTGCCCAGCAGGAAGTCGGGGCTGCCGCCTTCTTCCCAGGCGGGAGGCGTGTTGGCGTCCATGATGCTCAGGGAGGCCAGGTCAAAGGGGTTGTGCGGCGCGACCACGGGCGCGAACAGCGCGCCCAGCAGGATGGCCAGCGTGACGATCGCGGCGACGATGGCGCCGGGCGAACGCTTGAAGCTGTGCCAGAGGTCGCTGTCGGCGGCGCGGGCAAACATTGGAGCGATGCGAGCAATCATGTGGGTTCCTTATTTGCTCTGCACGCGCAGACGCGGGTCCACGGCGAAATACAGCAGGTCGACGATCAGATTGATGACCACGAACATGAAGGCGATCAGCACCAGGTAGGCCGCCATCACGGGGATGTCCACCATGCTGATGGCCTGGATGAACAAGAGGCCCATGCCAGGCCACTGGAATACGGTTTCCGTGATGATGGCGAAGGCGATGATGGAACCGAGCTGCAGCCCGGTGATCGTGATCACGGGCACCATCGTGTTCTTCAGGGCGTGGCGGAAATTGATCAGGCGTTCCGGCAGGCCGCGGGCGCGCGCGAACTTGATGAAGTCGGCGCGCAGCACTTCCAGCATCTCGGCGCGCACCAGGCGCATGATCAGCGTCATCTGGAACAGCGCCAGCGTGATGGCCGGCATGATCAGCGCCAGCCATCCCGACTTGGTCAGGAAGCCGGTGGTCCACCAACCCAGGCTGACCACGTCGCCGCGCCCGAAGCTGGGCAGCCATCGCAGTTGCACGCCGAACACCAGGATCAGCAGGATGCCGATCAGGAACGTGGGCAGCGAGATCCCGGCCAGCGAGATCGCCATAAACGCCTTGGACAGCACGCCGTGCCGCTTGAGCGCGGTGTAGATGCCCATCGGTATGCCGAGAGCCAGCGCCATCACGGCGGAAACGAAGGACAGCTCCAGCGTGGCGGGCATGCGTTCTTCGAGCAGTTCGCTGACGGGGCGGCGCTGGCGGTACGAAATACCGAAGTCGCCCTGCGCCGCGTTGGAGACGAAGCGCGCGAACTGCACGACGAAGGGATCGTCCAGGCCGAGTTCGCCGCGCAACTGCGCGCGCTGTTCAGGGGTGGTGTCCTGGCCGACCATGCTGGCTACCGGGTCGCCGACATAGCGGAACATGGAGAACGCGATCAGCGCCACCGTCAACATCACCAGCACCGACTGGATAAGCCGTTGCGCAATAAAGGAAAGCATTATCGGGAGCCCTCGTTTGCAGATGACGCCGGGCCGCGTTTCCGTTGAAAACGGGAAGCGGGGCTGGGCCGGGCGCGCCCGGATGGCGGTTGCCATCCGGGGCTCACATCGTCAGCGGTTTACGGCAGTACGACGTCGCGCAGGTCGAGCACGTCGTCGGCGCGCTGGATGACCTGGATGTTGTCCTTCACGCCCCAGGACATGGGCTGCTGGTGCAGCGGCAGGTAGCCGAAGTCGCTGCGCACGATGCCGAAGGCTTCCTTGATCATCGCGTTGCGCTTGGCCTGGTCGGTTTCGACGCCGATCTTGTCGGTGAGCTCGTCGACCTTCTTGTTGCAGTAGCCGCCCAGGTTGAACTGCCCGGCCGCCGTCTTGGCGTTGCGGCACGAGGTGAGGTTCAGCAGCGTGTTGTGCGCGTCGGTGGAGCTGGGCGTCCAGCCCAGCATGTACATGCTGGTCTGGTTGCCGGCCTGCAGCAGGATCTTGCCGAAGTACTTCGACTTGGTCTGCGCCAGCAGGTTGATCTTGATGCCTACGCGCGCCAGCATGCCGGCCACCGCCTGGCAGACCTTTTCGTCATTGACGTAGCGGTCGTTCGGGCAGTCCATGGTGACGGTGAAGCCCTTCGGGTAGCCGGCCTCGGCCAACAGCTTCTTGGCGCGTTCCGGATCCGGCTTGTAGGGCGCTCCGAAGGAGTCGTCATAGCCGTTGATGGCGGTGGCGATGAGCGAACCCAGCGGCTTGGCCGCGCCGCGCATGATCTTCTCGTTGATGGCCTTGGTGTCGACCGCCAGGACCACGGCTTCGCGCACCTTCGGGTCCTTGAAGGGGTTCTTGCCCTTCACGTCCGAGAACAGCAGTTCGTCGCGGTCCTGGTCCATGCCGATGAAGATGGCGCGGGCTTCGGGCGCGGTCAGCGGCTTCACGCCCTTGGCGTCTTCGAGGCGCTTCCAGTCCTGGACGGGAACGGGCTGCACCAGGTCCATTTCGCCGGAGATCAGCGCGGCCACGCGGGTGGCTTCCTGCGTGATCGGCTGGAAGATGACCTCGTCCACGTTGGTCTTGATGTTCTTGTTCCAGTAGCCGTCGTAGCGCTTGAGCACCGTCTTCACGTCGGGCTGGCGCGAGGCCAGCATGAAGGGGCCGGTGCCGTTGGCGTTGAGGTTGGCGTAGTTGCCCTGGTTGTCGCCCTTGACGTTGGTGGCCTCGGTGGTCTTGTTCTTCTCGGACCACGACTTGCTCATGATGTACAGGAACACCCATTCGCGCGGCAGGATGGGGTTGGGCGTGGGCGTGATGACTTCGATGGTGTAGTCGTCCACCTTCTTGATGTCGGAGGCCTTGGCGCCATAGCCCTTCATGTCGGAGCCCGGGGTCAGGCTGCGCTTCCAGGAGAAGATGACGTCGTCCGCCGTGAACGGCGAGCCGTCATGGAACTTCACGCCCTTGCGCAGCTTGAACACCCATTTCGTGGGCTCGGGGTTCTCCCAGCTTTCGGCGAGCAGCGGGGTCAGCTTCAGATTGCCGTCGTAGCCCGCCAGCGTTTCGTAGATGTTGCCCTGGAAGCCCAGCGTGAACGTTTCGTTCAGGGCCATCGGGTCCATGGACGTGGCGTCGCCCTGGTACGACCAATGGAATGTCTTGGCGGCGGCGCCGGCGCTGAACGCCAGCGATGCCGCGACGGCCGCTGCGAGCGCCGCTTGCTTCAGGTGGGGAAAGGTACGCATAGCCCTCATGCTCCGTGTAGTGCGCGGGTAGCGCGACAGAAGTGATAGGCCCCCAAGCCCCATCCGGGGGCCGGGGGCATGGCGTTGCTGCTTACGACGAAAGGCGGATCGGGGTCGAGCGGGATGCGGCGCGAGCCGCGCGCGGGCCGGTGACGGCGCTGCCGGGAATCACTGCGTAGGACTTCGAATTCACGATCGACCCAACCCCTTGTGACCTTGTGATTATCATGACGGGGACGGACCCGCCGATGCAAAACGAATCTTATAGACGCATTCGTTTAAGCGTCAATCGGTTTGGATTGGGGTTAGTACGCGCTTGCCGGCGGGCTTGAATGGTGCGTTTGGCGGCGCTGGCGGGCGCCGCGGCTCATGCCGCGGGCAGCGGCTGTTCGGCAAGGGTTTTCGCCAATTCGCCGACGACGCGCTTGCGGCGGTCGCTGTCTTCGTAGTGCTCGCCGAGGGCCGACCATTCGGGCCGGCTGCGGGCTTCCTTCAGGGCCTCGGGCAAGGGGCCCTTGCGCCAGGCGTCGTCTTCGGGCTGGTCCAGTTTCAGCGGTTCGCGCGCGGCGTGGCCGCGGCGCTCCAGCGCTTCGATCAATTGCCGCTGGCGCAGCGCCAGCAATCGCAGCACGGCATCGTCGACGCTGATCTCGCGCCAGCCGCGCAGTTTGCCCGCGACGCGCTTGCCGAGCTTCTCCACGCCTTGCCACAGGCCGCCGGCGGCGGCGCCGATCAGCATGCCGGTGCCCAGGCTCAGGCCGGCGCTGAACAGGTCCACCGCCGCGCCGGCCATCGCGCCGGCCGCGGCTCCCATTCCGACCTGCACGCCCATGTCCTTCAACGCCTGAGGATGGAACAGGTCCATGCCCCAACGTTCGCCTTGCAGCGGCAGTTCATCGCCGGCGTAGTCCGAACGGCGGAAGTTGTAGAGCGCCAGCAGGGCCTCGACGCAGGCCTGTTCGCGTTGGCGCACCTGCTCGCGCAGCCGGTTGGCGGCGGCGGCGAGCGCCGTGTCGTCGCTGGCGCTGGACAGGTGCAGCGCGGCCGCGTCGACCAGCAGGTCGGCCAGCATTTCGTAGGCCGCGGCGCGGCGCGCGCGGCGTTGGGCCGCGAGGCTGTCGGACAGCTGCGCCAGCGCGGTGGCGTGGCGGTCCAGCAGCACGCCGAGCTTGGCGTAGAGCTGTTGCTCGCCGTCCAGCGGCGGCGCGACGGTATCGAATTCCACCACCGCGTGCAGCCCCAGCCGCGCCATGGCGCCGCGCCATTCGTCGGCGCGGTGCGCGGGCGCGTTGACGAAATTCAGCACCGGCAGCAAGGGGCGTCCGCAGGCGGCCAGGATCGCGAGCTCGTCGCGGTGCTTGCCCAGCACGGGATCGCGCGCGTCGATGACGTAGAGCGCCGCGTCGCAGTCGAGCATCTTGGCCAGCACCCGCGCTTCCTGTTCGTAGCGGCCGTGGGCTTCGGGCGTGTCCAGGAAGCGTCGGATGCGCGCGGGGCCGTCCAGGCGTTCGCCGGGACGATCCAGCCGCTCCAGGTATTCGAGCAGGGAGATGCTGTCTTCCATGCCCGGCGTATCGAACCATTCCAGCACCGCGCGTCCGTCCAGTCGCAGGCGCGCGCCTTCGACGTGGCGCGTGGTGCCGGGGCTGTCGGCCACTTCGCCGAAGCGGGTGTCGCGGGTCAGGGTGCGCAGCAGCGAGGTCTTGCCGGTGTTGGTGTGGCCGACCAGCGCGATCTTGATCAGGTTTTCAGCCATGGCCGGACTCCAGCCACGCGAACGCGGCGGCGGGCGCCTGCACGATGGCGTCGGCGGGCAGGCCCAAGGCCAGCAGGCGCTCGCGCCAGAGGGGCGCGCGGGTGGCGGCGTCGGCGCCCGCGCGCGGCGCGATGAGCCAGACGCGCGTCTGCGCGGCGTGGGCCGCGAGTTCGGCGATCAGGGACAGCGTGCCGCGATCGGGCGTCTGGCGCGCATCGCAGGCGATCAGCAGGCGGGTGGCGGCCTCGCGGGCCAGCGCGTCCAGCACGCGGTTGCGTTCCTCGCGCGTGTCCAGATTGCCGGCCTGCTGCGCGCCCTCGGGCACGTCCGGCGGCGGCCAGGGCAGGTCCGGCGGCAGCTCCAGCCCGAGCACCACGGGCTGGCCGCCCAGGCCGGCCTGGCTCGCCGGGCGCACGCGCGGTTCGTGCAGGGGATCCACGGGGCGATCGATGCCGGTGGACAGGGCGGGCGGCTCCAGCCGGTCGCGCAGGGAAGAAAAACCGGGCAGCGCCGGATCGACGCGCAGGAGGCGCAGCGCGCGCAGCGTGCCGGCCGCGCACAGGATGCCGGCCAGCAGGCGCGGCAGGATGCCGTAGACGACCAGCACGCCGATCAGCCAGATCGACCATTGCACCTGCGCGTCGGCGGACAGGGCCTGCGTGCCGTCGCTGGCGCGGACCATGGCCGCGTCCGGCAGCGGGAAACCCAGCTGGGCGGGCAGCCAGCCGATGGCGCGGGTGAGCGATACGAAGGTGTCGGGGGCCAGCAAGGTGGTGGCCCAGATGAATCGGTAGCTGGCGGTGGACAGCACGGCCAGCAAGGTGGCCAGCGCGACGCAGAGCGCGGTCAGCCACAGAAGGTGGCTGATGGCGCCGAACAGGCCGCGCAGCGCGCCGGCGCGCGCCAGCAGGTTCAGGAACGCCTGGGGAACGAGCGCGCCGTCGGGGCCGCGGGCCAGCTTGCGCGTCGCCCAGAGCCAGATCCGTCCCAGCCCGGTGGCGGCCGGGGCCCGGAGCAGGAAGCTGCCCAGCCACAGCAGGAACGTCAGGGCATGCAGGCCCAGCAAGGCCCCCAGGGCCCACAGGACGTTGACCGATCGCGAGCCGTCGCCCAGCGCGCCCAGGGCGGCGGCCGCGCCGGAGACCGCGGCCAGCAGGAACAACGCGGCCAGGATGGCCAGCGCGCTGCGGCGCCAGGCGTCGACCAGGGGCGCCAGTTGCTCGCGCCGCGCCAGCAGCGCGGCACGGGCCAGGATGCGCGCGGGGAGGCCGCCGTCGAGCAGGCGTGCCTGCCGCACCGCGTCCGCGTCTTCCAGCGGCCCCCAGTGCGCCTCGCGCAGGCGGACGAGCTCGGCCAGCCAGTGCGCGCGCAAGCGGCTCGGATCGGCGGAGTCGGCCAGGGGGGGAACGTCGCGAGGGGTCGGGGACGGCATCGCGTGGGGCAGAAGCGTGGACAGGCCCTACGGGCGGTGCGCCATTGTAGACCGGCGGGTCTGGAAACAGGGTCGGAGCTAGTGCGTGCCGCGGGCGCCGCGATACTGGCCGGGCGTGACGCCGACGGCATCGCGGAAGACGCGCGCCAGGTGGCTGGCGTTGCCGAAGCCGCAGGCCTGGGCGATGCCGGCCAGGTCGCCCTTGCCGGCGGCCAGGAGTTCGCGGGCGCGGGCCAGGCGCCGGGCGCGGACCCAGGCATGCGGCGGTTCGCCGAAAGACGTGTGGAACATGCGGGCGAAGTGGTAGGTGGAAAGCGCCGCCACGCCCGCCAGCCGGTCCAGCGTGAGCGGCTCGGCCAGGTGCGCGTCCACGTAGTCCATGACGCGTCGGCGCACGCCGGGGGCGAGCCCGCCGCGGGACGGCGCGCCCGTCTTGCGCGAGACGCCCTGGTTCAGCAGGTGGTGCAGCACGGTCTCGGCCGCGCTGCTGGCGGCCAGCCGGTCCGCGGGCTGCGTCCAGTCGGTGCCGAGCAGCCGCCGGCACACGTCGATCAGCGAGTCGTCCTGGATGTAGGTGCGGTCGCGCAACTCCAGCGTGCGGGGCTCGCAATCCAGCCTCATCACGGCCTCGCGGGCCAGGCGCTCCGGCGCGATGTAGAGGTGCAGGAAATGCACCGTGTCGTTCATGCTCCAGCGCGAATGGTGCTCGGCCGGCAGCACGCAGAACTTGCCGGCGCCGCCGTGCAGCGAATCCTGGCCCACGCGGAAGGATTTGTCGCCGCCATGCAGATAGAGCGACAGCGTGTGATGGCCGGGCGTTTCATAGCCCAGCGTTTCGCGGGCGCTGCGCGACCATTGCGAGATCGCGACGCCTTCGCCCAGGGGCGAGGCGCGCACCAGCGTCGCGGTGGAGCGCGACAGCGTGCGGAAAACGGAGAAATCGGCCGGAGCCGAAGCGACGAGAGCCATAGGATTGAAATGCTACTGCGATCCTCGCGCGCGTGGCGCGCGCGCGAGCAAAAACCGCAAGAAACGGCAATCGCCGGCGCGCGTCGGGGCGCACACTGGTGGCCGGGCGGTTCCTGCGCTGCCGGTTTCTCTGTCCCTGTTTCCGCCTCGTCGGGCGCCCTACCGTGAACCTCTTCCTCTATCTCCTCACCGTCATCATCTGGGGCACGACCTGGCTGGCCATCAAGCTCCAGCTGGGCGTGGTCGCCATTCCGGTGTCGATCTTCTACCGCTTCGCGCTGGCCAGCCTGGTCCTGTTCGCCGCCCTGCTGCTGACCCGCAAGCTGCAACGGCTGGATCGCCGCGGGCATTGGCTGTGCGTGGGCCAGGGCCTGTGCCTGTTCTGCCTGAACTTCCTGTGCTTTTACACCGCGACGCAATGGATCCCCAGCGGCCTGGTCTCGGTGGTGTTCTCGGCTGCCACCTTGTGGAATGCGCTGAACGCCCGGCTGTGGTTCGGCACGCGCATCGCGCCCCGCGTGATGGTGGCCGGGGCCTTCGGCTTTTCCGGGCTGGTGCTGCTGTTCTGGCCGGAACTGGCCAGCCAGGAGGCCAGCCACGAAACCCTGCTCGGGCTGGGGTTCGCGCTCCTGGGGACCTTCTGTTTTTCCACCGGCAACATGCTGTCGTCCCTGCAGCAGCGCGCGGGCATCCGACCCCTGACGGGCAATGCCTACAGCATGCTCTACGGCGCGGCCATCCTGCTGGCGGGTTGCGTGGCCGCGGGCCTGCCTTTCGAGTTCGACGGTTCGGCTACCTACGTGGGAGCCCTGGTCTATCTGGCCGTTCCCGGCTCGGTGATCGGGTTCACCGCCTACCTGACGCTGGTCGGGCGCATGGGGCCGGCGCGGGCGGCTTACTGCACGGTGCTGTTTCCGGTCGTGGCGCTGAGCGTGTCCACGTACGCCGAGGGCTACCAGTGGACGCCGGCGGGCATGGCGGGCCTGGGCCTGGTGATGCTGGGCAACCTGCTCGTTTTCACGAAGTGGTCGCCCTTTTCGCGCCGCGCCGAGGTTGCCGGCTAACTGCGCGCCAGCCCGCGCAGCCCTTCCAGCAGCCGGTCGATTTCCGCGTCGCTGGTCAGGTAGCTGACCGACGCCCGCGCGATCTGCGTCAGGCCGCGGGCTTGCATGTCCAGCGGGGTGTAGGGCACGCCGTTGCTGCCGATGGTCACGCCCTGCGCGGCCATGGCACGCTGCACCGACACGGCATCGCGGCCCGCCAGATTGAACGCCACCAGGCCCGAGCGTTCGCGGCCCTGGTCCAGCACGGTGATGCCCGGGATGGCCGCCAGCGCCGCGCGCAGGGCCTGGGCGACGGTATCGATGCGCGCGCGGATGGCGTCCACGCCGATGTCCAGGGCTTCCTGCAGGGCGTTGGCCAGGCCGCAGCGCAGCGCGAGCGAGTTTTCGGCGGACTCCAGGCGCGCGGCGTCCTCGCGGAGAACGGGCTGTCCGTCCGCGCCCGGCGGCGCCGAATGCGTGTCCACGATGGGCGGGACCAGCGTGTCGAGAAAGCCGCGGCGCACGTACAGCAGGCCGGTGCCGCGCGGGCCGCGCAAGGCCTTGCGTCCGGCGCCGCTCAGCACGTCGCAGCCGATCCGGGCCACGTCCACCGGCAACTGGCCCACGGCTTGCGCCGCGTCGACGAAATACGCGATGCCGTGCCGCCGCGCCACCTCGCCTATGGCGGCGGCGGGATTGATCAGGCCGCCGTTGGCGGGCAGCCAGGTCAGCGCGATGAGGCGAACCCGTTCGTCCAGCATGGCTTCCAGCGCCTGCGCATCCACGCAGCCGCTGTCGTCGGAAGGTATGGCTTCCACCGTGGCGCCGGCGCGCTGCGCCGCGAGCCGCATGGCCGCGAGGTTTCCGCCCCATTCGTGCCGGCCGACCAGGATGCGGTCGCCGGCCCGCCAGGGCGGCAGCGCGGCGAAGGCGGCGCCCCAGCCGGGCGAATTGCCGCCCGTCAGCGCGATCTCGCCGGGATCCGCATTGAGCAGGCGGGCCGCCAGGAGGCGGGCCCGTTCCGTTTGCTCGCGCGAGGCCATGCCGGCCTCCATCGGCCCCAGCGTGGCTTCGCGCCACAGGTGCGCATGGATGGCCTGCAGCGTGGCGGTCGACGGCAGCGAAGCGCCCGCATGGTTGAAATGGACGGTGCTTTGGGCGCCCGGCGTCAGGTCGCGCAGCGCTTCGATGGCGGCGGGAGTCAACGGGGCGGACATGGCGGCTCCGGAATGGGTGGGATCAGGCCTGGGTGAGCGCGACGACGGCTTCGACCTCCACGGCCACGCCTTGCGGCAGGGAGGCCACGCCGACGGCGCTGCGCGCATGGCGGCCCGCGTCGCCGAAGACCTCCACCATCAGGTCGGAGGCGCCGTTGGCGACGGCGCTCTGGCGGTTGAAGTCGGGCGTGCTGGCCACGAACACGCCCAGGCGCACCACGCGCGCCACGCGATCCAGCCGGTCGCCGGTGGCGGCGGCGATCTGCGCCAGCACGCCCAGCGCGGACAGACGCGCCGCTTCCACGCCATCGGCGTCGGAGACCTGGTCGCCGAGCCGGCCGAGGAAAGCCGCCTTGCCGTCCTTGCGCGAGATCTGGCCGGAGATATAGAGCAGATTGCCTTCCTGCACGCTGGACACGTAGTTGGCGGCGGGGGCGGAGGCGGCTTCCAGGGCCAGGCCGAGTTCGGCCACGCGGCCGGAGATAGAGCGGGTCATGAGGAACTCCTGTATCGGGATCGAAAGGGCAGTCCTCATGCTATCGGCCGCGGCGCGCCGTGACCAATCAATTCTTGCGCAGTACGCATGAGTAAAACTAATGAGTGCCGTCCGGCGCCGCGGCCGCCTGCTCCAGCCAGGATTGGAACCGTTGCGCGGCGTCGCCCGCCGCGGCGCGCGGCGTCACGAACCACCAGCCGATGCGCGGCGCTTCCAGCGTGCTGCCCGGCAGCGCCTCCACCAGCGCGCCGCTGGCCAGCTGGGGCTCGATCAGGCGGTGCCGCCCCATCGCCAGCCCCTGCCCCGCCAAGGCGGCTTCCACCACGATGTTGTAGTCGTGCAGGCGCACGGGCTGCGCGCGGCCCAGGTCCAGGCCGTAGTGCCGGGCCCAGGCGTCCCATTCGAACGGATGCCTGGCGTGGGACGTCAGCAGCGGATAGCGCAGCAGGTCGTCGGTATTGCGCGGGCGTTTCCTGCCCGCGATGAGCGCGGGGGCGCAGACCACCGAGAGGCGCTCGGTCATGATCAGCCGCGCGCGCACGCCGGGCCAGGAGCCGCGTCCGTAGCGGATGGCGACGTCGACCTCGCCGCCGGCGACGTCGGCCAGCGCGATGTCGGGCAGCAATTGCAGCTCGATGTCCGGATGGGCCGCCGCGAAGCCCGCCAGCCGCGGCGCCAGCCAGCGCGTGGCGAACGATGCCAGCAAGCCGACCCGCAGCTTGCTGCGCGCCGCGGCGGGCGCGCGGATCTCGTCGGTGCCCTGGCGCAGCAATTCGAACGCGGCATGCACGCGCGCGTAATAGGCCTGGCCCGCGGGCGTCAGGGCCACGGCGCGGGTGCGCCGTTCGAACAGCGCCACGCCGAGCTCCGCCTCCAGCCGCTGGATATGGTGGCTGACGGCGCTTTGCGTCACGAACAGTTCCTGGGCCGCCTGCGAAAAGCTCAGCCGCCGCGCGGCCGCTTCAAAGGCGCGCAGGGAGACCAGGGCGGGCAGGGATCGCGTGGAACGCATGGGGCTGGCGGCATGTGGTGGGGAATGCGCATCATGGTACTGCGCAGCGGCCGGAAGGCCGTCCCGGAATGCAAAAGGCCCGCAACACGTTGCGGGCCCTTCAGTACTGCATTCTTTGGCTCCCCGAGCTGGGCTCGAACCAGCGACCTGCGGATTAACAGTCCGTCGCTCTACCGACTGAGCTATCGGGGAACAGGTAGAGGGGCCGAATTATGCACAAATTTCGCGAAGATTGCAAAACGGTCGGGGACGGAATGCCGGGGGGCACCGCCAGGCCGGCTCAGCGGCGGTTTCCGAACGTTGATTTGATTTAATTCATTCAAATGAATTAAATTAGAGGCCAATCCACTCCGGAGCTACGCATGACCCAAGTTCCCCCTCCCTTGTCATTGTCCGAGCGCGACCGGCGCTGGCAATTGGCCCGCCAACTCATGCGGGAAGAAAATCTCGATGCGTTGGTGGTCTATGGCGACCGGGAGGCTGCCGCGCCGGCCGCCTTCGCCCAGGACTGCTACTTCACCAACGACCGGCCGGGCTCGCTGGTGGTCTTCCGGGGCGACGACGCGCCGTTGGTCTTCACGTTTGCGTCCATGATGGTGGCCGATCACATGCAGGCGGCCTTGCGCGGCGATCTGCAATGGCTGGCGCCCGAGCAGCTCCGCGTGGGCAAGACGGGCCGCGACGTGGGCGCCTACCTTGCCAGTCGCGGGGAGCCCATGAAGCGCGTGGGCATCATTGGACTGGAGCCCTACCCGCCATTCTATTTCGACGGCGCCTTGCCCTGCCGGACGATGGAGGGATTGACGGCAGCGCTGCCGGAGGCCGAATTCGTGCCGGTGTACCGCCGCTTCTTCGCGCTGGCCTCGGTCAAGAGCGAAGAGGAACTGGCCCTGATCCGCTATGCCGCGTATATCGGCGAGGCGATGAGCGAAACGCTGCGGCGCAGCGCCCGCCCGGGCGTGTCCGAGGCCGAACTGGTTGCCGCCGTGACCGCCACCTGCTTTTCCATGGGCGGCTACACCGCCGAGATCCTCCTGGGCTCGGGGCCTGAGTACGTGGGCTGGGGGCCGCCGGCCTGGCAATACCGCTCTCAGCGGCCGCGCATCCTGCAGGATGGCGATATCGTGTTGTCCGAGATATTCGCGCTCTACGGCATGATGGAGACGCAGCATCAGGCCGCGGTGGCCGTGGGAGACGTGCATCCCGACATCCTGCGGGCGGCGGACGTGGCGCGGGCCTGCTACGAGCGCGGTGTGCAGGCCTTGTATGCCGGCAACACCTTCGGCGCCGTGGTGGACACGATGGAACAGCCGCTGCTGGAGGCCGGGGGCTGGCACGTGCACCCGTTGATACACAGCATCAATCCCTACGGTCCGGTGGGCTTCGGCACCGCGCCCGGCATAGAATCACTGCCTGAGGCCGGCCGCTATACACAATTGCGGCGCCTGCCCACGGTGGCGCGGGAACTCGAACTGCAGGCGGGCATGTGCTTCGCATTCGAACCGAATTGCGCGTTTGGGCGGCATGTGGCCAACATCGGCGGCACTGTCCTCGTGGGCGATACCGCTGGCGTGGAACTGAACCAGAACTCGACGAGATTGATGCAGGCTAGGTGGTAGCCCACGGCGCCCGGCCCCGGAACACGATGAAGCAAGCCACAGATGGACAGGCGGAACGCGCCCGCGAGACCCGCGACAAGCTGATCGAGGCGGGCCTGTCGCTGTTCAGCCGCCATGGGCTGGAAGGCGTCCGCACCCGGCAACTGGCGGAGGCGGCGGGGGTGAACCAGTCGGCCATCCCCTATCATTTCGGCGGCAAGGACGGCGTGTATGCCGCCGTCGTCCGGCATGTGGCTCACAGCATTGTCGAACGCGTGGGGCTGGGGGCCGCGTCGCGGCCGCCCTCCACGGCTGCGGGGGCGGCGCAGGCGCTGAAAGCGCTGATGCGGAATTTCACCCTGGTACTGTTGGAGGAAACCGACGGCGCCGCAGGCCGCAGCCTGCTGCTGGCGCGCGAGCAGCTTCATCCCACGCCGATCTACGAAGAGCTCTACGCCCAGCTGTTCCAGCCGCTGCATACGGCGATCTCGGGCCTGGTCGCTGCCCTGCGTAGTGGGACGGCCGAGGATCCGGGAAACGTCCTGCGTGCTCACGCTCTCCTGGGTCAGGCGATCGCTTTCGCGGTGGCGCGGGAAGCGCTGCTGCGCCGCCTGGGAGCGCCTGCGCTCTCCGGGCAGGCAGCCAGCGACATCGCGGACATGGTGGGAGAGATGTCGGTGGCCGCGGCACAGGCCGGCCGCTAGAGCCGGCTCCATTAGGCGCAAAAAAAAGGAAGTCCGCCGACTACTTCCTCTTGTCGGCTCAAGCCGGGGCCATTTTCTTGAATGGCGACGGTGGACCGGCTTCTTCAAGCGCGCCTTGCCTGATGCCTGCACTGCCACTCGTGATTGCGCGCATCCCGAATTCCGTAAGCGTCAGTTCGCGGACTTTGATCACTGCACCCGGCTTCGAAATGAGCTTGTACTCTTTGACGAAAGTCTCAGACGGCTTCTTGGTGACAGTGTTCATATCAATACCTCTTCGTGACAAAGTCGCTAATGGCCTTGGTGCCAGCACCAACAATTTCCACAACATCGGCGCGTTCAAATCGAGCCAAGAGTGGGACGATTGTAGGCGAACGTTACACTGGAGGAATCAGGCCTTGCTGCCGGGAAGCGGCAAATCAGACGGAGGGCCAGGCCGAGGCCGAGTATCTCCCATCCATTCGGGCTGCCGCGGCTGTACAACAATAAAAAACCCGCATCGCCTTGGCTGATGCGGGTTTTTGATCGTCTGCTTCGAATTGGTGCCGGTGAAAGGAATCGAACCCTCGACCTTCTCATTACAAGTGAGCTGCTCTACCAACTGAGCTACACCGGCGATGCGTGCCGGGGCACGCGCAGGGTCTGCATTGTAATGAAAAACAAGACCCCACGCCGCGCCTTCGGCTCGCTGCTTCCCGAGGGGCGTTTTTCATGCCGAAGCTTCTCGGCGATGAAAAATACGGCCCCGGGAAGGCAGGCTTTATTTGACGATGGTCAGGCGCGGACGCTTGGGTTCGTCGTCGTCTCCGCCGTCGTCGCTGGGCGCGGTGGCGTCGGAGCCTTCGGGCGCGGCGGTGGCCGCCGTGCCCTGGGCGCCGGCGGCCGGCGGTTCGTAGGGCTGCACTTCGAAGCCCATGCCCGCGCCGGTTTCGCGCGCGTAGATGGCGCTGACGGCCCCCACGGGAACGTAGACGTTCTCGGTCACGCCGCTGAAGCGGGCCTGGAATTCGATGAACTCATTGCCCAGCACCAGGCGGTTGGTGGCCAGCGTTCCCACGTTCAGGGTGATCTGTCCGTCACGCACGTGGGCGACGGGCACCATGGTGTGCTCGTCGACCTGCACGGTGATGTACGGCGTGTAGCCGTTGTCGGTGCACCATTCATGCAGCGCGCGGATCAGATACGGTTTGGTCGAAGTTTCACCCATCACGCAACCAGCCTCAACGACGCATCACTTTTTCCGAAGGCGTCAGCGCTTCGATATAGGCCGGACGCGAGAAGATGCGTTCGGCGTACTTTTGCAGCGGAGCCGCGTTCTTGGGCAGTTCGATGCCGTAGTGGTCCAGGCGCCACAGCAGCGGGGCCACGGCCACGTCCAGCATGGAGAATTCCTCGCCCAGCATGTACTTGTTCTTCAGCAGCATGGGGGCCAACTGGGCCAGGCGGTCGCGGATGTTCTGGCGCGCGTTGGCCAGCTTCTTTTCGTCGGGCTTGGCGCTGCGGTCTTCGAGCGTCGAGACGTGGACGAACAGTTCCTTCTCGAAGTTGTAGAGGAACAGGCGGGTGCGGGCGCGCATGACCGGGTCGGCGGGCATGAGCTGCGGGTGCGGGAAGCGCTCGTCGATGTACTCGTTGATGATGTTCGACTCGTACAGGACCAGGTCGCGTTCGACCAGAATGGGCACTTGACCGTACGGGTTCATCACCGAGATGTCTTCGGGCTTGTTGTACAGGTCGATGTCGCGGATCTCGAAATCCATGCCTTTTTCGAACAACACGAAACGGCAGCGTTGCGAAAACGGACACGTGGTTCCGGAATAGAGCACCATCATGGCGGTAAGTCCTTTATGAAAAACGAAAGGCCAGCGCCTTAATCTAGCAGGCGCTGGCCCCAATTGCCAGGCGGGATAGGCGTACGGCCCTATCCGCCGATTCCGTCCCCATTTGCAGCCGGGGACGGCGGAAAACCTGGCGGGGCGTTGCGGTTAGCGCACGTGTTTCCAGTACGAGGCATTCAGGCGCCAAGTAACCAGGAAGAACAGCAGCAGGAACAACATGACGCCGACACCGAGACGAACGCGGAACGTCTGGACGGGCTCGGCCATCCAGGACATGAACGCGGTCAGATCGGCGATGTCGTTGTCGTATGTTGCGACTTGGGCCGGGTTGGCGGCCTTGAATTTGGCATCGAAGGTGGCATGGCCCTGGTAGTTGGCTACCGGTTCGGCCTTGACCGTGGAAAAACCCTGTGCATCGTACACCGTGGTGACGCGTTCCCAGGTTTTGGGGGCGCCTTCCTTGCCTTCGACTTCGTGCATGGCGACGGTCGTGAGCTCGCGCGGACCCTGGACTTCCCAGAGGGCGTGGGGCATGCCCACGGCCGGGAAGACCAGGTTGTTCCAGCCCGTGGCGCGCGACGTGTCGCGGTAGAAGGTGCGCAGGTAGGTGTAGATGTAGTCGGCACCCGAGGGGCCGGCGTTCACGGATTTGGCGCGCGCGATCACGGACAAGTCCGGGGGCGTCGTGCCGAACCATTGCTTGGCGTCCTTGGCGGTCATGGCGACATTCATCATGTCGCCCACCTTTTCGCCGGTGAACAGCAGGTTTTCCTTGATTTGCTGGTCGGTCAGCCCGATGTCCTTGAGCTTGTTGTAGCGCATCGAGGACGCGCTATGGCAGTTCAGGCAGTAGTTGACGAACAGCTTGGCTCCGTTCTGCAGCGACGACATGTCGTTGACGCGGTACGGAGCCTTGTCCAGCGGGTAGCCGCCTCCGGCGGCGAGAGTGGCGGTACACGTGAGCATCAAGGCCACGGCACCAATCAGCTTCTTGATCATGGTCAGTCCGTTATCTGGTGGGCTCAGTGGGCGTGGAACGTAACGCGCTCGGGCACTTTCTTGAAGGTGCCAAGGCGGCTCCAGACCGGCATCAGGAAGAAGAATGCCAGGTACAGCAGCGTGCCGATCTGCGACGTGATGTTCAACGGCGGACTGGGCGGCTGCGTACCGATGTAGCCGAGCACCAGGAAGTTGACCATGAAGATGCCGTAGATCCACTTGTGCCAGGTGGGGCGGTAGCGGATCGACTTGACCGGGGAATGGTCCAGCCAGGGCAGGAAGAACAGGATGACGACCGTGCCGCCCATGGCGACCACGCCCCAGAACTTGGCGTCGATCGCGCGCAGCAGCACGGCCACGACGATCAGGATGCCGGGGACGGCGATGCGCATGAAGCCCTTCAGGTTGCTCTTGACGAGCAGCGCGATGGCGCCCAGCACGGAAGCGCCCGCCAGCACCCAGGTGAATTCGTCGGTGGTGGCGCGCAGCATCGAGTAGAACGGCGTGAAGTACCAGACCGGAGCGATGTGCGGAGGCGTCTTCAGGGAGTCGGCGGGGATGAAGTTGTTGAACTCCAGGAAGTACCCGCCCATTTCCGGCGCGAAGAACACGATGAACGCGAACACCAGCAGGAAGCCCGCCACGCCCATCAGGTCATGCACCGAGTAGAACGGGTGGAACGGGATGCCATCCTTCGGGCGGCCGTACTTGTCCTTCGGACCCTGCTTGATCTCGATGCCGTCCGGGTTGTTCGAGCCGACCTCGTGCAGCGCCACCAGGTGGGCGGCGACCAGGCCGACCAGCACCAGCGGAATCGCGATGACGTGGAAGGCGAAGAAGCGGTTCAACGTGGCGTCCGACACGACATAGTCGCCGCGGATCCAGATCGACAGCTCGGGACCGATGAAGGGAATGGCCGCGAACAGGTTCACGATCACCTGGGCGCCCCAGTAGGACATCTGGCCCCAGGGCAGCAGGTAGCCGAAGAAGGCTTCCGCCATCAGACAGAGGAAGATCGCGACGCCGAAGATCCACACCAGTTCGCGCGGCTTGCGGTAGGAACCGTAGAGCAGCCCGCGCAGCATGTGCAGGTACACGACGACGAAGAACATCGACGCGCCGGTGGAGTGCATGTAGCGCACCAGCCAGCCCCACGGGACTTCGCGCATGATGTATTCGACGGATTGGAACGCGCGTTCGGCATCCGGCTTGTAGTGCATGACCAGGAAGATGCCGGTCACGATCTGCAACACCAGCACCAGCAGGGCCAGTGAACCAAAGAAATACCAGAAGTTGAAATTCTTCGGTGCGTAGTATTCGGACAGATGGGCTTTCCAGGTGGAGGTCACCGGGAAGCGCCGGTCCAGCCAGCCCAACAGGCCTGTCGTCTCGACGGTTTTCTCGCCAGCCATGTAACGGCTCCTTCTCTCACGTGGCGTAATGCGGATTTACTTACGTAATTTCGGGAAAAAGCGCGACGCGAGCGTCAGGCCTTGTTGTCTTCATCGACGCCCACGATGATGCGGGTGTCGCTGAGATACTGGTACGGCGGGACTTCGAGGTTGTCGGGAGCGGGCTTGTTCTTGTAGACCCGGCCGGCGAGATCGAATGTGGAACCGTGGCACGGACAGAGGAAACCGCCCTGCCAGTTGGCGCCCAAGCCGCCGCCGCCGCCCGTTTCGAAGTGCGAGGTAGGCGAGCAGCCCAGATGGGTGCAGATGCCGACGCAGACGAAGATCTCGGGCTTGCGCGAGCGGCCTTCGTTTTCGGCGTATTTGGGCGTGAAGCCGGGGCGTTTGGAATCAGGATCGGCCAGCAAGGCGTCCTGGGTCTTCAGACCGGCGAGCTGTTCGGGCGACCGGTGGATGATCCATACCGGTTTCCCGCGCCATTCAACCGTCTTCATGGTGCCGACGGGAATGTCGCCGATATCCACTTCGACGGGGGCCCCGGCCGCGCGGGCTTTTTCAGAAGGAGAAAACGTGCTCACCAACGGTATTGCCGTTGCGACACCTGCTACGCCACCCACAGCACAGGCGGTGGTTACCCAGAAACGTCGCGAAGGATCGGGCGGCAGGTTTGGATCAACCGCACCGTCATCATCATGCACCAGCGTATCCTGACTCATCTTCCTATCCTTGTTGATGCGCCCGCTCTACGAGTAGCATCACTTCTGCGGCATCGGCTTCGCGGGAATATGTAACAACATAGCAACCGCGTATTATAGCGCCAGCCCACTGGGGGGCGTATCACGAAGGGAGTGCTTTTATGAGCAAAGCGACTGGTTTCGTCAAAGAATTCCGAGATTTCGCTGTAAAAGGCAATGCGGTGGACCTGGCTGTCGGTGTCATCATCGGCGCGGCGTTCGGCAGGATCGTCGATTCGCTGGTCAAGGACATCGTCATGCCGCTGGTCAATTTCGTGCTTGGCGGTTCGGTCGATTTTTCGAACAAGTTCCTGGTGTTGTCGATGCCGCAGGGCTATAGCGGCCCGATGACGTATGCCGATCTCACCAAGGCGGGCGCCAACGTCTTCGCCTGGGGGAACTTCATCACGATCATCATCAACTTCGTGTTGCTGGCCTTCGTGATCTTCTGGATGGTCAAGGCCATCTACAAGGCCCGCGTCAAGGCCGAAGAGGCGCCGGCCGCGCCCGCCGCCACGCCCGAGGACGTCGCCCTGTTGCGCGAAATCCGCGATTTGCTCAAAAAGTAAGCAGGATCTTTCCGGATCCGGCCTGCCGCGACCGCTCGCCAGGCTGGATTGCGGATTCGCAGGGCCCGGGATCGCGCGGATGCCGGGCCCCGGGTCTCACCCCGCCGCCATCCGCCGCTCCACGCGGCGCGCGAACATGGCGAAACTGGCGCGGACGATGCTCGGCTTGAGCAGGAAGTCATGGGATTCGGCGGCCAGCTCGTCGTTGACCGGCTGCACTTCCCCATAGGCCGCGGCGGCCAGCAGCTGATTGCGGGCGGCGCGCTCCATCAGCACCGCCAGGTACAGCGCTTCCTCCACGCCGGTCCCCGCGGCCAGGAATCCGTGGTTGGCCAGCAGAATGCACCGCTTGTCGCCCAAGGCCTGCGAGATGATTTCGCCTTCCTGGTCGGCGATGGGCAGGCCGGGCCATTCCTTCAGATGGGCGCAGTCGTTGTGGAACGGCGTGGCGTCCATGTGCGACACCACCAGCGGCTTGCCGGTCATGGACAGGGTCGATACGTAGGGCGGGTGCGTGTGGATGATGCAGCGCACGTCGGGGCGCTGGCGGTATACCCAGAAATGGAAGCGCACGGCGGGGTTGGGCGTGCCCGGGCCGTCGAGCACCTCCATGTCCTCATTGATGCGGATGACCGAGGCCGGGACGATTTCGTCGAACGCATGGGCCAGGGGCGTGGTGAGGAAGGTGCCGTCGTCGTTGCGTACCGTGATCTGGCCCGCCAGCGTTTCCGAATGGCCTTCGCTGGCGAGGATGCGGCAGCTCAACGCCACTTTCTCCTTCTCGTCCCAGTTTCCGAAGTCGAGCTTGTTCGCGGAGCGCGCGAAGAAGGCGTCGGAATGGGCTTGTTTGTCTAGCATGGGGTCTCCTTGGGGATAATGGCTCATTACACGCTCGTCTCAGTTCCGTTCAATTGACCGATCCCGAACGCGGGTTGACTCAATGCGACAGGAGCGGAGGCGCTTTCCCGGCCGTCGCAGGCCGGCCCGACCGAGTGTTCCGAGCAATGCCACGCGCCAGCCCCACGACGACTCCCCCCGCCCGGCCTGCCTGGTCCGAGGCCGATCTCAACTTCGCGCCGCAGTTCCGCCCCTTCTACGCGCAGGAGATATCCGGCTACGAGCGCGAGCTGGACAAGCTGGTCCTGCCGGGAGAATTCCGGGCGCTGACGGCGCAGCCGAGACTGCAATTGCAGGCCTGTAGGCTGCGCGCCGGCGGACTGGTGGTGAGCCTGGAGGCCACGCCGATAGGCGTGCATCACCGCGCCGAGCACGCCGCCGATTTGTCGCGCGCGGAATTCCTCGCGAGCTTCGTGATCGCGGGGCATGGCGCCATCGTGCAGAACGATGCCCGGCTGGCCCTGGAACCCGGGGACATCATCTTCCGCACGACCGCGCTGCCCTCCGAGATCCAGATGTACACGGACTCGCGCCTGGTGGTGGTCAAGGGGCCGCTTTCGCGCCTGCTCGGCTCGCACAGCCTCGCAATGTCGCAGTTCACCGCGCAGCGCGCGGTGGCCAGCCTGCCGATGGTGCAGACGGCGCATCGCTGCCTGCATCACGTGTTCTTCGACAAGGCGGAGTCCAATCCCACCTCGTCGCTGTTTGCCGAGCAGGCGCTCCTCGCCTTGCTGGCCTCGATCTACACCAGCCAGGCGCTGGAGAAGATACCGGGGGCGGCGCGGGGGCCGGCCGACAACTGGCAGGTGCTGGCCAGCTATATCGAAGCCCACATCACCGACCCGGAGCTCTCGGTGCAGGCGGTGGCGGACGTGCTGCGCGTTACGCCCCGCTGGGTGCACCGGCTGTTCAAGATGCGCGGGCTGCA
This sequence comes from Achromobacter denitrificans NBRC 15125, assembly GCF_001571365.1. Lineage (GTDB taxonomy): Bacteria > Pseudomonadota > Gammaproteobacteria > Burkholderiales > Burkholderiaceae_B > Achromobacter > Achromobacter denitrificans. The sequence continues at coordinate 38,359 of NZ_BCTQ01000036.1, read as the reverse complement.
ATACACCAGCTACGTGCGCGAACGCCGCCTGCAGCTCGCGCGGGAAGCGCTGGAGGACCCGGCGCGGGCGAACGTCGAGGTCAAGGAGATCGCCGCGTCTTGCGGCTTCCAGCACGCGAGTCATTTCATCCGCCGTTTCCATGAGCGCTTCGGCATGCCGCCGGCGCTGTATCGCAAGACGACGAGCCGCGGTTCCGGCGGCGCGTAGCCCGCGCCGCGCGGAAGGCCGGCGTTTCAGCCGGGGCGCATGTCCTGGGGCGTGGGCTTCATGAGGAAGGCCGATGCGCCGGCGACCACGCCGAGAAACGCCAGGTAGATGCCGACAGGCAGGATGCTGTCGAACTTCTGCACGAGCGTGGCCGAGATCAAGGGCGCCAGGCCGCCTCCGATGGCGGCGGAGAACTGGACCCCGATGGACAGCCCGGAATAGCGCAGCTCGGGCGGGAACTGGACGCTGTAGAGGCGCGACTGCGGCGCGATCATGATCGCGTAGTTGAAGGCCATGGCGATGAAGACCGCGATGCTGTAGGCCGCGAGCGAACCGCTGCCCACCGCCAGGAAGATCGGGATGCCCATCACGCCCAGGAGCATCCCGCCCCAGCCGCAAACGCGGCGCGCGCCGATCCGGTCGCCCAGCAGGCCGAAGAGCGGGATGGTGAACACCAGCACGCCGGCGCCGTAGAGCAAGGCATGCAGGGCGTCCGCCCGCGCGAACCCCAGCCTGGACACGGCATAGGACACGGAGAACACGAGGAAGGTGTAGATGAGGGTCACCTCGGCGATCTTGCAGCCTATGCACAGCAGGAGCGACTTGCCGTGCGCGCGCAGCAGTTCGCGCAGGGGCAGCTTGTCGTCGAGGGATTGGCGGGCCTGCGCCTTCTCGCGCTTGACCTTCTCGAACTCCGGCGATTCGTCGATGCCATGGCGAATGAAGAGCCCGACGACGATGAGCACGGCGCTGCCGAGGAAGGGCAGGCGCCAGCCCCAGGAGAGAAAGTCCTCCTCGGGCAGGCTCGTCACCAGCGCGAAGGAGCCTACCGACAGCAGGATGCCCAAGGGCGCGCCCACCAGCGGCAGGCTGCCGAAAAGCGCCTTCCACTTGGGCGGCGCATGTTCGACCGCCATCAGCATGGCGCCTCCCATCTCGCCGCCGAACGACAGCCCCTGTCCGATACGCAGCACGACCAGCAGCACCGCGGCCGAGATGCCGATCTGTTCATAGGTCGGCAACAGGCCGATGAGCACGGTGCATATGCCCATCAATAACAGGCTCAGCGTCAGCATCGACTTGCGCCCGATGCGGTCGCCGAAGTGGCCGAATATGAGCCCGCCGATGGGCCGGGCCAGCATGCCGCTGGCGAAAGCGCCGAAGGCAGCGAGCGTGCCGGTCACCGGATCGAACTGCGGAAAGAACAGCTTGTTGAATACCAGCGCGGCGGCCGTCCCGTAGGCGAGGAAGTCGAAGGCTTCCACGGCGGTGCCGACCACGGTGGCGACGGCCACGCGGAACAGGTTGGGTTTCTTGCTGGTCCCGGAAATGGGTTCTGCTGCCTGAATGGCTTCCATGTCTTCTCCCTTGTCTTTTGATTGGTTTTCCGTTGCCGCGCGCGGCTTATGCGCCCGGCGGCACATAGCCCGGCAGTTGCCGGATGCGCGCGCGCCATGCGTCGATCGCCGGATAGGCCGACATGTCGATGGCTGCTTCTTCGGCCAGCGCCAGGTATCCGTAGCAGGCGATATCGGCCACGGTCGGGGTGCCGGTGCCGGCCAGCCAGTCGTGGTCCGCGAGGCGCCTGTCCAGTCGGCGCAGGACGCGGTCGGTGCGCTGCTGCATGCCCGGCACGTCGAGCAAGGCCTCGCTTACCCCCAGGTGGTGCGCGGCCTCGGCGTTATCGACCACGCGGGTCAGCCGCAGCGGTTGCAGGCTGTTGGCGATCTCGTTGGCGGATACCGATATCCAGGCGTGCATGGCCCCGACCCGGGACAGCGGCGCCAGCCAGGCGGGCGCGTAGTGATGGGCCAGATGGAGCAGGATGGCGTGGCTGTCCCAGAGGGCGAGGTCGCCATCGGTCAGCGCGGGAATCTGCTGAAACGCGCTGATGCGCTCGAATTCTTCCGTCTGATTCTTGCGCGCCAGCACATCGACGAAGTTGCTTCGATAGTCCTTGCCGATAAGCGCCAGAAAGAGCCGGACTTTGTAGCAATTGCCCGAGCGCGGGTGGTCGTGGAGTGTCAGCATTCTGTGTGATCCGGGAGAGGGAGCCTGGTCGGGAAAGGCCGGACCGCGGGCTGCTGGATCGAATGCTAGGGCGGCGAGCGCGCCTCGGAGTTGACAGGGAGAGAACCACGATTGACCAGGTGCGACGCCCCGCCGCCGCCTTGATCGCACCCCCTGGTTTTCCCGGAGCATCCGCCGCTCGTTTGAGCGCCAGGAAATGAAAACGCCCCTTTCGGGGGCGGATGGGGGCAGCAAGCACGCATGGCGCGCGCGGCGTGGGGGCCCCTTTTTCCGCCGGGCCGCCCCAAGGAAAAAGCGCCCCCTTGGGGGGCAGCAAGCACGCATCGCGTGCGCCGCGTGGGGGCCCTCCCTCTCCCTCGCTCTACGCGGGGTTGTCGATATCCACGAACTCGACGGTAATCCCGAAGCGCTCCGCCACGGCTTGTCCCAGCGCCTGGACGCCGTAGCGTTCCGTGGCGTGGTGGCCCGCGGCGATGAAGCCCACGCCGGTCTCGCGCGCCAGGTGCACGGTGGATTCGGACACTTCGCCCGTGATGTAGGCGCTGGCGCCCGCGTCGACCGCGTCGGACAGCATGCCTTGGGCCCCGCCCGTGCACCAGGCGACCTGCGCCAGCGGCTGGTCGGGATCGCCCACCACCAGCGGCTGGCGGCCCAGGCGCTCGGCGACGCGCTCGCCCAGCTGGCCCAGCGTCTGCAGGCCGGGGGCGTCGCCCAGCCAGACGAGGTTGTCCGCCCCACAGGTGCGCGGCGCGCCGTCCTCGCGCAGCGCCGGAGCCAGGCCCAGCACGCGGGCCAGCTGGGCGTTGTTGCCCTGCGTGGGGTGCGCGTCCAGCGGCAGGTGGTAGGCGTACAGGTTGAGATCGTTCTTGAGGGTCAGGGCCATGCGCGTGCGGCGCGTGCCGATGACGCGGCGGTCCTCGTTGCGCCACATCCAGCCGTGGTGCACCAGCACCGCATCCGCGCCGCGTTCGACCGCCACGCGCAGCAGGGCTTCGCTGGCGGTGACTCCGGCGATAATGTGTCCGATTTCCGGCCGGCCTTCCACCTGCAGCCCATTGGGGCAATAGTCCTTGAAGCGCGCCGCTTGCAGGGTGTCGTCCAGCCAATTGGCCAGGACGCGGGAGTCCACTTTACTCATTGCTAGTCCTATCAGAAACATGCGCCGATATTGGCTGATCTTCGCTCAGGCCGTCACGGTCTGCCTGGGTATTCTATTCGTGGTCACGACCCTGCGGCCCGACCTGCTGCGGCTGGCCGGCCCGGCGGCGGGGCCGCAGGCCGCCGCCGCGTCCGTCAGGCCGCCGGTCACCCGCAGCGCGGGGGTAGCATCCTATGCCGACGGCGTGGCCCGCGCCGCGCCGTCCGTGGTCAACGTATACACCACCAAGCATGTGAACGTGCCGCTGATCCCGCTGCCCGACGATCCGGTGCTGCGCCAGCTGTTCGGCCAGGTGCCCGGCGTGACGCGGCGCCAGGCCTCGACCAGCCTGGGCTCCGGCGTGATCGTGAACCAGGACGGCTACGTGCTGACCAATTACCACGTCGTGCAGGCCGCCGACGCCATCGAGGTGGCCCTGACCGACGGCCGCCGCGACGTGGCGAAGGTGGTGGGCGCGGACCCCGACACCGATCTCGCCGTGCTCAGGCTGGCCACCTTGCGCGCCCTGCCCGCCGCCACGCTGGCGCCCGACCGGGGCCTGCGCGTGGGCGACGTGGTGCTGGCCATCGGCAACCCGTTCGGCGTGGGGCAGACCACGACGCAGGGCATCGTGTCGGCGCTGGGGCGCAACGGGCTGGGGCTGAATACCTACGAGCATTTCATCCAGACCGACGCGGCCATCAATCCGGGCAACTCGGGCGGGGCGCTGATCGACGCCGCCGGCAACCTGGTGGGCATCAATACCGCCATCTATTCCGAATCCGGCGGATCGATGGGCATCGGCTTCGCCACGCCGATCGAAATCGCGCGCAAGGTCATGGACGAGATCGTCAGGACCGGGGGCGTGAAGCGCGGCTGGCTGGGCGTGGAGCCGCAGGATGTGACGCCGGAACTGGCGCGCGCGTTCGAACTGGACCGCAATACGACGGGCGTGATCATCGCCGGCGTGATGCGGGATGGGCCCGCCGCGCGCGGCGGCCTGCGCGTGGGCGATATCGTCCAGTCGGTCAATGGCAAGCGCATGGCCGACACCACCAGCCTGTTGTCCGAGATCGCGCAGTTGCCGCCCGGCCAGCGGGCCACGCTGGGCATCCTGCGCGGCGGCAAGCCGGTGGAGCTGGCGGTGGTGGTGGGCACGCGTCCGGGCAAGCCTCGCTGAGGCCGGCGCACTGCTCGCGCGAACCCTAGGTGGCGGGGCCCTTCACCATCAGGCGCACCGCCTGCAGCACGGCCTTCTTCGTGCTTTCGGGTTGTTGGTGCAGCAGCGCGCGGATTTCGGTGAAGTAGCCGTCGGCGGCCTCGGCCGGCGGGTGGGCGCCGCCGGGCGCCGCGGCCGCTGCGCTGGGCACCACGCCGTCGGTCAGCCATGGCACGGAGGTGTCCAGCGCGCGGGCCAGGCGTTGCAAGGTGATCCGCGAGGGCGAGTAGCAGTCTTCGCGGGTGAGGATCCGGTGGATGCAGGACTGCGGCACGCCGGAGATGCGCGCCAGTTGGTTCTGGCTTTTGATGCCGCGCCACCGCATCAGGGTGTGCAGCCGTTGGGCGAGTGACATGGCTGCAATTTAGGTTTGCGGCCTGTGGCTCACAACGTGAAACGGTCCTGCTTGAAAGCGGGACCGTCGGGATGGCTTACTGGCGCTCGGTCAGGGAACCGGAGCCGGCGTCGTCCGCCGCGTCCGGCTTGGGCGTGACCATGCGGGCGCAGATCAGGCCGATCTCGTAGAGCAGGCACAGGGGCACGGCCAGCATGAACTGGCTGACCACGTCGGGCGGGGTGACCACGGCGGCGATGATGAACGCGCCCACCACCACGTAGCCGCGGGCGGACTTCAGCTTGGACAGCTCGACTACGCCCATCTTCACCAGCAGCACGACCGCCACGGGCACTTCGAAGGTGATGCCGAACGCCATGAACATGGTCATGACGAAGCTGAGATAGGCCTCGATGTCCGGCGCCGGGGTGATGGACTGCGGCGCGAACGTGGCGATGAAGTGGAACACCGTGCGGAACACCACGAAATAGCAGAACGCCATGCCCGCGATGAACAGGAAGGTGCTGGAGACGATGAGCGGCAGCGCCAGGCGCTTTTCGTGCTTGTACAGCCCCGGCGCCACGAAAGCCCAGGCCTGGTACAGCACCACGGGCAAGGCCACGATGAACGCGGCCATCATGGTGACCTTCACGGGCACCATGAACGGCGTGATGACGCCGGTGGCGATCATGCGCGTGCCTTCCGGCAGCGAGGCCAGCATGGGCTGGGCCAGCACGTCGTAGATGGCCGACGCGCCGGGGTAGATGAACAGTACGATGAACACGCCGACCACGGCCGCGACGGCGCGCAGCAGTCGGGTGCGCAACTCGACCAGGTGGGAGATGAAGGTCTCCTGCTGGCCTTCTTCTTGGGAGGCGTCCTGGGTCACGTCGGTGTTCCGGAGGGCGAGACGGGCTTGGCCTCGTCGGCCTTGGGCGCGCTGGGCGCCGGGGCGGGTTGCGGGGCAGCGGAGGCCGGCACGGGCTCGGCCACCGGCGGAAGATCCAGGTCCAGGCTGTGGTTCTGGCCGGGCGGGGCGATGGTGCGAGCGGCCTCGGCGGGCGTTTCCCCGGCGACCTCGGGCGTGGCCTTGCCGCTGGCGGCGCGGGCGACTTCGTCGAGTTCGGCGCGGAATTGCTGCACCGGTTCCTGGAGCGAGGCTTGCGTCTCGTTCAGGGACTGCTGCACGCCCTGGGCGGCATCTTCCATTTCGTTCTTGAACTTGCGCAGTTCGTCGAGTTCGATCTCGCGCTGGATATCGGACTTCACGTCATTGACGTAACGTTGCGCGCGCCCGAGGAGGTGGCCGACGGTGCGGGCCACCTTGGGCAGGCGTTCGGGTCCGATGACGATCAAGGCGACGACGCCGATCACCATCAGTTCAGTGAGGCTGACATCAAACATTCGACGGCCGCTTGGAAGTTGATGCGAAGAGGGCCGGCCCGGTCAGGGCGGGCCCGGGAGACAGGCGGAGGCTCAGGAGTTGGATTTTTCCTTGGCCTGCACGTCGATGGTTTCGCCGGAGACGCGCTGCTGCGCGATCGGTTCCGCCGGCTTGTTGTCGCCGTTGGCGTCCTTCATGCCTTCCTTGAAACCCTTGACCGCTCCGCCGAGGTCCGAACCGATGTTGCGCAGCTTCTTGGTGCCGAAAATCAGCGCCACGATGACCAGAACGACCAACCAGTGCCAAATGCTGAAACTACCCATGATGTTTCTCCGAATTACGCGGTGGGGGCCACGCGCCCTTTCCAGGGGCGCGAGCCGCCAATGATGTGGAAATGCAGATGCGGGACTTCCTGGCCGCCTTCGACGCCGGAGTTGATCATGATGCGAAATCCGCCATCAGGGCCTGGCCGGCAACCGTTTTCGGCGGCGAGCCGCGGCGCCAATGACATCATTCTACCCAACCAACCTGCGTCCTCGCCCGTAATATCCTGCATGGATGTGACATGACGTCGAGGGATGAGCAACAAATGTACCGGCGCGGCCGGATTGATATCGTGGAACGCAACAAAATCCTCGTCTTCATAGACCTTCTTGGACGGGATATCGCCAGCGGCGATCTTGCAGAAGATACAGTTGTCGCTCATTTTCCGGGTTTCCGTGGTCAGTCTTGCGGGCGGCTGGCCTTCTCCGCCAGGCCCGACATCCCTTCGCGGCGGGCCAGTTCGGCCAGCACGTCTTCGGGACGGAGGTTGAAATGGGTCAGCGCGACCAGGCAGTGGAACCACAGGTCGGCGGTTTCGCTGACGATGCGGTCCGGCACGCCGTCCTTGGCGGCCATGACCAGCTCCGTGGCTTCTTCGCCGATCTTCTTCAGGAAGGCGTCGGGCCCCTTGGCCAGCAGCTTGGCGGAATAGGAGGCCTGCGGATCGCCGCCATTCTGGGGGAGGCGGGTTTCCAGGGTGTCGGCGATGCGCGCCAGGATCTCGGCGGCGCTAGCGGCTTGGTCGGTCATTTGTAGATCAGTTCGGGGTCTTTGAGCACGGGGTCCACCGTGACCCAGGTGGCCTGGTCGGTCTGGCCTTCCAGGCGGCGGTAGAAGCAGCTGGCGCGGCCGGTATGGCAGGCGATGCCGCCTTCCTGGTGCACCTTGAGCAGGATCACGTCGCCGTCGCAGTCCAGGCGCAGTTCATGCACCTGCTGCACATGGCCGGATTCCTCGCCCTTGCGCCACAGGCGCTGGCGCGAGCGCGACCAGTACACGGCGCGGCCGGTGGCCGCGGTCTCGGCCAGCGATTCGCGGTTCATCCAGGCCACCATCATGATCTGGCCGTTGTCGGCGTCCTGCGCGATGGCGGGGATCAGGCCGTTTTCGTCGAAAACGACGTCGGCCAGCCAGGCGGGTTCGTTGCTCATTTCTCTATCCATAGTCCCGCGCGCAGCACCCAAAACCAGCGCGGCGCGATCCATAATCTTACGGCAATACCTTGTTGCACGCGTAAACCGCCCCAAACCGGGGTGTTCCACCGCTTCCGTGCATTCGAAGGCCATCCCGTCATCATCAAACGATGCGCCATCAGCCTGGCCGCGCGGAGCCGGCTTTGCCGGTCCGCAGCGGCGCCCCCCCGGGGGGAAGCGCCGAAGGCGCTCCGGGGGGGGTCACAACCTTACAGGGATGCCCTGTTCAGCCATGAAGCGCTTGCATTCGCCCACGGTGTGCTGGCCGAAGTGGAAGATGCTGGCGGCTAGGACGGCGCTGGCGCGGCCGGCGGTGACGCCATCGGCCAGATGCTGCAGGGAGCCCACGCCGCCCGAGGCGATGACGGGCACCGGCACGGCGTCCGAGACGGCGCGCGTGAGTTCCAGGTCGAAACCGGACTTGGTGCCGTCGCGGTCCATGCTGGTGAGCAGGATTTCGCCGGCTCCATAGGCGGCCATGCGGCGCGCCCAGGCCACGGCGTCCAGCCCGGTGGCCTTGCGGCCGCCATGGGTGAAGACCTCCCAGCGGGCGGGCTCGCCCGCGGCCGACACGCGGCGCGCGTCGATCGCCACCACCACGCATTGCGAGCCGTGGTAGTCGGAGGCGGCGCGGACCAGCTCCGGATTGGCCACGGCCGCGCTATTGATGCTGATCTTGTCGGCGCCGGCGTTGAGCAGGCGCTGGATGTCGGACACCTGGCGCACGCCGCCGCCCACCGTCAGCGGGATGAAGACCTGCGAGGCCACCTGCTCGATGATGGGCAGGATGAGATCGCGGCCGTCGCTGGTGGCGGTGATGTCCAGGAACGTGAGTTCGTCGGCGCCCTGCTCGTTGTAGCGGCGGGCGATTTCGACGGGGTCGCCCGCGTCTGCCAGGTTGACGAAGTTCACGCCCTTGACCACCCGCCCGGCAGTGACGTCGAGGCAGGGGATGATGCGGCGGGTCAGCGCGCTGGGGGCCGGCGCGCTGGTGCCGGTGGTGCTGCTGGAGTCGGTCATTTTGCCAATTCGTCGGCGCGGGCCTGCGCCGACTGGAAGTCGAGCGTGCCTTCGTAGATGCTGCGGCCCAGGATGGCCCCTTCGACCCCCTCTTCCTCGACGGCGCACAGGGCTTCGATGTCCTGGATGCCGGCGATGCCGCCCGAGGCGTAGACGGGGATGCGCACGTGCTGGGCCAGGCGGACCGTGGCTTCGACGTTGACGCCCGACAGCATGCCGTCGCGGCCGATGTCGGTGTAGATGATGGCTTCGCAGCCGTAGTCCTCGAACTTCTTGGCGAGATCGAGCACGTCGTGGCGGGTCAGCTTGCTCCAGCCGTCGGTGGCGATCTTGCCGTCGCGGGCGTCCAGGCCGACGATGATCTGGCCCGGGAAGGCGCCGCAGGCGTCTTGCAGGAAGCCGGGGTTCTTGACCGCGGCCGTGCCGATGATCACGTAGGAGATGCCTGCGTCGAGGTAGCGTTCGATGGTGTCGAGGTCGCGAATGCCGCCGCCGATCTGCACGGGGATATCGTCGCCCACGGCGTCCAGGATCGCCTTGATGGGAGCTTCGTTCTTGGGTTTGCCGGCGACGGCGCCGTTCAGGTCGACCAGGTGCAGGCGGCGGGCGCCTTGGTCCAGCCAGCGGGTGGCCATGGCGGCGGGGTCTTCGGAGAACACCGTTGCATCGTCCAGGTCACCCTGGCGCAGGCGCACGCAGCGCCCGTCTTTGAGATCGATGGCGGGGATCAGCAGCATGGTGGGCAGCGAGAAAAATATGGGTTGAATGGGCGGGCGGGCGCAGGCCAGGGCCTACGGCTGCCAGTCTACAAAATTGCGATACAGGCGCAAACCGTGCTCGGCGCTCTTTTCGGGGTGAAACTGCACCGCGAAAATGTTAGCTGCCGCCACTGCGCAGGTAAAGGCGACGCCATAATCGGTTTCACCAACGGTCAGGTCGGGATCCGCCGGGTCGGCGTAGTAACTATGGACGAAATAGAAGTGCGTTTCGTCCGGAATGCCGGCCCAGATAGGATGAGAGCGCGTCTGGCGGACTTTGTTCCATCCCATGTGCGGCACTTTGAGGCGCTCGGAGGCGGTGTCGGCCAGCCCCGCGGCGCCGGTGTCGGCCAGGCAGGCCTCGTCGGCGGCCAGCGGGTCGGCGAAACGCGGGCCCGAAAAGCGGCGGACCACGCCGGGAAACAGGCCCAGGCAGGCCGTGCCGCCTTCCTCGCTGGAGTCGAACAGCATCTGTTCGCCCACGCAGACGCCCAGCAGCGGCTTTTCGCGCGCGGCGCGCACGACGGCCTCGCGCAGGCCGGATTCATTCAGGGTGCGCATGCAGTCCGCCATCGCGCCCTGCCCCGGGAATACGACGCGGTCGGCCGCGGCGATCTCCTGGGGCTGGTTGCAGATGCGGACGTCCGCGTCGGGGGCGGCGTACTTCAGGGCGCGGGCGACGGAATGGAAATTGCCCATTCCGTAGTCGACGATGGCGATAGTGGTCACTTCTTTCTGCCTGGAGCGGTGGGATCGCGAACGTTACAGCACGCCTTTGGTGGAGGGCACGACGTCGCCCATGCGCGGGTCGACTTCCAGCGCCATGCGCAGGGCGCGGCCACAGGCCTTGAACACCGTTTCCGCCTGGTGGTGGGCATTGAAGCCGCGCAGATTGTCGATGTGCAGCGTGATCAGGGCGTGGTTGACCAGGCCCTGGAAGAATTCGCGGGTCAGGTCCACGTCGAAGTCGCCGATGCGGGCGCGGGTGAACGGGATGTGGTATTCGAGGCCGGGACGGCCCGAGAAATCCACCACCACGCGCGACAGCGCTTCGTCCAGCGGCACGTAGGCATGGCCGTAGCGGCGCAGGCCGGCCTTGGTGCCGGCGGCGCGGGCGATGGCCATGCCCAGCGTGATGCCCACGTCTTCCACCGTGTGGTGCGCATCGATATGCAGGTCGCCCTCGGCCTTGATGTCGAGATCGATCAGGCCATGGCGCGCGATCTGGTCCAGCATGTGGTCCAGGAAGGGGACGCCGGTGTCGATCGTCTGCTTGCCCGTGCCATCGAGGTTGATGGCCACGCGGATGCGGGTTTCGTTGGTGTTGCGGGTGATCTCTGCGGTACGCATGTTAAGCACTCAAAATCGCTTGCAAGGCGGATAGCAAGGCGGCGTTTTCAGCCGGGGTGCCCACCGAGATGCGCAGGCAATTGGCCAGTAGCGGATGGGCATTGGAGAAGTTGCGAATCAATATTTTGCGCGTTTTCAGCGCAAGATGCACGGCGTTGCCGTCCAGCTTGCCGGAAAAGCGGGCAAGTACGAAGTTTCCGGCGGAAGGGAATACCCGTACGTCGGGCAATTGGGCCAGGGCGGCCGCCAGCGGCTCGCGGTCGGCGCGCAGCCGGGCCGCCTGTTCGTCCAGCACCGCCTTGTGGCGCAGCACGGCCGACAACGTGGCCTGGGTCAGCACATCCAGGTTGTAGGGCGGACGCACCTTGTCCAGTTCGGCGACCCAGGCGGGGTGGCCGGCCAGGTAGCCGAAGCGCAGGCCGGCCAGGCCGATCTTGGACACCGTGCGCATCACGACCACGTTGGGCGCGTCCAGCACCTGGGGCATCCAGGTGCTGCCGGCGAACGGCTGGTAGGCCTCGTCCAGCACCACCAGCCCGGGGGCGGCGGCGATGATGGCCTGGATGGCGTCATCGGGCCACAGGCCGCCGGTGGGGTTGTTGGGCACGGCCAGGAACACCACCTTGGGCTGATGCTCGCGGATGGCCGCCAGCATGGCGGGCAGGTCCAGGGCCAGGTCTTCGGTCAGCGGCACGCCGACGAAGCGGGCGTGGTCGAAACGCGCCGCCATGTCGAAATACACGAAAGAGGGCCAGGGCGACAGCACGGTGTCGCCGGGGTTGCAGCAGGCCTGCACGACCAGATGGATGAGTTCGTCCGAGCCGTTGCCGAACAGCACGTCCGCCGCGTCCGGAACGCCGAAGGCCGTCTTGATCTGGCCCTTCAGGGCCGACAGGTCGGCCGCCGGGTAGCGGTTCAGCGGGGTATCGCGCACGCTGCGGGCAATGTCCTCGCGCACCGCCTCCGGCAGCTCGTAGGGGCATTCCATGGCATCCAGCTTGATGCAGCCTTCGGCGTGCGCCACGGGATAGGCGGTCAGCTCGCGGATGTCCGCGCGGACGATGCTGGCGATGCGGCCGGCGATGCTCATGGCTTGTCGATCCGGTACTGGGCGCTGGCGGCGTGCGCCTGCAGGCCCTCGCCCAGCGCCAGTTCGGCGGCGATGCGGCCCAGCTGCTGGGCGCCCTGGTGCGAAACCTGGATCAGGCTGGAACGCTTCTGGAAGTCGTACACGCCCAGCGGCGACGAGAAGCGCGCCGTGCGCGAGGTGGGCAGCACGTGGTTCGGGCCGGCGCAGTAGTCGCCCAGGGCCTCGGAGCTGAAGCGGCCCATGAAGATCGCGCCGGCGTGGCGGATCTGCGCGGTCCATTTCTCCGGCTGCTCGGTGGAGATCTCCAGGTGCTCGGGCGCGATGTCGTTGGCGATGCGGCAGGCTTCTTCCAGGTCGCGGACCTGGATCAGGGCGCCGCGGTTGGCCAGGCTGACCCGCAGGATGTCGGCGCGCGGCATCGTGGGCAGCAGCCGGGCGATGGCAGCCTCGACTTCTTCGATGAAGGCGGCGTCGGGGCACAGCAGGATGGATTGCGCGAGCTCGTCGTGCTCGGCCTGCGAGAACAGGTCCATGGCGATCCAGTCGGCCGGCGTCTTGCCGTCGCAGATGACCAGGATTTCGCTGGGGCCGGCGATCATGTCGATGCCGACCACGCCGAAGACGCGGCGCTTGGCGGCGGCGACGTAGGCGTTGCCCGGGCCGACGATCTTGTCCACGGCCGGCACGGTGGCGGTGCCGTAGGCCAGCGCGCCCACGGCCTGCGCGCCGCCGATGGCGAACACGCGGTCCACGCCGCCGATGGCGGCGGCGGCCAGCACGATGGGGTTGCGCACGCCGTCGGGCGTGGGCGTGACCATGACCAGTTCCTGCACGCCCGCGACCTTGGCCGGGATGGCGTTCATCAGCACCGACGACGGGTAGGCGGCCTTGCCGCCCGGCACGTACAGGCCCACGCGGTCCAGCGGCGTCACCTGCTGGCCCAGCATCGTGCCGTCGGGCTCGGTGTAGGTCCAGGTCTCGGCGCGCTGGCGCTCGTGGTAGCGGCGCACGCGGTCGGCGGCGGCTTCCAGCGCTTCGCGCTGCGCGGCCGGCAGCGCGGCCAGGGCCGCATGCCAGTCGGCCTTGGGGATCTCCAGCGTCGCGGCGGAGGCGCCGGGCATGCGGTCGAAGCGCTGCGTGTACTCCACCAGCGCGGCGTCGCCGCGGGCGCGCACGTCGGCCAGGATGCCGGCCGCGGCGCGGTCGATGGACTCGTCCTCGGTGGCTTCGAAGGCCAGCAGCCTGGACAGGGCGGATTGGAATCCGGGATCGCGGGAGTCGAGACGATTGATCAGTGCCATGGCGTCATGGTGCAAAGCGGGTAACGGCCGCCGCGGCGTCGCGGCGGGCGGGGGTCAGGCGTTGCGGGCTGCGGCTCTTTCGAAGGCATCCAGCAGCGGTTGCAGGCGGTCGCCGCGGGTCTTGAGCGCCGCCTGGTTGACGATCAGGCGCGAGGAGATCGGCATGATGTCCTCGACCGCGACCAGGTCGTTGGCGCGCAGCGTGCCGCCGGTGGACACCAGGTCCACGATGCAGTCGGCCAGGCCTACCAGCGGCGCCAGCTCCATCGAACCATACAGCTTGATGATGTCGACGTACACGCCCTTGGACGCAAAGTGTTCACGGGCTGAGTGCACGTACTTCGTGGCCACGCGCAGCCGCGCGCCCTGGTGGACGGCGCCTTCGTAGTCGAAGCCGTTGCGCACGGCCACGGCCAGACGGCACTTGGCGATGTTCAGGTCGATGGGCTGGTACAGGCCGCCGGGCTGTTCCTTGGCATGCTCGATGAGCACGTCCTTGCCCGCGATGCCCAGGTCGGCCGCGCCGTACTGGACGTAGGTGGGCACGTCGGACGCCCGCACGATGATCAGGCGCAGGCCGGGATCGCTGGTCGGAAGGATCAGCTTGCGCGAGCTTTCCGGATTCTCGGACACCTCGATGCCGGCCTCGGCCAGCAAAGGCATGGTTTCTTCAAAGATCCGCCCCTTGGACAAAGCCAAGGTCAGGGGCGTGACGGGGGCATCTTTCATCGCTGAGCCGCCTCAAGATGAAAGCGCCCACTCGGGGGGCAGCAAGCCGAAGGCGCAGCGTGGGGGCCGCCTCGCCGCAGGGCCGCCCCAAGGCGGGGCAGCCCCCTCGGGGGGCAGCAAGCCGAAGGCGTAGCGTGGGGGCTATTACTTTTCATGCCTGTTCCTTGCCGGTGACGCGTTGGATGTTCGCGCCCAGGGCGCGCAGTTTCACTTCCATCTGGTCGTAGCCGCGATCCAGGTGGTAGATGCGGTCGACCAGGGTTTCGCCCTCGGCGGCCAGGCCGGCGATGACGAGGCTGGCCGAGGCGCGCAGGTCGGTGGCCATGACGGTGGCGCCGGACAGGCGCGGCACGCCGCGCACGAAGGCGGTATGGCCGTCGATGTCGATGTCCGCGCCCATGCGGCGCAGTTCCTGCACGTGCATGTAGCGGTTCTCGAAGATCGTTTCGACGATCACCGAGGTGCCCTCGGCCACGGCGTTCAGCGCCATGACCTGGGCCTGCATGTCGGTGGCGAAGCCGGGGTATTCGTGCGTGCGGAATCCCACGGCGCGGGGCCGCGAGGACATGGCGCCGCGGATCCAGTCGGGGCCGGTTTCGATGGTGAGGCCGGCTTCCGTCAGCTTGTCCAGGGTGGCGCCGAGGATGCCGGCGTCGGCGTTGCGCAGGACGATGTCGCCGCCCGCCGCGCCCACGGCGCACAGGAAGGTGCCGGCCTCGATGCGGTCGGAAATGACGCGGTGTTCGGCGCCATGCAGCCGGTCGACCCCGTCGATCACGATGCGGTCGGTGCCGTGGCCCTGGATGCGGGCGCCCATCTTGATGAGCAGTTCGGCCAGGTCCACGACCTCGGGTTCGCGCGCGGCGTTCTCCAGCACGGTCCGGCCCTCGGCCAGCACGGCCGCCATGAGCAGGTTCTCGGTGCCGGTGACGGTGACCATGTCGGTGCGCACGGAGGCGCCCTTCAGGCGCTTGGCCCGCGCCACCACGAAGCCGTGCTCGATGCTGATCTCAGCGCCCAGCGCGGCCAGGCCCTTGATGTGCTGGTCTACGGGACGCTGGCCGATGGTGCAGCCGCCGGGCAGGCTGACGCGGGCTTCGCCGAAGCGCGCCAGCAGTGGGCCCAGCACCAGGATCGAGGCGCGCATCGTCTTGACCAGGTCGTACGGGGCTTCCAGATTGTCGACCTGGTCTGCCCGCAGCGCGACCACGCCGTCGGCGCCGCGCTCTGCGCGCACGCCCATGCGGCCGAGCAGGCGCAGCATGGTGGCGGTGTCGTTCAGGTGCGGAACGTTGGACAGCGACAGCGCATCGGCCGTCAGCAGGCTGGCGCACAGGATGGGCAGGGCCGAGTTCTTCGCGCCGGAGATGGAGATCTCGCCGTGCAGCGGCGAGCCCCCGGTGATGCGTAATTTATCCATCACTGCCCTGCCTGGCGGTATTCGTCGGGCGTCAGGGTGCGCATCGAGAGAGCGTGGATCTCGGCCTTCATGCGGTCGCCCAGGGCGGCGTACACCAGTTGGTGGCGCTGGATGAGGCGCTTGCCCTCGAAGGCGGCGCTGACGATGACGGCGTCGAAATGGGAGCCGTCGCCTTGCACGTCGAGATGTTCACAGGGCAGGCCGTCAGCGATGTATTGGCGGACTTGCGCGGGAGTGGGAAGCATGGACGTCAATTCCTGAGTTTGTAGCCGCTGGCCAGGAGCCGCAGGGCGTAAAGCGATAGCGCGAGGAACACCCCCGTCACCACTGCCAGGCTGCGCCAGGGGGAGACGTCCGACACCGAGAAGAATCCGTAGCGGAAACCGTCGATGGTGTAGAAGATGGGGTTCCAGTGGGACACGCTCTGCCAGAAGGCGGGAAGCGTGTGGATGGAATAGAACACACCGGACAGGAACGTCGCCGGCATGATCAGGAAGTTCTGGAAGGCGGCGAGCTGGTCGAATTTCTCGGACCACAGGCCCGCGATCAGGCCCAGCACGCCCATGATGCCACAGGCCAGCACGGCGAACACCGCCAGCCACAGCGGATGCGCGGGCACCAGCGACACGAAGAACAGCGCCACCACCCAGACGCACAGGCCGACCGCGAGGCCGCGGACGATGGCCGCCAGCACGTAGGCGGCGAAGATGTCGCGGTGCGACAGCGGCGGCAGCAGCATGAACACGAGGTTGCCCGTGATGCGGCTCTGGATGAGCGAGGACGACGGGTTGGCGAACGCGTTCTGCAGCATGCTCATCATCATGAGCCCGGGGATCAGGAACGCCGTGTAGGGCACGCTGCCGTACACCATGACGCGCCCTTCCAGCACGTGCGCGAAAACCAGCAGGTACAGCAGCGCCGTGATGACGGGCGCGGCGATGGTCTGGAAGCTGACCTTCCAGAAGCGCAGCAATTCCTTGCGCAGCAGGGTGGGAAAACCGGAACCCGCGTCCAGGCGGGGCTGCACCAGCGGCTGGCTGGCGCTCGCGGTGGGCTGGGTCATGACGAGATCTCTTCGGGTTGCAGGGCGGCGGTGACGGGTTCGTCCTGGTGCATGATGCGGACGAACGCGTCTTCCAGGTCCACGCCGCCCACGCGGGCCAGCAGGGCCTGCGTGGTGTCCAGCGCCACGATGCGCCCGCCCTTGAGCATGGCGATCCGGCCGCACAGCGCTTCGGCTTCTTCCAGGTAGTGGGTGGTGAGCATGATGGTGTGGCCGGCCTTGTTCAGGCGCGAGATGAATTCCCACAGCGTGCGCCGCAGGTCCACGTCCACGCCGGCGGTCGGTTCGTCCAGCACGATCACGGGGGGGCGGTGCACCAGCGCCTGCGCCACCAGCACGCGGCGCTTCATGCCGCCGGACAGCGCCCGCATATTGGAATTGGCCTTGTCCGCCAAGCCCAGGTTGAAGAGGATTTCGTCGATCCAGTCGTCGTTCTTGCGCAGGCCGAAATACCCGGACTGGATGCGCAGGGTTTCGCGCACCGTGAAGAACGGGTCGTAGACCAGCTCCTGAGGCACTACGCCCAGCGCGCGCCGCGCCGACTTGTAGTCGGCCACGACGTCGTAGCCACAGACCGTGGCGCGGCCCGAGCTCGCGTGCGCCAGGCCGGCCAGGATCGAGATCAGCGTGGTCTTGCCGGCGCCGTTGGGGCCGAGCAGTCCGAAGAACTCGCCGTGCTCGATGTTCAGGCTGACGTTGTCCAGCGCCTGGAAGCCGGCGCCGGGCGCGCGGCCGAGCAGCTTCCGCCAGCCGCTTTGGCGCGGGGAGTAGATCTTGGAGACGTTTTCTAGACTGACGGCGGACATGACGGCGGGAATTGGCCCGAAAAGAGCGAATCGTTCATTATATAAGCGCCCCGCGGCGGGACGCGGCGATGGCCCCGCGGTCCGTATGGATGGACGCTTTATCTGTCCCCGAAATAATCGGCCCGGCGGGCCTCATGGGGCGCGCCGGGCCGGAATAGCCTGGAGGGGAATCACTGGTTGCGCTGGTTCAGCGCCTGGATCAGGCCGTCGATGCCGTTCTGGTTGATCTGCTGGGCGAACTGGTTGCGGTAGTTCTCGATCAGCCAGATGCCTTCGACGTTCATGTCGTAGATCTTCCAGCCCTGGGTGGTCTTTTCCAGGCGGTAATCCACGCCGGTCGGCTGTCCGTTGGACTGGGTGATGAGGGTGCGAACGACCACGTCGTCGGCCTTGGGATCGCCGCGGAACGGCAGCATGCGCACGGTGGTGCTGGGCGTGACGCGGGTCAGCGCGCCGCTGTAGGTGCGCACCAGGGTGCCGCGGAAAGCCTCGGCCAGATCCGTGCGCTGTTGTTGGTTGGCCTGGCGCCAGTAGCGGCCGGCGGCCAGCCGCGTGGTCTTCTGGAAGTCGACGTAGGGCAGGATGTGGTCGTTGACGACCTGGTTGATCCGGGCGGTGTTGCCGGCCTTGACGGCGCCATCGGCCTTGAGCACGTCGAGGGCTTCGTTGGCCGCGGCCAGCACGAACTGGTCAGGCGGGCCGTTGGGATCGGGCTTGGCCTGCGCGGACGCGGTGGCCGCCAGCCCCAGGAGGCTCGCGAAAACCAGGCGCTGCAGCAGGGAAACAAAAAAAACTCGCATCAAAACTCCTTACTGGTAGCGGCGGCGCGAGGCCACCGCTTACTTGGCTGTGGGTTGCGGCGCGGGCGAAGCGGCGGGGGCGGCAGGCGCGGCGGGCGCCGGGGTGTCGTCCCCTTCGTCTTCGTAGTTGGGCAGGGAGGATTCGTCATCCACCTTCTGGCCCAGCACCATGGCGGCACGGCGCTGCAGGTAGGCGTCGCGGACGAAGCTGTACGGATCGAGCGCCACTCGGTCGACCGTGTCGGTGGCGTCCAGCAGGCTGGCGCGCGTGTCGACGATGCGCAGGCCCCACAGCGAATTGCGCAGGGGCACGTTGTCGATCGCGTCCACGCCCATGTAGCCGTAGGTCGTGCCGGCGTAGTCGCCGATCAGGCCGGCGCCGTCGCGCACGGAGGAGGAGCCGAAGAACGGCAGCACCAGGTACGGGCCCTGGCCGAAGCCCCAGACGCCCAGCGTGGTGCCGAAGTCGTTCGGGATCCGGCGCGCGCCGTTGGCCGAGGCGACGTCGAAGCAGCCGCCCACGCCCATGGTGGTGTTGAACAGGAAGCGGCCGAGCGTGTTGACGAAGTCGTGGCCGCGGCCCTGCAGGAAGCTGTTGGTGCCCGACCAGAGGTCGCCGACGTTGCTGAAGATGTTGTGCACACAGCTGCGCACCGGCTCCGGCGTGACGAAGGTGTACGCCTGCGCCACGGGCTTGAAGACGGCGCGGTCGACCGTGTCGTTGAACTTGTAGATGCCTCGATTGAAGCCTTCCCAGGGATCGCGGGGATCCGGGTTCTGCGGCGCGGCGCAGCCTGCCAGCAGCGCGCCAGCCGCTGCGACAGTGGCAATCCGGGAAATCGCTTTCTTATTCATGATCAAGGCATCCCTATCCATATTTCTTATGATATTGCGTACGCAGGACGCGGCTGTTACCGCGTCTCTCGCATGGTCTTCAATTCGGCGTCTTCGCTTCGGGTTCCGACGAGTTCGAGCCTTGCTTTTCCGCCGACCCATACAGGAACTGGCTGATCAGCTGTTCAAGGACGACGGCGCTCTGCGTGTAGCGGATCTTTCCGCCGTCGGCGAAGTTCTCTTCGTCGCTGCCCGCGGTCAGGCCCAGGTACTGTTCGCCCAGCAGGCCGGACGTCAGGATGGACGCCGAGGTGTCCTTGGGGAACTGATAGGCCGTTTCCAGTTTGACCGACACGATCGCCTGGAAGGTCTTGTCGTCGAACGAAATGCCGTCGACCCGGCCCACCACGACCCCGGCGCTCTTGACGGGCGCGCGCACTTTGAGGCCGCCTACGTTATCGAAGTTGGCCGTCACCGTATAGGTCGGGGCGAAAGAAAAAGTGCTCAAGTTGCCGGCGCGCAACGCCAGGAATGCCAGCGCGACCGCGCCCAGCAATACGAACAGCCCTACCCAGAAGTCGGTTTTTTCGCGTGACATGATCGATCCGTATCAATTTCCAAACATCAGGGCGGTGAGCAGGAAGTCCAGCCCTAGTACCGCCAGGGAGCCCACCACGACGGTGCGCGTAGTGGCGCGGGCAACGCCTTCGGGAGTGGGCTTGGCCTGCCAGCCTTCGTAAAGCGCGACCAGCGTGACCGAGACGCCGAACACCAGGCTCTTGATGACGCCGTTGGCCACGTCCTTCCAGACGTCCACGCCGTTCTGCATTTGCGACCAGAAGGCGCCGGCATCCACGCCGATCATGACCACGCCCACCACCCAGCCGCCCAGGATGCCCACCATGGAGAACACCGCCGCCAGGATGGGCATGGCGATGACGCCGCCCCACAGGCGCGGCACCAGCACGCGCCGTATCGGGTCCACGGCCATGACTTCCATGGCCGCGAGTTGTTCGCCGGCCTTCATGAGGCCGATTTCCGCCGTGAGCGAGGTGCCGGCGCGGCCCGCGAACAGCAGCGCGGTCACGACCGGGCCCAGTTCGCGCACCAGCGACAAGGCGACCAGCAGGCCCAGGGCCTCCTCGGAACCGTAGCGGTTGAGCGTGTAGTAGCCCTGCAATCCCAGCACGAAGCCCACGAACATGCCGGACACCGCGATGATCAGCAAGGAGTAGTTGCCGATGAAGTGGACCTGCTGCGAGACGAGGCGGGGGCGCGACAGGGCGATGCCGCTGCGCGCCAGCATGGCGCCGAAGAAGCGGGTGAAATAGCCGAGGCCCGAGACCTGGGCGCGCACCCAGCCGCCCAGCGAGCCGATAGGGTTGCGGGATCCGCTCATGCCTTGCGCCCCTTCTGTTGCGAAAGCCACTTCTGGAAAGCCGGCGTTTCGGGATACTGGAAGGCGACGGGGCCGTCGGGCTCTCCCTTGAGGAATTGCTGCACGTAGGGGTCTTGCGAGGCCGACAGCGTTTCCGGCGTGCCGGCGGCGGCGAGCTTGCCCTGTCCCACCAGGTAGACCCGGTCGGCGATGGAGAACGATTCCTGTACGTCGTGCGTGATCAGCACCGAGGCGCAGCCCAGGCGGTCGGCCAGGCTGCGGATCAGGCGGGCGGTGATGCCCAGCGAAATGGGGTCCAGCCCGGCGAACGGCTCGTCGTACAGGATGAGTTCGGGTTCCAGCACCACGGCGCGGGCCAGCGCCACGCGCCGGGCCATGCCGCCCGAGATTTCAGAGACCTTCAGGTGCGCGGCGGCGCGCAGGCCCACGGCGTCGAGCTTGTCCAGCACGCGCTCGGTCACTTCCGCTTCTTCCAGCCGGGTGTGCTCGCGCAGCGGGAAGGCCACGTTTTCGAAGACGTTCAGGTCGGTGAAGAGCGCGCCCTGCTGGAACAGCACGCCCATGCGCGTGCGCAGCGACTGCAGTTCGGCCGGCGTGACGTGCGCCATGTCCTGGCCGAAGGCCTGCACGCGGCCCTGCTGCGCGGTGAGTTGGCCGGTGGCCGCCCGCAGCAGGGTGGTCTTGCCCGAGCCGGAGCCGCCCATGATGGCGACCACCTGCCCGGCGCGCACGTCCATGGAGATATCGCGCAGCACGGTGAAATCGCCGTAGCCGAGCGCCACGCCTTCGAGGCGCAGGGCGAATTCCGGGGTGCTGCTTGTTTGAGCGGGCATGGGCAACGAAAGGGTGTTTCGGCGGCGGAGCTTGCCCTGCTGTCTCGTCGACGCGTCTGGCGGTATGGGGGCCGGCGCGCACAAGACAGGCGGCGTCGGGAAGCGCCCTGTTACTCATATGCCGGGGACAAAGCGGGGCCTTGGCTCCCAGCGGCGAGGCGCCATTGTAGCCCGACGCTTTGTAATGACAACGCGATAGGCCGCCCGTGGAACAGTGTTTTCGGTCCTGGGAACAATCTTCGCTCAGCGGCGCGCCTGCGCCGCCGCCGTTTCCCGGGCCAGCCGCCGGACCAGATCCGAGGTGGTTTCGCGCCGCGCCAGGGGCGCGCCCTGGCCCGCCCAGAGCGACAGCACGTGGATGTTGCCAGCCTTGCCGCCGGCGGTCCGCATGGGCCGCGTCAGGGCGTTCTGCAGGGGATAGGGCAGGATATCCGCCGCGATGGCGTCGGCGTCGCGCATGAAGGCGTTCTCGATGCCGCGGGCCGGGCGGCCGGAAAAGGCCCGCGTCAGGCGCGATTGCTCCGAGCGCGAGGCGGGCAGGACCGCCTTGTACGCCTCGTTGATACCAGACTCTTCCGTGGTCAGGAAGGCCGTCCCCATTTGTGCCAGGTCGGCCCCCAGGGCCAGGGCGGCGGCGATGCCGCGGCCGTCCATGATGCCGCCCGAGGCGATCACCGGCACGGACACGGCGTCCGCCACCTGCGGCACCAGCGCCATGGTGCCGATCAGCGATTCCTCGAAACCGCCCAGGAACGTGCCCCGGTGTCCGCCGGCCTCGGCGCCCTGGGCAACCACGGCGTCCACGCCGTCCTGCTCCAGCGCGACCGCCTCGCGCACCGTGGTCGCGGTGCCCACGGTCAGGATGCCCTGCTCGCGGCAGCGCGCCAGCGCGGCGGCGGGCATGCGGCCGAAGGTGAAGCTGAAAACGGCGGGGCGCGCCCGCAGCACCGCCTCGATCTGTCCCTCCAGAGGATCCGGCTGGGGACCGGGTTCGGCGGGCGCGGGCAGGCCCAGTTGCTCGTGATAGCGCGCCATCAGCGCCAGCATCCGGCCGGCGTCGCCGCGCATGGGCTCCTCCGGCACGGAGGCGAAAAGATTGATGGCGAAGGGGCGGTCGGTGCGCGCGCGGATCGCTTGCGCCGCCGCCTCGATCTGTTCGGGGCTCAGGTAGGCCGCCCCGAGCGAACCCAGGGTTCCCGCCTTCGATGCCTCGGAGACCAGTTCCACCGTCGTGGCGCCGCCAGCCATGGGGGCCTGGACGATGGGGTGGGCCAGCTTGAGCAGTTCAATCAGACGGGAAGCCATGGGTTTACTCCTGGAAGGTTATTGAAGCTGGATGTTCCCAGCCTTGATGACGTGGGCCCACTTCTCGGTTTCGCTCTTGATGAAGGCGCCGAATTCCTCGGGCGTGCCGCCGCCGGCCTGGCTGCCGGTGTCCGCGATCGCCTTCTGCACGTCCGGTTCCTTCAAAATGCGGTTGAACTCGGCGTTGAGTTTGGCGATGATGGGCGCCGGGGTGCCGGCCGGGGCCACGATGCCCTGCCAGTTGTACGACTCGAAGCCCGTCAGGCCCGATTCGGCCATGGTCGGCACGTCGGGCAGCACGTCCAGGCGCTTGGCCGACGTCACCGCGATCGGGTGGATTTTCTTGCCCTGGATGGCCGGGAGCGCGGAATAGCCCATTTCGAACATCATCGAGATATGGCCGCCCATGAGGTCGGTCGCGGCCAGGCTGCCACCCTTGTACGGCACGTGGACGATGTCGATCTTGGCCTGCTCGCGGAACATTTCGCCGGAAAGATGGTGGGCGCCGCCCACGCCGGACGAGCCGAACGACAGCTTGCCGGGCTGCTTCTTGGCCAGCGCGATCAGGTCCGCCAGCGTCTTCACGGGCAGTTCGTTGTTCACGCTCAGCACCAGCGGGCTGTTTTCGATCAGGATGATGGGCGCCAGGTCCTTTTGCGGATCGTAGGGCATGTCCTTCATCAGCGAGGGATTGACCGCCATGGGCGCGAGGTTGCCCGTGCCGATGGTGTAGCCGTCCGGCGCGGCGCGCGCGATCAGGTTGGTGCCGACCACGCCGCCCGCGCCCGCCTTGTTCTCGACCACGATGGGCTGGCCCAGCGAGTCGCCCAGCTTGCGCGCCAGCAGGCGCACGCGGGTATCGGCGAAGCCGCCCGGCGCGTAGGGCACGATCATGGTGATGGGCTTGGCCGGCCAGTCGGCGGACTGGGCCTGGGCGGCGCCGCTGAAAGCGGCAACGGCCGCCAGGGCGGCAATCAGGGGGCGTAACGGTTTCATCCAGATGACTCCTGGTTAGTTATGGTTCTGGTGCGCGCGGCCCCGCGGGCTGCTCGCGATCGCATTATGCCCAGCGCCATTGCCATCTGTCGTGATCTTTCCCAAACGCCATGCGGACAACGCCAGCAGTGCGGCGCTCGCCGCCAGCGCTTGCGGCAGGCCGGCGCCCCAGCGCGCTGCCCAGGACGCCAGCAGCGGCCCCAGGATCTGGCCGGCGGCGAAGGCCGCCGTCATCAGGGCGGCGGCGCGCGGCGCCGCCGCGCCCGCCGCCCGCCTGGCCGCCAGCATGCCGGCTTGCGTGATCACCATGAAGGTGCCGCCCACCAGCACGGCGGCCAGGATCACGGCGGCAATGTGGTGCCACACGGCGACGGCCAGCATCCCCAGCGCCATCGAGGCCTGGGCGGCGCGCCAGATCTGCACGCTGTCGCCGCCCCGCGCCAGCCGCGGCACCAGCAGGCAGGACACCGCGGCCGCCAGGCCGAACAGCGGCCAGGCCCAGCCGAAGATGGCCGGGTCGGGAATGATGTCCTTGGCCATCGCGGGCAGGAAGGTGGCGGGGATGATGTAGCCCACGCCGAAAGCGCCATAGTGCAGCGCCAGTCCGGGGATAACCCGCGGCAGCCGGGCGGGGGGCGCCGCGCTTGCCGCCCGCGCAGGGGCTGGCGCCGCCTGGCGACGCAGTCCCGGCCAGGCGGCCGCGGACAACGCCAGCGCCAGGCCGCCCAGGACCATCCAGACCGTGTCGGCGCGCGCGTCCCACGCCGCCAGCGCCAGACAGGCCAGCCCCGTCAGCGCAATGCCCGCGCCGACGCCGGCGTAGGTCACGGCGGATGCGCCGGCTTCGCGGGGATCGCCCGCCGGCACCGCCCGCCACGCCGCCACGCAGATGAAGGCGCTGGCGCTGGCGTAGCCGGCGGCCAGCCGCAGGGCGCACCACATCGCCAACCCGTGCCCGAGCGGCATGGCAAGGGTGAACAGGGCAACCGCCAGCAGGCTTGCCGCCAGCATGCCGCGCAGACGGCGGATGGGCCAGGCCACGGCGGCCAGCGCGCCCAGGAGGTAGCCCGCGTAGTTCGCCGAGGCCAGCCAGCCGCCCTGGGACAGCGACAGGCCGGTTTCCTGCGCCATCAATGGCCAGACAGGCGTGAATGCAAACCGGCCTATCCCCATGGCCGCCGCCAAGGCCAGCGCCGCCGGCACTGCCTGGGCGGTGGCGCTGCGGGAGTGGGACGCGGAAGGGTAAATGGGCGTTGACATGGCTCCCACTCTACGACTGTACTAATATCTTTAATAGCGAATTATTAAGAACTTGGGTTCTTGAAATGAGAAACTTGGATCTCGACGCGTTGCAAATCTTCAAGGCGGTCGCCGACCAGGGCGGCGTGGCGCGCGCCGCGGCGCACCTGAACCGCGTGCAGTCGAACGTGTCGACGCGCCTGAAGCAGCTGGAAGCCTCGCTGAACGCGCCGCTGTTCCGGCGGCAGAATCGCCGACTGGTACTGTCGGACCAGGGGCGCGTGCTGCTGTCCTATGCGGACCGCCTGCTGCGGTTGGCCGACGAGGCCCAGGCCGCCGTGCGCGACGGCTCCCCGCAGGGCGTGCTGCGCATCGGCACGATGGAGAGCACGGCGGCGGCGCGCCTGCCTCCTATTCTGGCGGCCTATCACGCGGCCTGGCCGCAGGTGCGGATCGAGCTGGTGACCGGCACGTCGGCGGCGCTGGCGGCCAAGGTGCGCAACTACGAGATCGAGGCGGCTTTCGTGGCGCAGCCCTTTCCGGGCGAAGGCCTGGCGACGATGGATGCGTTCAAGGAGGAATTGGCGCTGATCTCGCCGCTGGCCTGGGATCCGATCCGCAGTCCGCAGGATCTGCGCGACCGCAGCGTGATTGCGTTCGCATCGGGATGCTCGTACCGGCGCATCCTGGAATCATGGTTGAGCCAGGAAGGCATGGCGCCAGGCAAGATAATGGAATTCGCCTCGTATCACGCCATCGTCGCCTGCGTGGCGGCAGGGTCGGGCGTGGCGATCGTGCCGCGCTCGGTGCTGGCGGTGCTGGGGGCGGAGCACGCGGTGCGCGTCGGCGCCCTGTCCGGCTCGCATGGCCTGGCCCAGACCCAGCTGGTCTGGCGCGCGGACGACGACACGCCGGCATTGCAGGCCCTGCGGCACAAGCTGGAGGCGCCGCAAGGCTGACAGCGGCGCGCCGACGCGCCGCCTTTGCGTCTTCGCTTTAGAAGCGGTAACCGACGCCGATCGTCGCGACCCACGGATCGATGCGCGCGGTGCCAATGTGCTGGCCGTCCAGCTTCACCTTGGAGCGGATGTCGATGTAGCGGATGTCGGCGTTCATGAACCAGCGCTCGTTGATCTTGAAGTCCGCGCCCAGTTGCGCCGCAACGCCCCAGGAATCGCCCAGCTTCAGGTTCGAACCCTTCAGCGCGCCTTCGGCCTTGGTGTCGAAGAAGTGCGTGTAGTTGATGCCGACGCCGATGTAGGGCTGGATCATGCTGTCCGGCAGGATGTGCCATTGCAGGCTCAGCGTCGGGGGCAGTTGCTTGGTGGAGCCGATCTTGCCCAGGCCGCTGCCGCTGACGTCATGCTGGAAGGGCCAGGCGCCCAGCAGTTCGATGCCGATGTTGCGCGTGGCCATGTAGGTCAGGGTGAAGCTGGGGCGCACATTATTGTTCACATCGAGCCCGACGCTGCCATTGAGCACGGTGCCGTTGTTGGACGAGGGACGGACCTGCGTCACGCCGACCTTGAACAGCACGTCACCCGCTTCGTGGGCGTGCGCGGGGGCGGCAAGCGTGCCGGCGGCGATCAGGCCGGCGATGGCGGTGGCGCGGATATGCCCGTTCAGCGAAAACATTTCTCTTCTCCGATCTTTCCATGGGTTGAGCTGACAGGTTCTCAGACCTGCCGTGGACCCCGATTGATATGTGTCAAATCGTGAAAAGACCGCAATGAAAAAGTGGTTATGTCACAACATTCGCGCCCGGCCCAAATAAAAAAAGCCGCCGGCGCATAGGCGCGCGGCGGCGTTTCGGGGGTGTTGCGGGCGATCAGCGCGGCAGCTCGCTGCTTCCCATCAGGTAGGCGTCGACGGCGCGCGCGCACTGGCGGCCTTCGCGGATGGCCCAGACCACCAGGGACTGGCCGCGGCGCATGTCGCCGGCGGTGAAGACCTTTTCCACGCTGGTGCGGTAGTCGTCGGTGTTGGCGCGCACGTTGCCGCGCGCGTCGCGGTCCACGCCAAAGGCGTCGAGCACGGTCTGCACGGGCGACACGAAGCCCATGGCCAGCAGCACCACGTCGGCCTTGATCTCGAACTCCGAGCCTTCGACCTCACGCATCTTCATCTGGCCGGTGGCTTCGTCCTTGAACCATTCGACGCGGGCGCCGACCAGCTTTTCCACCTTGCCGTTGCTGCCCTTGAGCAGCTTGGTGGTCACGGACCAGTCGCGATCGCAGCCTTCCTCGTGCGAGGACGAGGTGCGCATCTTTAGCGGCCAGTACGGCCAGGTCATGCTCTTGTTTTCGCTTTCGGGCGGCTGGGGCATCAGTTCGAACTGCGTGACCGAGGCCGCGCCGTGGCGGTTGCTGGTGCCCACGCAGTCGGAACCCGTGTCGCCGCCGCCGATCACCACCACGTGCTTGCCCTTGGCGAGCGTCTGGTTGGTGAGGCGGTCGCCGGCCACGGCCTTGTTCTGCTGGCGCAGGAAGTCCATGGCGAAGTAGACGCCCGACAGCTCGCGTCCAGGCACCGGCAGGTCGCGCGGCGTTTCCGAGCCGCCGCTCATGACGACGGCGTCGAACTCGGCCAGCAGCGAATCCGGCGTGCGCACGGTGAGGCCATCGGCCACGGGGTCGCTGGGATTGCCGATGTAGGTCGAGGGCGCGAATTCCACGCCTTCGGCTTCCATCTGCGAGATGCGGCGGTCGATCTGGTGCTTTTCCAGCTTGAAGTCGGGGATGCCGTAGCGCAGCAGGCCGCCGATGCGATCGCTCTTTTCGAATAGCGTCACCGAGTGGCCGGCGCGCGCCAGCTGCTGCGCGCACGCCATGCCGGCGGGGCCGGAGCCCACTACCGCGACCTTCTTGCCGGTCTTGCGCGCCGGCACTTGCGGCGCGACCCAGCCTTCGGCCCAGCCCTTGTCGATGATGGCGTGCTCGATGGACTTGATGCCCACGGCGTCGCTGTTGATGTTCAAGGTACAGGCGGCTTCGCACGGCGCCGGGCAGATGCGGCCCGTGAACTCCGGGAAGTTGTTGGTGGAGTGCAGCACTTCCAGCGCGCGCTTCCAGTCCTGCTTGTAGACCAGGTCATTCCAGTCCGGAATGATGTTGTTGACGGGGCAGCCGTTGTTGCAGAACGGGATGCCGCAGTCCATGCAGCGCGCCGCCTGCTGCTTGGCCTGCTCGTCGTTCAGGTGCAGCACGAACTCGCGCCAGTTCTTCAGGCGCTTCTGCGGGGCCTCGGAGGCCTCCTGCAGGCGCTGATATTCCATGAATCCGGTGATCTTTCCCATGATTTCCCTCACGCAGCCAGTTGTTGCGGGTTGGCTGCACGCCACATTTCACCCAATGCGCGGCGGTAGTCCGTCGGCATGATCTTTACGAATTTGCCGCGCGAGGCTTCCCAGTCGCCCAGGATTTCGCGGGCGCGGAAGCTGCCGGTGTAGCGGAAGTGGTCTTCCACGAGGCGGCGCAGGATCGTTTCGTCCGTTTCGCGTTCGCCGCCGCGCTGCGCGCTGTGCCAGGTGTCCATGCCGTTCTGCGCGAGCTGTTCGGCGTGCGAGGACACGGGTTCCAGTTCGACCATGGACAGGTTGGCGCGATGCTTGAGCGTGCGTTCCGGATCCCACACGTAGGCCACGCCGCCGGACATGCCGGCCGCGAAGTTGCGGCCGGTGGCGCCCAGCACCACGACGGTGCCGCCGGTCATGTATTCGCAGCCGTGGTCGCCCGTGCCTTCCACCACCGTGGCGGCGCCCGAGTTGCGGACCGCGAAGCGTTCGCCGGCCACGCCGTTGAAGAAGGCCTCTCCGGCCAGCGCGCCGTACAGCACGGTGTTGCCGGCAATGATGTGGTCGGGGCCGAAGCCGCGGAAGTCGTTGGGCGAGCGCACGATGATGCGGCCGCCCGACAGGCCCTTGCCGACGTAGTCGTTGCCTTCGCCCACCAGGTCCATGGTGATGCCATGGGCCAGGAACGCGCCGAAGCTCTGGCCGGCGGTGCCGTTGCACTGGATGTGGATGGTGTCGTCCGGCAGGCCGTCATGGCCGTAGCGCGAAGCGACCGCGCCCGACAGCATGGCGCCGATGGTGCGGTTGCGGTTGCGCACCGGCACGATGAACGAGACCTTCTCGCCGCGTTCCAGCGCGGGCTTGCTGCGTTCGATCAACTGGTGGTCGAGCGCGCCGGCCAGGCCGTGATCCTGTTCTTCGGTCTGGCGCACGTCGGCGTCGGACTGGGTTTGATGGAACACGCGGGCGAAGTCCAGGCCCTGGGCCTTCCAGTGCTCCACGCCCGAACGCATGTCCAGCAGGTCGGCGCGGCCGATCAGGTCGTCGAACTTGCGGATGCCCAGCTGGGCCATGATTTCGCGGACTTCCTCGGCGATGAAGAAGAAGAAGTTCACGACGTGCTCGGGCTTGCCCTGGAATTTCTGGCGCAGGACGGGGTCCTGCGTGGCCACGCCCACCGGGCAGGTGTTCAGGTGGCACTTGCGCATCATGATGCAGCCTTCCACGACCAGCGGCGCGGTGGCGAAGCCGAACTCGTCGGCGCCCAGCAGCGCGCCGATGACGACGTCGCGGCCGGTCTTCATCTGGCCGTCTGCCTGCACGCGGATGCGGCTGCGCAGGCGGTTGAGCACCAGCGTCTGCTGCGTCTCGGCCAGGCCCAGTTCCCAGGGCGTGCCGACGTGCTTGATGGAGGACACCGGCGAGGCGCCCGTGCCGCCGTCATGGCCGGCGATCACGACGTGGTCGGCCTTGGCCTTGGCCACGCCCGCGGCCACCGTGCCCACGCCCACTTCGGACACGAGCTTGACCGACACCGAGGCCTTGGCGTTCACGTTCTTCAGGTCGTGGATCAGCTGGGCCAGGTCTTCGATCGAGTAGATGTCGTGGTGCGGCGGGGGCGAGATCAGGCCCACGCCCGGCACCGAGTAGCGCAGCTTGGCGATGTAGTCCGACACCTTGTGCCCGGGCAGCTGGCCGCCTTCGCCGGGCTTGGCACCCTGCGCCATCTTGATCTGGATCTGGTCGGCGGACGACAGGTATTCGGCGGTCACGCCGAAACGGCCCGAGGCCACCTGCTTGATCTTCGAGCGCAGCGAATCGCCCTTCTTCAGCTGGACGTCCGCTTCGATGCGGTCGGAACCCAGCACCGAGGCCAGCGTGTCGCCGTCCTTGATGGTGCTCTTGCCTTCGCGCATTTCGGTGCGGTAGCGCAGCTCGTCCTCGCCGCCTTCGCCGGTGTTGGACTTGCCGCCGATGCGGTTCATGGCCACGGCCAGCACCGAGTGCGCCTCGGTGGAGATCGAGCCCAGCGACATGGCGCCGGTGGCGAAGCGCTTGACGATTTCCTTGGCGGGTTCGACGTCGTCCAGCGGGATGGCGCGCGACGGATCGAAGCGGAACTCGAACAGGCCGCGCAGGGTCATGTGACGGCGGCTCTGGTCATTGATGATCTGCGCGTACTCCTTGTACGTGCGGTAGTTGTTGGCGCGCGAGGCGTGCTGCAGCTTGGCGATGGAATCCGGCGTCCACATGTGCTCTTCGCCGCGCACGCGGTAGGCGTATTCGCCGCCGGCGTCCAGGTCGTTGGCCAGGACCGGGTCCGTGCCGAAGGCGGCGCGATGCTGGCGCAGCGCTTCCTCGGCCACCTGGAAGATGCCGATGCCTTCGATGTTGGACGAGGTGCCGGTGAAGTACTTGTTCACCAGGGCGCTTTGCAGGCCCACGGCTTCGAAGATCTGCGCGCCGGTGTAGGACATGTACGTGGAAATGCCCATCTTGGACATGACCTTGTTCAGGCCCTTGCCGATCGCCTTGATGAAGTTCTTGACCGCCTTTTCGGGGTCATTCATCTTGCCCAGCGATTCCAGCGCCAGGTAGGGGTGGATGGCTTCGGCGCCGTAGCCGCCCAAGAGCGCGAAGTGGTGCACTTCGCGCGCCGAGCCGGTTTCCACGACCAGGCCGGTGTTGGTGCGCAGGCCGGCGCGGATCAGGTGCTGGTGGACGGCGGACGTCGCCAGCAGGGCCGGGATGGCCACGCGCTCGCTGTCGACCAGGCGGTCCGACACGATCAGGATGTTGTAGCCGCTGCGCACCGCGTCGACGGCGCGCGCGCACAGCGCGGCCACGCGGGCTTCGATGCCCTCGGGGCCCCAGGCGGCGGGATAGGTGATGTCCAGTTCGAAGCTGCGGAACTTCTTGCCCGTGACCTGCTCGATGTCGCGGATCTGCGCCATGGCGGCGAAGTCCAGCACCGGCTGCGACACTTCCAGGCGCAGCGGCGGATTGACGTTATTGATGTCCAGCAGGTTCGGCTTGGGGCCGATGAACGACACCAGCGACATCACGAGCTGTTCGCGGATGGGGTCGATCGGCGGGTTCGTGACTTGCGCGAACAGCTGGCGGAAGTAGTTGTAGAACGGCTTGGCGCGGTCGGACAGCACGGCCAGCGGGGCGTCGTTGCCCATCGAGCCGATCACTTCCTCGCCGCTTGCCGCCATGGGTTCGAGGATGAACTTGTAGTCTTCCTGGGTCCAGCCGAACGCCTGCTGGCGATCCAGCAGCGACACGGACGATTGCGTGGCCACGGCGGCCTGGCGCGGGGCCGGCAGCGATTCCAGCTTGATCTGCAGGCGCTCGATCCACTGGCGGTACGGGCGGCTGTTGGCCAGCTGCAGCTTGATCTCGGCGTCGTCGATGATGCGGCCCTGTTCCAGGTCGATCAGGAACATCTTGCCCGGCTGCAGGCGCCACTTCTTGACGATGCGGTTTTCGGGGATGGACAGCGTGCCGGCTTCGGAGGCCAGGATGACCATGTCGTCATCGGTGACCAGGTAGCGGGCCGGGCGCAGCCCGTTGCGGTCCAGCGTGGCGCCGATCTGGCGGCCGTCGGTGAACGCGACCGCGGCGGGGCCGTCCCACGGCTCCATCATGGCGGCGTGGTACTCGTAGAAGGCGCGGCGGCTTTCGTCCATCTGCGTATGCTGTTCCCAGGCTTCCGGGATCATCATCATCATGGCGTGGGCCAGCGAGTAGCCCGAGTTCACCAGCAGTTCCAGGCAGTTGTCGAACGTGGCGGTGTCGGACTGGCCTTCGTAAACGATGGGGTACAGCTTCTTCAGGTCGTCGCCCAGCACGGCCGACTGCATCATGCCTTCGCGGGCGCGCAGCCAGTTGAAGTTGCCCTTGACCGTGTTGATCTCGCCGTTGTGGGCGATCATGCGGTACGGGTGGGCCAGCGGCCAGGCGGGGAAGGTGTTGGTCGAGAAGCGCTGGTGCACCAGCGCCAGGGCCGACACGGTGCGCGGATCGGCCAGGTCGCGGTAGTAGCGGCCGACCTGGTCGGCCAGCAGCAGGCCCTTGTAGACCACGGTGCGCACCGAGGCCGAGGGCACGAAATACTCCTTGCCGTGCGCCAGGTGCATGTTCTGGATGGCGTGGCTGGCGGTCTTGCGGATCACGTACAGCTTGCGCTCCAGCGCGTCCGGCACCATCACGTCGGCGCCGCGGCCGATGAACAGCTGGCGGATCACGGGTTCGCAGGCGCGCACGGCGGGCGACATCGGCATGTCGACGTCCACCGGCACGTTGCGCCAGCCCAGCACCACCTGGCCTTCGGCGCGCACGGAGCGCTCCAGCTCCTGTTCGCAGGCCAGGCGCGAGGCGGTTTCCTTGGGCAGGAACACCATGGCCACGCCGTACTCGCCGGGCGGCGGCAGGATGATGCCTTGCTGGCTCAGCTCGTCGCGATAGAGCGTGTCGGGGATCTGGATCAGGATGCCGGCGCCGTCGCCCATCAGCTTGTCTGCGCCGACCGCGCCACGGTGGTCCAGGTTCTCCAGGATCTTCAGGCCCTGCTGGATGATGGCGTGGCTTTTCTTGCCCTTGATGTGCGCGACGAAGCCGACGCCGCAGGCGTCATGTTCGTTCTTGGGGTGGTACAGGCCCTGGGCCGACGGCAGGCCGATGCGGCTGGCATCGATGGGGGTCGCCTCGGGCGGGGGACAGGATTCGATCTGGGTGTTTTGGGGCATGGCGCGCTCCGCAGTGGGCCTGCGTCGTAATGTTGCAGTGCAGGAGACGGACAATACCCCCGGAGGCAGTAGGGTGCAACAGGAATAAATGGGGTTTGTCCCTATATTTATGAATATCTGTTCATAGGTGATTTATAAGGGGACGTATCAATGGCCGCGCTGCCAGGGCTTCGGCAAGGGGCGGTGCACCGAGGCGGTGCGTCGGAAGCCCTGAGTCCCCTATTTTCGAGTTTATGTGTCCCCTATTTTTAAGGGCGGGCCGCCGCCAGCGCCGAGCGGCGGTCGGGTGTTGCGGGAATGCCTATGCTGCGGCCCGCAAGAATGGCTCGGGCGCATGCGAACGCAAACGCGCCAGGCGCGCATGGCGCGCCTGGCGACGAGGGAGGCGGCGTGCCGGCGGCGCCGGACTCAGGTGTTGGGGGTCGAGGAAGGCTCGGCGTCGGCCGGCGCGGGGGCTGCCGGCTTCTTGCGGGGACGGCCGCGCTGGCCCGGGGCCACTCGCCGACTGGCGGTGTGGGCCAGGCTGGCGATGAAGCTGGGGCCGCCCAGCGCCCATTGGCCGGAAACGGCCTGGTCGATGCGCTGGCTTTCCTCGCGCGACAGGCCGTCCTGCAGCCGCTTGCGGTAATTGGCCTGGCGGTCGAACGGGGTGTTGCCGCAAGCCCAGTAATCGGCGTGGTCGGATTGCCATTGCGCCGGGGCCGCGGTGGTGTTGCCGGTATGGCTGGCGGCCGAGGACCACGGCCACGAATCCGGATCCTGGGAGGCGCCGCTGCGCACGGGGTAGGTTTCCAGCCAGACCAGGGCGGGCAGCACCCAGGCGCCCGGTTCCAGCAGGGCGGACCGGTAGCGGCCGGCGAAGACCCGGCCGCCGCGCAGTCGCGCCGCCAGGTTGCGGCCCAGCGTCTGCATCAGGCGCGGCAGGCCTTCCTCGTCCGCCGGCGTGGCCAGCAGCAGGATGCGGTCGTTGGCCAGCAGCCAGCCGTGGACCGAGACGCGGTGGCGCTGGGCGGACTCGCCCAGCCAGGTGGCCAGCTGGTTCAGGATATCGGCCGGCGCGGGTTGCGACGGCGCCGCCAGCGGCTGGATGAAGTTGGCCTGCACCAATTGGGGCAGCCCTGGGGCGTACAGACGGGGCAGACGGGCCATAGTGTCAGGACTTGCGTATCCGGAAGAACGGTTTGTCTTCGCTCACGGTATATAAATAGTGCCACGGTAGGCGCTGGTCAAGTCCCGTGATCACGATCTGGGCAAGGAATCGCATTTTTTTTCGTCGTCCGTACCCGATAACGCGCAGGTTAACATTCGGCGACGGAACGTCGTACCGTGGATATACCCTAACCCACCGGCGTTTTTTTTGACCCCTACGACTGGAGAATACGATGGCCGTGGCCCTGGAACTCATTTCGCAGCACCGCTGCTTCGGCGGCTGGCAGCGCTACTATCGCCACGAGTCCGCGGAGATCGGCCTGCCCATGCGGTTTTCGGTCTACGTGCCGCCGCAGGCCGAACAGGGCCCGGTGCCCGTACTGTTCTACCTGGCGGGGCTGACCTGCACGGAAGAAACCTTCATGATCAAGGCGGGCGCCCAGCGCCTGGCCGCTGAGCTCGGCGTCATGCTGGTCGCCCCGGACACCAGCCCCCGCGGCGCCAACGCGCCCAACGAGGACGAAAGCTGGGACCTGGGCACCGGCGCCGGCTTCTACGTGGACGCCACGACTTCCGATTGGCGCGCCCACTACCGCATGTACAGCTACGTGACCGAGGAGCTGCACGGCATCGTCACGGGCGAGGACCTGCCGGGCGATGCGTCGCGCACGGGCATCTTCGGCCATTCCATGGGCGGCCATGGCGCGCTGGTGCTGGCGCTGCGCAATCCGGGCAAGTTCCGTTCGGTCTCGGCGTTCGCGCCGATCGCCGCGCCCAGCCTGTGCCCCTGGGGCAAGAAAGCTTTCACGGCCTATTTGGGCGGCAACGAGCAGGACTGGGCCGCCTACGATGCGTCGGCGCTGATGCGCCTTGCCCAGCGCCCGTTCCCCGGCGGCATCCTGATCGATCAGGGGGAATCGGACCAGTTCCTGGCGGAGCAGTTGTATCCCGAGGTATTCGAGGCCGCCTGCGCCGAAGCCGGGCAGCCGCTGACCCTGCGCCGCCACGGCGGCTACGACCACGGTTACTACTTCATCTCGACCTTCATCGAGGATCACATCCGGTTTCACGTCGAGCGGCTTGGAAAACCGGCGGCCTGAGGCCGCTTCTATACTGGCGGGCCGCCGCCCGCGGCGTGTTCTCAACAAGGAACGCCTGACTTGATCAACGGAATCGCTCCCTTCGTCTGGATACTGCTGGGCGCCGTCGTCGTCCTCCTGCCGGGCATCGTCATGCTGCTGGGCAGGGGCGGTCCGCGCGACGAGCGGGGCCGCAAGATGTTCCAGTTCCGGCCGGTGCGGCGCCTGTTCGGGCTGATGCTGGTGCTGCTGGGATGCGTGTCGGGGCTGCTCGCCTTGTCGCTGGTGCAGTTCTTCCGCCTGACGACCGACGAGCCCGTCGCCCGGATCGAGGTCCGCCAGCAGGCCGAGGGCCAGTTCCAGGTCGAGGCCAGCGCGCCGGGCACCGGGACCCGCCAGTACGTGCTCTACGGGGACCAATGGCAGATCGACGCGCGGGTCGTGCGCTGGAAGGTGCCGGCGCTGATGGCGGGCGTGCCGCCCCTGTACCGCCTGGAGCGGCTGTCCGGGCGCTATAGCGACGCGGCCCGCGAGGCATCCGCCACGCGCTCGGTCCATGCCCTGGACGATTGGCCCGCGCCGGACCTGGGTTCCCTGAAAAAGAATTTCCCGAACTGGTTTCCCTTTGTCGACGTCCAATTTGGCAGCGGCGCCTACATGCCCTTGTTCGACGGCGCCCGCTACCAGGTCTTCCTGGACCCTCGCGGCGCCCTGTTCATCCGTCCGGACGGCGAGGCTACGGCCGAGGGGTTGAAGCGCCTGGGCTGGTAGAAAAGCCCCCACGCCGCGCCCGCTGCGCGGGCTTGCTGCCCCCCGGGGGGGCTGCGCCGCCTTGGGGCGGCCCGGCGGCGGCGCGGGCCGTTGCTGTGGAGGGTTGGTGCGACGCGGGTTGGGTCCCTACGCTGCGCGTGCTCCCCGTCGGATGGGCTAGTCGGAAAAATAAACGGGGACGTAATATTCGCAAGGAAACTTTGACGCGCCGCAATAGTCGAATTAGCACTCCCAATACTAGAGTGCTAACATCGAATCCATGTCGTTACCCCTTCGCCTTCCGGAGACCCCCGCTATGAAGCAACCCAGTACCTCGTTGGCCACTTCCGGCAACGCCCTGGCGTTGGCCATTGCCAATCCGGGCGCACTTGGCACGATCGACGCATACATCTCCGCGGTGAACCGCCTGCCGGTGCTGTCGGCGGAACGTGAAACCGAGCTTGGCCGCCGCCTGCGCGACCAGGAAGACCTGGGCGCCGCGCGCGAGCTGATCCTGTCGCACCTGCGGCTGGTCGTATCGGTGGCCCGCCAGTACCTGGGCTACGGTTTGCCCCACGCCGACCTCATCCAGGAAGGCAATGTCGGCCTGATGAAGGCCGTCAAGCGTTTCGATCCGGAGCGCGGCGTGCGCCTGGTGTCGTTCGCCGTCCACTGGATCAAGGCGGAAATCCACGAGTACATCATCCGCAACTGGCGCCTGGTGAAAGTGGCAACCACCAAGGCCCAGCGCAAGCTGTTCTTCAATCTGCGCAGCATGCGCCCGGACGGCCAGACCCTGGATCCCGAGCAGGTCGAGCACATCGCGCGCGAACTGAACGTGCGCCGCGAAGACGTGAGCGAAATGGAAGTCCGCCTGTCGGGCCGCGACATGTCGCTGGAAAACCAGGATGACGACGATGATAGCTACGCGCCCATCGCCTACCTGTCCGACGACGGCCGCCAGGAACCGACGCGGGTGCTGGAACGCGCCGCGCGCGACCAGCTGCAAGGCAGCGGCCTGAGCGATGCGCTGGAAGCGCTGGATCCCCGTTCGCGCCGCATCGTGGAAGCCCGCTGGCTGCAGGATGACGGCGGCGCCACGCTGCATGAACTGGCGCAGGAGTTCGGCGTGTCGGCCGAGCGCATCCGCCAGATCGAGGCTGCCGCGCTCAAGAAGATGCGGGGCAATCTCGCGGCCTGATACGCCGCGCCGACCATACCAAGGGCCGCTTTCGCGGCCCTTGGTCTTTCTGGCGCGCCTGGAAAGCAGGCTTTGCATAATTTGATACAAATTCGCGGAGGATTTTTGCACCGCGCCAGAAACTTAATGCGGTTCGCCCCGCCTAACTTCATGTAGACCGCGAACTTCGGTTGGCCGTCTTGTCGTCCGTCTCGGCTTCTCCTCTTTCCCCTCCCCTATGAGACGGATGTTTGCGGGGCACCATGCATATCGGTGCCCCGTTTTTTATGCCCCCACGCTGCGCACGCTTTGCGTGCTTGCTGCCCCCCGAGCAACTGTGTTCAAGGTCAAGCAGGATTTGTGTGCATGGCCTCGTTCCAGTGTTGGCCTGATCGTTCCATGGCGTTCAGGATGCGCAGCAGCTTGTGGGCGCAAGCCACCAAGGCGACTTTCTTGGGTTTACCGGCGGCAACTAGCCGTTGATAGAAGGCCTGAAGCACGGGGTTGTAACGAACCGCGCTGAGCATAGCCATGTGCAAGGTGCAACGTACAAGGCTGCGCCCGCCCCAAATTTGCCGTCGCCCTCTCATCTTGCCGGAGTCTTGGTTCAAGGGCGCCACCCCGGCCAGCTTGGCCACGCGAGCAGCGCTGACGTGGCCAAGTTCTGGCATGAACGCCAGCATCGTGGCGCATGTCGTCACCCCGATGCCTTTGATCGACTCCAGGCGCTTACGCTGCTGCGAGAAGTGGCTATCCAAGTGGTCATCGATTTCCTTATCCAGACGCTTGATCTGCCGATCCAGAGTACGGATGACATCTTCGATGCTGCTTCGCAACACCCGCACCGCTCCAGCCAAGCGGTTCTTCTCAGCCGTGCGCATGTTCAGTAGCTGGGCGCGTCGAGTGACCAGTGCCTGCAACGCTTCGATATGTGGCGGCGGTGGGGCAAACCGGATCCCTGCCTGGTCCGCTTTGGCCGCCAGCGTTTGAGCGTAATGTGCTAGTGCACACGCATCGATCTGGTCGGTCTTGGCCAAGTGACCCATGCTACGAGCAAACTCACGCGCCGCACGCGGGTTGACCACTGCCACAGCGACCCCTCGCTCCAGCAGAAAACCGGCCAAGGCCCGCTCATGGCCGCCCGTGGCCTCCAACACTACCAAGCCTATGTTGTGCTCAGCCAACGCGCTGAATAACGCTTGGGCGCCGGCCGAGTCGTTGGGGCAACTGGTCGTTTGACTAGAGCCGTGTACCGCCCAGACGAACTCGTCTTTGGCTACGTCCACGCCAACAAACCACGTGACGTGACCTTCTGATGGATAAGTGCAAGCGTTTGTCATATCCCTTCCTTGCAACATACGAAATCTGCTTCGGGTAACTGTTC
>NZ_BCTQ01000035.1 GCF_001571365.1 Achromobacter denitrificans NBRC 15125 | reverse complement strand
GGCCGCCTCGTGGCGGTCGCCGTTGCGCTGCGTGGGCGAGCGCCGCGGGGGCGGGCGGTCCGCGGCCGCAGGGCGGGTCGAGCGGCGGCGGCGCCTGGCCGCCCGGCGGCGGGCGGCCAGGGCCAGTTCGCAGGCCAGGCGCAAGGTCTCGTCCGTCATGGCGGCTCCGGGGGCGGTGGACATTGGCGGCTACACTGACATGGTTTTCCGTGTCAGTAGGCCGCAATGAATCAAAATGTCTCACCCCAGCCCGCCGGCGATGCCTGGTCCCGCGTTGCCGAACGCGTGTCGGAGCAGCATTGGCCCGCCTCGACGCTCTACGTCGTGGCCACGCCGATCGGCAACCTGGGCGACCTGGGATTGCGCGCCTGGCATGCCTTGCAGCGGGTCGACGTGATCGCCGCCGAAGACACGCGGGCGAGCCGCACGCTGCTGGACGCCTGGGGCGTCTCCACGCCGCTCATGGCGGCCCACCGCCACAACGAGGCCGCGGCGGCCCAGACCATTTGCGCGCGCCTCGAACAGGGCCAGCGCGTGGCCCTGGTGTCCGACGCCGGCGCGCCCGCCGTCAGCGATCCGGGCGCGCGGATCGTGCGCGCCGTGCGCGAGGCCGGCTACAAGGTGGTGCCGGTGCCCGGCCCCAGCGCCGTGATCGCGGCGCTGATGGGCAGCGGCGTGACCACGGATGAGAACCCGGCCTACGCTTTCGCCGGCTTCGCGCCGTCCAAGGCGGCGGCGCGCCAGCGCTGGCTGCGCACCTGGTGCGCGCTGCCCGCGCCGGTGGTGATGTTCGAGTCCCCCCACCGGCTTGCGGCCACCCTGGCCGACCTGCTGGAAGTGTGCGGACCCGACCGCCGGCTGACGGTGGCGCGCGAACTGACCAAGCGTTTCGAGGAAATCGCCACCTTCCCGCTGGGCGAGGCCGCGGCCTGGCTGGCGGCGGATGCCCATCGCGAGCAGGGCGAATTCGTGCTGATCGCGCATGCCCGGGAAGAGGCGCCGGTGGAAGAGGACGCCGATCCGCGCACCGACGCGCTGCTGGACGCCTTGCTGGAGTCGCTGTCGCTGCGCGACGCCGCCCGTGTCGCGGCCAAGGTCTCGGGCCTGCCGCGCGACGTCCTGTACAACCGGGCGCTGGCCCGCAAGAAATCGTCGGAATAAGCCATGACCTACGAAACCGTGGTGTCCAACAAGCCGGCCGACCCCAACGAGCGGCTGACCTACCGCGACATGCCCACGCCGCTGGGCGACATGCGCCTGGTCGCCAGCCCCAAGGGCCTGCGCGGCGCCTGGTTCACCGACCAGGCCCTGCTGCCCTCGGCGGAAGGCTGGCTGTTGACGGAATCCGATCCCATCCTGGAGCAGGCGCGCCGCGAACTCGACGAGTGGTTCGCCGGCCGGCGCCGCGTGTTCGACGTGCCGCTGGACCCCGTCGGCACGGCCTTCCAGCACGAGGTCTGGCATGCCCTGTGCGACCTCGCGTTCGGGGTGCTGGCCAGCTATGGCGAACTGGCCCGCACTGTGGGCCGGCCCAAGGGCGCGCAGGCGGTCGGCGGGGCGGTCGGGCGCAACCCGATCAGCATCATCATCCCGTGTCACCGCGTGATCGGCGCCGATACCTCGCTGACCGGCTTTGGCGGCGGCTTGCCGCGCAAACAGGCGCTGCTGGCGCACGAAGGCAATCTGTACCGCAGCCGGAACGCGCGCGCGCGCCGGGTCTGCGACGGACAGGCGGAGCTGCCCTGGTAGCCCGGGGGTTCCCTATTGCGCGGCGATGCTGGGCAGGATGCCGATGCGCTCCGACACCAGCTGCACGGCGTCCAGCGCGCTTTGGCGGTCGGGGTACGGGCCGATCTTGACCCGGTAGAGATTGTTGGCCTGTTCCATCGACGCGGGCGGCGCGCCCGCGTCGCCCAACTGGGTGTTGATGCGGCTGACCAGCGATTGCGCATTGGCCGGCTGGCTGAACGCGCCCACCTGCAGATAGACATTGCCGAAGGCGCCCGCCGCGGGCTGGCGCACCGGCGCCGATCCCGGCGCGGGCGCGGGCAGGGGCTCCGCCGAGAGCATCACGGGGGCGGCCGCCACCGGCGCGAGCACCGGCGTGGAGCCGGTGGCCGAGGCGGGTTCGGGCGGGGCCGCGGCCGGCGTGCCTTGCGAGGCCAGGCGCCGGATCTCGTCCGGCGGAATGGCCTCGACGATCACCTGCCCGCTGCCCGGTCCGATGATGCCCAGCTTGTGGGCCGCCACGTAGGACAAGTCCATGATGCGGTCGCTGTGGAAGGGGCCGCGGTCGTTCACCCGCACGACGATGGTCTTGCCGTTGACGAGGCTGGTGACGCGGGCGTAGCTGGGCAGCGGCAGCGTCGTGTGGGCGGCCGTCATGGCGTACATGTCGTAGGATTCGCCGATGGACGTGGAATTGCCGTGGAACTTCTTGCCGTACCAGGACGCGGTGCCGCGCTTCTTGTAGGGCTGGCCGCTGGTGTCGGGCACGTAGCGCTGGCCGAACACGACGTAGGGCCGGTTCGCGCCGCTGGCGTACGGTTCCACCCGGGGCACCGCGTCGGGTATCTGGTCGAGGTTCGACGGCGGGTTGGCATCCGGCCCGTCGTCCTTGTAGTA
Organism: Achromobacter denitrificans NBRC 15125; assembly: GCF_001571365.1. GTDB lineage: Bacteria > Pseudomonadota > Gammaproteobacteria > Burkholderiales > Burkholderiaceae_B > Achromobacter > Achromobacter denitrificans. Next base: position 68,023 of record NZ_BCTQ01000035.1, on the reverse strand, counting down.
ACCGCCCTTCTTGCGCCCGCCGGTGGAAGAACAGCCGGCCACGGCAATGGCCAGCGTCAGCATCAGGATCAGGTGGAGCGGGCGGGACAGGGTCATGCGGATTCGTCAGGCAATTGGGTGCGATGGCGCACCAGCAGCGGGTCGTGGTCGGCGAAGCGCAGCGCCAGCTGCTCGACCACGTAGACCGAACGGTGCTGGCCGCCGGTGCAGCCGATGGCGACCGTCAGGTAGTTGCGGGTGTCTTGCGTGTAGCGCGGCAGCCACCGGTTCAGGAAACCGGCGATGTCGTCGATCATCAGCCCCACCTGCTCGAAGCCGGCCAGCCACGCGGCCACGGGCTCGTCGCGCCCGGTCAGGGGGCGGAGGTTGCGGTCGTAGTAGGGGTTGGGCAGGCAGCGCACGTCGAACACCAGGTCGGCGTCGCCGGGCACGCCGCGCTTGTAGGCAAAGGACTCGAACGTGAGGACCAGCGGCGCGCGGTCCGCCTGGATCAGGTCGCGGATCCAGGCGCGCAGCTGCCCGGGGGTCAGGTCCGAGGTGTCGATGACGTGTTCCTGGTCCCGCAGCGGCGCCAGCAGTTCGCGTTCGAGCGCGATGCAGTCGGTCAGCGACGGCGCGGTGCCGCCGCGTTGCAGGCGGTCGGTCAGGGGATGGCGGCGGCGGGATTCGGAATAGCGCTGCACCAGGGTGGCGGTGCTGGCGTCCAGGAAGACCACGCGCAGGCTGGTGCCCATGGCGCGAAGCGCGGTCACCACGTCCGGCAGCTCGGCCAGCTCGCCGGGCGAACGCACGTCGATGGCGACGGCGACCCGCTCCAGGCCTTCATCCCGGGCATTGGCGATGAATTCGGTCAGGAACCGCACGGGCAGGTTGTCGACGCAGGTGTAGCTGGCATCTTCGAGCATGCGCAGCGCAACGGACTTGCCGGAGCCAGAGATTCCGGTGACTAGGACGACTTTCAACATGGACATGATTGTGGCACGCTTTTCCAGGACGATACCGGCGGGATGGCATCTGATATGGCCGTAAACTCGGAATCTGCGCCTGTACCTCCCGGACTGCCCTGGCGTAAGCTTGGCCCCGGGTACTCAGATAGATTCACATACGCGCCCCGCCGTCATGCGCTTCGGGGGATTGGAATTCGACCTAGATGTTAGCCCTCATTTCCTTTCGTAGTGTTTCACTGCAGCGGTTTTGGGCAATTTCGGCCCTGGCCGCCGCCGCCGCCGTCGTTTTTTTGGCAACGCCCGCAAGGGCGCAGGAGGCCGCCGACGCCCCGCTGCGGCCGGATACCATGGCGGCCCGCGTGGCGGCCTGTACGGCCTGTCATGGCGCGCAGGGCAGGGCCGGCACCGACGGCTACTACCCGCGCCTGGCCGGCAAGCCCCAGGAATACCTGTACCACCAGCTGCTCAACTTCCGCGACGACCGGCGCCAGTACCGGCCCATGACGCATCTGCTGTCCGGCCTCCCGGACGACTACCTGCGCGAAATGGCGGCGTACTTCTCCGAGCAGCACGTGCCCTATCCGCCGCCGGTACGCTCCGACGTGTCCGCGGCCACGCTGGAAGCCGGCCGCAAGCTTGCGCTGGACGGCGACGCGGCGCGCGGCCTGCCCGCCTGCGCGTCCTGTCACGGCGCCACGCTGGGCGGCGTGCTGCCCGCCATCCCGGGCCTGCTCGGCCTGCCGCGCGACTACATCGGTTCGCAGATCGGCGGCTGGAAGAACGGCTTGCGGCGCGCCGCCGAGCCGGACTGCATGGCCGACATCTCCAACAAGCTCACTCCCGCCGACATCGGCGCGCTGGCCGCCTGGCTGTCGGCGCGGCCGGTGGTCGAACCTTATGCCCCCGAACCGGCGGGCTCGCTACGCCTGCCCGCGGAATGCGGCAGCCAGGCGCAACGGTAGGCGGGGGAGCGGATGAAACGCATGAAGAAAGTCCTGTGGGTGCTGTTGCTGGCGGCGGTCGCGGCCGTGGGCGGCCTGTATTGGGCGGGCACGCGCGACGATGCCAGCACGGGCCCGGCCGCCGCCGCGGCCGATGCCGCGACGCTGCTCGAACGCGGGCGCTATCTCGCCTTGGCGGGCAATTGCATGGCCTGCCATACGAGCCGGGGCGGCAAGGCGCTGGCGGGCGGCACGCCCATCCCCACGCCGTTCGGCACCGTGTACGGCCCGAACATCACGCCCGACGAACAGACCGGCATCGGCGCCTGGACCGCCGACGATTTCTGGCAGGCGCTGCACAACGGCAAATCGCGGGACGGCACCTTGCTCTATCCCGCCTTCCCGTACACCGAATACACGCGCGTCACCCGCGCGGATTCGGACGCGCTGTACGCCTACCTGCGCAGCGTGCCGGCCGTCAGCCAGGCCAACCGGCCGCCCGAGCTCGAATTCCCGTACGACCAGCGGGCCTTGCTGGCTGCCTGGCGGGCGCTGTATTTCAAGCCGGGCGTCCTGGAGGCCGATGCGGGGCAATCGGTCCAATGGAACCGCGGCCGCTATCTGGTCGAAGGGCTGGGCCATTGCGCCGCCTGCCATACGCCGCGCAACAGCCTGGGCGCGCTGCGCTCGGACCAGGCGCTGGGCGGCGGCGTGATCCCCGCGCTGGACTGGTATGCGCCGCCGCTCACCAATGACATGCAGACCGGCATGGGGCGCTGGTCGGCCGAGGACATCGCCGCGCTGCTCAAGACGGGCATCTCCCGGCATTCCAGCGTAAGCGGCCCCATGGCCGAAGTGGTGCTGGGCAGCACCCAGCACCTGAGCGACGACGACGCGCTGGCCATCGGCGTCTACATCAAGTCCCTGCCCGCCACGCCGCCCGAGGCGGTTCAGGCCAAGGTGCCGGTCGCGCCCGCGGCGATGGAGCTGGGCGGCAAGATTTATCGCCAGCAGTGCGCGCAATGCCATCAGCCCGCGGGCGAGGGCAGCGGCACGGCGTGGCCCGCGCTGGCCGGCAACCCCACCGTGACCGCGCCGTCGCCCGTCAACGCGATCCGCATGGTGCTCGATGGCGGCTATGCGCCCGCCACCGCGGCCAATCCCCGGCCCCACGGCATGCCGCCGTTCGGGCAGGTGCTCAACGACGGCGACATCGCCATGCTGGTGTCCTACATCCGCAATAGCTGGGGCAACGAGGCCGGGGGCGTGACGCCGCTGGAGGTGAAACGGGCGCGCGCCGCGTCGACGCGGAATTGAGGCCCGCGCCGGGCGCGCGGGCCGGGAGGCCCTAGCCCGTTTTCAGGGCCTGCGCGCAGGCCTGGCGCGCCAGTTCGCCCAGCGCGCGGATCGCACCCTGCGTGCCGTCGTTCCAGGGGTGGCCGTAGTTCAGGCGCAGCGCGCTGCGGAATTGGCCGCTGGCCGAAAAGATCGGGCCCGGCGCCACGCTGATGCCGCGTGCCAGCGCCTGCCGGTGCAGGGTCAGCGCATCCACCGCCGCGGGCAGTTCCAGCCACAGGAAGAAGCCGCCTTGCGGACGCGTGACGCGGGTGCCCGCCGGGAATTCCTGGGCGATCGCATCGGCCATGCGCTCCTGCTGCGCCTGCAGCGTTTCGCGCAGCCGGCGCAGGTGGCGGTCGTAGCCGCCTTGCTCCAGGTATTCGGCGATCGCGCCCTGCGCGGGGCCGGAGGCCGACAGCGTCGAGGATAGTTTCAGCCGCTGGATGCGCTGGGCATAGCGGCCCGCGGACACCCAGCCGATGCGGTAGCCCGGCGCCAGGCATTTCGAGAACGACGAGCAATGCAGCACCAGCCCCTGCGTGTCGTAGGCCTTGGCCGGCACGGGCCGCGTGGACCCGAAATACAGCTCGCCGTACACGTCGTCTTCGATCAGCGGGATGCCGTGGCGCGCCAGCATCTCGACCAGCCGCCGCTTCCTGTCGTCCGGCATCAGGCTGCCCAGCGGATTCTGGAATTGCGTCATCAGCCAGCAGGCCTTGGGCGCGTGGCGCCGGATGGCGGTTTCCATGGCGTCCAGGTCGACGCCGGTGCGCGGATGGGTGGGTATTTCCAGCGCCTTCAACCCTTGCCGCTCAAGCGCCTGGAGGGCGCCGTAGAAGGTGGGGGCCTCGACCATGACCGTGTCGCCGGGGCGTGTGACCGCGAGCAGGCACAGATTGAGCGCTTCGAGCGCGCCGTTGGTGACGACGATGTCGCCGGCGGGCACATTGATGCCGCCGATCAGGTAGCGCAGCGCGATCTGCCGGCGCAGGGCAGGATTGCCGGGCGCCAGGTCTTCCACCGTATCGAGTGGATCCTGGCGTTTGAGGTGGGCGGCCATGGCCTGGGCCAGCCGGGGCAGGGGGAACAGCAGCGGGGAGGGGAAGGCCGACCCGAGCGGCGTCACGTCGCGGTTGCGCACCGAGCCCAGGATGTCGAAGATGCGCTCGCTGATGGCGAGTTCCGTCGATTCCCCGTCGGGGTTCGAGGCGCCGGGCTCCGGCGGCAGCGACACGGCGGGCGCGCTGACGTAGTAGCCGGAACGGGGCTGCGCCCGGATGAGGCCGCGCGCTTCCAGCAGGTAGTAGGCCTGGAAGACGGTGGAGGGGCTGACGCGCCGCGTGGCGCAGGCCTCTCGCACGGAGGGGAGCTTGTCGCCCGCGCGCAGGACGCCGTCGCGTATGGACTTGGCGATCTCGGCCGCCAGCGTTTCGTAGAGGCTCACGGCGTCGCCGGGCGCCACCGTCTACTTGCTGCTTTGCAGGATCGCCATGGCCTGGCGCTCCATGAATTCGCCCAGGGTGTCGATGCCGCGCAGCTTCAGTATCGTGTTGCGCACGGCGGCCTCCACCAGCACCGCCAGATTGCGGCCCGCCGCGACCTGCAGCATGACCTTGCGCACCGGCAGCCCCAGCATGTCCTGGGTGATGTCCTGCAGCGGCAGCCGCTCGAACTTGTCCTGCGCGGTGGCGCGCACCAGGTGCACGATGAGCTTGAGGCGCATCTTCCGGCGCACGGAGGTTTCGCCGAAGATGGTGCGGATGTCGAGCAGGCCCAGGCCGCGCACCTCCAGCAGGTTCTGCAGCAGCTGCGGACAGTGGCCTTCGATCATGTTGGGGGCGGTGCGCGAGAACTCCACGGCGTCGTCGGCCACCAGGCCGTGGCCGCGCGAGATCAGTTCCAGCGCCAGTTCGCTCTTGCCCAGGCCGGATTCGCCGGTGATCAGCACGCCCAGGCCCAGCACGTCGAGGAACACGCCGTGCACCGTGGTCGTGGGCGCCAGCTTCTTGCCCAGGTAGATGCGCAGCAGGTCGATCAATTGGGCGGCCGCCACGGGCGTGGACAGCAACGGCACCTGGTGCTGGTCGCACTGGTCGATCAGGTCTTGCGGCGGCGTCAGTCCGTCGGCCAGCAGGATGGCGGGCACGCCGCCGATCAGCAGCTCGTCCATGTGGTGCATGCGGCGGCGCAGGTCGAAGCGCGTGTAGTACGCCAGCTCTTCCTGGCCGAACACCTGGATGCGGGAGGGGTGGATGAGGTTCAGGTGGCCGACGAGATCCGCGGCCGACATGCCATCGTCGGGGATTGCGCGGTCCGCTGCGCCCTGGCCCGAAATCCAGTTAAAGGGGATTTTGTCGGCGTTGTCGTCGACGAGTTCCTGCACCGTGAGCATGGCAGCGGTTCCGCGTGGAGATCAGAGTTGGCCGGTCGTGAGCATCTTGTGGACGAGGGCCGGATCGGTTTCCGTGGCCAGGGCCTCGCGCAATGCCTTGTTGGACATGAGTTGGGCCAGTTCGGCCAGGATGTCCAGGTGCTGCTGCGTGGCCGCCTCGGGCACCAGCAGGCAGAGCAGCATCGACACCGGCTGTCCGTCGGGCGCATCGAAGGCGATAGGCTGGGCCAGGCGGATGAAGGCGGCCAGCGCCTGCTCCAGGCCCTTCACGCGGCCGTGCGGAACGGCCACTCCCTGCCCCAGGGCCGTGGAACCCAGGCGTTCCCGGGCAAACAGGCTGTCGAACACGAGCGCCCGAGCCAGGCCGTGGTTGTTTTCAAAGAGTAGGCCGGCCTGTTCGAACGCACGTTTCTTGCTCGTGGCGAGCATATCGAGCACGACGTTGCCGGCGGGTAGGATGCGCGACAAATGATTCATCGGATCATTATATGGTTATATGACGCAGTGCAATAATCGGCCTCTGCGGCGGGCCCTCTGCGTGGGCGCGCCGTGGGTCGGCAAGAGCGACAGCATAGACCGATAGCGGCGGATTGTGGGCATTCTTGCGCCATGCGCGGCCTCGCGGCGCGGGAAACGTGGGGAATGGGGGGAAGCAGGATCGCCGGCGGGCCGGGAATGGGGGACAAAGAGAGGGAGAGGGAAGTTTGCCGATGCCCCGGCTGGACTCGTGGTCTAGCGGGACACCGGGACTCGGGCAGGATTCTAGAATCGCTGTTTCGTTAGTCTCGCAGGCGAGCTAATCGTGAGGCGCGTTACTGCTGGGGTGACGAAAGATTCGCCGCTTGCCGCTTCACGGACTCCGCTGTGTGACTTCGTACCTTGTCCTTGTGCTTGATGACCTGACGGTCGACTTTGTCAGCAAGAAGATCTATGGCTGCATAGAGATTTTCATCGGTAGCTTCACAATGAATGTCCTTACCGCTCAGACGCATGGTGATTTCGGCTCTATGCCGCAGGGGCTCTACCGAGAGCATGACCTGGGTATCGATGACGTGATCGAAATGCCGCAGCACTCGCGCCAGTTTGTTCATGACATATTCCCGGATGGCCGGGGTGACGTCGAGGTGACGACCGCAGATGCTCAGGTTCATAGTGTGCTCTCCTTCTAAAAGAGGAAAAAAGGTGCGCAAAATCGCGCGGCTGGTTCGTTAGGCGTTCTCCTTGTTCGAGAGGGTGTTGTTTGGTACTAGTGTATAGACTCGGGCCGATAAAACAAGCTGACCTAGCGCAAGAACATGGCAGTTTTATGGCTGAGTCCTCAGGGGGCATCCGAGGGGCGCGCGAGCGCCCTAGGGGTCTTCCCCAGGGGCGTCCGTTACATGCGGAAGTGTTCGCCCAGGTAGACGCGGCGCACGGCCGGATCGCCCACGATTTCCTCGGGATGGCCATCCGTCAGCACCTTGCCTTCGCTGATGATGTAGGCGCGGTCGCAGATGCCCAGCGTTTCGCGGACGTTGTGGTCGGTGATCAGCACGCCGATGCCGCGCCCCTTCAGGAAACGCACGATGCGCTGGATCTCGATCACGGCGATGGGGTCCACGCCGGCGAAGGGTTCGTCCAGCAGGATGAAGCGCGGGCTGGTGGCCAGCGCGCGCGCGATTTCGACGCGGCGGCGTTCGCCGCCCGACAGCGAAATGGCGGCATTGCTGCGGATATGGCCGATCTGCAGCTCCTCCAGCAAGGATTCCATCTGTTCGTTGATCTTTGGCGTCGGGAGCGGCCGGCCATCCGGCCCCGTTTGCAGTTCCAGCACCGCGCGGATGTTCTGCTCGACCGTCAGCCGGCGGAACACGGACGCGTCCTGCGGCAGGTACGAGAGGCCCATGCGCGCGCGTTTGTGGATCGGCATTGCGGTGATGGCGGCGCCGTCGATCTCGATGCGGCCGGCGTCGGCCGGCACCAGGCCGACGATCATGTAGAAGCTGGTGGTCTTGCCCGCGCCGTTGGGGCCGAGCAGGCCGACCACCTCGCCGCTGACCACGGACAGGGACACGTCCTGCACCACGGTGCGGCCGTTATAGGTCTTGCGCAAGCCGGTTGCGCGCAGGCTGCCCTGCTTGACGCCCGAAGGGGCGGAGGTCACGGGAGTCTGCACTGAGGGTTGGTTCATCGTGGCTGCGAGTGGTGTTGCTGGGAGGCGTTTCAACGCCCTTTCTTGGCGGCCTGCTGCTTGCGGCATTCGGCGATGGCGGCGTCCGACTTGGCGCGCGGCTCCGCCACCGAGCGGACGCGGCCGCCGGCCGCGGACGAATTGGGCCCGCCCTGGGCTTCGTACGTGCCGGTCTTTTCGTTGTAGCGCACCCGCTCGCCACGTATGGTATCGAAGGGTTTCCCACAGACGTAGCGGGTCACGATGGCCTGGCCGATGAGGTCGAAGGTGCTCTTCGAGCCGTCGTATTCGGCGCGCAGGCCGGTGCCTTCGATGAGTTCGAAGGTCTCGGGGCGTTCCTGGCGGATCGTCACGACCTTGCCCTTGTTCGCCGTGGCGGTGCCGAACTGGTTGCCTTGCGCGTCCTCGTTCATCTGCAGCGTGTCCGACGTCAGGGTCATGAGGCCGCGCGTCAGGTTGACGTTGCCGGTGAAGACGCTTTGCTTCTTCACGTCGTCGTAGTGCAGCGTGTCCGACAGGATCAGCGTGCTGGGTTCTTCGGCCGGCGCGGCCCCCTTGGGCGCCGGATCCGCGGCATGGGCCGGCGCGAGCACGGAGGCCGTCAGCAGGACGGCGCCGAGCAGGCGGGTCGTCGGGGCAAGGAGAATCCGGAGGTCGGTCATGGTTTCTTCTGGTCAGTGTTGTTGGCGGGAATTTCGGTCCGACGCTGCTGTTTGCCTTCGGAGCCGGCAATTTCCACATCGGTCGATGCCGAAACCTGCAGTTGGCGGGTTTTGTTGTTGTAGTGCATGCCCTTGCCGTTCATGCGCGAACGGCCCTTGAGCACCTCCGCGGGCAGGTCGGTAAAGACCACGTCCTCGTCGGGCAGGATGATCAGTTGCTGGCTGCGCACGTCCAGCATGTCGTTGTTGGCGTCGGGCTGGCGATGCACGTGCGCGTCGCCGTTCATGACGATGCGCTTGCCGCCTTGCTCCATCACGGCCGTTTTCGAGACCGCCACCGTGATGGGGTTGGTCTCGCGCTGGCCCACCGCGCGCGGCTCGGTGATGTGATAGGAGTCGTCGTCCGGGAAGTGCTCCGCGTACTGGCCTTCCAGGCGGTTGATGGGCCGGCCGCTGGGATCGGTGCGCAGCATGACGAAGTCGCGGGACCAGGCGTCCATCTCGTGGGTAATGCGGCGCGGCGGGTCCACCTGGATGGCCCGCTGCGCATAGTCGGCCGCCCACCACGAACTGGTGACCAGCACCAGCAGCAGGAACAGCGCGATCAGAGAGGGAAAGCGTTCTTTCATCGGGTTCGCCGCAAGGGCGTGTCGGTTGTCGCGGCGGTCATTGGATCGCGCCCGGGCCCAGCAGGCCCGGAGCCGCGAGGAAGGCGCCCAGGCGCCCCTGCGCCGCCAGCAGCAGGTCGCAGCATTCGCGCACCGCGCCGCTGCCGCCGGGTTGCGTGGCCACCCAGTGGGCGGCCTGGCTTACGTAGGCGGGCGCGTTGGGCACGCTGGCGGCGAAGCCGGCGCGCTGCATGGCCGGCAGGTCGATGATGTCATCGCCCATGTAGCCGGTCTGGTTCAGTTGGACACCGGAACGCTGCGCAAGTTCGGCCAGGGCGCCGCCCTTGTCGCGCACGCCCTGGATCACCTCGGCGACGCCCAGTTCGGCGGCGCGGCGCGCCACGATCGGGCCGGAGCGGCCGGTCATCAGGGCGACGGTCAGGCCGCCTTCCATCAACAGGCGCAGCCCATGGCCGTCCAGCGCGTTGAAGCGCTTCTGCACTTCGCCGTTTTCGCCGTAATAGAGGCTGCCGTCGGTCAGCACGCCGTCCACGTCGAAAACCATCAGGCGCACGGAGGCGGCGCGTTCGCGCACGGTGGCGGGAATGCGGGCGAGGACCAGCGCGTCGGCCGGGTGAGTCACGGAAGCAGGAAGCATCATAGTCATACCACTTTAGCGGCCATCAAATCATGCATGTGCAAGGCGCCGAGGAGGGTGCCGTCGGTGTCCAGCACGAGCATGTGGTTGAGCCGTTGTTCATCCATTTGCTGGGCGGCCTCGACCGCCAGCGCCTCGGCGTTGATGCTGCGCGGCGAGCGCGTCATGCCCGACTCCACGGTCAGGCTGCGGATATCGCCGTGCCGGGCGATCAGGCGGCGCAAGTCGCCGTCGGTGAAGATGCCCAGGGGGCGGTGCTGGGCGTCGGTCACGACCGTCATGCCCATGCCTTTGGCGGACATGACCTCCAGCGCCTGCGAAACCGGCGTGCCGGCCATCACGATGGGCAGGGCGTTGCCCTGGCGCATCACGTCGCGCACGTGGGTCAGCAGGCGGCGGCCCAGCGCGCCGCCCGGGTGGGAGCGCGCGAAATCCTGCGGGCCGAAGCCCCGGGCTTCCAGGCAGGCGACGGCCAGGGCGTCGCCCAGGGCCAGCGCCGCGGTAGTGCTGGCGGTGGGGGCCAGGTTCAGCGGGCAGGCCTCCTGGGCGACGCTGGCGTCCAGGTGGACGTCGGCCAGCACGGCCAGCTCGGACTGGGCATTGCCCGTCATGGCGATCAGCCGCGCGCCCATGCGGCGAGCGACCGGCAGGATGGTCAGCAGTTCCTGGCCGGAGCCCGAATAGGAAATGGCGATGATCACGTCGTCGCGGGTGATCATGCCGAGATCCCCGTGGACGGCCTCGGCCGCATGCAGGAAGAACGCCGGCGTGCCGGTCGAGGCCAGGGTGGCGGCGATCTTGCGGGCGATGTGGCCGGTCTTGCCGATTCCGCTGACGACCACGCGGCCGCGACAGGCCAGCAGCATGGCGACGGCCTGCGTGAAGCTGTCGTCCAGCCGGGCCGACAGGTCGAGCAGCCCCTGGCTTTCGATCTGCAGCGTTCTGCGCGCAGATGCCAGCGCGGTCTCGGACGATGTGGTGGGATGGTCAGTCATGGACGGATTTTAATATCAGTATGCGGGTTTGCCCCGGGCAGGGGGGTATGGCATCCTGGCGGCTCTTTTCAACGGATTTCAAACTCCCTTTCCAGGTTCGTCCCATGTCCAGCATTCCCAGCCCCGTTCTTGGCACGCCCTTGTCCCCCCTGGCCACCCGAGTCATGCTGCTTGGCTCGGGCGAACTGGGCAAAGAGGTCATCATCGCCCTGCAGCGGCTGGGCGTGGAGGTCATTGCGGTGGATCGGTATGCCGATGCCCCGGGCCACCAGGTGGCGCATCGGGCGCATGTGGTCTCGATGACGGATCCCGACGCCTTGCGCAAGGTCATCGAGCAGGAGCGGCCGCACGTTATTGTCCCCGAAATCGAGGCCATTGCCACCAATTTGCTGGTGGACCTGGAAGCGGCCGGCGTGGCCCGGGTGACGCCGACGGCCCGCGCCGCCCAGCTGACCATGAACCGCGAGGGAATCCGCCGCCTGGCGGCCGAGACCCTGGGGCTGCCCACCTCGCCCTACCGCTTCGTCGATACCGAAGAGGAACTGCGCCAGGCCATCGACGGCGGCATCGGCTATCCCTGCGTCATCAAGCCGGTCATGTCCTCGTCGGGCAAGGGGCAATCCCTGATCAAGGACGAAGGCGACGTCGCCTCCGCCTGGCGCTACGCCCAGGAGGGCGGCCGGGTGGGCGGCGGACGCGCCATCGTCGAGGGTTTCATCCGCTTCGATTACGAAATCACCCTGCTGACCGTGCGCGCGCGCGGCGCCGACGGCCAGATCCACACCCGCTATTGCGAGCCCATCGGGCACAAGCAGGTCGACGGCGATTACGTGGAAAGCTGGCAGCCGCACCCGATGTCGCCCGCCGCGCTCGAACGCTCCCGGGAGATCGCCCTGGCGGTCACGTCCAACCTGGGCGGCCTGGGCATCTTTGGCGTGGAACTCTTCGTGGCGGGGGACCAGGTCTGGTTCTCCGAGGTCAGCCCGCGCCCGCACGACACCGGCATGGTCACCATGATCACCCAGGTCCAGAACGAGTTCGAGCTGCATGCCCGGGCCCTGCTGGGGCTGCCGGTGGACACCAGCCTGCGCCAGCCGGGCGCCAGCAGCGTCATCTACGGCGGCGTCGAGGCCAAGGCCGTCTCGTTCCACAACGTGGCCGAGGCCCTGGCCGAGCCCGGCACCGACGTCCGCCTCTTCGGCAAGCCCGAGTCCTTCGTCAAGCGCCGCATGGGCGTGGGCCTGGCCGTGGCCGAGGACGTGGCCGCCGCCCGCGCCAAGGCCAAGCGGGTATCCGCCGCCGTGGCCGTCAAGGCGGGCTGACCCCGCTTTTCCCCCGCTTTCCGCATATTCGTACCGGCCACCCGCCGCCAGGCGGGTGGCCGGTTGCATTGGCGCCTCCGGTTCGGCGGATGTCGCCGACGCGATTGATTGCGGCCTTGCCCCTCCCGCCGGTGTGGTTTGCGCTTTCTCATAGTTTGTTCGATAATTTCAGAAATTTCTGAAAGCGGTGTAACGATGTTTGTCCGATCACGCCGCTGCCTGGACCTTGCTGGCGCTGATCGATCATGGCACTGACCCCTCAAAACGAACGCTTCATCCTGCATTTCGGAGAGATGGGCAGCCGTTGGGGCGTGAACCGCACCGTCGGCCAGATCTACGCCCTCCTGTTCCTCTCCCCCAAGCCCCTGAACGCCGACGACATCGCCGAGACGCTGGGCTTCTCGCGCTCCAACGTCAGCCTCGGGCTGAAGGAACTGCAGTCCTGGCGCCTGGTGAAGCTGATCCACCAGGTAGGCGACCGCCGCGACTACTTCGAGACGCCCAAGGACGTCTGGGAGATCTTCCGCATCCTGATGGAAGAGAAGCGCAAGCGCGAAATCGATCCCACGCTCACCCTGTTGCGCGACACCCTGCTGGAGCCTCCGTCGGGGCCCGATGAGGCCTACGCGCAACAGCGCATGAACGAAATGCTGGAGCTCATCGAACTGTCCACCGGATGGTTCGATGAGGTTCAACGACTGCCGCCCGAAACCCTGCAGAACCTGATGAAACTCGGCTCGAAAGTGCAGAAGGTGCTGGGCTTCGCCGGCAAATTGCGGGGCAAGGCCTGATCTTGATCCGCCACGTTTTTTCAGGAAACCTCTATGAAGTTGTATCCAACGCCCGTAACATGGCGCGAGAGACGGCCTGGGAACCATGCCGGTTGCCGCGGCATCTCGACTGCTTGGGAGCGCCCCAATGATTGATCTCGACGTCGTCAACCTGTCGCGATTTCAGTTTGCCGCGACCGCGCTTTATCACTTCCTGTTCGTCCCCCTCACGCTCGGCCTGTCGTTCATCCTGGCCATCATGGAGAGCGTGTATGTGATGACCGGTCGTCCCATCTGGAAGCGGATGACCATGTTCTGGGGCACGCTCTTCGGCATCAACTTCGCCCTGGGCGTGGCCACCGGCGTCGTGATGGAATTCCAGTTCGGCATGAACTGGTCCTACTACAGCCATTACGTGGGCGACATCTTCGGCGCGCCTCTTGCGCTCGAAGGGCTGATGGCCTTCTTCCTGGAAGCCACCTTCGTCGGGCTGTTCTTCTTCGGCTGGAACCGCATGTCCAAGGTCAGCCACCTGGTGGTGACCTGGCTGGTGGCGTTCGGCACCAACTTCTCGGCGCTGTGGATCCTGATCGCCAACGGCTGGATGCAGAATCCGGTGGGTTCGATCTTCAATCCCGACACCATGCGCATGGAGATGACCGACTTCGCGGCGGTGATCTTCAATCCGGTGGCGCAGGCCAAGTTCGTGCACACGGTCAGCGCGGGGTACGTGGCCGGCGCCATGTTCGTCATGTCGATCAGCGCGTGGTACCTGCTGAAGGGCCGCCACGTCGACCTGGCCAAGCGCTCGATGGCGGTCGCCGCCAGCTTCGGCCTGGCCTCGGCGTTGTCCGTCGTGGTGCTGGGCGACGAAAGCGGCTACCTCACCACCGAACACCAGAAGATGAAGATCGCGGCCATCGAGTCCATGTGGCACACCGAGCCGGCGCCCGCGTCCTTCAACCTCATCGCCATCCCCAACCAGGCAGAGCGCAAGAACGACTTCGCGATCGAGATCCCCTACGTCATGGGCATCATCGGCACGCGGTCGCTGACGACGCCGCTGCTGGGCATCGATGATCTGATCCTGCGCGCCGAGAACCGCATCCGCGACGGCATGGTGGCGTACGACGCCCTGCAGAAGATCCGCGCCAATCCCAAGGACGTGGATGCGCGCATGGTGTTCGACCGGACCTGGCCGGACCTGGGCTACGCCCTGCTGGTCAAGCGCTACCAGCCCGACATGAGCAAGGTCACCGAAGCCGACATCAAGAAGGCGGCGGTGGACACCGTGCCCAACGTGGCGCCGCTGTTCTGGGCCTTCCGCATCATGGTGGCCGTGGGCATGTACCTGATCCTGTTCTTCGGCGTGGCCTTCTGGCTGGCCTCGCGCGGCCGTCTCGACAGCCGCCGCGGCCTGCTCAAGGTGGCGCTGTGGAGCCTGCCGCTGCCCTGGGTGGCCATCGAGAGCGGCTGGTTCGTGGCCGAGTACGGCCGCCAGCCCTGGGTGATCGAAGGCGTGCTGCCGACCTACTACGCGGCGTCGGGACTGACGATCGCCGACCTGGCCATCAGCCTGACGATTTTCCTGGTGCTGTACACGGTGCTGTTGATCATCGGCGTGAAGGTGATGCTGCATGCCGTGAAGGCGGGCCCGAAATCCGATGGGCCGGCGCCCGGCACCGCCGCGGCCGATCCTGTCCGCGCCGCCGTGCGCGCCTGAGGAGGAGACAGCGATGGAAACTCTCATTCCTTTCGACTACGGCACGCTGCGCGTGGTGTGGTGGGTGCTGCTGGGCGCGCTGCTCATCGGCTTCGCCGTCATGGACGGCTTCGACCTGGGCGTGGCCGCGCTGCTGCCCGTGGTCGCCAAGACCGACGTGGAACGCCGCGTCGTGATCAACGTGGTGGGGCCGGTCTGGGAAGGCAACCAGGTCTGGCTCATCACGGCGGGCGGCGCGATCTTCGCCGCCTGGCCGCTGCTGTATGCCGCCTCGTTCTCGGGGTTCTACCTGGCGATGATGCTGGTCCTGATCGCGCTGATCCTGCGCCCGGTGGGCTTCAAGTACCGCAGCAAGATGGAAGGCACGCGCTGGCGCAGCCGCTGGGACGCCGTGCTCTGTTTCTCGGGCGTGGTGGCCTCGCTGGTGTTCGGCGTGGCCATGGGCAACATCATCCTGGGCGTGCCCTTTACCTTCGATCCGGTGACGCTGCGTCCCATCTATGAAGGGCATTTCTACCAGCTCTTCATGCCATTCGCGCTGCTGGCCGGCGTGCTGAGCGTGGTGATGCTGGCCATGCACGGCGCGGTGCTGCTGGCCTGGCGCACCGAGGATCCGGTGTCGTCGCGCGCCCGCAACTGGGGCCGGCTGTGCGCCTTGCTCACGGCCCTGCTGTTCGTCGCGGGAGGCTTCTGGGTGGCCCGAGGCGTCGGCGGCCATGTCATCACCACTGCGGTGGACATGGCCGGCCCGTCGGATCCGATGCTCAAGGCGGTGTCGGTGCGGGACGGCGCCTGGATGGCCAACTACGCGAAGTGGCCGCTGATGTGGATCGCGCCCGCGCTGGGCGTGGGCGGCGCGGTGCTGGTGGCGCTGCTGCTGTCTCTGCGCGCCAACGTGCTGGCCTTCCTGGCCTCGTCGCTGTCGATCGCCGGCGTGATCCTGACGGTGGGCTTCTCGCTCTTCCCGTTCATCATGCCTTCGTCGACGAAGCCGCAGGCCGGGCTGACCATCTGGGACGGCTCGTCCAGCCACATGACGCTGTGGATCATGGTGATCGCGGTCGCCATCTTCCTGCCCATCGTGACGCTCTACACCGCCTGGGTGTACCGCGTCATGCGCGGCAAGGTCACTGAAGAATCGGTGGGCGGCACGCCCAACTCATACTGACAAGGAGCCTCCACCATGTGGTATTTCTCGTGGATACTCGGCCTGGGCCTGGCGTGCGCGTTCGCCATCCTCAACGCAATGTGGTTCGAGCTGCGCGAAGGGCATACGCATGATCCGCGCGCCAGCCGCGACGACGAGTGAGGGGCGGTTCCTCACAGCCCGCTAGCACCCTAGAGCACGATCCCTCGGCAGCGCTGGGCAAGCCACCGCGCGAACAATCGCGGTGGTTGGTGGCGCTTGCCCGGGCAGCAAGGCTGCCGCTGCTGCTGGCGGGCGCCGCGCCCCTGGTAAGCGGCGTCCTGCTGGTGGTGCAGGCCTGGCTGCTGGCCCGCGTGCTCGACGCGGCCATCGTCGGGCAGCAACCCCGGCAGGCGCTGATCGGCGGCATCCTGGGCATCGCCGGGCTCATGCTGGTGCGCGCCTGTATCAGCTGGGCGGGCGAGCGCGCCGGCGCCGACGCCTCCGAACGCATCAAGCGCCACGTGCGCCAGTCGCTCTTCAGGCGGCTGGTGCTGAAGGGGCCGCACTGGAGCCGGGGCCGCGCCGCGGGCGAACTGGCCAGCGCGGTGGTGGACCAGGTCGAGGCGCTGGACGGCTTCTTCGCCAAGTACCTGCCCGCCATGGCCGCGGCGGCCTTGCTGCCCGTGGCGTTCGCGGTCGTGCTGCTGCCGGTCGACGTGATCGCCGGGCTGGTCCTGCTGATCACCGCGCCGCTGATCCCGCTCTTCATGGCACTGGTGGGGTGGGGCGCCCAGGGCGCCAGCCGCCGTCACCTGCGCGCCTTCGCCCGCCTGTCGGGTTTCTTCGCCGACCGCCTGCGCGGGCTGTCCACCCTCAAGCTGCATGGCCGCGCCGAGGCGGAGGCCGCTTCCGTCGTGGCCGCCAGCGACGCCCTGCGCCAACGCACGATGTCGGTGCTGCGCATCGCCTTCCTGTCGTCGGCGGTGCTGGAGTTCTTCGCCGCGCTGGGCGTGGCGGGCGTGGCGGTCTACATCGGCCTGACCTACCTGGGCTTCCTCGACCTGCGCTGGACGCCCCTGACCTTGCAGGCAGGTTTGTTCTGTCTGCTGATGGCGCCGGAAGTCTATGCGCCGTTGCGGCAGTTCGCGGCGCATTATCACGACCGCGCGGCGGCGCTGGCGGCGGTCACCCAGATCGCCACGCTGTTCGATGGCCTGCCGCGGGACGACGACGTCCGGAGCGAGGAGGGCGGCGCTGCCGCGGCGCCCGCGCAGCGGGGCAAGGGCGCGGCGCTCTCCGCGGAAGGCCTGCGCGTGCTCGCGCCCGGCCGCGGCCAGCCGGTGCTGTCCGGCGCCGCGCTGGCCCTGGCGCCTGGCGAGCACGTGGCGTTGATGGGCCCCAGCGGCATCGGCAAATCGACGCTGGTCGAGGCGATCGCGCGCCTGCGGCCGTTCGACGGCGAGATCCGTATCGACGGCCTGCCCCTGGCCGAATGGAGCGAGCCGGCGTTGCGCGGCCGCGTGGCGCTGATCGGGCAGAAGCCGCAGTTGCTGGCGGGCTCGATCGCCGACAATATCCGGCTGGGGCGCCCCGAGGCCTCGGACGCCGACCTGCGAGACGCTGCAAGGCGCGCCTGCGTGCTGGAGTTCGCCGAGGCCTTGCCGCAAGGCCTGGACACGCCGCTGGGCGCGCGCGGGCATGGCCTGTCGGGCGGGCAGGCGCAGCGCGTCGCGCTGGCGCGGCTGTTCCTGCGCGATCCCGGCCTGATCCTGCTGGACGAGCCCACCGCGCACCTGGATGACGCCACCCAGGCGCGGGTGCTGGACGAGATCCTGGCCTTTGCCTCGGGCCGGACCCTGCTGCTGGCGACGCACGCGCCCGCCGTGGCGGCGCGCCTGGGCCGCAGCCTGCGCGTGGCCGCCGGAAAAGTGGAAGACGCATGAAGAACCTGTTGTTGCTCCTGCCGCTCTATGCCCGCCGGAAAAGCGGGCTTTTGCTCGCATTGTTCTGCGCCCTGGCCACGGTGGCCGCGGGCGTGGGCCTGTTGGGCGTGTCGGGCTGGTTCCTGACCGGCGCAGCCCTGGCCGGCGCGGGCGGCGCGTTCAACCTGTTCGCGCCTTCGGCTCTGGTGCGCGGGCTGTCGTTCCTGCGCATCGTGTCGCGCTACGCCGACCGCGTGGTCGGGCACTCGGCCACGCTGCGGCTGCTGGCGGACCTGCGCGCCACGGTGTTCGCCGCGCTCGTCCGGCTGACGCCGCGCCAATTGGCGCGCTATCGCGACGGCGATCTGGTGGCCCGCATGACGGGGGACGTGGACGCGCTGGACACCGTATTCCTCTTCGTGCTGGCGCCGCTGGCGACGGCGCTGCTGGCCGGGGCCGTGCTGACCGCCGTGCTGGGGCAATGGATGCCCGCGGCCGCGCTGGCGTTCGCGCTGGCGCTGTTGACGGCCTGCGTGCTGGTGCCGCTGTGGCTCGTGCGGGCCGCGCGCAAGCCAGGCGCGGCCGCGCAGGAAAGCGCGGCGGGGTTGCGCGCCGCGACGCTGGACGCGGTGGACGGCCATGCCGACATGGTGGCCATGCATGCGCAGGCCCAGACGGCCGAGCACTTCGAACGCCTGTGCGAGGCCAGCGCGGTGGCGCGGCGCAGCCAGGCGCGGGTGGCGGCCCGAGGCCAGTTTTTCCTGCAGGTCGCGGCCGGCGCGTCGGTGCTGGCCCTGCTGTGGTTCGGCCTGGACACGCTCGAAGCGGGGCGGATCGGCGGGCCGGCGCTGGCGGGCCTGCTGTTGGCGGTCATCGGCATTTTCGAGGTGGCGGGGCCGATCATGCGCGGGGCCTCGCGCATGGGTTCCGCGATGTCGGCCGCGGCGCGCATCCGGGAAGTGACGCAATGCGAGCCCGACATGCAGGATCCCGCCGCGCCGCAAGCGCTGCCGGCCAGCGGCGCGCTGGAACTGGACCGCGTGCGCTTCGCGTATCCGGCCCGGGCGCGGGGCGTGGATGCGCCGGTGCTGGAAGACGTGAACCTGCGGGTTTTGCCGGGAGAGAGGGTGGCGATCCTGGGTCCCAGCGGCGCCGGCAAATCGACCCTGCTGCACCTGCTGCTGCGCCTGGAGGATCCGCGGGCTGGCCAGGTGCGCTTCGGCGGCTCTGATGCGCGCGATTGCGCGCAGGCCGACTGGCATCGGCGCATCGCGCTGCTGTCGCAGGATGCGCCCGTGTTCCTGGGGACCTTGCGCACCAACCTGCTCATCGGCGATCCGGACGCCGACGACGCCGCGCTGTGGCGCGCGCTGGATGCCGCGCGGCTGGGCGAGTTCGTGCGCGGCCTGCCGGACGGCCTGGACACCTGGGCGGGCGAAACCGGTTCGCAGCTCTCGGCCGGGCAGGCGCGCCGTTTGTGCCTGGCGCGCGCGCTGTTGTCGCCGGCGGCGGTCATCGTGCTGGACGAGCCCACGGCCGGGCTGGACGCCGCCGCCGAGACGGCGTTCTTCCAGGACCTGGGCGCGGCGGTGCGCGGACGCGCCGTGGTGCTGGCCACGCACGCGGCCCTGCCGCCGGGCGCCGTCGACCGTTGCTATGAATTGCGGGCCGGACGGCTTCATGAATTGTCATCCGCGGCGGCAATCCTGGCTTAAGCGCGGTTGCGAGGTTATAGTTCGCCTTGCTTCAATTCTTCAGGGCCGTCTTCCATGCAGACCGACTACGCCGAGTACATCCGGCGCACCATCCGCAGCGTTCCAGACTGGCCCCAACCCGGTGTCGTTTTCCGCGACATCACGCCGGTGCTGCAGGATCCTCGCGCGTTCCGGGTGCTGATCGATCTCTTCGTCTACCGCTACATGCGCCAGCGATTGGACCTCGTCGCCGGTGTGGACGCGCGCGGCTTCATCGTGGGCAGCGTGCTGGCCTACGAACTGAACCTGGGTTTCGTGCCCGTGCGCAAGAAGGGCAAGCTTCCGTTCCGCACGGTGGCCGAGGAGTATTCGCTCGAATACGGCAATGCCTCGGTCGAGATGCACACCGACGCGGTGCGCACCGGGCAGCGCGTCCTGCTGGTGGATGATCTGATCGCCACGGGCGGCACCATGCTGGCCGCCATCAATCTGCTGCAGCGCCTGGGCGCCAACGTGGTCGAGGCCGCGGCCATCATCGACCTGCCCGATCTCGGCGGATCGGCCAAGGTCGCCGCCACCGGCACGCCGCTCTTCACCGTCTGTCAGTACGGCGCCGACACGCCCTAGCGCGCGGCGCCCTCCGGCCATCGGGCGCCGCTAGGCGTCCGACAGCCGAGGCTGGATGAAATCCAGGAAGGCCTTGGTCTTGGCGGGCAGCATGCGCGAGGGCAACAGCGCGAATAGCGGCAGGGGCGTCAGGCTCCATTCGGGCAGCACGCGCACCAGGCCCGACTGCTTGATGGCGCGCTCCATGGCGTCGAACACCAGCAGCGGCGTGATGCCCAGGCCCTGTCCGGCCAGCCGGCCCAGCATGCCCACGTTGTTCGCGGACAGCCGGCCCGACACCTGCACGCGTTCCACCTTGTCGCCCGAATGCAGCATCCAGAAGGAGGATTCCTCGCGCATGGTGGGGCGCAGGCATTCGTGGTGGCTGAGATCCGCCGGCACCCGCGGCTCGCCATGGCGGGCCAGATAGTCGGGCGAGGCATAGAGCTGGTGGGCCATCAGCACGATCTTGCGCGAGATCAGGCTGGAGTCGGGCTGCTGGCCGAAACGCAGGATGAGATCGAAGGGATTGCTGATCGGGTCGATCGGCCGCATGCTCAGGTCGAAATCGCACTCGATGTCGGGATGCTGCTCGCGGAAGTCGCGGATGACGGCGGGCAGGAACAGCTGGGCCAGGCTGGTGGGCAGGGAAATGCGCAGCCGCCCCTTGGGCTGGACCGCCATGTCCAGCAATTGGTCGTGGGCGATGCGCGCCTCTTCCACGATGTGCCGGCAACGCTCGAAGTAGATCGCGCCGGCCTCGGTGAGGTCGATCTTGCGGGTGCTGCGGTTGAGCAGCCGCATGCCGATGCTGCGTTCCAGTTCGCTGACCCGGCGCGAGAGCGTGGATGTCGGAATATTCAAGGCTTCGGCGGCGTGGCTGAAGTTCTTGCGCTTGGCGACTTCGACGAACAGCGCGATGTCGTTAAGCTGGATATCCATGGGGCCCTCGTCGTTCAAATTTCCATTTCTGGCAGATTCGTATGATAAATGGAATTATTGTCCCGCCAGCAGAAATGTCTATTTCCCAACGCCGTACTATCCTTCCAGCGGGTGGCGGCTCCGGATTTCGTTACGTAGCTTGCGTTTTACTGAATGGCGGCAAGGCTTGTCGCAGCACGGTTTCCGTGGACGCTGTGCAGGAATTGACCAGGTTTGGGGGGGTCCGATCGAAAATTGTCCCATCTGTGCAAATATGTTCCCCAAAATAAGGGTTTTTACTAGGACCATATCGCCAGATACTTCATCCCAGCAATCAAATTGTCATATCGCACCTGCCAGCCTGGCAGAAGACGATGTGCAAGGTTTAGGATGGAGTCCTCTCAATGAAAGCCCTAGCTACCGCACTCATGGTTACCGCCACCCTGGTGGGTATGTCCGCCGCACACGCCGATGGCAAGACGCGTGAACAAGTCCAGCAGGAACTGCAGGCCGCTCGCGCCGCCGGCCAAGTCACGTTCGGCGAACTGGACTATCCGCCCGCCACGGCTCAGCAGACCAGCCTGTCGCGCGACCAGGTGCAGCAGGAGCTGCAAGCTGCCAAGGCCGCCGGCCAGGTGACTTCTGCCGAACTTGATTACCCGCCCAAGGCCGCCGTGTCGCAATCGGCCGGCAAGACCCGCGAACAGGTCCGCCAGGAACTGGCCGAGGCCAAGGCGCGCGGCGACTACTCCTTCGGCGAACTCGACTACCCGCCCCAAGGCCGTTGAGCATCCGCGCCCGAAGGCCGAAGAGACCCCTCCTGACGCCGAGGGGTTTTTTTTACCCGTCCCGGGCCGGAAGTGTCGCGTTTACGCATCAGAAATTGGTCGCCGCCGGCGACAACGCTTGTTGACCGCGGGGGCTAGGCAGCAGAATGTCTGCGAGGGGCTTTGCGGTATTGCGAGTAATAATTCATATTTGATATCAATACTTTAGCGCAGGTTTCCGTAAGGAGTGGTCATCCATGGACGGGGCATTATCCCAACCATGGAAAGTAGTTCTTCGAAATCCGGGTTACTTCGAATGGGCGCAGGCCGGACACTAGCTTCAGTGCATGCGCCGCTTGCTTGTTCGCTGCGGCACGCAGATCCGGGCCGTTCGCGTGGTGGGTTTGCGGTTTGCCTTTCATCTCGCCATTTTGGGGACTTATATGAAGAAGACGCTATTGGCCGTCGCGCTGCTGGCCGGCTTTGCCGGTGCCGCGCAGGCCGCCGACTCCGTGACGCTGTACGGTTTGATCGACGCCGGTATCGGCTATGAAAAGGTGAAGTTCAACGGCGACTCGCAAAGCCGCTTCGGCGGCGTGCAGGGCGTGAGCAGCGGCTCGCGCTTCGGCTTGCGCGGCACTGAAGACCTGGGCGACGGCCTGCGCGCCGTCTTCACGCTGGAAGGCGGTTTCGGCCCGATGAACGGCAAGTCCTTGCAGAACGGCCGTTTGTGGGGCCGCCAGGCCACCGTGGGCCTGGATAGCGATTCCTGGGGCCGCCTCGAATTCGGCCGCCAGACGAACCTGGCTTCCAAGTACTTCGGTTCGATCGACCCGTTCTCGATCAGCTACAACACCGCCAACATGGGTACCACGTTCGGCAGCGCCAACACGATGCGCCTGGACAACATGGTCCTGTACCAGACCCCCAGCATGGGCGGCTTCAAGGCCGGCGTGGGTTACTCGTTCAGCGCCGATGATTCGGTCAGCGACTCGTCGCAGACCGGTTTCGAGACCGGCAACAACAACCGCGTGCTGACCGCGGGCGTGCAGTACGTCAACGGCCCGCTGAACCTGGCCGCGGCGTATGACCGCTTCAACCCGTCCAATGGCCAAACCGGCGGCAAGTCCGACGCCCGCATCCAGGAATACATCCTGGGCGGTTCGTACGACTTCGAAGTGGTGAAGGTTGCGGCCGCGTTCGGCCAGACCCGCGACGGCTGGTTCGTCGGCCAGAACATGGGCACGACGCCCGCCGGCATGCAGAACCTCGGCACGTTCAAGCTGGCCGACGGCTTCCGCGCCAATTCGTACATGCTGGGCGCCACCGTGCCGCTGGGCCGCCACGCGATCTTCGGCTCCTGGCAGCGCGCCACCGCCAGCAATGACAAACTGACCGGCGACGACGCGACGTTCAACGTCTACAGCCTGGGCTACACCTACGACTTCACCAAGCGCACCAACGTGTACGCGTACGCCTCGTACGGCGACAACTACGCGTTCCAGCGCGATGCGACCGACACCGCTGTCGCCGTGGGCGTGCGTCACCGTTTCTAAGCGATAGGGCGTCCGGCAAGACCTTGCTGAATGCGCGGCCCATCTCCGTGGGCCGCCGAGTGACAGCGAACCCCCCCTATTGGTTGCCGCCGGACATTTCTAGAGCAGGAAAGGGAAGGGCCTCCGCAAGGAGGCCCTCTCGTTTTTTATGCGTGTTTCCGCCGGGCCGCCGCCAGGCAGGAAGCGCCCGCCGGGAGCGCAAGCCCGCGGCGGCGCGGGGCGCGCTACAGGAACAGCTTGTAGGCCGGGTTGTCGGTTTCGTTCCAGTGGGGATACCCGAGTTCCGCCACGAAGTTGCGGAACTGCTTCTTGTCCGCCGGCGGCACCTGGATGCCGATCAGGATGCGGCCGTAGTCGGCGCCCTGGTTGCGGTAGTGGAACAGGCTGATGTTCCAATCCGGGTTCATCGCGTTCAGGAAGCGCATCAGCGCGCCCGGGCGCTCCGGGAATTCGAACCGGTACAGCAGTTCATTGCGCGCCAGCGCCGAGCGCCCGCCCACCATGTGGCGCAAGTGGGTCTTGGCCATTTCATCGTGGGTGAGGTCCAGGGTGTCGAAGCCGTGGCGGCGGAAGTTCGCGGCAATCTTGTCGGGCTCGGAGGCGGACGATACCTGGATGCCCACAAAGACGTGGGCGCGGTCGGAATCGGAGATGCGATAGTTGAATTCGGTGACGCTGCGTTCGCCCACCAACTCGCAGAAGCGGCGGAAGCTGCCGCGCTGTTCGGGCATGGTGACGGCGAAGATGGCTTCGCGCATTTCGCCGACTTCCGCCCGCTCGGACACGAAGCGCAGGCGGTCGAAGTTCATGTTGGCGCCGCAGGCGATGGCCACCAGCGTCTTGCCCTTCAGGTTGTGCTCGGCCGCGTATTGCTTGGCCCCGGCGACCGCCATCGCGCCCGCCGGCTCCAGCACGCTGCGAGTGTCCTGGAACACGTCCTTGATGGCCGCGCAGATCGCGTCGGTATTGACCACCACGAAATCGTCCACGTACTGGCGCGTGAGTTTGAAGGTTTCCGCGCCCACCATCTTGACCGCCGTGCCGTCCGAGAACAGCCCGACGTCGTTGAGCTGCACGCGCCGGCCCGCGCGCACGCTGCGCAGCATGGCGTCGGAGTCTTCGGTCTGCACGCCGATGATCTTGATCTCGGGGCGCAGCTGCTTGATGTAGGCGGCCACCCCCGCGATCAACCCGCCGCCGCCGATGGCGACGAAGATGGCGTCGATCGGGCCCGGGTGCTGGCGCAGGATTTCCATCCCCACCGTGCCCTGGCCGGCGATGACGTCGGGATCGTCGAACGGATGGACGAAGGTCAGCTTTTCTTTCTTCTCCAGCACCTGCGCGTGCGCATAGGCGTCGGAGAAGCTCTCGCCCGCCAGCACCACTTCGCCGCCCAGGCGGCGCACCGCGTCGATCTTCACTTGCGGGCTGGTGGTCGGCATGACGATCACGGCGCGGCAACCCAGCCGGCTGGCCGCCAGCGCCACGCCCTGGGCATGGTTGCCCGCGGAGGCCGCGATCACCCCGCGGTTGCGCGCCGCGGGGCTGAGGTTGGCCATCTTGTTGTATGCCCCGCGCAGCTTGAAGCTGAACACGGCCTGGGTATCTTCGCGCTTGAGCAGGATCGTGTTCGACATCCGCTGGGACAGCAGCGGCGCCGCTTCCAGCGGGGATTCGACCGCGACGTCATAAACCTTGGAAGTCAGGATGCGTTTCAGATAATCAGTGGACATGGACTGCACGTGGCGCCGAGAGTGGGGAAGTGGGGGAGATTATTGCAGGGAAATCCGCGCCGCCCGCCAGGTTTCTTCGGCCTTTTTTCGCCTATTGGACGGGTAGAAAGCCGCGGATGGCGTCGGTCCGCGCCGCGCTCGCGGCGGCGGACGGCCCCCGGAACCCGCCCGCTCGCGGCTACACTCGGCCACTATGGAAGAAAGTCTGTTGTCCGCCGTTCATTGGATGCTGGGGGTGCTGGCGCTGCCCTCGGTCGGCCTGTCCGCGATTTTCACCGTCTCGTTGGTGTCCGCGACCTTGCTGCCGCTGGGGTCCGAGCCGGCGGTGTTCGGTTATCTCAAGCTGGCGCCCGAGATGTTCTGGCCCGCCATCCTGGTCGCCACCCTGGGCAATACGCTCGGCGGCGCCATCAGCTACGCCATGGGCCTGGGAGCCGAACGCGCGGTCCAGCGCTGGAAGGAAAAACACCCGCATCCGCATCCCGACGCGACCGAAGGCGGGCGCATGCGCGGCCGCTGGCACGAACGCGCCCACGACTGGATCCACCGCATGGGGCCGCCGGCCCTGCTGCTGTCGTGGCTGCCCGCCGTGGGCGACCCGCTGTGCGCGGTGGCGGGATGGCTGCGGCTGTCCTTCTGGCCTTGCGTGGTCTACATGGCCATCGGCAAATTCCTGCGCTACCTGGTCATGACGGCCGGCCTCCTGTGGTTCTTCCCGGGGAAAATCTAGCGCGGCACCCAGGCAATTAATTGGGGACGGATTTAGCCGGTCCCCCTCGGTTTCGGGTGCGTCCCTAGGGGTATTCGGGGGCAGGCTCGATCAATGGCATAAAATGTTTTTTTACGGGCCCCTCTTGCAGCCATGAACGCCCCACTCGCTAGCCACATCTTGAACGGGGCGATGCCGCCCGCAGCACCCGCGCGCTTGCGCGAAATCCCCTACAACTACACCTCGTTCTCCGATCGCGAGATCGTCGGCCGGTTGCTGGGCGACGATGCCTGGAGCCTGCTGACCGACCTGCGCGGCGAACGCCGCACCGGGCGTTCCGCCCGCATGCTGTACGAAGTGCTGGGCGACATCTGGGTGGTGCGCCGCAACCCCTACCTGCAGGACGACCTGCTCGACAATCCCAAGCGCCGCAAGCAGCTCATCGAGGCCCTGCACCATCGCCTGGGCGAGATCGACCGCCGCCGCGAACCGGACGTGCCGGCCGAAGCCGGCCACGATCCGCATCGCGACGAGAAGGTGGTCGGCCTCCTGGCGCGGGCGCGTTCGGCCATCGCCGCGTTCGAGGGGGAATTCGACCAGACCGCCATGATGCGCAAGCAGGCGCAGAAGGTGCTGGGCCGCATCACGGCGCGCGACAACATCAAGTTCGACGGCCTGTCGCGCGTTTCGCACGTGACCGACGCCACCGACTGGCGGGTGGAATATCCCTTCGTGGTGCTGACGCCGGACACGGAAGACGAGATCGCCGCGTTGGTCACCGCCTGTATCGAGCTGGGCCTGACCATCATTCCGCGCGGCGGCGGCACCGGCTACACCGGCGGCGCCATTCCGCTGACCTGGAAGTCGGCGGTCATCAATACCGAGAAATTCGACAGGCTGGGCAAGGTCGAGTCCTGTATCCTGCCCGGCCTGAGCGAGCCCGTGGCCGTGATCCACGCCGGCGCCGGCGTGGTGACCAAGCGCGTGTCCGAAGCCGCCGAGGCGGCGGGCTTCGTGTTCGCCGTGGACCCGACCTCGGCCGAAGCCTCGTGCGTGGGCGGCAACATCGCCATGAACGCGGGCGGCAAGAAGGCCGTGCTGTGGGGCACCGCGCTGGACAACCTGGCCTGGTGGCGCATGGTGGACCCGGACGGCAACTGGCTGGAGGTCTCCCGCCTGGACCACAACATGGGCAAGATCCATGACGTGGACGTGGCCCGCTTCGAGCTCAAGTGGTTCGACGGCCGCGGCAAGCCGGGCGAGCGCCTGCTCAAGACCGAGACCCTGGAGATCCAGGGCCGGGTGTTCCGCAAGGAAGGGCTGGGCAAGGACGTCACGGACAAGTTCCTGGCCGGCCTGCCGGGCATCCAGAAAGAAGGCTGCGACGGCCTGATCACGTCGGCGCGCTGGGTGCTGCACCGCATGCCGCGCCACACGCGCACGGTCTGCATGGAGTTCTTCGGGCAGGCGCGCGACGCCATCCCGTCGATCGTCGAGGTCAAGGGCTACCTGGACGGCGAGGGCCGCGAGCGCGGCGCCATCCTGGCCGGCCTGGAGCACCTGGACGAACGCTATCTGCGCGCCGTGGGCTACGCCACCAAGAGCAAGCGCGGCGTGCTGCCCAAGATGGTCCTGATCGGCGACATCGTCGGCGACGACGAGGACGCGGTCGCCGCGGCCTCCAGCGAAGTCGTGCGCCTGGCCAACACGCGCCACGGCGAAGGCTTCGTGGCCGTCAGCCCCGAGGCCCGCAAGAAGTTCTGGCTGGACCGTTCGCGCACCGCCGCCATCGCCCGCCATACCAACGCCTTCAAGATCAACGAAGACGTGGTGATCCCGCTGCCCCGCATGGGCGAATACACGGATCACATCGAACGCATCAACATCGAGCTCTCGACCCGCAACAAGCTCAAGCTGCTGGGGGCGCTGGACGCCTACCTGTGCACGCCGCTGCCAGTGGGCAAGGCGGACGACACCGACATCGAGACGACCCGCGCCGAAGTGCTGGCCGACCGCACGCGCCAGGCGCTGGAATTGCTGGCCGGCGCGAGGAAGCGCTGGCAGTGGTTGCTGGACAACCTGGACATGCCGCTGCTGCAGGCGTTGCCCGAGCTGCACGGCCTGGGCCTGGGCGAACTGCAGGCGACCCTGTCGGACCGCGTGGCGGCGCAACCCGGCGCGCGCGTCTTCGACGTAGTGCAGGACCGCACGATCCGCGTGTCCTGGAAGACCGAAGTGCTGGCCGGCCTGCAGCGCACGTTCTCGGGGGCGGCCTACAAGAAGATCGTCGACGAGCTGGTGGCCATCCACGGCCGCGTGCTCAAGAGCCGCGTGTTCGTCGCGCTGCACATGCACGCCGGCGACGGCAACGTGCATACCAACATCCCGGTCAACTCGGACGACTACGAGATGCTGCAGGAGGCCCACCAGGCCGTCGAGCGCATCATGCAGATCGCCCGCGACCTGGACGGCGTGATCTCCGGCGAGCACGGCATCGGCCTGACGAAGTACGAATTCCTGACCGATGCCGAACTGGCGCCGTTCCAGGACTACAAGCGCCGCGTGGACCCCAAGGGCCACTTCAACGCCGGCAAGCTCATGCCGGGCGCCGACCTGCGCCACGCCTGGACGCCCAGCTTCAACCTGATGGGCCACGAGTCGCTCATCATGCAGCAAAGCGACATCGGCGCCATCTCGGAATCCATCAAGGACTGCCTGCGCTGCGGCAAGTGCAAGCCCGTTTGCGCCACCCACGTGCCGCGCGCGAACCTGCTGTATTCGCCGCGCAACAAGATCCTGGCCACGTCGCTGCTGGTGGAGGCTTTCCTCTACGAAGAGCAGACCCGCCGCGGCGTCAGCCTGAAGCACTGGGAAGAATTCGAGGACGTGGCCGACCATTGCACGGTCTGCCACAAGTGCTACAACCCCTGTCCGGTCGACATCGACTTCGGCGACGTGTCCATGAACATGCGCGCCGTGCTGCGGCGCATGGGCCGCAAGTCGTTCAATCCCGGCACGGCCAGCGCCATGTTCTTCCTGAACGCGAAGGATCCGGCCACCATCAACGCCACCCGCAAGGCCATGGTGGGCGTGGGCTACAAGGTGCAGCGCGCCGCGCATGACCTGTTGTCCGGCCTGGTGAAGAAGCAGACGGCCGCGCCGCCCGCCACGGTGGGCAAGCCGCCGCTGCGCGAGCAGGTCGTGCACTTCGTGAACAAGAAAATGCCCGGCGGGCTGCCCAAGCAGGCGGCGCGCAAGCTGCTGGACATCGAAGACGCCAACTACGTGCCGATCATCCGCGATCCCAAGGCCACCACGGCCGATACGGAAGCGGTGTTCTACTTCCCGGGCTGCGGTTCGGAGCGGTTGTTCTCGCAGGTCGGCCTGGCCACGCAAGCCATGCTGTGGCATGCGGGCGTGCAGACCGTGCTGCCCCCGGGCTACCTGTGCTGCGGCTATCCCCAGCGCGGCAACGGCATGACCGACAAGGCCGAGCAGATCATCACCGACAACCGGGTGCTGTTCCACCGGGTCGCCAACACGCTGAACTACCTGGACATCAAGACGGTGGTGGTCAGCTGCGGCACCTGCTACGACCAGCTCGCGGGCTACGAGTTCGAGAAGATCTTCCCCGGATGCCGCCTGATCGACATCCACGAGTACCTGCTGGAAAAGGGCATCAAGCTCGAAGGCGCCAAGGGCGTGCGCTACATGTACCACGATCCCTGCCACACGCCCATGAAACTGCAGGAGCCCATGAAGACGGTGCGCGCGCTGGTCGGCGACGACGCCGTCAAGAGCGACCGCTGCTGCGGCGAGTCGGGCACGCTGGCGGTCAGCCGGCCGGACATCTCCACGCAGGTGCGCTTCCGCAAGCAGGAAGAACTGCTCAAGGGCGATGCCGCGCTGCGCAGCGACGGCTTCACCGGCGACGTGAAGGTGCTGACGTCCTGCCCGTCCTGCCTGCAGGGCCTGTCGCGCTACGAGGGCGATACCGGCATGGACGCCGACTACATCGTGGTCGAGATGGCGCGCCACATCCTGGGCGAAAGCTGGATGGAGGACTATGTCCGCCGCGCCAACGCGGGCGGCATCGAGCGCGTGCTGGTGTAGCCGGCAGCCGCGTTGGAACGAAAATCGCAGCCGTCTCCGGCTGCGATTTTTTTTTGCGTTACCGCGGCCGCGCCCGGCAGCCCGGTACCCATTTTTCCCGGATTCCGGGCCTCTTGAAGCTGGCGAAACCGCTCCCATACTGGGAATTGAAGAGACCAGACCTGCGATCGCGGCTCTGGCGATTGCGTTGTGTCTCGACTTGTCCCTTTTCCATTCGGGAGTCCAACATGACCAGCTTTCCATTCAGCGACAACGGCTTTGCCACGGCGTTCGACGCCATCCAGGAGCATATGGACCGCGTGCTGCGAGGCGTCGGCGTTCCGGCCGCCTTGCGCGCCACGCCCCAGGCGCATTTTCCGCCGGTCAACGTGGGCGTGTCGGGCGACTCGATCGAGGTCGTCGCGTTCGTGCCGGGCGTGGAACCCGACACGCTGAACGTCTCGATCGAAAAGCGCCTGCTCACGATCAGCGGCGAGCGCCTGGCCCCGCAACTGCCGGACAATGCGCGCTACTACGCGCGGGAACGGTTCGAAGGCCGCTATACGCGTGTGGTCGAACTGCCCGCCGATGCCGATCCCGACAATGTGCAGGCGCGCTACGCCGACGGCTGCCTGGCCATTTCCATCAAGCGCAAGGAAGCGTCCAAGCCGCGTCTCGTGACCGTGCAGTGACGCGACCTTTCCCCCTACGCACCAGGAGTATCGATCATGAATGAACAGAAAGATCTGACCGTGCCCGCGCAGGAATCCGCTTCCGACAAGCGCGACACTCGCGGGGTCACCACCCCGGCCGTGGACATCTTCGAGGACCCGCAAGGCATCAGCCTGATCGCCGACTTGCCCGGCGTGTCCAAGGAGCGGCTGCGCATCAATGTGGAATCCGACGTCCTGCTGATCGAGGGCGAGGCCGCCGTGTCCGCGCCGGCCGGCCTGCGGCTGGTGCACGGCGAATTGCGCGCGCCGCTGTTCCGGCGCTCATTCAGGCTGGGCCAGGAGTTCGACCGAGGCGAAATCAGCGCCAGCCTCAAGCAGGGCGTGCTGACCTTGCGCATTCCGCGCGTGCGCGAGGCGCAGCCGCGCCAGATTCCCGTCCAGGCGGGCTGAGGCGGCCGCGCCAAAGAAAACGCCGCGGCCATTGCTGGCCGCGGCGTTTTCGCGTTCAGGTGGGCCGCCTCATTCCAGCTTGATGCCGGCCTTCTTGATGACTTCCGCCCAGGCGCTGCGCTCCTGGTCGGCGTAGGCCTTGAACTCCTCGGCCGACATCGGCATGGGGACCACGCCCATGTCCAGGATCTTCTGCGACACCGCGGGGTTCTTGAGGGTGGCGTCCAGGTCGGCGGACAGCTTCTTCACCACGCTCTCCGGCACGCCGGCCGGGCCCACCAGGCCTTGCCAGGCATAGGCGGTGAAATTGGCGACGCCTTGCTGGGCCATGGTCGGCGTGTCCGGCAGCACCGGCAGACGCTCCGGCGTCGCGGACGCCAGGACGCGCAGCTTGCCGGCCTTGACGTTGGGCAGGCCCGAGGCGAGGTCGATGAACATCAGGTCGACCTGGCCGCCCAGCAGGTCCTGGATGGCCGGCGCGGCGCCCTTGTAGGGCACGTGCAGCACGTCGGCGCCGGTGCGTTGCTTGAACAGCTCCAGCGCCAGGTGGTGGGGCGAGCCGGCGCCGGCGGAAGCGGCGGTCAGCTTGCCCGGCTCTTTCTTGGCGGCCGCGAGCACGTCGTCGACGGTCTTGAACGGCGAATTGATGTTCACGGCCAGCAACAGCGGGAACTTGGCGATGCCGCCGATGTAGGTGAACTTGGCCGGGTCGTACGACAGCTTGGCGTAGAGCGAGGAATTGAACGCCAGGGTGCCGGAGTCGGCGGTGCCGACCACGTAGCCGGAGGGTTCGGCCTGCGCGATGGCGGTGGCGCCGATGATGGTGCCGGCGCCGGGGCGGTTCTCGACCACGATGGTCTGGCCCAGCGCCTTTTCGAGGCCGCTCGCCACGGTGCGCGCCACCACGTCGGTGCCGCCGCCGGCCGGGTAGGGAACGATCCAGCGGACCGGCTGGGTGGGCCAGGATTGGGCCGAGGCCGCGCTGGCGGCCAGGGACAGGGCGGCGAGCGCCAGCAGGCGCTTCATGGGCTTGTGCATAGGGGTGTCTCCTCGTGCGGGAATGTCGAAAGCGCGACGGCGGCGTCCTTGATCGTCGTCAGGTTCGCGTCGCTTTTTTCTTGCGCCGCCATTATGCCTTGCGCTTATGCAAAAGGGCCCGAAAAAAAGGGCCCTTTTCCGGTCCACCCTCTGGACGGCCTACTGCGGATCGGGGTAGGCGCGCGCGCCGAAAACGGCCGTGCCGATGCGCACTTCGGTGGAGCCTTCCTCGATCGCCAGCTCGAAATCGCCGCTCATGCCCATGGACAGGCGGTCCAGCGAGACGCCGGGCAGGTTGTCCTGGCGCAGCCGGTCGCGCAGCTCGCGCAGGGCGCGGAAGCAGGCCCGCACTTCGTCCGGGTCCGGCGAATTCACCGCCAGGGTCATCAGTCCCCGAACGTGCAGGGTGGGGAAATCGGCCGCGATCCGGCGCAGGAAAGCGGGGACGTCGCCGGGGGCCATGCCGTACTTGCTGGGTTCGGACGAGGTCTTGACCTGCACCAGCACGTCCAGGCTGCGGCCTTCGTTGACCAGGCGACGGTGCAGGGCTTCCGCCAGCTCGACGCGATCCAGCGACTGGACCTCGGTGGCGTCGCGGGCGGCGTCGCGGGCCTTGTTCGTCTGCAGGTGGCCGATCAGCACCCATTGCAGGCCCTCGCCGGCCAAGGCGGCCGCCTTCTGGCGGATTTCCTGGGTTTTGTTTTCGCCGAACCGGGTCAGCCCCAGCGCCATGGCCTCGCGGATGGCATCGATGCCGAACGTTTTGCTCACGGGCAGCAGCGTCACGCTTTCCGGCGGGCGCCCGGCGCGCGCGCAGGCGTCGGCGATGCGTTGCTGGATCTGGGCAAGGCGCCCGGCCATGGTGTCTACGACGGTCATGCAGCTCTCTTGCAGGAACAGGATGTCCCATAGTGTAGGACTGCCCGGGATCGTTTCGCCACACCGCCGGGTTTCGCCGTTGACCCTGCGTAATCGGCAGGCTTAGAATTTGAAGAGATTTGTTTATATTTCAATGTTCTAAGCCGTCCGGCGCCGCCCCAGCGGGCGACACGGTTCTCCACTTTTCCTGTCCCCCCGCCATGTCCACCGCAGCGCCCGAATACGCTTTCGCCACGCCTTTCCGCACGCCTCCCGCCTCCCCCATCCGATCGCTGATGCCGTATGCCTTGCGGCCGGGCACGATTTCGCTGGCGGGCGGCTATCCCGCCCAGGAGCTGTTCGACGTCGAGGGCCTGACCATCGCGTCCACGCAGGTCATGGCGCGGCTGGGCGCGTGCCTGCAATATTCGAACATCGACGGCCAGGCCAGCCTGCGCCACGAACTGGCGCGCCTGTCCGCCGAGCGCGGGCTGGCCTGCGACGCCGACACCGAACTTGCCGTGACCGGCGGCTCGCAGCAGGCGCTGGCGCTCCTGAGCCGCGTCATGCTGCAACCGGGCGACCACGCCATCATCGAATCGCCCGCATTCCCCAATTCCGTGCAGGCCCTGCGTTACACCGGCGCAACGGTGCACACGGTGCAGTCGGGCCCCGAGGGTATCGACATCGAAGCGCTGGACGCGCTGGCCGCCCGGGTCAAGCCGAAGATCGTCTGCGTCGTCGCCTCGTTCTCCAACCCCTGCGGCGCCACCCTCACGCGCCAGCGCCGCCTGAAGCTGCTGGAGCTGGCGGTCAAGCATCGCTTCCTGATCGTCGAGGACGACCCGTACAGCGAGCTGCGTTTCGCCGGCGAGGCCGTGCCGCCCATCGCGGCCCTGGCCGAAGGCGAAGCCCGCCACTGGGCCGTGTACCTGGCCAGCATGTCCAAGACGATGGCGCCGGCGTTGCGCATCGGCTGGCTGGTCGCGCCGCCCGAGATCCGCCGCCGCTGCGTCGGCGCCAAGGCGGCCGACGACATGGCCTCGTCCGCGTGGATCCAGGAAGTCGTGGCCCAGTACCTGGCCAACGGCCGGTATGCCGAGCATGTGCCGCGCATCCGCGCCGCCTACGGCCTGCGCTGCGACGCCATGGCCGAGTCGCTCGCCCGCGAACTCGACGGCCGGGTCACCTTCAGCAAGCCCGAGGGCGGCATGTTCTTCTGGGCGCGCCTGACGGGCGAGGTGGATGCCACCCGCCTGCTGCCCTACGCCATCGAGCACGAAGTGGTCTATGTGCCGGGCAAGGCGTTCTACGCGGATCCGGCGCAGGCCGACCTGCATGCCATGCGCATGTCGTTCGCCACCATGAACGAAAGCCAGATCGCGCTGGGCATGCAGCGGCTGGCCCGCGCCCTGGACGCCTGCGAGGCCAACGAACCCGTGTCGATCTCGCTGGCGGCTTGACGGCGCGCATCCACCGCCCGCCGGCGGATTGCTATCCTTGCGCATGCGTCCCGGCCCGGCCGGGCGCGCATACCTAAATAAGCGCTTGTTATTTGGCGAGGGCGCTTCATGTCTATAAGCTTCTTGCCTCGGCGCGTCCCCGCGCCCGGCAGAAGAACAGGAAACAGGTCATGAACATTGCAAAAGGGTTGGTGGGCGCGGCGCTCTTGATGGCGGCGGCGCAAGGCGCGCAAGCGGCGACGCTGGACGTGGTGCGCCAGCGCGGCGCGGTGGCTTGCGGCACGACGACCGGGTTCGCCGGCTTTTCCGCGCCCGACGCGCAGGGCAAATGGCAGGGGCTGGACGTGGACCTGTGCCGCGCCATCGCGGCGGCCGTCTTCGGCGACGCCGACAAGATCAAGGTCGTGCCGCTCAACTCGCAGCAACGCTTCACCGCCCTGCAATCCGGCGAAGTCGACGTGCTGACCCGCAACACCACCGTGACGCAGCAGCGCGACACCGCGCTGGGCATCATCCATGCCGGCGTCAATTTCTACGATGGCCAGGGTTTCCTGGTGCCGAAGTCGCTGGGCGTGAAGAGCGCCAAAGAGATCAACGGCGCCACGATCTGCCTGCAGACCGGCACGTCCAACGAGAACACGCTGGCCGACTGGGCGCGCGCCAACAACGTCAGCTACAAGCCCGTCGTGATCGAGACGTTCAACGAAGTGGTCAACGCGTTCGCGGCCGGCCGTTGCGACGTTTTCAGCACGGACGCCTCGGGCCTCGCGTCGATCCGCATCTCCAAGCTGCAGAATCCCGACGACTACGTCGTGCTGCCGGAAATCATCTCGAAAGAGCCGCTGGGCCCCTTCGTGCGCCAGGGCGACGATGCCTGGCTGAACGTGGTGCGCTGGTCGCTGTCGGCCATGATCGAGGCCGAGGAATACGGCGTGTCGTCCAAGAACGTGGATGAACAGGCCAAGAGCGCCAACCCCAACATCAAGCGCATCCTGGGCGTCATCCCCGGCAGCGGCGCCAACCTGGGGCTGGACGAAAAGTGGGCCTACAACATCATCAAGCAGGTCGGCAATTACGGCGAAAGCTTCGAGCGTAACGTCGGCCAGGGCAGCCCCCTGAAGATCCAGCGCGGCCTGAACGCGCAATGGACCCAGGGCGGGCTGATGTACGCGCTGCCGATCCGCTGATCGGCAAGGCCGCCGCGGTCCGCGGCGGCCGGCTTCAGGCGCCCGGGCGCGCGTACAGCTCCGCGATCTTCACGAACGCGGCGCGCAGTTCGCGCGTGCCGCCCTGGAAGATCATGGGCCGCCCGCGGTGCGTGAACACCACCAGCCGCTTGGAAAACAGCATGGGCACGAAGCGCGCGTAGCGCACGTCTTCCCATGCGACTTCGCGGCGCGTGAACCAGGTCTGGCGCAGGCCGCGCTCGTCGATCGTGGTGATCGAGGTCTGCATGTGCCAGGACACGAACAGCAGCCCCAGGAAGCACAGCACGACGGCCGCGATGAGCAGGGTATCGTAGGGTTGCGACGGCGCGCGGATGGCGGTCGTCACCACCTGCACGCCGAGCACGGCCAGGATGATCCAGGTCAGGATCCGCACCCAGTCCGGCCACGCCTGGCCCGACAAGGGCAGGGGGCCGATGGCACGCAGCAGCGCTGCGTGATCCTCGGGGGCGGGTGTTCCGGCGGGAGCGCTCACGGGACTGTCTTCATGCTGCGCATTGCGGTATTCGCGCTGGGGGCGGCCCGGCGAACTCATGCGGCCCGTTTGGCGGCAATGGCGTTGCCGGCCCGGCTGGAACCCTTGCGGTTCAGATGGGACGACATCCATTGCCCGATGTCGACCACGGCGTCGAAATCCACGCCGGTGTCGATGTCCAGGCCGCGCAGCATGTACAGCACGTCTTCGGTGGCGACGTTGCCGGTGGCGCCCTTGGCGTACGGGCAGCCGCCCAGGCCGGCCACGGATGTGTGGAAGATGGAAATGCCGGTCTCCAGCGCCGCCAGGATGTTGGCCAGGGCCTGGCCGTAAGTGTCGTGGAAGTGGCCGGACACGCGCGCGGGGTCCACCACGCGCGTTACCGCCGTCATCACTTCGCGCACGCGCTTGGGCGTGCCCACGCCGATGGTGTCGGCCACGTCGATCTCGTCGACCTGCATGGCCAGGTAACGCTGCGCCACGTCCACCACCGATTCGATCGGGACTTCGCCCTGGTACGGGCAGCCCAGCGCGCAGCTGATGCTGCCGCGCACGCGGATGCCTGCCTCGCGGGCCGCCTGCACCACGGGCTCGAAGCGGGCGATGGATTCGGCGATGGAACAGTTGATGTTCTTCTGCGAGAACGCCTCGCTGGCGGCGCCGAAGATCACGATTTCGTCGGCGCCGGCGGCCAGCG
Source organism: Achromobacter denitrificans NBRC 15125 (assembly GCF_001571365.1). Taxonomy (GTDB): domain Bacteria; phylum Pseudomonadota; class Gammaproteobacteria; order Burkholderiales; family Burkholderiaceae_B; genus Achromobacter; species Achromobacter denitrificans. The sequence goes on along the minus strand of NZ_BCTQ01000035.1, from coordinate 31,487 downwards.
CGCCCTCGAAGCCCTTCATGTTGGGCGTCAGCACGGAATAAATCGTGCCGGGGCGGCGCTGGATGCGAGCCATCACGTCGGCGCCGTCGGCCATTTGGGGCACCCATTTGGGGGACACGAACGACGCTGCCTCCACGTTCGGGAAGCCGGCGGCGCTCAGCCTGTCGACCAGTTCCACCTTGATGTCGGTGGGGACGAATTCCTTTTCGTTCTGCAGGCCATCGCGAGGCGATACCTCGACGATCTTTACACGGGAGGGCAAAGCCATGTCTCTTCCTGTTTGGGGATGGGATGAGCGGCGCTGCAAGGCTGCGGCGCTATCGCTCAATATTAGCGCCTACTTCAGACGCTGGTATCGGCCATCGTCCAGGCGGGCGATCCGCTCTTGCAGTTCCAGTTCCACCAGCGCCGCCTGCAGGTCGCCGGTGGCCAGCCCGCAGCGCGCCTGGATGGCGTCCAGGTGCAGGGGATCGAAGCCCAGCGCGTCGAGCACGGGGTGGTCCGGCAGCGCTGGAGGGGCGGCCCGGGCCGAGCGGGCCGCCTGGGGGACGGGCATCGGGCCGCCGCCGAGCTCGTCGGTGATGTCGCTGGCGGTTTCCACGAGCTTCGCGCCCTGGCGGATCAGCGCATGACAGCCCCGCGACAGCGGCGAATGGATCGAGCCGGGGATGGCGAAGACCTCGCGCCCGCTCTCGCCGGCCAGCCGGGCGGTGATGAGCGATCCGCTCTGCCGGGCGGCCTCCACCACCAGCACGCCGCGGGCCAGGCCCGCCACGATGCGGTTGCGCTTGGGAAAGTGCTGCGGTTGCGCGCCGGTTCCCATCGGCAGTTCGGACACCAGCGCGCCATGCGCCGCGATGCGGTGCGCGAGTTCGCGGTGCCGCGCGGGGTAGATGCGGTCGATGCCCGTGCCCATCACGGCCACCGTGCCGGCGCCTTCTGGGCCGGCGTCCAGCGCGCCTTCGTGGGCCGCGCCGTCGATGCCCAGGGCCAGCCCGCTGACCACGCGCCAGCCGTGGGCGGCCAGGTGGCGGGCGAAGGCGCGGGCGTTCTCGCGGCCGCCCGGCGTGGCATTGCGAGCGCCCACCACCGCCAGCGAGGGGCCTTGCAGGAAAGCCGGATCACCGGCGACGTAGAGCAGGATGGGCGGATCGGCGATCGTGAGCAGGCTTTGGGGGTAGGTCGGGTCGGCGAGCGTGAGGATGTGCCGGTCCGGCTCGGCCGCCCATTCCAGCGCGGCCTCTACCTGGGCCGCCATCTCGGCGGGCATGGGCGCCGCCAATTGGCGGGCGAGCGCCTCGGGCACGTGCCGCGACAGCGCGGTGGCGCGCTGGGCGTAGATCTGCTCGGGCAAGCCCAGGGCGCTCAGCAGCGTGCAGGCGGTGGCGGAGCCGATGTTCGGTTCCAGGGACAGCCGCAGCCAGGCGGACAGTTCGGAGGCGGATTGCGTGAGCGGCATGGAGCGAAGGCGCGGGATTGCGTCGGTGGCGGTCCGTGAGTGTCGCATGTCGGGGCGCCGGCGCCGGCTCGGGGTGGACCGAATTGCGGCGTCGCGCAGCCGCCGGCAACCGGGGACACAGCAATCCCGCCAATCCGGGAATTAGCCGAAAACTATTAGAAATCAAGACTCTAATGAATTAAACTCTTGGTAAGCATCACTACCTGGCAATTCCCCTTCAATGGCTTTACTTCCTATTCTTCGCTATCCGGACCCGCGCCTGCACAAGAAGGCCAAGCCGGTCGCCGAGGTCGACGACCGCATTCGCCAACTCGTGCGCGACATGGCCGAAACCATGTACGACGCGCCGGGCGTGGGCCTTGCCGCGACCCAGGTCGACGTGCATGAGCGCGTCGTCGTGATCGACGTGTCCGAAGAAAGCAACCAGCTGCTGGTCTTGATCAATCCCGAGATCACCTGGCGCAGCGACGACTACAAGGTCTACGAAGAAGGCTGCCTGTCCGTGCCCGGCATCTACGACGAGGTCGAGCGCGCGTCCCGCATCCGCTGCAAGGCGCTGGATATCGACGGCAAGCCCTTCGAGTTCGAGGCCGACGGCCTGCTGGCGGTCTGCGTGCAGCACGAACTGGACCACCTGGAAGGCAAGGTATTCGTGGAATACCTGTCCAGCCTGAAGCAGAACCGCATCAAGACCAAGCTGAAGAAGGCCGAGCGCGAAAGGGCGTGACCCACCCCCTGCCCGCTTCGCGGGCCCCCGGTGGACCGGCGAAGCCGGCTCCGCGGCGCCCCGAATCGGGCAGGGCATCAGCATGCGCGGAAACGCGATTCCCCCCTGTTTCATTCTTTTCCAATTCCCATGCGCCTAGTCTTTGCCGGCACGCCCGAATTCGCCCGTATCGCGTTCGACGCCCTGCGGGCCGCCGGGCACGAAATCCCCCTGGTCATGACCCAGCCCGACCGCCCCGCGGGCCGGGGGCTGAAGCTCACGCCCAGCCCCGTCAAGCAGGCGGCGCTGGATGCCGGCATCGAAGTCGCCCAGCCCCGCAGCCTGCGCCTGGACGGGCGCTATCCCGACGAGGCCGAACAGGCCCGGGCGCTGCTGCAAAGCGTGGCGCCCGACGTGATGGTGGTGGCGGCCTACGGCCTGATCCTGCCGCAATGGGTGCTGGACCTGCCGCGCCTGGGCTGCCTGAACATCCATGCCAGCCTGCTGCCGCGCTGGCGCGGCGCCGCGCCCATCCAGCGCGCCATCGAAGCCGGTGACGCCCAGACCGGCGTGACCATCATGCAGATGGACCAGGGCCTGGACACCGGCGACATGCTGCTGGAGCGCATCGTGCCGATCGGCGCCGATACCAATGCGGCGATGTTGCACGATGCGCTGGCCCAGGTGGGCGGCGAAGCGATCGTCGAGGCGCTGGATGCCTTGGCCAAGGGCGGACTGACGCCGCGCAAGCAGCCCGAGGCGGGCGTGACCTACGCGGCCAAGCTCGACAAGGCCGAAAGCGCGCTGGACTGCGCGCAGCCGGCCGAATTGCTGGCGCGCCGCGTGCGGGCCTTCAACCCCGTGCCCGGCGCCAGCATCCGCCTGCCGGGCTTGCCCGATCCGGTGAAGGTCTGGCGCGCGCAAGCGCTGGATGGCGCGTCCGCGGCCGAACCCGGCAGCGTGTTGCGCGCTGACGGAACCGGCATCGATATCGCCACCGGGCAGGGCGTGCTGCGCCTGCTCGAATTGCAGAAGGCCGGCGGCAAGCGCCAGCCCGTGGACGTCTTCGTGCGCGGCTGGCAGCCGGCCTGAAGGCCGGGCGCCGGCGTGGGGCCGCGTCAGGGCGCGCGGCCCAGCAGGTCCACGTAGGCGCCGGACAACAGCTGTTCCGGCGCCACGCCCAGCGCGGCCATCAGGCTGCGGGCTTCTTCCATGCCGGCCTCCAGCGTTTCGCCGTCGCGCAGCACCACTTCCAGTTCCAGGAATTCCCCCAGGCCTTCGACGCGGTCCAGGTGGATGCGGGTGCGTCCCGCCATGAACAGCAGGCGCTGCTTCCTGACGCGGCCGGCGGTTCCGTAGGCCAGCGTGAGCGCCTCGCGCAGGGTGTCGGGCGTGTCCGTCCGGGAAATGACGTAGAAGCTTTCCTTTGGTCCGGTTTCGTCGCTGCGGCGATAGAAAATCAGTTCGCCCGTGCCGTCGGCGAAGGCGCGCAGCTTCAGGCGCCCGTTGGCGCAGGCGAAGAACGTGTCGTCCTGCGCGATGGAGACGGGCTCCTGGCCGGACAGCGCCGCCGCCAGCGGTTCAATGGCGTCCAGGCTGGCGACCCGGGCCTTGATTTCGACATTGCGGGCCATGCGGGGGCTCCTGGCCGCGTCAGTAGAGGGTGCTGGCCACGCGGGCGGGCAATTCGCGGTCGTAGGCGACGCCGTCGAAAGTGCCGGCCGTCAGGTCCGACAGGATGCGCCCCGCGCTGGGCAGCGCGCTGCGCGGCACCTGCGTCTGCGGATCCCACAGCTTGGAGCGCAGCAGCGCGCGCGAGCACTGGAAGTACACGGTATGCACGTCGACGACGAGCACCGAGCGCGGCAGCTTGCCGTCCATTTCGAAGCGGGCGAGCAGGGCCGGGTCCACGCTGATGCGGGCCGCGCCGTTGACCCGCAGGGTTTCGCCCACGCCGGGCACGAGGAACAGCAGGGCGACCCGCGGATCGGCCAGGATGTTGCGCAGGCTGTCGATGCGGTTGTTGCCGCGGCGGTCCGGCAGCAGCAGCGTCTTTTCGTCTTCCACCACGACGAAGCCGGCGGGGTCGCCGCGGGGCGAGGCGTCCAGCCCGTCGGGCCCGGCCGTCGCCAGCATCGCGAAGGGCGCGGCTTCGATGAAGGCGCGATAGTGCGGATGCACGTGATCCACTTCTTTCTTGATCGAGGCCTCGCCGGCCGCGCCGTACAGGGCTTGCAGCGTGTCGGCGTCGGAAATCAGGTGGGCGGGATCAAGGCGCATGGCGAAGAAGCTCCGGGTTCAGGTCAGGGTAGAGGGGAGGTCGGCGACCGTCAGGAACAGTTCGTCGGGGCTGCGTTCGCGCAGCGCCTCGACGTGGTTGTAGCCCCAGGCGACGGAGCCGATGCGCACGCCGGCCTTGCGCGCGGCGTCGATGTCGCGCATTTCGTCGCCCACCAGCAGGAAGCGCTCGGGGGCGGTGCCGTGCTGCTTGAGCAGCCGGTCGATCTTGGCGGACTTGCCGAACAGATCGGTGCCGCATTCGAAATCGTCGAACAGCGCGGCGGTTTCCTCGCCCAGCACGCGACGCACGTTCTCGATGGAATTCGAGCTCACCACGGCCAGGCGCAGCCCGCCGGCCTTCAGCCGCGCCAGCGCGTCGGGGATGCCGTCGAACAGGCGCACGCTGGGGTCGATCTCCTGCATCAACGTGCGCACGTGCGTCATGATGGCCGGGAGCTTCCAGAGCGGAATGCCCAGGAATTTCAGGATCTCGGACGCTTCGCGGTGGCGGAGCTGGTCGCGCTCGGCCGCGTCGATCTTGCGGAAGCCGTACTTGTCGGCCACCGTGTTCAGGATGGAGTTGAACCAGGGCATCGTGTCGGCCAGGGTTCCGTCGAAGTCAAAAGCGGCAATGTCGTATTTCAAGTGAAGAATCCAAAGCGCGGCGGGCGCGAGGCGTCAGACGCCGTTGGGATGAAGCAGATAGTGCACGACCGGCGCCAGGGCTTCAAGCGGTGGCGCGCTGGCCACGACGCGGGCGGCGTCGGTCCAGGGATAGTCCAGCGCCAGCAGCCAGCCGAAGACCGCCTCGGTATCCGCGGCCGGCAGGGTCACCATGCTTTCGATGGTGATGACCAGGCCGCTGGCGCGGTAGGGCTCGGGCTGGAATTCCCAGTCGTACCGGCCGCAGCCCACCCGCACGTTGCCGGTGGCCTTTTCCGTCATGCCGACGATCCAGTCGCATTGGTAACCCGGCAGGCGGGCGCCGGGCTCGGGCCGCGACAGATAGAAGGTGTAGACGTTCTCGTACGTCTGCCCGAACTTGCGCACCAGCGTGTCCGCAATGGCCGCCAGGCCGTGCGATTCGGGCGGGAAGGCGATGGCCTGGGTGCGTAAGGCCATCTTCAGCACCGCGTCCGGCGCGAAGGCGCGCGCCATGTAATGCGGGCGGTTCTCGTCCTTGGCGTGGAAGTAGTCGCGCAGGACGGATTCGGTGCTGGAGGGGGGCAATGCGTCGATGGACATCGCAAAGGCTTCCGTTAAGAGGCGGGATCGGGGGCCGGACGCGTCAAGCCTTGACCGGCTCGAACCACTTCGAGACGTTGGGCGGCTCGTAGATGGCGTAGCGGTCCAGCAGCAGCGCCGGGTCTTCCTCCACCACCAGCATGTCGCGATGCTGGGGGCGGATGAATTCTTCTTCGACCGCGTGATCCACGAACTGGACCAGCGCATCGTAGTAGCCCGCGATATTCAGCAGGCCGCAGGGTTTCCGGTGCATGTTCAGTTGCGCCCAGGTCCAGACTTCGAAGAACTCTTCGAGCGTGCCGGCGCCGCCGGGCAGGGCGATGAAGCCGTCGGCCTTCTCTATCATCATGGCCTTGCGCTCGTGCATGTTCTGCACCAGGTGCAGCTCGGTCAGGCCGCGGTGCGCGTGCTCTTTCTTCAGGAGCAGTTCCGGGATCACGCCGATCACGCGGCCGCCGCCGGCCAGCACTTCGTTGGCCACGACGCCCATGATGCCGACCACGGAGCCGCCGTAGACCAGGCCCAGATCGCGGCGGACCAGTTCCCTGGCCAGCACGCGCGCCTGTTCGATGTACTCGGGCCGGGAGCCGGGGTTCGAGCCGCAATACACGCAGATATTCTTCAGAGTCATAAAGGTTCGGTAATGCCTGTCCCCGTTACAGATTGCGTCACGGGTTTCCGGGAAGCCCATAGTTTACGCAAGGTTCGCAAAGGGTTCCGGCGGCCGCGGCTATTGGGGTCGGGGGCAATGTTTGGACACAGCATGTTCCGCCACGATCGGTAGACTGGGTCGTTCGGAATGACTGAAAGTCCAGGGCATGTGGACAGCCATGCCCGGTGTCGCAGTGCTTTCACTTGACCAAGAGGAGCCACGATATGGAACAAGCAACCCGTACCCAAAAGCAGGCGAGCCGCCCGTTCGAGATGGACGTGAAGGCGATCCGCGCGAAGGCGCGCAAGGACATCGAGTCCGGCGCCGTGACCGACACCTACCGCGCCGACCGGCAGACCGTGCTGAAGCTGCTCAACGAGGCGCTGGCCACCGAGATCGTCTGTGTGCTGCGCTACAAGCGCCACTACTTCATGGCGCGCGGGCTCAACGCCGAGCCCGTGGCGGCAGAGTTCGCCGAACACGCCACGCAGGAACAGGAGCACGCCGACCGACTGTCGGAACGCATCGTGCAGCTGGGCGGCGAACCCGACCTGTCGCCCAAGGGCCTGCTTGAGCGCAGCCACTCCGAGTACGTCGAAGGCGGATCGCTGGAAGACATGATCAAGGAGAACCTGATCGCGGAGCGCATCGCCATCGACAGCTATCGCCAGATGATCGACTACATCGGCGAGCAGGACTCCACCACGCGCCGCCTGCTCGAAGAGATCCTGGCCGTCGAGGAGGAACACGCCGACGACATGTCGGACTTCCTGGCCCGCCGCTAGCGGGGCCGGCGGGGCGCGGCGGCGAGCGCGTCATGCCGGCGCGCCGCCGCGTCCAGCGCGGCATGGTGGTGTTCCGCCCAGCGGTCCAGCGCGACCAGCGCCACGTTCAGGGAGCGTCCCAGGTCGGTCAGGGTGTAGCGCACCTGCGGCGGCACCTGGCCCAGGTCTTCGCGCAACACCAGCCCGTGGCGTTCCAGTTCCCTGAGCGTCTGGGTCATGACTTTCTGCGAGATGCCGTCCAGCCTGCGCAACAGTTCGCCGTTGCGCAGCGGCCCGTATTCGAGCGCAGGCAGGATCAGGGGCACCCACTTGCTGGAGATCAGTTCCAGCACGCGGCGCGACGGGCACGCGGCATCGAAGACGTCGCCCGTGGACAGCGGCTCGGCGGAGATCGCGGTTTTCATGGTTACCGAAAAGTGCGTACTTGTCTTGCGGCAACTATAGCTTCTACGCTGGCGGTCTTCCCCATTCCTGGCAGGAGGCCGAGATGGCCTGGTTGATTCTGGTCGCCGCGAGCGCGGTGGAAATCGTGATGGCGCTGGCGTTGAAATACGCCGACGGCTGGACGCGGTTCTGGCCCAGCGTGATCGGCATCGCCGCCGCCCTGGGCAGCGTGTTCCTGTTGACGCTGGCGATGAAGCAGCTGCCCGCGGGTACGGCCTATGCCATCTGGACCGGCATCGGGTCCGTGGGCATCACGGTGCTGGGCATCCTGCTGTTCGGCGATTCGCCGTCCGCCGCGCGGCTGCTCTGCATCGCCATGATCGTGGGCGGCGTGGCGGGATTGAAAGTGCTGGAAGCCTGAGCCCGGCGGGCGGCGCGTGCCGCCCGCGCGGGCCGGATTCAGATCGTGTCGGCCCAGAGGTCGTATTCGTCGGAGTCGGTGACGCGCACGCGCACCATATCGCCCGCCTTCAGGGGCTTGTCCGAACTGACGTAGACGCAACCGTCGATTTCAGGCGCATCGCCGCTGCTGCGGCCCACGGCGCCGTCTTCGTCCACTTCGTCGATCAGCACGTCGATCTCGCGGCCGACCTTGCGTTGCAGGCGAGCCGCGGAGATGGATTGCTGCAGCTCCATGAAGCGTTCCCAGCGTTCCTGCTTGACCTCGTCCGGAACGGGGTTGTCCAGCAGGTTCGCGGGCGCGCCTTCCACCGGCGAATACTGGAAACAGCCGACGCGGTCCAGTTGGGCCTCTTGCATCCAGTCCAGCAGGTACTGGAAGTCTTCCTCGGTTTCGCCGGGGAAACCCACGATGAAGGTCGAGCGGATCGTCAGGTCCGGGCAGATCTCGCGCCAGCGCTTGATGCGCGCCAGCGTCTTGTCCTCGAAGGCCGGGCGCTTCATGGCTTTCAGGATGCGCGGGCTGGCATGCTGGAAGGGGATGTCCAGGTAGGGCAGGATCTTGCCTTCGGCCATGAGCGGGATCACTTCGTCCACGTGCGGGTACGGGTAGACATAGTGCAGGCGCGTCCAGACGCCCATCTCGGACAAGGCCACACAGAGTTCGGTCATGCGGGTCTTGACCGGACGGCCGTTCCAGAAGCCGCTGCGGTATTTCACGTCCACACCGTAGGCGCTGGTGTCTTGCGAGATGACCAGCAGCTCCTTCACGCCCGCCTTGACCAGGCGCTCGGCTTCGCTCAGCACGTCGCCCACCGGACGGCTGACCAGGTCCCCGCGCATCGACGGGATGATGCAGAAGCTGCAGCGGTGGTTGCAGCCTTCGGAAATCTTCAGGTAGGCGTAGTGGCGCGGCGTGAGCTTCACGCCCTGAGGCGGCACCAGGTCCAGGTAGGGGTTGTGGTCCTTCTTGGGCGGCGCGGCGTCATGCACGGCGCGCACCACTTCCTCGTACTGCTGCGGGCCGGTCACGGCCAGCACGCTGGGGTGCACATTGCGGATCACCGATTCCTCGACGCCCATGCAGCCGGTGACGATGACCTTGCCGTTCTCGGCCAGGGCCTCGCCGATCGCTTCCAGCGACTCCGCCTTGGCGCTGTCGATGAAGCCGCAGGTATTGACGACGACGACGTCCGCGTCATCGTAATCGGGCGTGACTTCGTATCCTTCGGTGCGCAGTTGAGTCAGGATCCGTTCGGAATCGACCAGGGCTTTCGGACAGCCCAGGGAAACGAATCCCACGCGCGGGGTGCGGCCGTCGGCGTTGGCGGCGGCGATGGTGTCGGCCAGGGTGGATGCGGCGGACGCGTTCGCGTCAGCGCTGTTGGCCTTGCCGGGGCCCTTGCCAGGCCGGGAGGTTTCGAGGATTTCCAATATCGTTCACCAAAAAATCGCGGCGAGTAGGTCGCGCGGCGGATGTGTTGTTTGTTCGGGGCGAAGCCGGGGCGGCAGGCTTCAAGATTCAGCGTGTTCGTCGGCGCGCCAGGGGGGCAGCTCTCGCAGGGTTTCAGGGTGGAGCATTGCTACCTGCAGCAGGGTCTTCGCCGCGCCCGAGGGGGTGCGTCGTCCTTGCTCCCAATCTTGCAGAGTGCGTACGCTCACGCCCAGCAGCTCAGCGAAATCGGTTTGCGGCAGGCCCACGCGGTTGCGTGCTTCGCTGATATGCGACGCCTGCCACCGTGCGCTGTGCGCCGTCGGGGCAGCATTCTTCATGGCTCTTCAAAAGTCGGGCGTAGGCGGTATGCGGCGTCCCAGGGGTTCAGGCCGTCGCGCCGTGAGGGCGGCGACGGCGAATGTCGAATTATACGGCATTGCCGTAGGTCGATCGGGGACTGGGACGGGCTCGCAATCCCCCGGGGGCTTATGAAAACGATGCGACCTCGTTCAACCTGTTCCCGGCATCTCCCGCAGCGACCCTGGGCCTGCCGCGACGGCGTTCGCCGGCCTGTCCCGCCGAGGCCCGATAGGTTTAATCGTCATGCCACGCGGGCCGGTAATCTGGCATATAGTCACACCGCAAAATCAAAATACCAAAGTGAGCGCATGGATCCGTCGTTGCTTCCGTCCCTGGCATGGTTCGCTCACGTCGCGCACCATCGCAGTTTTACGAAGGCAGCCGCGGAAATGGGTGTTTCCCGGGCCAACCTGTCGCAGAACGTGAAGGCCCTGGAACGGCGCCTCAACGTCAAACTGCTATACCGCACCACGCGCGACATGTCCCTGACGGAAGAGGGGCGGCGGCTGTACGAGGCCTGGTACCCGGCGCTGATCGCCCTGGGGCGGGCCGTGGACGACATCCATCGTGCTCCGCACGAACCCGAGGGCCTGCTGCGGGTAAATACGTCGCGAGCCGCGGGCAAGCTTCTGATCGAGCCGCATTTCGATGAATTCTGTTCCCGTTATCCCAAACTGAATCTGGAGCTCGTCATGGACGACGGGCTGGCGAATATCATCGCCGACGGTTGCGATGCCGGTATCCGGGTGGGGGAAAGCCTGGCGGAGCACATGGTTGCCGTGCCGATCACGCCGGCCATGGAAATGGCGGTGGTCGCCACGCCGGCTTATCTCGAACGGTTCGGGGAACCCGCCACGCCCGCGGATCTGGCCGGCCACAATTGCCTGCGCTACAGGCTGGCCACCGGCGCGGTATTTCGATGGGAATTCACTTCGCCCGCGCCGGATAACCACGCATTCACCGTCGAGCCCCGGGGAAGCCTCACCACCAATGACGACGCCGGGATGATTCGCGCCGCCTTGCAGGGCGTGGGATTGATGCAGCATTTCGATATCGTGGTCCAGCGCCATATCGCGTCGGGGGCGCTCGTGCGCGTGCTGCGGCCATGGGCCAGGCCGTTTCCCGGTTTTTATATTTATGCGCCCGAGCGCGCGCAAATGCCGGCCAAACTGCGGGCGTTCATCGATTTTCTCGTTGAGAAAAGAAATGCCATGCCCGGATGGAACGATGGTTTCAATCGAAATGCTGTTTGAAAACCACATTAATACGAGCGTTTAAACCGGAACCGCCCGAGCCAGGCGAAATGCCAGACTTATATAAGTCATTGAAATGCAATAATTTGTATTGCTGCGTCAATTTTTCGATACTTCTGATGTATTTGTAAATTGACACATAAGGGTTAACCCTCGATTACTATCTTGTCTTCATGGTTATTGCGCTTCACCAGGCGGGGCGGCTCGGGCCGCCAGCCGCCAGGCGAACGCAATGATTGCAAGACACTGCGTCGCTCCAACCCAAGGGAAAGAGGATTGGGGCCTTGAGCGGCGACAGCGCGGTCAACTGAATTTCAAAATCTCCAGATGGGCAACGGCCTTGCGCGAGCATGGCCTGGCCCAGGCCGTCTGTCGCGCATGAAAAACATAAACGCGGGATCGCTCGAAGCGGACGAAAACCCGGTACAGGAATAATCAGAATGAATAATTTGAAAATATCGACCAGGCTGGCATTGATTATTGGATGGCTGTCCGTCTTGATGATGGGCATAGGCGGAGCCGGCATATACGGCATACGCCAGACCAATGCCGGTTTGCAGACGGTCTACGAAGACCGGACCGTGGCGCTGGGCGAATTGCTGGACGTGCAGCGGCAACTGCTGCGCAATCGCGGCTCGGTATCCCGGGCCGTCGCGATCGACGATGCGCGGGAAACGGAAAGGCTGCTGCATGAGATCGCCGACGGCGTGAAGCGGGTGGACGCGGCCTGGGGCGCGTTCAAGGCCACCAGCCTGTTGCCCGAGGAGCAGGCCATCGCGAACGACTTCGAAGGCCGCCGCAGGTTGTTCCTGGACGGCTATCTCCTGCCCGCCCAGCAGGCGCTGCGCGAAGGGCGCGCCGCGCAGGCCAGGCGGCTGCTGATCGAGAAGGACGAGCAGCTTTATGCGCCGCTGCGCGAAGACATCGTCCGGCTGACGGATTTCCAGCTCGACACCAGCAAGCGCGAGTACGAGGCGGCCCAGACGCGCTACGCCGTCGTGCAGGCGGTCTCGATCGGCCTGACCGCCGTCGGCATCGGCCTGGCGATCCTGCTCGGCATCGCGCTGATACGCGGTATCCAGTCGTCGCTGAAGCGGGCGGTGGCGTCCGCCAATGCCATCGCCGGCGGCGATCTGGCGCGTCCGGTCGAGGTGCGGGGCAAGGATGAGATCGCGGTCCTGTTGCTGGCCTTGCGCCAGATGCAGGACGGCCTGCGCGAGGTGGTGCGTTCGGTACGGGGAAGCTCGGACAGCGTGGCCGCCGCCAGTTCGCAGATCGCGCAGGGCAACCTGGACCTGTCGGCACGCACCGAAAGCCAGGCCAGCGCCCTGGAGGAAACCGCGGCGTCGATGGAGCAGTTGAACGCGACCGTGCGCCAGAACGCCGACAATGCGCAGCAGGCCAACCAGCTGGCGCAGGACGCGTCGACCACCGCCGAGCGCGGCGGCAAGGCGGTGTCGGAGGTCGTGGGCACGATCAAGGAGATCAGCGAGTCCAGCAACCAGATCCTCGACATCATCCAGGTCATCGATTCGATCGCGTTCCAGACCAATATCCTGGCGCTCAATGCCGCCGTGGAGGCCGCGCGCGCCGGCGAACAGGGGCGCGGCTTCGCGGTGGTCGCTTCCGAAGTGCGGGCGCTCGCGCAGCGCTCGGCGACGGCGGCCAAGGAAATCAAGACGCTCATCCTGGACAGCGTCGGGCGGGTCGAGCAGGGCAGCGCGCTGGCCGAGCAGGCCGGCGCCACCATGGCCGAGGTCGTCGCCGCCATCCGCCACGTGACGGACATCGTGGGCGAAATCAGCGCCGCCAGCGTTGAACAGAGCGCGGGCGTGGGCCAGGTCGGAGAGGCGGTGACGCAAATGGACCAGGCCACGCAGCAGAATGCCGCGCTCGTGGAAGAAATGTCGGCCGCCGCCGCCAGCCTGCGCAGCCAGGCCGAGGAACTGGTCCGCACCGTGGGGGTGTTCAAGCTCGGCACCGTCCGCCCCGAGACGGCGGACCGCGCCGTCGCCATGCCGGGCCTGCGTCCCGCCGTGGCCCTGCAGGGGCCCCGCGGGTCGGACTGGCAAGCGTTTTAAGGAATCGCCGCATGACCGACGACAGCACCGGCAGCAATGCCAGGCGCGCGACTAGTCACGCCCGGAGCGCCGCGACGTGATCCACTCGAAGCAGGAAGTGCGTTTGTGGGCGATTCTGGAGCATCTGCCCATCCAGGTGGCGTGGCTCGATCCGCGCCTGCAATGCAAGTATGCGAACCTGCCCTTCGGCAACGAGGTCGGCCTGCCGCCCGAGGCGCTGACGGGGGTTCAGGTCATGGATGCGCTGCCGCTCGAATGGCAGGAGGCGCTGGCGCCGGCGGTTGCCGACGCGCTGCGCGGCAACCGGGCCCAGCGCGATTTCGCCACGACGAACGCGGACGGATCCGTGTCGCACAAGCGGGCCACGGTCCTGCCGCAGGCCCGCGGCGCCGGCAGCGCGGAATGGGATGCGCTGATCCTCGTGTCCGACCACACGGAATCCGCGCGCATGCGGCAGAAGCTGCATTCGTCGGTCAACGCGCTGGCGGACCTGAAGGTCGCCCTGGACGCGCACGCCATCGTGGCCGTGACCGACGCGCGCGGCGTGATCACTTCGGTAAACGACAAGTTCTGTTCGATCTCCCAGTACGACCGCGGCGAGCTCATCGGGAAGACGCACCGCGTCGTCAATTCGCGCACCCATGGGCCGGAATTCTTCCGGCACTTGTGGCGGGTCATTTCCTCGGGAGACATCTGGACGGGCGAAATTTGCAACCGGGCCAAGGACGGCTCGCTGTACTGGGTGCAGACGACCATCGTGCCCTTTCTCGATGCCGCCGGTAAGCCGGTGCAGTACATCTCCTTGCGGGTCGACGTCACGCAGCGCAAGCTGCTGGAGGAAGACAGCGTGCGGCGCGCGTTCTTCGACGACCTGACGGGCCTGCCGAACCGCAGCCTGATGAAGCGGCGCCTGCGCGAGATGAAGCGCGTCTGCGCCGAGTCCGGCGCATACGGGGCCTTGATGTTCCTGGACCTGGACAACTTCAAGGAGGTCAACGACACGCTCGGGCACGAGAGCGGCGACGAGCTGCTCAAGCAGGTGAGCGGACGCCTGAGCGCGCTGATGCGGGAAGACGATACCGTCGCCCGCGCGGGTGGGGATGAATACGTGATCATCGTGGGCGACCTGGGGCGCGACGAGGTCGCCGCCGCCGAGAAAGCCCATGCGATGACGGAGCGGATCCGGCGCGAGCTCAACCGGCCCTACGACGTCCAGCAGGTCGAGGTGCATTCGTCGCCCAGCATCGGGGTGGTGCTGTTCCACGGCGAGTCCGAGTCCGACGGCGAGATCCTCAAGCATGCCGATATGGCCCTGTACCGCTCGAAGGTGCAAGGCAAGAACCAGGCCAGCCTGTTCGACCTGGACCTCCGCGACAGCATCCTGCGGCGGGCCTCGACCCTGGCGGACCTGCGCGCGGCCATCGCGCGCGAACAGTTCCGCCTGTACTACCAGCCGGTGGTCGACGCCCGACGCCGGGTCATCGGCTACGAAGCGCTGATCCGCTGGCTGCATCCGCAGCGGGGCGTGGTGATGCCCAATCAGTTCATCGGCCTGGCCGAGCAGACCGGCCTGATCGTGGAAATCGGCGAATGGGTGATCCGGCAGGCGTGCCGGCAGCTGCGCGCCTGGAGCGGGGAGGCGGAGACGGCGCAATGGAGCCTCTCGGTCAACGTGAGCGCCCGGCAGATCCGCGACCCCGGTTTTCCGGCGAAGGTCAGGCGCCACGTCGAAGCCTCCGGCATCGATCCGAAGCTGCTGCGCCTGGAACTGACCGAGAGCATGTTCCACACCCGGCCCGAGCAACTCGTGGAAGTCATGATCCAGCTCAAGCGGATCGGCATCCGCTTTTCGATGGATGACTTCGGCACTGGCTATTCATCGCTGGCCTGCCTGAAGGACATGCCGTTCGACCAGCTCAAGATAGACCGCGCTTTCGTCACGGACCTGATGACCCACCCCCGGGGCAAGGCCATCGCGCGCACCATTCTCGATCTGGCGTGCGCCCTGGAGCTGCATGTCGTGGCCGAGGGGGTGGACTCGATGGAGCAGTTCCATTTCCTGCAGGAGCACGGGTGCCAGGCCTTCCAGGGCTATTTGTTCGGCAAGCCGGAGCCGCTGAGCGACGAGGCGGGGAACGCGGCCTGACCCTCGCGACGGCGGCAGAAGTCCAGGAACCGCAGGAGCGACGGCCGCCACTCGTGCGCGCGCCGCCAGACGACGAGGGTGGGCGGGTTGTGCAGGCGCAGGTCGATGGGCAGGATCACCGCGGCCTGGCCCGCGGTCAAGCGTCGGGCCGCGGCCACCGGCAGCATGACGAGGTAGTCGGTGGCGCGGATGAATTCGTCGGTCAGCAGCAGATCGCTCACCTGGATGCCGCGTGGCGGCAGGTCCAGCCCCGCCTGCAGGAACAGCTCGGCCAATTTCGCATGCATCATGGTGTCTGGCCGGGGTTTGCACCAGGGCTGGCCGTGCAGGTCCCGCAGTGTCGGGGCCGGCCGCGAGGCCAGCGGCGACAGCCGCGCGTTGGCGACGACCGCCAGCGGCTGCGGCGGCGCCAGGCGCAGCCGCCCCAGTTCCGGCGAGACCAGCGTGGGGTCGTCATAGCAGACCAGCGCGTCCAGCCCGTCCTGCTGGAGCAGCTCGGTCATCGCCCGGAAGCCGCCCGTCTGCACGTCGAGCGCAATGCCGGGGTGCGCCTCATTGAAGGTATGGATGAGCGGAGCGAGGCTCAGCTTGCCCATGTCCGTCGCCACGCCGATGCGCAGGCCGCCCTGGTTGCCCGAGCGCACGTCGACGATGATCTCGGCCATCGAACGCGCCCGAGCCACCAGCGCTTCCATGACCGGCAGCACCTGGGCGCCCATCGCCGTCGGCCGCCTGGCGTTGCCGGCGCGCTCGAAGAGCTTGAAGCCCAGCTGCTCTTCCAGTTCCGCCAGGGTCTTGGAGACCGCGGATTCGCTGACGTTGGCCTGCCGGGCGACCTCCTTGGCCGTGGGCGCGTCGCGCAGGGCCAGGGCGATCTGCAGATGCCGCAGCTTGATCCGGGCGGCCAGCATTTCGATGGATTTGCGGTTAACCATTTGCTCAAGTGACAGGTAGAAAAATTCACTATACGGCAAGTGCGGCTCGGCCGATGATGCCGGAATGACAGCCCCGCGGCCTGGCCGGCAGCCGCGCGGCGCGTCGTCCTCCAACTTTCCCTGCCGACTGGAGAATCGCCTTGATCGCCCGACTTCGACTCCATGCCTTATTGCTTGCGGCCGCTACGGCCTTCTCGATGCCGCTGGAGGCCTCCGCCCAGGCCGCGGGCGGCGACGCCAAAGTGGTGAGGCTCGTGGTCGGCTATGCGGCCGGCGGGGCGGCAGATGCCGTGGCCCGGGCGTATGCCGAGCAGCTGCAGGCGGCGGGCTACGCCAACGTGATCGTCGAGAACCGGCCGGGCGCCTCGGGGAGGCTGGGCTTCGATGCGGTCAAGCGGGCCAAGGCGGACGGCCTGACGCTGTACCTGGGTTCTTCGCCCATGTTCGTGATCTTTCCGCTCACCTACCGCAAACTGGGATACGACCCGGACCATGATCTGCGTCCGGTGGCCGTGGTGGCCGACGTGCCCACGGCGGCGGTGGCGGGCGCGAGCCAGCCCTACGGCGACATGCCGGGCTATGTCCAGTGGGCCAAACAGGCGCGCGGCAAGGCGAATCTCGGATTGGCGACGCTGGGCAGCCCCGGCCAGCTCGGCACCATCGAAATGGCGAAGCAGAACGGCCTGCAGGTCGAGCCGGTGGTGTATCGAGGCGCCGCGCCCATGCTGGTCGACGTGGTCAGCGGCGAGGTTTCCATGGGCTGGGATGCCGTGGCCAGCATGATGCCGCTGTATTCCGGCGGAAAGCTGAAATTCCTGGGCGTGGCCGGCAGTCGGCGCCTGCCCATGCTGCCCGATGTGCCGACGCTGCTGGAACAAGGCTATCCCCAATACCAATATGCCTCCAGCTGGTACGGCATCTACGCGCCGGCCGGCACGCCGGACGCGGCCGTCAGCGGCCTGGAGCAGGCGTTGCTGGCCGCGGGCAAGAATCCGGCGCTGGTCGAGAAGCTGCAGGCCAGCGGCTTCCTGGTCGAGCCGCGCTCCGGCGCGCAGGCCCGGCAGCGCATGGAAACGGAGCGCGCGCATTGGGCGCCCATCGTGAAGGCGGCGGGCATCGTCTTCGACGAATGATGCCGGGGATGGAACAAGCATGAGCGATTCCCTCAGCCAATTGAGCGCCGTCGAGGCGGCGCGCCTCATCCGCGACAAGGCGCTGTCGCCCGTCGAGCTGGTCCGCGCGGCCCTCGACCGGGCGGAGCGCCTGCAGCCGGTGTTGAACTGCTTCATCACGCTCTGCCCGGAGCGGGCCCTCGACGAAGCGCGGGCGGCCGAAGCCGCGCTGATGCGGGGCGACTCCCCGGGCCTCTTGCCGGGCCTGCCGTTCACGGTGAAGGACCTGGTCAACACCGAGGGCGTGCGAACCACCTTCGGCGCGGTGCCGTTTCGCGACAACGTGCCGGCCGAGGATGCCCTGGCCGTGGCGCGGCTGCGCGCGCAGGGCGCGATCCTGATCGGGAAAACCACCACGCCCGAATTCGGGGCCAAGTCGATGACGGATTCGCCGCTGTTCGGCCATACCCGCAATCCGTGGAACCTGGAACGCACGTGCGGCGGGTCGAGCGGCGGTGCGGCGGCGGCGACGGCGGCCGGGATCACCGCCCTGGCCGTGGCGACGGACGGGGGCGGCTCGACCCGGATTCCGGCGGCCTGCAACGGCGTGGTCGGATTCAAGCAAAGCATCGGGGCCATTCCCCACAGCCAGGCGCTCGACGCCATCGGCAACCAGACCTACGTCACGCCCACGACGCGCACCGTTGCCGACACGCGCCTGATGATGGCCGCCATGAGCGGCCCGCATCCCTGCGATCCCTGGTCCCTGGGCATACCGGATGGCGGCTACGCGCAGCCGGTGGCGGCTCCGGGCGACCTGCGCGGCAAGCGCGTGCGCTATTGCGTCGCGCCGCCCGGGCGGCCGGTGGATCCCGACGTGCGGCAGGCCTTCGAGGCCGCGCTCGAACGCCTTGCCGGCCTGGGCGCGGAGCTGGAAGCCTTCGACGGAACGGGCTTCGACGTGGAGCCGATCTGGCGCGTGATCAATCACACCGTCTGGCGCGCGCGCTATCTGCCTTTGATCGAGCAGGCGCCCGAGGCCTACAGCGCGTCCTTGCGCCGGCAGATCGAGTCGGCCGCGCAGTTCAGCGCGGTGCAGTACCAGGAAGCCATGTTTGCGCGCACGGCCATCTTCCGCAAGGTCCAGGCGCTGTTCGGCCAGGCCGATATGCTGGCGATGCCCACGATGTCGCGCACCGCCGTGCCGCTGGGCACCGACATCTTCGACGCCATCGTCATCGACGGCCGCGCGCGCGAGGACATCCGGGCCCACTGGTATCCCTGGACGATGCTGTTCAACCTGACGGGCAACCCGGCGATCAGCGTGCCTTGCGGACAGGGGCGGGACGGCCTGCCCATCGGGTTGCAGCTGGTCGGCCGCTGCCATGCCGACGCGGACCTGCTGTGGGCCGCCGAAGCGTTCGAGCGCGCCGGCCCCGCGCCGCGGCTGCCGGCCGTGCCGGACCGCCTGCCGGCATGAGCGCGGCGGCGCCGGCTGCGCGAGGCCCTCAGGGCCCGCCGCGCCGGTACAGGGCCAGGGTGCCCGCCAGCCCGATCAGCAGCCCGCCGCAAGCGCGGTTGAGCCAGCGCAGGCCGGCGCCCCGAAAGGCGCGCACCATCTGCGCGCCCAGCGCCGCGTAGGCCAGCATCACCATCACGTTCATGAGCGCCATGACGCCGGCCAGGACGGCATATTGCGCGAACAGCGGCGCGGCCGGATTGATGAACTGCGGCAGGAAGGCCGACATGAACAGCAGCGCCTTGGGGTTGGTGAGCGCCACCGCGAAGCTGCGCAGGCCCAGCGCGAGGCCGCCGGGGCGCGCGCCGTCCGGCTGGGCCGACGGCATGACGAGCGCCGCGTCCGAGCGCAGCATTTTCCAGCCGAGATAGGCCAGGTAGGCCGCGCCGACCCATTTGATGAGCTGGAAGGCGACTTCGGACGCCGCCAGCACCACGCCCAGCCCCGACGCCACCGCGCCGATCAGGATCAGGTCGGCCAGCACCGCGCCGCCCATGCCCCAGCAGGCCGCCCGCACGCCGTGGCGCGAGCCGTTGCTCATGGCGAGCAGCACCGTGGGGCCGGGGGTGATGATGGTGACGGCCGAGGCCAGGACGAAAAGCAGCAGGGTGGCGAGGGTCATGGAAGCGCTCCGGAACGGGAGCCAGTTTGCCGCCGCGGCCGCGATTCGTCCAGGTCCGGCTACCATATCGGTCTTATCCACAGAATCCGCATCATGTCCACGCGTTCCGACTCTTCCCCTCTGGCTCCTCCGCTTTCCGCCGTCCTGCTTTCCAGCGCGGAGGTGGTGGAGGGCGTGCTGGACGGCCGTTCCCTGACGGACGCGCTCGCCGACGTGGAATCCTCCCTGCGGCCCGCCGTCCAGGCCGTGTCGTTCCACGCCATGCGCTACCTGGGCTGGGCCGACGCCGTGGGGCGCGAACTGGTGCAGCGCTATCCCAGCGTGCTCTTCGAATCGCTGCTGCTGGTGTCCCTGACCTTGCTGAAGGAAGAGGGCGAAGCCGCCGCGGCCTTGCCCGGCATGCCTGTCTATGCGCCGCACACGGTCGTGGACCAGGCCGTGACGGCGGCCTCCCGCCAGCGCGCCCTGGCCTCTTACAAGGGCATGCTCAACGCCTGCCTGCGCCGCTTCCTGCGGGAACGCGCGACGCTCCAGGCGGCGGTGGCCGACAGCCCGGAAGCCCAATGGAACCATCCGGGCTGGTGGGTCAAGCAACTGGCCGTGGCCTATCCGCAGCAATGGCGCGAGATCCTCGCCAGCGCCAACGTGCCGGCGCCGCTGACCCTGCGCGTGAACCGCCGGCGCGCCAGCCGCGAGCAGGTGCTGGCCGCCTTCCAGGCGGCGGGGCTGGAGGCCGAGGCCGTGGGCCAGTCCGGCGTAGTGCTGTCCACGCCCAAGCCCGTGGCGCAGTTGCCGGGATTCGCCGAGGGCTGGTGGTCGGTGCAGGACGCCGGCGCCCAACTGGCGGCCGAACTGCTGGCGCCGGCCGGCGGCATGCGGGTGCTGGACGCGTGCTCGGCGCCCGGCGGCAAGACGGCGCACCTGCTGGAACTGGCCGACATCGAGCTGCTGGCGCTGGACGCCGACGCCGGCCGCCTGGCCCGCGTGCAACAGAACCTGGACCGCCTGGGTCTCGCCGGCAGCCATGTGCGGCTGAAGGCGGCCGATGCCGCCGACCTGGACAGCTGGTGGGACGGCAAGCCCTTCGACGCCGTGCTGGCCGACGTGCCGTGCACGGCCTCGGGCATCGTCCGCCGCCATCCCGACATCCGCTGGTTGCGTCGCGAGAACGACGTGCGCCGGACGGCCACGCTGCAGGCCCGCATCCTGGACGCGCTGTGGCGCACCGTGGCGCCCGGCGGCCGGTTGCTCTATGTAACGTGTTCGGTGTTTCCGCTGGAGGGAACGCGCCAGGCGCTGGAATTCATGCAGCGCCATGCGGACGCGGTCCGGCTGGACGCACCCGGACAATTGCTGCCTGTTGCGGTCGATGCAACACCCGCGGCGCAGCACGACGGGTTTTTCTACGCCTTGTTTGCCAAGCAGACCTGAATCGCCAAGAATAGGGGCATGACGTAGTCTCGGTGTCGTATGTCCATTATCTCGCGCTTATTTCTTGGGTTGTTGCTGGTATCTGCCTTGCTTTCGTTCGCGCCGGGCGGAGAAGCCCATGGAGCCGAGCCCAAGATCACCCAGGTGCGCCCGATGGTCCGCGACGGCAAGCTTGAGATCGACGCGGATATCGAATTCGGACTGAACGACCAATTGCGGGACGCCGCCCAGCGCGGCGTCCCGTTATATTTCACGGCCGACCTCACCATCACGCGCGAACGCTGGTGGTGGTTCGACAAGTCCCTGGTGGACACCTCCCGCACCTGGCGCATCGTCTACAACGCGCTGACCCGGCAGTGGCGCGCCGGCGTGGGCGAGCTGTCCTTCCCGGTCGCATCGCTCGACGAAGCCATGGGCGTGGTCCGCCACGTCCGCAACTGGCCGGTGGCGGACGCCGCCGAGTTCGACGCGGACGTGCTCTATGGCGGCCAGCTGCGGCTGCGCCTGGACACCTCGATGCTGCCGCGACCCTTCCAGGTCAATGCCCTGAACAGCAGTTCGTGGGTGCAGGCCACGCCCTGGACCGACTTCTCGTTCGTGCTGAGCGACAAGGAGAAAGACCCCTCATGAGGCTTTTGCTTCGGCTGGCCCTGATGATCGGCGCCGTGAGCGGCCTGGCGTTGCTGGGCCTCCTGGCCTGGTCCACCGGCAATGCCTCGCGTTTCGCGCGCTATTACGACACCTTGCTGGTGCTGAACGGCATTTTCGCGCTGGCGCTCTTCGTCTGGGTGGTGGCGCTGACCGTGCGGCTGGCCAGGCAGATCCGCCGGCGCCAGTTCGGCGCGCGGCTGACGGCCCGCTTTTCGCTGGCCTTCGCGCTGATCGGCGTGGTGCCGGGCGCCCTGATCTACACCGTGTCGGTGCAGTTCATGTCGCGCTCGATCGAATCCTGGTTCAACGTGCGGGTGGACACGGCGCTGGAGGCGGGCCTGAACCTGGGCCGCGCCGCGCTGGACTCCCTGCTGGCCGACCTGGACGCGCGCGCGCGCTCCATGGCCGTCGAGCTGAACCGCAACAGCGACAGCGGCGTGGCGCTGACCCTCACGCGGTTGCGCGAGGCCAACGGCGTCCAGGAAGCCATGGTGTTCACCGGCAGCGGCCGCATGGTGGCCTTCTCCACCAGCCAGTACGGCCAGTTGCTGCCTGCCATGCCGCCGTCCACGGTGATGAACCAGCTGAGGCTGGCGCGCGGCTACTCGGCCGCCGAGGCCGACGATCCCATCACCCCCGGCGCCGAGGGCGGGCTGCACCTGCGGGTGGTGATCCCGCTGGCCGGGCCGGACCGCTACGACAACCTGCTGGGCGCGGCTTCCGAGCCCCGCTGGCTGCAGTTGCTGCAGCCCGTGCCCGAGCAGATCGCGCACAACGCCAATCAGGTGCAGCAGGGGTTCCGCGACTACCAGGAACTGGCGCTGTCGCGGCTGGGCCTGCGCAAGCTGTACGGCATCACCCTGACCCTGGCGCTGTTGCTGGCCGCGTTCGGCGCCATCGCGGTGGCGCTGTCGCTGTCCAAGCGCCTGGTGCGCCCCTTGCTGAGCCTGGCGGGCGGCACGCAGGCGGTGGGCGTGGGCGACTACCGGCCGCTGCCCGAGCCGCCCGAGCGCGACGAAGTGGGCCAGCTCACGCGGTCGTTCAACGCCATGACGCGCCAGCTCGACGAGGCGCGGCGCATGGTCGAAAGCAACCGCCAGCAGCTGGAGCGCTCCAATGTCTATCTGGAAAGCGTGCTCTCCAACCTGTCTTCCGGGGTGCTGGTGTTCGACGAGTCGTTCCGCGTCACCACCGTCAACCAGGGCGCCCAGACCATCCTGGGCGCGGACCTGCGCTCGGTCATCGGCCGCCCGCTGGAGACGGCCGACGGCATGCTGGAATTCGCCAACATCGTCAGGCAGGCGTTTTCCGCCCACGCGGCGGTGGGATCCGAGCGCCAGCACTGGCAGCAGCAGTTCGAGATCAGCCCCTCGCAGGGCAGCGCGCCCGTCGCGCCGCAGCCGCTGACCCTGCTGGCGCGCGGCACCCACCTGAAGGTGGACGGCCGCGGCAACGGCTACCTGGTGGTGTTCGACGACATTACCGAAGTGATCTCGGCCAACCGGACGGTGGCCTGGGGCGAGGTGGCCCGGCGCCTGGCGCACGAGATCAAGAACCCGCTGACGCCGATCCAGCTGTCGGCCGAGCGCCTGGCCATGAAGCTGGAGGGCAAGCTGCCGCCGGCCGAGGCCCAGATCGTCGAGCGGTCCACCAACACCATCGTCAACCAGGTGGCCTCGCTCAAGCAGATGGTGGACGACTTCCGCGAATACGCGCGCACGCCGCCGGCCGTGATGCAGCGGATCGATTTCAACGCGCTGGTGGCCGACGTGCTGTCGCTGTACGGCTGGGAGCCCGAAGGCGGCTCGCCGCGGCATGGCGGCAAGGCCCTGAACCTGGACGTGTCGCTGGGGCCGGACCTGCCGGCCATCGAAGGCGATCCCACCCAGCTGCGCCAGGTGATCCACAACCTGCTGTCCAATGCCCGCGATGCGATCGCCGAGCAGGGCGGGCAGGGGCGGGTGAGCGTCACGACCCAGCTGATGCGCAGCGAACAGCCCGACGGCGCGGACCACAAGGCGCTCCGGTTCACGGTGGCCGATACCGGGCCGGGCTTCCCGCCCCAGGTCATGCAGCGCGCGTTCGAGCCGTACGTCACCACCAAGTCCCACGGGACTGGGTTAGGATTGGCAATCGTGCGCAAGATCGTGGAAGAACACGGCGGACGTATCGACCTTGCGAACCGCAAGGAGGGAGGAGCGCGGATTTCCATCTTGTTGACCCGGCTGGCTTCCGAGGCCGATACTATGGACGCGACCGCGCAAGAAAAGGATAATGCGGCTACGCAATAGGTGGATGCTTTATGGCCAGAATTCTGGTGGTTGACGACGAAGTCGGTATACGCGAGCTTTTGTCGGAGATCCTTTACGACGAAGGACACACGGTCGAGCTGGCTGAAAACGCGGCGCAGGCGCGCGCCGCGCGATTGCGCATGCGTCCTGACCTGGTGTTGCTGGACATCTGGATGCCCGACACCGACGGCGTGAGCCTGCTCAAGGAATGGGGCTCGCAAGGCCTGCTGGACATGCCCGTGATCATGATGAGCGGCCATGCCACCATCGACACGGCGGTCGAGGCCACGCGCATCGGCGCCATGGATTTCCTCGAAAAGCCCATCACCCTGCAGCGTCTGCTGAAGACCGTCGCGGCCGGCCTGGCCCGCGGCCGCGCGCCGCACCCGGCTCCCGCCGCCGCGCATCCGGCGGCCGCCAGCCCGGCGGTGGCCCTGGAAGACGAGCTCGATCCCCCCACGCTGGCCGCCGCGCCCGCCAACGAAATCCCGGTCGCCTCCAACGGCCAGCTGGGCAGCATTTCGCTGGACCAGCCGCTGCGCGAAGCGCGCGACGAGTTCGAGCGCATCTATTTCGAATACCACCTGGTCCGCGAAAGCCACAGCATGACCCGCGTCTCGGAGCGCACCGGCCTGGAGCGCACCCACCTCTACCGCAAGCTCAAGCAATTGGGCATCGAGTCCGCCCGCAAGCGGAGCACATGAAGATCCTGATCATGGGCGCTGGTCGCGTAGGCACCAGCGTGGCGGAGAACCTGGTGTCGGAAGAGAACGACATCACGGTCATCGATTCGGATCCCGTCCAGCTTCAATACCTGCAAGAGCATTTCGACCTGCGCGTCGTCCATGGCGACGGCGCGCAGGTGTCGGTGCTGGAGGCTGCCGGCGCCGCCGACACCGACCTCCTGATCGCCTGCGCGGCCTCCGACACCGCCAATATGGTGGCCTGCAAGATCGCCCGCCAGCTGTTCAATATCCCCCGCCGCATCGCCCGCATCCGTTCGGTCGAGTTCGCCGAACACGCGGAGCTCATGAGCGAAGAGGGCTTCTGCATCGACGCGCTGATCAGTCCGGAGCGCAGCGTCACCACTTACCTGCACAGCCTGATCGAATTCCCCGAGGCCTTGCAGGTGGTGGAGTTCGCGGAAGGGCGCGTCAGCGTCGTGACCGTGCGGGTGGGCCATGGAAGCCCGATGGCGCATTCCCCCGTGGACAAGCTGCGCGACGTCTGGCCGGACGTGAAGGCCCGCGTGATCGACGTGCTGCGCGGCGGACGGCCGCTGCGCGCCGGCAGCGGCACCGTCATCGCCCCGGGCGACGAGGTGGTCCTGGTGGTGGACTCGCGCGACGCGCGCCGGGCGGTCCGGCAGCTGCGCGAGGCCGAGCGCGACGTGCGCCGGGTGATGATCGCCGGCGGCGGCAATATCGGCCTGCGCCTCGCGCGCCAGCTGGCCGAGGAAAAATACAGCGTCCGCATCATCGAGCGCGACCTGAAGCGTTGCGAATACCTGGCCACGCAACTGCCCGACAGCGTGCTGGTCCTGCACGGCAGCGGCACCGACGAGGCCCTGCTGGAGCGCGAGAACATCGAGGACATGGACACCTGGCTGGCGCTCACCAGCGACGATGAGGACAACATCATGTCCTCGCTGCTGGCCAAGCGCCTGGGCGCCCGCAAGGTGATCGCCCTGATCAACCGCCAGGCCTACGGCGAGCTGATGCAGGGCAGCCACATCGACATCGCGGTTTCGCCGTCCCAGGCCACCATGAGCGAGCTGCTGCGCCACGTGCGCCGCGGCGACGTGGCCGCCGTGCACCGTCTGCGCCAGGGCGTGGCGGAGGCGCTGGAGGCCATCGCCCACGGCGACCGCTCCAATTCCAAGGTGGTCGGCCGCGCCGTGGGGCAGATCAGCCTGCCCAAGGGCGCCAGCATCGGCGCGCTGGTGCGCGAAGACGAAATCATCCTGCCGGACGCCGATACCGTGATCGAATCCGACGACCACGTCATCGTCTTCGTGCCCTCGCGCCGGCAGATGCCGCGCGTGGAAAAGCTGTTCCAAGTCTCGGCGTCCTTCTTCTGATGCGCGCCGCCTCCCTCATCCTCCGCGGGCCGCGCGCGGCCGGATAGCTCCATGAAGCGCGTCCTGGGCACCCTCTACATCCTGGGCCTGACGATGGTGATGTTCGCCCTCACCATGCTGATCCCGCTGGGCGTGGCCTACGTGGGCGGCGACGCCGCGCGCGGAGCCTTCCTGAACGGATTCCTGATCTCGGTGGGCATCGGCGGCGGCCTGGCCGCGCTGACGCGGCGCGCCCGTTGCGAACTGCGCGCGCGCGACGGCTTCGTGCTGGTCTCGGCCGTGTGGGCGGGCCTGCCGCTGCTGGCGGCCATTCCGCTCTTGCTCTATTTCCATGGCGCCGGGCAGCCGCTGTCTTTCACCGGCGCCTACTTCGAGGCCATGTCGGGCCTGACCACCACCGGCGCCACGGTCCTGACCAACCTGGACACCCTGCCGGCCTCCATCAACCTCTGGCGGGCCACGCTGATCTGGATCGGCGGCATGGGGATCCTGGTCCTGGCCGTGGCCATCCTGCCGCTGCTCGGGGTCGGCGGCCACCAGGTCGTGCGCGCGGAAACGCCCGGCCCCATGAAGGACGAGCGCCTGACCCCGCGCATCGCCAGCACCGCCAAGGCGCTCTACGCGGTCTATTTCGTCTTCTCGATCCTGTGCTTCCTGGCGTACCGGGCGGTCGGCCTGTCGTGGTTCGAGGCCTGGTGCCACATGGCCACGACGATGGGGCTGGGGGGCTTCTCCACCTGGGACGACGGCTTCGCCCACTTCGATTCGGTGGCGGTGGAAATGGTGGCCATGGTGTTCATGCTGATCGCCGGGATCAACTTCGCCACCCATTTCAACGCCTTCCGCCAGCGCAGCGCGCGGGCCTACCTGCGCTGCCCCGAAGCCATCCCTTACCTGGTTGTCGTGCTGGGCGTGGGGCTGGTGATCTCCGTGTTCCTCTACCTGAAAGGCGTCTACGCCGAACCGCTGGAGGCGCTGCGCTACGGGATGTTCAACACGATCTCGATGGCGACCACGACCGGCTACGCCAACACCGATTTCGCGCAATGGCCCCTGTTCGCGCCGCTGACCATGCTGCTGCTCTCGGGCTTCGCGACCTCGGCGGGGTCGACCGGCGGCGGCATCAAGATGATACGGGCGATCCTGCTGGTCAAACAGGCGCGCAACGAGCTTGTAACAATGTTGCATCCGCATGCGGTCAGCCCCGTGCGGATCAACGGCAGGGCGGTCGAGGCCCGGACCATGTCCTCGGTGCTGGCGTTCATGCTGTTCTACGGCCTCTCCATCGCCGTTTTCACCAGCCTGCTGCTCCTCTCCGGCCTGGACCCGATCACCGCCTTCTCGGCCGTTTTCGCCAGCGTGAACAACACCGGCCCCGGCCTGGGGCCGGTCGGCCCGATGGGGAATTTCGCGGTGCTGTCGGACTTCCAGATCTGGGTCTGTACTTTCGCCATGCTGATCGGGCGCCTGGAGCTCTTGACCGTGCTGGTGCTGTTCACCCCGATTTTCTGGCGCAAGTAGGCGCTGCCGGGGCGGCGGCCGTCCAGCCCCCTTTTTGGCCCGGATTTAGTCCGTAATAACCCTGATTAGGGTTATCCCTTCCCCCTCCGAAAGCCCCTTCCAGACTCGCCATCCGGACCTCGCGGGCCGGAGAGCCGCGCCATTTCTATGTCGTAAGCACTCGCTCACTTTGTCTCGCAGGGGAAAACCGAATGCTTCGCGATGTTGCACATAAATGTCACGATTCTCAATCGTTTTGCCACAAAGTTGCGGCTATCATGCATGCACAAGTTGCCGTCTAGTGCCCCCCGGGAAGTTGCCGGGCTTCAAGGTCGAACGGCGCACCCCCTCATCAAACATTCAAAGGAGTCCGAGATGGAACAGATCCCGTTCATTTCGTCGGCCCCCAACACCCTGGGCATCGAGCTCGAGCTGCAACTGATCGACCCCCGCAGTTTTGACCTGACCGCAGCCTCTGACGAGCTGCTGGCCCAAATGGCCAACCACCCCATCGCCGACCGCGTCAAACCGGAAATCACGCGGTCGATGATCGAACTGAACTCCTCGGTGCACGAGCACCCAATGGGCCTTCTGGCCGAAATGCGCGAGATGCGCGATGCGCTCGTCGAAGCAGCGGACGCCGTCGGCGTCTCGGTCGCGGGCGGCGGCGCGCACCCCTTCATGCGCTGGCAAGAGCGCTCCATCTCCGACACCCCGCGTTTCCAGTACCTGGCCGAAATGTACGGTTACCTGGCGCGTCAATTTACTGTCTTCGGTCAGCACATCCACCTGGGCGTGCGCAACGGCGACGATTCCATCAAGCTGCTGCGCCGGCTGTCGCCCTATGTGCCGCACTTTATCGCGCTGTCGGCCTCCTCGCCGTATTGCGAGGGCGTGGATACGCTGTTCTCGTGCTCGCGCCTGAACGCGGTCAACAGCTTCCCCCTGGCCGGCCACATGCCGCCCGAAGTGAAGGATTGGTATCAGTTCGAGGCCCATCTGGCCCAGCTGCGCGCCTATGGCCTGGCCGAGAGCATCAAGGACCTGTACTGGGACATCCGCCCCAAGCCGGAATTCGGCACGGTCGAAATCCGCGTCTGCGACACGCCGTTGACGGTCGAGCGGGCCTGCCAGATTGCGGCCTTCGCCCAGGCCCTGGCGGTGCTGCTGATGCGCGAGGACGATCCCTGCGACAACGCCTGGCTGTCCTACCGCAGCAACCATTTCCAGGCCTGCCGCTTCGGCCTGCAGGGCAGCTACGTGACGCCGGACGGCCAGCGCCTGCGCCTGATGGACCACCTGCGCGTGCTGTTCCAGCGCTTGATGCCGGTGGCCGAGGAACTGGGCACGGGCGACATGATCGCCACCCTGCGCGACGAATCCATGCGCAGCGGCAACGATTCGCGCTGGCTGCGCAGCCAGTTCCATCGCCTGCGCGATCTGCCGCTGCTGGTGGAAGCCATGTCGAACGCCTGGCGCGGCGTGGCCGCCGGCGCAACCGCGCCCGCCGAACCCACGGCGGTCCTGCGCCGCCGCATCCGGGCCACTTCCGAACCCATGCAGCCGCTGCGCGCGTCGGAACCCGGGGTCAGCGTGCCCCTGCCCGAACGCCTGCACTAGGGTCTGTTAACCCGCCTCAGGGGGTGCCGCGCTGGCGGCCCCCGATCGCGCTGACCGACAGCCGGGTTTCGCCCGCCGTCGTGCGGTGCGCGGCGGCGCGCCAGGCATGGCCGTACGCCACTTCGATGCTCAGGGCAATCAGCCCGTCTGGCCGGCGCTGCGCTTCCAGCGCGGCGCAGAGGCGGTCGCGCCAATCGCGGCCCACCAGCCCGCCCCGGCGGCCCTCGGCGGGGTTTCCGCCCAGCGCCCGCACGTCTTCCAGCAGCTTTTCGGGGCTGCGGTACGTGAGGGTCAGGATTTCCTGGTCCATGACGGGGTCGGCAAAGCCGTTTTCCACCAGCAGGTCGCCGAAGTCGTGCATGTCCACGAAGGACGGCGTGGCCGTGCGCAGGCCCGCGTCGGCCAGCGCCTGGCGCAGCTCGCGCAGCGTGGCCGGCCCCAGGCAGGAGAACATGGCCAGCCCGCCCACCTTCAGGATGCGCCGCCATTCGGCCAGCACGGCATGCGGGGCGCGGTGCCAGTGCATGGCCAGGTTCGACCACACCAGCTCCAGCGATTCCGGCGCCAGCCCGGTGTCTGCCAGGTCGGCCTGCACGAAGGCGGCGGCGGACGGGCCCCGGCGCGCCAGCTTGCCGATCCAGGCGGACAGGCCGCCGGGCGCGTGGCGCTTGCGCGCCAGGTCGAGCAGCGGGCCGCAATTGTCCAGCCCGGTATAGGCGGCTTCGGGATAGCGTTCGCGCAGCAGCGCGAGGTTGTCGCCGGCGCCGCAGCCGGCATCCAGCATGGCCTGGGGGTGTATGCGGATGTATTGCAGCCGGCCCAGCATGCGGCGAGCGATTTCCCCATACAGGAACTGGGCGTCGGACAGGTCGCCGCGGCGGGCGAACTGCCGGGGCACGTCGGCGCTGACGATGGGCAGGGAAGGAAGCGTTGCGGGTTCTGGCAAGGACATTTCGGTCGCGCCCGCGCCTTGATGGCGGAGCGGATCATGGTTTCATGAGGGATGGCATCCATTATTGCGCATCCCGGCCGCGGGCTCCGATTGTCCCTACGGAACATGGGGCGGCTGCTGCTGGCCCGCGTCGGCTGCGACTGCCCCCTGTGCGGCGCGCGGGTGGGGGGAGCGCGGCTTTGCGCGGGCTGCGAGGCCGACCTGCTCTCGGCGCCGCCGCGCTGCGGCCGCTGCGGGCTCAGGCTGCGGCCTGGCGCGCCCTGCTGCGCCGCCTGCCTCGGCACGCCCCGCCTGTTCGGGCGCACGGTGGCGGCATTCGACTACGAACCGCCGGCCGATGCCCTGATCCTGATGCTGAAGGCCCAGCGGCGGCTCGGCGTGGCGCCGGTGCTTGCGCGGCTGATTGCCGCCGCCCTCGCTCGCGATGGCCCGCTGCCCGCCGGCACGCTGCTGCTGCCCGTGCCGGCGGGGCGCGCCTCGCTGCGCAGGCGCGGCATGAACCCGGCCGCCGAGATCGCTCGCGGCCTGGCGGCGGAATTGGCGCTTCCCCTGGCGCGCGGCGTATTGCTGAGGCGCCGCGAGGCGCCGCCCCAGACCGGCCAGGGCCGGCAGGCCCGCCGTGCCGGCGCGGTGGGCGTGTATTCCTGCGCGGGTGGAGTTGAAGGCCGGCACGTGGCCGTGGTGGACGATGTCATGACGACGGGCAGCACCGCCGATGCCGCCGCGGGCGCGCTCTTGGCCGCGGGGGCGGAGGGCGTCACGGTGCTGGTGGCGGCGCGCACGCAGTGAGCCGGCTCGCACGCAGTGAGCCGGCCCCCACGCCGTGAGCCGGCCCGCCGGCAAATCGGCGACAATTCCGGCATACGGCCTTTCGCGCCGCAAGCTGTCTGCCGAGTCCCATCCGCCATGTTCCACGTCATCCTCGTCTGCCCCGAGATCCCTCCCAACACCGGCAACGCCATCCGCCTGTGCGCCAATACGGGGGCCCAGCTGCATCTGGTGCGGCCGCTGGGTTTCGAGCTGGATGATGCCCGCATGCGCCGAGCGGGGCTGGATTATCACGAATGGCAGCCGGTCCGGGTGCACGATACGCTGCAGGAGGCCCTGGCCGATACCGGGGCCGCGCCGTCCAGCATCTACGCGCTGACCACGCATGCGCAGCGCAGCGTGGCGGACATCGGTTTCAAGCCGGGCGACGTGTTCGTCTTCGGCCGCGAAACGGCCGGGCTCTCGGAGGAGCACCAGGCGATGTTCCCGCCCCAGCAGCGCGTGCGGCTGCCGATGCGCGCCGGCCAGCGCAGCCTGAACCTGTCCAACGCCGTGGCGGTCACGGTGTTCGAGGCCTGGCGCCAGCAGGGCTACGAGGGCGGCGTGTAGGATGGGTGGAGCGCGAGAGTTCTTAAGGAAGAACTCAAGTATCCAGCGCGCGAAACCCATGCGGCCGTGGGCAGATAGTGCCCGGCATCGGCCGGAAAACACGCGATTGCGGCCGCATGGGTTGCGCGCGTTCGGCGGCTGATTTCTAGCCT
>NZ_BCTQ01000034.1 GCF_001571365.1 Achromobacter denitrificans NBRC 15125 | reverse complement strand
CAGGCGCAGGCCCGCCGCGACTGGCTCGACGACATCGGCTGCCACACCCTGGCGGACCTGCGCGCCCTGCCGCGCGCGGGCCTGCAGCGGCGCAGCGCGCCCGAACTGCTCCAGGCCCTGGACGCCGCCTACGGCCAGGCGCCCGAACTCCACCGCTGGATCGAGCCGCCGCACCAGTTTTCGCGGCGCATCGAGCTTACGGACTACGTCGAACACGCCGACGCGGTGCTGGCGGTGGCCGGACGGCTGGCCGAACAGCTGGGCGGCTGGCTCGCCGCCCGACAACTGGCGGTGCGCCGCGTGGTGCTCAGCATGGAACACGAACGCGGCCGCCACGCCCGGCCGCCCTCCGAACTGGAGCTGGCCCTGGCGCAGCCGGTCTGGCAGGCGCCGCAAATCCTCCACCTGCTGCGGGAAAAGCTGGCCCGCTACACGCTGGAGGCGCCCGTCATCGCCGTCGCGCTGCTGGCGCCCGACACGGTCGAGCAGCCCGCCGCCAGCACCACCCTGTTCCCCGAGCCCGGCGGCACCGCTGACGACCACGCCAGGCTGCTGGACCTGCTGGTGGCGCGGCTGGGCCGCGAGCAGGTGCGCCACGCCTGTCCCGTGCCCGACCATCGCCCCGAGGCCGCCAACGCCTGGGGCGACGCGCTGGCCCCCGCCCGGCGTCCCGCCCCCCTGCCCGCCTTGCTGGACCGGCCCTTCTGGCTGCTGGATCCCCCCTTGCCCCTGAAGCTGTCCGGCCATCGCCCGCAGTACGGCGGCCAGGCGCTGCGGCTGATGCGCGGCCCCGAACGCATCGAAAGCGGCTGGTGGGACCCGGCCCTGACCGTGCGCGACTACTTCGTCGCCGAAGACGAAGCCGCCGCGCGCTACTGGATCTACCGCGAACGCGACGCGGAGCACGCCCGCTGGTTCCTGCATGGGTTGTACGCCTGAGCCATGGACGACGATTTCCCCGACGCCGTCGAACCGGCCAGCCTGCCCGCCTATGTCGAGCTGCAATGCCAGTCCAACTTCTCGTTCCTGCAGGGCGCCTCGCACCCCGAGGAGCTGGTCGCGCGCGCCGCCGAACTGGGCTACGCGGCGCTGGCCATCACCGACGAATGCTCGCTGGCGGGCGTGGTCCGCGCCCACGTCGAGGCCAAGGCCCTGAAGCTGCCGCTCCTGATCGGCTCCACCTTCCAGCTGCGCGCGGCGCCCGATGCCGCGCCGCTGAGCCTGACGCTGCTGGCGCAAACCCGCGAAGGCTACGGCAATCTGTCGGAACTGATCACCCTGGCCCGCACCCGGGCGCCCAAGGGCGAATACCGGCTGGCCCCCGACGACCTCACCCATCCGCCCGCGGGCTACGCGCACCTGCGCCACCTGCCCGAATGCCTGGCCATCCTGAGCCCCGCCTACGGCGTCGACGCCGACCGCATGGCGGAGCAGGCGCGCTGGCTGGCGCAGGCCTTTCCCCACCGCGCCTGGGTGGGGCTGACCCTGCTCCACCGCTCCCGCGACGACCTGCACCGCGCCGCGGTCGAACAGGCCGCGCAGGCGGCCGAGCTGCCCATCGTGGCGCTGGGCCAGGTGCAGATGCACCTGCGTTCGCGCAAGCCCCTGCACGACACGCTGACCGGCATCCGCACCCGCCAGCCGGTGTCCCAGTGCGGCTACGAGCTCTCCGGCAACGCCGAACAGCACCTGCGCACGCGCATGCGGCTGGCCAGCCTCTATCCGCCGCAGGCGCTGGCCCAGACGCTGGTGGTGGCCCGGCGCTGCGCGTTCTCCCTGGACGAACTGCGCTATGAATATCCGGACGAGATCATCCCCAGCGGCCATACGCCGGCCACCTACCTGCGCCAGGAAACCCAGGCCGGGGCCGCGCGCCGCTTTCCCGCCGGGGTTCCGCCGGAAGTCGCCAGCCAGATCGAGAAAGAGCTGAACCTGATCGCCGACCTGCGCTACGAAGCCTATTTCCTCACCGTCTACGACATCGTCCAGCACGCCCGCAGCGTCGGCATCCTGTGCCAGGGCCGCGGGTCCGCCGCCAACTCCGCGGTCTGCTACTGCCTGGGCATCACCGAGGTGGATCCGGCGCGCGGCAACAACCTGTTCGAGCGCTTCATCAGCAAGGAACGCAACGAGCCGCCCGACATCGACGTGGACTTCGAGCACCAGCGCCGCGAAGAGGTCATCCAGTACATCTACGGCAAGTACGGCCGGCACCGCGCCGCGCTGACCGCCGTGGTCATTTCCTACCGGCCGCGCAGCGTGCTGCGCGATACCGGACGCGCGCTGGGCGTGGATCCGGGCGTCATCGACGCCGTGGCCCGCGCCCACCAATGGTGGGACGGCAAGAAGGAAATGCTGCGCACGCTGGGCGCCTGCGGGCTGGACCCGGAATCCCAGGTGGCGCGGCAGTGGGCGTCCCTGGCCCAGACCCTGATGGGCTTTCCGCGCCATCTGTCGCAGCATCCGGGCGGCTTCGTGATCTCGCGCGGCAAGCTGTCGCGCCTGGTCCCCATCGAGAATGCCGCCATGGAAGACCGCAGCGTCGTGCAATGGGACAAGGACGACCTGGACGCGCTGGGCCTGCTGAAAGTGGACGTCCTGGCGCTGGGCATGCTGTCGGCGCTGCGGCGCACCCTGGAACTGGCCGGCCAGCGCCGCGGGGCGCCCCTGCGGCTGCAGGACATCCCGCCCGACGACACGCCCACCTACGACATGATCTGCGACGCCGACACCATCGGCGTCTTCCAGATCGAATCGCGCGCGCAGATGACCATGCTGCCGCGCCTGCGGCCGCGCGAATACTACGACCTGGTGGTGCAGGTGGCCATCGTGCGGCCCGGCCCCATCCAGGGCGGCATGGTCCATCCCTACCTGCGCCGCCGCCAGGGCAAGGAAGACATCACCTATCCCAGCGCCAAAGTGGAAAGCGTGCTCAAGCGCACCATGGGCGTGCCCATCTTCCAGGAACAGGTCATGCAGATCGCGGTAGTGGCCGCCGGCTTCACGCCCGGCGACGCCGACCAGCTGCGCCGCTCCATGGCCGCCTGGAAACGCAAGGGCGGCGTGGACAAGTACCGCGTCAAGCTGGTGGGCGGCCTGCTGGCCCACGGCTACACACTGGATTTCGCCGAGGCGCTGTTCCGGCAGATCGAAGGCTTCGGCGAATACGGCTTTCCCGAAAGCCACGCCGCCAGCTTCGCCCTGCTGGCCTATTCCAGTTCATGGCTCAAGCGGCACGAGCCGGAAGCCTTCCTCGCCGCCCTGCTCAATTCCCAGCCCATGGGCTTCTACGCCCCCGCCCAGCTGGTGCAGGACGCCCGCCGCCACGGCGTCTGCGTGCTGCCTCCCGACGTGACGGTCAGCGGCTGGGATTCGGCGCTGGAAACCCTGCCCGATGGCCACCCCGACGCCCAGCGCGTCCCGCATCCGCACGCGCCCCCGGCCGACGCCCCCCGCCCCGCCGTCCGGCTGGGGTTGAGCCTGATCCAGGGCATGCGCGAAGACGTCGCCCGGTGCATCGAGGACGCGCGCGCCGCCGCGCCGTTCACCGACACCGGCGACCTGGCTCGCCGCGCCGCGCTCACGCGCCACGACCTGAACTCGCTGGCCGCCGGCGACGCCTTGCGCACCCTGGCCGGCCATCGGCGCCAGGCCAGCTGGGAAGCCGCCGCCAGCGTGCAAAGTCGCGACCTGCTGCGCGACGCCGCCATCGTCGAAACCGCCGCGCCGCAGCTGCCCGCTCCCTCGGAAAGCCAGGGCGTGGCGGCCGACTACCGCAGCGTGGGCCTGACCTTGCGCAGCCATCCCGTGGCGCTGCTGCGCCCCCAGCTCGCGGCGCGCAATTTCCAGCCCGCCGCGGTGCTCAACGGCTACCCCGACAAGCGCGTGGCGCGCGCCTGCGGCATCGTCACCGTGCGCCAGCGCCCACAAACGTCCAAAGGAGTGATCTTCGTGACGCTGGAAGATGAGACCGGCCCCGTCAACGTGGTCGTGCGCCCCGAACTGATAGAACGCCAGCGCCGCGAACTGCTGGGGTCGACGCTGCTGGGCGTGTATGGTTCCTGGCAGAATGTGGACGGCGTGCGCCACCTGATCGCCCAGCGGCTGGTGAACCTGTCCGACCTGCTGGGGGGGCTGAACACCCAGAGCCGCAATTTTCATTGAGGCTCCCTGGCGCCGTTCAATCGCCCAACAGCGTAGCCAGGTCCAGCGCCTGCGCCATGGCCTGGTAGCCGGCATCGTTGGGATGCAGGTGGTCGCCCGAGTCATAGGCGGGCAGCAGCCGCGCCGGGTGCGCCGGATCGCGCAGCACCGCGTCGAAATCCACCACCGCGTCGAACACTCCGCTCTCGCGGATCCAGCGGTTCACCTCAAGCCGCACCGCGTCCTTGGCGGGACTGTAATGGCCCGACAGCGGCGTGCCATGCAGCGAACCTTCAAACGGCGCGATGGTGCCGCCCACGATGCGCACGCCGCGCAGGCGGGCCGCCTCCGCCAGCTGCCGGTAGCCCTCCGTCAATCTGGCCGCCGTCATGGGCGCTTCCGACGGCGCGAAGCCGCTGTCCGGCCAGCCGATGTCATTGATGCCCATCATCATCACCACCGCGCGCGCGCCCGGCTGCGACAGCACGTCGGCATCGAGGCGGGCCATCGCGTTCACGCCCATCTTGTCGCCCCAGACGCGCGCGCCCGAAATGCCGGCGTTCGCCACGCCTATGCCCCGCGGCGCCAGGCGGCGGGCCAGGAAATCCGGCCAACGGCGGTTGGCCCCGGGCGTGGAGCCATTGCCGTCGGTCAAGGAATCGCCGAACGCCACGACCACCGGCGCGCGCGACGGGCTCTCAACCCAGACCCCCGCCAGGAAGGCGCGGCCTCGCAGCGCCTGCGCGCCGGGCAGTTCCTCAGCGGCAGTCGCGTCGCCCCGGACCAAGGCGCCCGTCTGCTGCGCCCCCCAATGGAAGGTCGTCACCGGCGTCGCCCGCGGGAAGTAGAGGCTGACGGCCAGCTCGGCCAGCGCGGCCACGGGCAGGTCCACCGGATCGCTGACGGCCTGCGCGCCCGGCGCCACCGTAACGCCCGGCCGCCCGCCAAAGGCCAGCCCGCGGCCGGATCCCGGGCGGATCTTCGAGCCCCCCGCGGCCAGCGCCACGCTGGCCGCGCCGATCTCCAGGGGCCGCGTGCCATAACGGTTGGACACCACCACCCGCAGGCGCGGTCCGCCCAGGCTGAGCATCAAGGTCTGGCGCAGGGTCTGGCCGCGCAATTCGGCGGGCATTTCCGTGGGCAGCACGAACGCATCCTCCCACAGCGGCTGCGGACTGGCGAACCAGGAGCTGACCCAGCCGGAACGCGCGGCATCGACCTGGACTGCGGGCTGCGCGGCGGCAGCCGCCGGGGCCAGCGCCGCAAGGCCCGCCGCCAGGGCGGCGGCCGAAGCCAGGGAAAAAGGATTGAAGCGATTCATGACGACTCCAGGGAAAAGGGTAAGTAACGCCACGATAGGTTCTTCCCAATTCCACCGGTAGAGCCCTAAACTGCATACCGCTTCTTCCAAAAAGGAATGACCATGGACACTCTGCGCGCCCTGCGGGCCTTCGTCCGCGCCGTGGAGCTGGGCACCCTGTCGGCCGTCGCCCGCGAACAGGCGCTGAGCCAGCCGGCCCTGAG
The DNA here is from genome assembly GCF_001571365.1 of Achromobacter denitrificans NBRC 15125. Taxonomy (GTDB): domain Bacteria; phylum Pseudomonadota; class Gammaproteobacteria; order Burkholderiales; family Burkholderiaceae_B; genus Achromobacter; species Achromobacter denitrificans. The sequence continues at coordinate 65,114 of NZ_BCTQ01000034.1, read as the reverse complement.
CAAGATCGTCGCCGCGCTGGAAAAGGAATTGAACGTGCGGCTGCTGGAACGCAGCACTACGCGGGTCGTGCCCACCGAACAAGGCAAGCGCTTCTACGAGCGCGCCACCCGCGTGCTGGAGGAATACTCGGAAGCCGTCGCCGACGCCCGCGGCCTGACCGAAAAGCCCGCCGGTTTCCTGCGCATCAACGCGCCCGTGGCGCTGGGGCAGTTCCGGCTGAACGCCCTGGTCCGCGAATTCCTGGACGACCATCCCGACATCCAGGTCGAACTGATCCTGAACGACCGCTACGTGGACCTGGTGGAAGAAGGCGTGGACGTCGCGTTGCGCCTGGGCGGCAACCTGCCGCCCAACGCCATCGCGCGCAAGGCGGCCATGTCGCCCCGCTATCTGGTCGCAGCCCCCGCCTACCTGGCGCGGCGCGGCAAACCCCGCGCGCCCCAGGACCTGGCCGCGCATGAATACGTGCGCTTCGCCTGGCTGGCTGCCGGCGACACCCTGGAACTACGCCAGGGCGCCGCGCTCGCCACGGTCCAGACCCAGGGGCGCTTCCGCGTCAACAACGCCCTGGCCATCCGGGAAAGCCTGGCCATGGGCGCCGGCATCGGCCTGTGCCCCGCGTGGCTGGTCCAGGACCTGGTCGCCAGCGGACAGTTACTGCGCGTCCTGCCCAAATGGAGCTCCACGCCGCAAGAGGCCTTCCTCATCTACCCCTCGCGCCGCTACCAGTCATTGCGGGCGCGGCTGCTGATCGACTTCCTGAACGACCGGCTGGCCCGCTTGCCCGGCATGCAGCCGCCTCAGCCGCAGACCGCTCGCACCAGGTTCCGATAAATATCGCGCGCGCCTTCCAGCTGATCCAGCGCGATGGATTCGTCTATGGTGTGCGCGTCCTCTTCGTTGCCCGGCCCCAGGCCTATCGTCGGGATGCCGCGCCGCCCCGCGGACTCCGAGCCGTTGGTGCAGAACGCCCAACTGCCCACGAGCGGCTCCCTGCCGCTGGCCTCCACCGCCGCCCGCGCGGCCTGCAGCAACGCCGCGTCCGCGTCGCAGCGCCACCCGGGCAGCCAGCGCGGCGGCGTGGCGTGCTGGCCGGTATAGGTCGCCACCGGATCCTGGCTGACTTCCAGCGTGAAACCGGACAGGCCATGGCCGGCCAGGTGCGCCCGGATCTGCGTCAGCACGTCGTCCAGGCTTTCGCCCGACACCGTGCGCCGGTCGAACCGTATCGTGGTCGTGAGCGGAATCATGGAGATCGACGGATAGGGATGGGACACGATGTCCGTCGGCACCAGGAGCGCCTGCCCCAGCACCTCGTCACTGGGCAGCGCCAGGCTTTCCAGCGCGGTCAGCGCCCGCGCCGCCGCGTGCAGCGGATTGACGCCGATGTGCGGCGTGGCGGCATGCGCCGGCTTGCCGTGGAAAGTCAGCAGCAGTTCCACCCGCCCCTTCTGCCCCGCCTTGATCTGGAGCTTCGAGGGTTCGCAGATCACCACCGCCCGCGGCGGGCAGGCATCGAGCACCGACGCCAGCGCATGCCCTTCGATGACCTCCTCCAGCACGCTGGCCGACACGGCCACCCGGCGCTTCAACCCGGCCCGCGCCGCCGCCGCGACGCCGCAGATCGCCGCCGCGATGCCGCCTTTCATGTCGGTGCTGCCGCGCCCGTATAGCCGGCCGTCGCGGATCTCGCCGCCGAAGGGATCGAAGCGCCAGTCTCCCGTCACCGGCACGACGTCCATATGCCCGTCGAACAGCAAAGCCACGTCCGCGTCCTGCGGCCCGATCAGGCCCAGCACCGAACCGTTGCCGTCGGTCGTGACCGAGGTGAAGCCCGCCTCGCGCATGGTCTCGGCCATCAGGGCCGCCATCCCGCCTTCCTTGCCCGACAGGCTGGGGATGCGCACCATCGCCTGCGTCAACGCCACTACGTCCAGACTCATCATCATTCCTCTTGAAAGCCGGCGGGCGACGCGCGCCCGCCGATAGGGAAACGCCGCGCCTACCGGTTCACCAGGTCCTTCGGCACGCGATACACCAGCACCGCGCCGATCACCGTGAAACTGGCCAGGAAGTACATGCCCCAGTCGGTCGAGCCGGTCAGGTCCTTGATCCACCCGATGGCATAGGGGCTGACGAAGGCCGCCAGGCCGGCGAACGAATTGATGCCGGCGATGCCCGCCGCCGCGCTCTTGCCTTCCAGGAAGGCGGTCGGCAGGCTCCAGAACAGGGGCGAGCACACCATGCAACCCGCGGCCGCCACCGACAGCATGGCCACCGCCAGCATCGGGTTGTGGCTGAACAGCGTGCTCAGCGTCAGGCCCGCGCCGCCTACCAGGAACGGCACGATCATGTGCCAGCGGCGCTCACGCGTGGCGTCGGAATGGCGGCACACCAGCACCATGGAAATCACCGCGCACACGTTCGGCACCGCGGTCAGCAGGCCGATGTCCAACAGCGACACGACGCCGGTGGAACGGATCACCGAGGGCACCCAGAACGCCAGGCCGGACAGGCTGGACACCGTGCAATAGCAGATCAGCGCCATATGGACGACCCGCCGGTCCTTCAGGAGCCGCAGCATCGACACGTGCTCGGTCTTGGCGGTGCTTTCGCTGCGCAGGTTGTGGCTCAGCCGCGCCTTGTCCGCCGGCGACAGCCAGCGCGCGTCGTCGATGCGGTCGTCCAGGTACCAGAACACCGCCAGGCCCAGCAGCACGGACGGAATGGCCTCGATGATGAACATCCATTGCCAGCCGGCCAGCCCGTGCGTGTCGTGGAACGCCTCCATCACCCAGCCCGACAACGGCCCGCCCAGGATGCCGGCGAACGGCACCGCCGTCATGAACACGGCCACGATCTGGCCGCGCCGGTTCGACGGGAACCAGTAAGTCAGATACAGGATGATGCCCGGATAGAAGCCCGCCTCGGCCGCCCCCAGCAGGAAGCGCAGGATGTAGAACTGCGTCGGCGTCTGCGTCAGCGCCATGGCGGCCGAAATGAGCCCCCACAGGATCATGATGCGCGCCAGCGTTTTCTTCGCGCCGATGCGGTGCATCAGCACGTTGCTCGGCACCTCGAACAGAAAGTAGCCGATGAAGAAAATGCCCGCGCCCAGGCCGTAGACCGTCTCGCTGAACTTCAGATCGTCCAGCATCTGCAGTTTGGCGAAACCGACGTTCACGCGATCCAGGAACGCCGCGATGTAGCACACCATGAGGAATGGCAACAGGCGCCACGCCACCTTCCGATACAGCGCATTGTCCCGCGCCGCCAGGGGGTCCTTGTCCGCGGCAACCGGGGAAGCCGCAATGCTCTCGACTGACTGGTCCATATTTTCACCTTGGGGTCTGTTTTTCTAGGCCGCGCGCTCCCCTGCAAGCGCTCTGGGCGCTCGCATGTTTTTTGTATGGGAAGGGAACGGGCGGGCCGGCTTTGCGGACGGCCCGGAGGCCGTCCGCGCTGGCCGCGCGGCAGGCTAGGCGGTCATCGCCGCCGCCAGCGCGGGTTCTATCGCACCTCTGCGTTCCGTGATCAGGCCGTACGCCTCGGGGCGCCGGTGCCGGTCGAAGTTGAAGGTGGTGTTCTTATAGGAAAGGCACAGGTCCAGGTCGCAGCGGGCGATCGCCAGCTCGTCGCCCTTGGTCGAGCAGGCCGCCACGATCTCGCCCGAGGGCGCGATGATGCAGCTGCCGCCGATCATCTCGCAGCCCTCCTCCTTTCCAGCCTTGGCCACGCCCACCACCCAGGTGCCGTTCTGATAGGCGCCCGCCTGCATGACCAGGTGGTTGTGGAACATGGACAGGTCGTCGTGCTCCGGCGCGGGCGGATTGTGCACCGGCGTGTTGTAGCCCAGCATTATCATTTCCGCGCCTTGCAGTCCCATGACGCGATAGGTCTCCGACCAGCGGCGGTCATTGCACAGCGCCATGCCCATGACGCCGCCGAAGCCGCGCCAGACGTCGAACGACTCGCCGGGCTCGAAATAGTATTTCTCCAGATGCTGGAACGCGCGCCACGGCTCGTGCCCCGCGTGGCCGGGCAAATGCACCTTGCGGTACTTCCCGATGATCTCGCCGTCCTGGCCCACCAGGATCGAGGTATTGAAGCGCCGCTTCACGCCGCGCTCCACCGCCAGTTCCGCATAGCCCAGGTAAAAGCCGATGCCCAGCTTGCGCGCCGTCTCGAACAGCACCCGGGTCTGCGGGCCCGGCATCTCGCTTTCGTAGAAGGCATCGATCTCGGCCGGATCCTCCATGTACCAGCGAGGAAAGAATGTAGTCAGCGCCAGTTCCGGGAATACCACCAGCTGGCAGCCCATGGCGTGCGCCTGGCGCAGGTGCGCGAGCAGGCGCTCGACGACGTCGCGGCGCGTGTCGCTGCGCTGGATCGGGCCAAGCTGCGCGGCCGCGACATTGATGATGCGTGACATGTTGACTCTCCTACGGGTTCATTGTTCTGCGAGTTCGAGCATCAGTTCCAGCAATACGCCGGCGCCCGCCTCGATATCGTGGTCATGCGTGAATTCCGCGACGTTGTGCGACAGGCCGCCCACGCTGGGCACGAACACCATGCCGGTCGGGCACATGCGCGCCAACATCTGGGCGTCGTGGCCCGCGCCGCTGGGAAGGCGCCGGACGCGATGGCCGCGCTGCCGGGCGATCGCCTCGACCCGGCCCACGATGGCCTCGTCGAACGCCACCGGCGCAAAGTCGGCCAGCACCCGGTGGTCCAGTTCCACGCCCTCGTCCGCCGCGGCCTGCGCCGCGAACGCCATGCAGCGCGCAATCGCCCGCCGCAGCGCCTCGCCATCCGTATTGCGCAGGTCCAGCGTGAACGTCGCGCGGTTGGGAATGACGTTGATCAAGTTGGGAAACAAGTTGACCTGCCCCACCGTCGCCAGTTGCCCGCCGCCCATTTCCCGCGTCAGGTCTCGGGCGTAGCAGGCAATGCGGGCGGCGACGATGCCGGCGTCCCGGCGCAGCGCCATCGGCGTGGTCCCGGCATGGTTGGAAACGCCCCGCGCCGTGAACTCGATCCAATGGATGCCCTGCACGCCCGTCACGGCGCCGATGGTGTCGCCTTCATGCTCCAGCACCGGCCCTTGCTCCACGTGCAATTCCACGAAGGCATGCACGCGGTTGTTGCCGGTGGGCGCCGTTCCGGCATAGCCGATGCGGTCCAGGTTTTCGCCCACTGAAGTGCCGTCGATGCCCACCGTGGCCAGCGCCTGCGCCAGCGGCATATCGCCCTGGAACACCAGGCTGCCCATCATGTCGGGCGCGAAACGCGCGCCCTCCTCGTTCGTGAAAAACGCCACCGCCACCGGCCTCCGCGTCACCACGCCGGCGTCGTTCAAGGCCGCGATCACCTCCAGCCCGGCCAGCACGCCCAGGTTGCCGTCATAGCGGCCGCCGGTGCGCACCGTATCGATGTGCGAGCCCGTCATCACAGGCGGGCCGTCCTCGCGGCCGGCGCGCAGGCCCACCACGTTGCCAATCCCGTCTATCGTCACGGCCAGGCCCAGGTCGCGCATCCACTGCACGACCAGGTCCCGTCCCTGGCGATCGGCGTCGGTCAGCGCCAGGCGGCACACCCCGCCGCCCTCGATGGCGCCCACCTGCGCCAGGTCGGCGATGCGCCGCAGCAGCCGGGCGCCGTCGATGCGCACCGCCGCGATGCCCGTATCCAGCGCGGCGCCTGTCATGCCGCGGCCTCGGCTTCGACCTCGGCGGCGCTCCTGCCGACGATGCGCTGGTAAAGCTCCGGATCGGTCGCGCCCTCGCTGCCGAACACCAGCACCCGGCTGGCGGCGTCCAGGCCCAGCGCCTCTCGCACCGCCGGATCGGCCAGCGCCGCCAGGCAGCCGGTCAGCCCCGCCACGGCCGATTCGCCCGCCACGATGGGCGCGTCGCCGTACTTGCCGCCGGCCAGCAGGCGCACCGTTTCCAGCGCCGCCTCGTCATCGACCGTCAGGAAAGCCTGCGCGCCGGGATGCAGCACTTCCCAGGCCAGCAACGACACCTCTCCGCAAGCCAGGCCGGCCATCACCGTGTCCAGATCGCCATGCACCGCCACCGGCTTGCCGGCACGCGCGCTCTCGTACAGGCAGGCCGCCTTGTCCGGCTCCACTATGATGAAGCGCGGGCGGCGCGCGCCCAGTTGTTCCCAGAAATGCGCGCACACCGCCGCGGCCAGGCCGCCCACCCCGCCCTGCAGGAACACGTGCGTCGGCAACTCGCCGTCGCCGCCCTCGCGCAGTTGCTGCAATGCTTCGTCGGCCATCACCGCGTAGCCCTGCATCACGTCCTTCGGCACCTCCATATAGCCGGGATAAGAGGTATCCGACACCACGTAGCGCCCCAGCCGCGCCGCGTCTTCTGCCGCCTGCCGCACGGAATCGTCATAGTTGCCCGGCGTGCGCACCACCTGCGCGCCATACTGCTCGATCGCGCGCTTGCGGCCTTCGCTCACCGTGGCGTGGATGTAGATCACGCACTGGCAACCGAAGCGCTGCGCGCCCCAGGCCACCGAACGGCCATGGTTGCCGTCGGTGGCGCAGGTCACCGTCATATCCTGCGTCAGCTCCCGATAACGGCCCGACAGCAGATCCTCCACCGACAGATCGTCGCGCCCCAGTTTCGCCGACAGTTCGCGCAGCAGCTGCCGGCTGACCGCGTAGGCCCCGCCCAGCGCCTTGAAACTGCCCAGGCCGAACCGGCCGCCTTCGTCCTTGTAGCGGATGCCGGCCACGCCGGCCGCCCGCGCCAGCCCCGCCAGGTCGCGCAGCGGCGTGGGCTGGTAGCCGGGCCAGCGACGGATCTGGGCGGCCGCAAGCTCGTAGGCCGCGCCGCCCAGCACGTCGAGCTGCCGCTGCCCGTAGGGCGCCGCGGGCTCGAAAGCGGGGTTCGGCGCATATTGCAGCCGGACGTTCGGAATCGTGGGGTTCAAGGCTATCTCCTCTTGAAATTCAGCGATGCAAGTCGCCGTAGTGTTCATGCAGACGCTCGATGTTCTGCAGGCGTTCACGCGCGGCCGGTCCCAGGCGGCGAGCCAGGGCCGAGCACAAATGATTGATCAGGCTGGTGGCGGCAACGTACGAGTCGAATACCGCCGAGCCGCTATTGACGCAGCGCAGGACCAGGTCGGAACGGGCCGGCAATTCGGTCGCGGTGGGATCGGTCAGCACCACCACCTTGGCGCCCACGCGATTGGCATGCTCGACGATGGGCTTGAGCAAGGTGACCCGGCGCCGGAAATCCATCACCAGCAACACATCGTCCGGCCCCAGATCGGCCAGGTCCTCGGCCAGGTTCAGCCCCGCGCCCGGCACCAGCGCCACGCCGTCGCGCAACTGCGTCAGGAGCGCCCAGGCGTATTGCGCCAGCACCCGCCCATTGCGAAAACCCGCGATGCAGATGCGGCGCCCGCCGGCGAACAGCTCCACCGCGCGCTCCACGTCGCGGCTGTCCAGCCGCTCGAACGTCTGCGCCAGGTTCTGCAGATCCGTCGCCAGATGGGCGGCGAGCGCATCGCCGGTCGCGTCAGGCGGACGCACGCCCGCCATTTCATACAGCGGCGAGCCGCGGTCGGACTCGTCGCGGGCCTGCGCCCGCACCTCGTTGAAATTCTCGTAGCCCAGCCGCCGGAAGAACCGCCCCGCCGTCGCCTTGGACACGCCCGCCTTCTGCGCCAGCTCCGCGCCCGAATACGCCGCGATATTCCCCAGGCACTCCAGGGTCACGTGGGCGAGCCGCTGCTCGCTCTCGGTAAAGCTGTCCTGCTGCGCAAGGATGCGCTCCTGCAACGTCGATGTCATGGCGGCCACGATTATGAAACTATAGTTTCAGCAATATATATTCGTGAAACTATGGTGTCAACGCAAATCTCGCGCTCGCGCCACCGATCGCGAACGCGGCCGCCAACCGCGTCCGAAGGCCGCGCTCACAGGGCGGCGCGGCTGGTCTATCATGGCTTTTTTGACGCGTCGTTGTAAGGAGCTTTACATGATCCGCAAGCTGATCCCCTTCCTGCTGGTCGCCAGCCTGACCGCATGCGCCAACACCGGCGCTCCGCGTTCGTCCAGCTCCTCGGCCTCCGGCTCGTCCAGCGCGTCGTCCTCGTCCGAGACCGCGCCCAGCTCCTCCTCCGGCATGTCCAGCGCCTCCGGCTACGGCGGCGGCAAGAGTTGCGACGCCACCGCGCTGCAATCCCAGATCGGCCAGAAAGCCACCCCGTCCGTGCTGGAAGACCTCCGCTCGCGCAGCGGCAGCGCCACCGCGCGCATGCTGCGCCCGGGCCAGCTCGTGACCATGGAATACAACGCCACGCGATTGAACTTGATCGTGGACGATAAGGACGTGATGACGGCGATTCGCTGCGGTTGATCCCGCAACGGCGCCCCCGGGGCTACGTTCCGGGCGGCCTGGCTGCCGGCGGCACGTGGGGCAGGAAGGCCCCCGCCACCTCGAAGGCGCACTCCTCGCGCGCGATCTCGATCACCCGGGACACCACTGGGTTGACGATGTTCTTCTTGTGCACCGCGTAGTAGTTGATCGTGGGCAGGTCGGGCTGCACATCGAGCTGGCACAAGGCGCCCCGCTCCACCAGCGGCGCGAAGTAGGCGCCCGGCAGGTAGCTGATGCCCAGGCCCAGCATCGTCAGCTGCGCCATCATTCCCAGGCTGTTGCAGGTCAGCACGCGCTTGACCGGCAGGCCCTGTTCCGCGAACCAGGCGTCATACAGATGCGACAGGGCCGAATTGGTGGGTTGCGAAATCACCGGGTACGGCGCCAGGTCCTGGGGAGTCAGGCGGGCGGAAAAATCGATATCCAGAGCGGGGCTCGCCATCCAGACGTTGGTGACCGCGCCCAGGTGACAGCAATCGTATTGGTATCCCCAGAACGGCCCCGGCATGATGGCCAGGTCCAGTTCATCCTGCTCCAGCCTTTCGTACAGCGTGATGCCGCCGTCGATCTCGGGCATCAGCTGCACCCGGGGATAGCGCAGGCTGATCTGATTGATCAGCCGCGCCAGCCAGGTCATGCCCACCAGTTCCGTCACGCCCAGCCGCAGCACGCCTTCGAAGCTGGCCGGGTCCGCCATGTTCTGCACGATGCGGCTGTTCAGGTCCAGCATTTCGCGCGCCAGTTCGAAGAGCTTGCGGCCTTGCGGCGTCATGATCAGCTTCCTGGCGCGGCGCTCGAACAGCGGCGAGCCCGCGAAGGCCTCCAGTTCCCCCACCCGCTTGGCCACGGCCGACTGGGTGGTGTGCAGCTTGCGGGAAGACGCGCTGAAGCTGCCCAGTTCGGAGCTCCAGTAAAAGGCCTCTAGCTGTTTGAGGGTGTACATCGCGGCGGTCGATGCGAAACGCATGGAAACCCTCACCTTACCATCGCCGCCGCATCATCCGTGGCGGTTCAGCCGCGCGGATGCAGGATGTCGGCCAGGAAGCGCTGCGCGCGCGGATGTGACGGCGCGCTGAAGAAGCGTTCAGGGGTGTCCGCCTCCAGGATCTCGCCGCCGTCCATGAACACGACCCGGTCGCAGACATCGCGCGCGAAGCCCATCTCGTGGGTCACGCACACCATCGTCATGCCGTCCTTGGCCAGGCCCTTCATCACCTGCAGCACCTCGCCCACCATTTCCGGATCGAGCGCGCTGGTGGGCTCGTCGAACAGCATCACCGGCGGCTGCAAAGCCAGCGCCCGCGCAATCGCCACGCGCTGCTGCTGCCCACCGGACAACGATCCCGGATAGGCGTCTATCTTGTGCTCCAGACCGACGCGCGCAAGCAGGCCGCGCGCAAGCTCCGTGGCCTGCTTGCGCGACTGTTTGCGGATATTGACCGGCGCGAAGATGACGTTATCCAGCACGCTCATGTGCGGAAACAGGTTGAACTGCTGGAACACGAAGCCGATCTTCTGGCGCAGCGCGTTCAGGTTCGAGCCCTTGGCGTAGATGTCCGCGCCGTCGATCCGGATGCGCCCCTTCTCGATGGGCTCCAGCCGGTTGATCGTCCGGATCATGGTGGACTTGCCCGAGCCCGACGGGCCGCACACCACCAGCACTTCGCCGCGCGCCACCGAAAGATCCACGTCCTTCAGCACATGGTGCTCGCCGTACCACTTGTTCACTTTTTCTAGATTGATCATGTTTTGTTCCTTGAGGCCAGGGCCTGTTCACCCTAGGCCATGGCGCGCGAACGGCGGATGCGCAGGTCCAGCCAGCTCAGGCCGCGGCTCAGGCTGAAGCACACCAGGAAATAGATGATGGCCAGGATGCCGAAAACCTGAAGCGGCTTGGTCAACACCAGGTTGTTGACCTGGTTGGCCGCGAAGGTCAGCTCGTTGACGCTGATCACGTAGCCCAGCGAGGTTTCCTTGATCGTGGACACGAACTGGCTCGTCATGCTGGGCAGCACGTTGAACAGCGCCTGCGGCAGCACCACGCGGCGCATCGTCGTCCAATAGCCCACGCCCAGCGAGCGCGAGGCCTCGATCTGGCCGCGCGGCACCGCTTCGATCCCCGAACGGATCACTTCCGACAGATAGGCGCTTTCATAGACCACCAGGGCGGCGATCAGCGTCCAGAAGCCGCTGACCACCTGCCCCGTCAGCTTGGGCACCACAAAGTAGGCCCAGAAGATCAGCATCAGCAACGGCATGCCGCGAACCACGTTGACCAGGACCTTGCTCGCCGCGCGCAGCCAGCCGTAGGGGCTCACCCGGGCCAGCGCGATGAGCAGCGCCAGCGGCAAGGACAGCGCCAGGCCGCAGGCGGCCAGGATCAGGGTGAGCGCCAGCCCGCCCAGCGGGCCGTTGGGATATTGGCCCACCAGCAGCGTGGGCCAGTATTGCGAGAGGACGTCAAGCATTGCGGCCTCCCCGGCTCAGGCGGTAACGGTCATAGATGCGCGATCCGATGAACATGATCAGGAAGGATCCCAACAGATACATGATCGTGGCGGCGCCGAAGGTGGCGAAGGTGCGGTAGGTCTCGTTTTCGATTTCGCGGGCCTGGTAAGTCAGCTCCATCACGCCGATCGCCATCGCCACGCTGGTGTTCTTGAACAGCAGCAGCGCGCGGCCGACGAGCGGCGGGATGGAGATGCGCACGGCCTGCGGCACGATCACGAAGCGCATGCATTGCAGGTAGCTGGCGCCCAGCGCCCGCGCCGCCTCGAACTGCGTGAAGGGAATGGCGCGCAGGCCGCTGCGGATGTCTTCCGCGATATAGGCGGCCGACCCCAGCGCCAGCGCGATCGCCGCCAGCGACATCTCGGCGTTGTGCTGGTACAGCCACATGCGGAAACCTTCCGGCAGCAGCTCGGGCATGCCGAAGTACCAGAACAGCACCTGTACCAGCAGCGGCACGTTGCGGTGGTATTCCACATAGGCGTCGACCAGCCAGCGGCAAGGCGCCAGATTGGTGGCGCGCACCACCACCAGCGTCACCGCGATGGCGAACGCCATGACCCACGCGACCAGGAACAGCTGCACCGTGACCACCATGCCGCTCAACAGCTGCTGGTATTGGGTAGCGTCAAGTAAGTTCATAGAACGATAAATCTCCTGCGTGCGCGCGGCCCACGGCCAACGTCACGGTTGCCGGCGAACCGCTGCGCGCGGCGCCGGCAACCGTGACGGGGAAACTCGGGCCGCGCCGTGGCCCTGGTGATCAGCCGGCGATGGGGCCGATCTTGAAGCCGCGCTCCAGCTTGTACGGCGTTGCGGGGCCGAACCATTTCTCGAACAGCTTGGCCGCCGCGCCGGAGCTCTCCGCCTCGTCCAGCGCCTGGTTCACCACTTCCAGGAAGCGCGGCTCCGACTTGCGCACGCCCAGGCCCCAGGGCTCGTCGAACACCGACTTGGCGATCACGCTGACGGGCGCGGTGGGCGGGCTTTGCAGCACCAGGCGCACCAGCACCAGCTCGGAAGCGAACTGCGCGTCCACCTTCTTCTGCTGCAAGGCCAGATAGGTGGCCGAGCTGTCGCCGTAGCCGATGACCTGCGACTTGTCCAGGATGCGCTTGATCTCGCGCTCCGAGCTGGAACCCTTGGTCGCGCCGACTCGACGGCCGTTCAGGGACTCGATCGAGTCCAGGCCCGAATCCTTGCGGACCAGCAGTTTCTGCGGGCTGACGTAATAAGCGTGGCTGAACGCGATCTGCTGCGCGCGGTCGGGCGAATAGCCCAGGTTCGCAGCCAGGATGTCCACGCGCCCTTCGTTCAGTTCCGGCACGCGCGCCGCCACCGACAGCAGCTTGTAGTTGACCTTCACCCCCAGCTTGTCCGCCACCAGCTTGCAGACGTCCACGTCATAGCCCACCAGCTGCCGCGTGGCGCCGTCCTGGAAACTGAACGGCTGCGAGGTGCCCAGCGTGCCGCAGACCAGTTCGCCGCGCGCCTTGATGTCGTCCAACTGGTCGGCGTGGGCGGCACCGCCCATGACCAGCGAGGCCAGGCCCATGCAGGCGGCGAATAGAGATTGGCGTTTCATGGTTGATTCCCCTTGTTGTGTTGTGAACAGACTGGAATGGTGCCCCCGAAAGGGGCGTCTTCATGGAATGCGCGGCTGGCCTCAGGCCAGCTTGGCGCAGGCTTCCCGTATGGCGGAGCATCCCTGCCGGATATCATCCAGCGAGGCGGCGAACGACAGCCGGAACGTACCCGGCGCGCCGTAGGCATGGCCGTCGATGACGGCAACCCCCGCCTCGCGCAGCAGGTAATGCGTCAGGTCGGTGTCGGTCGCGATCACGTCGCCCGCCGGCGTCTTCTTGCCCAGCAGGCCGGTGCAATCCGGGAACACATAGAACGCGCCCTGCGGCACGACGATATCCAGGCCCGGCGTGCCCGACAGCTCCGCAATCGCCAGATCGCGGCGCTGGCGGAACACCTTGGCGAACTCCGCCACGCAATCCTGCGGGCCCGACAACGCCTCCAGCGCAGCTGCCTGGCTCACTGACGAGGCGCCCGACGTGCTCTGCGACTGCAGAATGGCCATCGCCTTGATCAGCTCGTCCGGCCCGGCGCCGTAACCGATGCGCCAGCCCGTCATCGCATAGGCCTTGGACACGCCATTGACCACCAGCGTGCGGCTGGCCAGCTCCGGCGCGACCTGCAACGGATGCACAGTCGGCTCATCGGTGAAATTCAGGCGCGCGTAGATATCGTCCGTCATCAGCCAGACCTGCGGATGGCGCTTGAGCACCGCCGCCAGCCCGCGCAGCTCGTCGGCAGTGTAGACCGACCCCGTCGGATTGCTGGGCGCGTTCATCATCAGCCACTTCGTGCGCGCCGTGATCGCCCGCTCCAGCGCCTCCGGCGTCACCTTGTAGCCCGTCGCCGGCGAAGTCTCCACCGCCACCGGCACGCCGCCGTTGACCAGCACCATGTCCGGGTACGACACCCAGAACGGCGCCGGGATCAACACCTCATCCCCATCGTTCAGCGTGGCCGCCAACCCATTGAAAATCACCTGCTTCGCACCCGTGCTGACGATGATGCGCCCCACCGGATACTCCACCCCCGTCGCTTCCAGCAAATGCTGCGCGGCGGCGCGGCGCAGTGCCACCGTGCCCTGCGCCGGCGGATACTTGGTCTCACCCCGGTTCATGGCGGCCGTGGCCGCCTGCCGGATGTGCACCGGCGTGGAGAAATCCGGCTCCCCGATCGTCAGATCGATAATGCGTCGGCCCTGCTCGCGCAGCTCAGCAATGATGGCGCGCGCCGCCACGCTGGGCGACAGTTTGATACGCTTGATGCGGTCGGCGACGATGCCGGTCGATTGCGAAGCCTGGCTCATTTCGCGGCTCCCGTCTTCTCGGCCAGAGTCTTCTCCAGCCAGGGCTTGGTGTAGGTGCCGGCGCGCAGCTTTTCCTTCGCCACCGCCTCGTCGGCTTCCTTCTTCGTCGCCAGGGCGAGCACCGCCGCGGCATGCTCGGCGGGAATCACCACCACGCCGTCGGCATCGCCCACCACCACGTCGCCCGGGTTCACCACCTGGCCGCCCACCGACACCGGCACATTGATCTCGCCCGGGCCATCCTTGTACGGCCCCTTGTGCGACACGGCACGCGCGAAACAGCCGAACTGCCCTTGCGCAAATACATCCAGGTCACGCACCGCGCCATCGATCACAAAACCTTCGATTCCGCGCGCCTGCGCATCCATCATCATCAGCTCGCCCACCAGCGCATTACTGGTATCGCCTGCGCCGTCCACCACAATCACGTCGCCCGCCCCGCCCAGCGAAATCGCCTTGTGGATCATCAGGTTATCGCCCGGACGAGTCTTGACGGTGAGCGCCAGACCGACCGTGCGCTGGTTGCCCGCGTGCAGCGGACGGAGCCCGTCCACGCCGTATAGGCGATTCATGCAGTCGCTGATCTGGGCCGAGCCAATGGCGGCGAAGCCGGCCAGCACCTCGGGGGAGACGGCCGGAGCGGAACGAGGAAGAATGCGGTATCCGATGGGATTCATGAGGAAGCCTGCTGGGTAAATGCGTGAACGGCGTTAAGCGAACTCGCATTACAAGGCCCTGCGGTGCATTCCTCAAAACGATATAAATTCCCACTCATCCAGGAATTTTATTCGTACATTCCATCATTAAGGGTTATCCCTTATTCGTGCTTCGGACTTCTAGCGCCGCCATTGGTGCTGCCCGTCTCGCCAACGTCACCATCAGCTTGGGAAAGTGGTGGCAGCCTGCGCTTCGGTGTCGAAACCTCAGGCTGACACCATTCATCGGTGCTACTGGATCGACGCTGGCGCCTCGTGCGTCGCGCCGCCCGCACCTGCATCGTCCTCGCCATGCAGGGATACGAGGTGTCAGACTACAAATTCGCAGCCCTGGCTAGCGAATTTGTAGTCTGACACTGAGGTTTCTAATGGACGAAGGACGGCAATATGCGGCAAGGCCCGAAGACACGGACGTACCGGTGTCGCTGTGTGTGTATGCCGGCATGATCCACGAGTTCCTGGGCATGGGGAACATGGTGGCCGAGGCCGGCGAGGCCTGTGCGCGCATAGCCGGGGAGCTGGCCCGGGCGATGCGCGCCTGACGGGCGGCTACCAGCGGTAGCGCACCTGCGCCACGACCACGCGGCCTGGGCCGAAGAAGCACGCGCTGACGGCGGCGCACGTCGTCAGATAACGGCGGTCGAACAGGTTGTTTACGTTCAGCGACACCCGCGCGCCCTTGAGCTGCGAGTTCAGCATTCCCAGGTCGTATTGCAGGGCGGCGTCCACCAGCGTGTACGACGGCGTTTTCAGGGTGTTGGTGCTGTCGCCATAGGACGTGCCCACGTAGCGGACCCCGCCGCCGATGCGCAGGCCGGCGAGCGGCCCGCCGCCGATCGTGTAGTCCGCCCACGCCGACGCCTGGTGGCGCGGAATCAGCGGCTGCTGCTTGCCCAGGGTGGCCGTGTTGCTGCGCGTGATTTCCGACGTGGTGTAGGCGTAGGTCGTGATCAGGTTCAGGCTGTCGGTCAGGCTTGCGCGGCCCTCGAATTCCAGGCCCTTGACCTCGACTTCGCCGGTCTGCTCGTTGAAGTTGCCGCAGGTGCCGGGATAGAGCGCGCAGTCGCGGTGCTCGATGTCCGGCGTCAGCACGTTTTCCTGCGTCAGATGGAAGGCCGACACCGTGACCAGGCTGTTGGAGTTGTGCGGCAGGTACTTCACGCCCACTTCGTACTGGCGGCCCTTGGTGGGCTCGAACGGCGTTCCGCCATAGCCGGTGCCGGAGACGGGCTCGAACGACGTTGAATAGCTGGCGTACGGCGCCAGGCCGGACTCCGCCAGGTACGTCAGGCCCACCCGGCCGGTGAAGACGTTGTCGTCGGAGGTGGTCTTGACGTTGGTCATGCGGTTGCGGTTGGTCTTGTCGGTCCAGTCATAGCGACCGCCCATCGTCAGCAGCCAGCGATCGAGCTTGACCTGGTCCTGCAGGTACAGGCCGATCTGGTGCTGCTCTTCGTAGCCGTCGACCACCTTCGCGCCGCGGCCGATGTCGTGATAGACCGGGTTGTAGATGTCGATGGTGGGCCCGACGCCGCCGTGCACCGTCTGGTCCAGCGTTGCGCGCTTGTAGTCCAGGCCCAGTAGCAGGTCGTGGCTGAGCGCGCCGGTCTGGAATTTGGCCTGCGCCTGATTGTCCAGTGTGAAGAACGACTGATAGCGGTCCACGTCCCACTGGTAGCGCGCCAGCGTGCGGTAGTCGCTGGGAAGCTGCGTGACGGGGTTCATGATCAGGCCCGTGCCGTAGACGGAATAGGCCGTGACGTCCACGTCGGCATAGCGCAGGTTCTGCCTGACGGTGAGCTTGTCGTTGAAGTGATGCTCGAAGAGATAGCCGATCGACCGGTAGTAGCGCTTGAACTTGTCGTGGTCGGGCTCGTCGACATTGCGGTCGCGCGGGATGTCGCCGTACGGGTTCTTGTACAGCGTGCCCCAGGCCGGCAGGTACATCACCGACACGTCCGCGTCGTCGCGCTGGTACTGCCCCAGCACGGTCAGGCTGGTGGCGGCGGAAGGCTTCCAGGTGAAGCTGGGCGCCACGTAATCGCGGTCGTCGCGCGCGTAGTCCACCTGCGTGTCGCTGTTGCGCTTGAGCGCGGTCAGGCGGTAGAGGAACTTGCCTTCCTCGTCGATC
Organism: Achromobacter denitrificans NBRC 15125; assembly: GCF_001571365.1. GTDB lineage: Bacteria > Pseudomonadota > Gammaproteobacteria > Burkholderiales > Burkholderiaceae_B > Achromobacter > Achromobacter denitrificans. The sequence continues at coordinate 48,460 of NZ_BCTQ01000034.1, read as the reverse complement.
GGGCCGCTGAAGTCCGCGGCCACCTGGCGACGATCGAAATTCCCGCCTTCGAGGGCGATTTCGCGCAGCGGCTCCGCGGTCGGGCGCTTGCTGACCATGTTGATGATGCCCCCGGGCGGGTTCTGCCCATACAGCACGGACGACGGGCCCCGCAGCACTTCGATGCGCTCCAGGCCGTAGGGCTCGATGCGCGACCCCTGTCCGGCGGCGCCATAGGGCAGCATCATGCCGTCCAGGTAGTAGTTCGGCTCGAAGCCGCGGATGTAGATCTTGTCGCGTTCGGTGCCCGCGCCCAGGATTTCGCTGCGGATGCCGGGCGTGTAACGCACGGTTTGTTCGAGGTTGGTGGCCCCCTGCACGTCCATCTGGTCGGGGGTGATGATGCTCAGGGATTGCGGCGTTTCAAGCACGCTGACGTCCGACTTGGTGCCCGTGGCGCTGCGTCGGGCGACCATGCCGTCCACCGGACCGGTGGCTGATTCCCCGCGGCCCGTCACCGAGATCGGCGATAACGTCGTGACGCCGCCCGGCGCCGCGGCCGGAACGATCGTGACGCTGTTGCCGCTGATCTGGAAAGTCAGCTGGGTGCCGGCCAGCAGGCGGCGCAGCGCATCGTCCGGGGTCAGGCGGCCCGACACCGCCGGCGCGTAGCGGCCGCGCACGGTTTCGGGTAGGTAGAAGATCACCAGCGACGCCTGTTCGCCCAGCTGGAGCAGCGCATCGCCCAGCGGCTGCGCCGTGATGCTGATCTGCACGGGCGCCGTCTGCGCCACCGCGTCGCGAGGCATCCCGCCCCACGCTAGCGCCAAGGAAATCGCCAGGGCGCCGCATGCGCCGTGCGCCGAGGCGCGCTGCTTGTCTTGCTTGTTCATCATCAGTAGAGAAAATCCCGTTCAACTGCCCGCGCATTTAGCGCCCGATACCCTTGGCCTAAGGTTGCTTTCAGGGTCGAGATCGGCTTGCGACGTCCCCCTTCAATGCCTAGACGCCGCAGACGGGGGAAAACCGGAATGATTCTCGATAGATAATTTGAAACAAAATAATTCATACCCGACGCGCAGTGAACGGGCATGCAATGCGGCCGCCGGAACGAATGCCTGAAAGGAATAAGGAGGAGCGGCGCTCAGCGCGGGACCAGGACGGCGCTGCCGTCGCCGAGGTAGAGCACGGTCACCGGCGCGATCTGAGGCAGCACGTTTAGCACGGATTCTGGCTCATCGATGGGCAAGGTGCCCGCCACGCGCAACTGCGCGAGCTTCCGGTCGCGTATCCGCAGCGGGTTGCGCAGGTAGCGGTTCAGTTCCGCCGCCACCTGCGCCAGGGGCGTATCGCGGAACACCAGCCGGCCACGCTGCCAGGCGGTGACTGCCGCCACGTTTTCCTGGTGCGGCGCGGCCAGCGCGACCCCGGGTGTGTACTGCGCCACATAGCCGGCAGTTAGGTGGCGGGTCGTCCTGTTCCACCAAGACCCGGCGGAAAACGCCACGCTGCCCTCGTCCACCGCCAGCGCCACGGTATCGCCGTCGCGCCGGACGTTGAAGCGCGTGCCCGTCACCACGACCTGCGCGTCCCCCGCTTGCACCGTGAAAGGCCGAGCGGCGTCGGGGTCGACGGTGAACAGGGCTTCGCCCGCCAGCAGTTCCACCTGGCGGCGGTCCGTGTACAGCACGACGCGGACCTGCGTATCCGTGTTCAGCTCCAGCAGGGACCCGTCCGGCAAGGCGACGCGCTTGCGTTCGCCGCGAGCCGTCGTCAGCGTCTGGCTGAATTCCGGCGTGGGCGACCATAGCCGGGGGCCTAGTACGCCAGCGGCAAGCGTCAAGGCACAGGCGGCCGTCAACCCCATGGCGAATCGGCGGCGACGCGGGTACGCAGGCATACCATCGGACTGCGCCAGGATGCCGCGCATCTCATCGTCCGGCAGTCCATCCGCCACGCGCCACAGGGCCTGCATCGACTGGTACTGCCGCAGGTGTTCGGGGTCGGCGGCCAGCCAGGCGTCGCGCGCCTGGCGTTCATCCGCATCCAACGCGCCCAGGCGTTCGCGCGCGAACCAGTGTGTGGCCTGGTCGCGGACCGTGCTGGAAGGATCCGGGCGGGAATCAGTGCGGGGCATGATCTTGCAACCGGTCGTGGATGTGGGTTAACGCGCGCTTCATGTGCTTTTCGACGGTGCTTTGCGTCAACCCGAGTTTCTGTGCAATCTCGGCCTGCGTGTAGCCCTCAAGCTTGTTCCACAGGAACACTTGCTGGCATTTCAGCGGCAATTCGGCCAGCGCAGACTTTAGCGCATCGGCCAGTTGCGCGGTCCGGATCGCGGACTCGGGGTCTGTCTGCACGGGATGCTCGGCGTCCGGCAGCCCCTCAAGGCTGATCACCTCGCGCCGCGACTGGCGCCGGAATTCCCCATTCAATCGATTCTGGCTGGCGCCATAGAGGTAGGCCTTCGGATCCAACACGGCGGCGTCGCCGTTGCGCAACATGTTCGTCACCACGTCGTGCGCGGCGTCTTCCGCATCGTGCCGGCTGGCGCTGCGCCGCGTCCACGTCCCGATCAGCTCGCGATAATGCGCGAGCCAACCTTTTTCGGATGGCGGATGACGGGGCATGGAACGGCAGGAGGCGGTTGCAGGGGGAACAGGCCGGAATTATCAATCATGATTCTCATTACGGCAATAACATGGCCGACGATCCGTGGCACTAGTCCGCGCGACGGATTTCGATTTCGAGAGCCGGTTCCCCATCAGCAATAAAGGAGTCAGACTACAAATTCGCAGTCCTGGATAGCGAATTTGTATTCCGACGCCTATTTTTTTCAGCGCAGGAATTTCTCGACGACCGCTCCAGGCCGCATGCCATCGTAGCCGACCCGGGTGCCCCGCCCCAGCGGATGATCATCGCGAGTCCCAAGCGCTTCTACCTTGCCCGAATCTGCGCAGCGAAATCGGAAAGCAAGCGAGTGCCCAGGTATTGCAGCAGCGCCCTTTCGCCTACTCGCATGGCGTCAACAATCAATTGATTGGCAGCGAGTTCGACAGGGCAAGCGGGATTGTCGTTGGCAGGCCCCATGGTAAACACGGCGCCGTGGGAAATTGCTTCATAGACATCTTGCGCGGTAATCGTGTTCAACGATTTGGCGAGCGTCCACCCTCCATTGCGACCTCCTGCGGAGCTCACCATGCCGGCTGTGCGCAGTGCCGCCATGGTCCGCCGCACAACGACCTCATTCGTGTGCAGCATCTTGGCGAGCGTACCCGATGTCGTCGTGCCGCCGCGCAAGTCCATGTGTACCAGGACGTGCAACAAGCGAGCAAAGCGAGTGTCGCAACTCATGAAGGCCAGATTCCATAACAGTGTGAGTTACGATATTATAGACGCTCCGTAAGCTTCCCTATCAGATGGCACCATGACTGAGCTCGAAACGCGCGATGTAAACGTTAACGGCATCAAGATCCACGTGACTGCGCTCGGTAAAGGGCCCCTCGTTCTGCTGTGCCACGGCTTTCCAGAAACCTCCCATGTGTGGCGTCATCAGCTGCCGGCGCTTGCACAGGCGGGCTTTCGGGCGGTGGCCCCGGACCTGCGAGGTTATGGCGGCAGCGAAAGTCCGTCGGACGTGGCTGCCTTCACGACGATGGATGTGATCGGCGATCTGGTCGCGTTGGTCGCGAGTGAGCAAGCAGAAGATGCGGTGATCGTAGGCGGAGACTGGGGCGCCAGCATCGCCTGGCAGGCCGCGCAATTGCGACCCGATGTCTTTCGGGCGGTTGTCGCCTTGGGAGTTCCAATGATGCGCAGGGCTCCGGTCATGCCGAGCAGACTGTTTCCCAAGACAGACTCCGCAGTGTTTTACACGCACTACTTCAGTGAGCCCGGCGTTGCCGAGGAAGAATTCGAACGGGACATCAGCGCAACGCTACGCGCGATCTACTGGGCGGCGTCAGGTCAGGCTGGCCCGCGCAACGACCCGGGAACGCCAAATCCGTTTGGCATGGTGGCGAAAGGGGAAGGCCTGCTCGCCTCGCTTCCAATTCCCGATGCGTTGCCGCCATGGCTTACCCAGGGCGATCTGGATGCCTTTATCCTGGGCTTCAAAACCAGCGGCTTTCGTGGCGGGCTGAACTACTACAGGAACCTGGACCGGAATTGGGCTTTGCAGGCGGCCCTGGAGGGCAAGAATGTGGAAGTCCCCGCGTTGTATCTCGTGGGGGAACGGGACACCGGGCTGGCGATTCCCGGGATGGATCGCATCATTGAAGCCATGCCGCAAATTGTGCCGCATCTGTGTGCGACCAAAATTATCCCCGGAGCCGGGCACTGGCTGCAGCAGGAGGCTCCGCAAGAGGTCAACAAAGCGCTAATCGAATTTCTTAAGAGCGGATCGAGCGGTTTGCTTCGGTAAGTGCTTGGATGCCTCCAGCTTGACCGCCCGCTTCTGGCCAACGGCAGACACCCGCGGACGCGCCGATTAAACGCATCAGCGCCCCCCGTATCCACGCCTTTAAATGGGACTACGCAAAGCCCGCGCCTGGCAACCTGCCTCCGCCCCCGATGCAGTACATCCCACGCACGTCATTCGATACGGTACAGGCTGCCTAAGCCACCCCCTTGCGCTGGCGTGCCGTCGGCGTAACCAGGCATAGGCAGGCCCTGTCCCCATCCGGCGGCCAAGACCTGCACATCACTCACAGGATCGGACGCCTTGGCCCGCTCGTTGCGGATGCGACAGATTTCGGGATCGGTGGCGAACAATCCGCGTGCGAAGACCCGGCCCTGTTCCGCCAGCCTTGCGGTCTTGGGGGCACGGATTCTCGCAAACGCCTGGAAGACGTCGTCCAAGCCACCCCTTGCATCCAGACACCGGGCCAAATGCCATGCATCTTCCAGCGCCTGGCACGCACCTTGCCCCGAAGTCGGCAACGGCGCATGCGCGGCATCGCCAACCAGCAGCACATTCGCCCGGCTCCATGTATGCAGCGGCTCCAAGTCATGCACCGCAATCAGCCGGATGGCATTCTCGGGCGTGGCACGGATGATGCCTGAGACCGGCTCGGGCCATCCCGCGAACAGGTCCTCGACCTCCTTGCGCATATCTGCGGTGGGCGTGGCCTCATGTAGGGGCCGTGCCTGCGCCGCAGCCCAATACACCAGTTCGGGTCGAATCGCCACGCAACCAAAGCGCTCACCCGCTCCCCAGAAATCCTGAATCGAAATATCGTCCACCAGCGCATGCGGCCCCTGCGCCACGCCGATCCAGTTCACAAAGCCTTGATAGATTGGTGTGTTGTCACCCGCGACAAACTTGCGCGCCACTGACTCCATGCGGCCGTCGGCGCCAATGAGCAGATCCGGGCGGATGCTCGCGCCATTTTCGAAATGGGCCACGGCTCTGCCATGAGCATCCAGCTCAATGACCACCGCCCGGCGCCCGAACTCCACCGGAATCCCCGCCCGTGCCGCATGGTCCAGCAACACCTCCTGCAAGTGCCTGCGCAGCACCGTGTAGGTTGGGTATCCCATCGTCCGGTCCAGCAAACCAATATCGAGGCCCCCCAGTGCATTTCCCGCAGCATCCTGGCGACGCATTGCTTGCGGCCGACCGCCAGTGGCCTCGATGTCTTGCAGCAGCCCCAGTTCTTCCAGCACAAAGCTGGCGTTGGGCCAGAGCGTCACGCCGGCTCCCATGGTTGCCGGCACCGCACGGCGCTCATACACCCGAGGGTTGTAACCTTGCTTGCGCAATGCCAGCGCCACGCTCAGGCCCGCAATGCCGCCGCCCAGTATTCCAATTTCCACGCTGAAGCTCTCCTTGTTCATACAGTGCCCGGTGCATGGCCCACCGCGTCGCATCGGACAAAAGGGCATCTTAGATTTCGCCACTACAGGGAACTAGCATGCAAAAATGGGACGCTTTCATACCTCAAGCAGGATAATCAATGCGCGATGCACTCGATCTGAATACTGTCCGTGTCTATGCGGCAGTTGTTGATGAGCAGAGCTTTGCTGGCGCATCGCGTCTATTGGCCATGCCTTCGTCCAACGTCAGCCGCCACGTTGCCGCACTGGAGCGCAAACTCGGCACACGCCTGCTGGAGCGAAGCACCCGTCACCTGCGCATGACGGAAGCCGGCCGACTGCTTTACGAACGAGCAAAGCCCTTGCTCGACGCCCTGCTCTCCACGCAGGAAGAGCTTGGCGCGGTACAGCGCGAACTGCGCGGTCCTTTGAAGATGTGCATGCCCGGGGAGGCACCAAGGCTGCTGGCTCCCATCCTCGCCGAATTCTGTAGCCTCCATCCAGGCATCGAGCTCGAATGCGATACCCGGATGACCGGGCTGGAGGTCCTTCGAGAGGACGTCGACCTTTCCATCGTCTTCCATCGGGGCCATCAAGAGGACAGTGCTTTCATCACCCGCGAACTCGCCACACTGCCCAGCATCGTGGTTGCCGCCCCCTCCTTGCTGGCCAAGACCGGCATGCCACGCCATGTGCGCGAACTGAAGTCTCTGCCCTGCATCACCACCCTCAGTGCGCTGAAGGGCCAGCCCTGGCAGTTTCAGGACGCTGCGGGCGAAATCGTCAAGGTGCCGGTCCGCAGCCGCTACCGCGTCAACAGCGGAGAACTGGCCGTGGCAGGCGCAAGGCAAGGCATCGGCTTCGCGATTGTGGCGGCCTATCCCTGCCAGGAAGACCTTGCTACGGGCCGATTGCAGGAGGTACCACTGGACCTGTGTCCCGCGCCACTGCAATTGCTGGGGGCATACAGCCATCGCCATTCCGTGACTGCGCGTGTCCGAGCGCTGCTGGAATTGATACAAGTGCGGTTGGCTGGATCGATTAACCCTTCCATGGCCCGCAAACCTTGTGGGACGGTCTAGGATCGAAGTGGTGCACCGGGCTCAAAGTGGAGTCCTTCGGAGCGCAAGCAGTCCCTCGGTATGACTTTCTCGATGTCAGTTCCTGGCCGCAAGCTGTCGTAGTCGAACGGTAGCTTCCGACCCATTTCCGCCGGTCGAATCACGGCGGCAGCGGCGAGACCATGCCGTGCGACATGGAGGGCCTGTTCAGCAGGAACCGCCCGCTCGTGGCGGTGTCGCGCGCGTAGGCGCTGGCGATCCTGGTCGCCAGCGCCGCCCTGCTGTCGGTGCGGTGCCAGACGCCGGAACAGATGGCGCTGGTCACTCGCTTGCTGGGTTGCCGAGCCGAGTCAGAACGAATAGCGCGCGGTCAATGTGACGCTGCGCGGTTCACCAAAGAAGTTGGCGTCCGTCATCGAGCCCACGCTGGCGTAGTAGCGGCGGTCGAACACGTTGTTCACGTTCAGCGCGAAGTTCAATTGCTTGTTCACGTCCAGCCCCGCGTTGAGCCCCACGACCGCATAGCCGCCCTGGCTCACGCCCCACGGCGTATAGATGCGGTTCTGCACGTGCAGCGATCCGCCCACGCGCCAGCGGTTCCATTCGCCAGGCAGGCGGTAGGTGGTGAAGAGCTTGAACAGGTGACGCGGGATGTTGGTGCCGTAGCGGTCGCCAACCGAGAACGTGCCGGTCGGATCGTAGCTGGAGGACTCGCCGCGGCGCTTGGCCGAGGCGTAGGTGTAGCCGGCCGCCAATTGCCAGCCGGGCAAGATCTCGCCGGAGATCTCGGCTTCGAAGCCCTGGCTGCGCACCTGGCCGGCCGGCGCGTAGCAGCTCGTCAGGCCGCCCTGGCATTGCGCGTTGGGCAATTGGTCAGGCAGGTTGTCCAGGTCGATGCGGAACACGGCCAGGCTCGTGTTCAGGCGGCCCTCCAGATACTCGCCCTTGATGCCCAGTTCATAGTTGGTGCCCTCCTGCGGTGCGAGCAGTCCGCCGCTGGCGGTGGCGTAGTTCTGCGGGTTGAAGATCCGCGTCCAGCTCGCGTAGACCGAATGCGCCGCGTCCAGGTCGTAGACCACGCCGGCATACGGCGTGAACTTGCGCACCACGTCGTACTTGCCTTCGCCGTAGGGATAGTCGCCGTCGTACTGCACCGTGTCCATGGAATACCAGTCCACGCGGCTGCCCAAAATGACGGAAAGCCTGTCGGTCGGACGCATCCGCGTCATGGCATACAGGCCGCTCTGCCTCACCTCCTGCTCCTTGCGCCATTCGCCGTATTCACCGATGGTGGGCAGCGGGATCGCGCCCGGATTCCAGTTCAGCGGATTGAATGTCGCCAGGGTGAAGTCGCCGTCCTGGGTGGCGCCGCCGCCGACATCGTGCCAGCTGCTGCGGCGATGGCTCGCGCCCACCACCAAGTCGTGCTGACGGCCGAACAGTGAGTACGGTCCGGAGAGCGAAGCGTCGAACGTCTCCTGGTCGCGGTCATAGTTGTAGCCCCCGCCGCGCAGCGTCATGGACGGGTCGCCGTTCTCGTCCCACGTCGACTGGCCAATGTACGTGCCCAGCATGTCCATCTTGCTGCGGATCGCGGCGGCCGCGAGCTTGCCCCTCCAGCCGTTGGCGAACTCGTGGTCGATGCCGCCGAAGATCGTGACGCTGCGCTTGTTCCAGTACGACCAGTCGGGGCTCATGCGTGTCGAGCGCGAAATCGGCAGGAAGCGGCCGTCGGGGTAGGTGCCCATGCCGTTCCAGTCGACGCCGGGATTGTCTTCCTTGCTGTACGAGGCGCCAAGGCTGACGGTGGTGCGCTCGGTAACGTCTGCCTCCAGGATGCCGTACAGCAGCGTGCGCTTGTTGCGGTAGCTGTCGATGTACGAATGCTTGTCCTGGTACGACATGACGCCGCGCGCGCGCAAGGTGCCGGCTTCATTCAGGGGGCCGCCCGCGTCCAGGTCGGCCAGGTAGTTGTCCCAGCTGCCGGCGGCGGCGGTGAACGAGCCCTGGAAGTCGCGCGTGGGGCGCTTGCGGATCAGGTTGATGGAACCGCCCGGTGTGCCCGCGCCCTCCATCAGGCCGGATACGCCGCGCACGATCTCGACGCGGTCGTACATCGACATGGGTCCGGTGGACAGGGCGGCCTCTTCGTACTCGATCGGCAGGCCGTCGACCATCAGGTTGTTGATCTGGAAGCCGCGCGAGGTGTAGCGCTCGCGTTCGCCGCCCCATTTGGTCACCGTGAGGCCGGGCGTCGCTTTGACGGCATCGCCCAGCGTCGCGATGTCCTGGTCCTCGATGCGCTGGCGGGTGATGACCGAGACCGTCTGCGGTGTTTCGCGCGGCGACAGTTCGAGCTTGGTGGCCGAGCCCATCGCGCGCGTGGTGTACGAGCCCGTGCCCTCCGTCAGGCCGGTGAGCGCGGTCGCGCTTACCGTCACTGCGGGCAGCACCGCGGCCTGCGGACCGGCGGGCGCGCGGCGCAGGACATAGCCGCCGTCTTCACGGCGCACGGCCTGCAGTTGCGTGCCCGCCAGCAGCGCGTCCAGCGCGGCCTGCGGAGCGTAAGCGCCTTGCAGGCCGGCGCTTTGGCGGCCGTCGGCCAGCGCGCTGGCGCCTGCGACGTAAATGCCCGACTGGTTGGAGAAATGCGTCAATGCCTCTGACAGGGGGCCGGCCGGGATGTCGTATTGGCGGGTTGCGCCAGATGCGGAGGGCGCGGCGGCGGGTGCCACTGCCGATTGCGCAAACGCGGGCGGTGCGATCGTCGCGGCCAGCGCGGCGGCCAGTGCCGTGACCGACGCGGCGTGTCGGACCGGGGTAAGACGCGATCCGCGCAAGGGATTCGGGGTCGCCCGCAGGCGCGGGGCGGTGTGAGGATGACGCATGAAATCCGGCTTCCAGATGACGGTGGGTTGAGGAGGCGCGGGCCCGCGCGCCGGTCGAACCGGTGGGCGGGGACAGCAAGACTCGCTTCCTTTCCCTGTAAGTCGGATAGGTCGGAAAAAAGCGGAACTGCGCAGTGAAGAGAGTTCAGGGCCGGGCGTCGATGCTGGTCCACCACGGCAATGGATGGCGGATCCGGATCGGCAGGACGTCAGCCAGCAGCGCCAGCGTCTGATCGGTGTCGTGCAGCGGAAAGCCGCCATACACGCGCAGGTCTGCCACGGCAGGGTCCAGGCTCAGATGGCCGCGGCGGTGGCGGCCCAGTTCGCGGATCACGTCGGCCAGGGCAATGTCGCGCGCCAGCAGGATGCCGCGCGTCCAGGCCTCGCGCGCGGGGTCGGCGGATGCGCTGTTGCCGATGCGATCGTGCGTGAAGCGCAGTTGGCGTCCGGCGTCCACCACCTGTAGGGCCTCTCCTGATCCGGTCAGGACCTCGACGGCCCCCTGGTAGACGGCCAGCAGCGTCGCGTCCGTCTCCTGGCGCACGGTGAAACGCGTGCCCAGCGCCCGCAGGCGGCCTTGCGGGGTATCGACCACCAGCGGGCGATCATCCTTGGCGGTATCGACGAGAATCTCGCCGGCGACCAGCGTCAGCCGCCGCAAGCCCGCGCGGTAGTCGACGTCCAGTGCGCTGGCCGAATTCAGCCAGACCTGCGTGCCGTCGGCCAAGCGCACCAGACGCGTCGCGCCCGTGGGGCTGCAATAGTCCGCCGTCATCGCCAGCGCGGTGTCGCGTACGGCCGGCACGCGCCATGCCACCAAGCCCAGCACGCCGACGCCGGCCAGCAATGCCAGCGCGCGGCGTCGAGGCCGGTGCTGCGTGCGTGCGCGCTGCAAGACGGCGGCGGCGGTCCGGGGATCGGGCTGCTCCTGCATCGGGGCAAAGCGCCGGCTGACGCTTTCGACATAGCTCCAGGCGCGTCGGTGGTCCTGGTGTCCCTCCAGCCAGCCGCGCCACGACGCTTGGTCGGCGGGCGTCGCGACGCCGGAGGACAGCAGCGCGAACCATTGCGCGGCCTGCTCCATCGCCGCGTGCGGGGGCAGCGCGTCTTGCACGGATGCGACCGTCACGCTCATGGCGTGTTGCCGGTCTGGGCCTGGGCCGGCGCGGGATGGTGGGCCTCGTGCAGAATGCAGTGCAGCGTGGCCTGCGCCACGTACTTGCGCACCATGCGTTCGGACACGCCCATTTCCGCGGCAACTTCGCGATGCGTCATCTCGCAGCCGACGGCCAGCACGAAGGCGCGCGCGGCGCGTTCGGGCAGAGCGCGCAGCATGGCGTCGATTTCCTGCAATGCCTGCAGCACGATGAGCTGATCTTCCGCCGAAGCCGCATAGGCCTCGGGACGCTGCGCCAGCGTTTCCAGCCATGCCTGCTCGACTTCCCGGCGGCGCCACAGGTCCGCGCACATGTTGCTGGCCATGCCGCGCAGGTAGGCGCGGGCATGACCGGCATCCGCGAATGCGCGGGGCTTGACCAGCAGCCGCAGGAACGCTTCCTGAGCGAGGTCGGCGGCTTCCCAGGCGTTGCCCAGGCGCCGGCGCAGCCAGTCCTGCAGCCAGGAGTGGTGCGCGACGTAGAGCGTGCCCAGGCTGTCTGAAGGCGAAGGGGGAGGCACGATGGTTGGGGTGCTTGCGAATACGAATTACTCGCAATTATTAAGCAAACCGTGACTAATGGCAATCAGAGGAGAAAGCGGACAAGCCCGACCGGCCGTAATGCGCCAGTTCGACCCGCCCACAGGCCGTGCCGTCAGGAGATACTACAAGCCAAGGTGAGAATGGCCGTTCCTGGCCGAAAGCGGACGTCAGCGAACGCCCCGACTAAGCCCATCAACGATCTACGCCACCAAGCCTTTAAAAAGTGCCCGATTACAACTTCTCAGCCCCAAGGTGGCGAAATCGTAGTCAGACACCCATTTCCCAGCCGCATTGAGCGCGATGCCGCAGCGCTCTAGCAACCGCGATTCGCCCATGCAGGCGGATACGCTGTCATAAGCCGCCGGGACTCGCGCCACCGCCAATCGGGAACTCAGCGGCGCTTGCCGAACACGGACTTGGGCGCGCGGCCGTGAAAGCGCGTGAAGGCCGCGCTGAAGTTGGCCGGGTGGCGATAGCCGACCCGGTAGGCGGCCTGCGCCACCTGGCAGCCGGTTTCCAGTAGTTCCCAGGCCCGCTGCATGCGCAACGCGGTCAGCAGCCGGTGCGGGCTGCTGCCGTACAACTTGCGGAAGCCTTCCTTCAGTTTGAATTCGTTCAGCCCCACGGCGATGCAGAGGTATTGCACGGTGAGGTCGCGGTCCATTTGCTCGCTCATGAGGGCGCGCGCTGCTTCCACGCGCGCAATGTCGGCCTGGCTGAGTCGGCCCGGTCCGGGCGCCGGCGCTAGGTCGCGCAGCTGGCGCGACAGCAGCGTCAAGGCTCGGATGTGCGTGTCCAGCGGGTCCGCGCCCGAGGCCAGCGCGGCGGCCGCCGCAGCCGATTCGGCGCTGGTCCGGATACGCGCCAGGCAGCGCAGCCGGCCCTCGCCCAGCAGCGCGTCGGCGCGCTCCTCGCCCGCGTATCGGCGCAATGTCTGCTCGCCCACCAGCAGCCTCAATTGCGATACGACGCCGGCGCCCAGGTAGCGGCGTTCTCCCTTGCTGCGCTGAAACGCCGTGACCGTGGTGTAGCCGCCGCGGAAGTCCAGCGCCGAGCCGTCCGCCCCCTGGTAGGCAGACACGCCCTGCATGGCCAGCGTGATGACCAGCGTGCGCGCGCCATAGCCGGCCGCGTTCTCCTCGATCAGGTCGCGCGCCGGCGCGTAGCGCGAATGCACCAGCGTCAGGCCGTCGTCCAGTTCCAGCCGGTCCGCGTGGCAGGCGCCCAGCTCTTGCGGGAGGGCCTGGCGCAGCCAGCCCGGACGGGGGCTCGCGGCGGGCTGGGCCAGCGTGGAAGAAATGCGCAGGGACATGGTTTTTTCCTGAGACGGCGCCCGGATCCTGCCGGCCGCTCCGATTTGCATACGAATGGATCCGGAACGCATACGGATGCTAATGATATTCGTTCGCATAAAGAAATACCATTTCCGGGACGGCCGCACAACGATGGCGGCCGCGACGCCGCACAGGAATCCCGATGATGAAGCCCCTCCCCTACGCGCCAGCCGCCTGCGCCCTGCTCTGGCTGGCCGCGGCGCCGGCCGCCCAGGCGCAGGCTCCCGCCGAGCTGTCCGCCATCACCGTCACCGCCGACAAGCAGGAACGCGCGCTCGAATCGGTGCCCGCCAGCCTGTCCGTGTTCGACGGCGACATTCTGGAATCCCAGGGCATCCACGACCTGCAAGCGTTGCAGACGATCACGCCGGGCCTGAGCTTCCAGCCTTTTGGGCAGGCTGGCGTGAATTCTCCCGTGATGCGCGGGCTGTCCGCCAATTTCTTTTCGTTCTCGACGTCGACCCTGCTGGTGGTGGACGGGGTGCCCACGCTGACCGCGCAAGGGTATGACGATCCCCTGCTGGCCATCGACCGCGTCGAAGTGCTGCGGGGGCCGCAATCCACGCTCTACGGCCGCAATGCCGAGGCCGGCGTCATCAACATCCACAGTCGCCAACCCGACAACACCGTCCGCGGCCAGTTCAGCGCGGAGGCCGGCAGCCGCGACCTGCGCGCGCTGCGCTTCGACGTCAGCGGCCCGCTGGTGGAAGACCGGCTCTACGCCAGCGTCGCCGGCACCTGGCGCAGCCAGGACGGGTTCATCGACAACACCTACACCGGCAAGCTTGAGGACGACCGCGAATTGCGCAGCGGCAAGCTGGCCCTGCGCTGGACGCCGTCGGCGCACACCGACGCCACCTTGCGCTATGCGCAGCAGGACTATCGCGACGGCGCCGCGCTGTGGGGCTCGCCGGGCGCGCCGCGCGCGACCGTCGCCTCGGGCACGCCCAGCTGGAACCGCTCCGTCGGCCGAAGCGCATCGCTGGCCGTGCGCCACGATTTCGAGTCGGGCCTGCGCCTGTCTTCCGTGACCGCCTGGAACGACTTCCGCGACCGCGTGCAGCAGGACACGGATTTCCTGCCCGCCGACCTGCTGCACATCGCCCGCGACCACCGATTCCGCAACCTGTCGCAGGAGTTCCGGCTGGAAGGCGATTGGGGCGGCGCGCGCTGGCTGGCGGGCGTGTATGCGGACGGAGACGACCACGACCTGCGCAACACGCAGAAGATGCCCCTGGGCCTGACACAGAGCGTGGTGAACCTGCGTGGAAACTCGGCGGCCGCCTTCACCCACTGGACGCTGCCGCTTGCCGAGCGCTGGACGCTGGAAGCCGGCGCGCGCGTCGAGCGCGACGACATCCGCTTCAGCCCGCAAGGCGATACGCGGCGCCGCTCCGACTGGACCCGCGTCACCCCGCGCATCGCCGTGCAGTATGCGTACGCGCCGCGCCAGCAGGTCTATGCCTCGGTGGCCGACGGTTTCCGCGCGGGCGGCTTCAACGTATTTTCTCCGGCCGCCGACTACGCGCCCTACCAGCCCGAAACCCTGCGCTCCTACGAGCTCGGCGCCAAGGGCTGGCTGGCCGGCAACCGCCTGCGCTACTCGGGCGCGGTCTATGTGATGACCGTGAAGAACATGCAGGTGCAGCAGATGCCGCTGCCCGGGCTGGTCTACGTGACCAATGCCGCGTCGGCGCGCTCCATCGGCGCGGAGTTCGAACTGGAATACTTGCTGGGTGACGGCTGGTCGCTACAGGCGGGCCTGGGGCTGAACCGCACGCGCTTCTCCAGCTTCCGGGACGGCGCCGCCGATTACGCCGGCAACGACAACCCGTTCGCGCCGCGCATCAACGGCTACCTGAGCGCGCGCTACGACGCGCCCGCCGGCTGGTACGCGCAGGCGTCCCTCGCCGGCACGGGCCGCGTCTACCTGGACGCCGCCAACCGCTACCGCCGCAACGGCTACGGGCTGGTCAACCTGGCCGCCGGCGCGACCGTGCGCCAGGTCGAGATCTCCGCCTACGTCAACAACCTCGCCAACCGCCGCTACGACGCCGTCGGCTACCAGAACGGCATTGTCACGGTCTACAGCCCGCCGCGTGAAATCGGCCTGCGCCTTACCTGGCGCATCTAGCGCTGTCCAAGCACGGCCTGAACAACAAGGAGCTTCGTTCCATGCCTATCCCTCATCCCCTGCAACACTATTGGGACCTGGCCGCCGCGCCGGTCCAGGGCCAGGCGCTGGACGCCGCGCTGGAACTCGGCGTGCTGGACCGGCTGACGCAACCCGCCAGCGCCGAAGAAGTCGCCGCCGCGCTGGCACTGGACCCGGCGCGCACCGGCCACCTGCTGGACCTGCTCTGGAGCATGGACCTGGTGCAGCGCGTGGAGGGAGATCCTATCCTTTACCTGTGCCGGCCCCACGCGCGCCAATACTTCTGCACGGGCCAGCCCGCCTGCTGCGCGGACGCATGGCGCTATCGCCTGGGCGCGCTGAATCGCTTCGGCGGACAGTTGGCCAGGCTGCTGCGGCGCGACGCCCCGCAGCCGGCGCCCTACGTGCAGACGAACGCCGCCGGCTGGGCCGACGCTGCGCGCGTGCAGATCGGCCAGGAACAGCGCGCCGTGGCCGTGCCCGCGGCGCTGGAGGCGCTGGACTGCGTGCCCGAGGCTCGCCAGGCGCGGCGCATCCTGGACCTGGGCGGCGGTCCCGGCCTGATCGCCATCGCGCTCGTGGAAAGCCGTCCCGATGCCAGCGGCGTCGTGTTCGACTGGCCGGAAACCGCCGCGGTGGCGCAGGAGAACATCGCTCGCGCCGGGCTGGCGGACAGGCTGGCGGTACGGGGCGGAGATCTGGCGCGCGACGACATCGGCCAGGGCTACGACCTGATCTGGTGCTCGTCGGTGCTGCATTTCCTGCCCGATCCGGCCGCCGCGCTGCGCAAGATGCGCGACGCGCTGGCGCCCGGCGGCACGCTGGTCATGGCGCACGCCGAAATCCCCGAGGACGCGAGCGCGGCCGCTCGCGTGCTGCCCTTCTATCTGCCCATGATGATGCTGGGCCGGAACGTGACGCGCGCGGGCGAACTGCGGCAGGCCTTGGCCGACTGCGGCTACACCGAGGTGCGAGGCTTCGACTCCGCGTCGTTCCCGCTGGCGCCGCTGCGGGTGCTGTCCGCGCGCAAGGCGGCGCCATGACGCCGGCCCTGCGCAACGGGCTGCGGCAGGCGCTGTTCGGTTGGCTCAACTTGGCGCTGACCGCGCCCGGCGTGTATTTATGGCTGGGCTTGCCGCTGGTGCTGCGCCAGCACGGCTGGACAGGCACCGCCATCGGATTGTTCCAGTTGGCCAGCCTGCCGACGGTGTTCAAGTTCCTGCTCGCGATGCCGCTGGACGGCCGCGGCCGGCGGCCCGGCGCCTATCGCGGCTGGGCGGCCGGCCTGCTGCTGGCCTATGCGGCGATCCTGTGCGCGCTGGGCTGGCGCGAACTGCTCGATGAGCAATGGACGCTGTTCGCGCTGGCCGCCGCGGCCGCGCTCGCCGGCACCTGGGCCGACGTGCCCGTCAATGCCCTGGCGATCCGCATCCTGCCCGCCTCCGGCCGCGCCTGGGCCGGCGGCATCCGCTCCATGGCGCTGTGCCTGGGCGCCATCGCCGGCGGCGGGCTGATGCTGCTGGCCCAGTCGCGCTGGGGCTGGCATGCGCCCTTTCTCATCATGGCAAGCGCGCTGGCCGTGGGCGCGGCGCTGACCCTGCTGGTCCGGAACGAGGGCGAGGCCGGCCAGCCGGACGAACCGGCCCGGATGCCGGCCACGTCCGCCCGCTTGCGCGCGTACTTCCGGCTGGACGCCAGCCGTCGCTGGCTGCCCTTGCTGGCGCTGCTGTTTCCGTTCATCGGTTCGGGCTGGTTCTACCTGAAGCCGCTGCTGCTGGACCAGGGCCTGCCCGCCGACCGCGTGGCATGGCTGGCGGGCGTGGCGGGCGGCGCCGTCGGAGCCGCCGCCAGCGTCGTCGGCGCCCGCGGACTAAAGCGCGCCGGCCCCCGCCTTGCGGTGCCCGCCCATGCGGCGGCGAGCTTTGCCGCGCTGCTCGCGCTGGCCGCTGCCGTTGCGCTGCAGGCGCCGCCCGTGGTGCTGATCGCCTGCGCGCTGGGCATCGCCGCCGCTATGGGCGCGACCGCCGCGCTCGCCTTCGGCCTGATGATGTCGCATGCGCGCCCCGGCCTGCAGGCGCTGGACTACGGCATCCAGTCCAGTGTGTTCTCGCTGACCCGGATCCTGGTCCCGGTCGCCGCCGGCATGATGCTGGACTGGGCCGGGCCGGCCTGGATGCTGGCGGCGCTTGCCGCCGCCGCGGCGGGCGTGCTGTGGCTGGCCTTGCGAACCGCGCCGGAACTGCGGGCCTAGGCCGGATTGCGGCGTCTGCTCGCTCATGACGGCACCAGTCTTCACCAGACTGACCTTGATGCCGTGCTCCGAGGCATTGCCAGGGAGGGTGCGGTCAGAGGGCTGGGCATGGAACCATGAGCCGCTAGAGCGCTGGCCAGCAGGCCGAGAATCGGCCCTGTCTTCATTTCTTGAGCGGGATGGGCGTGCCGTGGGGCACGGCCACGGCCGTCACGCTGTTCTGGGGCGAGCCTTCGATGATCCGGTCGGAATACGTCATATAGACCAGAGTATTGCGCTTGGCATCCACCATGCGCACCACGCGCAGACGCTTGAACAGCAGCGAGGTGCGCTCGGTAAACACTTCTTCCTGCTGTTTGAGCGGCTCGGTAATCTGTATGGCAGCTGTGACCTGGCAGACGATGGAGGCATCGGAGCGGTCCTCGGCCAGACCCAGCCCCCCCTTGATACCGCCGGTCTTGGCGCGCGAGACGTAGCAAGTCACGCCCTGCACTTTGGGATCGTCATAGGCGTCGACCACGATCTTGTGGTCCGGGCCAATCAATTTGAAGACGGTATCCACCGCGCCGATCTGTTCAGCATGGCTGACGTCTACAAGGGCTAGAGTTCCCACGGCTGCCGCTGCAGCGGCCAGGACGATGGAGAGAAATTTCATGGCGGTACGCATCGGAGTTGTCTGAAGTTTGCGAGTATGCAACATGGCGCTTGTGCGCGAGCAAGGAAAGCGGCTGTTCGTAAGAGGACGTGATCCATGCGATGCGCCATTAGTTCACTATGTATAATGCGATCAATTCTCATTTGATTCGCTGTTTCCATATTCTGTCCTCATGCCAGCCCAGGATCTACCTATTACCGATGATTTGGCAGGACTGTATGTCGAGCACGGCAAGTGGCTCCAGGGCTGGCTGCGCAGGCGCGTCGGCGACACTTTCGCAGCAGCCGACCTGGCGCAAGACACTTTTCTAAGCCTGCTGGACCGCAAGACCGCGGCTCTCGATATTCGGGAGCCACGTCCGTTTCTGGCGACGGTTGCGCGGCGGCTCCTCGCGCACCGCCACCGCCGGCAACTGCTCGAAACCGCTTATCTTGAGGCCCTCGCCTGCCTGCCGGAAGAAGTCGCTCCCTCGCCTGAAGCACAGTTGATGGCCGTCGAAAGCCTGCAACAGATCGACCGCGTGCTCGATGGCCTGCCTCCCAAGGTTCGAGAAGCTTTTCTGTTGGCGCACTTGGTCGAACTAAGCTATGCCGAGATTGCCGAGCGCTTGGGCACTTCGACCAGTTCGGTAAAGCAATATCTGACCAGGGCCAACCGCGAATGCATGTTCGCGCTGGCGACCTGAACCCAGGGCCTCTCACATGGCTTCTCACAGAGACACGCTGACCCTGCCTAGCGGCCGGATCATCAGCCGGGCCACCGCGGATGCTGCGGCGGACTGGCTTACGCTGCTGATGTCCGGAGAGGCTGGCGATGAACAGCAACGCCAATGGCGCCTATGGCGCCAGGCACACGCCGATCATGAGGCCGCCTGGCAGCACGTCGAATCTGTCACTGGCCGGATGAAATCGCTGGAGCGTGCGCCGGCTTACGCGGCCTTGTCGTCCTACGTCAACGCCGACCAGCCGCCCTCCACCGCCCGCCGACGGGTCACCCGAATGCTCCTGTGGGGAGGGATAGCCACCAGCGCCGGGCTGCTCGCTTCGCGCACTGACACCTGGCAGGCCCGCACGGCCGACTACCGCAGCAACACTGGCGAGCAACGCGACTTCACGCTAGAGGACGGTACGCGGCTGACGCTGAACACGGATAGCGCGGCAAATGTGCGCTTTGATGCGAACCTGCGCCGTATCCTGCTGGTGGCGGGCGAGATCATGATTGCGACTCGCCACGGGCCGGGGCTGGCCGATCCGCGGCCACTATCGGTGGTGACCGCGGAAGGCAGCATCCGTTCGCTGGGTACACGGTTCATCGTAAGGCAGCACGCTGGACGAACCAGTGTGGCGGTTCTGGAAAGCGCAGTGGAAGTCGCTCCCTGGGCCGGGGCCGGCAGTGCGAGCGTGCTGCACGCCGGCCAGCAGACCCGGTTCAGCCGCGATGCCGTCGAGGAGCCGCGCTCGATCAATGAACAGACCGACGCATGGGCGCGGGGGCAACTGGTGGCCGACGAGCAGCGGCTGGCCGAGTTCGCGGCCGAACTGGATCGCTATCGGACGGGCGTGCTGCGCGTCGATCCGCAAATCGCGAGTCTGCGCCTTTCGGGTGTCTTTCCACTGGCGGACACGGACCGGATCCTGGCCACGCTGCCCAGCGTGCTGCCGGTACGCGTGCAATGGCGCACCCGTTTCTGGGCGACGATCGTACCGGCCGATTGAGGCCTGGCGAAAAAATTTCTCGAATTGACTGCCCGATTGGCGTGTTCGGGGCACCTATCTGAGAGGGACCGGAAATTTCGGAGGTCCAATCCAGAGGAAGAACATGCCGAACCTGCACCGCGCCCACGATTCGGAGCGCCCCTATCCATCGTCTACCGCGCTTGCCGCCCTGACGCTGACCGTCGCCCTCGCGGCCGGCGCGCCGGCCGCCGTGCTGGCGCAAGGCGCCGCGCCTGCTGCAGCAGGGGCCGCCGTGGTCGACTTCAGGATTGCCGCCGGGCCACTGGCACCGGCTTTGCGTCAGTTGGCCAGCACGGCCAACATCATGTTGACCTTTACCGCCGAGCAAACCGAAGGCAAACGCACGGCCGGCGTGAACGGCCGCCATCCCACCGCGGGCGCGCTGAGCCTTTTGCTCGCGGGTAGCGGCTTGCGGGCCGTGCAACTGGACAATGGCGCGTTCGTGCTGCGAGTCGACGAAACGCTCGCGCCCGCCGCGTCCGACACCGCCACGCTGCCCATGGTCACGGTAACCGGCGCAACGGTGGCCGACGGCACCACCGAGGGCACCGATTCGTACACCACCAGCAGCATGAGCACGGCCACCCGGCTCAACCTGTCCATGCGCGAGACGCCGCAGTCGATCACCGTCATTACCAGCGAGCTCATCAAGGATCAGAACCTGCAGACGATCAACGACGTGGTGCAGGCTGCCCCCGGTCTGACCTACCGGCGCTTCGGGCCAGAGCGCGCTTCCTTTTATGCGCGCGGCATGTATGTGGACAACATCATGTTCGACGGCCTGCCCGTGAGCCTGGACAGCTCCAATCTGTCGCAGGACCTGTTGTCCACCGATATGGCCATCTATGACCGCGTGGAGATCGTGCGTGGCGCCACCGGGCTGGTGCAGGGCGCAGGGAATCCGTCGGCCGCCATCAACCTGGTGCGCAAGCGGCCGACCGATGTGCCGCAGGTGTCCGCCGACGTGAGCGCCGGCAGTTGGGACCACTATAGAGCCGAGTTGGACGCCTCCGGGCCGCTATCCAAGGACGGCAGCCTGCGCGGCCGCGCCGTGATCGCCACTCAGGATTACGGAAGCTACAAGCGCGGCGAAAACAGCAGTGGCCAGACTTTTTACGGGATCCTGGAAAAGGATCTGGCTGCCTCCACAACCCTCACGCTCAGCGCGCTGCATCAAGAGAGCCGGCTGCATGGCAATGGCTTTACCGGCTTGCCCGTGGCCCGCGACGGCAGTGATCTGGATCTGCCTCGATCCACATCCTATGCCAATGATTGGGAACATTGGAACAAGAACACCACCTCGGCATTCGTGGGGCTCGACCACCGATTCGGCAATGGCTGGCGGACGCATCTCTCGGCCTATTACGCGCAGGCCGAGGTCGACATGCTGGGCCATTACCTAAATTACAACGTCGCCACCGACAAATACCGCCAATTAGGCGCGCGCAACGCCCATAAGGAAAAGCAGAGCAGCGTGGACCTGTATGCCAACGGTCCCTTTGAATTGCTGGGCCGCACGCATGAACTGGTACTGGGCGCCAGCTACCGTAACGTCGATTTCGACGGCAACAGCCGCCAAGGCGTGGTTCTCTACGACAACCTCGATCTCTACGACTTCGACCCGAGCGCCGTCGCCAATCCCAACATCCCGCTGCGGGACTGGATGGACGCCGACATCACCCAGCAGAGCTTATACGCCACGACCCGCCTGAACCTGGCCGATCGGCTGAAACTGATATTGGGCGGACGGTTGGACTGGTTCGACTACAACGACACCGTCAACACGTATCCGAGCTTTACCGCCAATACGCCATCCGTCAGTGCGCATAACCGCTACCGCATCAATAACCAACTGACAAAGTACGCCGGCATCGTCTACGACTTGAACGACCAGCATTCGGTCTACGTCAGCTACACGGACATTTTCAAGCCTCAAAATTACATGGATGCCAGCAACAACCTGTTGGATCCGGTGATCGGGAAAAACTATGAAGTCGGTATCAAAGGCGAATACTTCGATGGCGCGCTGAATGCGTCGGCGGCATTGTTCCGCATGGATCAGAAAAACCGTGCCTTCCGCAGCACCGATCAGACCCAATGCGCCGGCTACCCGACTGTCACCTGCTATTCGGCCGCAGGCGAGGTACGCAGCCAGGGCGTGGAGTTTGAGTTGCAGGGCGCCATCACCCCCAACTGGCAGGTGAGCCTGGGCTACACGGTGGCGATCGCGCGCTATCGTAAGGATGCGAATCCCGACAATGTGGGCGAGCTGTTCGACACTGACACGCCGCGACACCTGTTCAAACTATCGACGATGTACCGGCTGTCTGGCGCCCTGCAGGGCTGGCGCATCGGCGGCTCGGTCTACCGCCAGGGCTCCATTTACAACGAGGGCACCACGAGCGGCGTGCCATTCCGCATCACCCAGAACGCCTACACCTTGGCCGACTTGGTGGTGGGCTGGCAGGCGACGCCGAAACTGGACGTGCAGCTCAACGTCAACAATATCTTCGACAAGAAGTACTACAACGCGCTGTCCGGCAATGTGAGCTTTCCGAGCAACGTCTATGGCGAGCCGCGCAGCGTGACGCTGTCGGCACGCTACCAGTTCTGATGCGCGGCGGCATGCGTGGCGCGATGGTGGTGCTGCACCGCTGGTGCGGCCTGTTCATCGCGGGTTTCCTGTTCGTCGCCGGCTTGACCGGCGCCGTGATCGCGTGGAATCACGAACTCGATGAGTGGGCCAATCCCAAGCTGTACGTGGCCGCCTCCGGCGCTGCAGCCAGTGCGCTTGCTCCTTTGGAGTTGGCGCGCCGGGTCGAGGCGGCTGATCCGCGCCTGCGGGTCAGCTTTGTGCCGCTAACGCTGGAGCAGGGCCATACGGCGATGCTGGGTGTTGCCGCGCGCATCGATCCCGCCACCGGCACGCCGTACGTCCTCGGCTTTAATCAACTGGCCGTGGATCCCGCCACCGGCCAGATCCAGGGGCAGCGGCAATGGGGCCAAATATCGCTGTCGCGCGAGCACTTGCTACCCTTTCTCTACAAGCTGCACTACACCATGCACATTCCCAAAGGCTGGGGAATCGAATTCGGGGTGTGGCTGATGGGTGTGGTGTCGGCGGTCTGGATTGTCGACGGTTTCCTGGCGCTCTGTATCTCATTTCCCAATGTGCGCAGCTGGCGTAAATCGCTGAGCTTCCGGCTGCGCCAGGGCGGCGCCAAACTCACTTTCGACGCACATCGCTCGGGTGGCGTGTGGGTATGGGGTCTGTTGCTGATGCTGGCTGTGACCTCGGTGTCGCTGAACCTGGGAACGCAAGTGATGCAGCCGCTGGTGTCGGTCTTCTCGACGCTCACGCCCTCGCCATTTCAGTCGCGCCAGGGCAGCCGCGAGCGGGAGCTGGCCGACCCGCTGCTACGTCGAGAGCAGGCTATCGCGGCAGCCGAGGCCGAGGGCCGCCGCCGAGGCTGGACTGCTCCCGCCGGGTCTCTTTTCTATGCGCAGCGCTTCGGTATTTATGGCGTGACGTTCTACACGCCGGAAGAAGACCGTGATGAGAACGGCATGGGGAACAACGTACTCTACCTGGACGGCGATACGGGTACGATCATCGGCGAAAGGGTGCCGGGTCAAGGCACCTGGGGCGACGTATTCATGCAGGCGCAGTTGCCGCTGCACTCCGGCCGGCTGCTGGGCACGCCGGGGCGCGTGCTGATATCGCTCATGGGAGTTTTTGTTGCGACGCTGAGCGTGACCGGCCTGCTGATCTGGCTGCGCAAACGTCGGGCACGAACCGGAAAATCCGTATGACTTAGTCGTTTGGCTGCCACTATTTGGTTGGAGCGCAACATGCGGAAATGGTAAAGGCGCCGTAGCGGGATTCAGAACGTCTGCACAGCCGAAAGTGGACACCGGCAGACGATTCGACCAGGGCCTGTGCGAGGTTCCTTTCTCCGAGGCACTCAGTCATCCCCTCCCCCCGCCTCACTCCTCGCCTCCGCCAGCGCCACCGTCAAATGCATCACCTTCTTCTTCAACTGATCCCGCTCATCCGTCAGCCGCGTCAGCAGGTCGCGCAACCGCGCCACCTCCGCCGGCAGATCCGCAATATTCTCGATGGGAATATCCGGCACCGCCTCGCGTGGCGGAGGCGCCTTGGCCTGGCGGACTTCACGAGCCGCCTGCTGTAGTTCCTTCCTGCCGCCAGCCACGGCCGCGGCCTGACGTTCAGGCGGCAACGTCGCCACCGCCGCCGCGGCGTTGATGGAGATGGCGCCATCCTTCACGGCCCGCACCAGCTCCGGCGCCGCAGCCTTCTGTATCTTCTCGATCTGGCCCAGCGTATTGCTGCTGATACGCGCAGCCCGGGCCAGGGCCTGGCGGCTCAGCGCCTGCGGCACGGGCGCGGCGGCGACCGGCGGCGGTTCGCCGGAGTCTTCGTCCCAAGGCGGATCATCTGGCGCCGGCGCCGAGGCGGTTCGCGCTTGCAGGATCTCCTTTTTGCGCAGCGCCAGCACCCCACGCTGGAAGTCAGACACGCTGCGCCGGCCCAGGTGGTTTTCGATCATCCAGAGGTGCACGTCCTCCATCGATTTGAAGGAGGTGTTCTGGCGGGTTTCGAAGGGGATGCCGTGCTTCATGCAGAGCGCGTGGCGGTTGTGGCCGTCGACCAGCAGGTCGCCCCACAGCACCAGGGCGTCGCGGCAGCCTTCGGCCAGCAGGCTGCGCTCCAGCGCGTCCCGCTCGTCGTCGGTCAAGGGGTCAATATAGGCACGCAGGCCTTCGTCTATCCTGATTTCCATGGTGTCCAAATACGGTTTTACGCCTACGCCAGCCCCTGCCCCCGCAGCACGTCCTGGACCGCCGCCAGCCTCGCCACCGGATCGGTCATGGCGAGCAAGGTGGCCTTGTCGTCGGGCGGCAGCGGCAGCAGTTCGCACCAGCGGTCGGCGACCCAGCCGCAGTCGTCCAGCCGGAACGGCGGGCCCAGGGGCATTCTTTCGGCGGGCACGCCATCTTGCTGCCACTGGGCGATCAGGCGTCCCAGGGCGTCGGCGCTGGGCTGCATGGCTTCGGGCACGGGCATGGGCGGATCGTCGGGGATGGGCTCGGCCTGGCCCATCCAAAGGCCGTATTTTGCCACCTCGCTGGAAAGCAGCCGGAAACGGCTCGTTCCGACGCAGCGCAGCTCCAGCAGCGCGGGCATGGGCGCGTCCCAGGCGTCGA
This sequence comes from Achromobacter denitrificans NBRC 15125, assembly GCF_001571365.1. Lineage (GTDB taxonomy): Bacteria > Pseudomonadota > Gammaproteobacteria > Burkholderiales > Burkholderiaceae_B > Achromobacter > Achromobacter denitrificans. The sequence continues at coordinate 23,656 of NZ_BCTQ01000034.1, read as the reverse complement.
TGCGGGCCATCGTGCCGACGGGGGCCAGGGTTTCGACGCCTTCGGGCGTGCGGACCTCGCTGCCAGACAGCAGGCCCACCACGCCGAATTCGCTGCCGTCCGCGATACATCGTCGGATCATGTCCAGATAGCGCACTTCGAAGATGCGCAAGTGCAGCACTCCGGCGGGAAACAGCGCGTTGGACAACGGAAACAGTGGGATCAGCGACATGGCCGCCTCCTATTTCACGATGAAGGCCTCATCGACCGGCACCTGCATGGCGGTCACCAGCGCGTTGGTCTGCGCCGCCATGCCGATGACGGAGAGCAGTTCGGCATGCTGGCCGTCGGTCATGCCTTTGGCACGGGCGGCGGCGGTGTGGGAATGGATGCAATAGGTGCATCCGTTGGCCGTGGACACGGCGATGTAGATCAGCTCGCGCACCAGGGGCGAAAGCTCTCCTTCGGCCATCATGACCTGCTTGAGCTGCCCCCAGACCCGCTCCAGCTGGGGCGGGTCATTGGCCAGGGCGCGCCAGAAGTTGTTGACGAAATCCGCCTTGCGCGTGGCGCGGATGTCCTCGAACACCGCCCAGGCCCGCGGATTCCGGCGGATTTCCTCGTCCGACAGCAATCGCACCGTTGTCATGGCACTACGCTCCATCCATGTGTGAGAGGACGCGGAAGCACCGGCACGGTCCGTCCGCACAGACCCTCATTGGACTGGAAAGCGGCCGCGGGTTCAAGCGCCGCCGGACGACCCGGGGCGGCCGCCGCCCAGGCCCAGTTTTTCCATGGCTTCGCTGGCGTCGACGATCATGGCGGCGACCTCGGCCACGCTGACTCGCAGGCGGGTGGCGCGCCCGCGCATGTGCTCGTAGGCTTCGCGTTCGTCCAGGCGCTGGTGGTCCATGAGGACGCGGATGGCCTTTTCGATGACGCGCCGGGACTTGATGGTGCTTTCCAGCTTGTCGATCTTGTTCTGCTGGCGCAGCTGGAACATCCGGGCGGAGCGCGCCAGCACCAGGGTGCTGAGGATGCCGGCGGAGCGGAACGGGCGCGTGAGCACGCCGTGGGCATTGGTTTTGAGGAGCTGCTTGAGGGTGGTGGGGGTTTCGTATTCGGAGAGCGCGATCAAGGTGGCCTCGACCTCGCTGGCGGTCCAGGCGGCGCTGTTGCGGCCGCATTGGGAAACCTGGAAGAACACCACGTCGGCGCCGGCCGGCGGGCATTCGGGGAACGGCCAATGCAGATGGATGCGGCAGCCGATGCGCTTGAGCTGCTCGACCAGCAGGTCGCGGTCTTCGCCGGGCGGGTACACCACGGCGACCGCCACGCTGCGCAGGTCCTCGTAGAGGCGGCGTAGGCTATGGTCCATGCTCATTTCAACCAGAACTCGTCCAGGCCGAACGCCGTCAGGTAGGGGTCCGGCTTTACCGGCACGCCGCTTTCCCAGACGATGTCGAAGCTGCCGTCCGGCCTGCACACGCCAATGCGCGGCGTCAGCACGCAATGGTTGTTTTCGGCGAGGATGGACAGGCGGCCGTCCGGCGCGTCGAAGCCCACCTGGTGCACCGCCTGCACCAGCTTGCGGGTGTCCAGCGCGCCCACGCGCTGCAAGGCCCGCGCGAACAGGTGCACCTGGCTGTAGGAGGTTTCGGCGTACACGTTGGCGGGACGGTCGCCGAAGCGTTCGCGCCAGCGCGCCAGGAAGTGCGCGTTGCCGGGCGTGGCCACGGTGTTGAAATAGGTGGCGGCGGTGATGTGCCCGGCGCACAGCGCCGGCCCGACTTCGGCTACCTCGGCTTCGGTCATGGTGAGGCTGGCGATGGGGATGCTGGCCGCGGCCAGGCCGGCTTCGTGGTAGCGCTGGTAGAAGCGCTGGGCGTCCGAGCCGATCAGCGTGGAGAACACCACGTCGGGCCGGATGCGGGCGATGTCCTTCACCACTTCCAGGATGTCGCTCTCATCGCAGTCCAGCGGCAGATAGGTTTCGTCGAGGATTTCGCCGCCGTGCTCCTCCACGGTTTCGCGCATGATGCGGTTGGTTTCGCGCGGGTAGATGTAGTCGGCGCCCACCAGGAAGATGCGCGAGCCGCAGTGCTGGATGAGGTAGGCGGCCAGCTGCATGCTGCCCTGGTTGGGCGCGGCGCCGGTGTAGATGACGTTGGGCGAGTATTCGAAGCCCTCGTAGACCGAGGCGTACCAGAGCAGCGAATTGCTGCGCTCCACCACCGGCAGCATGGCCTTGCGGCAATGCGAGGTGCAGCCGCCGAAGATCACGTTGACCTCGTCGTCCAGCAGCAGGCGCGCGGCCAGGCGGCGGTATTCCTCGCAGTCGCTGCGGGGGTCGTAGGCGATGGGCTCCAGCGGGCGGCCCAGCACCCCGCCCAGCGCGTTGATTTCTTCCACGGCCAGCACCGTGCCGAAGAAATGCTGGGATTCGGTGGTGCCGCTGACGCCGCTGCGCGAATACAGCACGCCGATGCGCCACCCCGGGGCGGAAGCGCCGGCGTGGCTGGGCGGGGAGACGGATGAAGCCATGGATGGGGTCCTGGAGGGTGCGCTCATACCTTCAAGTGGTCAATGATATGGCCCGCCGCCCCCGGCGCGCCAGCATCTCCTTCATCGACGATGGCGCCCTGCTTGAGCACCAGGTATCTGTCGGCCACCCTCAGGGCGAAGGCCACGTTCTGCTCCACGATGAACATGCTGGTGCCGCGCCGCTCGCGCTCCCAGTTGAGGGCGCCGGCCAGCCGCTCGATCACCGAGGGCTGCAACCCTTCGGTGATCTCGTCGAGCATGAGCAAGGCGGGCCGCTGCATGAGGCCGCGCGCCACCAGCAGCATTTTCTGCTCGCCGCCCGAGAGGGTGCCCGCATGCTGGCGCAGGCGGGACGCGAACACGGGGAACAGTTCGGCGATCTCTTCGAAGCGCTCGTCGAACAGGCTGTCGCGGGCCAGGCCCAGGCGCAGATTGTCGCGGATGCTGAGATCGGGGAACAGCGGCTGTTCCTGGGCCGCGTAGGCCACGCCGCAGCGCGCCACTTCGTGCGGCCGCAGGTGCGTGGCGTCCACCTCGCCCACCCGGACGCGGCCGCGCAGCTTGGGCAGGTAACCCATCACGGTCTTGAGCAACGTGCTCTTGCCCATGCCGTTCTTGCCCAGCAGCGCCGCGCAGGCGCCCCGCGGAAGCGACAGCGACACGTCGTTGAGCACCATGGAGGCCTTGTAGCCGCTGGACACGCCTTCCAGGCGCAAGGCCGGCGCGACGCTTTTCATTGTTCCGCTCCTTGCGCCGACGGCGCGCCGCCCGCGTAGATGGTCCGCACCAGTTCGGATTCCGCCACTTCGCGGAAGCTGCCGTCCATGACGATGCGCCCCTGGTGCAGCACGACGATGCGCGTCGCGACCTCGGCCACGAAATCCAGGTCGTGCTCCACCAGCAGGCAGCACAGGCCGTGGCGGCGGGCGAGCGACGAGAGCACGACGCCGATCTGGGTGCGCTCGGCCTTGCTCAGGCCGGCAGTGGGTTCGTCCAGCAGGATGACGCGCGGCTCCAGCGCCAGCACCATGGCCAGTTCCAGGGCCTGCTGCTGGCCGTGGGACAGGTCGCGGGCGACGCTGTCGAGCCGCTGGTCCAGCCCGGTCATGCGCAATACCTCCAGCGCATAGGACGGCAGCGCCAGGGACGGCGCACGGCGCCGCCACGAGGGCCACTCCCGCAGGGTGGTGGCGATGCGCAGGCTTTCCGCCACCGTCATGGTGTCGAACACGTTGGCGTTCTGGAACTTGCGCCCCAGCCCGTAGCGCACGCAGCGCGCCGGGTCGTCGCGGCGCACGGCGTGGCCGCACAGCTCGACCCGCCCTTCCGAGCGCTCGGCGCCGTCGGCGATGCAGCGCATCAGCGTGGTCTTGCCCGCGCCGTTCGGCCCGATCAGGCCCACCAGTTCGCCGCCGCGGGCCCGCAGGTCTATGCCTTCCAGCACCTTCAGGCTGCCGAAGCGCTTGGCCACGCCTTCCAGCTCCAGCGCCATCTCCCCGGCGTCGGCCGTGCCGGACCGCCCTTCCCTGGCCGTCAGCGCGGGCACGGGCGCCGCGGCCTCGCGCCGCCGCCAGGGCGCCAGCAGCAGGGGCAGCAGGCCGCGCGGCAGCAGCAGGATCACCACGATGAAGGTGATGCCCAGCAGCAGCTGCCACACGAAGGGCATGTTGCCGCTGAGATACGAGCCGGCCACATTGATGAGGATGGCGCCGAGCACCGGACCCCAGATCGTGCCGCGCCCGCCCAGCGCCACCCAGATGATGAGCTCCGTGCCGAACACGAATCCCGTCAGCTCCGGGGCGACGACGCCGCTGAAGGCCCCGTAGCCGAAGCCGGCCAGGCTGGCGACGACTCCGCAGATCGCAAGCAGCAGGATGCGCCAGCGCGCGGTGTTCAGGCCCAGGTAGCTGCAGCGCGCTTCGTTGTCGCGCAGCGCCACCAGGATGCGGCCGCCGTCGCTGCGCGCCGCGACCCATCCCAGCAGCGCCACGACGGACAGCCCGCCCGCCGCGATCACGTACCAGGCTTCCAGCGAGAGGTCGAAGGTCTCGTAGCCCGTGAGCCCCGAGGACGAGCCCGTCCAGGTGCCGCCCGACAGCACGAGCTGGGTGAGCACGATGGGCAGCACCAGCGAAATCACCGTGGCGAAGAACGGCGAAGCGCCGCGATAGAACGACAGCCAGCCGGTGACCAGGGCCAGCGCCGCCGCCACCGCGACCGCCGCCAGCGCGGCCAGCCCCGCCGTGGCCGGCGAGAAGCCGTAGTGCGTGAACGCCAGGCCCGCCGCGTAGGCGCCCACGCCGAAGAACGCCGACTGCCCGAAGGTGAGGTAGCCGGTGTAGCCCCACAATATGTCCACCGTGACGGCGGCCACCGCGAAGAACAGCGCCTTGATCAGCACGTTGAGCAGGTAGGTGTCGAACAGCCAGGGGCCGGCGGCCGTCAGGACCAGGCACAGGCCCGCCAGCCACAGCAGGTCGCGGGAGCGGGAGGCCCGGCGCGCCGCCGCGGCGGCTTGCGGCGCGGGTTGGGTGAGCAAGGTATCAGTCATGGGCGAATCCTTGCGGACGCAGGCGCAGCGTCAGCGCCGCCAGCACGGCGATCGTGACGCCTCCCAGGATGGGGCTGACCAGCACGCTCACCAGCACCTGGCACGCGCCGTAGACCAGGCAGGTCAGCAGCAGCGCGGTGATGGAATGCCCCGACACCATGACGAGCATGAAGGCGCTGATCAGCCAGGTCAGCCCCATGTTCGGATCCACGCTGGACAGCGGCGTGATCAGCGCGCCGGCCAGCGCGCCCAGGCCGGCGCCCAGGCCGAAGGTGGCGAAGCGGATGCGCTCGGCGTTGATGCCCAGGCCGCGCGCGAGGTTCTCGTTCATGATCACCGCCCGCGTCCTGACGCCGAAGCGCGTGCCGTTGAGCAGCAGCAGCGTGGCGCCGTACACCAGCAGCGCCGCGGGGATGAGCAGCAGCCGATAGGCGGAGTAGTCGGTTCCCAGGAACGCCACGGCGCCCTTGACCGGCGCGTCGGCGAACTGCACTTCGCGGCCGAAGGCCATGGTGATCAGTTGCCCGATCACGATGCCCAGGCCCCAGGTGGCCAGGATGGCGTCCAGCGGCCGCTTGTACAGCGGCCGCACGATCAGCCGTTCCACGCCCACGCCCACCGCCGCGCCGACGGCCAGCGCCAGGGGCAGTGCGAGCCACGGGTTCAGGCCCAGTTGCGTCACGACCAGGCTGGCGTAGCTGCCCAGCGTGATGATGGCGCCGTGCGCGAAATTGACGATCTTCATGACGCCGAAGATGATCATCAGCCCGGCCGTCACGATGAACAGCATGGCCGCGGTGCTCAGGATGTCCAGCAGCAATCCCATCGAGGTCTCCTTTGCCGCCCGCTAGGCGGGCGGCGGGCAAGCGCTACTTCAGGTCGGGGCACTGGGCGCCCGGGTCCACCTGGTCGAAGGTCTGCAGGATGCGGATGGACCCGTCCTGCTGCACCTGGCCCAGGCGCATGGTCAGCGCCGCGTGCCGCTGTCGGTCCATCCGGACCGGGCCGCGCGGGCCGTCCACCGACACCTCGCTCAAGGCCTGCACCACCTTCGCGGGGTCGGTTGTTCCGCCGGCCTTCTCGACCGCGGCCTTGTACAGGAAGAACCCTTCGTACTGGGCGGCCGAGAATTCGTTGGCCGTCTTGGCCTGGCCGGCGAACTTCGCCTTCAGGCCGTCCAGGAACTTGCGGTTCTGCGGCGTATGGATGCTGGTCAGGTAGGACGACGACAGGTACATGCCCGCCGCGGTGTCGCCCATGGTCTTGGCCGTGCCTTCGTCGATGGCCAGGTTGCCGTAGGGCATGGTCAGGCCCGCGGCCTGGATCTGCTTGGCCAGGCTGACGTTGGGGCTGCCGCCCGCCGTCGAGCTGATCAGCGCGTCGGGCTGCGCCGAGCGCACCTTGGACACCACGGCGGTCCAGTCCGAGCCGTCGATGGGCAGGTATTCCTCGCCCACCACCTTGCCGCCCTGCTTCTCGATGTATTCCCGCGTGAACTTCAGCATGCCGCGGCCGAAGGCGTAGTCGCTGCCGATCAGGAAGAAGGTCTTGGCCTGGCGGGTTTTCATGAAGTGGTCCACCACCGGCGCGACCTGCTGCTCCGGAACCCAGCCGTTCACGTGCATCCAGCGGTTGCACGAGCGCCCTTCGTAGAAGGAGGTGTAGAGGTACGGCACCTTGCCGCGCGCGATGATGGGCAGCGCCGCGTTGCGCGCGGCGCTGGTCTCCATGGCGATGACGGCATCCACCTTCTTCTGGAACACCAGCGTGTCGTAGGCCTTCTGCGCGCCGACCGCGCCGGAGGCGTCGTCGGCGATCTCCAGCTCGATCCGGCGGCCCAGGATGCCGCCGGCGGCGTTGATCTCGTCGGCGGCCAGCTGCGAGGCCTGGACGACGCCGGGCGCCACCACGCTGTTGGCGCCCGAGAGGCCGACCGGCACGCCGATCCGCAAGGGCTCGGCGGCTTGCGCGCCGGCCGCGCCGGACAGCAGCGCCGCTAAGGACAAACGGGTAAGAAAACTGCGGGAGGGGAATTTCATGGTTTTCTCCTTGGGGGTCGGCTATCCGCCGTTATTCAACGCTGCGCCGGCGCATCCGCCGCGCCCAGCCGCTCGTCGTAGACATCGCAGCGCCGGTCGCGCAGCACGTGATTGAATGCATTCAACTGCCGCCCGCGGCGCGCGGCCTTCAGGTCGACCTCGGCGACCAGGACCTCCTCCCGGTCGGCGCTGGCCGGCCCGGCCGCGGTCCAGCCCTGCGAACCCACGATCAGGCTGCGCCCGACGAAGGGCTGCCCGCGCTCCACGCCGACCCGGTCGGCGCACACCACCGTCAGGCCGTTGCTGTGCGCGCCCGCGATCGTCAGCGCGTGCGCCATGGCGGGGCCGTCGGCCGTCTGGCCCGGCATGGGCACCCAGTTCGTGGGCACCGCGACCAGGTCCGCGCCGCCCAGCGCGAGCAGACGGTAGACCTCGGGAAACCAGCCGTCGTAGCAGATCGCCACGCCCAGCCGGCCCAGCTCGGTATGGAAGACCGGCAGCCCCAGGTCGCCCGCCTCGAAATACAGGTTCTCGTCGCCCCACAGGTGCAGCTTGCGGTAGGTGCCGATATAGCCTTGCGGGCCGGCGATCAGCGCCGAGTTGTAGAGGCGGTCCCCGCAGCGTTCCGCGATGCCCGCCACCAGATAAATGCCCAGGCGCTCGGCCAGCGCGATCCAGGCGCGCGAGGACGGCCCCTCCGGCACGGGCTCGGCCAGCGCGTACGCTTCCTCGCGGCTGGCGAACATGTAGCCGGTGTTGGCCAGCTCGGGCAGCACCACCAGGCGCGCGCCCTGCCCGGCGGCTTCTTCCGCCAGTTCGATGGAACGCGCCACGTTGGCGGCGACTTCGCCTATCGCCGGGGCCATCTGCACGCTGGCCACGCAAGTCGTGGGCACAGGCTGCGGATCCAAGGGTTGCATGCGATCTCCTTTTCGGAAAACAAACGAAAAAGCCCCCGACCACGCAGTGCGTGCAAGTCGGGGGCTGTTATAGCCAGACGGAATGTTCAGGCAGCAATCATTGCTGCGGGGTGCGGCAGGGGCGCGGAACGCGCCGCGCCGGGATCAATGCTGATCGAGCACAAATAATAGGGATGCGACGGCGCCCCGAACAATAAGAGGTTTCCCGGACGGCGCCCGGATGCGAGAATAGCGCTAGGCGCCGACAGGTCCTAGGCGCTGCGCCCGTCGTAGGGAATCCGGGTCAGCGCGTTCAGGTCCACCGTTTCCAGGCAGCGGGCGTTCACCGCCGCCGTCTCTTCGCCCGTGGGGCTGGCGCCGAAGCCGAACGGCGCGCAGCCGCAGTGGGCGCAGAAGTGATGCGCGATCACGTGCTTGTTGAATTTGTAGGTCGACAGGCTGTCCGTGGACGAGGTGATGCGCAGGTTCGCGCGCGGCACGAACCACAGCAGGTAGCCCTTGCGGCTGCAATGCGAGCAATTGCATTCCAGGACCTGGGACACATCGCCGTCGACTTCGAATGCGATTCGTCCGCAGTGGCAACTTCCTTTGTGCATGGCCGGGCTCCTTCGGTATCTTGGGTCGGGCTTCCATCATAGAGCGGCGGCGGCCGTCCTGGCGCCGCTTGCGCCAAACTTTTCCGGAGACATCATGCCCCAACTATCCGCCTATCTCAGCTTTGACGGCAACTGCGCCGAGGCCATGCGCTTCTACGAACGCGTGCTGGGCGGGCGGCTGGAGGCGCTGGTCCGCTATGCGGACGCCCCGCCCGACGCCGCCATGCCCGCCCTGTCCGCCGAGGAGTCCGGGCGCATCATGCACGCGCGCCTGGGGCTGGACGAGCAGATGCTGATGGGCAGCGACGCCACCGCCGGCCATCCCTACCCCGGCAAGCAGGGCGTGGCGCTCTCGCTCGCCTATCCCACCGTGTCGGACGCGCAGCGCGTCTTCGACATGCTGGCCGACGGCGGCAGCATTACCATGCCGCTGCAGAAAACCTTCTGGGCCGAAGCCTATGGCGCGCTGATCGACCGATACGGCACCCGCTGGATGGTCAGCGGCGGACGCCTGTCGCAGTGATCCCGGCCCCTACACTCCAAGGAACCCTTATCCGATGACGCATGGAATCCACGGCAAGCAACGATGGTGGGCGCTGCTGGTGCTCTGCCTGGGCGTGCTGATGATCGTGCTCGACACCACGATCGTGAACGTCGCCCTTCCCTCGATCCGCCAGGATCTGCATTTCACCGAGACCTCGCTGGTGTGGGTCGTCAACGCCTATATGCTGACCTTCGGCGGCTTCCTGCTGCTGGGCGGGCGGCTGGGCGACCTGTTCGGCCATCGCCGCATGTTCCTGGCGGGGCTGACGCTCTTCACGATCGCCTCGCTCGCCTGCGGGCTGGCCCAGAGCCAGGCCCTGCTGATCGGCGCGCGCGCGGCCCAGGGACTGGGCGGCGCGGTGGTGTCGGCGGTGTCGCTGTCGCTCATCATGAATCTCTTCACCGAGACCGGCGAGCGGGCGCGCGCCATGGGCGTGTACGGCTTCGTGTGCGCGGGCGGCGGCAGCATCGGCGTGCTGCTGGGCGGCCTGCTGACCAGCGCGCTGTCGTGGCACTGGATCTTCCTGGTGAACCTGCCCATCGGCCTGCTCGTCTACGCCCTGTGCCTGCGCCTGATCCCGCCCGCCGCGCCCGCCGCCGGCGATACGCCGCTGGACGTGGCCGGCGCCCTCTCGGTCACGGCGTCGCTCATGCTGGCGGTGTATGCCGTGGTCAACGGCAACGAGGCGGGCTGGACTTCCGTTCAATCGCTGGTCCTGCTGGGCACGGCCGCCGCGCTGATGGCGCTGTTCCTGGCCATCGAGGCGCGGGTGGCCGCCCCGCTGATGCCGCTGTCGCTGTTCCGGCTGCGCAACGTGGCCACCGCGAACGTGGTCGGCGTGCTGTGGGCCGCGGCCATGTTCGCGTGGTTCTTCGTGTCGGCGCTGTACATGCAGCTGGTGCTGGGCTACAGCCCCATGGAGGTCGGCCTGGCTTTCCTGCCCGCCAACCTCATCATGGCGGCGTTCTCACTGGGGCTGTCGGCCAAGCTGGTGATGCGCTTCGGCATCCGCGCGCCGCTGGCGGTCGGCCTGGCGATGGCGGCGCTGGGGCTGGCGCTGTTCGCGCGGGCGCCGGTGGACGGCGCCTTCGCCGCGGACGTGCTGCCCGGCATGCTGTTGCTGGGGCTGGGCGCGGGCGTGGCCTTCAACCCCATGCTGCTCGCGGCGATGAGCGACGTGGAGCCCAGCCAGTCGGGCCTGGCCTCGGGCGTGGTGAACACGGCCTTCATGATGGGCGGCTCGCTCGGACTGGCGGTGCTGGCCAGCCTGGCGGCGATGCGCAGCGCGGGGCTGACGGCGGCGGGCGCGAGCCCGGTCCAGGCGCTCAATGGCGGCTATCAAGTGACGTTCCTGGCCGGGGCGGCGATCGCCGCCTTGGCGGCCTTGCTGAGCGCGGTGTTCCTGCGCACCCGGAATCGCGAGGTGCCGGTCGGGCGAGACGCCGCGGGCGAAGCCTGACACCGCGGACTAGGGCCTGTGCGAGGCCCCTTTTAGTGTTAACAGGCCCGAGCCGGGAGCGGGCTTGTCGCCCGCCCCGTTGCGAAAACAACAGTGGGCATGGGCGGTGGGGGCCATGATCATCTACAATTAGAAATCATTCCCATTAGCGTTTGTGCAGAAGACCCCCGTGCCCCCTGTCAACTATGCGTCCTCCGACGAATTTGTCAGCCTGTACCGAGAGCATCACGGCTGGCTCGTGCAGATGTTGCGCCGCCGGCTCAACGGCAACGCCGATAATGCCGCCGATCTGGCGCACGACACCTTCGAGCGCGTCATGCGCAGCGAGTCGCTCGCGGCCTTTGCCGAGCCGCGCGGCTTCCTGACCACGGTCGCCAAGCGCCTGTTGATCGATCAGTCACGCCGCCGGGCCATCGAGCAGGCGTACCTGGAAACGCTGGCCGCGCGCAGCGAGGACGTCGAGCCCGGGCCCGAGACGCATGCGCTGGTGGTGGAGGCGCTGGACGCGATCTGCCGCATGATGGAACAGCTGCCGCCGCGCGTGCGCCGGGTGTTCGTGCTGGCGCAGGTGGAAGGGCTGCCCTACCAGGAGGTGGCGCAGGCGCTGGGCATTTCGGTGCAGGCCGTGCAACGCGACATGGTCAAGGCCTGGCAGCAGTGCTACGCGGTGCTGTACGCATGAGTGCGGCACGCACCGAACGGCTGCATCCCGACATCATCGAGCAGGCGGCGGAGTGGATGATGCGCACCGGGGATGCGCCCGACGCGGCCACCGAGGCCGCCTGTACCCGCTGGCGCCTGGCCGACGCGCGCCACGAACTCGCCTGGCAACGCCTGCAGGGCATCAGCCGGGATCTGCATTGCGCCGCGGGCGGGCCGGTGTCCGGCGCGACGGCGGGCCAGACCATCCTGCGGTATTGCGAGCAGCGCTCGCGCCGCAGCGCGCTCAAATGGGCGGCGGGCGGCATCGGCCTGGGCACGCTGGGCTGGCTGGGCGCTCACCAGGGATTGTTCGACGGGGCCGCCACTTACCGCACGGCAACCGGCGAGCAGCAGACCGTGACGCTACCCGACGGCACCGTGCTGACGATGAATACCGATACGGTGGTGGCGCTGCGCTACGACGCCGGGCAGCGCCGCATCGACCTGCGCAACGGGGAGATCCTGATCGCCACGGCGGCCGATGCGGCCGGACGCCCGTTCAGCGTAAAGACGCCAAACGGCCTCTTGACGCCGCTGGGCACCCGCTTCGTGGTGCGACGGCTGGAGGACGGCAACGGCGCCACGCGCCTCACCGTGTTCGAAGGCGCCGTGCGCGCCGAGCCCGCCGCCCGCGCGCAGGCGGCGCGGGTGGTGCATGCCGGCGAGCAGGCCGAATTCGACGACCGCTCGCTCTCGCCCGCAACCCTCGTGGACGGCAAGGGTCCCGCCTGGACGGAGGGCATGCTGGTGGCCAACCGCATGCGGCTGGATCGCTTCCTCGCCGAGCTGGGCCGGTACCGCGCCGGCATCCTGCGCTGCGATCCGGCGGTGGCCGCTCGCGAGGTGACCGGCGCCTTCCGCATCGACGACACCGACAAAACGCTGGACGTGCTTGCCAACGTCCTGCACCTGACGCTGCGGTATCGCACGCGCTACTGGGTCAGCGTCGGCGCGGCCTGAGGGCGCCGCGGCGCCTATGCGGACCGCGCCGCCCCGGCGGCTCGCGGCCCAATTTGTAACGGCCGCGAAGATTATCGATTCTGGTTCGTTAGACATAGAGACAGACCCCGAGGCGCCCGAGGCCTGCTCATCCAATCGACGAACCAGGAAACCCAGTCATGGCACCACGCCAGTCCTTCCCTACTCTTGCCGCATTCCCGACGCGACGGGCGCGGCCGACGCGCCTGCGCCTCGCCGTTCACCTCGCCCTGGCCGCCTTGCCGGCGCTGGCCGCGCCCGCGGCGTCATGGGCCCAGCCCGCCGCCGCGGGCGGCATCGCGTTCGCCATCGCGCCCACCACGCTCGACGAGGCGCTCGGCCAGTTCGGCGTCTCGGCCAGGGTGACGGTGGCGGCGTCGCCGGCCTTGACGCGCGGCGTGATGACGCAGGGGCTGTCGGGCCGCTATACGGCCGAGCAAGGGCTGGCCTTGCTGCTGGCGGGCACGGGCCTGCAGGCGGTGGCCAACGCCAATGGCGAGGGCTACCACCTGCGCCGCGCCCCGCAGGAAGCGCCGGGCGTGTCGACGCTGGCGCCGGTGACGGTCACGGGCGCGCCCGAAAGCGCCGTCACCGAAGGCAGCGGCAGCTATACCAGCGGGTTCGTGACCATCGGCAAGGGCCAGCAGAGCCTGAAGGAAATCCCGCAGTCGGTCACGGTGGTGACGCGCCAGCGCATGGACGACCAGAATGCCAACACGCTGGACGACGTGCTGGCCAACAGCACCGGCATGACGCTCTACAAGAGCCCCATGGGCGGCAACTACGTGTTCTCGCGGGGCTTCCGGGTCGACAGCTATCAGTTCGACGGCGTCAACCGCGCGTTCTACTATCCGCAGGCCAACAGCTTCACCAGCAGCACCGTGATCCTGGACCGCGTGGAGATCATCCGCGGCGCGACCGGGCTGCTGCAAGGCGCAGGCTCGCCCAGCGCGGCGGTCAACCTGGTGCGCAAGCGCCCGCTCGCCGAAAACCAGGTGCAGCTGATGGCCAGCGGCGGCTCGTGGAACAACTATCGGGCCGACATCGACGCCAGCGGGCTGTTGAACGAATCCGGATCCTTGCGGGGCCGCGCCGTGGCCAGCTACAACGACCGCGACTATTTCTACGACGTCGCCAAGAGCCGCAACGGCGTGCTGTACGGCGTGCTCAGCTACGATTTCAGCCCCGCCACCACCCTGACCGGCGGCGTGAGCTACGAGGAATTGCGCTCGACGCCGTTCTTCCACGGCCTGCCCCACTACGTCAACGGCGACGACATCGGGCTGAAGCGCTCGACCTCGCTGGCGCAGGACTGGAACCGGTGGAACGGCAAGCAGACGACGGTGTTCGCCGAACTGGCGCATCGCTTCAACCAGGATTGGTCGACGAAGCTCACCGCCACCTCGACGCAGGAGTCCAACGATTCGAAGTACGCCTTCACCGAAGGCGCGGTCAATCCGGCCACGGGGCTCGGGCCGACGATGTATGCCGGCATCTTCGATTTCTCGACGCACAACAAGGCGCTCAACCTGGACGTGGATGGCGCCTTCGAGGCGCTGGGCCGCAAGCACTCGGTGAGCGTCGGCGCCAGCTTCAATGAGCTGACCAGCAAGAACGATTTCGCGACGGCGCGCCTGAACCGCGCCATGAACGTCTGGAACCCTGATCACCATGTGCCCGAACCTACGGACCAATGGCTGCGCGAGAATGCCTACCGAGGCGATGCGACCATCATCAAGATGAAGCAGACCGGCGTCTATGGCGTCGGCCGCTTCCGATTGGCCGACCCGCTGACCCTCGTCGCAGGCGCCCGCGTCAGCTGGTATGAGAGCACCGGCAATTACCGGGACGGCGGCGACCAGTACACCGATCCCTACAAGGAAAACGGCGTCGTCACGCCTTACGGCGGCCTGATCTACGCGTTCAACCCCCAATGGTCCGCCTACGTCAGCTTCGCGGAAATCTTCGACCCGCAGAACGCCCTGGACGCGTCGGGCAAGCTGCTGGACCCCATATTGGGCAAGAATTACGAAGCGGGCATCAAGGGCGAACTGCTCGACGGCCGGGTCAATGCCTCCCTGGCCCTGTTCCGCGTCGACCAGAAGAACTGGGCGCAGCAGGACCTGGTCGGCGCGTGCACCGTGGGCGACATCTGCTATGTGTCCAGCGGCAAGGTCCGCAGCCAGGGCGTGGATGCCGAGATCAGCGGCGAGGTGGCTCCAGGCTGGCAACTGTTTGCCGGCTATACGTTCAACACCTTGAAGTTCCTGGACGATACCAACGTATTGAGCACCAACTTCGGCCGCACCGTCACGCCCAAGCACATTCTGCGCTTGTGGTCGGATTACCGGCTGCCGGGAGAGTGGTCCGCGTGGACGCTGGGCGGCGGGGTGAACTACCAGACCGGCAGCTATACGGAAACGCGGTCGGTGCGGGTGTCGCAAGCGCCGTATGCCGTCTGGAATGCGCGCATCGGCTACGACATCAACAAGCACTGGTCGGCGGCGTTGAACGTGAACAACGTGTTCGACAAGACCTATTACCAGACCATCGGCGCGCCGGGATGGGGCAGCTTCTACGGCGATCCCCGCAACGCGACGCTGACCCTGCGCGGCAGGTTCTGAGGCCGGAACGAAGCGGGATCGCGGCGGCGCGCGGCATGGCGCCGCCGCGATCCCCGCCGCGCCCGGCCCCGCTCAGGCGACGGGCCGCCGCAGCCAGTCTTCGGCCAGCCTCACGAACGCGCTGGACCCGATGGGCAGCAGTTCGTCGTTGAAGTCGTAGCTGGTGTTGTGGACCAGGCAAGGGCCCGCGCCGTGGCCCGATTCGCGGTGGTCGCCGTCGCCGTTGCCGATGAAGCAGTAGCTGCCCGGCACCGCTTCCAGCATGAAGGAGAAATCCTCGGCCGCCATGATGGGCGTCTGCGCCAGCACCTGCTCCCGGCCCGCGACCTCGGCCAGCACGTCGCGCATGAACGCCGTCTCGGCCTCGTGGTTGATCGTCGACGGATAGTGCCGCGTGAAGACGAAATCGCATTGCGCGCCGAACATGCCGGCCACATGCTGCGCGACCTCTCCCATGCGGCGCTCGATCAGGTCCAGGGTTTCGCGGGTGTAGGCGCGCACCGTGCCGCGCAGTTCGCAGGTGTCGGGAATGACGTTGACGACCCCGCCCGCCTGCACCGTAGTCACCGAGATCACCGCCGTCTCCAGCGGCTTCTTGTTGCGGCTGATGATGGTCTGGAAGGCCTCGATCATCTGGGCTGCCGCGGGAATGGGATCGATGGCCAGGTGCGGCATGGCCGCGTGGCCGCCCTTGCCGCGGATGGTGACGTGGAATTCGCTGTTGGACGCCAGCACCGGCCCCGGCGACGAGGCGAAGCAGCCGACCGGGATGCCCGGCATGTTGTGCATGCCGAACACCGCCTCCATCGGGAATTTCTCGAACAGGCCGTCGCGCATCATTTCGCGCGCGCCGCCGCCGCGCTCTTCGGCGGGCTGGAAGATCAGGTACACGGTGCCGTCGAAATTCCGATGGCGGGCCAGGTGCTGCGCCGCGCCCAGCAGCATGGCGGTATGGCCATCGTGGCCGCAGGCGTGCATCACGCCGGGATGCCTGCTGGCGTGGTTGAACTGGTTGACCTCCTGCATGGGCAGCGCGTCCATGTCGGCGCGCAGCCCCACCGTGCGCGGCGAATCGCCGTTCTTGATCACGCCCACCAGGCCGGTCTTGCCGAATCCGCGATGCACTGGAATGCCCCAGCTTTCCAGCAGCTTGGCCACCAGGTCGGAGGTGCGGTTCTCTTCGAACGCCAGCTCCGGATGCGCATGGATGTCCCTGCGGATTTCGCGGATGGACGGGGAGTTTTCAACAATCTCTTCGATCAGGTTCATGAGCGGCTGCGGGCCCCGCAAGCGGAGCCCGGAATAGTGGGGCCTGTCCACGCCGAAACGAGGTGTGGACAGGCGCCCGGGTTGGTAAGAGGGAATTCAATCGGGCTTGATGCCCAGCTTGCGCAACACGGGGCCGGACGCATCCCGCTCCGCCGCGACGCGCTGGGCGAAGGCCTGCGCCGCCAGATGGTACGGCAAGGAGCCGTGGCTGGCGTACATCTGCTTGAGCGCGCCGTCCTGTTGCGCGCGGCCTATCTCTTCATTGAGCCGTTGCACGATGGCCTCCGGCGTGCCGGCGCGCGCCGCCACCCCCAGCCACACCGCGCCTTCAAAACCGCGGAAATGGCTGGCCGCCAGCGTGGGCGCATTGCCGAAGGCCGCGTCGGGCACGGTTTCGCTCATGGCCAGCACGCGCAGGCGTCCTTCCTTGACCATGGGCTCCACCAGCGCAGTGCCCGCAAAGTAGATTTCCGTATCGCCCGCAAGCACGGAATTCAGCGCGCCGGTGCCGGTCTTGAACGGCACGTGCATGATGTCGACCCCGGCCTGCTCGCGCAGCATTTCGAACAGCACGTGGGGCGGACTGCCGTTGCCCGAGGACGCATAGTTCAACCGGCCGGGCTTCTGGCGCGCCAGCGCCAGCAACTGGTCCAGCGACTGCGCGGGCAGCTTGTCGTTGACCGTCAGCGCCATGGGAATGACCGCCAGCGGGCTGACGGGCTGCAGGTCGCGCGCCGGATCGTAGGTCAGCGCCGGAAAAATATAGGGGTTCCACACCAGATGCGCATTCGTGACCAGCGCCAGGGTATGACCGTCGGCCGGCGCGGACTTGAGCTGCTGCATTGCCAGCATGCCGCCGGCGCCAGGCTTGTTCTCGACCACCACCGGCTGGCCCAAGGCGTGATGCAGGCGTTCGGCCAGCGGCCGGGCGAAGAGGTCCGGCAGGCTGCCGGGCCCGCCATTGACCAGGATGGTCACGGGCCGCGCGGGCCAGTCCTGGGCGCTGGCCGACGGGCTGGCGGCCAGCGCCGTGAACGCGGCCACGCAGGCCGCCATATGACGCAACAGCGAGCGCGCCGCCGGACGCAACATCGACCACGACATCGACCGCGGCACGATGCGGCGGACGGGCGTTTCGGACGGATTGCGGGTGCGCAGCCGGGCCAGCCGGACATCGTGTAGCCGTATCACTGCTTGTCTCCTGGTTGCGCCTGCCGCCGGCTGCATGCCGGTCGTCATCTCGACGCCTTTTTTTCTACGATAAGCAGCATAAATCTCGGCGTCAATAATTTTTATCGAGATTTTTCAAGCGCAGTGATAAAGTACTCCCTATGTCAGACGGCGCCACCCTCCCCCCGCTCGCCCATTCCGCCTCCGCCAACACCCTGGTGGGCGCGGCCTACGTCAGCCTGCGCCGCGACATCATCCAGGGCAGGCTTCCGCCCGGCTCGCGCCTGCGGGTCGAACACCTGAAGGACGACTACGGCGTGGGCGCCGGCACGCTGCGCGAAGCCCTCGCCCTGCTCGTGTCCGATGCGCTCGTCGTCGCCCACGGCCAGCGCGGCTTCCACGTCACGCCCATCTCGCTGGAAGATTTCCGCGACATCACCGAAAACCGCGTGCTGCTCGAAACCGAGGCCTTGCGCCAGTCCATCGCCGTCGGCGACGACGACTGGGAAAGCGCCGTGCTCGCCGCCTTCCATCGCCTCGGCAAGGCCGAGCAGCGCCTGGCCGCCGACCCCGACGCCCGCTTCGAAGAATGGGAGCAGCGCAACCGCGAGTTCCACCGCGAACTGATCCGCGCCTGTCCGTCGCGGTGGATGCACCATTTCCTGGGCATCCTGTACCAGCAGGCCGAGCGCTACCGCCGCCTGACCGTCACCCGCCGGCCCATCGCCCGCGACCTGCACGACGAGCACCAGGGCATTCTCGACGCCACGCTCGCCCGCGACGCCGACCGCGCCTGCGCGCTGCTCGCCAGCCACATCCGCCTCACCTACGACGCCGTCGCCAAGTTGCCCGCGGAACTCTTCACCCCATCGGCCTGAGGGCTCCCCGGGATCAGCCCGCGCCGGCCCGGTGCTGCGCCAGCACCTCGCGCATGGATTGCGCGGCGCGTTCCAGGATGGGCACGGCGCGCAGCAGATCATCCAGCATCACCCGCGCCGTGGGCGCATGGCAGGCCACCGCCGCCACGACGCGATCGTCCGCGTCGCGCACCGGCACCGCCACCGCGCTCATGCCGCGCACGAACTCTTCGTTGTCGATGCCGATGCCGCGCGCGGCCAGGCGCTCCAGCTCTTCTTCCAGGCGGACAGGATCGGTCAGCGTGCGCGGCGTGTTGCGCGTCAGCGGCAGGCGCGCCAGCACCCGCCCGCGTTCCAGGCGGTTCATGGAAGCCAGAAACAGCTTGCCGCTGGCGGTGCAGTGCATGGGCACGTGGCTGCCCACCGCGAAGAACAGCCGCAGCGGTTCCTCGGTTTCGACGCGTTCCATGTAGACCACGCGGTCGCCGTCGGGCGCGGTGAGATTGCAGGTTTCGCCTAGCGTGCCGACCAGCTGCGCGAGCACGGCGCGGCAGGCTCGCGTGAAGGCGGACGCTCGCAAGGTGGAAAGCGCCAGCATGGACGCCTGGGGCCCCGGCACGTAGCCGTTTTCGGTGGGCGTGGCGGCCACGAAGCCGGCGCGCTGCATGGCGGCCAGCAGGCGCATCAGGGTCGTCTTGGGCATATCGAGCCGTTGCGCGAGCTGCGCCAGGGTGGGCGGATGCTGGGCCCGCGCCAGGTGCTCCAGCACCAGCAGCGCGCGCAGCGAACGCGAGGCCTCGCGCGTGCCTCCCGCGGCGGCGCTTTCCGTCGCCGGCGCCGATGCTGCACTGCGATTTTGAAACCGAATCTGCATATTCTGTTCCACTTTTCCGCCCCCGCGCGCGTTGTGCTTTGTTCCTCGCGCCCGCTTCCTAGAATCGCCACAAATGCACGAAGGTCCGCGCTGCGTCGGACCCGAGTCATCGATCCAGTATATAAGTGCGCCCCACAACGACAAGCAGGGTAAACGCGCCGTCCGGCTCCGGCCTGGGCGCGCCGCGCCCCGCTTCAGGGAGAGCTTGCGGACATGTCCGATACCGTGGATTACATCGTGGTGGGCGCCGGCTCGGCCGGTTGCGTGATGGCCAACCGGCTGAGCGCCAGCGGCGCGCATTCCGTCTGTCTGCTGGAAGCCGGCCCCCGGGACAGCTACCCGTGGATACACATCCCCATCGGCTACGGCAAGACCATGTTCCACAAGGTCGTGAACTGGGGCTACTACACCGACCCCGATCCCAATATGCTGGACCGGCGCATCTACTGGCCGCGCGGCCGCACGCTGGGCGGATCCAGCTCGGTCAACGGCCTGATCTACATCCGCGGCCAGCGGCGCGACTACGACGCCTGGGCCGCCGCCGGCAACCCGGGCTGGAGCTGGGACGATTGCCTGCCCTACTTCCGCAAGCTGGAAAACAATGACCTGGGCCCGGGCCCGACCCGCGGCACCGAGGGCCCGCTCAACGCCACCTCGATCAAGACGCCGCATCCGCTGGTGGAGGGGCTGATCGCGGCCGCGCAAAGCCTGGGGATCCCCCGCGTGGACGACTTCAACACCGGCGACCAGGAAGGCGTGGGCTACTACCAGCTCACCACGCGCAACGGCCGCCGCTGCTCCACCGCCGTCGCCTATCTTCGACCCGCCCAGGGGCGCGCCAACCTGCGGGTGGAAACCGGCGCGCACGCCATGGGCATCCTGTTCGAAGGCACCCGCGCCTGCGGCGTGCGCTACCGGCAGCACGGTCAGGTGCGAACCGTGCGCGCCCGCCGCGAGGTCATCCTGTGCGCCGGCGCGCTGCAATCGCCCCAGCTGCTGCAGCTCTCGGGCGTGGGGCCCGCCGGGCTGCTGCGCCAGTTCGGCATCGGAATCGTGCGCGACCTGCCGGGCGTGGGCGAGAACCTGCAGGATCACCTGCAGATCCGCCTGATCTACGAAACGGCCCGCCCCATCACCACCAACGACCAGCTGCGCACGCTGCGCGGCCGCGCCCGCATGGGCCTGGAGTGGCTGCTGTTCCGCAGCGGCCCGCTGGCCGTGGGCATCAACCAGGGCGGGCTGTTCTGCCGCGTCGATCCCGCCAGCCGCACGCCCGACACCCAATTCCATTTCGCCACGCTGTCCGCCGACATGGCCGGCGGCAAGGTGCATCCCTTTTCGGGCTGCACCTATTCCGTGTGCCAGCTGCGGCCTTCGTCGCGCGGGCGCGTGCGGCTGCGCAGCGCGGACCCGTTCGAGGCGCCCTCCATGCAGCCCAACTATCTCTCAACCGAACTGGACCGCCGCATGGCGGTGGCCGCCGTCAAGTATGCGCGCCGGATCGCCGCGACCCCGCCGCTGGACGCGATGATGAAGCGCGAGTTCCGGCCCGGGCCCGACGTGCGCGCGGACGACGAGATCCTGCACTTCTGCCGCGAGTACGGCGCCACCATCTTCCACCCGTCCGGCACCGCCAGGATGGGCCCGCGCAGCGATCCCATGGCGGTCGTGGACGAGCGCCTTCGCGTGCACGGCGTGGCCGGGCTGCGCGTGGTCGATTGCTCGATCATGCCCACGCTGGTTTCCGGGAACACCAACGTGCCCGTGGTGATGCTGGCCGAGCGCGCGGCCGATTTCATATTGCAGGACCTCAGGCAGGCGCATCCGCAGACGCTGCAGGTCGCCGCCTGAACCCCCAACGGCCAGGACAGCGCAGAGTGTCCGGCCGCCACCCCCAAAGGAGACTAGACATGGCCAAGCAGAACGAAGCCGCGGTGCGCAGAGTCGTCGCCGCGTCGCTGATCGGCGCCACCATCGAGTGGTACGACTTTTTCTTGTATGGCGTGGTCGCAGGCATCGTATTCAACAAACTCTACTTCCCCGCCGGCGACCCCGTGGTCTCCACCATGCTGGCCTACACCACCTTCGCCGTGGGCTTCGTCACGCGGCCGCTGGGCGGCTTGATCTTCGGCCACTTCGGCGACCGCATCGGCCGAAAGAGCATGCTGGTGATGACGCTGATGATCATGGGCGTGGCCACCTTCCTGATCGGCCTGGTGCCCACCTACGAGAGCATCGGCATCTGGGCGCCCATCCTCCTGCTGCTGTTGCGCGTGTTCCAGGGCATCGGGCTGGGCGGCGAATGGGGCGGCGCGGTGCTGATGGCCTACGAGTACGCCCCGCCCGGCAAGAAGGGCTTCTACGCCTCGCTGCCGCAGATCGGGCTGGCGATCGGGTTGTGCCTGGCCTCGGGCACGGTGGCGCTGCTGTCCACCCTGCTGACCGACGCGCAGTTCATGGCCTGGGGCTGGCGCATCGCCTTCCTGGCGTCCGCCGCGATGGTGCTGGTGGGCATGTACATCCGGCTGAACATCAAGGAAACGCCGGAGTTCGCCGCGGTGAAGCAGAACAACGCCGAAAGCCGCATCCCCTTCGCCGACATGTTCAAGCGCTACCCGGGCAACGTCTTCAAGGGCATGGGCGCGCGCTACATCGACGGGGTGTTCTTCAACGTGTTCGGCGTGTTCTCGATCTCGTACCTCACGCAGACCGTGCAGATCACGCGTACCGAGGCGCTCATGGGCGTGATGGCCGCGGCCCTGGTGATGTGCTTCTTCATCCCCTTCTTCGGGCGATTGTCGGATCGCATCGGCCGCACGCGGGTGTATTTCTGGGGCTCGCTCATCACCGCCGCGGCATCGTTCCCCGGCTTCTGGCTGATGCTCAACAGCCAGGGCAGCGTGATGCTGATCTGGCTGGCCATCATCGTGCCCTTCGGCATTCTCTACGCCGCCGTCTACGGGCCGGAGGCGGCCCTGTTCTGCGAGCTGTTCGACGCCAAGGTGCGCTACACCGGCATCTCGTTCGTATATCAGTTCTCGGGGATCTTCGCCTCGGGCATCACGCCCATCATCGCGACCGCGCTGCTCAAGACCGGCGGAGGCCAGCCGTGGCTGATCTGCCTGTACGTGCTGTTCGCGGGCGTGGTGTCGGCGATCTGCGCGTGGCTGATCGGACGCGGCAGGCAGCCCGTGGAGGACAACGCTTCCGCGCCCCTGCCCCCCGCGAGCCTGCGCAAGGCCTGACGCCGGGTCCGCGCCGCCGGGAAAGGCGGCGCGGCGCCCCTCAGGCCGCCGCTACCGGGCGGCCGTAGAAGGGATAGTTGGGGTCGTTGTAGCCGTGCGAGGAGGCATGGCCGGGCGTGACCCAGCCGTTCACCAGGGCTTCGTCCTCGGCCGTGATGGAAACGTCGAGCGCGCCGTAGTAGTCGTCCATCTGCGCCAGCGTGCGCGGGCCGGCGATGACGGCCGTGACGACCGGGTTGGCCAGCACCCAGGCGGTGGCGAAATGCCCCGGCTTCACGCCGCGCGCGGCGCTGTGCTCCACCAGCCGCTGCGCGATCTGCAGCGACTCTTCGCGGAATTCGGTGGCGAGGATGCGGGTATCGCCGCGCCCCGCGCGGGTGTCGGCCGCCGGCGCCTGGCCCGGCTGGTACTTGCCGGTCAGCACGCCCCGCGCGATCGGGCTGTAGGGCACCACGCCCAGGCCGTAGTGACGGCAGGCCGGCAGGATTTCCACCTCGGGGCCGCGGTTGAGCATGTTGTAGTAAGGCTGGCACACCACCGGCTGCGGCACGCCCATTTTTTCGCACAAGCGCATCACTTCGGCGATGCGCCAGCCGCGAAAGTTCGACAGGCCGAAGCTGCGCAGCTTGCCGGCGCGGATCAGGTCGCCCAGCGCCCACAGCGCCTCTTCCAGGTTCTCTTCGTGGTAGTCGCGGTGCAGGTAGAGGATGTCCATGAAGTCGGTGTCCAGCCGGGCGAGGCTGGACTCGACGCCGCGGATCAGCCATTGGCGCGAGTAGTGCGACTGGTTCGGGCCCTTGCCGACCGCGTTGCCGATCTTGCTGGCCAGCACCCAGTCGTGGCGCTGCCCTTTCAGAAGCCGGCCCACCACTTCTTCCGAACGGCCGCCGTTGTAGACGTCGGCGGTGTCGATGAAATTCAGGCCATGGTCGCGCGCCGACGCGACGATGCGGGCGGCCTCTTCGTCGGGCGTCTGCTCCCCGAACATCATGGTGCCCAGGCAGAGCGGGGAGACACGGAGATTGCTGCGGCCGAGGCGGCGGTAGTTCATGGGTGGTCCTTTATGGCGGGTTGCTTTAGGGGTGCGATGGGCGGCGCGCCTTCAGCGGCGGGCCTTCGCATGATCTTAGCGCGCTCCACCGACGCCGGGCCGGCCGTAGGATGGGTGAAGCGCGAGAGTTCTTAAGGAAGAACCCAAGTATCCAGCGCGCGAAACCCATGCGGCCGTGTGCAGACAGTGCCCCTGTGTCGGCCGGAAAACAGTCTGCACACGGCCGCATGGGTTTCGCGCGTTGAGCACCTGGG
>NZ_BCTQ01000033.1 GCF_001571365.1 Achromobacter denitrificans NBRC 15125 | reverse complement strand
GGCCTTCCAGCGGAACGCTGGCGCATGCCGGTGGCGCATCGATCCACCTCGGAAGACCGAGGCGTAGGATGGGTGGAGCGCGAGAGTTCTTAAGCAAGAAAACCGCCCTCCAGCGCGCGAAACCCATGCGGCCGTGGGCAGATTGTGCCTGGCATCGGCCGGAAAACAAGCGATTGCGGCAGCATGGGTTTCGCGTGTTCGGCTGTGAGCAGATTCTGTTCCGCAGCGGGCAAAAAACAATCTGCCCACAGCCGCATGGGTTTCGCGCGTTCGGCATCGGGTTTCTTGCCCAGGCATTGCCGCGCTCCACCCATCCTACACCCCCCCTTCATGCTTCGAACAACGCGAGCGCGTGCGCGTCGAAGCGCCGCAGGTTCGGGAACACGAGACGCAGATCGTCCGGGCTGGCGCCGAACCATCGGCCCAGCGAGGCGCCGAGCTGGTCCACGGCCAGGGTGGGCAGCAGGCGGCCGTTGTCGACGAAGCCGGGGCCGTCGCGGGCGATCTCGGGGTGCTGGCCGTAGCAGCGTCCGCCCCGGACGGCGCCGCCGAGCACGAAATGGTGCGAGCCCCAGCCGTGGTCGGAGCCGTTGCCGTTCGATCCCAGGGTGCGGCCGAATTCGGACGCGGTGAAGGTGGTGACCTGGTCGGCCATGCCCATCGCCGACAGCGCCTGCTGGAAGGCGGCCAGCGCCTGGCCGAGTTCCCGCAGCAGCGCCGGGTGGGTGTCGTTCAGCCCGGCGTGGTTGTCGTAGCCGTTCTGGGACACGAAAAAGACCTGGCGCCGCGCCCCGAGCGCTTCGCGCGCTCCGATGATGCGGGCGACGATCTTCAACTGCTGGGCCAGCGGCGTGGAGAACTCCCCGGGCACCGCGACGTCCGCCAGCGCGGCGCGCAAGCGCGCGTCGGCGTCGATGGACTGCGCGGCGATGCGCGACAGTTCGCGCTCCATCAGGTGTTCGCGCGGTTGGGTGATCAGCTGGCGCAGCAGCGCCGTGCAGTCGCTGGATCCGTACAGGTCGCGGGTCAGCAGGTCCATGCGTGTCGAGCCATTGATCCCGACTCGGTATCCCGCCACCCGGCGACCGGCCAGCAGCACCGTGCTGCCGCCCGCCGTGATGCCGGTGAAGGTGCGTTGCGCATTGGCGCCGGCGAACAGGTCGGTAAGCCGGCCCGCCCATCCCGAGGACGCGCCCTCGGGCGCCAGCGCCTGCCAGTACGATTGCTGGTCGTTGTGCGAAAAGAGCTTGGGAGGCAAGGGCACGCGCGCCCCGATGTATTCCGCCTTGGTGGTCGGCACCACCAGCGGGCCGATGTTCAGCAGCGCCGCCATGTCGCCGCTCTCGTACAAGGGCTTGAGCGGCGCCAGCGACGGCGCCAGCGCGAACTGGGCGCCGCCGGGCGCGGCTTCCTTGCCGCGCAGCGCGGTCGCCTGGAGGGCGTCGCGGGGCAGCGCGATATCGCCGCGCGCCTGGGCATAGGCGCGGTACGCCGCCGTGTCGTAGGGCACCAGGGAGTTGTACGGATCGTTGCCGCCGTACAGGAAAACGCAGACCAGCGCCTTGTACGACGTCGGCGCCGCCTGCGCCGCCGCCGCGCCCAGCGCCGCCAGGTTCAGCGCCAGTGGCGCGGCCGCATGCGTCGCGCCCAGGGTGGCCGCGCGCAGCAGGAATTCGCGACGGGCGGCTTTCATCGCAGGGCCGCCCCAAGATGAAAGGGCCCCCTTGGGGGGCAGCAAGCTCGCGCAGCGAGCGCGGCGTGGGGGCTCCAACCTCGCGGGGCCGCCCCAAGATGAAAGGGCCCCCTTGGGGGGCAGTAAGCTCGCGTAGCGAGCGCGGCGTGGGGGCCCCAACCTCGCAGGGCCGCCCCAAGATGAAAGGGCCCCCTTGGGGGGCAGCAAGCTCGCGTAGCGAGCGCGGCGTGGGGGCCTTTTCCCGCTTTCATTTCTGCACCAAGTATTCAGGGGTGGACGCGACGAGCGTAATCGCCGCCCGTACCCGGTCGCGCGGCCGATCGGCGGGAATCGTGGACACGGCGCGCGCGATCGCGGCGGCGGTCTGGGCGGAGAACGTGTCGCCCGCCAGCAGCAGCGCCACCCGCGCCACCAGCGCCGCCGGGTCGCGCGCCAGCGCGATTTCGGCGGTGTACGGCGTTTGCAGATCCTCCCAGCCGCGATCGACGTAGATGGCCAGGAAATTCAGGTAGCCGGCCACGCTGGTTTCGTCGGTGATCTGCAGTTCCGGCGCCACCAGGTGCCGGCGCGCCAGTTCCGTGACCGGTGGCACGTAGCGCGGGCGGAAGAAATTGAAGACGCTGGCCGAGCGCATCGGGCTCTGGGCCAGCCGTATCGTGTTGTCGGTGGTGTCGGGCATGGCCCAGGCGCCATTGGTGGAGTTGGCCCCGAATGCGCGTGCCCATCCGGAAAAGCGCAGGATGGGCTCGCGCACCTTGCCCCACTCGGGCGCGCTCAGGTCCGGCTCGCGCGCCTCCGGGTCCAGCAGGATGGCGCGCACCACGGCCTTGAGGTTGCCGCGCCTGCCGGTGCCGTCGTCGTCGAAGGCGGCCGCCACGCGTCCGACGTAGGCGTGGCTGGGGTTGCTCGTGACCAGCCGCTGGATCAACTGCGTGCCGATGAAGGGCCCCACGTTCGGATGGGCGCTGATGACCTCGACGGCGCGCTTGAGCGACAAGTGGCCGTCGGTGCCCGCGGGAATGACCGCGCCCAGGAAGCGCTTTTCCGCCATCGAGTGCAGCGCATTGTTCAGCGCCATCGGGCGGCGGTGGAATTCCACGTCCGTTTCCGGGCCGTTGATGTCCCAGCCGGTGAAGACCTTGGCCAGCCCTTGCACGTCCGCGTTGGAATAGGTTTCCACGGGCGCGCCGTCGACCATCCTGACGGCGCCGTCGGGCTCCAGCTCCAGCAGTCCGATGCTGAACAGCTGCATGATTTCCCGCGCGTAGTTTTCGTCGGGATGGCGGCCGGTCTTGGGGTCTTCCTTGCGGTTGCCGCGGTAGGTCAGCATGCAGCCCATGGACAGGTTCCGGCTGACGGCGCCCAGCAGTTCCGGATAGCTGCCCAGCGCGTGCTCGGCCAGCAGGTCCATGAAGCCGGCCGCGCCGAACAGCGGCCACGACGCGGTGATGGACGAGACGCCCACCACGAAGATTTCCGACAGCGAGAACGCCACCCGGGTGCGCACCTGGTCCGGCGCGGTGATGAACTTGCGCCACAGGGTGGATTCCAGCGGCGCGTTGATGCCATTGCCCTTGAAGGCCTCGGTGTTCTTGCCCTGCTGCAGCAGCCAGTCGAAATGCGTCTGCGACGGCGGCATCGCCAGCTGCGCGTCCAGCCACGCCGCATAGCCGTCGCGCACCACGGCGTCGATGTCGGCCGGCGTGGGGCCGAAGGTGGCCTGCGCCAGGAAGCGCGAGGCCTGGCCGGGGGTGGGGCGGGCGGAAGCGGGGGCAGCGGACTGCGGCGCAGCCGCTGACGGCGTAGCGGACATGCGCAGGCACCTCGTCGAATGCGAAAACCTACGGTACCGAAGCCCCGGGCGGGCTTCAATACCGTCATTCGGATGAGGGATTACGCCGAAAGCACGAGGCTCACACCGAGCGCGTGATGCCGCCGTCGATGCGGATGTTCTGGCCGGTGATGTAGGAAGAGGCGTCGGAGGCCAGGAAGGCGATCAGGTCCGCCACTTCCTCGGCGGTGCCGTAGCGGCCCATCGGGATGCGGACGCGGCGGTCTTCCTTTTCGGGCAGGCTGTCGATGAAGCCCGGCAGCACGTTGTTCATCCGCACATTGTGTTCGGCGTATTCGTCGGCGAATACCTTGGTGAAGGCGGCCAGGCCGGCGCGGAACACGCCCGAGGTGGGGAATAGCGCCTCGGGCTCGAAGGTGGCGTAGGTGGAAATATTGACGATGGCGCCGGCCTTCTGCCGTTTCATGATGGGCGCGACCAGGCGCGCGATGCGCACCACGTTCAGCAGGTAGAACTCCATGCCCAGGTGCCAGTCCTCGTCGCTGATGTCGAGCAGGGGGCCTTTCGGGCCATGGCCGGCGCTGTTGACCACGGCATCGACGCGGCCCCATTTCTGCATCGTGGCATCGACCAGCCGGGACAGGTCCTCGGGCGAGCGGTTCGAGCCGGTGACGCCCAACCCGCCCAGTTCCCCGGCCAGGGCTTCGCCCTTGCCGGACGATGACAGAATGGCCACGCGGTAGCCGTCGGCCGACAGCTTGCGCGCCGCCGCCGCGCCCATGCCGCTGCCGCCAGCGGTGACGATCGCCACTTTTTCCGTGCTCATGCTCGCTCCTGTGTCGGATGTTCGGGAGCGGCCATTGTAGGGGCGCGGCCGGCGCGCGGCGGCAGTTCCCCGGCCGCGGACAGGGCTGTCCCCGGCGCCGCGGCGGCTAGGGCGCGGCGCCGACGCGCCAGATCGCGTTGCCCACGTCGTCGGCCACCAGCAGGCCGCCCTGGCGGTCGATGGCCACGCCCACCAGCCGGCCCTGCGCCTCGCCGCTCTCGTTGAGAAAGCCCGTGAGCACGTCTCGCGCCGGTCCGTCCGGCTTGCCCTGGGAGAAAGGCACGAAGATGACTTTGTAGCCGCTGCGCGGATTGCGGTTCCAGGAGCCGTGCTGGCCCACGAACATGCCATCCGTGTAGGGGGCGGGCAGCCTGGCGCCGCCGGACCAGGCCAGGCCCAGCGAAGCGGTGTGCGGCCCCAGCGCGTAGTCCGGCACGATGGCGCGCGCCACCAGGTCGGGCCGTTGCGGCGTGACGCGGGTATCGACGTGCTGGCCGAAATAGCTGTAGGGCCAGCCGTAGAAGCCGCCGTCCCGCACCGAGGTCATGTAGTCGGGCACGAGGTCGCTGCCGAGTTCGTCGCGCTCGTTCACGGCGGTCCACAGCGTCTTGCCGTCCGGCGCCCAGGCCATGCCCACCGGGTTGCGCAGCCCCGTTGCGTACAGGCGCCTGGCGCCGCTGGCCAGGTCGATTTCCCAGATGGCCGCGCGGCCCTCCTCGATCTCCATGCCGTTCTCGGCCACGTTGCTGTTGGATCCCACGGACACGTACAGCTTGCCGCCGTCCGGGCTGGCGATCAGGTTCTTGGTCCAGTGGTGATTGATGCCGGCGGGCAGGTCGGCGACTTTTTCGCCGGGCGCGTCGATGCGGGTCTGGCCGGCCCGATACGGGTAGCGCACCACCGCATCCGCGTTGGCCACGTACAGCCAATCGCCCACGAGCGCCATGCCGAAGGGCGAGTTCAGGCCTTCCAGCAGGACGCTGCGCGTTTCCGCGATGCCGTCGTGGTCGGCGTCGCGCAGCAGGGTGATGCGGTTGGCGCTGAGGGTCCGGGCGCCGGCCCGCTTCATCACCAGCCCCGCCACCCAATCCTTCAGCCCGCCCGAGGCCGATTCCGGCTTGGGCGGCGCGTTCGTCTCGGCCACCAGCACGTCGCCGTTGGGCAGCACGTAGAGCCAGCGTGGGTGGTCCAGGCCGTCGGCGAAGGCGGTCACCGCCAGTCCGCTCGCGGGGATCGGATGCGCGCCCGGGGGCCAGCCGACGGCCTTGGCGGTTTTGACGGTGGGGACGGTGGTGGGATTGGGCGCGGGAAGCTGGGGCGTCGGCCCCATGCCCGCCTCGACGGGCAGGGTGGCCATTTCGCCGCATGCGCTGAGCGCGGCCAGCGCGAGGCCGGCCGCGGCCATGATGCGTAGGATAGGCATGATGCGACTCCTGGACGAAGTCCCATCATACCCATGCGGGCCCGCGCCCGCGCGGGTTCAATCGTCGAACCGGCTGCGCGTGACGGCGCCGGTTTGCGGGTCGACCCGCAGCTTGACGCGCTGGCCCTGCGGGTCGTAGGCCTTGACCTCGTAGCCGTGCTTGCTGGAGCGCTCGATCTCGGAGATGTTCCGGTAGCCGGCCGCTTCCATCTTGTCGTAGACCTGGCGGATCGTCAGCATCGGGGCCGCGGCGGGCGTCGTGGCGGCGGGGGCGGCGGCCGCTGGGGCGGGCTGCGGCGCCGTCTGTGCGAAAGCCGGGGCGCCGGCCGCCAGGACCGAACCGCCGATCGCCAGGGCCGCCAGGGTTTTCTGAACTCGGGTCATCATGGATATCTCCTTGGGTTTGAGGGGGTGTGCGTAGCCGTCCACACGGCCATGCAGCCATTATTGGGGCCGGCGCATGAACCGGTTCTGAAGCCGCCGTTCATGCGAGGTTCATGCGTTGCGCGGTATAAAAGACACTTGATCCATCCCCGTTTCAAGAGAGGCCCGGCGTTGCTCGACCGAGGAAGACCCCATGACCAGGCGTAGGCCCGGCCGCCTCATCCTGCCGGCCTGCGCGCTGGCGTTCGCGCTGGCCGCGGGCCCCGTGTCGGGCCTGGCCGACGAGAGCGACCACGAGCGCGCGCGGCAAGCCCTGGAGGCCGGCAAGGTTCTGCCCCTGGGCGCGGTGCTGGACATCGTCGAGCGCGACTTCCCGGGCCAGGTGGTCAAGGTGGAGTTCGAAGAAGACGACGACGAATTCATCTACGAGATCCGGGTGTTGCAAAGCGGCGGCAGCATCCTCAAGCTGAAAATCGACGCGCGCGACGGCACGCTGCTCGGGATCAAGGGCCGCGACATCAAATTCAAGGGCAAGCCCTGATGCGCATACTCGTGGTCGAGGACGAACCCACGCTGGCCGGCCAGCTCGTCGAGGCGCTGCGCGGCGCCGGCTACACCGTGGATGCCGCCGCCGACGGCGAATCGGCGCGCTACCTGGGCGACGTCGAAACGTTCGACGCGGTGGTGCTGGACCTGGGGCTGCCCGTCATGGACGGCCTGACCGTGCTGAAGGCCTGGCGCGCCGGCGGGCGCAATATGCCGGTGCTGATCCTCACCGCGCGCGACAACTGGCATGAGAAAGTGGCGGGCATCGACGCCGGCGCGGACGATTACCTGACCAAGCCTTTCCACATGGAAGAACTGCTGGCGCGGGTGCGCGCGCTGTTGCGCCGCAGCACGGCGCACGCCAGCGCCGAGTGGCGCTGCGGGCCGCTGGTGCTGGACACGCGCCAGGCCCGCGCCAGCGTCGACGGGCGGGCGCTTACGCTCACCAGCCACGAGTTCAAGGTGCTCTCGGTGCTGATGCAGCGGGCCGGCGAGGTGGTGTCGCGCAGCGAACTGACCGAGCACGTCTACGCGCAGGATCTCGACCGGGATTCCAACACCATCGAAGTCTTCATCGGGCGCTTGCGCAAGAAGCTGCCGCCCGACACCATCGAAACCGTGCGCGGGCTGGGCTACCGCCTGGCGGCCGGCGGATGACGCCGGCGCGGCGCGCCGCCGGGTCGCTGCGGCTGCGGCTGCTGGCCGGCACACTGGCCTGGATCCTGGTGTCCGTGGCGCTGGCGGGCTGGGGCCTGGCCAGCCTGTTCCGCCAGCACATCACGCAGCAGCTGCGGGCGGAATTGACGCTGCACCTGAACCAGCTCACGGCCGCCGTCAACATCGGCCCGGACGGACGGCCCGTGGTCGCCCCGCCGCTGAGCGATCCGCGGCTGGAGCAGCCTCTGTCCGGCCTGTATTGGCAGATCGACCGGCTGGCCGAGGGCGGGCGGCCCGGGGCGGCCGCCGTGGCGCGCTCGCGGTCGCTCTGGGACCAGACGCTGGAGGTGCCGCCGGGTGCGGACGGCGAGGGCGACCGGGAGTACGACATCGCCGGGCCGGCCGGCCGCGAACTGGCCGCGCTGGCGCGCGTCCTGAAGCCGGCGGAAGAGGACGCGGCGCCGCTGCGGCTGCTGGTGGCGGCCGACCGGGCCGTGCTGGCCGAGCCCATCGGGCGTTTCAACCATATGCTGGCGATCGCGCTGGGCACGCTGGCGGCCGGGCTGACCGTGGCCGCGATCGTGCAGGTGCTGGTCGGCCTGCGGCCGCTGGCCCGCTTGCGGCGGAAGCTGGCGGCGCAGAACGCCGGCGACAGCAACCGCATCGAAGGCAGTTTTCCCAGCGAAATCCAGCCCTTGGTCGACGACTTCAACAAGGTGCTGGCGATGAACGC
Source organism: Achromobacter denitrificans NBRC 15125 (assembly GCF_001571365.1). GTDB lineage: Bacteria > Pseudomonadota > Gammaproteobacteria > Burkholderiales > Burkholderiaceae_B > Achromobacter > Achromobacter denitrificans. The sequence continues at coordinate 63,483 of NZ_BCTQ01000033.1, read as the reverse complement.
CGAGATCGTGCAGCGCGCGCGGACCCAGGCCGGCAACCTGGCGCACGCGGTCAAGACGCCGTTGACCATCCTCGCCAACGCCGCCGCGCGCGAGGACGGCGCGCTGGCGGGCCTGGTGCGCGAGCAGGTCGGCATGGCGAACCGCCAGATCGATTACCACCTGGCGCGCGCCCGGGCCGCCGCGTCCTCCGACTCGCGCGACGGGCGCACGCCGCTGCGGGACACGGCGCAGGGCCTGCTGCGGGTGGTCCGGCGCCTGTACGCCCAGCGCGGGCTGAACGTGGAGGAGGCGGACATCGCGCCCGGCCTGGTCTTCCGCGGCGAACAGCAGGACCTGCAGGAAATGCTGGGCAATCTGCTGGACAACGCCTGCAAGTGGGCGGCCGGACGGGTGCTGGTCACCGCCGGGCAGGACGGGCCGGCGCACCTGCTGATCCACGTCGACGACGACGGCCCCGGCATCGAGGATCACGAGCGCGAACGAATCTTCCTGCGCGGCGTGCGCATGGACGAACAGCGCCCGGGTTCGGGCCTGGGGCTGGATATCGTGCGCGACCTGGCGGGTACCTACGGCGGGGAGGTGCGCGCGGCGCGCTCCCCGCTGGGCGGGCTCAGGGTATCGCTGCGGCTGCCGGCGGCCTGAGGCGGCGCGCCGGGCTACTTCACCAGCGTGACCGGCACGTCGGCCAGTTGCAGCACCTGGTTGGCGACCGAGCCGATCAGGATATTCGCCAGCGAGCCGTTGCCGCGCGTGCCCATGACGATGCGGGCGCAGCCGTGGTCGCGCGCGTAGCCGGCGATTTCGGTGGCGACGTGGCCGAAGGCCACCTGGCTGGCGTAGGCCGTGTCGGTCACGTCCAGCAGCTTGCGCGCGTCTTCCATGGCTTCCCGGCCTTCGCGGGCGTAGAAGTCGTCGATCATGTCTTGGGTGATCAGCCGCGACAGGCCGGCGCGCCCCTGCACGGGCGTCTGCACGTTCAGGAGGTGGATGCGCGCGGTTCCGGCGCCCTGGGCGAGCTGGCGGGCGTAAAGCACGGCGCGGTTGGCATTGTCGGAGCCGTCGACGGGGACCAGGATGTTCAGCATGGATGCTCCTCGATGCGTTACTTGACCAGCGTGACGGGCAGTTCCGTCAGGTGCAGGACGCGGGTCGCGACCGAACCCAGGAACCAGGACGAAACGGAACCCAGTCCGCGCGAGCCCATGTAGATTTCGTCGGCCTCGCATTCGTCGGCCACGCGAACGATGGTGTCCGCCGCCGCGCCGACTTCCACGCGCGCCTGGAAGGGCACGCCGGCGTCGGTCAGCAGGGCGCTGGCCGCTTGCAGCGCGGCCTGGCCTTCTTCCTGGTGATAAGCGTCGATCTCGGCCTGCGACAGGCCGCGGCCGATCTTGCCGGCCTGCAGGGGGATCTGGACGGTGAGCAGTTCCACGCGCTCGACGGGGTCGTAGCGGCGGGCGTCGAGCAAGGCCCGGACGGCGTGGGTGGACTGCTGCGAGCCGTCCACGGGAATCAGGATGCGTTTCAAGAGCGTCTCCTTGTGCGCGCCGCGGGCGGCGTATTGGTCCACTTTATCTCAATTATTGGCCGAATCCCGCCGCCGCGAAATGCGCCGGATCAAATCGCGGCCGATCAGCGCCAGCGTTCGGGCAGGGTGTCCGCTTCCAGCGCCTGGCCGAGCAGGCGGCTGGCCAGTTCGCCCAGGGCGGCGGCGTCGCCGCTGGTCTCCAGCCGCAGCGAACCCGGGCCGTCGGCGCGCAGCAGGGCGCGCTCCTGCAACTGGTGGCGCAGCCTGCGCGCCACCGGGGCGCCGGTCTCAAGCAGCGGCACGCCGGGCCCGGCCGCCGCCTCGATGGCGTCGCGCAGGAAGGGGAAGTGCGTGCAGCCCAGCACCAGCACGTCGGCGCCGGCCGCCCGCAGTTCCGCGACGGGGGCGCGCACGGCGGCCTCGGCCTCCGGGCCGTCGAGCACGCCGCGCTCCACCAGCCGCACCCATTCGGGGCAGGGCTTGAACAGGATGCGCACCTCCGGCGCCTCGCGCCGGACCAGGGCGGCGAACTTGGGGCTGGCCAGGGTGCCGGTGGTGGCGAACACGCCCACCACGCCGCTGTGGGTCAGGTGCGCGGCCGGCTTGATGGCGGGCTCCACGCCGATGATGACCAGTTCGGGATGGCGCTGGCGCAGCGGCGCGATGGCCGCCGCGGTGGCGGTGTTGCACGCCACCACCATGGCCTTGGCCTGGCGCGACACGAAGTAATCGGCCAGCGCGGCGGCGCGGCGCTCCACGTACTCCTGCGTTTTCTCGCCGTAGGGCACGTGGGCGGAATCCGCCACGTAGAGCAGGGACTCGTGGGGCAGCGCGTCGCGGATGGCGCGCAGCACGCTCAGCCCGCCGACGCCGGAGTCGTAGATGCCGATGGGGGATTCGGAATGCATGGAAGGAATGCGGATTGCGGTGTCCGGCAGTGTAGCGCCGCCCTAGGCCAGCGATTCCTTCCGATGCAGGCGGGCCTCGTCGATCAGCCGGCGGGCCGCGCCTGACAGCGGCGCGTCGCGCCAGATCAGGTTCAGGGGAGCGCGCAGTTCGGTGGGCTGGCTCACGCTGACGTAGACCACGCCTTCAATGTTCACTCGGCGCAGCGACGCCGGCACCAGCGATACTCCCAGGCCGGCCGCCACCAGGCTCAGCGTCGACAGCATGCGCGGCGCCTCCTGCGCGACGCGCGGGCTGAAACCGGCGGCGCTGCAGGCCGCGATGATGGCGTCGTACAGGCCGGGGCCGCTGTGCCGGCGATAGAGGATCAGGGATTCGTCCGCGAGCTCGGACAGCGCGATGCGCTTGCGCGCGCGCCCCTTGACGGCCGGATGGTCGGCCGGAAACGCGGCCAGCATCGTTTCCTCCAGCACCGTTTCCACCACCACGCCGCGGTCGGGGCCGTAGGCGCCGCGGATGAAGGCCACGTCCACGCGGCCCTCGCTGACGTCCTCCATCAATTCGCCTGTGCTGCTTTCCTCCAGCACCAGCCGCACGTTCGGCGCGGTCTCCCGGAAGCGCCGGATGACCGAAGGCACGAAGGGGTGGAAGGCGGCCGAGCCGGTGAAGCCCACGGTCAGGCGGCCGGCCTCGCCCTGCGAGACGCGGCGCACGCCTTCCACCGCCTGCTCCGTCAGCGCGATGATGTTGCGCGCGTCGTCCAGCAGCGCGCGGCCGCTCTCGGTCAGTTCCATGCCGCGGGGCAGCCGGTGGAACAAGGTGACGCCAAGCTCCTGCTCCAGCACGCGAATCTGCTGGCTCAGTGGGGGCTGGCGGATGCCCAGCCGGGCGGCGGCCTTGGTCAGGTGGGATTCTTCGGCCACGGCCACGAAGTAGCGGAGCAGGCGCAAATCAACGGATGCCATATTCAACCAATATGATTCATAAGCTAGTCATATATTAGACATTATCTGGTGGGAGGAGTAGGCTGCAATCTCTTTATCCATAAAAACGATGAACGCAGCACCTTCCACCCCCGAGGCCGATCTGCGGCCTCCGCCCACTTGCGGGCAATTGTTCTACGGCTTTCTCATGCTGGGCCTGACCGCCTTCGGCGGCGCCCTGCCGCTGGCGCGCCGCATGGTCGTCGAAAAGCACCGCTGGCTCAGCGGCCAGGAATTCACCGATCTGCTGGGGCTGTGCCAGTTCCTGCCGGGCGGCAACATCATCAACCTCTCGGTCGCGCTGGGCATGAAGTTCCGCGGGCCGCGCGGAGCCTTCGCGGCGCTGATGGGCCTGATCCTGGCGCCGTCGATCATCGTGGTCATGCTGGGCATGGTGTACGACCGCTACCAGGACGATCCGCACATCCAGCACCTGTTCGCCGGGCTGGCCGCCGCCGCGGCGGGGCTGCTGATCTCGATGGCGGTGAAGATCGGCGCGCCGGTGCTCAAGCGCCGGGACTGGCTGGCCGGCGTGGTGGCCACGGCCTGTTTCATCGCCATCGCCGTGCTGCGCATTCCGCTGCTGCCCACCATGGCGGTGCTGACGCCGCTGAGCATCCTGATGGTCTGGAGGCAACGTCGATGATCCATACCCTGATCGCCCTGGCCTTGATCTTCGCCGAGCTGTCGGTGCTGGCGTTCGGCGGCGGCAACACCATCCTGCCCGAGATGCAGCGCCAGGTCGTGGAAGTGCACGGCTGGATGACGGCGGCGGATTTCTCCGCGCTGTTCGCCCTGGGGCAGGCCGCCCCGGGCCCCAACCTGATGGTGGTCACGCTGGTCGGCTGGCACGTGGCCGGCGGCCTGGGCGTGCTGGTCACCACCATCGCCAAGTTCGGCCCGTCGTCGGTGATCACCGTCATCGCCCTGGGGCTGTGGGAACGCTTCAAGGACCGCCCCTGGCGCGGCGTCATCCAGGCGGGCATCTTCCCCATGACGGTGGGGCTGGTGGCGGCCAGCGCCGCGCTCATCACCGAGGCCTCGGTGCATACCTGGCTGCTGGGGGCCATCACCGCGGCGGTGGCGGTGCTGGGCAGCGTCACCCGCATCCATCCCCTGTGGCTGCTGTTCGGCGGCGCGCTGGTCGGTTTGCTCGGCATCGGTTAGGGTAGGGCCTGTCGACAGGCCCTCCGGCCTGCCACCCGGAAAGGAGCCCCGCGGGCGCAAGGCCCGGGGGCGCCGCGCAGGAGCCTCCCATGCCGCCGCTCAAGGACTTCGAGCCCGAGACCTCCGCTTCATCCGTCGCCAGCCTGCCGTTCTTCCACGCCCACCGCCGCCTGGTACTGTGCGCGGGCCTGCTGCTCGTCGCCGCCGGCGCCCTGTACGCCGCGGGCGTGCCGCCGGTGCTGGCGCTGCTGCTCGGATTCGACGCCGGGGCGCTCGTCTTCCTGGTGCTGACGGTCCGGGTCTTCGGCCGCACCAGCGCGGCGGCCATGCGCCGGCATGCGCAGGAGCAGGACGTCGGGCGCACCGGCGTGCTGTGGAGCAGCGTGGCGCTGTCCTGCATGGTGATGATGGCCCTGTGGGTGGAACTGCGGACCGTGGGCGGTTCGGCCAGCGCCATCGCCGTGCTGGCCGCCGCCGCGACCATCATCCTGTCCTGGCTCTACATGAACATGATCTTCGCGCTGCATTACGCGCATGGCTACTACGGCCATCTCAACGCGATGCACAAGGGGCTGGACTTCCCGGGCACGGCCGATCCCGACTACTGGGACTTCGCCTATTTCGCGCTGGTGCTGGGCATGACGTTCCAGGTATCGGACGTGCAGATCGTGAACCGGCGGCTGCGCCGCACCGCCCTGACGCACAGCGTCATCGCCTTTTTCTTCAATGTGTTCATTATCGCCATCAGCGTGAACGTGGCGGCGGGGCGGGTCTAGGGCCTGCCCGGAACAGGCCCTGGCCGGACGCGGGCGCCTGCCCGCGTCCGCGGGGCGAGGTCAGGCCGCGCCCAGGCGCCAGAGCGAAGTGACTTCCTTCGAGCGCGCCGCGTGCAGCGGGTCGTTCGGGTCTTGCGCGCGGCCGTGCGTAGGCCGCGTGTCGATGCGTTCGATGACGCGCAGGCCGGCCCGGCTGATCATGTCCAGCAGCGCTTCGCGGCTGCGCAGGCCCAGGTGCTCGGCCAGGTCCGACAGGATCAGCCAGCCTTCGCCGTTGGGCGTCAGATGCGCCGCCAACCCGCCGAGGAAGCCGCGCAGCATGCGGCTGTCGGGATCATAGACGGCATGTTCGACGGGCGAGCTGGGGCGCGCGGGCAGCCAGGGCGGGTTGCAGACGATCAGCGACACCCGGCCCTCGGGGAACAGGTCCGTCTGTTCGACGTCGACCTGCTTGGACAGGCCCAGCCGCTCCAGGTTTTCGCGGGCGCAGGCCAGGGCGCGAGGATCCGTGTCGGTGGCGATCACGCGCTTGCCGCCGCGGCGCGCCAGCACGGCGGCCAGCACGCCGGTGCCGGTGCCGATGTCGAAGGCCACGCTGCCGCGCGGCATCGGGGTGCGCGCCACCAGGTCGACGTACTCGCCGCGCAGCGGCGAGAACACGCCGTAGTGCGGATGGATGCGGGCGTTCAGCGCGGGAATCTCCACGCCCTTCTTGCGCCATTCGAACGCGCCGATCAGGCCCAGCAGTTCGCGCAGCGAGGCGACGTAGGATTCGGCGGCCGGGCCGTGCGCTTCTTCGCAGGCCAGCTTCGCGTCGGGCGCGCGGCGCAGCGGAATGCCGTGGCCGGCGTCGAACGGGATCAGCAGCATGCCCAGGATGCGGGCGCGTTGCGACTGGATCTGGCGGTGCTGGTTGAACGCGTCCAGCAGCGTGTCCACGGGCTTGCGGGGGCGCTTGTCGACCCGCCGCGTCATGGCCTGCAGCAGTTGCCGCGCATTCTGGAAGTCGCCGCGCCACAACAGGCCGACGCCTTCGCAGGCCTGGCGGTAGGCCATGTCCGCGGTCATCGTGTCGTCCGCGACCACGACGCGCTTGGGCGGCGCGGCGCCGGATTCGGAACGCCAGCGGGCGGAGTGCGGGGTCTGGTTTTCTTCCCAGTGGATTTCAGGGGCGGTCAACGGGTCGCTCCAGCAAGGCGGGGCGCGCGGGGCAGGGTGGTCATGGAGAAAGCAAAAAGAAGGGGCGCGGGCTGCCAATGTAGCAGCTTAGCGCCCCGTCGCGGCAGGCTTGGCCCGCCGCGCTCCTTGATGCCGGCGTCAGTGGAACAGCACCACGGCCTTCTGCAGCGTGATCCAGATGCCCCAGGCCAGCGGGATGCCCACGCAGGCCCAGGCGAACAGCACCAGGGCGGCCGGGGTGCGGAACGTGGACGCGCCGACGCCATGCGTTTCCGAGGCGGCCGCGCGTTCATGCGCCAGCGCCTTTTCGCGGGCCAGTTCCTCGTCGTTCATGAAGTACTTCGGGTTGACCGGCCGGATCGCCAGGTTGCACAGGAAGCCCAGCACCAGCATGCCGGCCAGGATGTACATGGTGATGTCGTATACCTGCGCGCGCGGCACGCCGATGGACAGCTGGTATTCGCGGATGTAGTTCACCAGCACCGGCCCGAAAATGCCGGCCGCGGACCAGGCGGTGAGCAGGCGGCCGTGAATGGCGCCCACCATCTGCGTGCCGAACAGGTCGGCCAGGTAGGCCGGCACCGTGGAGAAGCCGCCGCCGTACATGGACAGGATGACGCAGAAGGCGGCCACGAACAGGGCCAGCGCGCCCATGTGCGCGGTCCAGGGGATGGCCGCGTACAGCGCGAAGCCCAGCACGAAGAAGACGAAGTACGTCATCTTGCGGCCCAGCTTGTCCGACAGGCTGGCCCAGAAGAAGCGGCCGCCGATGTTGAAGAGGCTGAGCAGGCCGGTGAAGCCGGCGGCGATGGCGGCGATGGCGGCCAGCTGGCTCTTGTCCAGCTGCGTGTAGCTCAGTTCGGGCTGGTTGATCAGCCCGCCGCCGAACACTTCCTGCAGCAGCGGCGAGGCCATGCCCAGGATGCCGATGCCGGCCGTGACGTTCAGGCACAGCGCCCACCACACCAGCCAGAACTGCGGGACGCCCCAGACGCGTTGCACGTGCACGTGGCCCTTGGTGATCATGGCGTTGCCGGCATGCTTGGCCGGCGCGGTCCAGCCTGCGGGCTTCCAGCCGGTGGGCGGCACGCGGTAGCCCAGCGCGCCCGACATCATGAAGACGAAGTACACCGCCGCCATGGTCAGGAAGGTCTGCCAGACGCCGGGCGACTCCGGGGTGGCGAAGTGGCGCATCAGCAGGTCGGCCAGCGGCGCGCCTATCATGGCGCCGCCGCCGAAGCCCATGATGGCCATGCCGGTGGCCATGCCGCGGCGGTCGGGGAACCACTTGATCAGGGTGCTGACGGGGGAGATGTAGCCCAGCCCCAGCCCGATGCCGCCGATCACGCCGGATCCCAGCCACAGCATCCACATCTGGTGCAGGTAGACGCCCATGGCGGAGATCACCAGGCCGCCGCACCAGCACAGGGCCGATACCACGCCGGCCTTGCGAGGGCCGGCGCGTTCCAGCCAGCCGCCCCACAGCGCGGCCGAGCAGCCCAGCAGCACGAAGAACAGGGTGTACATCCACCCCATGGTCGAGATTTTCCAGTCGCAGCTGGTGGTGAACAGCTCGGCCGCCAGGCTCATGTCGGGCGGGCAGGCCAGCGGCTTGGATCCGCCGACCATCTTGGACAACGGCAGCCAGAAAACCGAGAAGCCGTAGGCCATGCCGATGCACAGGTGGATGGCAAGCGCGGCGGGGGGCACCAGCCAGCGGGAGAAGCCCGGGCCGGCGATCGTGCGTTCCTTGTCGAAAAAACCCGGTTTGGAACCGGGCAGGTCCAGCGTGGCGGTACTGTCCATATTGTCTCCTTTGGGGGCGCTTTATAGCGTGCTCGGATCAAAAATGGAACGATCCGGCCGCCGCTTTCTTGTTTGAAGCCGTGCTGCCTGGCCTGCCGCGCTACTGCGCGCGGACGAGCGGGGTGAGGCGCTGGCGGTTCTGCGTGACCGCTTCCAGCACCAGGGGATGCAGACGTTCCTCGCCGGCGTCGCCGTCGGGTCGCTGCTCCAGGAATCCCAGGAGCTCGTTGCGCATGCGCGGCTCCCAGAACTTGTGGATATGGTTGGCCACGCCCTCCAGCGCTTCCGGCCGGTCGGGCATGGCCTCGAAGAACTGGCCGATGCGGTTGGCCATGCGGATCAGATTGCCAATTTCCATGCTTGCGTGAGGTCCGGTTCAGGGGGTGATGCGTTCAGGGTGGGAGTACAGCGTGGCGTCGTCGCCGCGCAGGAAGCCCAGCAGGGCCACGTTGGCGGAATCGGCGAGGCGGATGGCCAGCGCGGTGGGCGCGGATACGGCCGCGAGCACGCCTACGCCCGCCGACGCCGTTTTCTGCACCATTTCGAAACTGGCCCGGCTGGACACGGCGAACATGCCGTCGCCCGCCCGCAGGCCCTGGCGCGCCAGGGCGCCGACGAGCTTGTCCAGCGCGTTGTGGCGGCCCACGTCTTCGCGCACCAGCCTCACCACGCCGTCGGCGCCGGCCCAGCCCGCGGCATGGGTGGCGCCGGTGAGGTCGTGCAGCGCCTGGCGCGCGCGCATGTCGCGCATGGCGGCCAGCACGGCCTGGGCGCGCACCGGCGCGGAAGGGGGCACTGGAGCCACCGGCCGCAAGACCTCGGGCAGCGTTTCCACGCCGCACAGGCCGCAGCCCGTGCGGCCCGCCATGGCGCGCCGGCGGGTCTTGAGCCGAACCTCGCAGGCCGTGGAGATTTCCACCTGGACCACGATGCCGTCGCACTGCGGCAGCAGATCGATGCCGCGCACGTCGCCGATGCCGTCGATGATGCCTTCCGACAGCGAGAAGCCCACGGCGAAATCTTCCAGGTCGGCCGGGGTCGCCAGCATGGTGGCGTGGCTGATGCCGTTGAATTCGAGCGCCACCGGCGTTTCCTCGGCCACCAGGTCGGATTCGGCGCCGGGTTCGAGCGCGCCCGCGCGCAGGCGGATGACCTGGACCTGCGCGCAGTCGGCGCGGGGGGAGAGCGAGGAAGTGGGCATGGCGGCGTCCTGGCGGTTCTGGCTGGCGGTTATTTCCCGGTCAGCGCCGCTTCGCTCTCGCGCGCCCGTTCGCGCAGGAGCTTTTGCTGGATGTCCGCGAAGCGCGACCACTGGCGCTGCCATTCCGACGGCTGGGACACTCGCGTGACCTGCACGGCGGTGACCTTGTACTCGGGGCAGTTGGTCGCCCAGTCGGAACTGTCGGTCGTGACGACGTTGGCGCCGGACTCGGGAAAGTGGAACGTGGTGTATACCACGCCCGGCTGCACCCTGTCGGTCAGCGTGGCGCGCAGCACGGTCTCGCCCGCGCGGCTCTGCACCCCCACCCAGTCGCCGTCGCGCACGCCGCGGTCCTCGGCGTCCTGCGGATGCAGCTCCAGCAGATCCTCGCCATGCCACACCACGTTGGGGGTGCGGCGGGTCTGCGCGCCCACGTTGTACTGCGACAGGATGCGGCCGGTGGTCAGCAGCAACGGGAAGCGGCGCGTGCTGCGCTCGTCGGTGGGCACGTACTTGGTGATCATGAAGCGGCCCTTGCCGCGCACGAACTCGTCGATGTGCATGATGGGCGTGCCGTCCGGCGCCTCGTCGTTGCACGGCCATTGCAGGCTGCCCAGCCGGTCCAGCTTGGCGTAGCTGACGCCCGAGAAGGTGGGCGTCAGGCGGGCGATCTCGTCCATGATCTCGCTGGGATGGCGGTAGTCCATGGGATAGCCCAGCGCGTTGGACAGCGCCACCGTCACTTCCCAGTCGGACTTGCCGTTCTTGGGCTCCATCACCTTGCGCACCCGCGAAATGCGGCGCTCGGCGTTGGTGAAGGTGCCGTCCTTCTCCAGGAACGAGGAGCCCGGCAGGAACACGTGCGCGTACTTCGCGGTTTCGTTGAGGAACAGGTCCTGCACCACGATGCACTCCATGGCCGCCAGCGAGGCCGCCACGTGCTGCGTATTGGGATCGGACTGCACGATGTCCTCGCCCTGGCAGTACAGGCCCTTGAACGATCCGGCCAGCGCCGCCTCGAACATATTGGGAATGCGCAGGCCGGGCTCGGGCTGCAGGGTCACGCCCCAGTCCTGCTCGAACTGCGAGCGCACCGTGTCGTCGGAGATGTGGCGATAGCCCGGCAGTTCGTGCGGGAAGGAGCCCATGTCGCACGAACCCTGCACGTTGTTCTGCCCACGCAACGGATTCACGCCCACGCCTTCGCGGCCGACGTTGCCGGTGGCCATGGCGAGGTTGGCGATCGCCATGACGGTGGTCGACCCCTGGCTGTGCTCGGTCACGCCCAGGCCGTAGTAGATGGAGCCGTTGCCGCCGGTGGCATACAGCCGCGCGGCGCCGCGCACGGCCTGCGCCGGCACGCCGGTGATTTCCTCCATCGCTTCGGGCGAATTCTCGGGCAGCGATACGAAGTCGCGCCACTCCTTGAAGGACTTGGCTTCGCAGCGTTCCGCCACGAAGGCCTCGTCGATCAGGCCCTCGGTGGCGATCACGTGCGCCAGCGAGGACAGCAGCGCGGTGTTGGTGCCGGGCCGCACCTGCAGGTGGAAGTCGGCCTTGATGTGCGGCGAGCTCACGAGCTCGATGCGGCGCGGATCGATCACGATCAGGCGGGCGCCCTGGCGCAGGCGGCGCTTCAGGCGCGAGGCGAACACCGGATGGCCGCTGCTGGGATTGGCGCCCATGACGATCACCACGTCCGTGTGCATGACCGAATCGAACGTCTGCGTGCCGGCGGATTCGCCCAGCGTCTGCTTCAGGCCGTAGCCGGTGGGCGAGTGGCAGACCCGCGCGCAGGTATCGACGTTGTTCGTGCCGAAGGCGGCGCGCACCAGCTTCTGCACCAGCCAGGTTTCTTCGTTGGTGCAGCGCGAGGAGGTGATGCCGCCCACCGCGTCGCGGCCGTAGCGGCCCTGGATGCGGCGGAATTCGGAGGCCGCGTAGCCGATCGCTTCTTCCCAGGACACTTCCTTCCAGGGATCGGTGATGTGCTTGCGGATCATGGGCTTCGTCACGCGCTCCTTGTGCGTGGCGTAGCCCCAGGCGAAGCGGCCCTTCACGCAGGAATGGCCGCGGTTGGCCTGGCCGTCCTTCCAGGGCACCATGCGCACCACTTCCTGGCCCTTCATTTCCGCCTTGAAGCCGCAGCCCACGCCGCAATAGGCGCAGGTGGTCACGACCGAATGCTCGGCCTGGCCCATCATGATGACGGTCTTTTCCTGCAGGGTGGAAGTCGGACAGGCCTGCACGCAGGCGCCGCAGGACACGCACTCGCTGTCCAGGAAGGGCTGGTCCTGCCCGGCCGACACGCGCGATTCGAAGCCCTTGCCGGAAATCGTCAGCGCGAAGGTGCCCTGCGTTTCCTCGCAGGCGCGCACGCAGCGGTTGCAGACGATGCACTTGGACGGGTCGTAGGTGAAATACGGATTGGACTCGTCCTTCTCGCTCTTCAGGTGATTGGCGCCGTCGTAGCCGTAGCGCACGTTGCGCAGGCCCACCACGCCCGCCATGTCCTGCAGCTCGCAGTCGCCGTTGGCCGGGCAGGTCAGGCAGTCCAGCGGGTGGTCGGAGATGTAGAGCTCCATGACGCCGCGGCGCAGATCGTGCAGCTTCGGCGTTTCGGTGTACACCACCATGCCGTCCTCGGCCGGGGTCGTGCACGAGGCGGGGTAGCCGCGCCGGCCTTCGATCTGCACCAGGCACAGGCGGCACGAGCCGAAGGGTTCCAGGCTGTCGGTGGCGCACAGCTTGGGGATGTTGATGCCGGCCTCGGCGGCCGCGCGCATCAGCGAGGTGCCGGCGGGCACCGTGATGGCCTGGCCGTCGATGGTCAGGGTGACGGTTTCGAGGGACTCGCGCGCCGGCGTGCCCAGGTCGCGATCGCGCTTGATGACGGTTTCTAGCATGGCGGTCTCGGGTTCAGGCCGCATGCGCGGCAGGCTGGGAGGACTCGATGCCGAAGTCCTGCGGGAAGTGGTTCAGCGCGGACAGCACGGGGTAGGGCGCCATGCCGCCCAGCGCGCACAGCGAGCCGGCCAGCATGGTGTCGCACAGGTCGCGCAGCAGGTGCACCTGCTGCTCGCGGTCGGGGCCGCCGGCGGCGATCTTGTCCAGCGTTTCCACGCCGCGGGTGGAGCCGATGCGACAGGGCGTGCACTTGCCGCAGGATTCGATGGCGCAGAACTCCATCGCGTAGCGCGCCATGCGCGCCATGTCGACGGTGTCGTCGAAGGCCACCAGCCCGCCGTGGCCGATCATGGCCGAGATGCGGATATAGGCTTCGTAGTCCAGCGGCACGTCCCATTGCGATTCGGGCAGATAGGCGCCCAGGGGGCCGCCCACCTGCACCGCGCGCAGCGGCCGGCCCGAGGCGCTGCCGCCGCCGAAGCCGTAGAGCAGGTCGCGCAGGGTCAGGCCGAAAGCCTTTTCCACCAGCCCGCCGTGCTTGAGGTTGCCCGCCAGCTGGAAGGGCAGCGTGCCGTGCGAGCGGCCCACGCCGTAGTCGCGGTAGTACGCCGCGCCCTTGGCCAGGATGATGGGAACGGTGGCCAGCGAGATCACGTTGTTGATGACGGTGGGCTTGCCGAACAGGCCCGAGACGGCCGGCAGCGGCGGCTTGGCGCGGACCACGCCGCGCTTGCCCTCGATGCTCTCCAGCAGCGAAGTCTCCTCGCCGCAAATGTAGGCGCCCGCGCCCATGCGCACTTCCAGGTCGAACCGGCGGCCGCTGCCGTGCACGTCCTCGCCCAGCCAGCCCACGCTGCGGGCCCGCGCGATGGCGGCTTCCAGCGTTTCGATGGCTTGCGGGTACTCGGAGCGCACGTAGAGGTAGCCGTAGGTCGCGCCCACGGCCAGGCCGGCGATGGTCATGCCTTCGATCAGCACGTAGGGGTCGCCTTCCATCAGCAGGCGGTCTGCGAAGGTGCCGGAGTCGCCCTCGTCGGCGTTGCAGACGATGTACTTCTGGCTGGCGGCGGCCGCGGCCACGGTCTTCCACTTGATGCCGGTGGGGAAGGCCGCGCCGCCGCGGCCGCGCAGGCCGGAGGTCACCAGTTCGTCGATGATCTGGCCGGGCTCCATGGCCAGCGCCCGCTTGAGCCCCTGCAGGCCGCCGTGCGCGGCGTAGTCCTGCAAGGACAGGGGATCGGTCACGCCGACGCGCGCGAAGGTCAGGCGTTCCTGGTGCTTCAGATAGGGGATCTCTTCGGTCGGGCCCAGGCGCAGCGCGTGCTCGCCGCCCGTCAGCCAGCCGGCCTCGAACAGCCCGGCCACGTCCTCGGGCTGCACCGGCCCGTAGGCGATGCGGCCCTGCGGCGTGGCGATTTCGACCAGCGGTTCCAGCCACAGCAGCCCGCGCGACCCGTTGCGCACGATCTGCACGGACAGGCCGCGCTCGTCGGCGGCGCGCTCGATGTCGCGGGCGACCTCGTCCGCGTCCATGGCCAGGGCGGCCGCGTCGCGCGGCACGTAGATGACGATGGGGGCGCTCATGACCTGGCCTCCCGGGTCCGGGCCAGCAGGCGGTCCAGCTTGTCCGGCGTGACGCGGGCCTGCGGACGGCCATCGATCATGACCGCCGGCGACTGGGCGCACAGGCCCAGGCAGTACACCGGCTCCAGCGAGAACTCGCCGTCGAGCGTGCGGGAATGGAAATCGCAACCCAGCGCCGCGCGCGCATGCTCGGCCAGGCGTTCGCCGCCCATGGCCTGGCAGGACTCGGCCCGGCAGACCTCCAGCTTGTGGCGCGCCGGCGGCTCGGTGCGGAAATGCGGGTAGAAGGTGATGACGCCGTGGACTTCGGCGCGGGACAGGTTCAGGGCCTCGGCGATGGTCTGCACCGCCGGGGCCGGAATACAGCCCAGTTCGTGCTGCACGGCGTGCAGCACCGGAAGCAGGGGGCCGGGCTGATCCTTCAGCCGGGCGAGGATGCGGGCGGTGGCCGCGATGGCCGGGGTGGGGGACGCCTGGGCCGCGTCCAGGGCCATCTGGCCGCCCCGGGCGCCGCCGCTGGACGCCAGATCGGATGTTGCCTCGCGCTGTTGCACGTCGGTCTCCTCCTGCGTTGCTGTTGTCTGGGACGGATGCTTTTTGGGGTTTTTATATGTTTTCATGTGCATATAAAATGCCCGTCCGTCGCGTTATTTGTGTACTCTAGCGGGGTAAATGAACGCGTTCAATAAGAAATAAATGACATATAAATTCCGCATCGGCCTGCGGCCGCAATGGACGCTGGGCGGCGACGGCGAATCGGCGCCCGTGCCCTTGCAGGACATGCTCGCGTTGCTGTCGGCCATCGACGCCACCGGCAACATCGCCGGCGCCTGCCGCGCCTGCGGACTGTCGTACCGGCATGCCTGGGGCGTGCTGCGCCGTTTCGAGGAGATCTTCGGCACGCAGCTGCTGATCACCAACCGCCGCCAGGGCACCCAGCTCGCGCCGTTCGCGCAGCGCCTGCTGTGGGCCAACCGGCGCATCGAGGCGCGCCTGATGCCCACGCTGGACAGCATGGCGTCGGAACTGCAGGAAGAGCTGGAGCGCCTGCTGCCCGAAAGCGGCCCGCACCTGCGGCTGCATGCCAGCCACGGCTTCGCGGTGGAATCGCTGATGCAGCACATGGGCAGCCGCAAGCCCGGCCTGGAACTGCGCTACCGCACCGCCATCGAGGCGCTGGCCTCGCTCGAACGCCACGAATGCGATCTGGCCGGTTTCCAGGTGCCGCTGGGCGACTTCGAGGCGCCCATCATGGAGCGCTACGCGCAGTGGCTGCACGCGGACGAATACATGCTCATCCACCTGGCGGTGCGCAACGCCGGCCTGTTCGTCACGGCCGGCAACCCCAAGGGCATACGCGGCATGGCGGACCTGGCGCGCCCCGACGTGCGCTTCGTCAACCGCCAGATTGGCTCCAGCACCCGTTACCTGGTAGGGCTGATGCTGCAACGCGCCGGGGTCTCGATCGGCGAAGTCCAGGGCTATGAAACCAACGAGTTCACCCACATGGCCATCGCCGCGCACATCGCCAGCGGCATGGCGGACACCGGCATGGGGGTCGAAACCGCCGCCTGCCGCTTCGGGCTGGACTTCATTCCCCTGGTGCGCGAACGGTATTTCTTCGCCATCCGCAAGTCCTCGCTGGAAACGCCCGCCATGCGCGACCTGCTGTCCATCATGCGCAGCCCGGACTACGTCGGCTACGTCGGCCAGCTCGTCGGCTACGACGCCCGCGACACCGGCCGGCTGCAAACCCTGGAAGAGGCGTTCCCATGAGCGCCGGGCGCCCTCCGCCGGGATATGATGTCCCCATGAGCAAAGTGATACTCCTTGCCGATCACCGCGGCGGCCGCCAGGCCCTCGCCGCGCCCGGGGAATTGCCGCCCGCCGGCCAGCCCGCGCTCGACCTGCGCGCGCGGCCCCTGCGCGATCTCCGGATATCGGTCACGGACCGCTGCAACTTCCGCTGCACCTACTGCATGCCGCGCGAGGTGTTCGACAGCAGCTATACGTTCATGCCACATTCGGCGCTGCTTTCCTTCGAGGAAATCAGCCGGCTGGCGGGCATCTTCACGCGGCTGGGGGTGGAGAAGATCCGCCTGACCGGCGGCGAGCCGCTGCTGCGCAAGCACATCGAAAACCTGGTGGGCATGCTGGCCGGCTTGCGCACCCCGCAAGGCCGCCCGCTGGACCTCACCCTGACCACCAACGGCAGCGTGCTGGCGCGCAAGGCCGCCGAACTCAAGCGCGCCGGGCTCACCCGCGTCACCGTCAGCCTGGATGCGCTGGACCCGGCCATGTTCCAGGGCATGAGCGACAGCGGCTTCACGCCGGACGACGTGCTGCGCGGCATCGATGCCGCGGCCGAGGCCGGCCTGGCGCCGGTGAAGGTCAACATGGTGGTGCGGCGCGGCCTGAACGACGGCCAGATCCTGCCCATGGCCGAGCGCTTCCGTCACACCGGCCACACCCTGCGTTTCATCGAGTACATGGACGTGGGCAATACCAACGGCTGGAACCTCGCCGAGGTGGTGCCCAGCCGGGAGGTGCTGGACCGCATCGGCGCCGTCCACCCGATCGAGCCCGTGGTCGACGGCGAGATGGGACGCGTGGCCGAGCGCTGGCGCTACCTGGACGGCGGGGGCGAAATCGGCGTCATCTCCAGCGTCACGCACGCTTTCTGCGGCGGCTGTACGCGCGCGCGCCTGTCGCCCGAGGGCAAGCTCTTCCTGTGCCTCTTCGCGCACGAAGGCCACGACCTGCGGGCGCCGCTGCGCGACGGGGCCAGCGACGACGAGCTGGCGCGCATCCTGTCGGGCATCTGGGCCGCGCGCGGCGACAACTATTCGGAACAGCGCGGCCGCAACATGGCCGATCCGTCGCGCAAGATCGAAATGAGCTATATCGGTGGCTGACTCGGCGGCTGAATCCCGCGCGGCGTCCGCCGCGGCCGGCATTGCCGGCCTGATCCTGGCCGGCGGGCAGGGCGCCCGCATGAACGGGCAGGACAAGGGGCTGGTCATGCTACGCGGCGAACCCATGGTGGCGCACGTCGCGCGCCGCCTGGCGCCCCAGGTGGGCCGGCTCATCATCAGCGCCAACCGCCACACGGAGCGCTACGCCCCCTACGGCGAGGTCGTGCGCGACGGCGAGCCGGAACTGGGCGTCTGGCAAGGGCCGCTGCTGGGCATCGCCGCGGGGCTGGCCGTGGCCGGCAGTGCGGAATGGCTGGTGGTGGCGCCCTGCGACACGCCGTTCCTGCCGTCCGACCTGGCCGCCAGGCTGGTCGCGGCGGCCCGGTCCGCGGATGCGCCGCTGGTCTATGCCGTGGCCGGCGGCCAGCGGCATTCGGCCTGCATGGCCGTGCGCGCCTCGCTATTGCCCGACCTGCTCGGCTACCTGAGAGGCGGCGACCGCAAGGTGGGTTTGTGGCAGGCCAGGATGGGCGGCGTCGAAGCCCGCTTCGACGACGCGCCCGAGGCCTTCGTGAACGTCAATACGCCCGAAGAACTGGCGGCGGCGGAACGCTACGCCAGCCAGTGACGCAGGTCGTAATAAGCGACCCGCTCTCCGTCCTGCACCAGCACGTCCGCCGCCAGGCGGGCCAGGCCGGTGGACCAGGGCAACGAACTGATCACTCCCGAACCCTGATGGCCGTAAGGCACCAGCTCGGCGCTGCCGTCGTCCGCGACGCGGCGCTGCACCCGCAGGAATTCCTCGCGGGCGTCCTGGCGCGGATGCTCGGTGCGCAGGGGCAGCTGGCTGATCGGCGGGAACAGCGTTTCGCGGCCCTGCATCCGGCGCACCAGGGGCGTGACCAGCATGGCGAACACCGCGTAGGCCGACACCGGATTGCCGGGCAGGCTCACCACGGGCTTGCCGCCGATGTTGGCCAGCGCCACCGGCTTGCCCGGCTTCATGCGCACCTTCCACAGCGACAGCTCGCCGCCCAGCGCGGCCAGCGCGGGCTTGACCAGGTCGCGTTCGCCGACCGACACGCCGCCCACGCTCAGCACCAGGTCGCAGTCGGCCAGCAGCGTCTTGAAGGCGGCCAGCAGGTCTTCCTCGGTATCGCGAGCGTGCAGGACGTGAACGGGCAGGGCGCCCATGCCGCGCGCGAGCGCGGCCAGCATGGGGCCGTTGGAGTTGTAGATCTGCTCGGTCGCGCGCGGCTGGCCGGGCAGGACCAGCTCGTCGCCGGTGGTCAGGATGCCTACGCGCAATTGGCCGAAGACGCGCACGCTGGCCAGGCCTTGCGAGGCCAGCAACGCCACGTGCGCGGCTTCGAGCAGCGTGCCCGCGGCCAGCAGCGGCGCGCCGGCCAGGGTGTCCTCGCCGCGCCGGCGGATGTGCTGGCCGGGCTTGGGCGGGCGCGAGATTTCGACCTGGTTGTCGGCTTCCGTGGTGTCTTCCTGCATGACGACGGTGTCTGCGCCGTCGGGGATCACGCTGCCGGTGAACAGGCGGATGGCATGGCCGGGCTTGAGCGGCTCGGGCACGTCGCCGGCGTAGCAGCGCTGCTGGATGGGCAGCCGGACGCCGGCGCCCCAGTCGGCCGCGCGCAGCGCGTAGCCGTCCATGGCGCTATTGTCGGCCGGGGGGATGTCCACGGTCGCGTCGAGATCGCCGGCCAGCACGCGGCCGGCGGCGTCCGCCAGGCTGACTTCCTCGTGGCGCTGCAACGGGCCGGCGGCGTTGGCCAGCAGGGTCTGGGCTTGATCGAAATCCAGCATGGGTCAGTTGTCTTCTTCGCGGTTCTTGAAATGGGTGGCGAAATTGCAGGGCCGATGGCGGCTGTCGAGCTGCTCCAGGAGAATGCGCTCCCAGGCGGTCTCGCACGCATTGTTGGAGCCCGGCAGGCAGAAGATCAGCGTTTCGTTGGCGGAGCCGGCGAAGGCCCGGGACTGGATGGTGGAGCTGCCGATCTCGGTATGGGAAATCTGGCGGAAGAGCTCCCCGAAGCCGGGAATTTCACGGTCCAGCAGGGGCAGCACGGCCGCGGGCGTGTAGTCGCGGTGCGAGAAGCCGGTGCCGCCGGTCGTGAGAATGACCTGGACTTCGGGGTCGGCGATCCAGTCGCTCAGGATGCGGCGGATCTGGTAGACGTTGTCCTTGACGATGTCGCGGCGCACGCATTGATGGCCGGCCCGGGCCAGGTTCTGGGCGAGCAGGTTGCCGGACGTGTCGTCGCCCGCGCTGCGGGTATCGCTGACCGTCAGCACGGCGCAGGCCAGCGAAACGGGGCTTTCGTCGCTCATGGATGCTCCTTCTTTGTCGTTGAGGATTTTTTGCCGCTGGGCCGCCCCGAGGCAAAAACGGCCCCCTCGGGGGGCAGCAAGCGCGTAGCGTGCGGCGTGGGGGCCTTTTCATCCCAGGACTGCGTGCGGTCCTGGTCGGATTGGCGTTGTTCCACCCAGAAGCTGCCGCCGTCCGCGAGGGTTTCGCGCTTCCAGAAGGGCGCGCGCGTCTTGAGCGCGTCGATGATGTATTCACAGCCGCGGAAGGCGTCGCCGCGGTGGGCGCTGGCCGCCGCCACGAAGACGATCTGCGCGTTGCGCGGCAGCGCGCCGACGCGGTGCACGATCACGGTGCCGTCGAGGCTCCAGCGGGCCCGGGCGGTGGCGGCGATCTCTTCGAGCTCGCGCTCGCACATGCCGGGATAGTGTTCGAGAAAGAGCGTGTCGGTGGGCGAATCGGGCGCGTAGTCGCGCACGTAGCCCACGAAGGTGACGATGCCGCCCACGCCCGGCCCGGCGCGCTCGCGCAGCGCGGCCGTGAGCGCGGCGCCGTCGAAATCGGCTTCCTGGACGCTGATCATGGCGTTCACCCTCCGGTGACGGGTTCGAAAACCGCGACCTCGTCGCCCGCGCGGATGGGGGCGGAGGGCTTGGCGTGCGTCTGGTTGATGGCCAGCTTCAGGCGCGCCGCCGGGGCCAGCTGGGGATAGCGTTCGCCCAGGGCCGCGAGCAGTTGCGCGCCGGTGGAATCGCCTTCCACGGGCCAGGATTCGGAGCGCTTGCCGACCAGCTCGGCCACGCGCGCGAAGTAGAGAAGATTAATCGTTGCGCCACTCACCGCTTTTTCCTCCCGCCTTGTACTTAAGGCGAACATGTTCGATCACGATGCCCTTGTCGGCGGCCTTGCACATATCGTAGATGGTCAGCGCCGCCACGCTGCACGCCGTCATGGCTTCCATTTCCACGCCCGTCTTGTAACTGGTGCGGCAGGTGGCCAGGATGTCGATGCGGTGCGCGTCGTCGTCCAGCGCGAACTCGACGCCGACGAAGGACAGCGGCAGGCTGTGGCAGAGCGGGATCAGCTCGGCGCAGCGCTTGGCGGCCAGGATGGCGGCCACGCGGGCGGTATTGAGGACCTCGCCTTTGCCCTGGCCCGGCTGGGTCAGCAGGCCGTAGGCCACGGCGTTCATGCGCACGGCGGCGGTGGCGATGGCCACGCGCTCGGTATCCGTCTTGGCGATGACGTCGACCATGCGGACCTGGCCGGCTTCATCCAGGTGGCTCAAGGTAGGGGTGGACGTGGACATGAGGATCGGGAGCGATAATTGTTAATGATTGAAAAGAGCGGCCCCGGCTGGCCGGGCACGGCCGCTGATACGCCTATGATAGACGAGCGGTGCAGGGGGCGCGATAATCGCGCCTGTAGTCATTAGAAGGACGGGATCGCACGGCCTTCAATTCGTATCAGGAGACGCGCAATGCCCTTGCGGATGCCAAAACTTCGGTTCACACGCCGGGTCGGCAAAATTCTTCTGGGCATCGCGGCATTCATACTGGTTGTTTTCGGCGTCGCCGCCTGGCAGGTCCCCAAGATCCTGGGCAATGTCCTGACGCAAGACGTCTCCAAGATGATCGGGCGCGACGTCTCCGTCGGCAAGATCACGTTCAATCCCTTCACGCTGACCATCCGCGCGCGAGACCTCGCCGTGGCCCAGCCCGGCTCGCAGACCCCGCTGCTGACGCTGGCGGAACTGGACGCCAGCGCTGCCTGGACCTCCCTGTTCTGGTTCGCGCCAGTCGTCGATCGACTGACGCTGCGCGAGCCTAACATCGCCATCGTCCGCGAAGACGTCACGCGCTTCAATTTCTCTGATATTCAGCAACGCGTGGCCGAATTGACGGCCGCCAAGCCCGAAGAACCGCCCAAGCCGGACGAGGGCCTGCCCCGTTTCTCGCTGAACAACATGGTCATCGAGAACGGCTCCATCACGCTCGACGACAAGGTCACGGGCCGCAAGCAGGTCGTGGACGAGCTGGGCGTGGGCGTGCCGTTCATCTCCACCTTCGGGTACGCCACCGATATCGACGTCCAGCCCCGCCTGCACCTGCGGATCAACGGCAGCCCCTTCGACCTCACCGGCGTGGCGCGTCCGTTCGACGTGGTGCCGTCGTCCACCTTGCGGGTGGCCTTCGACGGCCTGCAGCTGGAGAAGTGGGCCGACGTCTGGCCCATGCCGCTGCCGTTCAAGGTGGAAAGCGCGCTGCTGGATTCCAACCTGCAAGTGGTCTTCGAGCAGCCCAAGGACGCCCCGCCCAAGATCCGCGTCGTGGGCGACCTGGGGCTGCGCCGGCTCGACCTGCGCGATACCGAGGGCCAGGGCCTGGCGGCCTGGAGCGCGCTGACCGTCAGCCGCCTGGAACTGGAACCCATCGCGCGCCGCGTCTACGTGGGCGAGGTCGGGCTCTGGGCGCCGCAGATCCACGTGCGGCGCCACGCCAACGAGCATTTGAACTGGCTGGACGTGGTGGCCCAGCTCAAGCAGCTGGGCGGCGTCGAGCCGACCGCCACGCCGGTGGCCGACAAGCTCAGGAAGGCCAGCGGGCTGAAACCCGCGGGCCAGGCGGCGCCCGCCGCGCCTGCCAATGGCGCCGCTCCCGCCGCGCCCGGCGCGACCGCGCCCGCTGCGTCCACCAAGGAAGCGGTTCCTGCCGCGACCGCGCCCGCTGCGTCCGCCAGGGAGGCTGCTCCCGCCGCGACTGCGCCTGCTGCGTCCGCGACCGCTCCCGCTGCGTCCAACCAGGCGGCCACTCCGGCCGCGACCGCGCCCGCCGCCCCCGCCAACGGGGCCGCTCCGACCACTCCCTCCGCCCCCGCCGATGGCGCGGCTACGCCTGCCGCTCCCGCCGACGGGGGCGCGCCGGCCGCGCCAGCGCCCGAGCCCGCGTCCGGGGAATGGAAGGTGACCCTGGACGCCTTCAACCTGCATGAAGGCGAGCTGTACGTCACCGACGCGATCAGCAAGCTGGACTACGTCATCACCGGCCTGGCCGCCACGGTCGAGGGCGTGGCGCTGCCGCAGGTCAAGGACGAGCCCATCAACCTGTGGCTGACCATGGACAACAGCACCGACGGCGGCTGGCTGCGCGCCAAGGGGCCGCTGGTCCTGAAGCCGCTGTCGCTGGAGCTGGGCGTGCGCCTGGGCAACGTGGCGCTGGCGCCGCTGGCCCCGGCCGTGCGCAGCGCGGCGCCGATCACGTTGCTCGACGGCCGGCTGGCCGCGGCGGCCCAGGTGCACGTGCGCGAGCTGAACGGCGCCGTGGACGCCTCCGCGACCGCGGTGCAGGCCGACCTGACCCAGTTCAAGGCGCGCGACGAATCCCTCAAGCCCGCGCTGGACATCGCCTTGCAGAGCCTGCGCGTGACCGCCGACCGGCTCGCCATGGGGCCGGGCCAGAGCAACTTCACACTGGCGGCCGCCGGCATCCAGGGCAACGGCAAGCTGGACCTGAAGGGCGCATTCACGCCGCAGCCGCTGACGGTCAAAACCTCCGTGGACCTGTCGGAACTGAATGTGGCCTCCTTCGCGCCGTACGCGGCGTCGAGCCTGAACGCCACCGTGCGCGCCATCACGCTGGGCGCGAAGGGCAACGCGGAATTCGCGGCCGCGGCCGGCAATACGCCGATGAAGGCGGGCTGGAAGGGCGGCGTCGAAATCACGGGCGTGGACCTCCAGGACCGGGTCAACAACGACGACTTCCTGAATTGGAAGCGGCTCGGCTTCTCCGGCATGGACATCTCGGTGGCCGGCGACAAGATCGGCGCCAAGCTGGGCGACATCGCGCTGGAAGACTTCTACGGCCGCGTGCTGCTCAACGCGCAGGGTCGGCTGAACGTCATGGACCTGGTGGCCGCGCCCGGCCAGGCCGGCGGATCCATCACGCAGGACACGCAGACCCCGGGCCGCAACGCCGCGCCGCCGCCGGCCGCTCCCGCCAAGGGCGGCGCCGGCAGCGCCATGCCCGACATCTCGGTCAACAGCGTCACCCTGAATCGCGGCCGCATGACCTTCACCGACCGCTTCGTGAAGCCCAACTACGTGGCCGAACTGTCCAGCATCGAAGGGTCGATCACGGCGGTCTCGTCCACCAATCCCCAGCCCGCCAAGGTCAAGGTCACCGGCCGCGTCTACACCACGGCGCCGCTGTCGATCAGCGGCATCGTGCAGCCCTTCGCCAAATACCTCACCCTGGACCTGAAGGCCACGGCCAAGGGCGTGGACCTGCCGCGTTTCAACACCTATTCCGCCAAATACGTGGGCTATCCGATCAAGCGCGGCAAGCTCTCGGTCGACCTGGAATACAAGATCAAGGACCGCGCGCTGCAGGCCACCAACCACGTGGTGCTCAACCAGCTCACCTTCGGCGACAAGACCAACAGCCCCGACGCCACCAAGCTGCCCGTGCTGCTCGCGGTGGCCCTGCTGAAAGACTCGCGCGGCAACATCGACATCAACCTCCCGATTTCCGGATCGCTGGACGATCCCGAGTTCTCGGTGGGCGGAATCGTCGTCCGCGTGCTGATGAACCTGGTGGTTAAGGCCGTGACCTCGCCCTTCAGCCTGCTGGCCTCGGCCTTCGGCGGCGGCGAGGAACTCTCCTACGTCGAGTTCGCGCCCGGCAGCGCGGCGCTGACCGACGACAGCCAGCAGCGCATCGATACGCTGATCAAGGCGCTGACGGACCGCCCGGCGCTGAAGATGGACATCAGCGGCCGCGCCGATCCCAAGACCGACATGGAAGGCCTGCGCCAGGCCTGGATCGAGGACCAGATCCGCGCCGCCAAGGCCGCCGACACGGCGCCGCGCGGCAAGAAGCCGAACCCGGCCGGCGTCCAGGTGTCGGCCGCCGAGCGCGCCAAGTACCTCGAAGAGGTCTACGATGACGCGGATATCAAGGATAAGCCGCGCAACTTCATCGGCATGGCCAAGTCGGTCCCGGCCGCGCAGATGGAGGAGATGCTGCGCGGCGTCGCGCCCGTCGGCGAAGAGCAGCTGCGGCAATTGGCGGATGCCCGCGCGCAGGCGGTTTATGAGAAGCTGCAAGCCCAGGAAGGACTCGCGGAACGGGTGTTCATCGTTGCGCCGCAACTGGACGCCGATGGCATCAAGGACGAGGGGCTGCCCTCGCGCGTGGACTTCTCCCTGAAGTGAACCAGGCTGGTCCCGATGGCGGTGCAAGGCCGCCTTGCGCCAGCTTTTTGCCAGGAGATTCTCGATGAATGACCAGGACGCGCACTTCGACAGCCTGCTTCCGCCCCTGAGGCTGGACCGGCGGGGTTTCATCGCCACCACGGTGGCCACGGGTTTTTCGCTGGCGGCCGGCCAGGCGGTGGCGCAGACCACCATATCCACCGACGCCGGCGGCCTCGTGGCCGGCAAGATCGACATCCCGACCCAGGACGGCAAGATCCCCGCCTACCGCGCCGCGCCGCAGGGCAAGAAGGGCCTGCCCACCGTGATGGTGGTGTCGGAGATCTTCGGGGTGCACGAATACATCCAGGACGTCTGCCGGCGGCTGGCCCACCAGGGCTACCTGGCCATCGCGCCCGAACTGTTCGCCCGCCAGGGCGACCCGTCCAAGTACACCGACATCCCCAAGCTGCAGGCCGAAGTGATCAGCAAAGTGCCCGACGCCCAGGTCCAGCGCGACCTGGACACGACGGCAGCCTGGGCCGCCGCCAACGGCGGCGATCCGGACCGCCTGGGCATCGTGGGTTTCTGCTGGGGCGGCCGCCAGGTCTGGCTGTACGCCGCCCACAACCCGAAGCTGAAGGCCGGCGCCGCCTGGTACGGCCAACTGGGCGGACAGCCCAGCGAACTGAAGCCCCGATCGGTGCTGAGCGAGGTCAACGCGCTGAAGGCCAAGGTGCTGGGCGCGTACGGCGGCAAGGACGCCGGGATTCCGATGGCGGACGTCGACAAAATGCGGCTGGAGCTGGCGCAAGGCCCCGCGGCCGCCAAGGGCTCGCGGATCGACGTCTATCCCGACGCGCCGCACGCCTTCCACGCCGACTACCGGCCGTCCTACCGGAAGGCCGAGGCGGAGCAGGCCTGGACGCGAATGCTGGATTGGTTCAAGCAGAACGGGCTCTGAGCGTCGCGGGTCGAGGCGGGCTTGGCGATCACCGACTTACGGCCGGCCGGGGGGCGACGGACGCCTGAAGCACTCAAAGAAACCTACTGCGCCTTCTCCCCCGGCAACCCATCGCTGACCTCCGCCAACGCCCCCTTCATTTCCTCATACCCCATCACCCTCTCATTCTGAAACCCGCCCAGCACCCCCCGGCACCCATCCACGCCGGATCGCTTCATCTCGTCCATCATGGCCTTCCCCTCCGCCTGCCCCTTCTGGAACAGCGCGTCATAGGCGGCCGGGGAAAATCCGTATTCCTGGGCGTACTGGAGCAGATTCTTGCGGGAGGTGGCCTGGTGCTGGGCCAGGTCGGGTTCGGAAGCCCCGCAGGCGCGGGCGGCGCCGTTGGAGGCGCCGGCGGCCATGACGAAAGAGTCGTACTGGACCTGCTCGCTGGCGTCCGGGGCCGCCCAGGCGGGGGAGGTGGCGCCCAGCATCCAGGCCAGGCCGATCAAGATCTTGCGCATCGGTGGATCTCCGCTAGGGCCTGTTAACACTAAAAGGAGCCTCGCACAGGCCCGTAATCGGGCGCCTGGCTAGGCGCAGACGCTGCCGCGTGGCTGTGCCACGCAAAGTGGCTGCAACGACGCCAGGCGCCCGATTATGAGCCTGCCCGAAGGGTGAGTACCCCAATGGGCGCCTCTCTGCGTTGCGAATGCTCGCCATGGTTCCGCCACGACTGCGCTTCGCGTCTTGATAACCGCCCATTGGGGTACTCATGCGAGGCTCCTTTTAGTGTTAACAGGCCCTAGAGGCCCGGGCGCCGGCCGGCAAGGATTTCCGTCACATTATGGCAATCAGCCGTTTCGGCGCCATGAGGGGCCGGTGTGGAGTCGTTTCAGACTGTTCATCTTCTTTTCCCGGACCTCGCCTGGCAGCAAGGCGGCCGCGCAGGAACTATGATGGAGCCTGTGGGGCGCTCCTGCCCCAATGCATTGCCCTTTTACCCTTGGAGATCCCCCATGACGATCAAAGTCGGCGACCGCGTGCCGGATGGCACCCTGACCGAATTCATCGAAACCGAAACCGCCGGCTGCTCGCTGGGCCCCAACGCGTTCCAGGTCGCCGACCTGGCCCGCGGCAAGACCATCGCGCTGTTCGCCGTGCCGGGCGCCTTCACGCCCACCTGCTCGGCCAAGCATCTGCCGGGTTACGTGGAACAGGCCGCGGCCCTGAAGGCCAAGGGCGTCGATGAAATCTGGTGCGTGTCCGTCAACGATGCGTTCGTCATGGGCGCCTGGGGCCGCGAACAGAAGACCGACGGCAAGGTCCGCATGCTGGCCGACGGTTCCGCCCTGTGGACCCAGGCCCTGGGCCTGGAGCTGGACCTGATCCAGCGCGGCATGGGCGTGCGCTCGCAGCGCTACTCGGCCCTGATCGTCGACGGCGTGGTCAAGCAACTCAACATCGAGGCGCCTGGCAAGTTCGAAGTCAGCGACGCCGCCACGATGCTCTCCCAAGCCTGACCCAACGCAGTTCCCGTTTTACCGCTTAACGCGGCGGGCCGCCTTCGCGGCCCGCCGCGCTGCCGCCAGCAGCGGTTGCCCACGCCATGCTCGCCACCCTCTCCTCATTCTCGTCGCTCTATTTCGCGACCTTGCTGATGCTCATCGGCACGGGTCTTTTCAACACCTACATGGGCCTCAGGCTGACGGCGCAGTCCGTCAGCGAAGTGTGGATCGGCGCCCTGATCGCCGGCTACTACCTGGGCCTGGTGTGCGGGGCGCGGCTCGGCCACAAGCTGATCATCCGGGTGGGCCACATCCGGGCGTTCGTCGCCTGCGCGGCCATCGCCACCAGCATGATCCTGGCCCAGACCCTGGTGGAATCCATGCCCTTGTGGCTGGTGTTCCGCGTCATTTCCGGCATCGTCATGGTGACCGAGTTCATGGTCATCGAAAGCTGGCTCAACGAGCAGACCGAAAACCATCAGCGCGGACGCGTCTTCTCCGTCTACATGGTCGTGTCCGGCCTGGGCACGGTGCTGGGGCAGCTGGCCCTGACCGCCTACGCCACGCTGGACCTGCGGCCCCTGACCCTGGTGGCGATGTGCCTGGTGCTGTGCCTGGTGCCCATCGCCGTCACGGCGCGCTCGCACCCGCCCACGCCGCTGCCCGCGCCGCTGGACATCCGTTTCTTCATGCGGCGCGTGCCGCTGTCCATGACGGTGCTGTTCGTGGCGGGCAACCTGTCCGGGGCCTTCTACGGCCTGGCCGCGGTCTATGGCGCCAAACACGGGCTTTCCACCTCGCAGGCGGCCATCTTCGTGGCGGCCGCCGTAACCGCCGGCCTGCTCTCGCAATGGCCCATGGGCTGGCTGTCCGACCGTATCAACCGCGCCGGCCTGATCCGCTTCAATGCCTTGCTGCTGGTGCTGCTGCCCACCGTGATGTGGGGCTGGATCACGCTGCCGTACTGGGCGCTGGTCGCCATGTCCTGTGTCTTCGGCGTGCTGCAGTTCACCCTGTATCCGCTGGGCGCGGCGTTCGCCAACGACCACGTCGAATCCGAGCGCCGGGTCAGCCTGTCGGCGGTGCTGCTCATGACCTACGGCGTGGGCGCCTGCGTGGGCCCCATGATCGCCGGGGTGCTGATGTCCGTCGCCGGCCCCAGCATGTACTACGTGTTCATCTCGGCCTGCGCCCTGATCCTGGTCTGGCACGTGCGCCCCACGCGCGTCACCGGCGCCCACCAGGTCGACGAAGCGCCGACGCACTTCGTGCCCATGCCCGACACCCTGCAAAGCTCGCCCGCCGCGGCGGTGCTGGATCCCCGCGTGGATCCCGAGAACGACATCGCCATGGAAATGGCGCATCCCGATCCTTCGGCCGCGCCGCCCGCGGCCGACCCCGCGCCGGTGCCGCAGGACCCGCCCCAGGCCGAGGACGACGCCGACGCCGAACGCCAGGTCCGCACCGGCACTTGAGCCGGCGATGGCGCCCTTACCAGGGCGCCATCAGCACGATGGCCCCCAGCGCCAGGGCGATGCCCAGCAGGTTGAGCCGCGACAGCGGCTCGCGGAAGGCGAGCGCGCCGACCAGCGTGCCCAGTGTGATCACGCCCATGTTCATCGAGGCGAACACCAGCGCGGGATGCTCGGGCAGCGACTGGTGCGCGCGGATGTAGGTCAGGATATTGCCGAAGTTCGCCAACCCCAGCACCACGCCGGCCGCCAGGTGCCTGGCCTGGCAGCGCACCCGCCGCAGCAGCAGGTAGGCCAGCATCAGCAGCCCCGCGATGACGAAGGCCAGGAGCAGCCCGCCGGCGAAGGCGGTTCCCGCGCGGGCCACCTGCTTGAAGAGGATGTCGATGACGCCATAGCCCAGCCAGACGGCCAGCGGCCACAGCCAGGCGGCCCGGCCGTGGTCGGGATCCGCGGCTGCGTTCGCGGGCCCCTGGACGGGACCCACGCGGCGCAGCAGGCAGGTCAGCGCGCCGGCGGCCAGCAGCGTCGCGACCAGCTTGCGGGCGCTGGGCGGCTCGCCGAACAGCAGGAAGGCCGCCAAGAGCGGAATGAACAGCGACAGCCGCTGGGCGGCGTCGCTGCGCACGATGCCGGCGTGGCGCACGGCCGCGGCCATCGCCAGGAACACGCTGGGCAACAGCACGC
Source organism: Achromobacter denitrificans NBRC 15125 (assembly GCF_001571365.1). Lineage (GTDB taxonomy): Bacteria > Pseudomonadota > Gammaproteobacteria > Burkholderiales > Burkholderiaceae_B > Achromobacter > Achromobacter denitrificans. The sequence continues at coordinate 34,406 of NZ_BCTQ01000033.1, read as the reverse complement.
CCAGCGCGGCCAGCACCAGCCAGGGCGTGCGCGGCGTGAGCAGCCCGGCGGCATCGGGCCGCAGCACGGCCCAGCAGAGCAGGGCGGCCACCAGGTAGTTCATGGCGATGGCTTGCCGCACGTCCACCTGCCAGCGCCGGGCCAGCTTCAGCAGCACGGCCACGGTCACGCTGCAGGCCACGCTGGCCAGCAGATACAGGAGGCCCGGGGTCAGCGGCACGCTGCCGCTTCCTGGCCGGCATGGCCGGCCGCGTCGATCCGCATGCCCAGGCGCGCCAGGAGGCGCTGGTCGGCTTCCATCTGGGGATTGGCGGTGGTCAGCAGCGCATCGCCGTAGAACATGGAATTGGCCCCGGCCATGAAGCACAGCGCCTGTAGCGCATCGTCCATCGCCTCGCGGCCGGCCGACAGCCGCACGGCGGCGCGCGGCATGGCGATGCGTGCCACGGCGATGGTGCGCACGAACTCGAACGGATCCAGCGCCTCCACGCCGGACAGCGGCGTGCCTTCCACCTGCACCAGGTTGTTGATCGGCACGGATTCGGGGTAGGGCTCCATGCTGGCCAGCTGCGCGATCAGGCCGGCGCGTTCGCGGCGCGATTCGCCCATGCCCACGATGCCGCCGCAGCACACGTTGATGCCGGCGTCGCGCACGCGGTCCAGCGTGTCCAGGCGGTCCTGGTAGGTCCGGGTGGAAATGATCTTGCCGTAGAACTCGGGCGAGGTGTCCAGATTGTGGTTGTAGTAGTCCAACCCGGCCTGCTTGAGCTGCTCGGCCTGGCCGTCGCGCAGCATGCCCAGCGTGACGCAGGTTTCCAGTCCCAGCGCCTTGACGGCACTGACCATCTCGGCCACGGCGTCCAGGTGGTGCGGCTTGGGGCTGCGCCACGCGGCGCCCATGCAGAAGCGCTGCGCGCCGCCGGCCTGCGCCTTGCGGGCCGCGGCCAGCACGTCGTCCAGCGGCATCAGCTTGTCGGCGTCCAGGCCGGTGTCGTAGTGGGAGGATTGCGGGCAGTAGGCGCAATCCTCGGGACAGCCGCCGGTCTTGATCGACAGCAGGCTGGACAGCTGGATGGCGTTCGGGTCGAAGTGGGCGCGGTGCGTCTGCTGGGCGCGGAACACCAGGTCCATGAAGGGCAGTTCGTAGAGAGCCAGGATGTCGGCGGCGCTCCAGGCGGGGGCCGTGCCGGGCCGGGCGGACGAGGGAACGGGGATGTAGGCGGTCTGCATGAACGGGCTCCTGTCGGTCTTGCGGAATCGAGCCGCTTGCTGGGCAAGGGCAGGATCGGCGGATCGTAAGAAGCCGCGCAGGGTTTGCGCAATGCAGGCCGTAAGGCCGAAATTAGGGGGTAATAATGGTGTTTTTAGATGTAAATGACGGATTTTGGCGAGCGGGGATCGCTAACTCGGCCTCATCTTCGGGGACGCGGCGAGGCCGATTATTTTGAATCAAATTGTAAATTTCGAGATCACTCTGCCCGCCGCTTGTCGCTCTTGCGGCTGGTTTCATGGCCGGTGATGCCGCGGTCGCGGGCCCAGACGATGGCGGCGCTGCGGCGGTGCACGCCGATCTTGCTGTAGATCGTGGCCACGTGGTTGCGCACGGTATTGCGCGACAGCTTGAGGCCCTTGGCGATGCCGTCGTCGTCGTGGCCCTGGCACATCAGCCCCAGCACCTCGCGTTCGCGCGACGTAAGCTGGGCCAGTTCGCCCACGTCGCGGGTGGCGGGCGCGGGCTGGCGCAGCTGCGCCAGCTTTTCGATGATGCCGCGGCTGAACCAGGAGGTGTCCTGCATGACGGCCTCGATGGCGGTCAGCAGCTCGGTCTCCGAGCGTTTGCGCTCGGTGATGTCCTGCATCACGATCAGCACGCGCCGCTCACCGCCGATCATGACGGGCTCGGCCGACACCAGGCAATCTAGCTGCCCGCCGTCGCGCGTGAGCAGCACGGCCTCCCGGTTGCGGGCGCTCTCTCCGCGCTTGAGGCTCGCGGCCATGCCTTCGTAGGGCTGCAATCCCAGATCGGTCAGGGCCTGCCCGACGCAGCTCTCCACGCTGGCGCCGACGGCCTCGGCGCAGGCGTCGTTCACTTCCAGCACGCGCAGGTTGTCGCCTTCGCACAGCGCCATGGGCACGGGCGCCAGGCGGAAGGCTTTCGAGAAGCGTTCTTCGCTTTCGCGCAAGGCGAGTTCGGTGCGCTTGCGGGCCTCCAGGTCGATGAAGGTGAACAGCATGCAGGGCTCGCCGTTCATATCGATGGGCTGTCCCGCGACGATCACGAATTTCTCGTTGCCGTCGGCCAGCTTGATCACGCCTTCGCGCTGCGCGATGGTCTGCCCTTCGTCGAGCCGCGCGACCGCCGTGTCCTTGTCCTCGCCGCCGTCCAGCACGTCCAGCTCGTAGGCCGATTTGCCCAGCACGGCCTCGCGCGTGTAGCCCGTCATTTCGAGGAAGCCCTGGTTCACCTTCACGTAGCGCAGGTCGGATAGCCGACAGATCAGGGCGGGCGCGGGGTTCGCGTTGAAGGTGCGCTCGAAGCGTTGCTCGGCGTTGATCTGCTCGGTCTGGTCGTGCAGGATCAGCACGCGGAAGTCCGTGCCGTCGCTGCCTTCCAGGTTCAGGCCGCGCGCGCGCACGTTGCGCAGGAATTCCTCGTCGTCCTTGCGGCCCAGGTCCAGCAGCAGGTCCTCGAACGGCTCGGCCGCCGCCAGGCGGTCCAGCGGATACTGGCGGGCGGGCACGCGGTGGTGGTTGCGGTAGGTGCAGGTGTAGCGCTTGCGGTAGCCGGCGGGCGTGTCGCCCAGGTCTTCCAACTGGTCCACGCCATGGAGATCGAGCGCGCTGGCGTTGGCCCAGGCGATGGCGCCATTGGCTTCCAGCAGGATGATGCCTTCGTTCAATCCAGCGATGATGCTCTGGAGGTGCTGGCGGTGCGCATGGGGGGCGGCGTTCGCTGTCACGTAGTCCTCTTCGTTTCGCGGGGCGTGAACGCAAAGGATGAAGGCGCGCCGACTTGCTGTCCAGATGTCGAAACGGACGAGTCTTAGCGGCGGGGAGGCGTGCCCCGCGCAAAAGCCGGGAGCAGAAATGCAAAAAGCTCCGGAAACCGGAGCCTTCGATGATGGCTGTAAGCGAAACCTGCGACGGGGCGCAAGGTGCTTGGCGGAGCGGACGGGGCTCGAACCCGCGACCCCCGGCGTGACAGGCCGGTATTCTAACCAACTGAACTACCGCTCCGCAGCGGTGTGCTTCAACGTCTTCAATACGCCGCGGTGTCAAGGCAGCGGGTACCACATGCCAGCGAACTGGCGTCCCCTAGGGGATTCGAACCCCTGTACTCACCGTGAAAGGGTGATGTCCTAGGCCTCTAGACGAAGGGGACCTGAACGAACAGCAATCTTACTACCGTACTGCTTACTGGTGGAGGTAAGCGGGATCGAACCGCTGACCTCTTGCATGCCATGCAAGCGCTCTCCCAGCTGAGCTATACCCCCCAGGATCCTCGTTGCCCACACTGCCGGCAACCAGGCTTCACACCCTAAAAAGCAAAAAGCCCCGAATACGGAGCTCTTGAAAGACCTCTAGCGAGAGCTTTTGGCGGAGCGGACGGGGCTCGAACCCGCGACCCCCGGCGTGACAGGCCGGTATTCTAACCAACTGAACTACCGCTCCGCAGCGGCTTACTCAACTACTTGGTCACTTCAACTGCATCTAGGTACTGCATTTACTGCTGCCAGCGAACTGGCGTCCCCTAGGGGATTCGAACCCCTGTACTCACCGTGAAAGGGTGATGTCCTAGGCCTCTAGACGAAGGGGACCTGGAACTGCAAAACAGGTACTGCATTCTTCGCTTTGGACTGGTGGAGGTAAGCGGGATCGAACCGCTGACCTCTTGCATGCCATGCAAGCGCTCTCCCAGCTGAGCTATACCCCCGTTTCTCTAATCAATCCTCTTCAACGTCTGGCGAATTTCCTGTTTGATCGCTCACGTTTTACCGTGTGTTTTCAGCAGGTTTTCGTCTTTCGTTGCCGGTTTTGTTTAGTGCCGTTGGCGAAGAAACGAGATTATGCACGAACTAAAAGGGGCGTGCAAGTCGCTTTGCCGCAAAAAGCGAAAATGTTGTGAAAAAAAGGGGGCGGGAGGTGCGTTATAGCCCTTTTTTGCGCAAATCATGCGCAATGCGGAAGCGGAATGCCCGAATCAAGCCCAGGAAAATCAAAGGCTTGCGGGAATGCTATTGTGATCGGAAAATTTTTTCCGTCGGGCACCGGAGTGGCCGGCGGCGGTGTGGCGCGCCGGCCTCGGCATTCGCGGCAGCGGCGCGCCGGCCCGGACTTCCGACAGGGATATCGCGCGATGAGCAGCAAAACCTCTTTTCCCACTCGCCCGCTGGGCCGTACCGGCATGGCGATCACGCGCATCGGCCTGGGCGCCTGGGCCATGGGCGGCAACGGCTGGGCCGTGGGCTGGGGGCCGCAGGACGATGCCGATTCGATCGCCGCGATCCGTCGCGCGGTGGAGCGCGGCATCAATTGGATCGATACGGCGGCGGTGTACGGGCTGGGCCATTCCGAGGAAATCCTGCGGCAAGCCCTGGCGCAGATGGCGCCCGGCGAGCGGCCGTACGTGTTCACCAAGTGCGGCCTGACCTGGTCGGCCGAGCAGCCTCGGGCCATGCCTCGCCGCACGGGCGCGCCGGCCAGCATCCGCCGGGAAATCGACGGCTCGCTGCGGCGCCTGGGCGTGGAGCGCATCGATCTCTACCAGATGCACTGGCCCGCCGGCGACGGCACGCCGCTGGAGGCGTACTGGCAGGAACTGCTGGACCTGAAGCGGGAAGGCAAGGTCGGGGCGGTGGGGCTGTCGAACCACAATCTCGCGCAATTGCAGGATGCCGAGGCCCTGGGCCACGTGGACACGCTGCAGCCGCCGTTCTCGGCCATCCAGCGCGCCGCCGGCGGCGACCTGATCCCGTGGTGCGCCCGCAACGGCACCGGCGTCATCGTCTATAGCCCGATGCAGTCCGGCCTGCTGACCGGCCGCTTCAGCGCGGACCGGGCCCGCGCGCTGCCGCAGGACGATTGGCGCTCACGCCACGCGGAATTCGCATCGCCCAATCTCGAACGCAACCTGGCGCTGGCCGAAGCCTTCAAGCCGATCGCGGAGCGCCATGGCACGACGGTCGCCGCCGTGGCGGCGGGCTGGACGCTCGCCTGGCCCGGCGTGACGGGCGCCATCGTGGGGGCGCGCAACGCGGCCCAGGTGGACGGGCTCTTGGGCGCCGCCGAACTGGAGCTGGACGGCGACGACATGGACGCCATCGCCGAGGCGATCGAGGAGACGGGCGCCGGAACGGGGCCGCTGCGGCCGCCCGAGGAGAGCGGCGCGCTGCCGGCCAATCTGTTCGCCTGAGGCGGACTTCGCCCCGGCGAGGCCGGCGGTTCAGCCCCGACGGGTCCGGCGGCCGCTGCCGACGGCCGCGATCAGCGCCAGGCCGATCAGGGCCAGGGCCGTCTTGTCGCCGAAGCGCGCATAGGGCGTAAGGCCGCTCATGCCCTGCACCGACACCGGCAGCACGCCGGCCTGCAGCGGCGCGAGCTGCGCCGCCACGCGGCCGCGGGCGTCGATGGCGGCGGTAATGCCGGTGTTGGTCGAGGTCAGCATGGGGCGCGCGGTCTCGATGGTGCGCAGGCGGCCGATCTGCAGATGCTGGCGCAGCGCCCAGGTGTCGCCGAACCAGCCTAGGTTGCTCACGTTCACCAGGATGGTCGCGCCGGGTTCGCCGTTGGGGCCGGGCTGCAGCGCGGGCAGCAGGTCCGGACCGAACAGGTCTTCGTAGCAGATGTTGAACGCGATGTGCTGGCCGCCCACGGGGAAGGGCGTCTGGCGCGGGGCGCCGCGGTCGAAATCGCCCAGCGGGATGTTCAGCATGTCCACGAACCAATGGAAGCCCGGCGGCACGTATTCGCCCCAGGGCACCAGGTGGCGCTTGTCGTAGCGCATCGCGGTGGTGCCGGTCATGAGCTGCTCGACCGGCGTGTTGCCGTCGAAGCCCATGACGCTGTTGGTGTAGCGGTCGCGGCCGTCGACGCGGTCGTGCAGCGGCACGCCCATCGCGATGACGGTGTTGCGCTGCGCGGCCACGCTGCGCCAGGTATCCCAGATGCGCGGATCGAGCTGGTCCTGGAAGATGGGCAGCACGGTTTCGGGCAGGATGACCAGCTGGGGCGCGGGCACGCCGGGCGCCGGCGCCATGGAGGTCAGGTCGAGGTGGCGGACCAGGCTTTGTTCAAGCAGGGCGGGATCGAATTTCTGCGATTGCTCGATGTTGCCCTGGACCAGCCGCACGTTCAGCGGATCGCCCGAGGGCGCGGACCAGTCGATGCGGGACAGGGGCCAGCCGGCCGCGGCCAGCGCCAGCGCGATGCCGGCGGCCAGGGCGTGGCGCGAGCCGGGGCCGGTTTTCCTGGCGGGTTGCCACAGGCTGGCGACCGCGGCCGCGACGAAGGCCGAGAGGAACGCCATGCCGTGCACGCCCAGCAGCGGCGCCCAGCCGGCGATCGGGCCGTCGATCTGCGCGTAGCCGATGTTGAGCCAGGGAAAGCCCGTGAGCAGCACGGCGCGCAGCCATTCGAACGCGGCCCACATGGCGGCCCAGGCCAGCGTGCCCGACAGGATGCGCGACGGCGAGGCGTCGGCCGACAGCGGCGCGTAGCGGCGCGCCAGCGCGCTGGCGCAGGCCGGGAACAGCGCCAGGAATGCCGACAGGGCCAGCACGGCGGCCACCGACAGCGGCGCGGACAGGTCGCCGTAGCGGTGCAGGCTGATGAAGATCCAGTACAGGCCCAGCGCATAGGTGGCGAAGCCGAACAGCCAGCCCCGCGCCCAGGCCTGCCGGGCCGAGGGCGCGTAGAGCGTCACGCGCGCGGCGACGGCCAGCATCAGGATCTGGGTCGCGGCCAGCGCCCAGTCGGGCAGGGGGCCGGGCGAGAAGGTCAGGGCGTGCACGGCGCCGGCCAGCAGGAGGCCGGCGACGCCGCGCAGGAAACGGCCGCGCGGGGAACTCGTCATGCGTCGGAAGAAGACTGGGAGGCTGGGGAAGGGGCGTTGCGCTTGACGCGCAGCCAGATGGCGCGGCGCGCGTCGCCGCGGGCCACTTCGAGACGCAGGCCGTCGAACTCGGCGGTATCGCCGCGGCGCGGGATGCGGCCCAGCTGGCCGCCCATCCAGCCGCCGACGCTGTCGTATTCGTCGTCGGGCAGTTGGCAGCCGAACACTTCGTTGAAGTGCGAGATGTCGGTGGCCGCGAGCACGCGCCACTGGTTCTCGCCCTCGGGGAAGATCGAGTCTTCCTCGGTTTCGTCGAATTCGTCTTCGATGTCGCCGACGATCTGCTCCAGCACGTCTTCCATCGTGACCAGGCCGGAAATGCCGCCATGCTCGTCGATGACGATGGCCTGGTGGTTGCGGCTGGCGCGGAACTCGTGCAGCAGCACGTTCAGGCGCTTGGACTCCGGGATGAACACGGCCGGGCGCACCAGCGTGCGCACTTCGATGCCGGGCTCCAGCATGCAGCGCAGCAGGTCCTTGGCCAGCAGGATGCCGATGATGTTGTCGCGGTCGCCTTCGTAGACGGGAAAGCGCGAATGGGCGGTTTCGATCACCGAGGCCACGAGGTAGGGAATGGGCTGCGTGACGTCCAGCAGATCCATGCGCGAACGCGGGACCATGATGTCGCCCACGGTGCCCTCGGACACGGCGAGCGCGCCCTTGATCATCTTGTAGGACTCCGCGTCGAGCAACTGGCGGTCGTGCGCGGCTTCCAGAACGGCCTTGATGCCTTCGCGGTCCTCGGGCTCGCGGCGCACGAGGGAAAGCAGGCGGTCTAGAAGGGATTTGGTGGCGGGTTTGGATGAGCGAGCAGGCGTCGCTTCGGGGGCAGGATAAGGGTCAGACATCGTCCGGGAGGACAAGTTGGGGAAGAGTCAGCATAACCGATACTGGCTTCCAGAATGTAACCGCGGGGTCCAAAATGAGGTGAACCGCCGCCATCTGCGCCTTGCTGCACGCCAATTTCGGCGTTTTCCCTGGGATCAACCCTAAGAAAAAAGCGCCCCTCGGGCCGAGGCCGCGGGGGATCAGGCCTCGACGTAGGGATCGGCGATGCCCATGGCCGCCAGGGTGGCGGTTTCCAGGGTTTCCATGCGGCGGGCGTCGCGGGCCTTGACGTGGTCGTAGCCCAGCGAGTGCAGCACGCCGTGGATGGTGAGGTGGGCGGCGTGGTCCAGCAGTTCCTTGCGCTGTTCCCGCGCCTCGCGCACCAGCACCGGCACGCACATGACGATGTCGCCGCGGGCCACGCCCAGCGGATCCACGCCATATTCGAAGGTGAGCACGTTGGTGGCGTAGTCGCGGCCGCGGAAATCGCGGTTCAGGCGCCGGCCCTCGGCCGCGCCGACCAGGCGCAGGCTGAGTTCCGCGCCCGAGAAGGCCACGAGGCCGTCCGCGGCCGCGCCCGCCAGCGCGCGCTCGGCCCAGCGGCGCAGCCGCCAGCGCGGCAGGCGCGCTTCCTGCACGCCGTACTGCACGGACAGGGACAGATCAGGCTTCATTTTCGGAGGCGCGGTCGTAGGCGTCGACGATGCGGGCGACCAGGGGATGGCGCACCACGTCTCGGCTGGTGAATCGGGTGGTGGCGATGCCCTGCACGTCGTGCAGCACCTTCACCGCATGGGCCAGCCCGCTGTCCTGGCCGCGCGGCAGGTCCACCTGCGACGGGTCGCCGGTGATGACGGCCTTGCTGCCGAAGCCGATCCGGGTCAGGAACATCTTCATCTGTTCCGGCGTGGTGTTCTGCGCTTCGTCGAGGATGACGAAGGCATGGTTCAGCGTGCGGCCGCGCATATAGGCCAGCGGCGCGATCTCGATCGTCTGCTTTTCGAACAGGCGCTGCACCTTCTCGAAGCCCATCAAGTCGTAGAGCGCGTCGTACAGCGGGCGCAGGTACGGGTCCACTTTCTGCGCCAGGTCGCCGGGCAGGAAGCCGAGCCGTTCGCCGGCTTCGACCGCGGGGCGGGTCAGCACCAGGCGCTGCACCGTGTCGCGCTCCATCGCGTCGATGGCGCAGGCCACGGCCAGCCAGGTCTTGCCGGTGCCGGCGGGGCCGACGCCGAAGGTGATGTCGTGCTTGAGGATGTTGTTCAGGTAGTCGCGCTGGCGCGGCGTGCGCGGGCGCAGGTCGCTGCGCTTGGTGCGCAACGCGATGCCGTCGCTCTCGTCGTCCAGGGCGGGCAGCGGGTCCATTTCCTGGGCCAGCTCTTCCTTCAGCTTCTCTTCCTGCCGGCCGACGCCGATCTCGACGAGCCCCAGCTGGATGTCGTCGACCGACAGCGCGCGGTGCACGGCCTGCTCATGGAAGCGGCGCAGCACGCGCGAAGCCAGCTCGGCCAGCTCGCCCTCGATGGTGACCCGGCTGCCGCGGCGCGAGAGCTTGACGCTCATGCCGTCGGCCAGCTGGCGCAGGTTTTCGTCGAGCGGGCCGCAGAGGTTGGCCAGATGGGTGTTGTCGCCGTCCAGGGTGACGACGACGGGCATGCTGCGACGGGCGCGGGAGCGGGGAGTGGTCATTCGGCCTCTTGGGAAACGCGGTCCACGTCGGCCACCCGGGCGCGCAGCGAATTGGTGTGCGCTTCGGTGATGATGACGTCGACCATTTGTCCGATGAGCCGCGCGGGCGCGGCGAAGTTCACGATGCGGTTGTTCTCGGTGCGGCCCATCAGTTCGTTCGGGTCGCGGCGCGAGGGGCCTTCCACCAGCAGGCGCTGGCGCGTGCCGATCATGTTGCGGGCGATCTGCGCGGCCTGCTCGTTGATCAGCGCCTGCAGGCGTTGCAGGCGGCGCAGCTTCACGTCCTGGGGCGTGTCGTCGTGCAGGTCGGCCGCGGGGGTGCCCGGGCGGCGCGAATACACGAACGAGAACGAGGTGTCGAAGCCCACGTCCTCGATCAGCTTCATGGTCTTTTCGAAGTCTTCCTCGGTTTCGCCGGGAAAGCCGACGATGAAGTCCGAGGACAGCGTCAGGTCGGGCCGGGCGGCGCGCAGGCGGCGCACGACGGACTTGAATTCCAGCGTGGTGTAGCCGCGCTTCATGGCGGCCAGCACGCGGTCGCTGCCGGCCTGCACCGGCAGGTGCAGGAACGACACCAGCTTGGGCAGGCGGGCGTAGGCGTCCACCATGCGCTGGGTCATTTCCTTGGGGTGCGAGGTGGTGTAGCGGATGCGCTCGATGCCCGGGATTTCATGCACGTATTCCAGCAGCATGGCGAAGTCGGCGATCTCGCTGGTGTCGGCCATGCGCCCGCGGTAGGCGTTCACGTTCTGGCCCAGCAGCGTCACTTCCTTCACGCCCTGGTCGGCCAGGTCCGCGACCTCGACCAGCACGTCCTCGAAGGGGCGCGAGACTTCCTCGCCGCGCGTATAGGGCACCACACAGAAGCTGCAATACTTGCTGCAGCCTTCCATGATCGAGACGAAGGCGGTGGCGCCGTCGACGCGCGGCGGCGGCATGTTGTCGAATTTTTCGATCTCGGGGAAGCTGATGTCCACCTGCGAGCGGCCTTCCTCGCGGCGGCGCTGGATCAGCTCCGGCAGGCGGTGCAGCGTTTGCGGGCCGAACACCACGTCCACGTAGGGAGCGCGCTTGACGATGGCCTCGCCTTCCTGGCTGGCCACGCAGCCGCCCACGCCGATCACCAGGTTGGGATTGGTTTTCTTCAGGTGCTGCACGCGGCCCAGGTCGGAGAAGACTTTTTCCTGCGCCTTCTCGCGCACCGAACAGGTGTTGAAGAGGATGACGTCGGCTTCTTCCGGGTCGTTGGTCAGTTCCAGCCCCTGGTCGCCGCGCAGCACGTCGGCCATCTTGTCCGAGTCGTACTCGTTCATCTGGCACCCGAAAGTGCGGATGTACAGCTTGCGGGGGGAGCCGGTGCCCGCGGCCGGGGCGGCGCTTGCGCCGTCGCGCGGGGCGTCCGCGCGTTTGAGGGAGATTTCTTGCATGATGGTCGCCGTGACGGGTGTAGATCCCGGGGGCTGAAGGATGGGAAACCGCGAATTTTAACCCTTGCGTGAAATTTGTTTCTTGGTCTGACGGCCGGTGCCCGTTACGATATCGACCGGACTGGGTTTCAGATCCCAGTAATCTTTCTCATTTCCATGAAGCGGCACCGATGAACACGAATCCCCTGACGCCTCCGGTAGCCGCTCCCGCGCATGCTGCCGCGCCGGGCACGCTTTCGGCCGACCGCTATCACAACCCCTTTTCGCCCTTGACCTGGCTGCTGCTGGGCTGCGCCCTGGCGCTGGCCGCGGGCGCCAGCGCGTTGTGGATCGACCTGCCCCTGGCCGTCTGGATCAAGCAGTCGGTATCCGAGGGCGTGAACGAATCGTTCGAGTGGGTCGGGGAAATGGGCGAAAGCGGCCGCTACATCGGCGTGGCGCTGGCGTTCTACGTCATCGGCCTGGTCGGGCTGGCGCGCGGCTGGCGCAACCCCGTGCGCATGAGCTACGCCAGCATGGCCCGCGGCAGCCTGCTGATGCTCTCGACCATGGCGGTCGGCGGGCTCGTGGTGCTGGTGCTCAAGCGTTCGGTGGCGCGGGCGCGGCCCGAGCTCTACTTCGAAAAAGGCATCTACGGGCTGGGCGAATCGTTCTCGCGCTCGCAGCTCTTCAATTCCTTCCCGTCCAGCCATACCTACGCGGCGTTCGCCGTGGCGGTGGTGCTGGGCATCCTGGCGCCGCGCTGGCGCTGGGTCTTCCTGCTGCTGGCGGCGCTGGTGGCCGTCAGCCGGCTGGTCAACCTGGACCACTATCTGTCCGACGTGATGACGGCCGCGGGCATCGCGGTGCTGGTCGGGCATGTGCTGGCGCCGCGCGTGCTGGACGCCCAGTACCAATGGCCGCTGCGCGCGCCGTGGAAGTGGTGGCGCGCCGGCCCGCGCGGCTGAGCGCGCGGGCCCGCAGGCTTCAGGCGAAGCTGACCACCACCCGCCGGTTGGTGCGGCTTTTCTTCTCGATCTTCGTCACGACCACGGGGCCGATCTCGGCCGTGTTGGCCACATGGGTGCCGCCGCAGGGCTGCCGGTCCACGCCCGGAATGCCGACGATGCGGATATGGGTGGTGCCGGCCGGCGGCGCCGCGCCCACGGTGCGCACCAGCTCGGGTTCCGCGGCCAGCTGATCCGGCGTGATGCTGTCGATGCCGACCGCGATGCCGGCGCCGATCAGCGCGTTCAGGCGCTCGGTCAGGTCGGCCTTATCCAGCGTGGATTCGGGCAGGTCGAAGTCGATGCGGGCGGAGTCGGGCGAGATATTGCAGCCCGTCACGGGCGCGGGCACCAGCGATCCCAGCAAATGCAGACAGGTATGCAGGCGCATGAGCCGGTGGCGCCGCGGCCAGTCGATAGCCACGGACACGCGCTCGCCCACTTGCGGCAGCGCGTCGCCGGCCGGCACGTGCAGGATGCGCTGGCGGTCGTCCGCGTACAGCGTGTCGGCCAGTTCCAGCACGCGCCCGTCGGCCAGGGTCAGCCGGCCGCTGTCGCCGGCCTGGCCGCCGCTGCGCGCATAGCAGACGGTTTCGTCCAGCTCGATGCCGTCGGGGCCGACCGCCACCACGGTGGCCTCGCACCGTTCCAGGTAGGGGTCTTCGTCGAATCGCTTGCGGGGGGCGGACATGAACGGTCTCCGTTAGGGATGGATGCGGGGGGAAGCGCCGGCGCGACGGGGCGGTCAGGCCAGGACCTGCTCGCCCCGCGGCGTCTGGATGCGGGCGGAGAGGCGAGGCGGGCCGTCGGCCTGTTCCAGATGGATCAGGTGATCGGCGCCCATCCAGGCCAGGCCCTGGCGCAGCAGGCCCGCCTGGGGATGCCGGCCGGACAGCTCGACGAGCGCCAGGTCCGGGCGCGCCAGGCTCAGGCCGGGATAGTTCGGCACGTCCCATTGGATCAGCGTGGGCAGGAGGCCGTCGCCGGCGGCGTGGCCGGCCTCGCGCCAGGCGGGGAGGCTGCCGTCTTCGGGCACGGTCAGCCGCCAGCGCAGGTCGCCGCGCGACATGGGAATGGCGGGGGCGAGGCGGTCGGGGTGCTCGGCCTGCATTTGCGTCAGGTCCAGCGGGGCTTCCACCCGGGCCGCCCAGTGAGCCAGGTAGGGGCCCTGTTCCAGCCGGGCGCGCACGGCGCCCTGATCCAGTCCGAACCAGCGCGGCCTGCTGGGCGCCTCGGCGTTCGGGTCGATGGCGATGACTTCCAGGTAGAGGCCGCCGGCCATGCCCAGCACCCGATTGTGGGTGCCCATGCGCGGGTGGGCGCCGCCGCCGGCCGGCGCGACGCCGAGCAGCCGGGCGACGTATTCGGTGCCGCTGTCGAGGTCGGCGGCGGCGATGACGAGATGATCGATGGCAAGTTTCATGATGCGGCTATGGTAGCCCAGCATGGCGCTTCAGCCGCCGAAGTCGCGCCGTTTCAGGACTCGGTCGATGAGCCCCCATTCCAGCGCTTCCTCCGCGGTCATGTAGCGGTCGCGGTCCAGCGTGCGCTCGACTTCCTCGTAGCTGCGCCCGCAGTGTTCCGCGTAGACCCGGATGACGCGGTCCTTGGTGCGCTGCATTTCCTCGGCGTGGATCAGGATGTCCGACGCCTGGCCCTGGAAGCCGCCCAGCGGCTGGTGGACGTGCAGGCTGGCGTTGGCCAGCGCGCAGCGTTCGCCGGGTTCGCCCGCCATGAGCAGGAACGAACCCATGGAGCGGGCGGTTCCCATGCACAGCGTGTGCACCGGGGCGGTGATGTACTGCATGGTGTCGTACATGGCCAGGCCGCTGGTGATCACCCCGCCGGGCGAGTTGATGTACAGGTGGATGGGCTTGGTGGGGTTCTCGGATTCCAGGAAGAGCAACTGCGCGCAGACCAGCGCGGACACGGCATCGTTGACCTCGCCGTTGAGGAAGATGATGCGGTCTCGCAGCAGCCGCGAATAAATGTCGAAGGACCGTTCTCCGCGGCCGGACTGCTCGACGACCATCGGCACGTAATGCATGACGTCCTGCATGGACTGACTCCTGTGTTGCGGAAGCTTGGCGAGCGGCGCCGGGCTCAGGCGGCGCGCATGAGGAAGGGGCCGGCGTCGTTCGCGGCGTCGCGGCCGCGGCGTTCGAGGCGCTCGTCGGCCAGGACATGGATGATCCGCAACAGGCTGCGCCCGTCGGCGGCGGGGCGCAGCTGGAACGTCACCACGCTTTCGAGGAAAGGCGGTTCGTCGTCGCGCATCCGGTAGCGCACTTCTTCCTGGGGCGTCGCGTCCACGGGGTCGGGGCTGGCCAGGTCCAGGCCGGGCAGCCACTGTTCGCGGAATTCCGGGATGCTGAGGGCGCGCCAGACTTTTTCGGGAGGCGCGTCGAGTTCGTATTCGAGCAGGATGTCCTGCCGCGGATCGTCGAGGGCGGAGTCGGTCATTGGTCCATGTCCTTGAGCAAGGCGTTCAGGGCGTCGACGCGGGCGGGCCAGTAGGCGCGGTACTTCGCCAGCCAGCCGGCAATGAGCGCCAGGCCGTCCGGGTCGACTTGGTAATTGACGTAGCGGCCTTGCCGCGCCTCGCGCACCAGCCGGGCCTTGCGCAGGACCGCAAGGTGCTGGGACATGGCGGGCTGGCTGATCTCCATGCCCTCGCGCAAGGCGCTGGCGTTCATGCCGCCGGCGGCGAGCTTCTCGAAGATCGCGCGGCGGGTCGGGTCGGCCAGGGCCTTGAAGATGTCGTTTTCGATCATGCCTACACATTAGCGGATACTTATGTGTAGGGCAAGCGACATCGTCCGAGATGCGTCGGCCGCGTTGCGGCCGGGCATGAAAAAACCCCCGAAGGTTGGATCTAGTCCAACTTTCGGGGGTCAGTTCAAAGAGAGGGCGGGTTTTCGCGGGGCGGCGGAAAATCAGGCGACTTCGCCTTCCTCGCCTTCCTTCTTGACCGGCTTGACCAGGTCTTCGCGCTTGACGCCCATCCACATGGCCAGCGCCGCGGCGACGAACACCGACGAATAGATGCCGAACCAGATGCCGATGGTGAGCGCCATGGCGAAGTAGTGCAGGGTGGGGCCGCCGAAGAACAGCATGGCCAGCACCATCATCTGGGTCGAACCGTGGGTGATGATGGTCCGCGAGATGGTCTGCGTGATGGCGCTGTTGATGACTTCATGCACGTCCGCCTTGCGGTACTTGCGGAAGTTTTCGCGGATCCGGTCCATGATGACCACGGATTCGTTCACGGAGTAGCCCAGCACCGCCAGCACGCCCGCCAGCACCGACAGCGAGAATTCCCACTGGAAGAAGGCGAAGAAGCCCAGGATGATCACCACGTCGTGCAGGTTGGCGATCACGCCGGCGACGGCGAACTTCCATTCGAAGCGGAAGCCCAGGTACACCATGATGCCGATGACCACGACGAGCAGCGCCATCAGGCCGTTGTGCAGCAGTTCCTGGCCCACCTGCGGGCCCACGAACTCGACGCGGCGCAGCTCGACGCCGGAATCGGCGGCCTTGAGCGCGGCCATGACGGTTTCGCTCTGGGTGGCCGAGGTCTGGCCTTCCTGCAGGGGCAGGCGGATCATGACGTCGTGCGAGGTGCCGAAGTTCTGCACCTGGAAGTCGGTGTAGCCCAGCTTCGAGACGACGCCGCGCACGTTTTCAAGCTGCGCCGTCTGGGCGTAGTTGACTTCCATGACCGTGCCGCCGGTGAATTCGATCGACAGGTGGAAACCGCGGGTCAGGATGAAGAAGACCGCCGCCACGAAGGTGACGAGACTGATGATGTTCAGCACCAGCGCGTGGCGCATGAACGGGATGGTGCGGTGAATACGGAAAAATTCCATTTTTCGCCTTCGGCTTTATCGGTGGCGGGCGGCTATGCCGCCCGCGCGGATGTTCAGTTGGTCTTCGGCTTCCAGACTTCACCGATGGAGATCGTCGTGAGCTTCTTCTTGCGGCCGTACCAGAGGTTGGCCAGCGCGCGCACGCCCACGACCGACGAGAACATCGAGGTCAGGATGCCCAGGACGTGCACCACGGCGAAGCCCCGGATCGGGCCCGAACCGAAGGCCAGCAGCGCCAGGCCCACGATCAGCGTGGTCAGGTTGGAGTCGAGAATGGTGCCCCAGGCGCGCTCGAAGCCGTGATGGATGGCCTGCTGCGGACTGGCGCCCGCGCGCAATTCCTCGCGTATCCGCTCGTTGATCAGCACGTTCGAGTCGATGGCCATGCCCAGTGTCAGCGCAATGGCCGCGATGCCCGGCAGCGTCAGCGTGGCCTGCAGCATGGACAGCAGCGCCAGCAGCAGCAGCACGTTCAGGGTCAGGCCGATGGTCGAGAACACGCCGAACAGGTGGTAGTACAGGATGATGAACACGGCGATGGCGAGGAAGCCGTAGAGCGTCGAATAGAAGCCCTTCGCGATGTTGTCGGCACCCAGGCTCGGGCCGATGGTGCGTTCTTCGATGATGGACATCGGCGCGGCCAGGGCGCCGGCGCGCAGCAGCAGCGCGGTGTCGGCGGCTTCTTCGGAGCTCATGCTGCCGGAGATCTGCACTTGCCCGCCGGCGATTTCGCTGCGGATGACCGGGGCCGTGACCACTTCGCCCTTGCCGTTCTCGAACAGCAGGATGGCCATGCGCTTGCCGATGTTGTCGCGGGTCACGTCGCGGAAGATGCGGGCGCCCTTGGAGTCCAGCGTCAGGTGCACGGCGGCCTGCTGGGTCTGCGAATCGCGGCCGGGCTGGGCGTCCTGCAGGTTTTCGCCGGTCAGGATGACCTGGCGGCGGACCAGGATCGGGCGGCCGTCGCGGTCGTTGTAGCGTTCGAGGCCGAAAGGCACGGTGCCGCCCAGCAGCGCGGCCTGCGCGGCGGGGGAGTCGTCGACCATGCGGATTTCCAGCGTGGCGGTGCGGCCCAGCAGTTCCTTGGCCTTGGCCACGTCCTGCACGCCGGGCAGTTGCACCACGATGCGGTCGCCGCCTTGCTGCTGGATGACCGGTTCGGCCACGCCGAGTTCGTTGATCCGGTTGTGCAGCGTATTGATGTTCTGCTTCAGCGCGGAATCCTGCACGCGGGTGACGGCGGCCGGGTTCAGGGCGCCGATCAGCAGGGGCTTGCCGTTTTCGACGCGCTCGGTGAATTCCAGGTCGGGCAGGCGGCTGCGCAGGGTGGAGATGGCGCGGTCGCGGTCGTCGTCGTTGGCGAAGGTGGCGGCGATGGCCATGCCGGAGCGTTCCACGCCGGCCACGTTGACCTTCTGGTCGCGCAGCACGGAGCGCACGTCGGCGGCCAGGGAGTCGTAGCGGGCGGTGAGCGCGCCCTGCATGTCCACTTGCAGCAGGAAGTGCACGCCGCCGCGCAGGTCCAGGCCCAGGTACATGGGCTTGGGCGCGAACCAGCCCATCGCGCGCATCCAGGCGGGCGAGGCGGGCAGCAGGTTCAGCGCCACCGTGTAGTGAGGGTCGCCGGCGACGGTGTTGAGGGTTCTGTCGAGGAGGTCGCGGGCCTGCAATTGCAGGTCGGTCGAGGTGAAGCGGGCGCGCACGGTGCCGAGCGTGCCGTTCTGTTCGTAGTAGACCCCTTCGTTGGGGATCTTGGCGTCAGCCAGCACTTGCTCGACCCGGCCCAGCATGGCGGTGTCGACCTTTACGGTGGCCTTGGCGCTGGAAACCTGGACGGCGGGGGACTCGCCGTAGAAGTTGGGAAGCGTGTACAGCAGGCCGATAATGACCGCGACCAGGACCGTAATGTACTTCCAGAGAGGATAGCGGTTCATTGCCGGCTACTTCATGTGAGAGTGATAAAAGGGCCGCCCGAGCGCCAAGCGCGGCGGGCGGCGGGGAGCCATCAAGCGCAAGAGCCCGTTCAGGGCTCCGTTGGGACGCTTACAGGGCCTTGATGGTTCCCTTGGGCAGCACGGTCGAAACCGAAGACTTCTGCATGATCACTTCGACCGGCTTGTCGGCCAGTTCCGAAACTTCCACCGTGACGTAGCTGTCGTTCACCTTGGTGACCTTGCCGAGCATGCCGCCGGCGGTGACCACTTCGTCGCCCTTGGCCAGGGCGGCGATCAGGTTGCGGTGTTCCTTTTGGCGCTTCATCTGGGGACGGATCATCAGGAAGTAGAGGATCACGAACATCAGGATGATGGGCAGCATGCCCATCAGCGCATTGCCTTCGGGGGCGGCCTGGGCCACGACGAGGCTGGCGGTATCGATAAGGGACATTGAATTCTCCTGCGTTTAGTATGTTTGGGAGGTCGTGTTTATGTTTTTCTGCGCCCATCCCCGCGCGAGCCATGGATAGGGCAAGCCGACTATTGTATATAGGTTCCGCGGCCCGCCGGGGCGCGCATCGCGGAGGGGCGGCACGGCCGGGGCGCCGCCGCCCGGCCGGCGGACTTCTGAAATTCTAATCCACCCCTCGCGCCCGGTCGGCCGCGAACTGGGCGCGCCAGGCGTCGAAACGGCCCTCGGCGATGGCTTCCCGCATTTCCTTCATGATGGTCAGGTAGAAATGCAGGTTGTGCAGCGTATTCAGGCGCGCGCCCGTGATTTCATTGGCGCGCTGCAGATGGTGCAGGTAGGCGCGCGAGAAATTCGCGCAGGTGTGGCAGCCGCAGCTCGGGTCCAGCGGGCGGGTATCGTCGCGGTACTTGGCGTTGCGGATCTTGACGTCGCCGAAGCGCGTGAACAGCCAGCCGTTGCGGGCGTTGCGGGTGGGCATGACGCAGTCGAACATATCCACGCCGCGGGAAACGCCCTCGACCAGGTCTTCCGGCGTGCCCACGCCCATCAGGTAGCGCGGCGCCTGGGCCGGCAGCTTGGGGGTGACGTGCGCCAGGATGCGCATCATGTCTTCCTTGGGCTCGCCCACCGACAGGCCGCCGATGGCGTAGCCGTGGAAGCCGATCTCCTGCAACCCGGCCAGCGATTCGTCGCGCAGCGCCTCGTACATGCCGCCCTGGACGATGCCGAAGAGGGCGTTGGGGTTGCCCAGGCGGTCGAATTCCTCGCGCGAGCGGCGGGCCCAGCGCAGCGACATGCGCATCGAGCGGGCGGCCTCCTCGACGGTGGCGGGCCGGCCGTCGATTTCATAGGGCGTGCACTCATCGAACACCATGACGATGTCGGAATTCAGCGAGCGCTGGATGCGCATGGATTCCTCGGGCGTCAGGAACAGCCGGGCGCCGTCGATCGGGGAGGCGAATTTCACGCCTTCCTCGGTGATCTTGCGCATGCCTTGCAGGCTGAACACCTGGAAACCGCCGGAATCGGTCAGGATGGGCTTGTCCCATTGCATGAAGCCGTGCAGGCCGCCATGCTTTTCCATGATTTCCGTGCCGGGGCGCAGCCACAGGTGGAACGTGTTGCCCAGCACGATCTGCGAGCCGATCTCTTTCAGTTCGTGGGGCAGCATGGCCTTGACGCTGCCATAGGTGCCCACGGGCATGAAGATGGGGGTCTCGACCACGCCGTGGTTCAGCGTGATGCGGCCGCGGCGGGCGCCGCCGTCGGTGGCGAGCAGTTCGAAATTCAGTCCGGTCATGGGGCGGGGGACTCGATAAACATGGCGTCGCCATAGCTGAAGAAGCGGTAGCGCTCGGCGACGGCGTGGGCGTAGGCGCGGCGTATCGGTTCGACGCCGGCCAGCGCCGACACCAGCATCAGCAGGGTCGACTGGGGCAGGTGGAAGTTGGTCACCAGGGCGTCGATGACACGGTACTGGTATCCGGGAGTGATGAACAGGCGGGTATCGCCCTGGGCGGCGGCCAGCGGCAGGCCGGGGGCGGTGCGCCCCTCGGTCTGGGCGGCGGCCGATTCCAGGGCGCGCACGCTGGTCGTGCCGACGGCGACGACGCGGCCGCCCCGGCTGCGGGCGGCGGCGATCGCGTCCACCGTGGCCTGGGGCACCGTGAACCACTCCGCATGCATGACGTGGTCGGCCAGGTTGTCCACCCGCACCGGCTGGAAGGTGCCGGCGCCCACGTGCAGCGTGACGAAGGCGCGCGTCACGCCCAGGGCGTCCAGGCGGTCCAGGGTGGGCT
Source organism: Achromobacter denitrificans NBRC 15125 (assembly GCF_001571365.1). GTDB lineage: Bacteria > Pseudomonadota > Gammaproteobacteria > Burkholderiales > Burkholderiaceae_B > Achromobacter > Achromobacter denitrificans. Next base: position 14,288 of record NZ_BCTQ01000033.1, on the reverse strand, counting down.
GGTCGAAGTGCAGGCCGGCGGTGGGAGCCGCCACGGCGCCGGGTTCGCGGGCATAGACCGTTTGGTAGCGCTCGTCGTCGCCGGCATCGGCCTGGTGCGTGATGTAGGGCGGCAGCGGCGTGGCGCCGTGCGCGTCCAGCAGCGCCAGCACCGGGCCGGGGAAGCGGATATCGAAGAGTTCGCCGTCGCGGCCCAGCACCGTGGCCTCGAAGGCGTCGGCCAGGCGCAGCACCATGCCCGCTCCGGGCGACTTGCTGGCGCGGACGTGGGCCAGGACGCGGTCGGGCTCGGTAATGCGCTCGACCAGCACCTCGACCTTGCCGCCGGTGATCTTGTGGCCGGTCAGGCGCGCCTTGATGACGCGGGTGTCGTTGAAGACCAGCAGGTCGTGCGGGCGCAGCAGGGCGGCCAGGTCGGCGAATTGCCGGTCGTGCAGCGCGCCCGCGCGATCCAGGTGCAGCAGGCGGCTGCCCGTGCGTTCGGCGGCGGGCGTCTGGGCGATGAGCTCAGGCGGCAGTTCGTAATTGAAATCGGAAACGGTGAGGGACTGGGTCACGCGGGTATCCGTTCGGAAAAGGGCGGCGAAAGAAAGCAAAAGCGAGCCGGGCGCACCCGGGGCAACCCATTATTGTAAAGGGCGCGGCTCGCCGCGCTCAGGCGGCGGCATTCCAGCCGAGCCGGCGAGAGCAGTCGGCGGCGGCCGCCACCAGCGCCCGCACCGGTTCGCCTTCGGGCGCCAGGTCGAATCCGCCATGCAGCCCCAGGCCGGTGATGGCGCCCGCCAGCCGGCCCTGGGCGTCCAGCACCGGCACGGCGGCCGAGTCGATGCCGTGCAGCAGGTGGCCGCTGACGCTGGCGTAGCCGCGTTGGCGGGTGGCCTGCCATTGCTGCCGCAAGGCGGCGGCGGGATCCCGGGGCGGTTCCGCGGCGCCCAGCGCCCGGGCCGCGTCCCGGCGCCGTTCGGCGTCGGCGTCCTGGCCCAGCAGCGCGTCCCATTCGGCCAGCGCCCGGGGCAGGGCCAGGGTTTCCGGCAGCCAGGCGGCATAGACCCGGCCGGTGGCGCTATTGAGCAGCGGCAGCACCGAACCCACCCGCACGTTGACGGTGACCGGCAGCCGCGCGTCGCGCCACTGCACGATGGTGGGGCCGTGCTGGCCCCACACCGAAATGAACACGGTCTGGCCGATGGCGGCGCTCAGGCCGTCCAGGCCGCCGGCCGCCAGCTTCACGAAATCCACCTCGGCCAGCGCGGCCAGCCCGGTGTGGAGCGCCTGCGGGCCCAGCCGGTAGCGGGCGCTGGCCGCGTCCTGTTCCACATAGCCGCGCCGCTCCAGCGACACCAGATAGCGGTGCACCTTGGCGCGCGGCATGTCCAGGCTGCGCCCCAGCTCCGATACCGACAGGGCGCCGCCCAGCTCGGCCAGTCGGGTCAGGACGTCCAACGCGATTTCGGCGGACTGGATCCCCGTACTGCTGTGTGTTGACATCGATTTGTCTCTTATTAGAATACGCGTATCACTAAAAAATACAGCTGTTGCCGCAAGCCGGCAACGCGGAGACAGACCATCCCCAAGCCGCGCCCCGTGGCCCACCCGTGCGGACAAACCCGCAACGGGCCGTCGCGCGTGCGCGCCGGCGGCCTTTCCGGCCGTATAAACAGAGTTCAACGCCGTAGCGGATCGGCGCAAAGCATAAGACATCCGCGTACCCAAGGAGACTGCGCATGACCCCTCGCCGCACCCTGACCGCCGCCGCCGTGGCGGCCCTGCTGGCCCTGGGCGCCTCGCCCGTGCTGGCGCAAGTAAAGATAGGCGCCACCCTGTCCACCACCGGCCCCCAGGCCTCCCTCGGCATCCCCGAACGCAACACCATCAGCCTGCTGCCCACCGAGATCGGCGGCGTCAAGGTCGAGTACGTGGTGCTGGACGATGCTTCGGACACCACCCGGGCCGTCAGCAATTCCCACAAGCTGATCTCCGAGAACAAGGTCGACCTGATCGTCGGGTCCACCACCACGCCCAATACCATGGCGATGCTGGACACGGTGGCCACCGGCGCCACCCCGGTGATCACGCTGGCCTCCTCGGCCCGGCTGATCGAACCGGTGGACGACAAGCGGCGCTGGATCTTCAAGACGCCGCACTCCGATTCCCTGATGGCCGAGGGCATCGCGCGCCACGCCGCGGCCAACGGCGTGAAGAAGCTGGCCTTCATCGGCTTCAACAATGCGCTGGGCGAGACCTTCTGGGTGGAAGTCGAGAAGGCCGCGAAGAAGCACGGCATCGAAGTGGTGGGCAAGGAGAGCTTCGCGCCCACCGATACCTCGGCCGTGGCCCAGACGCTGAAGATCATCGGCGGGTCGCCGGACGCCGTGGTGGTGGGGGCCTCGGGCACGCCCGCCGCCATGCCGGCGCGGGCGCTGCGCGAGCGCGGCTACCAGGGCAAGATCTATTTCAACCACGGCGTGGCCAACAACGACTTCCTGCGCGTCTGCGGCACCGCCTGCGACGGCGCCTGGGTGCCGGTGGGCCCGGTCATGGTGGCGGACCTGCTGCCCGGCGACAATCCCGTCAAGGCCACGGCCCAGGCCTTCGCCAAGAAGTACGAGGCGGCCAACGGCCCGGGCAGCGTGTCCCTGTTCGCAGCCTATACCTGGGACGTCGGCCTGCTGCTGCAACAGGCGATCCCCGTCGCGCTGAAGACGGCCAAGCCCGGCACGCCGGAATTCCGGGCGGCGCTGCGCGACGCGCTGGAGAACGTCAAGAACCTGCCGACGGCGACCGGCGTGGTCTCGATGAGCCCGACCGACCACAACGGCCTGGACGAGCGCGCGCTGGTGATGGCCACCGTGGCCGGCGGCAAGTGGAAGCTGCAGAAGTAGGCGCCGGCGGCTGTCCGGGGCGGTGATTTCGCCTTGGGCTTGCGGGCCGCTCGCCCGCAAGCCCTCCAGGTTTTGTATGCTCTCGGTTTTGCTGGACGAGCAAGCGGACGGGCGTGGCATGACGGGACAAGCGAACAAGCATAAGGGCGGGCTGAAGCGGTGGCTGGCGGGAGGGCTGCTGGCCCTGGCCGCGGGGGCTGCCTGCGCCCAGGTGCCCGGCCTGCCGCCCGACGTGGTGAACGCCTGGAAGGCCACCAAGCTGCCCGACAGCGCCTTGTCGCTGGTGGTGCAGGAAGTCGGCGGGCCGCGCCTGGCGGCCTTGAACGCCAAGGAATCCCGCAACCCCGCCTCGGTCATGAAGCTGGTGACGACCTGGGCGGCGCTTTCCGAACTGGGGCCCAATTACGTCTGGCGCACCGAATTCATGACCGCGCCGGGCGCGCGGCCCGACGCCAAGGGCGTGCTGGCCGGCCCCCTCTACCTGAGGGCCGGCGGCGATCCCCAGTTCCTGCTGCAGGATCTCTGGGTGCTGCTGCGCGAGCTGCGCCTGAAGGGCGTCAAGCAGATCAACGACCTGGTCATCGACCGCAGCATCTTCGGCCAGGTCGCGACCGACCCCGGCGCCTTCGACGGCGCGCCCGACCGCGCCTACAACGCCAGCCCGGACGCGCTGATGGTGGGTTTCGGCGCCTTGCGCCTGGTGTTCACGCCGGACCCGGTCGCCAATAAGTGGGTGCCGCTGATCGATCCGCCGCTGCCGGGCCTCAAGATCGAGGGCCGCGTCGAATGGAGCGAAGTCCGCTGCCCCGGCCCGCCCGTGGTGACCACGGATCCGGTGATCACCCAGCAGGGCGTGACCATCCGCGTGAACGGCAAGGTGGCCGGTTCCTGCGGCGAATTCAGCCTGTACCGCCTGGCGCTGTCGCAGCCCGACTACGCCACCGAGGTGTTCCGCATGCTCTGGAAGGAGCTGGGCGGCACGTTCAAGGGGCAGGTCCGTTCCGGCATGGTGCCGCCCGACGCGGTGGTGCTGGCCACCCACGATTCGCCCACGCTGGCCGAGGCGATTCGCCAGATCAACAAGCGCAGCAACAACGTCATGGCCCGCACGCTGCTGCTGACCCTGGGCGCCGAGCGCGGCCGCCGTCCCGCCACCGTCTCCAGCAGCGAGGAAGTGGCCAAGGGCCTGCTCGCCAAGCAGGGGCTGGACATGCCGGAGCTGGTCATCGACAACGGGGCCGGCCTGTCGCGCGATGCCCGGGTCTCGGCCGACAGCCTGGCCTCGATGCTGACGCTGGCCTGGAACTCGCCCGTGATGCCGGAGTACATTTCGTCCTTCGCGATCGCCGGGGTGGATGGCACGGTGCGCCGCCGCCTCAAGGGCAACGGCACGCTGGGCATGGCCCACCTCAAGACCGGGTCCCTGCGCGACGTGCGCTCGATCGCCGGCTACGTGCTGGGCGCCAGCGGCAAGCGCTACGTGGTCGTCAGCATCGTGAACCACGAACAGGCGGGCGCCGTCCGGGCCTTCGACGACGCGCTCATCGCCTGGCTGGCCGAGCAATAGAAGGAACCCGCCTCCCATCCGGGGCCGCGCGCCAAAAGGAACTACGCAGCGGCCCCAAACCCGATTACGATCCTCAGGTGTGGCTCGACGCGGGCGGCGCCGATGCGCCGCGCCGCTGCGGTTCCGCCCGAGGCGAAAACCCTGTCCATCAATATTCTGGAGTGTTACGCACATGCCCGTGCACGAAATCCGCCATCCGCTGATCCGCCACAAGCTCGGGATCATGCGCCGCGCCGACCTCAGCACCAAGAGCTTCCGCGAACTGTCGCAGGAAGTCGGCGCGCTGCTCACCTACGAGGCGTCCAAGGACCTGCCGCTGGCGCCCGCCACGGTCGAAGGCTGGTGCGGTTCGGTCGAGGTCGAGAAGATCGCCGGCAAGAAAGTCACCGTGGTGCCCATCCTGCGCGCCGGCATCGGCATGCTGGACGGCGTGCTCAGCCTGATCCCCGGCGCCAAGGTCAGCGTGGTCGGCGTGGCCCGCAACGAGGAAACGCTGGAGGCGCATACCTACCTGGAGCGCCTGGTCGGCGAACTGGACCAGCGCCTGGCGCTGATCGTGGATCCGATGCTGGCCACCGGCGGCTCGATGGTGGCCGCGATCGACCTGCTGAAGCGCGCCGGCTGCAAGGAAATCCGCGCGCTGGTGCTGGTGGCCGCCCCGGTCGGCATCGATACCGTGCTGGCCAAGCACCCGGACGTGCATATCTATACCGCGTCCATCGACGACGGCCTGAACGAACACGGCTACATCATGCCGGGCCTGGGCGACGCCGGCGACCGCATCTTCGGCACCACGCAGAAGACGGAATAAAGCCGGCGGCGGCGCGGAACGCGCCGCCCCTCACGCCGTGATGGTCTCGGGCGCGCCGTCGATGTGCCGGCCGAACCACCGCAGCCGCGGCGCCAGCCCGGCGACCTCGCCCACGATCAGCAGGGCGGGGGAGCGGATGGCGTGTTCGGCGGCCAGCGCCGGCAGCCGCTCCAGCGGGCCGGACAGCACGCGCTGCTCGGGCCGGCTGCCGTTTTCGATCAGCGCGAACGGCGTGTCGGGCGCGCGGCCATGGCGCAGCAGGCGCCCGGTCAGCAGGTCCAGCTGCCCCACGCCCATATAGAAGGCCAGGGTCTGCTTTTCCCGCGCCAGGGCGGGCCAGTCCAGGTTGTCCTCGTCTTCGCGGCAATGCGCCGTGATCAAACGCACGGACTGGGCATGCTCCCGGTGCGTGAGCGGGATGCCGGCGTAGGCCGCACAGGCCAGCGCGGCGGTAATGCCCGGGATCACCTCGTAGCGCACGCCGTGGGCGCGCAGATACTCCAGTTCCTCCCCGCCCCGGCCGAAGATGAAGGCGTCGCCCCCCTTCAGCCGCACTACGCGGCGGCCGGCGCGCGCGTGCTCTACCAGCAGGCCGTGGATGCGCGCCTGCGTGGCGTGATGGTTTTCGCCGGGCAGCTTGCCCACCGGCACGCGCTCGGCGTCGCGGCGCGCCAGCGACATGATCTCGTCGCTCACCAGGCGGTCGTGCAGGATCACGTCGGCCTCGTTCAGCGCGCGCAAGGCCTTGAGCGTCAGCAGCCCGGGATCGCCGGGGCCGGCGCCGACCAGCACCACGCTGCCGGCGTCGGGCGCCAGCGGGGCCGCCAGGGCGGCGGCCAGCGCGTCTTCCGCCTGGGCGGGCTGCTGCTGGCGCAGGAAGCCGGCCACCGGGCCGTCCAGCAGCCAGTCGTAGAAGCGGCGGCGCGCGCCCAGGTCGGGATGGCTGGCGCGGATGGGCTTGCGGTAGCGGGCGGCCAAGGCGGCCAATTGGCCCAGCGTGTGGTCGAACAGGGATTCGATGCGTTCCCTGACGCGGCGCGCGAGCACGGGCGCCACGCCGGAGGAGGAAATGGCCACGATGACCGGCGAGCGGTCGACGATGGAGGGCACCTGGAAGGACGACAGTTCCGGGTCGTCCACCACGTTCGCGAAAATGCGCCGGGCCCGCGCCGCCTCGGACACGGCGGCGTTGGCGTCGCGGTCGTCGGTGGCCGCGACCACCAGCCAGGCCTCGTCCAGCCAGGCGGGATCGAAGCGGCCGGGCCGATGGCGGATGCGGCCCTCGGCGGCCAAGGCGGCCAGGGCCGGGGTGAGGTCCGGGGCGCCCACGACCACCTCGGCCGAGGCTTCCAGCAGGGCGAGCGTCTTGCGCTCGGCGACCGCGCCGCCGCCCACCACCAGGACGAGCCGGTCTTTCAAATCGGCAAAAATCGGGAAAAGCTTCATGAGTGCCAGCGTCGGGCGTGCCCGGGAAAATGTCGTTCGATCATAGGGACGGGCCCTCATCCCCACAACTTTTGATTTCTTTATTCCATATGCCCAGAAATTATTAGGCAAGCGCGGCTTTCCGAGCCCGCGGGCCGACACGTTCCGACATACGCCGGGGGCGGCAACGGTGTAGTATCAAGCCACCATCCGCCGCCCGCCAGGCGCGGACGGTTTTTTCCGGATTCATGGAGTGGCTTGTGACGATGCGAAAAACGGCATCCTTTGTTTTGGCGGCGGGCATGCTGGGGGCGGCCTCGTTGGCGCAGGCCGGCGTGTGCGACGCCCAGTTCATGCACGACGGCGGCGCGGTCCAGCTGACCGGCACGGGCAACCTGGCGCTGGGCGCCGACCTGACCTTCGCCGAAGTGACCAAGACGAACGGGGACAACTGCCGCGCGCGCGTCCAGGGCGTCGCCAGTTTCAGCTACGCGGGCCTGCCCCCGGGCAAGTCCAAGCTGGACTACCTCATGACCGTCAAGAGCGGCCAGGCCACCTTCCTGCGCTATGCCAGCGCCGGCGAGGCGCCGCGCCCCTCCGAGGGCCAGTTCGACCTGCGCATGCTGGGCCTGTTCGCCTATGACGGCAAGCTCAACAGCGGGCAGAAGCTGCCCGGCTCGTCGTTCCGCCTGAAGATCGGCAAGGAGGCGCCGGTGGGCGGCCAGCCCAGCACCACGGTGCGCATCGGCGAAAAGACGGTGGGGCAGAAAGCCTCGATGAACACGGCGCTGGGCAAGCAGTCCTGCCATCCGATCACCTACACCCGCAATTCCGATCCCACCATGGCCACCTTCCAGGGGCTGACCATTCCCATCCCGGGCATGAACACCACCGTGACGGACTGGTACTGTCCGGCGGTCAACCTCGTGATGAAGCAGGACATCGACCAGGGCGGCGTCAAGTCCGCCGTTGAGATTACGCAAATCAAGTAGCACCCGGTAGCAAGCACGCCATGCCGCGGAAAGGGCGGCTGGTATGATGATTCCGTCATGGACACACAACAGGAGCTCAAGAAATGGCCACGAGAAAATCCGAAGACGTCGCAAAAGAAAAACTCATCGACAGTGTCAAGACCAGCCTGAACGATGCGGAAAGCCTGCTGCGCGAAGCCGCCAGCAGCACGGGCGACAAGGCAAACGAATTGCGCGACCGCGCCCTGTCTTCCCTGAAGCGCACCCGCGAGGCCCTGTACGAAGCGCAGGACGCCGTGCTGGAGCGCGGCCGCAAGGCCGCCCGCGCCACCGACGACTACGTGCATGACAATCCCTGGCAAGCCATCGGCATTGCAGGCGTGACCGGCCTGCTGCTCGGCTTGCTGATCAGCCGCCGCTGATAGGGCAGGACACCCGGGCGGACGACGCTTGCCGTCTTCCGCCCGGCGTCCATTGCGCCATGGGTCTACGAAAATCCGTATTCGGCATCGCGTCCAGCCTGGTCGGGCTGCTGCGCACGCGCCTGGAACTCCTGGCTCTGGAAGCCGCGGACGAAAAGGCGCGCCTGCTCAAACTCCTGGGCATGGCGTTTGCCGCCTTGCTCTTCCTGACGCTGGCCGTCCTGGTCTTCACCGTCACGGTGGCGGTGGCCTTCTGGCCCACCGAAGACCGCTACCTGGCCCTGGGCCTGCTGGCGGCCTTCTACGGCATCGTCGGCGTGGCGTTGCTGCTGGTCGTCCGCCATGGCCTGGTCTATGGCGCGCCGCCGTTTTCCGCCACGCTTGAAGAGCTGGCGCGCGACGCGGAACTGCTGGAACGGGTCCGCGACGCGCAAAGCGACGACGACGAAGCGCTGGCGCGCCGGCGCGAGGAGGGCTGAAGCATGGTGAAAAGGTCTCCCACCATCGACCGGGCCGTGCGCATCGAACTGCTGCGCGCCCGCGCCGCCATCGAGCGCGAATCGCTGGCGCAGAGCATCGCCTCCACCGGCCGCAAGCTGGAGCCGGCATCGCTCATCCGGAGCCTGTTGCCCGGCCTCGCGTCGGGCAACGCGTCCCGCTGGGCCTTGCAGGCGATCAGCCTGGCGCGGCGCTATCCCATCGTCAGCTCTTCCCTGTCCGCCATGATCATGCGCGGCGGGAAGCGCTCCAAGCTCTTGAAGATCGCCGGCGGCGCTTTTGTCGGCTGGCAATTGTTCAAGGCCTGGCAGGGCGCCCGCCGCGACGGCGACTCGCGGTAAGTCCGCGTCCGGCAAGCAAAAAACCGCCTTCATTTCGGCGGTTTTTTTTTGCGGGCATCCCGGCGGCATGCGGCCGGGGCGCCGGGCTGCCGGGCCTACAGGCCGAGCTGCCCCCACAGTTCGTCCACGCGCTGCTTGACCGCGGCGTCCATCGTGATGGGCGTGCCCCATTCGCGATTGGTTTCGCCGGGCCACTTGTTGGTGGCGTCCATGCCCATCTTGCCGCCCAGGCCGGAGACCGGCGAAGCGAAATCCAGGTAGTCGATGGGCGTGTTCTCGACCAGCAGGGTGTCGCGCACCGGGTCCATGCGGGTGGTCATGGCCCACACCACTTCCTTCCAGTCGCGCGGGTTGATGTCCTCGTCCACGACCACGATGAACTTGGTGTACATGAACTGCCGCAGGATGCTCCACAGGCCGAACATCACGCGCTTGGCATGGCCGGCATACTGCTTGCGGATGGACACCACGGCCAGGCGGTAGCTGCAGCCCTCGGGCGGCAGGTAGAAGTCCACGATCTCGGGCAGCTGGCGGCGCAGCAGGGGAACGAAGACCTCGTTGAGCGCCACGCCCAGCACGGCGGGTTCGTCCGGCGGCTTGCCCGTGTAGGTGGAGTGGTAGATGGGGTTGCGCCGCATCGTGATCCGCTCCACCGTGAAGACGGGGAACCAGTCCTGCTCGTTGTAGTAGCCGGTGTGGTCGCCGTAAGGGCCTTCCAGCGCCATTTCGTAATCGGTGTTGGCTGGCGGGTTGACGCCCTCGGGCACCGCGGGGGGGATGGCGCGCGGGTCGGAGGACGGCAGCAGATGGCCTTCCAGCACGATTTCGGCCCAGGCCGGCACCGACAGATTGCTGCCCAGCGCCTGCGCGACTTCGGTGCGCGAGCCGCGCAGCAGGCCGGCGAACTGGTATTCGGACAGGCTGTCCGGCACGGGCGTGACCGCGCCCAGCGTGGTGGCCGGGTCCGCGCCTAGCGCGACCGCGATGGGGAAGGGCGTGCCCGGATGGGCCAGGGCATGGTCGCGGAAATCCAGCGCGCCGCCGCGGTGCGACAGCCAGCGCATGATCAGCTTGTTGGGGCCCAGCAGCTGCTGGCGGTAGATGCCCAGGTTCTGGCGGCGGGCGTTGGGGCCGCGCGTGATCACCAGGCCCCAGGTCAGCAGCGGCGCCACGTCGCCCGGCCAGCAGGTCTGGATCGGCAGGCGCGTCAGGTCCACGTCCTTGCCTTCCCAGACGATCTCCTGGCACGCGGGGCTCTTGATGGTCTTGGGGCTCATGTCCCACAGCGCCGACTTCAGCATCGACACCTTGGCCAGCGCGTCGCGCAGGCCGCGGGGCGCTTCGGGTTCGCGCAGCGAGGCGAGCAGCTCGCCGATGTCGCGCAGCGCGCTGACGTTGTCCGCGCCCATGCCGCGCGCCACGCGCGCCGGCGTGCCGAACAGATTGGTCAGCACCGGCATCTGCGCCTGCTGGCCGTCGTGCACGGCGTTCTCGAACAGCAGCGCCGGGCCTTCCGCCCGCAGGACGCGGTCGGAAATCTCGGTCATTTCCAGCCGGGTGGACACCGGCGGGGCGATGCGTTTGAGGTCGCCCATGCGTTCGAGTTGGGCGAGGAAGTCTCTAAGGTCGCGGTATTTCACTACAGATCCCGGCGATTTGGTTACATTTTGGGGAGAAAGAGAGGTTAACATTGACTCCCTCTTTTTTACGCAGGAGGTTTTATGCCCGATGCGTCAGTGGCCAGTCTCTTCAGGAGCATGGCCCAAGGAGTGCACCAATATCTTGCCGAATCCCTGCGCATTTGCTCCGTTTATCTGGGCATTGCGGTCATTGTGACGGTAAGCATGGGATTTGCCCTGCCTGGACTGCGCGACCAGGCATTGCAGGTGCACAAAGCCTTGTTGACCGCCCTAGCGCCTTCGTCCATGCAAGCCGGTACCGATCTGGATATGGGTTCCGATCTGGGTACCGACATGTCGTCGGCCATTGCCATGGCCATACCCGAAGCTCCCGCCAGCAATGCCACCGGCATGCTGGGGCCGGCGCGCGTCGCCCCGCCGCCCAGGCAGCCCGTCGCCAATGCCGCGACCGGCCCCCAGGCCGAAGCCCTGCGCAACTATATCTCGCGCAAGTACAAGGTTGCCTATGACGCGACCGGCCCGCTATTGAACACGGTATACAAGGTCAGCCGCGACAAGCAGCTGGATCCGTTGCTGGTTCTGGCCGTGATCGCCATCGAATCCCGCTACAACCCGCTGGCGGAAAGCCACGTGGGCGCCCAGGGCTTGATGCAGGTGATGACCAGCGTGCACCAGGAGAAGTTCGACGCCGTCGGCAAGACCGCGCTGGACCCCGCCGCCAACATCGGCGTGGGCGCCACGATCCTGCGCGACTGCATCAACCGCCGCGGTTCCGTGGATGGCGGCCTGGCCTGTTACGTGGGCTCCACCGGGCCGGACGACAACGGCTACGGCGCCAAGGTGCAGGCCGAACGCCGCCGCCTGGCGCTGGCTTCCGGAATCGCGCTGGCGCGCGACTGATCCGCTGCGATGCCGCGGCCGCAAGGCGCGTTCCCCCCGGGGACGCGCCTTTGCTTTTGCCGGCCCTCAGCGCTTCAACAGGCTGCCCATGCGGGCCACGGCTTCTTCCAGGCGGTCCAGGCCCGTTGCATACGAGAACCGCATGGTGTGCCGGCCGTGGGCCGGGCCGAAGTCCAGGCCGGGAACGGCGGCCACGCCCGCTTCCAGCAGCAGGCGCTGCGAGAAGGCGGCGCTGTCCATTCCCAGGTTGGCGATGTCGGCGTAGATATAGAACGCGCCGTCCGGCTTGACCGGCACCTGGATGCCCAGGCGCTCGAATTCCGGCAGCAGGTAGTCGCGGCGCTGCTTGAACGCTTCGCGGCGGTGCTCGAAGGTTTTCATGGCGGCGGGCGTGAAGCAGGCCAGCGCGGCATGCTGGGCCAGCGTGGGCGCGCAGATCGCCAGGCTGGCCGCGATCTTCTCCACCGGGGCCACCATGTCCTGGGGCACGATCATCCATCCCAGGCGCCAGCCCGTCATGTGGAAATACTTCGAGAAGCTGTTGATGACGATGACGTCGTCGTCCAGCGTCAGCGCCGAGCGCGGCTGCCCTTCATAGGACAGGCCCAGGTAGATCTCGTCGACGATGGCGAAGCCGTCGCGGGCGCGGACCTGCGCCAGCAGCTCGGCCAGCTCGCCATGGTCGATGGAGGTGCCGGTCGGGTTGCTGGGCGAGGCGACCAGCACGCCCTGGGTGGCCGGCGTCCAGTGTCGGGCGACGTCCTGGGCGGACAGCTGGAAGCGCTTTTCCGCCGAGCTGGGGATCAAGCGGGGCACGCCGCCCGCGGCCAGCACGAAATTGCTGTTGGCGGGGTAGGAGGGGTCGGGCATCAGCACCTCGCCGCCGCTGTTGACCAGCGCGGCGCAGGCCAGCGTCAGGGCGCCGGAGGCCCCTGCGGTCACGATGACCCGGGACGGATCGACGCGGGCGCCGAACTGTTCATGGTAGAACCCGGCGATGGCTTCGCGCAGCGGGGTCAGGCCGGCGGACGGGCTGTAGCCGCTCTGCCCGGCGCGGGCGGCGCGCTCCAGCGCTTCCACGACCTGGGGGGGCGCGGTAAAGTCCGGTTCGCCGATGCCCAGGCTGATAATGTCCTTGCCGGCCGCCTGCAGTGCTTGCGCCTGCTTGAAAAGTTCCATTACCTGGAAGGTCAGGAAATCGTTGGTGCGAGTGGCAAGGCGGGGCATTGGATTCTCGAAGGCGTTTCGTAGCGAAAAAGGAATTGTAGTCATGCAGCCATCCCGGCGCGCTTTCCTCCTCGGCCGTCGGCCGGCCCAGAGCCCCTGGGCGGCGTTCCTGCAGCGCCTGGGCCTGCTCTGCCAGGGGACCGTCCGCGACCTGGGCGAGGGCGGCCGCGCCGTCCTCGTCCCCGCGCGCGACGCCGACGTGGCGCACGCGCGCGCCCTGTGCGCCGAGTACCGGGTGGCCCTGGCGCTGGAGGGAGCCGAAGGGCCCTTCGAGGCCGCTTCCGGACCGGTCCTGAGCGTGGATCCGTCCGCGCTGGCGGGTTTGGTCCGCCTGGCGGGCGAGCCCCCGCGCTGGCGCGCCCAACCCGGGGTGCCGGTGGCGGCGCTGGCGCACGCCGGCCTGCGCCAGTTCGCGGGCCTGCCCGACGCGATGACGCTGGCTGAATGGCTGGCCGCGCCCGCCCGCTGGGCGGCGGGGCGGTGCGCCGATTCGGGCGTGCTGACGGTGGACGTGATGCTGGCGGACGGCATCGAGGAAACGCTGGGTCCCTTTGGCGAGGCCGACGTCCAGCCCCTGCGTTCCGTCACCGTGCAGCGCCTGGTGCCGGCGCTGTTTCAGCTGGCCTCGGGCGGCGATGCCTTCGCCACCCGGGACGGCGAGCGCTGGCTGGGCCGCTACCGGCTGGACGCGCTCAAGCCCGAAGCCCCCGCCACCGTAAACCTGGCCCACCTGCTGCTGGGCCATGGCGGCACGCTGGCCTGGGTGCAGAGCGTTACGCTGACGGCGGTTCCCCCCGTGGCGCCGCAGCCGCCCGCCCCCGAGGCGCCGGGGCTGGCGACGACGCGGCTGGACGCGCGGGTCAAGGGGCTGTTCGATCCGGACGGACGATTTCCGGTTTTTTTCACCGCGCAATAGCGACAATTTGTAAACTTGGAGGGCAAGGGCCGGCGGGCGCTTCGGAGGTATCGCGGCGTGCGCCATCGGAATAGAATTCCTCCCTCCCTGTGTTTCCACTCTAGCAAGTAGCCGCCCATATGGATGCCAACCTTCGCAAAGCCGCCCTCGAATACCACGAGCACGGCCGCCCCGGCAAAATCTCGGTCACGCCGACCAAACAGCTCACCAACCAGCGCGACCTGGCCCTGGCGTACTCCCCCGGCGTCGCGGCGGCCTGTGAAGAAATCGTGGCCGATCCGGCCAATGTGTTCCGTTACACCGCCCGCGGCAATCTCGTGGGCGTGATCACCAACGGCACGGCGGTGCTGGGCCTGGGCAATATCGGCGCGCTGGCGTCGAAGCCGGTGATGGAAGGCAAGGCGGTGCTGTTCAAGAAATTCGCCGGCCTGGACGTGTTCGACATCGAAATCAACGAGACCGACCCGGACAAGCTGGTCGAGATCATCGCCGGCCTGGAAGCCACTTTCGGCGGCATCAACCTCGAAGACATCAAGGCGCCTGAGTGCTTCATCGTCGAGCGCAAGCTGCGCGAGCGCATGAAGATTCCCGTCTTCCACGACGACCAGCACGGCACGGCCATTACGGTTTCGGCGGCTTTCATCAACGGCCTGAAGGTCGTGGGCAAGGACATCAAGAAGGTCAAGGTA
>NZ_BCTQ01000032.1 GCF_001571365.1 Achromobacter denitrificans NBRC 15125 | reverse complement strand
CGCCCCCCGCCTTGGGGCGGCCCGGCGGCGGAGGGGAGCCCCCACGCTGCGCGCGCGGAGCGCGCTTGCTGCCCCCCGAGGGGGCGCCCCTCGCCTTGGGGCGGCCCGGCGGCGAGGGGGAGCCCCCGTGCCATGCCAGGGAGCCCTTCTGGCGCCCCGGCATGGCGAGGCTCTGCCTGCCGGTGGCGGGGCTGTTCTTCCTGGTGCTGGTGACGGTGGGGAACCTGCCCGGGCTGGCGTCGGAGATGTCCGACGCCTTTGGGGACAAGCGCCTGCACCTGGCCGCCTACGCCTTCCTGACGGGGTTGATCTATATGTCGGTCAACCGGCGCCCGGCGCTGGTGGCCATGCTGGCCATTACGGCCCTGGGCGCGCTGGATGAATCAATCCAGTCCTTTTTTCCCTATCGACAGGCTGAACTCTTAGACCTTTTGGCCGATATCTCCGCGGCTGGTGCAACAGTAATCTCATTGCACATTGGTACCGCAGCCTTCGGCTCCTTTCGTGCAGTTACTAAGTCTTAAGGATACAACCATGCCAAAACGGGCACTGATTACCGGCGTAACCGGCCAAGACGGGTCCTACCTGGCGGAGTTCCTGCTTGCCAAGGGCTATGAGGTCCATGGCATCAAGCGGCGCGCTTCGCTGTTCAACACGGCCCGCATCGACCACCTGTACCAGGATCCCCATGATCAGCCCCGCAATTTCGTGCTGCATCACGGCGATATGACCGATTCGTGCAGCCTCATCCGCATCGTCCAGTCGGTGCAGCCGGACGAGATCTACAACCTCGCCGCGCAAAGCCACGTAGGGGTGTCGTTCGAGGAACCCGAATACACGGCCAACGCCGACGGCCTGGGCACGCTGCGCCTGCTGGAAGCCATCCGCATCCTGAAGCTGGAAAACAAGACCCGCTTCTACCAGGCCTCCACGTCCGAGCTCTACGGCCTGGTGCAGGAAATCCCGCAGAAGGAAACCACGCCCTTCTATCCGCGCAGCCCGTACGCCGCCGCCAAGCTATATGCCTACTGGATCAGCGTGAACTATCGCGAAGCCTACGGCATGTATGCCTGCAACGGCATCCTGTTCAACCACGAATCGCCCAAGCGCGGCGAAACCTTCGTGACCCGCAAGATCACCCGCGGCCTGGCGCGCATCGTGCTGGGCCTGCAGGAATGCCTGTACCTGGGCAACCTGTCTGCGCTGCGCGACTGGGGCCATGCCCGCGACTACGTCGAAATGCAGTGGCTGATGCTGCAGCAGGACACGCCCGAGGACTACGTCATCGCGACGGGGATGCAGTACAGCGTGCGCGAGTTCATCAATACCGCCGCCCGCGAGCTCGGCATCCTGCTGGCCTGGGAAGGCGAGGGCCTGGAGGAAACGGCCACCGTGCTGTTCTCGCCGGTGCACGACGTCAAGCCGGGCCAGGTCATCGTGCGCGTCGACCCGCGCTACTTCCGTCCGACGGAAGTGGAAACCCTGCTGGGCGACCCGACCAAGGCGCGCGAGAAGCTGGGCTGGTCGCCGCGCATCTCGTTCGCGGAACTGGTCAAGGAAATGATCGAGAGCGATCTGCGCGACGCGCGCCGCGATGCGCTGGTCGAGCAGAACGGCTACGAAATCTACGCCTACAAGGAGTAGTCGGACATGACGAACCTGGAGCAACGCGTCTTCGTCGCCGGGCATCGCGGCATGGTGGGCGCCGCGATCACCCGCGAACTGCACCGGCGCGGCTACGGCAATGTGCTGACCCGCAGCCGCGAGGAGCTGGACCTGGAGAACCAGAACCAGGTGCACCGCTTCTTCTCGACCACGCCGGTCGACGTGGTGTACCTGGCCGCCGCCAAGGTGGGCGGCATCCTGGCCAACCAGACGCATCCGGTGGATTTCCTCTACAAGAACCTCATGATCCAGTGCAACGTCATCCGCGCCGCCTACGCGGCGGGGGTGCGCAAGCTGCTGTTCCTGGGTTCGTCATGCATCTACCCGCGCGAAGCCCCCCAGCCGATCCGGGAGGACGCGCTCCTGACCGGGCCGCTGGAATCGACCAACGAACCCTATGCGATCGCCAAGATCGCCGGCCTGAAGCTGTGCGAGGCGTACCAGCGCCAGTATGGCGCACGCTTCATCTGCGCCATGCCGACCAACCTCTACGGCCAGCACGACAACTACGACCTGCACAGCAGCCACGTATTGCCGGCGCTGATCCGCAAGTTCCACGAGGGGCGCGAGTCCGGCCAGGACAGCGTGACCATCTGGGGCACCGGGACGCCGCTGCGCGAGTTCCTGTACGTGGACGACCTGGCCCAGGCCTGCGTCATGCTGATGGAGCATCCCGATGCCGAAGGCATCTACAACATCGGCGCCGGCCAGGACATCTCCATTGCCGACCTGGCCCGCCTGGTGGCCCGCGTCGTGGGCTACACCGGCAACATCGTCTACGACACCGGCAAGCCCGACGGCACGCCGCGCAAGCTGATGGACTCGTCCCGCGTGCAGGCGCTGGGCTGGAAACCGGAGATCTCGCTGACGCACGGCATCACGCTGGCCTATGGGCACTTCCTGAGAGAGCGCACCCAGCATGCGCTGCCCGTGGCCTGATGGCCCCGTAGACAAGGCCCCAGGGCCGGTCAGCACTGAAAGGCCTCAACCATGCTTGGATTCCTCAGGAAACACATCGCCGGAAACGCCTCCTTCTGGGGGCTGGTGGAGTACGGCATCGGCCCCGTTGCGGCGCTGGTGGCCCTGCCCATCCTGTTCCGGCAACTGGGGACGGTGGGCTTCGGCCAATACTCGATGATCATCGCCCTGGCCGGCTTCGGCAACGCCGCCAACCTCGGCGCGGCCGTGACCGCGACCAAGCTGGTGTCCGAACGCCTGCACGAGCCGGGCGGCGCCTACCGCGCGGCCGGGGTGAGCATGTCGCTCATCGGCTGCGCGCTGGGCGTCGTCACCCTGGCCGCGCTACTGCTGTGGGGCGCAGTGGGCCTGGGCTGGCCCGGCGCCACCTTCGGCGGCGTGGCGGTGACGATGCTGGCGCTGCCCGCGCTGGCCATCTACCTGACCCAGCAGTACGACCAGCTGTTCTCCGGCTGCCTGAAGGGGCGCGAGGACTTCCGCGCCACCGCGCTGTGCGAGGTATTCAGCCGTAGCGGCACGATGGCGCTGGCCTGCGTGACGGCCTGGCTGACGGCGTCGCCCACCTGGACCGGCCTGGCCCAGGCGCTCGGGCTGCTGGTGGCCGGTTCCATCAAGATGGGCGTGTTCTCGCGCGCCTACGGCCGCCTGCTGGTGCGTCCCGTGCGCGACCGCGGCGCCATGATGGACGCCTTCCGCTTCTCCCGCTGGTCGTGGCTGAACAGCCTGAGCGCGCTGGCCTTCGGATCGGTGGACCGCGTGCTGGTCGGCAGCCTGATGGGCCCGGCGGCGCTGGCCATCTACACGGTGGGCGTGCAGGTCGGCCAGATCATCCATACCGCGTCGGTCGCCATCTTCCAGAAGGCGATGCCGCGCGTGAGCCGGCTGTCCGCCTCGCCGCCCTACCCCGGGGCCGCCGAGCGCGAGATCCGCCGCATGATGCTGTGGAACCTGGCGCTGTCGGCGGGCGCGACGCTCGCGGTGCTGGCCGTCAGCCGGCCGCTGCTGAACGTGCTGCTGAGCGCCAGCGTGGCGCAGGACCATCTCGGGACCTTCCAGTTGCTCATCGTCGCGTCCGGCCTGCTGTCCCTGAACGCCGCGGCCCATTTTTCCTTGCTCGGACTCGGCAATTCCCGCGCGGTCGCCATTTTGAACGGCCTGGGCGGACTGGCGATGCTGTGCGTCATGGCGGGACTGGTACACGTCGCGGGCGAACACGCCGCGGCCTGGGGCCGCATGGCCTATGCGGCGATCACGCTGGCCGGCGTGGCCTTCGCCATCCGTCAATCCCGCCCCGACTTCCCGGGCGCCTTGCCTGCGGCCACCCGATAACCAACATGCTGAGGTCCTACATGCGCAAGCGTCATAACGAGTATTCACGTCAGCTCATCGACTTCGTCCGCGAGCTTCGTCCGCCAGCCCCCATCGCCGGCGGCCTGATGCCGAAAGTGACGATCGTGACCCCCTCGTTCAACCAGGCCCGCTTCCTGGAACGCACCATCCTGTCCGTGCTGAACCAGGGCTATCCGCGGCTGGAATACATCATCATGGACGGCGGCTCGACCGACGGCAGCGTGGACATCATCCGCAAGTACGAGCGCTACCTCACCTACTGGGAAAGCACGCCGGACCGCGGCCAGTCGCATGCCATCAACAAGGGCTTCGAGCGCGCCACCGGGGATTACGTGGGCTGGCAGAACTCCGACGACCTGTACTTCCCGGGCGCGCTGCGCAAGCTGGGCTCGGCCGCCTCCAGGGGCCGGGCGCCGATCGTCAGCGGCAACCTGTTCGTGGCGGACGCCGACAACCGGATCTTCCGCAAGATCCACTACACGCCGGTCAACCGGGGCACGCTGACGGTGGTCAAGGCCTCCATTCCCAACCAGTCGGCCATCTTCCGCCGCGACCTGCTGCAAAAGTACGGCCTGCTGCAGGAGAGCATGCGCTACTGCATGGACCTCGAACTGTGGAGCCGGCTGCTGCGCGAGGGCAAGAACCTCATCGTGCCGGACGCCATGGGCGTCTACACCGCCCATGACGAAACCAAGACCGCGCTGATGCAGGACGTGCTGCTGGAGGAGCGGGAGCAGATCGTGACCCGCATCCGGCGCACCGAGCCGGGCCTGGGGCGGCTGTTCGAACTGTCGTGCCGCGCCTCCAAGGTGGCCGCGCACGCGCGGCAGGGCGACCTGTCGTACCTGTTCGAAAAGCTGACCACCAAGATATTCGGCCGCGACGACTGGGCCTCGCACTAGGGCCCGCGCCTACGGAGAACCGACGCAATGAGACCGCACCGCCGCCTTTCCACCCTGCACCTGCTGGGCATGTTCGCCTTCACGGCGCTGGCCCTGAACGACGACCATTTCGTCCTGGGCGTGGGCAGTTTCAAGCTCTCGCCCTTCGACGTCATATTCGTCGCGATGCTGGCGGTCAAGGCGCTGCGGCTGGCGGAGCCGTCCGCCTATGCCCTGCCCCGCGGCGTGCTGGGCATGCTGCTGGGCATCCAGACGCTGTCGGTGATCTACCTGCTGCTGGTATCGCTGGACCATCCGGGGATCGAGACCGGCGACGTGGCGCGCGACCTGCGCATCGTGTTCTATTTCCTGTGCACGCCCTTTCTTTGCTACAAGGACATCGATAGCCCGGCGGCCTATGCCGTGCTGCAGAAGTACATCGTGGCGGCGTGCCTCGCCGTCGCCACCCTGATGCTGCTGGAGCAGGCGCAGGGCTTCAGCGTGGCCAATCCACTGCGCAACGTGCGGCTGGGCGTCTGGGCCATCCCGTTCGGGGTGGTCTCGCTGCTGTACTTCCGGCGCACGCTCAACGTCTCCGGGCCCAAGGCCTACGCGCTGACGGTCTACATGCTGCTGGCCCTGGTGTTTTCGCTCAACCGCAGCCAGTACCTGCAGCTGGCGATCTCGGTCTTCATCGCCGTGCTGCTTGGCGCGGGTCCCGAGATCCGGCGGCGCGCGGTGCTGATCTTCGCGCCCGCGGCGGTCGCCGGCGTGCTGGTCTTCGCCAGCATCGGCTACCTGGACGTGCTGACCAACCGGATCTTCAGCGTCGAGCGGCTGGACGAGGACTCCAGCTACGGCGCGCGCATCCAGGAAATGCAGGGGCAGATGGACTCTTTCGCGGAGAGCCCGGTGTTCGGCAAGGGCGCCGGTTTCCGCAGCTGGGTCATGGGCGAGAACGGCTTCGAGCTGAGCACCTTCGCCCACAACTCCTGGGCGTTCTACCTGATGAAATTCGGCGTGGTGGGCACGACCATGATCATGCTTCCGCCCTTGCTCATCCTGCTGCTGACCCTGCTCAGGCGCTACGCCCATCCCGGACTGGAACTCCACAGGCGCTATCTCCTGTCCACCGCGCCCATCTACATCTTCATCGACTCGCTTTCGGGGGGCCTGGCCTACGCCCCCAAGACCGCCTTCACCGGTTTCCTGCTGTGCTATTGCCTGTCCCTGATGCGCAATGCCCAGATCATGCCCGTTCCCTCGATTACGCCGCCCGCCCCCAGCCCCCGTCCGGCCGCAGCGCGCCGGGCGCCACCACGAGTGATCCCTCATGCCTGATGTCTTGTTTGTCGCGCCGGACTTGCACGGCGGCGTCGGAAGATGCGTCGCCTTCATCGTGGATGCCTTGCCGGAACAGGGGGTGGACTCCGCCCTGTTCCTGCTGCGTTCGCGCAATCGCGAGTACCCTGTTTCCAACCCCAAGGTGACGCGCGCGCTGCCCGTCATCGAATCGCCCGCCAAGCTGCGCCTGATGCTGCCGGTGGCCTTCATGCGCCTGCTGCGCCAGATCCGGCGCGACAAGCCCGCCATCGTCTGCTCGCACGGCCTGCTGTGCAACATGCTGGTGGTGCTGGCCAAGAAGCTGCTGCGCGGAAACTTCAGCACGGTCGCCTTCGAGCACAGCAGCCCCGCGATCCACTACGGCGCCTCGCGCATGCGGCGCCTGAAGTGCTGGCTGGTCAGCCAGACCTACCGCCGGCACGACGCCGTGGTGGGCGTGTCGCGCGGCGTGAAGGAAGACCTGGTCAGCATGTTCCCGCCCCTGCGCGGCAAGGTGCACACCATCTACAACGGCGTGCCGCTGGACAACGTGCGCCAGCAGGGCGCGAACCGTGCGCAGGAGGCCGAGGGGCAGGCGCCCTACCACGTGGTCGCGGTCGGCCGGCTGGAAGCGGTGAAAGACTACGCCACGCTGATCGACGCCGCCGCCCTGCTGGACGACCCGGGCATCGCCTTCACCATCCTGGGCGAGGGATCCGAGCATGCCGCCCTGCAGAAGCGCATCGATGACCACGGCTCGCGCACCCCGGTGACGCTGGCCGGCCACATCGACAACCCGTTCCCGGTGATCGCCGGCGCCGGCGCCTTCGCCCTGACGTCCGTGCGCGAGAGCTTCGGCAACGTGCTCGTCGAAGCGCTGTGCCTGGGCGTGCCGGTGATCTCGACCGACTGTCCCCACGGACCCGCCGAAATCCTGGACGCGGGCCGCTACGGCCTGCTGGTGCCCGTGGGCGACGCGGCGGCGCTGGCGGCCGCGGTGCGGCGCCTGGCCTACGACGGCGAAACGCGGGAGCGGCTCGCCGCCCAAGGCCCCGAGCGCGCGGACGCCTTTTCCCTAGAACGGCACTGCCGCAACGTCATTGCGCTATTCCAGCCGCTGATGCAGCGCGGCACGCCCTGAACAGGACAGCATCATGCAGAAGATACCGGTTTCGGTCGTCGTCATGACGAAGAACGAGGAACGCAATATCGCCAAGTGCCTGAAGGCGCTGGTCGACTTCGACGAGGTCTTCGTCGTGGATTCCAACAGCACGGACGCCACCTGCGCGATGGCCACGGCGCTGGGCGCGAAGGTGTCCAATTTCAATTGGAACGGCAAGTATCCGAAGAAAAAGCAGTGGTGCCTGGAGCAGCTGCCCTTTTCGCACCCGGTGGTGCTGTACGTCGACGCCGACGAGGAAATGACGCCCAAGCTGGCCGCCGAGATCCGCGAGGCGCTGCCGCGCTTCGCCGCCGGCGCCGGCGGCGCCTTCGTGCCGTTCGACTATGTGTTCTGCGGCAAGAAGCTGGAACACGGCCACCGCGTCTACAAGCTGGCGCTGCTGGCGCGCGGCCGCTCCCGCTTCCTGGACTACGACGACCTGGACGTGGCCCACATGTGGGAGGTGGAAGGACACTACCAGCCGCAGGTCCAGGGCGACACCTTCGCCCTGCGCCAGCGCATGGTGCACAACGACCACGACTCGCTCTTCCATTATTTCGACAAGCACAACCGCTATTCGGACTGGGAGGCCAACCTGCGCACCAAGGGCCTGATGAACGATCCGCGCGAAGCCAACGTCGGCGCGCGCGCGCTGCTCAAGCGCATCTTCCAGGCCATGCCGTTCAAGGCGCCGATTTCCTTCCTGCACTCTTACGTATTCAAGCTGGGCTTCCTGGACGGCAAGGCCGGCTACGACTATGCGGTGGCGCGCGCCATGTATTACTGGCAGATCCGGATCAAGACGGAGGAACTCCAGAAGGCGCGGCAGGCCAGCGCGGCCGCGGCGCGCGACGACGCCGTGGCGGGAGCGGCAAAATGAGCGCTCTCCAGCGTCTTGACCGCTTTGCGCTGGCCCCGGGCCAGCGCGGCCGCTCCGCCCTGACGGTGCAGCTGTGGTGGATGGTGCAGGGAACGCTGTTCCGCTGGTCGCCTCAAGTCGCTTACGGGTTCCGGCGCTGGCTGCTGCGCTGCTTCGGCGCCCGCGTCGGCCGCAAGGTACTGATCCGGCCCACGGCCACCGTGACCTACCCATGGAAGGTGGAGATCGGCGACTACGCCTGGATCGGCGACGACGCGGTCATCTACAGCCTGGGCCCGATCCAGATCGGCGCCCACGCGGTGGTCTCGCAGCGCAGCTATCTGTGCGCGGCCGACCATGACGCCGCCCAGCCCGAATTCCCCTTGCGCGAACGCGCCGTCCGCGTCGAGGAAGGCGCCTGGGTGGCGACCGACGTGTTCGTCGGCCCCGGCGTGACCATCGGGCGCGAGGCCGTGATCGGCGCGCGCAGCTCGGTGTTCCGCAACATGCCGCCCGCCATGGTGTGCCACGGCAATCCGTGCCGCCCCGTCCGCCCCCGCAAGGCGGGCGCGCCATGAAGATCCTCATCTACGGCATCAACTACGCGCCCGAGCTCACCGGCATCGGCAAGTACAGCGCCGAGATGGCCGAATGGCTGGCCGCGCGCGGGCATGAGGTCAGCGTCGTGACCGCCCCGCCGTACTACCCCCAATGGGAAGTGCAGCCCGGCTACCGCGCCGGCCGCTACGCCAGGGAAACGCGGCGCGGCGTCACGGTGCGGCGCGCGCCGCTGTGGGTGCCGGCCAGGCCGGGCGGCCTCAAGCGCCTGGTGCACCTGGCGAGCTTCGCCTTGTCCAGCCTGCCCTCCCTGCTGCGCGCCGCGGCCGGACGGCCCGACATCATCCTGGTGGTCGAGCCCGCCCTGTTCTGCGCGCCCGCCGCCTGGCTGGCGGCGCGGCTTTGCGGCGCCCGCGCCTGGCTGCACATCCAGGACTACGAAGTGGATGCCGCGTTCGAACTCGGATTGCTCAAGGGCGCCGGCCTGCGCGGCGCCGTGCGCCGCGCCGAACGCTGGCTGATGCGCCGCTTCGACCGCGTCTCCACGATCTCGAACCGCATGCTGGACCTGGCGCTGGCCAAGGGCGTGGACCCGGGGCGCGTGGTGCTGCTGCCCAACTGGATCGACGTGGATGCGATCGCGCCGGGCGAAGGCGGCGACTACCGCGCCGAACTGGGGATCCCGGAGAGCGCCATCGTTGCCTTGTACTCGGGGAACATGGGCGGCAAGCAGGGCCTGCAGACGCTGGCCGACGTGGCGCGGCGCCTCAGCCGCGAGCATCGCGTATGGTTCGTGTTCTGCGGCCAGGGGCCGGAGCGCGCGCCGCTGGAGGCCCAGTGCCAGGGCCTGCCCCGCGTCCGTTTCCTGGACCTGCAGCCGGCCGAGAGGCTGGGCGAACTGCTGAACACCGCCGACATCCACCTGCTGCCGCAACGCGCCGGCGCGGCCGACCTCGTCATGCCCTCCAAGCTGACCGGCATGCTGGCCAGCGGCCGGCCCGTAGTCTGCGGCGCCGCGCCCGGCACGGAACTGGCCGCCGTGGTGACGCGCTGCGGCCTCGTAACGCCGCCCGAGGATGGCGAGGCCATGGCCGAAGCGGTGCGAAAACTGAGCTACAACGCGCGCTTGCGCGATACCCTGGGCGTCGCCGCGCGCCAATATGCGCTGGCCCACCTGCACGTGGACACCGTGCTGGCCGCGGCCGAACGCGAATTCGCCGCGATCGCGGCTTCCAAGGGCAAGCCCGCGGGAGCCGGCGCCTGAGGGTCGTCGCGCTGCACCCATCCACCGCTGCCGCCGTTGCGCACCCGTCCCATCCGCACTGGGATGTAGGATGGGTGCAGCGCGAGAGTTCTTAAGCTAGAACATTGGTGTCCAGCGCGCGAAACCCATGCGGCCGCGAACGTATTCTCCCGCCGATGCCGGGGAGCGTCTGCCAGGGCCGTTCGCCACCGTCTGCACACGACCGCATGGGTTCCGCGCGTTGAATGGTTTCGTGCTTGCGCACCCGTCCCATCAGCATTGCGATGTAGGATGGGTGCAGCGCGAGAGTTCTTAAGCTAGAACATTGGTATCCAGCGCGCGAAACCCATGCGGCCGCGAACGTATTCTCCCGCCGATGCCGGGGAGCGTCCGCCAGGGCCGTTCGCCACCATCTGCACACGGCCGCATGGGTTCCGCGCGTTGAACGGTTTCGCACTTGCGCTCAGATTCTCGCGCTGCACCCATCCTACGGCTGCCATTGCGCGCCCGTCCCATCTGCATTGCAACGTAGGATGGGTGCAGCGCGAGAGTTCTTAAGCTAGAACGTTGCTATCCAGCGCGCGAAACCCATGCGGCCGCGAACATGTTTTCCCGCCGATGTCGGGGACCGTCTGCCGGGGCCGTTCGGCACCGTCTGCACACGACCGCATGGGTTCCGCGCGTTGAATGGTTTCGTGCTTGCGCCGAGACGCTCGCGCTGCACCCATCCTACGCGCTGTCGTTCGGCTCCGGGCGGGGCGTCGGCACGCTGCCGCCGTTGCGCACCAGTCCCATCTGCACCGCGATGTAGGCCGCCTCGGCCTGGTTGCGCGCGTTCAGCTTCCAGTAGAGGGTGCGCGCATGGCTTTTCACGGTGGCCACGGAGATGCCGACCTGTTCGCCGATTTCGCGCATGGTCTTGCCCTGCACCAGCAGTTGCAGGATCTCTTCCTGGCGCTGGGTCAGTTCACGCAGTTCCTGGGTGGGCGCATGCGCGGCGCCTGGCGGTCTGGCGACAGGTTGCGGATAGCATTCCCCGCCCGCCAGCACCAGGCTGACCGCGGCGGCCAGCGCGTCCGGATTGGAGGCCTTGGGCAGGTAGCCGGCGACGCCGGCCCGCGCACACGCGGCCATGACGCCCTGGTCCAGCACGGAGTACAGCACGAGCACCAGCCGGGGCATGAAGAACGCCATCGACTGAGACAGGAGCCCCACGTCCTGTTCCGCCAGGCCGCTGCAACCGACGACCAGCAATTCCACTGGGCGGTTGATCGAGCTGGACATATTGAGCAAATGCGCTGGCGAGATGGCAAGGATGTCGTCGGCGTTCCGCACACGCTCCAGCACATGCTGGATCGCGACACGAAGCAGAGCGTAGTCTTCGATCAGTACGGTTGTCATCCCGAGGGGAACCTTGTGACACACGGCCCATACACGGTTCCCATGACGCTGGCGCATCGCTGCCGCAACGGCAGTCTGACGACGCCATCGGCCTCACGGGAAGCTCGTCCACGCATCGGATCGCACTGGCGAGGCGGTGGTGGTTCGCCCTTTCGACCCATGCTTGCGGACACAACCCATGCTATCAGCGGCTACGTTCGCTGAATCTCGTTCAGGTGGATGAATGGTGGAGGAATGCCATTGCATTGCAACCGCCTCACTGCTATGTATGACGTAGCCACGATGGCTATGCGCGCACCCGGCAGCAACGGAACGGGCGTTCCCGGCTGCCGGGCAGGCTGCGCAACCCGCCACTTGCTATCCCACCTTGCGCCCATACATCTGCCCGGCGTCGACATCCCTGCCATTGGGTTCATGCCATTCCAGGGTCGCGCCGCGTTGCAGCGCCGCGTACACGGCTTCGCCCTTGTTCTTGACATGCAACCTTTGGTACAGCGTGCAAGCGTGCGTCTTGGCCGTGGCCACCGAAATGTTGAGCATCCTGCTGACCGTCTTGATCGGGTATCCCCGGGCCAGCAACACCAGCACTTCGTACTGGCGCGGCGTGATCTGCAACAGTTGCGCGCCGGCGCTGACCGGCATGGCGCCCTTGGCGGCGGCTTCCTCGGTATCCCGGGCCGGCAAGGCGCACACCGCTTGCGCGGGGGTCTGCAAGGCCTGTTCGCTGGGGAAGCATTGCCCCCCGGCCATGACCAGGCGGATGGCCGCCTCCAGGATTTCGACCGAAGCCGTCTTCATCAGGCATCCGTAGACGCTCGCGCCCGGCAGGCCCTGCACCGGCATCGGCAAGGGCATGACGTCCGTCAGGAGCAGGATCCGCTTGGGCGTCAGCACGCGCTGGATTTCATGCAGCGCGCTCCACGCTTCGTCGGTATCCACCGGCAAGCCATAAATGAGGAGATCGGCACCCGCATGCACGCCATCGGCCTTGGACACGTCCGCCAGGCCCATCCCCTCGATTTCCCACACATCATCCAACTTGCTAAGAATCTGCCACAACCCCAACCGCAGGAGCGGATGGGCTTCAATCAGGACCATCTTGGCCATGGTGTCCTCCCGGTTATAAGACGGGCCTAGAAGGGATCTTCGCTGTGCTGAAGACTATTTTTATCCAACCCTGCGGGGGTGGTCCGCAATATCCCGGAATATCTAATGAAGCCGAACCGGGGCGTTTGGGCTGGGAGACTTTGGTAGCCAACATAACGGATGGCATGGACCCATCTTATGGTTCGAAATTGGCAAAATCAAGACGTTTCGGGGCGATATAATCCGACAAAAACAGAAATCATTCGTTAGCCTTAATCACTATCGTAAATCCGGATGAGATGTTCCTTTCGTCCGTTCAGGCGCTAGGGTTTCCACCAAGAATTTCCGCCCTGCCGCCGCCCTCTCCCCTATGAGGAGAGCCTTGATTGGCGCGCCTTCCGGCGGAGACCCCAATTGTTACACCCATGAAAAAGCCGCGCCGGGGCATCTGCCTGACGCGGCAAGGAATTCTGTATTTCGGGGCTGATAGCTGTCTAGATGTTTCCGTTGACACATCCAGCCCGGGAGAGCTTTCCGTATTCGAAATATGGGTAACATTTTAATTTTTGCGCGGCCGGCATCATTTACTCCATATAGGCGAAGTCAAATACCGTATGCCCTCCCTGATGGTGCCAATGGTGCATTGAAGCATGACGCTTCCTCAAGAAGCTCGCATAGTGGATTTCGCCGTCCGTTTCCACGTAGGTGGAGGGCGAGAGCTCTTCGATCCGGTTGAGCGAAACGCCCTTGCCGTAGTGGCAGAAGCCCTGGTACTGGGCGCAGCGGATCACCTCTCCCCCAGGCGAGACAACGATTCCGGCGTTGCGGGCCCGCATCGGGTTGCGGACGATGGGGTTGCAGGCATGCGGCGTCCATTCGGTCGAGCGCGGCGAATCGGCGAAAAAGGCGAATAATTCGTCGCAGTGGCTTTGGCCGTCGGTGCGATCGATATTAGTTAATAACCACCAATAATCGCCGTGTTTGAAAATAATCGTATCCACCGCGGATATATTAGTCATCAGATTAACATCCAGCTCCCATTTGAGCGGAAAATCCGTGCATTTCCATAATTCTATACTGCGATTTCCGCAGGTCTCCGGCACCATGTATGTAACGCCCTCGTGCTCGAATATGTAGGGGAACGAGAGGTGGTAAGGCAGGTTCAGGGCCGTACCCAGCAGGCGGAAAGCCCCGTCGGAGTAGGTCGCAACCGAGATCGTGCCTTTTCGGGAATTAAAATCATAATCCTCGAAAAATATATATGGTTTTTTATCCTGGGTATATACGAAAGGGTCCGCGAAGAATCTACCCTTGGGAGGCTGCAATACCATGGCCTCGGATACCACCGCCTGCTGTCTGGCGGACGGAAACATGCCGATCCGCCAGCGCACGTTGCGTTTCATGACGCGGCGCACAACCAAATCCGACATTAACCACGCCTGACGCGCGATATATGCCGCGCTGTCCCACTCCACCGGATCCTCGCGCCGAGGGCCGCTCATGATCTGCATGCCGGGCGGCGCCGCTCCCTGCCGCAAGCGCGCCAGGGCCTGGAGCGCGTCGTAAACCATGAAATTCCCGAGGCTGAACGCGCGCGCCTGGTTTTTCAACCAGAACACTTCGGTATTGAAACTGCGCTGGTCCAGCAGTTCGTCTTCCTCGACCCGGGCGCCGACGCGCCAGAGCTTCACCGTCGTGTGGTCCTCGCGCTGGTAGACCTCCCAAAATCCCGCGTACCGGCTGGTCGCCACGGCGATATCGGAATAACTCAGTTGCCACACGCCCAATCGGGCCCAGCCCCCCATCTGTTCGCGCGTGGCCGGCGACGCGCCCAGCGTGATCACCAGGTCCAGCCCCAGCGCGGCGACTTCGTCCTGCGCATCGGCCGCGGCGGCCTGCGCGGCCATGGACACCACGGCGGTCGTCTCCGGCGGCAGGCCGTCGCGCAGATCGTGACAGGCCAGCATGGCGCGCTGCTTGGCCGGCAGCAGCCGGGCTTCCAGGCGCGACAGGGTGCCGAACAGGGCCTTCACGCCCAGGCGGGGCGGCCTGTCGTTGGGCGACCCCGTCATCACCAGCAGCGCGGCGATGCTGAAATCCTGGCTGTGCTGGAGCCACTCGACCATCTCATGCATCCAGCCGGGCTGCTCATACCCGTCAACCAGCAGTCCCACTCTGTAGGTCTTCATTTCACCTGCTCCTGTGTCGGGGCGAGTCCGCCTGCCCTGCCCGTACGGCGAACGGGCTAGCCAAGCATGGCGGTGTTGTCGGTGCTGCGCATTGCTTTCCTCGCGCTGATACTGCGGGCTTTTGCGCTTGTCTTCCAGACCACATTTATCCTAGAGCGCCAGCCCGAGGACAAAAGGCGCAAGGCCGGCCGGAAGGCCGAGAAATCCGCTCGTCCTCATGCATGGCGGCGCTCATCCTTGCGGACGAGGCGAAGCGGCGAAAGTGGGGTGCGGCGTTTCGCCGCATCGACGCTAGTGGTAAACCCTATTGGGGATAGCCGAGGCTCGCATCTCGTCCATCCCTCACGCATAATGGTTTTTAAACGAACGTTTGAATTCAACCTTATGCAAGAAATCAGCCCTCCCACTACCCGTGAAGTGATCCTGGATACGGCGGAATCCCTGTTCGCGCAGCAGGGACACGACGCGACGTCGATGCGGCAGATCACCAGCGCGGCCGGCGTGAACCTCGCGTCGGTGAACTACCACTTCGGCTCCAAGGAGTCACTCGTGCAGGCGGTGCTCAAACGCCGCCTCGCGGTGCTCAATCGCGAGCGCCTGCGGCTTTTGGACGAACTGGAGGCGCAAGCCGAAGGCAAGCCCCTGAAGCCGTCGCAGATCGTGGACGCCTTCTTCGGCACGCTGCTGCGCCTGGCCGCCGATCCGGCCCAGGCCGGCAGCACCTTCCTGCCGCTGCTGGAACGCACCATGACCGACCCTTCCGATTTCATCCGCGCGCTGTTCGCCGAGGAGTACGCGGACGTGCTGGAGCGCTACCGCAACGCGCTGTTCGCGGCGCTGCCCGACGTGCCCAAGGCGGAAATCATGTGGCGCTTCCAGTTCATGCTGGGCGCCACCTCGTACGCCATCATCGGCACCGACCTGCTGCGCTCCGTCACGGGCTGGACCATCGACGAAGCCGAGCAGCCCGACAACCCCGACCTGCTGCTGCCCCGCCTGATGAGCTTCCTGCTCGGCGGGCTGCGCTCCCCCCTGCCGCACGTGCCCTAGGGCCCCAAGCGGCAACGCGGCCCGCCGGCCGGAAACGAACACCATGGAGGCAAGACCATGAACGCAGTCATCCTCGCCCTGGCTCTCATCGTGCTGCTGGCGGCCGCCGCGCTGGCCTTGCGGCCCGTGCGCCGGGCCCTGCTGTCCGCGCCGATCTTCAACCTGTACCGCAAGGTGCTGCCGCAGATGTCGGACACCGAGCGCGACGCGCTGGAGGCCGGCACGGTGTGGTGGGAAGGCGAACTGTTCCGCGGCCGGCCCGACTGGAGCCGCCTGCTGGCCTATCCCCGCCCCAGCCTGACCGCGGAAGAACAGCGCTTCCTGGACAACCAGGCCGAAGAGGCCTGCCGCATGGTCGACGACTGGAGCGTCACGCAGGAGCGCCACGACCTGCCCGCGGAGGTCTGGGACTACCTCAAGGCCCAGGGCTTTCTCGGCATGATCATTCCCAAGGAATACGGCGGCCTGGCGTTCTCCGCCTACGCCCACTCGGAGATCGTCACCAAGCTGTCGACGCGCTCCTCCGCGCTCGCGGTGTCGGTCATGGTGCCGAATTCGCTCGGCCCCGCCGAACTGCTCCTGCACTACGGCACCGAGCAGCAGAAGCGCCACTACCTGCCGCGCCTGGCGCGCGGCGAGGAAGTGCCGGCCTTCGCGCTGACCAGCCCCTGGGCGGGTTCGGACGCTGCCGCCATCCCCGACAGCGGCATCGTGTGCAAGGGCGAATGGCAAGGCCGCGAAGTCATCGGCATGAAGGTCACCTGGGACAAGCGCTACATCACGCTGGCGCCCGTCTGCACCCTGCTGGGCCTGGCCTTCCGCCTGTACGACCCGGAGGGCCTGCTCGGCGGCAAGAAGGACCTGGGCATCACCTGCGCGCTGGTGCCGCACGACCATCCCGGCGTGGACACCGGCCGCCGCCATTTCCCGCTGAACGCGATGTTCATGAACGGCCCCACCCGCGGCACGGACGTGTTCATGCCGCTGGACTTCATCATCGGCGGCCCGGCCATGGCCGGACAGGGCTGGCGCATGCTGATGGAATGCCTGGCCGCGGGCCGCTCGATCTCGCTGCCCTCGTCCAACACCGGCATGTCCAAGCTGACGGCGCGCGCCGTAGGCGGCTACGCCCGCGTGCGCAGCCAGTTCCACACCGCCGTCGGCAAGTTCGAGGGCGTCGAGGAAGCGCTCGCCCGCATCGGCGGCAACACCTACATGATGGACGCCGCCCGCGCCATGACGGCCGGCGCGGTGGACCTCGGCGAGAAGCCCTCGGTCGTCTCCGCCATCGTCAAATACCACGTCACCGAACGGGCGCGCCAGGTCGTCAACGACGGCATGGACGTGATCGGCGGCAAGGGCATCTGCCTGGGCCCCTCCAACTTCCTCGGCCGGGCCTACCAGCAGATTCCCATCGGCATCACCGTCGAAGGCGCCAACATCCTCACGCGCAGCCTGATCATCTTCGGCCAGGGCGCGATCCGCTGCCACCCCTACGTGCTGGCGGAAATGCGGGCCGCGCAGTCGCCCGACCGCCGGCAGGGGCTGGACGATTTCGACCGCGCCTTCTGGGGCCACGCGGCCTTCGTCGCCCGCAACGCGCTGCGCGCCGCCGGGACCGCCCTGACGGGCGCGCGCCACGTTGGCGTGCACGCCGACGTGGCGCCCGACATGAAGCGCTACTACCAGTTGCTCAGCCGCTACAGCGCGGCGTTCGCGCTGCTCGCCGACACCGCGATGCTGGTGCTGGGCGGCAGCCTGAAACGGCGCGAGCGCCTGTCCGCGCGGCTGGGCGACATCCTCTCGCAGATGTACCTGATCAGCGCCACGCTCAAGCGCTTCGAGGACGAAGGCCGGCAGGCCGCCGATGCGCCGCTGGCGCACTGGTCGATCCAGGATGCGCTGTTCAAGCTGCAGCAGGCCTTCGACGGCGTGCTGGACAATCTTCCGAACCGGGCGCTGGCCTGGGTGCTGGCCCGCCTCGTCTTTCCCTGGGGCCGCCCCCAGGGGCAGCCGTCCGACCAGCTGGGCCAGGACGTGGCGCGGCTGCTGATCCAGCCCGGCGCCGCGCGCGACCGCCTGACCGCGGGCTGCCACCTGCCCGCCACCGACGCGGAACCGGTGGGCGCCATCGAGCAGGCGCTGGCCGCCACGCTGGACGCCGAGCCCATCGAAGCCAAGATCCGCGAACTCGAAAAGCG
Organism: Achromobacter denitrificans NBRC 15125; assembly: GCF_001571365.1. Lineage (GTDB taxonomy): Bacteria > Pseudomonadota > Gammaproteobacteria > Burkholderiales > Burkholderiaceae_B > Achromobacter > Achromobacter denitrificans. The sequence goes on along the minus strand of NZ_BCTQ01000032.1, from coordinate 54,690 downwards.
CGGCGCGCTGGAAGGCAATCCGCAGGCCAACGTGCGCGACATCGCCGATGCCGCCTTCGCGATCGGCGGAATCACCGCGGAAGAATATGCGGTGGTGAAACGCCGGAACCGCTTGCGCGATACCGTGGTGAAAGTGGATGATTTCGCCTTTGATTTCGGCGCCCAGGACCGCATGCATCCCGCGGCCGAACGCAAGGTCGCCTGAGGGAGGAAGTCGGATGGCATTCAAACCGGTTTACGTGGTCGACGGCCTCCGCACGCCTTTCCTGAAGGCGCGCACCGGGCCGGGCCCCTTCTCCGCCGGCGACCTCGCCGTGCAGGCCGGGCGCGCCCTGCTGCTGCGCCAACCCTTCGCACCCACGGACTTCGACGAGGTCATCGTGGGCTGCGCCGCGCCTTCCCCCGACGAAGTGAACATCGGCCGCGTGATCGCGCTGCGGCTGGGCTGCGGCAACAACGTGCCCGGCTGGACCGTGATGCGCAACTGCGCGTCGGGCATGCAGGCGCTGGATTCCGGCATCGCCAACATCCAGTCCGGCCGTTCGGAACTGGTGCTGGCGGGCGGCACGGACGCGCTGTCGCGGGCGCCGGTGTTGTTCTCGGACGACATGGTGCGCTGGCTGGCGGGCTGGTACGCGGCCCGCGGCATGGGCGCCAAGCTGGCCGCGCTGCGCCGGTTCCGGCTGCGCAACCTGGCGCCCGTCATCGGCCTGCTCAAAGGGCTGACGGACCCGGTGGTGGGCCTGTCCATGGGGCAGACCGCCGAAAATCTCGCGACCCGCTTCGGCATCGACCGCGCCGCCATGGACGCCTATGCGGCGCAGAGCCACCAGCGCGCGCTCGCGGCGCGCGCCGCGGGCGCCATGGGCGAGATCGCGCCCTTGATCGATACGCAAGGCCGCCTGTACCCTGAGGACGACGGCGTGCGCGCGGACTCCACGCCGGAAAAGCTGGCCAAGCTCAAACCCGTTTTCGACAAACCCTGGGGCAACATCACCGCGGGCAACAGTTCGCAGGTCACCGATGGCGCCGCCATGCTGGCGCTGGCCTCCGAAGAGGCCGTCCGCAAATGGAACCTGCGGCCGCTGGGCCGCATCGTGGACAGTCAGTGGGCCGGCCTCGACCCCGCGCAGATGGGCCTGGGGCCCGTGCACGCGGCCACCCCGATCCTGCAACGCCACGGCCTGGGCCTCAACGACCTGGACCTCTGGGAAATCAACGAGGCCTTCGCCGCGCAGGTGCTGGGCTGCCTCGCCGCCTGGCGCGACGAGGCCTATTGCCGGGAGCATCTCGGCACCCCGGCCTGGGGCGACCTCGATCCCGCCCGGCTCAACGTCGACGGCGGCGCGATCGCCATCGGGCATCCCGTGGGCGCATCGGGCGCGCGCATCGTGCTGCATCTGCTCGATGCCCTGAAGCGCCGCGGCGCCCGGCGCGGCATGGCCGCCATCTGCATCGGCGGCGGGCAAGGCGGCGCGATGCTGGTCGAAACCCTGGACGAGGACCGCCCATGACGACGATCGATACGCTTTCCCACTGGCGCCTGGAGCGCGATGCCGACGGCCTGGCCTGGCTCACGTTCGACCGCGCCGGCAGCGCCGTCAACGCGCTGTCGGCCGACACCCTGGCCGAATTCGCCGCGGTGCTGGACGCGCTGGACGCGGCGCCGCCCAAGGGCCTGATCATCCGGTCCGGCAAGGCGACGGGCTTCATCGTGGGCGCGGACGTCAACGAATTCGCCAGCCTGGATACCCCCGAGCAGGCGCGCGCGCTGGTCGCGCGCGGCTGGAATCTCTTCAGCCGCCTGGCCGCGCTGCGCTATCCCACGCTGGCGCTGATCGAGGGCCATTGCCTGGGCGGAGGGCTGGAGCTGGCGCTCGCCTGCCGCTACCGCCTGGTGGCGGACCAGCCCGGCACCTCGCTGGCGCTGCCCGAGGTGATGCTGGGCATTTTCCCCGGCTGGGGCGGCATGCTGCGCCTGCCCAGGCTGATCGGCGCGCCCGCGGCGCTCGACATGATGCTGACGGGCCGCGGCGCCGATGCGCGCCGCGCGGCGGCGCTGGGGCTGGCCGACGCCCGCGTTCCTCCGCGGTTGCTGCTGGCCGCCGCCCGCCAGACGGTGCTGTCGGGCAAGCCGGCGCGGCGCGCGCGGGGCCTGGGAGGCTGGGCCAACCGCTGGCCGCTGAAGGCCATCGTCGCCCAGCGCGCCCGCAAGCAGATCGCGGCCAAGGATCCCCAGGGCCACTACCCCGCCGCGTCCGCCATCGTCGACATCTGGGAACGGCACGGCGGCAACGCGCTGCAGGCGCCCGACGTGATCGACCGCATCCTATCCTCCGGCACCGCGCGCAACCTGTTGCGCGTGTTCCGCTTGCAGGAGCGCCTGAAGGCCAACGGCAAGCAGGCCGGCGCCGCGCCCGCGCGCCGCGTGCACGTGGTGGGCGCCGGCGTGATGGGCGGCGACATCGCGGCCTGGTGCGCGCTCAAGGGCCTGACCGTCACCCTGCAGGACCAGGACATGGGCCGCATCGCGCCCGCGCTGAAACGCGCGGCCGAGCTGTTCTCGCGCCGCCTGAAGGATCCGCGCCAGGCGCGCGCCGCGTTCGACCGCCTGATCCCCGATCCGGCGGGTGACGGCGTGCCGCTGGCCGACGTGCTGATCGAAGCCATCAGCGAACAGCCCGAGGCCAAGCGCGCGCTGTACCGCTCGCTGGAGCCGCGCATGAAGGCCGACGCCCTGCTCGCCACCAACACGTCCAGCCTGTCGCTCGAAACCCTGCGCGCGGGCCTGTCCCGCCCCGAGCGGCTGGTGGGCATCCACTTCTTCAATCCCGTGGCCAAGATGCCGCTGGTGGAAGTGGTGCACGCCGACGGCGACGCCGGCGAGGCGCAGGCCCGCGCCTGCGCCTTCGTAGGCCAGATCGACAAGCTGGCGCTGCCCGTGCGCAGCGCGCCCGGCTTCCTGGTCAACGCCGTGTTGGCGCCCTACATGCTGGAGGCCATGCGCAGCGTAGACGAAGGCCTGACGCCGCAGGCCGTGGACGCGGCGATGGTGGCCTTCGGCATGCCGATGGGGCCGCTGGAACTGGCGGACACGGTGGGCCTGGACATCGCTCGCGCCGCCGGCGAGGAGCTGGCCGGCGGCGCCGCGCCGCCCCATTGCCTGGCCGACCGGCTGGCGCGCGGCGACCTCGGCAAGAAAACCGGCCGGGGCTTCTACACCTGGCGCGACGGCAAGCCCGTCAAGCCCGAGGGCTCGCCGGCCGGCGCGCCGCCCGGACTGGCGCGGCGCCTGATCCAGCCCTTGATCGACGCCACGCGCCAGCGCGTGGACGCGGGCATCGTCGCCGACGCCGACCTGGCCGACGCGGGCGTGATTTTCGGAACCGGGTTCGCGCCTTTCACGGGCGGACCCTTGCATTACCAAGGCAGCGACAGGCCGGCGCCAGCCGGGCTGGCAGGACCCGCAGTGCAATAGAGGCATACATCCAATACGAGGAGGCAGTACCATGAGCAGACGTTCATTGTCCCTGAGCACCTTGTCGGTCTTCGTGGCCGGCCTGGGCGCAGCAACGGCAGCCCATTCGGCCGGCTTTCAGCTCCTTGAGCAGAACGCCAGCGGACTGGGCAACGCATACGCGGGCTCGGCGGCAAATCCGGAAAACGCCAGCATCATCTACTACAACCCGGCCGGCATGACCTACCTGCCGGGCTTCAACGTATCGGGCGGTGTCAACCTGATCAAGCCGTCCTTCAAGTTCAAGGACAACGGCAACAGCCGCAACCCCACCATCCCCGGCCTGCCCGGGGCCGGCCTGGGCGGCTCGATCCCCACCGGCGGCAACGGCGGCGACGCCGGCAACCTGGGCGTGGTGCCCAACCTCTACGCCTCCTGGCAGGTGAACGAACAGTGGTACCTGGGCCTGGGCATCGGCGCCCCCTTCGGCCTCATGACCGAATACGACGACGACTGGGTGGGCCAGTACCACTCCAACAAGTTCGACATCAAGACGATCAACATCAACCCCTCGGTCGCGTACAAGGTCAACGAACAGTTCTCGATGGGCTTCGGCCTGAACTGGCAGCACATCGACGCCAACTACAAGAAGAAGGCCGTGCTCCCCGTTCCCGGCATGGCGCTGGGCACCAACGGCGACGCCGACCTGAACCTCAAGGGCGACGCCTGGGGCTGGAACGTGGGCTTCATGCTGCAACCCACCGAAGACACCCGCATCGGCCTGTCCTACCGCTCCAAGATCAAGCACACGGCCAAGGGCGACACGGACATCGACAACATCTATCCGCGCGGCAACTCGGTCTCGTTCGACTCCAAGGCCACCGTGACCCTGCCCGACACCCTGGTGCTGAGCGGCGCGCACCAGCTGAACGAACGCTGGGAACTGCTGGGCGACATCTCGTGGACGGGCTGGAGCAGCATTCCGAGCCTGAAGATCCGCAATTCCGGCACCGGCGCGCGCGACGACGAGCTGCCGCTGAACTTCCGCGACACCTGGCGCGTCGCCGTGGGCGCCAACTACAAGTTCGCGCCCGACTGGAAGTGGAAGTTCGGCGTAGCCTTCGACCAGTCGCCCGTGTACAAGGAATCCGACCGCCCGACCTCGCTGCCCGACAATGACCGCTACTGGCTGTCGACCGGCGTTCAATGGCAGGCCACCAAGAACACGACGCTCGACGTGGGTTATACCTATCTGTATCTGCGCAAGACGGACATCGACACCACGTCCGGCAGCCAGCTGACCAAGGGCCGCGTCGCGGGCACCTACGACAGCAACGCCCACATCCTGGGCGTGCAGCTGTCGTCCCGCTTCTAGCCTTGCCCCGGACGGCGGGTCCGCCCGCCCTCCGCTCTTTCAGGAGACTTCCTTGAGCAAGTTCGTCGTCAAACACGTCGCCGTCCTGGGTGCCGGCGTCATGGGCGCGCAGATCGCCGCCCACCTGGCCAACGCCGGCGTGCCGGTCACGCTGTTCGACCTGGCCGCGCCCGAAGGCGACCGCAACGGCATCGTGAAGAAGGCGCTGGCCGGCCTGAGGAAACTGGAACCGGCGCCGCTGGCGGGCGCCGCGCGCCTGGCGCTGATCACGCCGGCGAACTACGACGACCACCTGGACCGGCTGCAAGGCTGCGACCTGGTCATCGAAGCCATCGCCGAACGCATGGACTGGAAGACCGCGCTGTACGAACGCATCGCGCCCCACGTCGCGCCCGGCGCCATCATCGCCTCGAATACTTCCGGCCTGTCGATCGACGCCCTGGCCCGCGCGCTGCCCGAAAGCCTGCGCGACCGCTTCTGCGGCATCCACTTTTTCAACCCGCCGCGCTACATGCGGCTGGTGGAGATCATCGCCACCCCGCACACCCGCCTCGCCGTGCTCGACCAGCTGGAAACCTGGCTGACGTCCAAGCTCGGCAAGGGCGTGGTCCGCGCGCTGGACACCCCCAACTTCGTGGCCAACCGCATCGGCGTGTTCTCCATCCTGGCCGCGATGCACCACACCGCCCGCCTCGGGCTGGGCTTCGACGAGGTCGACGCCCTGACCGGCCCCAGGATCGGCCGGCCCAAGAGCGCCACCTACCGCACCGCCGACGTGGTCGGGCTGGACACGCTGGCCCACGTGGTGGGCACCATGGAGAAGAACCTGCCGGACGACCCCTGGCATCGCTACTTCGCGCTGCCCGGCTGGCTGTCCGCCCTGATCGCCAAGGGCGCGCTGGGCCAGAAGAGCGGCGCGGGCGTCTACCGCAAGCAGGGCCGCGACATCCTGGTGCTGGACCTGAAGGCGCAGGATTACGTGCCCAGCGCGGGCAAGCTGTCCGATGAGGTCGCGGCCCTGCTCAAGGAACGCGACCCGGCGCGCCGATTCGCCGCGCTGCGCGCCAGCGAGCATCCCCAGGCCCAGTTCCTGTGGAGCCTGTTCCGCGACATCTTCCACTACAGCGCGGTGCAGCTGGAACACGTGGCGGATAACGCCCGCGACCTGGACCTGGCCATGCGCTGGGGCTTCGGCTGGGGGCAAGGGCCGTTTGAAACCTGGCAGGCCGCCGGCTGGCAAGGCATCGCCGCGGCCGTGGCCGAGGACATCGCGGCCGGCCGCAGCATGAGCGACGCCCCGCTGCCGGCCTGGGCGCTGGAGCCCGCGCGCCAGGGCGTGCATACGCCGGAAGGCTCGTATTCCGCCCGCACGGGCCAACTGCGTCCGCGCTCGGCCCTGCCGGTGTACCGCCGCCAGCTGTTTCCCGAGCGCCTGTACGGCGAGGGCGCGCCCGAACGCGGCGTCACGGTCTGGGAAAACGAGGGCGTGCGCCTGTGGCATCTGCCGCAGGTCGACGCCGGCATCGCCATCCTGTCGGTCACGTCCCGCAATCACACGCTGGGCGCCGAAGTGCTCGACGGCATCCTGGAATCGGTGGCCAAGGCCGAACGCGAATTCGACGGCTTGGTGATCTGGCACGACGCGCCCTTCGCCGTCGGCGCGAATCTCCAGCAGGTGGCCGAGGCCTGCGCCGCCGGCCAATGGGAAATGCTGGAAGCCACGGTCGAGAAGTTCCAGCGCACCTCGCTCTCGTTCAAGTATGCGCAGATCCCGACCGTCGCCGCCGTGCAGGGCATGGCGTTGGGCGGCGGCTGCGAATTCCTGATGCACGCCTCGCACCGGGTGCTGGCGCTGGAAAGCTATATCGGCCTGGTCGAGGCCGGCGTGGGGCTGATCCCGGCCGGCGGCGGCAGCAAGGAATTCGCCGCCCGCGCCGCCGTGCTGGCGGCCCGCACGGCCACGCCGGGCGAGGTCTTCCCCTACCTGCAACCGGTCTTCCAGAACATCGCCACGGCCCAGGTCGCCAAGAGCGCGCTGGAAGCCGTCGCGGCGGGCTTCGCCCGCGAGCACGACGTGGTGGTGTTCCATCCCGACGAGCTGCTGTTCGTCGCCATCAGCCAGGCGCGCGCCGCGGCCGAGGCCGGCTATGCGCCGCCGCCGCGCCTGCGCGACGTGCCGGTGGCCGGCCGCAACGGCATCGCCAACTTCGAAATGGTGCTGGTCAACATGCGCGAAGGCGGCATGATCAGCGCGCACGACTACCGGGTGGCGCGCAGCGCGGCCGTCGCCTTGTGCGGCGGCGAGGTCGACACCGGCGCGAAGGTGGATGAGGAATGGCTGCTGGCCGTGGAGCGCAAGGAGTTCGTGGCGCTGCTGCGCACGCCCGAAACCCAGGCACGCATCCGCCATACGCTGGACACGGGCAAGCCATTGCGGAATTAGGGGCTCCCCCCCGCAGCGCCTGCGGCGCTTCCCCCCCGGGGGGGCGCCGGTGGCGGACCGGCGGAGCCGGATCCGCGCGGCCTGGATTAGGGAAGACCGCGGCATGCGGGAGTGTTATGTCCTGTGGACACATGAGGAAATGAATATGAGCACGCAGATTCAAGACGCCTACATCGTCGCCGCCACGCGCCTGCCGGTGGGCAAGCGCAACGGCGCCTACGCCACCACCCGGCCCGACGACATGCTGGCCGCGGCGCTGAACGGCGCGCTGGCGCAGGTGCCGGGGCTGGACCATGCCCGCATCGAAGACGTGATCGCCGGCTGCGCCATGCCGGAGGCCGAGCAGGGCATGAACGTGGCCCGCATCGGCCTGTTGCTTGCCGGCCTGCCGCAAAGCGTGGCCGGGGTCACCGTGAACCGCTTCTGCGCCTCGGGGCTGCAGGCGGTGGCGGACGCCGCCGCGCGCATCCGCATGGGCGAGGCCGACATCATGATCGGCGCGGGCACCGAGTCCATGAGCGCGATGCCGCAGATCATGGGCAACAAGGTATCGATGAACCCGGCCATCTTCGCGCATGAAGAGAACCTCGGCATGGCGTTCGGCATGGGCCTGACGGGCGAAAAGGTCGCCGAACGCTGGAAGGTCTCGCGCGAGGACCAGGACGCCTTCGCCCTGGCGTCGCACCAGAAGGCCTGCGCCGCCATCGCCGCCGGGCATTTCCGCGCCGAGACCACGCCTTACGAAGTGGTCTCGCACCTGCCCGATGGCGCCAGCGGCGCGGTGCGCGTCGCGCGCCGCCTGGTGGAGGTGGACGAAGGCCCGCGGCCGGACAGCAGCATGGAGGCCCTGGCCCGGCTCAAGCCGGTGTTCGCCGCGCGCGGCAGCGTCACCGCCGGCAACAGCTCACAGATGTCGGACGGCGCCGCCGCCGTGATCCTGGTGTCCGAACGGATCCTGCGCGAGTTCAACCTGAGCCCGCTGGCGCGCTTCGCCGGCTTCGCGGTGGCCGGCGTGCCGCCCGAGATCATGGGCATCGGCCCGGTCGCGGCGATCCCCAAGGTGCTGGCGCGCGCCGGCATCGCCCAGGACGACCTGGACTGGATCGAACTGAACGAAGCCTTCGCCGCCCAGTCCCTGGCCGTCATCCGCGAACTCAAACTCGATCCGGCCAAGGTCAACCCGCTGGGCGGCGCCATCGCGCTGGGCCATCCGCTGGGCGCCACCGGCGCGATCCGCACGGCCACCATCACCCACGGCCTGCGCCGCACCGGCGGCAAGTACGGCCTGGTGACCATGTGCATCGGCACCGGCATGGGCGCCGCGGGCCTGTTCGAAGCCATGTAGGCGGCGCGGCGGCAGCATGAAGCCCTATTGGTTCAAGAGCCTGTCGCCGCAGTGGCGCGCGCGCCTGATGCGGGTGGGATTCAACCTGCATCCGGCGTTTCGCGCCACCGGCGGCCGCGTGATGCTGGTGTCGCCGGATTTCCAGCACATCCGCATCAAGCTGCCGCTGCTGCGCCGCACCCGCAACATCGTGGGGTCCATGTACGGCGGCTCGCTGTTCGCGGTGACCGACGGCGCCCATCCCACCATGCTCATGGCCGCGCTGGGCGCGGACCACGTCGTCTGGGACAAGGCGGCATCCATCCGCTACCGCAAGCCCGCGTACGCAACCCTGTACGCCGACTTCCGCCTGCCAACCGGCGAAATCGCCGAGATCCGCCGGATCCTGGCGCGCCAGCACGAGACCACCCGCGACTACACGGTGGAACTCAAGGACAAGGACGGCGTCGTCTATGCCGTCGTGGAGCGCACGATCTACATCGCGGACAAGGCGTTCTACAAGCAGAAGAACACAGGAGGAGACAAATGCCCTGCCCCCCCGGAGGACGATCCGCCGCCCTGAGCCTGGCGCTGGCGGCCTGCCTGGCCGCCGGCCCCGCCCCAGCGGCCGACCTGCAGATCGCCGGCGCGAGCGTGCCCGCCACCGTGTCGTCGGGCGGGCAGGCGCTGGTGCTCAATGGCGCCGGCGTGCGCACGAAAGTCATCGTCAAGGTCTATGTGGCCGCGCTGTACGCCACCGAAAAAAACAGCGACGCGGCCGCGCTGATCGACAGCGACCAGCCCCGCCGCCTGCGCCTGCGACTGCTGCGCGACGTGGACGGCAAAACCCTGGACGAGGCCCTCCAGGACGGTTTGCGCGACAATACCCCGGCGCGCGAGCTCGCCGCCCTGCAAGCGCCGGCGCAACGCCTGTCCGCCCTGATGGCGGAAATCGGCACGGTCCGCGAAGGCGACGTGATCGACCTGGACTTCGATGCCCGGGGCGTTTCGGTGGCCGGCAACGGCCAACCGCGAGGCCGCATCGACGACCCCGTTTTCGCCCGCGCCCTGTTGCGCGTCTGGCTGGGCGACAAGCCCGCGCAGGCCTCACTGAAGAAAGCCCTCTTGGGCAACTAGAGCCTGTCAACACTAAAAGGAGCCTCGCATGAGTACCCAGATGGGCGACTATCAAGGCGCGAAGCGCAGTCGTGGCGGGACCACGGCGAGCCTTCGCAACGCAGAGAGGCGCCCGATTACGGGCCTGTGCAAGGTTCCTTTTAGTGTTAACAGGCCCTAACGACGATGGAACGAATCTGGCAGAAAAGCTACCCTCCCGGCGTGCCCGCGGAAATCGAGATGGATGGCGTAACGACGCTGGTCTCGGTCGTGCGCGACAGCTGCCGGCGCTACGCCGACAAGACCGCGTACATCAGCATGGGCAAATCGATCCGCTACGCGGAGCTCGACCGCCTGACCCGCGACTTCGCGGCATGGCTGCACGCCAACGGCCTGGGGCACGGCGACCGCGTCGCGCTCATGATGCCCAACCTGCTGCAATACCCCGTGTGCCTGTTCGGCGCCCTGCGCGCCGGCTGCGTGGTCGTCAACTGCAACCCGCTCTATACCGCGCATGAACTCCAGCACCAGCTGGCCGATTCCGGCGCCCGCGCCATCGTGGTCGCGGACAACTTTGCCGCCACCCTGCAAAACGCGCTGGCCGGCACCGCGGTGGAGCGCGTGGTGGTGACCTCCATCGGCGAACTGCTGGGCCCGGTCAAGGGGCGCCTGGTGGACTTCGTGGTCCGCCGCGTCAAGCGCCTGGTGCCCGCGTGGTCCCTGCCCCGCAGCATCCGGCTGCGCGACGCCCTGCGCGCGGGGCGCGCCGCGCCCTTCGCCGAGGTGGATCTCGACCAGCGCGACCTGGCCTGCCTGCAGTACACGGGCGGCACCACGGGCGTGGCCAAGGCCGCCATGCTGACCCACGGCAACCTGGTGGCGAACCTGAGCCAGGCCTATGCCTGGGTGCGGCCCCTGGTGACCGAAGGCCGGGAGTGCATCGTGACGGCCTTGCCGCTGTATCACATCTTCGCGCTCACGGCGAACTGCCTCACCTTCATGAAGATGGGCGCGAGCAACCTGCTCATCCTCAACCCGCGCGACATCCCCGGGCTGATCAAGGAAATGCGCAAGGTGCCGTTTTCCGCGTTCACCGGCGTCAACACGCTCTTCAACGCGCTGCTCAACCACCCCGACTTCGCGCGCCTGGACTTCTCCCGGCTGCGGCTCACCATGGGCGGCGGCATGGCGGTGCAGCGTTCCGTGGCCGACCGCTGGCAGGCCGTGACCGGCCGCTCGCTCGCGCAGGCCTATGGGCTCACCGAAACCTCGCCCGCCGTCACCATCAATCCGCTGGACGTGAAGGTCTTCACCGGATCCATCGGCCTGCCCGTGCCGTCCACCGAACTCTCCATCCGCGACGACGAAGGCCGGGAACTGGGCGTGGGCGAAAGCGGGGAGATCTGCGTGCGCGGCCCGCAGGTCACGCAAGGCTACTGGAAGCGCCCCGATGAAACCGCGCTGGTGCTGTACGCGGACGGTTTCCTGCGCACCGGCGACATCGGCTACGTGGACGAAAACGGCTACGTGTTCCTGGTCGACCGCAAGAAAGACATGATCCTGGTGTCGGGCTTCAACGTGTACCCCAACGAGGTCGAGGACGTCGCCGCCCTGCACCCGGGCGTGAAGGAGGTGGCCGCGGTCGGCGTGCCCGACGAGCGCTCCGGCGAGGCCGTCAAGCTCTACGTCATCCGCAAGGATCCCGGCCTGGACGCCGAGACCCTGATCGCCCACTGCCGCAAGCAGCTGACCGGCTACAAGGTGCCGCGCTACGTCGAATTCCGCGACGACCTGCCGCGCACCAACGTCGGCAAGATCCTGCGCCGGGAACTCAAGCCCGCCGCGCCGCCCGCCGAACCGGCGCGGTCCCCCGCCAGGCCCTGAACGGGCATCTGTCGCGCCGCGCCAACAATCGGCGACGGAACCCCGGCGCTCCGCCCGCCGCCGCCAAGCCGCTGATAGCACGGCGCTTTTTCGGCTCGCGGCGCGGCCGCCCGCCCTGCCCCGCAGGGCTTTCTTACATCTGGGATCGGCCCGTATCCTGACAGCCGCCGGTGAATCAATTAATAATAATTATCGTTGTTATTCGTATATTTAATTGAAAGCCGGTCGCCCCGCGGCCGCTGGGGAGATCTCTTGAAACGCCATTCCTATCCGGCCGCCCGGCCGGCGCGGCCGCTGGCCCTGTTGCCCATCGCCGCCGCGCTGGCCGCCTGCCTGGGCGCCGCCGCTCAGGCCCAGACCGCCGAACCCGCCACCATCCTGCCCGCCGTGCAGGTCACCGGCACGGGCGAAACCGCCACCGGCCCGGTCGAAGGCTACGTGGCCACGCGCAGCGCCGCCGGCACCAAGACCGACACCCCGCTGTCGGAAACGCCCCAGGCCATCACCGTGATCCCCCGCGACCAGATCGTGGACCAGGGCGCGCAGAACATCCAGGACACCATGAACTATGCCGCCGGAGTGCGGCCGAACGCCTACGGCGTGGACAACCGCGCCGACTACGTCCGCATCCGCGGCGTCGAGCCGGTCCAGTACCTGGACGGGCTGCGCCAGTATTTCAGCTTCAACAATCCGCGCACCGAGGTGTATGCGATGGAACGCGTGGAAGTGCTGCGCGGCCCCTCGTCGATGCTGTACGGACAGGGCAGTACCGGCGGCATCGTCAACCTGGTCAGCAAGCGGCCCCTGGAGGAAAGGCAGGGCGAGATCGGCGTGGTGCTGGGCAACCACGACCGCCGCGAGATCCAGGCCGACCTGACCGGCCCGGCCAGCGAGGACGGGCAGTGGCTGTACCGCGTCATCGCCGTGGGGCGCGATAGCGACACGCAAGTGCAGTACGCGCCGGACGACCGCCTGATGCTGGCCCCCTCGCTGACCTGGCGCCCCAGCGCCGCCACCTCGCTGACGTTCCAGGCCACCTGGCAGAAGGACCGCGCCGGCACCACGCAATCGTTCCTGCCGTGGAGCGGCTCGGTGCAGGAGAACCCCAACGGCCGCATCCCGACGCGGCGCTTCGCCAGCGAACCCGGCTTCGACGCCTACGACACCGAGCAGTTCAGCGTGGGCTGGCTGTTCGAGCACCGGTTCAACGACACCTGGAAAGTCCGCCAGAATTTCCGCAACACGGTCAGCAGCGTCGACTACAAGACGCTTTATCCCAACGTCTACGGGGCGCGCCGCGGCGATTCCTACATCGATCCCGAGCAGACCACCGTCGACCGCATCTTCTACGTCAACAAGCCGCGCATGCGCACCCTGCTGGCCGACCAGAACCTCGAAGGCAAGCTGAACTGGGGCCGCACCGAGCACACGGTGATCTTCGGCATGGACTACTCGCGCTACCGCGAAACCAGCAAGACGGCCGGCGGCGCCGGCTCGCCGCTCAACCTGTTCCATCCCGAGTACGGCAACGTGCCCGCTTACGAGCTGTCCGACACGCCCAAGCAAAACCAGCAACAGCTGGGCTTCTATGCGCAGGACCAGATCAAGTTCGACCGCAACTGGATCTTCCTGGCGGGCATCCGCCGCGACCGCGCCGACAGCACCACCGAAGGCCAGGACCGGGAAACGGACCTGGCCACGACCAAGCGCTTCGGCCTGATGTATGCCGCCGACAACGGCTGGTCGCCCTATCTCAGCTACAGCGAATCGTTCACCCCGATCGCCGGCGCCGACTTCTATAACCAGCGCTGGAAGCCGATGCGTGGCAAGCAGGTGGAAGCCGGGATCAAGTACATGCCGAAGGACGCCGACATCGAGTTCACCGCGGCCGCCTACGACCTGCGCGAGAAGAACCGCCAGACCAACGACCCGAACAACCCCAACAACCAGCTGCAGGCCGGCAAGACGCGCACGCGCGGCGTGGAACTGGAGCTGCGCGGCCGCGTCACCAAGGAGCTGGACGTGATCGCCAACTACATCTACACGGATCTGGACCCGCAGCTGGAGGCGCAGCCCAAGCACATGGCGTCCCTGTGGGGGAAATACCGTTTCGCGCTGGCCGGCCAGCCCGGCTTCGCGGTGGGCGCGGGCGCGCGCTACTTGTCGGCCTTCCGCGACGGCGGCGCGCCCGAAACGCCCGCCGTCACGTTGTTCGACGCCATGCTCAGCTACGACAACGGGCCGTGGCGCTATGCCCTCAACGTGAACAACATCGCCGACCGCACCTACGAGGTGGTCTGCCTGGACCGCGGCGACTGCTTCTACGGCGCGCGCCGCACGGTCATGCTCAGCGGCGCCTACCGCTTCTAGCATCCGCTTCTACAATCCGCCGGCAGGATCCGCGGGGCCGCTCCAGGGCGGGAAAACCTGTACGTACATGCTGTACGTACAGGTGTACACTACGGTTTTTCCTCGTCTTTTCAACCGTCTGACAGACGCGCATACGAACGTCTGCAACCCGAAAAACCGTCCTGGAGACTCCGACAGTGTCGACCGAAACTTCGCGCTCGCCCTTTTTTGGCACGATGCAGAAAATCCCCGGAGGATTGATGCTGGTGCCGCTGATCCTGGGTTCCCTGATCGGCACCTTCGCCCCCGACGCGCTGGCGATCGGCGGCTTCACCACCGCCTTGTTCAAGAACAGCGCCCTGCCCCTGATCGCGCTGTTGATCTTCGCCACCGGCACCCAGGTCAATACGCGCACGGGCGGCCCGATCCTCGCCACCGCGGGCACCATCCTGCTGATGAAGACCATCGTGCCCGCCACCCTCATCATCATCCTGGGCAGCTACGTCGGCCTGGACGGCGTGCTGGGCGTTTCCATCCTGGCGATGCTGGCGGCCTTCGACAACAGCAACGGCGGACTGTGGCTGGCCTATACCGGTCAATACGGCGATGCCCGCGACCGCGGCGCCTACGTGGCCAGCGCGGTCAACGACGGCCCCTTCTTCAGCCTGCTGTTCCTGGGCGCCTCGGGCCTGGCCGACATCCCGATGATCGCCCTGGTGGCGGCGCTGGTGCCCTTCCTGCTGGGCGTGGTGGTCGGCAACCTGGATCCCAAGTGGCGCGACGTGCTCAAGCCCGTGCCCAACATCGTCATCCCGTTCTTCGCCTTCGCGCTGGGCACCGGCATCAACCTGGGCGCCGTCGTCAGCGGCGGCATCAGCGGCCTGATCCTGGGCCTGATCATCAGCCCGATCACCGGCGGCCTGGTCTACCTGGGCTACCGCCTGATCCTGCGCCGAGGCGGCAAGAGCGGCCTGGGCTTCGCGGCCGGCACCACCGCCGGCAACGCCATCGCCACCCCCGCGGTGGTGGCGGCGGCCGACCCCAACTTCCAGCAGTACGTGTCGACCGCCACCGCGCAGGTCGCGGCCTGCGTGCTGATCAGTTCCATCCTGGCGCCGGTGCTGGCCTCGTACTTCCTCAAGCGCGCGGGTGAACTCAAGTCCGAGGACGCGGATACGCCGGAAGGCCTGCCCGCCAGCCTGCGCGAAGCGCGCGGGGAGGCGCTTTGAATCCTACGATCGCCATCGTCGCCGACGACCTGACCGGGTCGGGCGACACCGCGGTGCAGTTCGTTCGCGCCGGCTGGAGCACGCACCTGTCCATCGGCGACGCGGACGAAGCGCTGTCCGGACCGGCCACGGCCGGCGTGGAAGTGCTGGCCGTGACCACCAACAGCCGCGCCCTGTCCGCCGCCGAGGCGGCGCGGGTCGTGCGGCAAAACGTGCAACGACTGCGCGCCGCCGGCGTATCGCGCCTGTACAAGAAAGTGGACTCCACCTTGCGCGGCGCCTTCAAGGCCGAGGTCGACGCGGCGCGCGAAGCCTGGGGCCCGGACACGGTAGCGGTCATCTGCCCCGCATTCCCCGCCACCGGCCGCACGGTGGAGGATGGCGTCCTCTTTGTGAACGGCAAGCCGGTCACGGAGACCTCGGCCGCCACCGATCCGGTCACGCCGGTGAAGGAAAGCCACATCCCCACCCTCCTGGGCTGCGCCCACGTGGCCGCGCTGGCCGGCGACACCCCGGAAACGCTGGCCGAGCGCATCCGGCAGGCCGGCCGCACGGTGGTGGTCGACGCCAAGACCGACGCGGACCTGGAGCGCCTGGCGCGCGCCATCGGCCTGCTGGGCGTGCATGCGCTGCCGGTGGGCGCGGGCGGCCTGGCCGTGCCGCTCGCCCGGGTCTGGGCCGGCGCGGACCAGGCGGCGCCCGTCGTGGTCGTGGTCACGTCCCAGCACAGCGCGGCGCGCGCGCAGGCCGCCGCGTTGCAGGCCGCGGGCGCCGACACCTGGACGCCTTCGCTGGCCCAGCTGGCCGATGACGCCGCCTGGCAGGCCTGGAGCCAGCCCCTGCTGCAGGCGCGCGCGCAGGCCCCCGCCCGGGCCGGCACCGTGCTGCTGCTGGCGCCCGAAGGGCAACGGGACGGGCTGGATTCGGAAACCGTCGCCCAACGCCTGGGCAGCCTGGCCGCGCAGTTGATCGCGGCATCGCGCGCGGCCGGCGTGGTCGCCACCGGCGGCGACGGCGCGCGCAGCGTGCTGCTGGCGCTGGGCGCGCGCGGCATCGCGCTGGTGGATGAAGTGATGGGCGGCGTGCCCCTGGGCACGCTGACCGGGGGCGCGGCCGCTGGCCTGCCCGTGGTGACCAAGGCCGGCGGTTTTGGCGCCGAAGACGTATTGGTTCGCGCGGTGCGCGCGATCCGCGACAGGAGATTCAATCGATGACACAACCCCAACCCAACAAGCTGCCGTTGCTGGCCGTGACCCTGGGCGACGTGGCGGGCATCGGGCCGGAGATCACGGCCAAGATGCTGATGGGCCATGACGACCTGCGCCAGAAGGCCCGCCTGCTGGTGGTCGGCGACGTGGACGTAATGACCAACGCCGTGCGCGGCCTGGGCGGCGATCCCGCCATCGTCCGCAAGCTGGACCGCGCGGCCGATTGCAGCAACGCGCCGGGCACGATCGAAGTGCTGCAGGCCGGCCCCTCGCTGGCCCACGTCAAGCTGGGTGAAATCAACGCGGACGCGGGCGACGGCTCGGTGCGCTTCGTCACCACCGCCTGCGCCCTGGCGCGCGCCGGCGAGGTCGACGGCATCGTGACCGCGCCCTTGAACAAGGCCGCCATGCACGCCGCCGGCCACAAGTGGCCCGGCCATACGGAACTGCTGGCGCACGAATTCGGCGTCAAGACCTTCTCGCTCGTGCTGTCGGCCGGCGACCTCTACATCTTCCACGCCACCACCCACGTGTCGCTGCGCCAGGCCATCGAAGACTTGACCCCGGCGCGCATGCGCGCGGTGCTGCGCCTGGCCGGCTCGTTCGCGAAGGCCCTGGGCCGCGGCGACCAGCCGGTGGCCGTCTCGGGCCTGAACCCGCACGCGGGCGAAAACGGCATCTTCGGCACCGAAGACGCCGACATCCTCGCGCCGGCCGTGGCCGAAGCCAATGCCGACGGCATCCTGGCCGCCGGCCCGATCCCGGCCGACGCCCTGTTCCCGCAGGCCGTGCGCGGCAAATGGCAGTTCGTGATCGCCTGTTACCACGACCAGGGCCATGCGCCCTTCAAGGCGGTGTACGGCGACGACGGCGTGAACATCACGGTCGGCCTGCCGGTCGTGCGCGTGTCCGTGGACCACGGCACCGCCTTCGATATCGCCGGAAAGGGCATCGCCCGCGAAGACAGCCTGGTCCTGGCCGCCGAGCGCGCCGCGCACCTGGCCCCGGGCTGGACGCATGTATGGGAAACTGCGCGGGCACAAACCGGAGGTTGATTTCCATGGCGCCCGCCACGCACGACGCATTGCCCGTTCTTGACCGCTCCGGCGACACGCCGCTGCACGCCCAGGTGGCGGCCCTGCTGCGCGGATACATCCGCGGCAACAAGCTCGCGGCCGGCGCCGCCCTGCCCAGCGAGGCCGCCCTGTGCGAACGCTTCGGCGTGGCGCGCAGCGTGGTGCGCCAGGCCCTCGGGGCCCTGGCCGCCGAGGGCCTGATCCAGCGCGAGAACGGGCGCCCCGCCACCGTCGCGGCGCCCCAGGAGCACCGCCGCCTGGTGCAGCGCTCCACCGGCCTGTACGAGCAATTCGCCCAATCGGGCGTTGCCCTGCAGACGCGCGTGCTGGCCTTCGCGCGCGCCGAACCGCCGGCCGAAGTGGCCGAGTTCTTCGGCTCCACCCGGCTGCTGATGCTGGAACGCCTGCGCCACGTGGCCGACGCGCCCTTGGCCTATGTCCGCACCTGGCTGCCCGCCGATGCCGTTCCCGGCCTGCGCGCCGAAGACCTGGCCGATGCCTCGCTGCATGGGGTGCTGACGCGGCGCTTCGGCCTGCGCCCCGGCGCGGGGCGCAACCAGATCCGTGCCGTGGCGGCCGACGCCGCGCTCGCGGACCTGCTGGACGCGCCCGCGGGCACGCCGCTCCTGATGCTTCAAGGCCGCGGCATGGACCAGCACGGCCGGCCGCTGGAATGGTTCACCACCTGGCACCGCGCGGAGCAACTGGTGTTCGACGTCGATGTCAGCGTGGGCCACGAAAGCGTCCAGCCCCGGCTGCAAACGCCGCCGGCGCAGCCCGACGCGGCGCCCGATGCGCCCGATCCCGCCGCCGCGTTCGACGGGCATGATCCGCTGGCTCGCGCCCAGGCCCTCGTGGCCGAACTCTCGGCGGAACTGGCCAGGCTGCGCGGCCAGCGCTGAAGCCCCCCTAACCCAGCAGATTGTCCCTGACGTGCAGCAGATGCCGGCGCACGGCCTCCATGGCCCGCTCGGCATCGCGGTCGCGCAGCGCCTCGACGATCTCGCGATGCTCGGCCTGGTAGGACTCGCGCCGCTCCGGCGTGAGGCTCTTGCGCTTGAGCGCGCCCCAGGTGGCCTGCGACCGCGCCGCCGTCATCAGGGCGAACACTTTTTCGATGAAGAGATTGTGGGTGGCGGTGGCCATCAGCTCGTGCAGCTTGGCATCCCAGACCTCGAACGCCTCGAAGCCGGCCGCGGCCTCGGCTTCGTCGCAGGCGTTCTGCATGGCGGCGAAATCGGCCGGCGTGCCGTGCTGCACCACCAGCGCGGCGATGGCCGGCTCCAGGACCAGCCGCGCCGCCATCAATTCCGCCGGGCTGGTGGACAGCACTTCGCCGCGCAGCACGGCCTCGACCTGCGCCAGTGACGACGGCGGATTGACGTAGGTGCCGCTGCCCACGCGCTGCGAGATCAGTCCTTCGCTCTTGAGTTCCGACAGGGTGCGCCGCACCGTGGACCGGCTGATGCCGAACTGCTCGCTCAAGGCCCGTTCCGTGGGCAAACGGTGCCCGGCCGGCCAGGCGCCGGAGTGCAGGTTTTCAATGATGACCGCGCGCAAGGCGGAGGCTTTGTCCATGGATGCTCTCTGAATGGCTGGCGCCAATCATACCAAATCAGTCCAATTAAAAAGCGCAGCGCAGGGCGCTTATTCCCTCCCTTTCTGGTTCACTTGGTATATCCTTTGCCAGAATTGGGTGGCCTATTCGCCTAATTGGTATTTTTTGGTATTAGATCAAGGGCGGCGACGGGCCGCCCGGGGAGCAAGCATGAAAATCGCAGTATTTCGGGTCGATGGCGAACGCCGCGTGGGCGTGGTGTCCGGCGACGGCAACACGGTCACGGCGCTGGACTTTCCGCGCGAGCTCGCGGCGGCCGGCGCGCTGACCGCGGTGGAATGGCTGGCCGAGGGGCGCGCCCTGCCGCCCGCCGTCGGGCCGGCCTGGCGCTGGGACCAGGTGGCGCACGAGGCGCCCCTGCCCGCGCAGCGCCGCAACCTGTTCTGCGTGGGGCGCAACTATCACGCCCACGCCAAGGAATTGCGCGACTCCGTGTTCAAGGACAACGACGCCAACCCCGAATCCTGGCCCATCGTGTTCACCAAGGTGCCGCAGACGGTGGTGGGCCCCTGGGCCGACGTGCGGCTGCCGGCGGGCATCTCCGAGAAAATCGATTACGAAGCGGAGCTGGCCGTGGTGATCGGCAAGGGCGGCTGCAATATTTCGCGCGCCGAAGCCATGGGCCACGTGGCCGCCTACACGGTCGTCAACGACGTCACCGCGCGCGACGTGCAGATGCGCCACCAGCAATGGGACCTGGGCAAGTCGTTCGACACCTTCTGCCCCATGGGCCCCTGGCTGGTCACGGCCGACGAACTGGACGGCCGGAAGACCCGGGTGCGCTGCTGGGTGAACGGCGAACTGCGCCAGGACGGCAACACCGAAGACCTGATCTTCGACATTCCCACCCTGATCGAAACCTGCTCGCGCGGCATCACGCTGTATCCCGGCGACGTGATCGCGACCGGCACGCCGGCCGGCGTGGGCCAGGGCCTGACCCCGCCGCGCTTCCTCAAGCACGGCGACGTGGTGCGCGTAGAGATCGACGGTATCGGCAGGATCGAAAACCGCTTCGTCTGAGGCAAAGCGCCGGACATGGACACGGCGCGCCGCAGCACATAACGACACTGAGGAGTGAGACATGAATCTGCGCTGCAAGCAGGTGGCCGCGGCTGCCTTGCTATCCCTGGGCGCGGCCGGCGCGATGGCCGCCGGCTACCCCGAACGCCCCGTGACCATGCTGGTGCCCTTCCCGCCCGGCGGGGTGGCCGACACGATCGCCCGGCCGCTGGCCCAGGCCATGGGCGACAAACTGGGCCAGCCCATCGTCATCGAGAACAAGGGCGGCGCGGGCGGCGCCATCGGCATCGGCCAGGCCGGCCGCGCCAAGCCGGACGGCTACACGCTCTTGATGAGCCTGTCGTCCATTTCCATCCTGCCCGCGGCCGATCGCCTGCTGGAACGCAAGCCCGCCTACCAGCTGGACCAGTTCGTGCCGATCGCGCGGATCACGGCCGACCCCACCGTGCTGGTCGTGCGCGCCGACGCGCCCTACAACACGCTGCCGGAGTTCATCGCCGCGGCGAAGAAACAGGCGGGCAAGCTCAGCTATGGCAGTTCCGGCATCTACGGCACCATGCACGTGCCGATGGAAATGCTGCAGGACGCGGCCGGCATCAAGATGATGCACGTGCCTTTCACCGGCGCCGGTCCGGCCGTGCAGGCGCTGGTGGGCGGACAGGTCGATGCCCTGGCCACCGGCCCGTCCAGCGTCATGCAACTGATCCAGGCCGGGCGCGTCAAGGCGCTGGCGCACTGGGGCGAGGGCAAGCTGGACAGCCTGCCCCAGGTGCCGTCCTTCAAGTCGCAAGGCTACGACATCAGCTTCGTGCAATGGTCGGGCGTGTTCGCCCGCGCCGGAACGCCGCAGGCCGTGGTGGACAAACTGCGCAAGACCGTCGGGGAGATCGCGGCGGACCCCGAGGTGCAGGCGCGCATCGCCGGCACCGGCAGCCCCGTGCAGTACCTGGACGCGCCGGCGTTCGACGCGTACTGGAAGAAGGACTCGGCGTCGCTGGAAGTCGCGGTCCAGCGGATCGGCAAGGTCGAGTAAGGGCGCAGCCGCGTTCCGCCGGGGGTGGCCGCTACGCGGCCACCTGCCCCGCCAGCGCCTTGCGGTCCACCTTGCCGACCGCGTTCTCCGGCAGGCGCTCCACCCACCGCACCTCGCGCGGCACGTAGATCCGGCCCAGGCGCGCCAGCACCTCGGCCTGGATGGCGGCGGCATCCGGCGCCTCGTCGCCGGCGCGCTGCACGAAGATCACCGGCACTTCGCCCAGGTCCTCGTCCGGCGCCCCCACCACGCAGCAGGCCGCCACGCCCTGCAATCCCGTGACCACGCCTTCGACCAGCGCGGGCGAGATGTTCTCGCCGCCCCGGATGATCACGTCCTTGATGCGGCCGGTGATGCTCAGGTAGCCCTCTGCGTCGAACCGCCCCAGGTCGCCCGTGCGCAACAGCGACGGCTCGCCCTCGGCCGCGTCGCCCACGCCCAGGTAGCCCAGCATCAGACTGTCGCCCGCGATGCAGATCTCGCCTTCGCCTCCCGGCGCGGCCTCGGCGCCGTCGGGCAGCCGCAGAATCACGCGCTGCCCCGCCAGCACCGTGCCGACCGAACCGAGGCGCCGCGCGCCCGGCGGATTCATGGTCGAGGTGCAGGTCGCTTCCGACAGGCCGTAGGACACCACCAGCGGGCAGCCCAGGAACGCCTCGATGCGGCGATGCAGAGCCTCGGTGATCGGGGCCGAGCCGCAGCGCGCGAAACGCAGGCCGGCCAGGCTGTCGGGATCGAATTCCAGCTCCAGCATGCGGGCATACATGGTCGGCACGCCAGTGACGATGGTAGGCCGGAACGCTCGCAGCAGGCCGGGCATGTCGTCCGCGCGGAAGCGGCCCGCCAGCGCCACGCTGGCTCCGGCCAGCAAGGGCGCGAAGATCTGGTTGTTCAGCGCGTTGGTGTGATGCAGCGGCATCACGTGCAGCAGCCGGTCTTGCGCGGTGAGGCCGGTGTGCGCCAGCAAGCCGCGCGCATTGTTCACCAGGCCCCGGTGGCTCAGGAGCACGCCCTTGGGCGCGCCCGTGCTGCCCGACGTGAACAGCAGCAGGCCCGGATCCTGCGGCGCGACGCCAACGGCGCCGCTCCAGTCCGGCGGCCCCTGCGCGACCAGGCCCGCGTCCAGGCAGCGCGCCGGCGCCAGGCCGCAGGCCCGCGCGGCCTCGGCGTTGGCGTCGTCGTGCAGCATCCAGGCCAGCCCGACCGCCGCCACGCGCCTGGCGGTCTCGTCGACCGACAGCCGCGGCTCCAGCGGGCACGGGCAAGCGCCGGCCGCGATAACGCCCAGGATCGCCAGCACCTGCTCCAGCGAGCGCTCCATCGCGACGGCCACCAGACTGCCGCGCGCGACGCCGGCGGCGCGCAGGCCGCCCGCAACCTGCCCGACGCGGCGATGCAGATCCGCATAGCTCAGCGCGCCCCGCGCGGTCACGATGGCCGCGCGCGCCGCCCATTGCGGCTGGCTCCAGGCGCGCCCGCACGCCGCCCCCAGCGTGGCATCGGCTATCGTCATTGGAGGCTCCTAGCGCAGCGTGACCGCGGCGTCGCGTTCGAACTGCCCGTCGGCATCGAGTTCGCGCAAGGCGCGGGCCTCGGCCGCGGTGGGCGGCTCGGAAGGCGCCGCCCCTGTCGCGTCGAACTCGAAGCCGGTGCGCTCGCGCACTTCGGACAGGCTGGATTCGGGATGCCACGATTCCAGGGCCAGCCGCCCGTCGCGCTTGACGAACACCGCGATCGGCGTCACCACGCCCTGGAATCCGCCCCAGGAGGTCATGAAGTCCAGCTTGGGCACGAAGGTGCGCCGCGAGTGCTCGGTGCGCCAGGTGCAGGCGCGCCTAGCGGTCGGCAGCATCACCGCGCCGCCTCCGCCGCCCGGCAGCCGCACCTTGGGCTCGTGCCAGTTTCCGATGCAGGAATTGTTGGCGCAGCCTTCGCCGTCTATCTGCGCCGCGCCCAGGAAGGTCAGGTCCATGCGGCCGCGGGTGCAGAGGTCGTAGAAATCCTCGTTCGAGAAGATCGACGCCGTGTGTTCCGCCAGCACCGGATCCGAGCTGGAGAGCGGAATCCGCGACGGTTTCGGGTTCACGCCGCCGGCTACGTTGATGTAGACGAAGTCCCAGTCGTAGGCGCGCTTGGCCATCAGGCAGGCCAGCATCGGCAGGGTGGAATTCACGCCGCTGAACGTGATCTCGTCCGGCCGGATGAAACGCGCCAGATTGGTCACGATGTACGAAAAACCCGACCACTGCTCAGCCATGTTGCACCTCCCGCGCTTCGGGCGCCGCGGCCATGTGCGCCTGCAGATCGCCCTGCTTGTCCATGTATGCCTCCACCGCCGGATAGTCGATGGCGTAGTCGGGCCAGCACGAGCCCGGCCAGGCGCCCCGCGGCACGACCGCATAGGCCTGCACCATGAAGAACGGGATCAGCGTGGATTCGGGGTTGGCCTCGAACACGGCGCTGTCCACCCGCTTCTCGGCCACCACCAGCACGCTGCCGGCGGCCCGCGACATGATGCGGTCCCAGTGCGCCGTGCCGTGCACGCGCACGTTGCCTTGCGCATCCACCTCGGAAGCCTGGATCACGGCGAAGTCCGGGCGGATGGCCGGCACCACCCAGGTCTTCTGGCCGCTGCCGTAGGGATCCTCCAGGCATTTCCAGCCATTGAGCTCGGGCAGCGCGCTGCCATGCAGCCCGCCGCAGGGCTGGAACGGCACGCCGAAGGCCGCCGCCCGCAGGCCCGCGGTGAGGCTGGCGCAGGCATGCTCTTCCAGTTCGACCTCGCGGCGCTCCACGGCCTTGCGATACCACGGCGCCAGGCCGAAGTTTCCTTCCATGGCGACGATGCCGGCGCGCACGCGGCGCAGCGCGCCCGCGCGGCACAGGATGTCCACGTCGTAGCCGGGCGACTGCTTGACCAGTTCCAGGTCGCGCCGCCCCTGGCGGATCAGTTCGCGCACGAAGGCGAACGGCCCGCGGTGCAGAAAGCTGCCGCCCAACGCGATGGACGCGCCGTCCGGCACCAGCGCCGCCAGTTCCGACAGCGAGCGCTGCTTGTTCTGTTGGTTGAATCCCGATGCCATGTTGTCTCCTTGCCTGCTTGTTCCCCGGCCTGCTGCCTGCGGCTAGCGCGCCTGCAGATAGGCCGCCACGCGCTCCTTCAGGCCGGGCTGCGCGGCCGATCGCACCAGCCGCGCCAGATCGGTGTCCGGCGTCTCGGTCGACAGCGCCGCGTACAGCTGCACCCGGCTGGCGCACGTCAGGGCGGACGCGGTCTCCAGCGCCTGCCGTTCGATGTCCGGCCATTCCTGTGCCGCGGCGAGGCGGCTGGCGAAACCGTCGCGCAATGCCTCTTCCGCGCTGAACGTGGCGGCCTGCTCCAGCACGGCGCGCGCGCGCTCCGCGCCGACCAGGGCGGCGTAGCGTCGCGTGCCGAGCACCAGGCCGAACTTCAGCCCTGGCATGCGGAACGTCGCGTCGGGCGTGCCGACGCGCCACTTGCAGGCGCCGAACAGGTCCACGCCGGCGCCGAAGTTGCGCCCGTGCGCCAGGGCCAGCGTCAGGCAGGGCGTGCCGGCCAGCCGCTGCAACAGCATCTCGATGCGCACGAAACGCAGCAGCAGGTCGCCTTCGCTCTGCGCCTGCCAATCGCCGAAGTCGAAGCCCGCGCTGAAGTTCTTGCCTTCGCCCTTGAGCACGATGAGCTTGGCGCCCTCGGCCTCGGCCTCGTCCAGCGCGGCGATCAGCGCCTCCACCAGATCGGCCGACAGGGCATTCATCTTCTCGGGCCGCGCCAGCGTGAACACATGCCGGCCGTCTTGCTTGTCGATACGCAGGACCGCGCTCATGCCGCCGCTCCCTTCTTGCCGGCGCGCAGCGCGCCCAGCACCTCGTCATTGTGTTCGCCCAACGCGGGCGGACGGCGGCGCAAGGCCGTGGTCTCGCCGTCGAAGCGCACCGGCAGCCCGAAGGTGCGCGTCTGCACCCCATTCGGGAGCGCCACCGGCTGCACCCAGCCCATGTGCTCCACCTGGGGATCGGCCAGCACTTCGGAATAGGTGTTGATCGGCGCGCACGGCACGCCCGCCGCGCGGAAGCGCGCCAGCCAGGCCTGCGCGTCCTCGGCCTCGAAGATCGCTTCGAGGATCTCGCGCAACGCCGTCTGGTTGCGCGCGCGGGAACTGGTATCGGTGAAACGGGCGTCGGCCAGCAGGTCTTCCCTGCCGACGGTGGCGCATACGCTCTTCCACAAGGCCTGATTGCCCGCCGCCATGCCGAAGTAGCCGCCCTTGCAGCGGAACGCCTGGTAAGGCGCGTTGCGCGGATGCGCCGAACCCAGCTTGACCGGATCCCGGCCGCTGCCGAAGAACTCCGAGGTCTGCAGGGCCGCGATGCCCAGCGTCGCGCCCAGCATCGGCACGTCGATGTGGGTGCCCTGCCCGCTGGCCTGCGCCGCGCGCAGCGCCGACGCGATGGCGAAGGCGCCGTACAGGCCCGCCGAAAAATCCGCCACCGGCACGCCGCACTTCACGGGTTCTCCGCCGGCTTCGCCCGTCACGCTCATCAGGCCGCTCATGGCCTGGATGGTGAGGTCGAACCCGCCTTCCTGCGAACGCGGCCCGGATTGGCCGTAGGCCGAAATCGAGCAATACACGAGCCGGGGATTGGCTTCGCGCAACTGGGCATAGCCCAATCCCAGGCGGTCCATCACGCCCGGCCGGTTGTTCTCGATCAGCACGTCGGCCGTCGTGGCCAGCTCGCGCGCCAGGGCCAGGTCCGCCGGATCCTTCAGGTTCAAGGTGACCGAACGCTTATTGCGGTTGAGCGATGCGAAGTTCTCGCTGTAGCCCTCGGAGATGGGCGGCCAGCTGCGCAGCGTGTCGCCGCCTTCGGGGTTCTCGACCTTGATCACGTCGGCCCCCATATCCGCCAACAACATGCCGCAAAACGGGCCCGCCGCGACATTGCAAATCTCCAGCACCGTGATGCCGGCTAGTGCCGAACTGGGTGTCATTTCTGACCTCTCGATATGAAAATTCAATATTTGGGACTTCAAAAATATTATAAGTGTGCGCGTTTCCGAATGGCATCATCCCTGGGGACTTGGCTCATCCCGCCCTGTTTTCGCGGGATTCCTAGTGCAATCCCTAGGTGCGACGCTTAATTGTTGACCAGCATAGCACCGTGTGGAATTCTACGTAAACCATTTATTGAAACTTGAATCCTATTATTTAGGATTTAAAAAGTGGCCGTGGCGGCAATAAGCATCCGCGCATACGAACCGCCATCCCGAAAGCCGGCACCCCCGACCCAAAGGAGACTCCCATGAAAAAGTTGTGGCGCATTGCCCTGGCGGGCGCGATCTTCGCCCTGGCCGCCGGCCCGGCCGCGGCCGACGGTTGGCCCGCGAAACCCGTGCGCATGGTGGTGCCGTTCCCGCCCGGCGGCGCGACGGACGCCGCCGCGCGCATCTACGCGCAGCACCTGGGCGATTACCTGGGCCAGGGCGTGGTGGTGGAGAACAAGGCCGGCGCGGGCGGCGAGATCGGCGCGGAGTTCGTGGCGAAGTCCCCGGCCGACGGCTACACCCTGCTGATGGGCGCCGTGGGCAGCCATGCCATCCACGCCGCCATGCCGGACAAGCCCGGCTACGATTTCGGCACCGCCTTCGTCGGCGTGTCGATGGCCACCAGCATGCCCATGGCCGTGGCCGTGAACAGCAGCAAGATCCCGGCCCGGAACGTCCAGGAACTCATCGCGCTGGCCAAGAGCAAGCCCGGGTCCATCACCTACGGTTCGGCCGGCCCCGGCACCTCGCAGCACATGGCGGGCGAACTCTTCCAGGTCGTGACCGGCACCCGGTTGATGCACGTGCCGTATCGCGGCAGCGGGCCGGCGATCACCGATCTGCTGGGCGGCCAGATCGACATGGTCATCGAAACCCTGCCGGCGCTGTTGCCGCAAGTGGCCAGCGGCAAGATCCGGCTGCTGGGCGTTACCACCGCCACCCGCGCCACGGCGCTGCCCGACCTGCCCACCCTGATGGAACAAGGCGTGAAGGACTACTCGGTCGCCACCACCTACGCGCTGCTGGCGCCCGCCGGCACGCCGCCGGCCGTGGTGGACAAGCTGTCGGCCGGCATGCAGAAGGCGGCCGCCATGGCCTCGGTGCAGCAGGCCGCGCTGAAGCTGGGCGCCGATGCGGTGGCCACCACGCCCGCCGACACCAGCCGCGTGCTCACGCAGGAAGTCGCGCGCTGGGCCGACGTCGTGCGCCTGTCGGCGGCCCGATGATGGCGCCGCAAGCAAGGCCCGCGCCGCAGGCGGCGGACCTGGCCATCGTGGGCGGCGGTTCGGCTCCAGCCGCTATCTGATCGACGCCACCAGCTTCTCGGTGCTGGGCAGCCTGGCGGCTAGCGCCCTCGCGCGCTAGCCGAGGAACCCCCGGCGATAGCCCATCCCTTGGGAAATGGACTGCGCACAGGCCGCCACGTCGGGGGCCAGCTGCTTCATCCTGGCGGCGCTCAGCCGGTCCAGCGGGCCGGAGATACCGACCGCCGCCACGGGCTGGTCCAGGCTGTTGAAGAGCGTCACGGCCAGCCCGCCCACGCCTTCGCGCCACTCGCCCCGGTTGACCGCGTAGCCCGCGCGGGCGATCTTGCGCAACTCGTCCTTGAGCAGCGGCATGGAAACGATGGTCGAAGGCGTGTGGCGCTGCAGCTTGTCGGCATAGCGCTCGACGTAGCCCTCGGCCTGATAGGCCAGCAGGGCCTTGCCCGTGGCCACCGCGTAGGCGGGCGCGCGGCCGCCCACCATCGAATAGGCGCGTATCGGCTGCGGGCTGTCGATCTTGTCGATATAGACCACGTCGAAACCGTCCAGCACCGACAGGTGCACGGTCTCGCCGGTCTGGTCCGCCAGGGCGCGCATGAAAGGCGCGGCAAGCTTGCGCACGTCCAGCTGCGCCAGCTGGCGGGCGGCCAGCTCGAACAGGCGCACGGCGCCCCGGTATCCGCCGCCGTCGTCGTCCTTGATCACGTAGCCGGCGTGTATTAGCGTCTGCAGGGTGCGATGGGTGTTGCTGCGGGTCAGCCCGACCCGGGCGGCCAGCGCGTCGATGGTGCGCGGCGGATTGTCCACGTCGGTCACCGCCTCCAGCACCATCAGACCTTTGAGCAGCGTCTTGTCCATGATTTTTCCTAATATTTAGGACGGAAACATAGCACGAGACGCCGCGCGCGAACAGGCTTGCGCGCGCGGCCGGCGCGCTAGGCGAGAGCGGCGCGCACCGCGGCGGAACGGTCCCACAGATTCGGCACGCTGGGCGAGGAATAGCCGGACACGAAAGGCTTGGCCTGGCCGGTGTCCGGGTCGTACACGTGGCGCGACACGGCGCCGATGTTGCCGCCGTACAGGTGCACGCTGATCGACACGCGGTCGGGGTAGGCATTGGACACGCGATGGATGTCGCCTTCGGCGGGCGACAGGCGTTCCACGTGGCCGGGCTGCAGCGTGACCGCGGGCCCCGCCAGCGCGATGCGGCCTTCCGGATCGCGCTGGTAGCGCTGATTCACCTCGGCGCCGCGCAGCATGCCCACATAGCCCCAGACCTCGTGGTCGTGCACGGGTGTGGACTGGCCGGGCCCCCAGACGAAGCTCACCAGCGAGAACCGCTCCAGCGGATCGCAATGCAGCAGGTACTGCTGGTAGAACTGCGGATGCGGGGCGGTACAGGCCTCGGGCAGCCAGTCGTCGTGGCGCACCAGGTCGGCGAACGCGGCCTCCAGCGCCGGCCCCTGCTCCAGCGCGGTCGGCGAGGCCAGCCGCGTCGCGGTGGCGATGAAACGGCGCAGCCGGTCCAGGCCGGCAAGAGATTCAGGCATTGCGTGTCTCCAAGGCGTAGAAAAATCCCAGATAGGAAAAACAGTATCTACCATTCGGGACGGATGCGCATCCATGGCCCTGCCGCCGGCCGGGTGATCCGTCGCGGGCTATTCTTGGCAGGTCCGCCCCGGCACGCACAGCGTATCGGGTTGCCCGTATGGGGTTGCCTTCCAGACAGATCGATCATCACCATGCCCTCCTCCCTGCGCCCGCCTGGCGCCCCCGCCCACCACGACATTCCCGCCGCGCTGGCCGACGCGCTGCGCGAGGCGCGACGCGTGGTCGTCTTCACCGGCGCTGGCGTCTCCGCCGAAAGCGGCATCGCCACTTTCCGCGACGCCCTGACCGGGCTGTGGTCGCGCTTCGACGCGCAGGCGCTGGCCACGCCCGAGGCGTTCCGCGCCCAGCCCGACATCGTCTGGGGCTGGTACGAATGGCGTCGCGCCCAGGTGCTGCGCGCGACGCCGAACGCGGCTCATCGCGCCATCGCCGAACTGGCGCGGCACGTCCCGGAACTACGGGTCATCACACAGAACGTGGACGACCTGCACGAGCGCGCGGGCAGCACCGGCGTCGCGCACCTGCACGGCAGCCTGCACGCGCCGCGCTGTTCCGTCTGCGCGGCGCCCCACGCCTGCGCCGCCGAAGCGCCGTCCGAACCCGAGGAAGGGCGGCGCATCGAGCCGCCCGCCTGCACGCGCTGCGGCGCGCCGGTAAGGCCGGGCGTCGTCTGGTTCGGCGAAAGCCTGCCCGCCGATGCGTGGGACGCGGCGATCGACGCCGCGCAGCGATGCGACCTGCTTCTGAGCATCGGCACTTCGGCGCTGGTCTACCCCGCGGCCGAGCTGCCGCGGCGCGCGCTGGCCGCCGGCGCGATCGTGGCGCAGATCAACCCGGCGGCCACGCCGCTGGATGCGAGCGCCCATCACAACCTGCGCGGCGCGGCCGCCGACATCATGCCCCGGTTGCTCGCCAGCGCCGGCTTCGACGCGCGCTAGCTCCGCCAACCGCCGCCGCGCGACGTGAAGATTCGTGAGGATGCGCGACGTCGGTGTCGCGCCGAATCCACGACGCCGCCGTTGCCAGGGGAAACCCCAAATCCCTCCTTGCGCACCGCGGGATAAAGTGGCGCAATAGGTTTCGGCCGTGGAGATAATCATTCCGTTTTCCTGGAGACTTCCCGACGTGTTCGTGCGTTCGCCAGACGGTGTCTTGCACCGCGTGGTGCGTCACGCCACGACCACCGAAACCATCGCCCAGCTCGAAAGCATGCCCAGCAATTACCACCTGGATTGTCAGTGCATGCTGGACAACGGCGAGACCCTCTGCTGGATCGGCAACGATCAATACCGCCAGCTCAACGGCGGCGCGATCTTCACCGCCGAATCCGTCGTCACCGCGCCCCGCGGTGAAGCCCGCAAGAGCGGCGCGGGCAAAAACGCAGCCGCCAAGAGCGGCGTGCACGACACACGCAGAAAAGCCGCCCCGCGCAAAAAGCTTGCCGCGGGCCAAGGCCACGTCCCATTGGCTGTCGTCAATCTCAAAACCGGCAACGACTGGAGCCTGATCCGCGCATGGCGCGAGCATCTCAATATCAGCACCGCTGACATGGCTGCCCGGCTAGGCGTCGACCACTCCATCTATATCGAACTGGAACGGCCGCGCCCCCGGCCCCGGCAGGTCATCCTGGACCGCGTGTCCGAAGCCCTGGGCGTCTCGCCCGACCAGCTCGACGATACCTTGTTGGGAGGACCGATTCATTAAGGCCTGTACATCCTGAAGGAATGGGCAGTCTTTGGCCACCGCCGGAACACGAGACTTCCCGCCTGGCTCTCTGAAATGTTCCAATGACTCTGGCGCCGAATCAATAATGACCCGCGCATGGAGGTGTGAATATGCTCGGCACAGCAAGACGACTTACCGACGTCCTCGCCACCGCTCCGGACGGCACGTTGTATCGCATTGAACGATTCGTCTCGGATCCCGACGCGTACTCCGCGCTGGGCACGTCGCGGTTCGATCCCCAAACCCACTGTGTATGCCGCACCAGCGCGGGCGACAAAGTCGCCTGGCTGGGCGGACAGACCTATCAGCTGCTCAAGAGCGGCACCGCATTGACCGCCGTGGACCGACGGCGAGCCTGATCATCGCGCAAAACAAAAAAAAGCGGCTTGATGATTTCTCATCAAGCCGCTTTTTTTCTTGCGGTGTTTTCTTGCAGTGGGAACGCGGCAAACCGCGATCCCGAATCAGGTTGGCGCGCCCGGCAGGATTCGAACCTACGACCCCCTGGTTCGTAGCCAGGTACTCTATCCAGCTGAGCTACGGGCGCCCCGAAAGAGGCGTGTTTATACCATGGAATAAATGGGGCGCGCAAGTTGACCTCGCGCCTGGCGGGGCCGCGCGCCCCGGCGATCCGGTTTGCGCCAGGTCAAGGATCGGCACCCGGGATGCGCAGTACGCTGGACATGTACGCGACGAATCGCCCCGAGCGCCGCCCCATCAGGCAACCGGCAATGGCCAAGAAGTTTCCCCTCCATCCCACGCACCCCGAGCGCATCTGCTGGGGCTGCGACCGCTATTGCCCCACCGATTCGCTCGCCTGCGGCAATGGCTCGGGCCGCACCATGCACCCCGCCGAACTGCTGGGCGAAGACTGGTATACGGTGGGGGATTGGGGATTCGACGACGACGAGATCAAACCGCAAGAGCAGGTCGTGAAGCAGACTGCGCAATCCTGAGGCAAACGCCGCGGCGCGGCAAACCGCGGAACAGGCTCCGTGCGAACCCCCGCGAAAAAACCTTGGAAAATCCGACGGGAAAGTCTTCGGAAAAATGCCCGCAAGAATAAATACATGAAACGGCCGAAAAACAAATAGTCCGAAAACGCCGGTTAATCCGCGCTCCGTTGCGCAAGCCCGCCATCAAACGAATAATTGTTTTTCTGTGCAATCTGGACAGAATAAGCAGTCATCGCGCGGGGAATCACTGCACAGGGCCCCTACGCGGCGCAGCGCCTGCAGCCGGGATTATCGAATCCCGGTTTCCTGCATCCCATACGTTTTTCCCGAGCGCGGCCCCTCCACCCGGCAGCGGCTGGTTTTTTTTGTTTGAAGCCTTTCGTGAACCCCCCGTATTCTCGTTGGAGCCACAACATGAAACTGACACGTCGCACCTTCAATGCTGGCAGCCTTGCCCTGCTGGCCGCCGGCACCCTGGACGCCGCCGCCCGCAGCGTCGATGGCCTGGTCATGGATTTGCCCGAAGGCGATGAGCGATTCGGCCTGGCGACCGATGCCTATGTGTACGCCTACCCCCTCGTCACCATGGAGATGACCCGGCGGGTCATTACCAATGTCGCGGAACCCAAGGGAACGCGGGCGCCGATGGGACAGCTCATCAAACTGCGCGAATATCCGAACGCCAAATTCCGGGACGTGACGGCGCCCAATGCCGACACGCTCTACACCACGGCTTTCCTCGACGTGGGCGACGAGCCCTGGGTCGTCAGTCTGCCCGACCTGAACGACCGCTACGCCCTGTTTCCGATGCTGGACGGCTGGACCACGGTATTCGACGTGCCCGGCAAGCGCACGACGGGCACCGGCGCGCAAACCTTCGTAGTGACCGGCCCCGGCTGGGAAGGCGCCGTTCCGCCGGGCATGACGCAATACAAGTCCCCTACCAGCATCGTCTGGCTGCTGGGCCGGATCTACTGTACCGGCACGCCGGAGGACTACGCCCAGGTCCACAAGCTGCAGGACGAGGTGAAACTCTGTCCGCTGAGAGCCTGGGGCAAGGAATGGACGCCGCCCCAGGGCAAGGTCGATCCGGCCATAGACATGAAAGCGTCCGTCCGCGACCAGGTCAACCGGATGGATGCGGTGGAGTACTTCACGCTGTTCGCCGACCTGTTGAAGCGCAACCCGCCTGGCGCGGCGGACGCGCCGATGGTGGAAAAAATGGCGTCGATAGGCATCGTGCCCGGCCAGGATTTCGACAAATCCAAACTAGACCCGGCCATCGCGAAACGCATTCCGGAGGTCGGCTTCGGCAGGATCATGACGCATTTCAAAGCCAGCGGCGGCGATATCCAGGACGTGGACGGCTGGGGCTTCACCACCAAGACCGGCATCTACGGCACCAACTATCTCCAGCGCGCCTTGATCACCGCCATCGGCCTGGGCGCCAACCGTCCGCAGGACGCGATCTACCCGACCTCGCTGAAGTCCGACACAGGAGCCGTCAAGCGCGTCTACAACGGCTCCGAAAAGTATGTGCTGACGTTCAAGAAGGGGCTGACTCCGCCCGTTTCCGGATTCTGGTCGCTGACGATGTACGACGCGGATTACTTCTTCGTCGACAACCCTTTGAACCGCTATTCCATCAGCGCGCGCCAGCCATTGAAGGCGAAGCCGGACGGTTCGATCGACCTGCTCATCCAGCATGAGTCGCCCGGCGCCGAGCTGGAGTCGAACTGGCTGCCGGCGCCCAAGGGAAAGTTCATCCTGATGATGCGCCTTTACTGGCCCAACGAAAGCGATCCCTCGATCATCAACGGATCATGGACCATCCCGCCTGTCCGGCGGATGAGCTGACGCCGGGGTTGCGCCGTTAAGGCCGGACTGGACTTGCGCTGAGGCTGGCGTGGCGGACCCGATCCGTCACGCCGCCGCCTGGAAAGGGGTTGCGATGAAAAAGAAGATCACTGGCTGCCTGGTCTGCGGGCTGCTTTATGCCGGTTCCGGGCTGGGCGCCGAACCGGAAGCCGCGCCCGGCGCGGACGGCCTGCCGTCGGACGAATGGAAATTCTCGGTCACGCCCTATTTCTGGGCCGCGGGCCTGTCCGGCAAGGTGTCGCAGCCGCGCCTGGCCGTCATCGATATCGACACGAGTTTCGACAAGCTGTTCGGCAACCTGGATTTCGGCGCCATGTTGATCGGCGATGCGCGCAAAGGACGCTACAGCATTTTCGGCGACCTGATCTACACCAAGATCGGCACGCAAGGCGATACGCCGCGCGGCATCCTGGCCACCAGCGCCGACGTGCGGGCTTCCACGTTCGCAGGATTACTGGGCATGGGCTATTCCGTGCTGGAGAATTCGCCGCATCAACTCGACGTAGTCGCGGGGCTGCGGGTTTGGTCGGTCGACACCGACATCACGCTCAAGGGCGCGCGCCTGAACGATAGGACGCGCAGCGACGGCGCCACCTGGGTCGACGGCCTGGTGGGCGTGCGGGGCAACTACGTGTTGAATCCGAAGTTCTACCTGACCGGCTGGGGCCTGATCGGCGCGGGCGGCGCGGATGCGGACTGGGACATGGGGCTGGGGCTGGGCTACAACGTCAGCAAGAACGTCTCGGCGGCCATCGGCTACCGCGCCCTGGGCGTGGATTACAACCGCAGCGGCTTCAAGTTCGACGCCGTGCTGCAAGGCCCGATGGCGGGCGTGACGATCCGCTTCTAGGTGCCGGGCTGGGTTTCACGCTGGGTTCGGCCCGGCGTTCCGCCGCGCGCCGCAAAACAAAAAGGCCTTCGATGCAAGATCAAAGGCCTTTCCATTTTTCTTTGCTGTATTGGCCAAGTTGAAAACTTGGCGCGCCCGGCAGGATTCGAACCTACGACCCCCTGGTTCGTAGCCAGGTACTCTATCCAGCTGAGCTACGGGCGCTCCGGCAAAGAGGCAAAATTATATCAGAAAATTCTGCCGTTTTTACTGCACTTGCGTTTTACTGCTACTGCGTTTTACTGCACTTGCTTTGCTGGAACTGGCGCGCCCGGCAGGATTCGAACCTACGACCCCCTGGTTCGTAGCCAGGTACTCTATCCAGCTGAGCTACGGGCGCGTTTCAAAGCAAGCCTTGAATAATAGCGTTATTTGAGGGACCGTGCAAGTCGAAACGGCTGCGCTGGGCCATCGCATTGCTACGCGTTGGCCCGACGTCGGGCTAGCCCAGCGCCCGCCCGACCTGCGCCGCGGCCTCGCGCAGCTTCGGGCAGAACTTGGCGGGAATCTCGCCGAGATCGTGCCGGGCCAGATTCAGGCTGGTGGTCAGGGCGGCCACGACGCGGCCTCTTTCGTCCAGGATCGGCACCGCCAGTCCGCAGATGCCCAGTTCCAGCTGCTCGCTCGCCAGCGCGTATCCCGCCGCGGCCGCGTCGTCGATGGCGCGGCGCAAGGGCGCGGCATCGACCAGCGTGTGTTGCGTATGGCGCTCGAACGGCGCCCGGGCGAGGAACGCCTCGCGTTCCTGCGCGCTCGCGCCGGCCAGCAGCACGTGCCCGCTGGAAGTCGCGTGCGTGGGCAGGCGTTCTCCCACCCCCAAGCGGCGCGACAGCGGGCTGGGCATCTCCGCGCGCGCGACGTACACCACGTCGTCGCCGTCCAGCACCGACACCGTGCAGATCTCGCCGGTGTCGCGCATGAACGCCTCCACCGCATGGCGCGCGATATCGCGCCACGACAGCGAAGACAGATAGGCGTAGCCCAGTTCCAGCACCGCCGGCGTCAGGCTGAAGCGGCGCTCTTCGTTGCGCGCATAGCCCAGCGTCACGAGCGTGTACAGCAGCCTGCGCGCGCCCGCCGGCGTCAGCCCGGTGCGCTCGGCCACTTCGCTGAGCGTCAGCGCCTGATGGCCCGGGCCGAACGCCCGGATCACCGCCAGGCCGCGCGCGAAAGCCTCCACGAATTGATCGCTGCCCTTGGGTAAACCCCAAGTTTGTTCGCTCGGAATATTGGGCATGATATTTTCGATAGAAGAAATATTTTTCGATAGTCGAAAAATAATAGCACGCCAGGATGCGATCGAGCACGAAGGCTGCGCGAGGAAAAGGAAAAAAATGATTGAAATCACACCCGTCGATGCGGACTTCGTCGCGGAGGTCTCCAACGTCGACCTGCGCACGCCGCTCTCCGCGCAGGACGCGGAGGCCTTGCAGGACGCGCTGCACCGATACGCCGTGCTGGTCGTGCCGGAGCAGCCGCTGAACGAAGCGGAGCAGATGGCCGTGGCGCGCCAATTCGGGCCGCTGGAGATTTCCGTGGGCGCCTCGGTGTACAACGCCGACCGGCCGCGTCGGCTGGGCCATGCCGAACTGTCCGACATTTCCAACCTGGACGAACGCGGCGGCATTCTCGATCGGGGCGACATCCGCCGCCTGATCAACCTGAGCAACCAGCTCTGGCACACCGACAGCTCCTTCAAGCGCACGCCCGCCAGTGTGTCGCTGCTGTCGGCCCAGGAGATCCCGCCCGTCGGCGGCGCCACCGAGTTCGCCGACATGCGGGCCGCCTGGGACGCGCTGGACGAAACCATGCAGACTCGCCTGGCGCCGCTCATCGCCGTGCACGACTATTTCCACTCGCGCGGCCTGACCGACTTCGACGTCGGCTCGATCCCCGACGCCTGGCGCGAGCGCCAGCCTCCGGTGCGGCAGGTGCTGGTGCGCACGCACGCCGCCACCGGCCGCCGCGCGCTGTACATCGCCTCGCACATCAGCCGCATCGAAGGCATGAGCGACGAAGCCGGACGCGCCCTGGTCGATGAGCTGATGGCTTTCGCCACGCAGCGCCGGTTCGTGTATCGGCATCGCTGGCGCACCAACGACCTGGTCCTTTGGGACAACCGCTGCACCATGCACCGCGGCGCCGGCTTCGACGAGAAATACCGCCGTTCGATGCGACGCGCCACGGTGCAGGACACCGACCCTACCGTCGCCTGATCCCAAGACCGAGACCCCTATCCATGTCCAAAACGATGAAGCAAATCGCGACGCTCCTGCTGCTGGGCGCCGCCTGTATGAACGCCAGCGCCGCCTTCCCCGACAAACCGATCAACATGGTGGTGCCGTTCGGCGCCGGCTCCGCCACGGACACGCTGGCGCGCGGCGTCGCCAAAGGCCTGAGCGAACGGCTCGGGCAGCCCGTCACGGTAGAGAACAAGCCCGGCGCGGGCGGCGGCATCGGCGCCGCCTACGTCGCCCGCAGCGCGCCCGACGGCTATACGCTGCTGATGGGCACCAACGGCCCGATGGCCGCCAACGCCAGCCTCTACCAGCGCCTGCCCTACGACCCGGTCAAGGACTTCGCCCCCGTCGCGCTCATGGGCCGCCTGCCCATGATCCTCATCGGCAACGCCGACGCCAAAGCCACGACCCTGCCCGAACTCATCGCCGCGGCCCGCGCGCAGCCAGGCGCGCTGAACTTCGGCGCCAGCAACACCACGGCGCGGGTCTGGGTGGAACTACTCAAGCGCATGGCCGACGTCGACGTCGCGACCGTGCTGTACAGCAACGTCGGCGGCATGATGACCGACCTGATGAGCGGGCGCATCACCTACGCCTTCGAGAACGTCGGCCCCAGCCTGCCGCAGATCGCCGCGGGCAAGGTGCGGGCCCTGGCCGTCACCACGCCGCAGCGGGCGCCGTTCGCGCCCGACATTCCAACGGTGGCGGAAAGCGGTCTCGACAAGCACGAGCTCGTGGTGTGGTTCGCCATGTTCGCGCCGCGCGGCACGCCGGCGCCCGTCGTCGAGCGCATCAACGCCGAGGTCAACCGCGTGCTCGGCACCGACGAGCTGCGCCAGCTCTCCGCGCAGATCGGCATGACCCCGGCCGCGGGCAGTCCCAAGGACCTGAAGGCCTACCAGGAAAGCGAAGTGAAGAACTGGCGCAGCCTCGTCGACATGACGGGCGTGCGCATAGACTGAAGGCGGCTCACGCCGCGCCGATACAGGCGCCCTCCTGCACGAGCCGCGGACCAGAATCCTGCGGCCGCAGCAGCATCTGGGTGGACAGGGCGGGAAACCCATTGAAGACCATGGTCAAGGCCAGCAGGCTTTTCCCGTCCTCGGACATCCGTTCGGACGCAATCAATTGGCTCATCCTCCAGCGATACGACAAGTCCCTGACCAGCCGTTCCTGCACATGTGCGGGCAGCGCCCGCGCAGTATCACCCTGCCAGTTCTTCTCATTCAGCGCAAAGGCGCGGAATGCGCGTGTCCGTATTTGCGCCGCGGCGGGCAATTGCCATTGCTTTTCCAGATCGATCAGGCAAGTGAATTCTCCCAGGCTAGAGAAAGCCTTCGCCGCCAGATCCGTGTTGCCAAGCGTCAGCACCTGGAACCGTAGACGCACCGTTTTCTTGGGATCGGCAGGGGATGGATCATCAGGCGCTCCCCGCGTCAGCGGGTCGTCGACACGCACGAAAACGAACAAAGGGGAGTCCATTCCAGGCTGGCGCACGACCACGGGAGGAATATCGATGAATCTATCCTTCAGCGCCTGAGGCAGCGCAACCTCCACGGGCTGGGGATCAGGAAGCTGCCCCGGAGCCGGCATGGTCCAGAGCTTCACAATGGGAGCGGATGCCGGCGGCTTTCCGTCTACGACACGACCGAGGTCATCTCCCTTCCAGGCAAGCCCCATCAATACAGTTCCCGCCGCCGGTCCCAGATTCACCAGGGAAAGCGGTTCATCCGCTTCCGATACGTTCAGGGAAAAGCGCTGCGTATCGTCATGCTTCCCATTGCCCAATGCCTGACGCACGACCACCAGCCTGGACGCGTAGTCCTTCCCCGGACTCTCGGTGACAAAGGGAACGCCCTCGCCGGAAGTGAGTAAGGCCCCGCGGCCCAGCACCCAGGCGTGAGTCGCGTTGCCCGCGCCATCTTGCTCCAGCAGGACATCGTGCTGCAAAAAGCGGTACTTGTCCCCGACCAACCTGGGGCCGTTCAAGGGATAGTCGTCCATTACGCACCTGGACCTGCCGTCGGATCCGGTGACACTGATGGTTCCCGCCATGCATACGACATCCGAAGCGCCGGACGAACCTGACCCCGCGTCATCGACGATTAGCCGCGCGAGGCTTTTCTGCACGATCTTCACCGTGCTGCCGCTCCCAGACCCGGTGTCGGCGGAACCTTTGAGCGTTCCTCGATGGGTCAGTGACAGGAGGACGGGAGCGCCGTCGATCACCGCCAGTTTTCGTATCGACGCGTCGGTCGCGCTCACGCAGGGGCCTTCTTGTCCACCCTCGCATGTCGAAAGTGAAAACGCGGGATTGGACTCGCGGCCCGAGGGCGAGCCGCTGATGCGATAGCTGACAACCGTCAGATCGGTGTTCCCAAAGGAATCCCGGGCCAAGGCCGCGAACCGCTCCTGGGACGATCCCGCCGCAAGCAACATAGGGGGAGTGGCGATCAGACGCTCGGGGAACAGCGCCGGCCCTGTCCGTCGCCCGCCCAACCCCGGTTCCGCAGGCGAGGGACTCGTCAACATGGCCATTTCCACCGTATTCCGTCTGACGTAGAAGGTACGGATCCCGATGTCATTCTTGTCGCCGCCCTCTCCGGCCATGGGCACCGCCCTTCCGACCACGTAATCATCCGCGCGCACCGGCATCGGGTCATACTCGAAATAGGTGGAACGGTCCGCCGCCAGATACGACCCGCCCCCCCCCAACGTGACCCCAAGCAGTACCTTCTTCGCTTCGGTCTCGCAGTCATCGTAGACCTTCTGCACGGCGGAGTTGCCCGCCGGGCGATAGATCTGACGGCACAGCCTGTATGCCGACTGCTGCAGCATCGTGTCGCAGTCCGCCTGGGTGTAGCGATACGTGGCATAGCCGTGCCGATAGCACATGTCATGCATGACGCAGGCCTGACGAAAACGCAGGCTCACATCCGACTCGTTGCCTTCCCCACTAAAGGCCAGGCGCGCCAGCAGCGGCGGAATCGAACAATTGAGCCCCTGGCCCCGCCCGCCCAGGATCGCCTGAGTGGTTGCGGAAGGCAGGTACGCGGTAAAAGTTGGCGGAGCTTCGGTTTCTTCAGGTTGGGCCAGGCTGGGATAAACAGTGTTGGCAACGCTTCCCATCACCCCACTGCATCCTGCGGCGAGCAATAGCGCCAGCCCGGCGCAAACCAGCGCCAACAGCATGATCGGCCCTTTGGAGGCCCATTTCCGCCGCGGCAAGGCGGCCTCTTCGGTTTGTGCATGCATATCCCCTCTCCCCGTGCGTCAACTGATTTTCTGGCACACCTCTGTATCAATTCCCGGGTTTCGGTTGACGCTCCGCGAGCCGCCGTTCGACATACACCAGCATGCGCACGGAGTTCATCAAAACGTCCCGGTACTGCAAATCGAACAGCGCATCGAGTTGCTCCCGCCCCTTGCATCCCTGAGCGGCGTTGTCGACCTTGAATTCACAATCCCCGTAACTGCCCCAGCCGTCGCGCGCTTGCGAGGAATCCTTGGACGGATAGATCCAGTATCTCTCCCACTCTCCCGCGCCGGGCGTCGGACCAGGCTGGCCTATCCGCTGCAGTGTGGCCAAGGCCGTTGCCTGCAACAGCGTCTGCGGATATCCCCGGCCGGTCGTCACCGACTGGCGCAAGGCGGCGCATTCCGGCGCCGAGAGGCTGAATGGCGGCGCTGCCGCGTTTCGCCGGTAGGCATCGAACGGGTCTCCGCCTCCCAACAGCGGCAGTTTCGCGTGATACACGGGAACGACATGAGCCGGCACGCTCATGTCCTGGATGTAATGCAGCACCCGGCCTGCCTGTTTGTAGATCTTTTCGGTGTCGAGTTTCCTGGCCGTCAGCAGCGCCTCAAGCTCGTCGTTGCGCTTGGCGAAAATCACGTCGAGGCTGCGGTTGACGAACCAGCCATCCTGGAGCTTTCCGTCGCGGTTATGGAAATGCCAATTGGCGGCGCGCTGCCCCAGGGTGACGAGATTGGAGTCCTCGGCCTCGGTACCGTCGGCGTAGGCTTCAGCCTGCTGCTCGGAAAGCGTTCCTCCGCCGCAATGACGGTATGCCGTCACCGCCTGCTTCGTGTATGCCGGATGCATTTCCGCATCGAACGCGCTGGCCGTCGTGGGCGCGACGATGATCGCCGTCAGGCAAGGCAAGACCCCGGTTCGCCACAAGGTATGCATCATCGTCGCTCCGTAGCAGATTGCTGCAAGGCAGATGATTCGCCCAAATGACGCTGATTCTCTCGCAATTCCCTGGAAAACGCGATCGTCACCGCCCCCCTTCGAATGGATGGGCCGACACCGCCTAGATACCATCTCCCGCCGCGTCCAGCCGAGCCAGCAGCGCTTTCGCCTGCTCCACCACGTCGGCATCGTTGGGCCGGAACTCCAGTCGCAAGGCTTGCGGCAGCCGCGTGAAATGCGCGTGGCAGCTGCGGGCATAGGCCGGGTCGTAGTGCCGGTCTATCAGTTCGCGGGCCAGTTCGGCGCGCGCGCCGCTATCGACCAGCGCCTGCCAGCCGCCGACGCGCTCGCGGCTGTGCAGGCCGATCATGCGCGCCAGCTGCGCCTTGAGCGAGCCCGGGTCGTCGAACAGCTGGGCATAGTCCTGCTGCAGGAAGGCGGCGCGGTCTTCGCGGCGGGAATTGACCTCGACGCACGGGCTGGCGTGCATGGCCGCGAGCAGCGCCGCCGGCAAGGCGACCGCGCCGATCTTGCGGCTCTCCGCCTCGACGAAGACCGGCCGCGCCGGATCGAAAGCGCGCAGCGCCTGCGCCAGCAGCGTATCGAAGCCTTTCTGCGAGGGCTGGGGCACGCCGGCCCATGCGCCCAACAGGGAGCCCCGATGCGCGGCCAGGCGCT
Source organism: Achromobacter denitrificans NBRC 15125 (assembly GCF_001571365.1). GTDB lineage: Bacteria > Pseudomonadota > Gammaproteobacteria > Burkholderiales > Burkholderiaceae_B > Achromobacter > Achromobacter denitrificans. The sequence goes on along the minus strand of NZ_BCTQ01000032.1, from coordinate 13,053 downwards.
CCAGGTCCAGCGTCTGCGCGCCCGCCTGCACCAGCGCGTTCAGCAGCCGCGTCTTGCCGCTGCCGGTGGGCCCGGCCAGCACGATGTAGCGCAAGGCGGCCGGCAGCGTATCCAGCGCGTCCAAGGTGGACTGGCGATAGGTCTTGTAGCCGCCGTCCAGCTGCCGCGCGCGCCAGCCGATCATGTTGAACATGGTCGTCATGGAACCGGAGCGCGTGCCGCCGCGCCAGCAATAGATCAGCGGGCGCCAGCCCTGGCGGCGGTCGGCGAAGGTGGTGTCGAGGTGCGCGGCGATGTTGCGCGCCACCAGCGCGGCGCCGACCCGCGATGCCTCGAAGGGCGAGACCTGCTTGTACAGCGTGCCGACCACGACCCGCTCTTCGTTGCTCAGCACCGGCGCGTTGGTGGCGCCGGGGATGTGGTCGTCGGCGAATTCGAGCGGCGTGCGCACGTCGATGATTTCATCGAATTCGTCCAGCCGGTCCAGCGTGGCGAGCAGGTGTTTCAAGTTTGCGGCGCTAGTAGGGGAAAGCGGGATTTTCGCACACCAGCTCAACACGCTAAGGATGGACTATCAAGAACAACACGACCACCACGACTTACGCACGTGCCGTCTATTTTATTTTCAGCCACGCTTAGGGGCAGCATCTTTCCCTCTCCAAACCCATCAATTCGTCGCAATCAAATAATATGAAATACGCTATCAACCGGGAAATTCCGGGCCAAATTCTCCAACACTAAACTCCACATTCCGCAGATTATCCTCCGCAATCGTTGCCTCACCGGCTATCGGGGGAACTATCAGCGGAAATAGCCCTTTCTTTGCATACTCTTTAGCGCTCTTCTCTGCCTCCAACAACTCTTCATGTGTCCGCTTTCGAAACGCACGCTCGCCCTCAAAAAACGTCTCTATAGAGTCCCCTTTGAAAAATCGCTGTACTCGTATCGCGCTATATGAGGTCTGCCATTCACTTGGATGATGGAGCCTACTTACCGAAAGCAGTCGTCGTTCAGAACTTCGAATTACTTCGCAATCCTTCACATAATCTGTCTTTACAGATGGACAGCCACCAAAGAACGCATCGCGATAGCCAAGCCCATTTGTTCCTCCCTTTTGGGCGGAAAAATATCTAAACCCCACTGCAGACTTGCCATCTGAAGGCGCCCCTAATTTATTGAGATAGGAAATAAAAACTGCTGCGTGCCCGCCGCCGCCCGCCCGATTAAAGTATATAAAATCCCCTGCTTTGGCTGCTTCGAAGGCCACATACCTTCCCATCCCAAACAGCACAAACGCATCACCAGCCCCAGCCGAAAATTTTCTCCCATACTCAGGAAAAATCGCGTTCGATCTATATTGAAAAATGTATGGCGCAACACTTAAAGCCGAGGATCCCCCGAGCACCTGTCCCGGCATCAAGCGATCACTAACCAACGTCCCATCCTCTTGCCTAGCGTCGGCTAACGAGCGAACAATGATCTCGAAAACGGCTGCCACACACATAGTATTCGGGCTATTCCTTCCGGGAAACACATACGAACCGTATTTCAAATTATCTGTATATCTTGATTTTAAATCATACCCCAGGCTTGCCTTATTTTTTGCCAACCAATCCACAGTATCAACAATGTTCTTATTATAGTCTTTCCACTCCTGGGCCACCGCAGGCGAAGTCAAAACAAACAAACTAACCAACAACGATACAGTTTTATCTGCGACCATGAGCTCACCTCTTATGCGTATTATCGCTACCGAACTGAGAATTTGGCTTGGTAGAAAGTGGCAGTAAGGCTTGATTATTCTTAGCTCTGTACTGCCAGCGGTCATCCGTAGCATTGTCAAGCATTATTAGACTTTGCGCAGAAACACAGACATTATCCGGATTAAAAACACCAGACATAATATCCTTATTGAGAACTCCCACCATTTCTGGATGAGGGACTCCGAACCAATGCCCTACTTCGTGTACAAGGATGGGTCCAAGACTATGGGTAGCCTTTGAGGTCGCACTCCTCAACATCGTCGTACCTGAGGGAGTCGATATACGGAACTCATAGTCGCGAATTGTGATCTGCACCTTGCCGCCGGGCACAGCGCATGCAATGGCCATTTCTCCACAATCAGTCGGAGTTTTTTTTATTTCCAACGTGGGCAGCAAAACCATCTTGGACTGAGGCGATCCATCGCACAGAAATCCTCGTGCGCTGTTCACCCAATCACTTCCAGTTGACGAACCCAACCCGCACAGAACATTTATAACTTCGTTGTCCCCATCTACTTGACTGAATCCTACGATGGCGCTTCTAGGCACTAATGGGCTTGGAGCATTAATGTATGTAAGAGTCTCGTCTGGCAATGACTTACCAAGGTCGAAATCAACCCTAATGTTCCTATCCTGCAAAATCCTCCTTATTCTGTTGGTTGCTTTCCGATCCAACCAAACACTGGACCCCACCCGCACGACCGACAGAGCACTCCCTCGACACCTCTCACACCCGGATCGCCAGATCGCAATAGCCTTCGCAAACGCTACGCCGATTCCTTTCATACATACGTTGTCACACAAGCCGGTTTCATCCAGAACGGAAATATCTATCCCTGTCTGAAGCGCCACTGGCATCGTATGTGTGCCCGCCTCCTCGCGACTCTCACTAATCTTCGCCCTGCCGGCATTGAACATTGCCAGCGCGCCGATGAGTTTTATTTCGCCTGACGGACTACAGAAGCTCTCAAGAGGAACGTCGATTCGTCCAGTCGTAGCGTCAGCCTCGTTCATCTCCTTCCATCTTCCAGTTCCCAACATAGGCATTTCCACTCGCACTGATACAACACTCCCATCGCCCGCAGTGGCCACCAAATCATGGTTCCCAGGACTGAGCAACAGAAAATCAGCTGCGCTCCCAATCCGCTCCAGGCCGTACGCGGTACGCAACGAAATATCTGTGCGCCGGAACCTTTCCGGAACTTGCACAATTCCAATATAATTTTCACGTTTTTCAGCAATGCCTACATCGGCCATAGTCAAGCCTGCACGATGTGCCATTCGTGAAGAGATAGTTTCTATCTTGGCTGGACGCCTAAGCGCATCAGCAAGGAAAGCCGCCACAATAGAGCGCAGTTCGTCCTCATTGAAAAAGACAGCAGTACAGGGATCCTGGGCACCTTTTGGAGCATATTCCCCGCAGAAATTCGCCACAAATCCGACAGAATCCGCCACGATTTCCTGGCCAACTACAGGATCGACACCTAATGATTTATTGTTTGCCGCATCGCGGATTGCGTCTCCTACCCGCTTTTTCACGACATCCAAAGTGGGCGTAGGCAATGGCGTGCTCGCGAGAGCGTGCCACCCACTCATTAAAAATAAAACCAATGCTAGACACATCCGAAGTTCACGGTTGCAAGCAATCATGGCAATCATTTCCATTCGATGCCATCTCTATTGGATATAACGAAACTAAGCAGTACTGATCTGGCGTCCTTTATTTTTCATTTGAATCAAAGAACCGTCAATCATGCAAAAGTAGACATCCTTCTTCCTTCCGTTTCGGGGAAGAACATCTTCCTTTCACACCCAGAGCGAAGGGCGGCTCACAATCCGCCCCCTTTTTTTTTCAAACCCCGACCAGAAAATGTGCCAGATCATTTTTTCTACGGAGCTTTCGCTCTCTCTGCCATTCCCAACATAGTTCAGAGATAGGTCGACAAAGAAAAGATTAGTTCGACTATATTTTCACCGCCACTTTCGCTTCAAAGTCATCATCTGGGTCGAAACCAAGTAGTTTTAGATTCAAGCCCTGGCGCGTCGCCTATCCATAGATGAGATGTCTCGCCGCGACGGCTATGAGTGGCAGGTCAAGCTGAGTTGACGTGTTGGACTAACGGAACAAGCCTCTGCGCCCATAGCGGATTTGGTGGAACTCAGGAGTTGCTGGCCGCATCCATTGATTGCCGTACGGAATTGTAGGTATCCCGGTGCTTGGCCTTACATTCCGCATTTCCTGACGTTATTGCGCTACGCGACGACCGGGCTCGGCCATGATCCCGGACATCTGCTGAGCTCCGCTCGTTCTGCACGTCGGACGTTGAAAATGAAGAAATGCGACGATTCCAGGAGCGAGGTATTCGTGGAGGTAGCTAGCACCCCTTCAACCTGCACTACTACACCTGTCTGTGTACACAGTGAGTCTCGGCTCAGGTTGCCTTCGATGCGTATCCAACGCCTCCGCTTTAGGTCGCAAGGGTAGACCGCGTGACTCATCTTAGCTACGCCCGATTTGACCTCGGCGTGTTTCTTCAGAGCCGTACCACTCAGACGTTGGCTTGCTCCTGTCCACGAGTAGACTCCTCTGGCGCCAAACAAGGCCGTTGGATACCGAGACTTACTGAATCCTGGGAGACAACGATAAGATAATGAAAAAACCCGCAATCACTTTCGCGATTGCGGGTTTCTTATCTCCGGGGCCGGTCGGAACCGGCTCGGAGAGAATCTGGCGGAGATGGTGGGATTCGAACCCACGATGCAGTTTTTAGCCACATACTCCCTTAGCAGGGGAGCCCCTTCAGCCTCTCGGGCACATCTCCGAAGAGAACGAGATTCTAGCACGACTTTTTACACTCTTGCTGCCTCGCGGCATACATCGCGAAAAAAATCGTGCCGAAGCCTTATCTTCAGGCCTTCTCGGCCGGCGCCTGGTCCAGGCCGAAGGCCTTGTGCAGCGCGCGCACGCCCAGTTCCATGTACTTGTCGTCGATGATCACCGAGGTCTTGATCTCGCTGGTGCTGATCATCTGGATGTTGATGCCTTCCTGCGACAGCGTCTGGAACATCAGGCTGGCGACGCCCACGTGCGAGCGCATGCCGATGCCGACGATGGAGACCTTGGCGACCTTCTCGTCGGTGGACAATTCGCGAGCGCCCACGGCGGGGATGACTTCGCGCTTGAGCAGGTCCACGGCGCGCGCGAACTCGTTGCGATTCACGGTGAACGAGAAATCGGTCGTGCCGGCCACGGACTGGTTCTGCACGATCATGTCGACGTCGATGTTGGCGGCGGCGACCGGACCCAGGATGGAGAAGGCGATACCTGGCTTGTCCGGAACGGCCAGCAGGGTGATTTTGGCTTCGTCGCGGCTGAAGGCGATGCCGGAGACAACGGCGGCTTCCATTTTTTCGTCTTCCTCAAAAGTAATCAGCGTGCCCGAGACCATTTCTTCATCGAGCGGGATAAGCGGGTCGGTCAGCGAGGACAGGACCCGGACCGGCACACGGTATTTGCCGGCGAATTCGACCGAGCGGATCTGCAGGACCTTGGAACCCAGCGACGCCATTTCCAGCATTTCCTCGAAGGAAACGACGGCCATGCGGCGCGCTTCGGGCACCACGCGCGGATCGGTCGTGTAGACGCCGTCCACGTCGGTGTAGATCAGGCATTCGTCGGCCTTGATGGCGGCCGCCACGGCCACGGCCGAGGTGTCGGAACCGCCGCGGCCCAGCGTGGTGATGTGGCCTTCGGGATCGACGCCCTGGAAGCCCGTGACGATGACCACGCGGCCGGCATCGAGGTCGCCGCGGATGCGGGCGTCGTCGATGGAGCTGATGCGGGCTTTCGTGAAGGACGAATCCGTGCGCACGGGCACCTGCCAACCGGCATAGCTGCGCGCCGGCACGCCTTCGGCCTGCAAGGCAATGGCCAGCAGGCCGCTGCTGGCCTGCTCGCCGGTGGCGGCGATCATGTCGAGCTCGCGATTGTCGGGCTGCGGCGAAATCTCGCGCGCCAAGCCCAGCAGGCGATTGGTTTCGCCCGCCATCGCCGACGGAACAACGACAACCTGGTGGCCGGCGGCGTGCCACTTCGCGACGCGGCGCGCCACGTTCTTGATGCGCTCGACCGAGCCCATCGAAGTACCGCCATATTTGTGAACGATCAGGGACATCTCGTACTCTGGCTGGGGACCCGCCGCAAAAGGTTGACGGGCAAAGCCGTATATTCTAGCGCGACGGTAAAATTTTGCGCAGTTTGCGCAATTTTCCGTCCATACCGCGGTAATTCCGGCGGTTTTCGCGGCGAATGCGCCACGAAACGCCTGGAGCCAGCGTCCCCAGATAGGCCCTAGGCCCTGGGCTCCACCCAGACCCGCCCCCGGTGGCAGCGGATGACGTGGCCCGCCTGCTCTACCCGCAGTTGGCGGTCGTGTCCCAGGCTGTGCAACCCGCGCAGCTGGCGCAGCAGGTCCTGCATGCGGGCATCCGTGGGCATGCGGGCGCCGTTGCGCTCCAGCCAATGGCGCAGCACGTGCGCTTGCCGCGCTTCCGACAGGCCGCGCCACGCCTTCAGCGAAAAACTGGCGCCGTCCGGGCTGGGGTCGAGCGCCGCGAAATCTTCCCGCGCTACCTCATCGAGGATCTCGGCCGCCTGCGCCATGTGGCGCGCGTGCCGGGCGACGATGGCCCGCCACCCCGGCCAGCGGGCGTCCAGCGCCGGCGCCAGCAGTTCTCGCAGCGCGGCGCGGGTGTAGCGGGGATCGGCGTTGGTGGGGTCCTGTACGGGACGCCAGCCGCAGGCGGCCTCGACGTCGTCGGCGGCCCGCAGGATCGCTTCGCGCCCGAGTTCCAACCAGGGACGCAGGTAGACCACGCCGTCGCGCGCCGAGACGGGCTTCATGGCCGCCATGCCCACCAGGCCCGTTCCGCGCAGCAGGCGCAGCAGCACGGTTTCCGCCTGGTCGTTGCGATGATGGGCCAGCAGCACGTGGCGGATGCCGTGCTCGCCGGCCAGACGGGCCAGCGCGGCATAGCGGGCGTCGCGAGCGGCGGCCTCGATGCCCTTGCCCGCCCCCAGCGCGACGTCGACGCGGGCTTCGGACAGGGGCAGCGCCAGGCGCTCCGCCAGCACGCGCACCTGCCGCCCCCATTCGTCGGCGCTGGCCTGCAGCCCGTGGTGCACGTGGAACAGCGCGATGCCGATGCCGAGCTCCCGCGCCACGGCCGCCGCATGCACGGCGAGCATGGCCGAGTCCGCGCCGCCGCTCACCGCCACCGCGATGCGCGCCGGACGCTCGGGCAGCGCCAGCAGCGCGCGGCGCAAGGCTGAGGCCAGCTCGGGAGACAGGGGCAGCGCAGGAGACGGATCCGCCCCGGTCGGCTCGGGGGTGCCGGGCGCGTCGGGGGCAGTCATGAGGGGAGGAGGCGTGGCGCGTGGCCGAGGCGCCGGCGCGAAGCCGGCGCCCTGCGCGGCCTCAGGCGCGCACTTCCTGGAAGGCGCCGTAGGACAGCAGGCGCTGGACGCGCTGTTCCACGAGCTGTTCGGGCGTCATGCCCTGGAGCTGGCGCAGGGCGTCGCCCAGCGCGCGGCGCAGCAGGCGGGCCATGACGCGCGGATCGCGGTGGGCGCCGCCCACCGGCTCGTTGACCACGCGGTCCACCAGGCCCAGGTCCTTCAGGCGCGGGGCGATGATGGCCAGGGCCTCGGCCGCCTCCGGCGCCTTCTCGGCGCTGCGCCACAGGATGGACGCGCAGCCTTCCGGCGAGATCACGGCGTAGGTGGCGTACTGCAGCATCAGCACGGCGTTGCCCACGGCGATGGCCAGGGCGCCGCCCGACCCGCCTTCGCCGATGATCGTGCAGATCACGGGAACCTTCAGCTCGGCCATGGCGTACAGGTTATGGCCGATGGCTTCGGACTGGCCGCGCTCTTCGGCGCCGATGCCGGGATAGGCGCCCGGGGTATCCACGAAGGTGAACACGGGAATGCCGAACTTCTCGGCCAGGCGCATCAGGCGCAGGGCCTTGCGGTAGCCTTCGGGACGCGGCATGCCGAAATTGCGGGCGGCGCGTTCCTTGGTGTCGCGGCCCTTCTGATGGCCGATGACCATGCAGGGCGTGCCGTTGAAACGCGCCAGGCCGCCCACGATGGACTGGTCGTCGGCGTACATGCGGTCGCCGTGCAGCTCGTGGAAATCGGTGAACATTTCGCGCACGTAGTCCAGCGTGTAGGGGCGCTGGGGATGGCGGGCGACCAGGGCCGTCTGCCAGGGCGTCAGCTTGGCGTAGATCTCCTTGGCCAAGGTCTGGCTCTTCTGCTGCAGACGTCCGATCTCGTCGGAGATGTCCACCGCCGAATCGGCCTGCACGTAGCGCAGCTGCTCGATCTTGTTCTCAAGCTCGGCGAGCGGTTGTTCGAATTCCAGAAATGTATTGCGCATGTAGTGTGGTTCCGTAGATGGGCTGCCTGGCCTGCGTCAGTACTGGACCGGAGTCGGTTCCAGACTGCGCCACAGATACCAGGTCGCCACGGTACGCCAGGGTTGCCACGCCAACGAGACTTCGCGAGCCTCGAAGCGAGAGACAGGCTCGCCGCTGAAATAGTGTAGCGAGATTGCCTTGAGCAACCCGGGATCATCCAGCGGCAGAACGTCAGGCCGCTGCAGATTGAAAATCAAAAACATCTCCGCCGTCCAGCGTCCGATGCCGCGGATGGCGACCAGCTCGGAAATGACGGCTTCGTCGTCCATGGCCGCCCATTTCTCGGGGTGCACCCGCCGTTCGCCGAAATGCACGGCTAGGTCGACGACGTACTCGGCCTTGCGCTGCGACAGGCCGGCTGCGCGCAGGCCGTCCAGGCCGACGCGCAGCACGGCGACGGGCGTGGGGCGCTTGCCCACGGCGTCGATGAACTTGGTCCAGACGGCATCGGCCGCCTTGGGGGAGATCTGTTGCCCGATGATCGCCCGCGCCAGCGTCACGAAAGGCGTGCCGCGCGAGGTCAGCCAGACCTCCGGGTGCTGGGGGATGATCTTCTTCAGGATGCGGTCGCGCCGCATCAAGTGGGCTACGGCGGCTTCCCAATACTCGGGCTTGGGAATCTCAAGGTCGGTGGACATGGCGGGCGTATCCTGGCGGCTCAAGCGCGGCGCCATTGCGTCAGGCCGCCCGGCTTGTCGTCGAGCTCGATGCCGGCGTCGCGCAGTTCCGCGCGGATGCGGTCCGCTTCGGCGAAGTTGCGGGCGGCCTTAGCCGCCGCGCGCGCATCGATCAGGGACTGGATCGCGTCGGCGTCCAGCGCCCGGCGCTCGCCCTGCTCCATCGCGGCCGCCGAATAGCGGGTGGGCGATTGGAAATAGGCAGCCGGATCCTGTTGCAGCAGGCCCAGCAGGGCCGCCAGCGCCTTCATCTGGCCGGCGCTGCGCGCACTCTTGCCGCGGTTGGCCTCGGAGGCCAGCTCGAACAGGGCCGCCACGGCGCCGGAGCTGTTGAAGTCGTCGTCCATGGCCGCCTTGAAGGCCTGGGCCTGGGGTTCGTTCCAGTCGATGCCCTGGTCGTCGGCCGGCACGTTCTGGAGCGCCTGGTACAGGCGGTCCAGCGCGTTCTGCGCATCGACCAGGTTGTCCGGCGTGTAGTTCTGCGGGCTGCGGTAGTGGTTGCGCACGATGAAGAAACGCACCATTTCCGCTTCGCGCGGGTTGACGCGGTAAGTGGACTGGTCGGCCGACGGGTCATCCAGCGCGACGGTCTGGCGGATGGTGCGGAAGTTGCCCAGGGACTTGGACATCTTGTCCGAGTCGACCATGAGCGGGCCGCAATGCATCCAGATATTGGCCAGGGCGCCGCCGAAGGCGCCTTCGGTCTGGGCGATCTCGTTTTCGTGGTGGGGGAATTTCAGGTCCGGCCCGCCGCCGTGGATGTCCAGCGGCAGCCCCAGCAGGCTCTTGCTCATGGCCGAGCACTCGATGTGCCAGCCCGGACGGCCCAGCCCGTAAGGCGATTCCCACTTGGTGTCGGCGGGTTCCTCGGCCTTGGCGGACTTCCACAGGACGAAATCCAGCGGATCGCGCTTGGCCGAGCCCACGGCGACGCGTTCGCCGGCGCGCAGGTCGTCCAGGGTCTTGCCGGAGAGCTTGCCGTAACCGGGGAAGCCGCGCACGGCGTAGTTCACGTCGCCGTCGTCGGCCTGGTAGGCCAGGCCGTTCTGTTCCAGCTTGCCGATGATGTCCAGCATTTCACCCACGTACTGGGTGGCGCGGGGCTCGCGGTCCGGCGTCTGGACGCCCAGCGCGCGCTCGTCCGCGTGCATGGCATCGATGTAGAACTCGGTGACTTCGCCGATGCGGCGGCCGGTCTCGACGGCGCGGCGGATGATCTTGTCGTCGATGTCGGTGATGTTGCGCACGTAGTCGACCGCCAGGCCGCTCGCGCGCAGCCAGCGCTGCACCACGTCGAACGAGACCAGCATGCGGGCATGGCCCAGATGGCAGAAGTCGTAGACGGTCATGCCGCACACGTACATGCGCACCTGGCCAGCCTGGGTCGGCTTGAACGGTTCTTTCGTACGCGATAACGTGTTGTAGATTTGCAGCATGGCGCTTTATTCGGCTTTGTCTAAATTTTCCGTGGCGGTTGCGGAAAGTTGCCGTCGAAGGAAAATACCTTCGACGCGTGCCGCCGGATCGGATCGCGATCCTGGGTTTTGCATCCCCACCCCATTTCCGGCGATCTCGTCGACAATACGCCCGGGCCTCTTGCCCCGATGTCGAGCCAAAACCCAACCGGGGCTAAAATGGTGGTCGTCAAGTATAGCAAGCGGCCCGGTCGCGCGCGTAAGCGATGACCCGCCACGACTTTTAACGGATGACCACGTGACTATCAAGCCGCGCTTTCGCGTCGCCCTGCTCGCTCTGGCCCTGGCGAGCGCGCCGGTTGGAGCCTCTTTTGCCCAGTCCATGGCCGGCGGCGGCGGCGAAAACCCCAATGCCAGCCGCACCACCCTGGATCCCATCCCGCCCGAAGGCGGCTGGGACAGCCTCGCCAAGCTGCTGGAAGCCGCCAAGCCCGGCGTGGACACCCGGCTGACGCCCTCGGCTTCGCAGATCACCACCCACATCGAGCGCCTGCTCAACCGCGGCGACGACGAAGAGGCGCTGGCGCTGATCGAGAAACGCCTGGCCGAGACCAAGGACCAGCGCGGCACCGACGTGCAGCTGATGTTCCAGCACGCGCGCGCGCTGGCCGCCCTGCACCGCACCAACGAGGCCATCGACGTCTACAACGAAATGACCACCCGGTTCCCGGAGCTTCCGGAACCTTGGAACAATCTGGCGGCTCTATATGCGGGCCGCGGCGAACTCGAAAGAGCGCAGGATGCCCTCCAGATGGCCCTGCGCGCCGACCCGAACTACGCCGCCGCGCGCGCCAACCTGGGCGACCTGCAGCTCCTGCAGGCCCTGCGCACCTACAAGAAGGCCGCCAGCGACGGCGTGCCCGGCATGCAGGACAAGGCCCGTGAAGTCGAAACCATGTTGAAGGATAAACAAGGCAAATGATGTCCCGCTTCTCCCCTCTCCACCTGCTGCGCCTGACGGCGTGCTCGTTCGCGCTGGCCGCATTCGCGCCGGCGCTCGTCAGCGCCGCCCCGGCGGCCAATTCCTCCACCTCCACCTCTGAAGGCACAAAAGCCATGAGCACCAATCCCCGCGTCAAGCTTCAAACGAACCAAGGCGACATGGTCATCACCCTGGACGCCGCCAAGGCGCCCAAGACCGTCGAGAACTTCCTGACCTACGTGAAGGAAGGCTTCTACAACGGCACGGTGTTCCATCGCGTGATCGATGGCTTCATGATCCAGGGCGGCGGCTTCGAACCCGGCATGAAGCAGAAGCAGACCCATGCCCCCATCGAGAACGAGGCCAACAACGGCCTGAAGAACGACAAGTACACCCTGGCTATGGCCCGCACCAGCGATCCGCACTCGGCCACGGCGCAGTTCTTCATCAACGTGTCCAACAACGACTTCCTGAACTTCACCGCCCCTACCCCCAACGGCTGGGGCTACGCCGTGTTCGGCACCGTGACCGAAGGCACGGACGTGGTCGACAAGATCAAGGGCGTGAAGACCGGCAACAAGGGCTTCCACCAGAACGTCCCGAACGAAGACGTCATCATCGAGAAGGCCGAAGTTCTTGAATAAGATCAGCCTGCCCGGCCCCGTCTGGCTGGCGTCCGACCTGCACCTGGGGCCGGCCACGCCGGCGACTTCGGAGGCCTTCCTGGCCTTCCTGGAGGCGGCCCGGGAAGAAGCTGCCGCCCTGCTGCTGCCGGGCGACATCTTCGATGCCTGGATCGGGGACGACGTGATCCGCGCCGCGCCGCCGTGGCTTGCCACGGCGCTGACGGCGCTTCGCGACACGGCCGCGCGCATCCCAGTCTGGCTGGGCCGCGGCAACCGCGACTTCCTCATCGGCGAGGAACTCGCCCAGGCGCTGGGCGCCCGGCTGCTGCCGGAGCCCGCGCTGCTGGAAACGGACTTCGGCCCGATCCTGCTGACGCACGGCGACGAATACTGTACCGACGACGCCGCGTACCAGCAGTTCCGCCAGATGGTCCGCAACCCCCAGTGGCAGGCCGAATTCCTGGCCAAGACCATTCCTGAACGGCTGGCGATGGCGCAGCAGGCCCGCGGCGAAAGCCAGGCGGCCAACCAGACGAAATCCATGGAAATCATGGACGTCAACGCCGGCGCCGTCGAACAGGCCTTCCGCGACACGGGCGTGCGCGTGCTGATCCACGGCCACACGCACCGCCCGGCCCGCCACGTGCTGGCCGTCGACGGCAGGAAATGCGAACGCTGGGTGCTGCCCGATTGGGACTGCGACCACGCCAACCCGCCGCGCGGCGGCTGGCTGGTCATCGACCGCGACGGCCTGGAGTTCTACGATTTAGAAACGTAGGATGGGTGGAGCGCGGCAGTTCCTGAGCAAGACCCCCGGTGCTCAACGCGCGAAACCCATGCGGCAGTGGGCAGACGGTGCCCGGCATAGACCCAAAACCAGTCTGCCCATGGCCGCATGGGTTTCGCGCGATGGATGGCGGTTTTCTGGCTTAAGAACTCTCGCGCTCCACCCATCCTACGGCCCCCACGGGGCCCTTTTTTTTCGCCGCTGCGAAGGCTTCAGCGGGTGAAGATCCAGGCCGCGACCACGGCGCCGAAACGCAGCACCGCGCGCACGACCACCTGGAAGCGTAGGATGGGTGGAGCGCGGCAGTTCCTAGGCAAGAA
>NZ_BCTQ01000031.1 GCF_001571365.1 Achromobacter denitrificans NBRC 15125 | reverse complement strand
CCCGCCACGACCCGCAGGCCCGCCCGTCGGAACTGCCGCCCCGGCCGGCGCGCGCGGGGGCGTGGCGACAACTGGATTGCGTGGCCTATGCCGTCGGCGGCGCGCTGATCGCGGCCCTGTTCTTCATGCCCGTCTTCCCCAGCTTCGTGCTGATCGACTGGATCGATGCGCGCTGGCTGGACCTGATGGGTTCCCGCGTGCCGTGGCCCCAGGCCTTTCTGGGCTACCTGCTGCTGGCGCTGCCGGCCAGCGCCTTGCTGCTGCTCCTGACCGTGCTCGTGTCCGCGATGCTGCGCTGGCTGCTGCTGCCTCGGCTGGCCAGCGGCCGCTGGCCCGTCTACGGGCAGATCTACCTGCGGCGCTGGCTGACCAACCAGATCCAGGAGTCCAGCCTCAGCGTGCTCCATGGGCTGTACGCCTCGATCTACGCCGGCACCTGGTATCGCCTGCTGGGCGCGAAAGTGGGGCGGGGCACCGAGATCTCGACCGCCATGGGCATCGTGCCCGACATGCTGACCCTGGGGCGCGACAGCTTCATCGCCGACGGCGTCATGCTGGGCGACGAGGAGATCGACCGGGGCTGGATGACCATGCGCCCGACCGTGATCGGCAACCGCAGTTTCGTGGGCAACGGCGCCTACGTGCCGGACGGCTCGGTGCTGCCGGACGACGTGTTGATCGGCGTGCAGAGCCGCGCCCCGGCCAATGCCCGCATGGCGAGCGGCCAGACCTGGCTGGGCAATCCGCCGATCTCGCTGCCCGCGCGCGAACAGGTCGCCGGTTTTCCCGAGCACCTGACCTTTCGGCCGAGCCTGGCCCGCAAGTTCGCGCGCGGCATGGTCGAGGGCATGCGCATGATCCTGCCGCTGGCCGTGGTCATCGCGGCGGGCTACCTGACGGTGATGAAGGTCATTCCCATCGCCGCGCGCGAAGGGTTCGTGGCCGCCTTCGACGAACTGATGCTGGCCGGCGTGCTGTATGGGCTGGGCGCCTTTCTTTTCCTGGTGGCGCTGAAATGGACGCTGATCGGCCGCTACCGGCCCCGCGCCGAACCGATGTGGACGCCCTTCGTCTGGAAGAGCGAGGCCGTGACTAGCCTGTACGAATCCATCGCGGTGCCGAACTTCTTCAACTTCCTGCGGGCCACGCCCTGGCTGCCGCTGGCGCTGCGCTGCATGGGCGCGCGCATCGGCAAGCGCGTCTTCATGGACACCACCGACGTCACCGAGTACGACTGCGTGTCGATCGACGACGATGCCGTGCTGCACGCCTGGTCCGGCCCCCAGACGCACCTGTTCGAAGACCGGGTCATGAAGATCGGCATGGTCCGCATCGGCCAGGGCGTCAACGTGGGGCCGCGCAGCACCATCCTGTACGACACCCGGGTCGAGCCCGGGGCGCGCCTCGGGCCGCTGACGCTGGTGCTCAAGGGCGAGACCATTCCGGCCGGGCAGGCCTGGATCGGCAGTCCGGCCACCCCCTGGGCCGCCCGGTGAGCGCGGCGCTGTGCCTGAGCGGGGAGGGCGCCCCGGTCGAACTGTGGCTGCTGCGGCTGGCGGCCGCGCGTCCGCGGCAGCGGCAGGCGGCGCGGGAGTGGCTGACCGCCGAGCTGGCGCGGCGGGGCGCGGGCGCGCGGGCGGGCTGGACGGAATCGTCCAAGGGGCCGCGGATGGCCCGGGGCGCGCCCTGGCAAAGTTCGTTTTCCTATTGTGGCCCCTATATTCTCTGCGGCCTGTCCCGGCTGGGGGTGCCGGGCGTGGACCTGGCCGGGGGCGCGCCCTGGTCGGACGCCGCCGAGGTGGCCCTGCTGTACTGCGGCCCCGAGGCGGCCGCGGGGCTGGCCGCCTGCCCGCCAGCCGACCGGCCGGACGCCTTCGCGCGGGCCTGGAGCGCGCTGGAGGCGCGCCTGAAGGCATGCCGGCGGGGGCTGGAGGAGTATTGCGCCGAGCGGGAGCGGCACCTGGCCGCCGCCCGCATCACCTGCCAGGTCCGCCACGACGGCCTGTGGGCCTCGGCCGCGCTGTGCCCGGACGCCGCGCGGGGCGGCGGGGACGGCTCATGAAGGGCTGCCTGCGCTATACTTTGAAGGTTTTGTTGCCGCGCACCATGCGCAGGCCATCTTCGCCTCGCAGGCCCCCAGCATGCCCTTGCCACCGCCGGACTATCCTCGCCAGCCACTGCATACGCGTTCCATACGCGTGCAATCGTACGCGCGCGATGATGGGCTTTGGGATCTGGAAGCCGAGCTGATCGACGTCAAGGCGTACGATTTCCCCAAGCGCGACGGCGAGATGTTCAAGGCCGGCCAACCCATCCACCATATGCACTTGCGCATCACCATCGACGAGAATTTCTCGATCGTGGCGGCGCAGGCCGTCTACGACGCCGCGCCCTACGGCGCGCATTGCATGGCCATCGAGCAGGCTTACACTGATCTCATCGGCATGAACCTGCTCAAGGGGTTCCGCCGGCAGGTCAAGGAGCGGTTCGGGCACGTGGAGGGCTGTACGCACATGACCGAGCTGTCGCAGGTGCTTCCCACCGCGGCGGTCCAGACCATGGCCAACCGCCGGCGGCAGGAAAACAACCCGAACCGGCGTCCATTCCAACTGGACGGCTGCCACGCGCTCAGCACCGGCGGCCCGGTGGTGGCTGAGCACTATCCCAAGTGGTACACCGGGGGTAGCGCTGAGGCATCGGCCGATTCGTCTACCGATTCACCTTCTCTTACTCATACGTCCTGACAGGTAACACATGAAAATCCACGAGTATCAAGGCAAGGAACTGCTGAAGCAATTTGGCGTCCCCGTGCCGCGCGGGATTCCCGCTCTTTCCGTCGACGAGGCCGTGGCTGCCGCTGAAAAGCTGGGTGGACCGGTTTGGGTCGTCAAGGCACAAATCCACGCGGGTGGCCGCGGCAAGGGCGGCGGCGTGAAGCTGGCCCGCTCGCTGGACGACGTGCGCAAGCTGGCCTCGGAAATCCTGGGCATGCAGCTGATCACGCACCAGACCGGCCCCGAAGGCCAGAAGGTCCGCCGCCTGTACATCGAAGACGGCGCCGACATCCAGAAGGAATACTACGTGTCGCTGGTCACCGACCGCGCCACCCAGAAGGTTGCCTTCATCGCCTCCAGCGAAGGCGGCATGGACATCGAGGAAGTGGCCCACTCCACTCCCGAGAAGATCATTACCGAATACATCGACCCGCTGACCGGCCTGTCCGCCGAGCAAGCCACCAAGATCGCCAACGCGATCGGCCTGCCCGCCGACTCGACCGCCCAAGCCGTGGACGTGTTCCAGAAGCTGTACCGCTGCTACATGGAAACCGACGCGTCGCTGGTCGAAATCAACCCGCTGAACCGCGACAGCAAGGGCAACATCATCGCCCTGGACGCCAAGTTCAACTTCGACTCCAACGCGCTCTTCCGTCATCCGGAAATCGTCGCCTACCGCGACCTGGACGAAGAAGATCCGGCCGAAATCGAAGCCAGCAAGTTCGACCTGGCCTACATCCAGCTCGACGGCAACATCGGCTGCCTGGTCAACGGCGCCGGTCTGGCCATGGCCACCATGGACACCATCAAGCTGTTCGGCGGCGAGCCGGCCAACTTCCTGGACGTCGGCGGCGGCGCCACGGCCGAGAAGGTCACGGAAGCCTTCAAGATCATGCTCGCGAACAAGAGCGTGAAGGCCATCCTGGTCAACATCTTCGGCGGCATCATGCGCTGCGACGTCATCGCCGAAGGCGTGATCGCTGCTTGCAAGGCCGTCAACCTGAACGTGCCGCTGGTCGTCCGCATGAAGGGCACCAACGAAGAACTCGGCAAGAAGATGCTGGCCGACTCGGGTCTGCCGATCATCAGCGCCGACACGATGGCTGAAGCTGCCACCCGCGTCGTAGCCGCCGTCAAGTAAAGAAAAACCCAAGGATTCACAAATGTCGATTCTGATCAACAAGGACACCAAGGTCATCACCCAGGGCATCACGGGCAAGACGGGCCAGTTCCACACCCGCATGTGCCGCGAGTACGCCAATGGCAAAGCCGCCTTCGTGGCCGGCGTGAACCCCAAGAAGGCGGGTGAGGATTTCGAAGGCGTGCCGATTTTCGCTTCGGTGAAGGACGCCAAGGCTGACACGGGCGCCACCGTGTCCGTCATCTACGTGCCGCCCGCGGGCGCTGCCGCCGCCATCTGGGAAGCCGTCGAGGCCGAACTGGATCTGGTGATCTGCATTACCGAAGGCATCCCGGTCCGCGACATGCTGGAAGTCAAGAACCGCATGAAGGCCAAGGGCAGCAAGACGCTGCTGCTGGGCCCGAACTGCCCGGGTCTGATCACCCCCGACGAAATCAAGATCGGCATCATGCCCGGTCACATCCACCGCAAGGGCCGCATCGGCATCGTCAGCCGCTCGGGCACCCTGACGTACGAAGCCGTGGCGCAAGTCACCGAGCTGGGCCTGGGTCAATCCAGCGCCGTCGGCATCGGTGGCGACCCCATCAACGGCCTGAAGCACGTCGACGTGCTGAAGATGTTCAATGACGATCCCGACACCGACGCCGTCATCATGATCGGCGAAATCGGCGGTCCGGACGAAGTGAACGCCGCCCAGTGGGCCAAGGACAACATGAAGAAGCCCGTGGTCGGCTTCATCGCCGGTGTCACCGCTCCTCCCGGAAAGCGCATGGGCCACGCCGGCGCGCTGATCTCCGGCGGCGCCGACACGGCCGACGCCAAGCTGGAAGTCATGGAAGCCTGCGGCATCCGCACCACGCGCAACCCCTCCGAAATGGGCAAGCTGCTCAAGTCGGTGCTGTAAACCTCGGTTTCGCGCAAGAAAAAGCCCGCTTCGGCGGGCTTTTTTTTCGCATTTTTTTTCTCGATCCTAGGGAAATCCCGTGTCCATGTCATGGCCTGGCTACCATACGGAAAGCTGAACGAAACTATAATGAAAGAAAATCCAGCGCGTACCCAGCAAGAATGCCGTCGGGCTCGCACCAAGACGGTCAGTACGTTTTCATCTTATTTCACCCATTCATTTGGTTCGTCCTAGGGGGATCACACCTAGGAAAGAGAGGCATGGAACTTAGTTCAGCGGCATTCTGGATAGCGTTGCTCCAGATCATTTGGGTCAACATCCTGCTATCGGGCGACAACGCCGTGGTTATTGCGCTGGCGGCGCGTTCGCTGCCCCCGGCCCAACAGAAGAAAGCGATCGTGATCGGCTCGGCCGCCGCGATCATCATGCGTATCGTGCTGACGCTCGTCGCCGCCAAGCTGCTGTTGCTGCCGTGGCTCAAGCTCATCGGCGCGCTGCTCCTGGTCTACATCGGCGTGACGCTGCTGTTGCCGGAGGGCGAGGAAGACGGCGCGGGCAAGACGCAGGGCAATCTGTTGACCGCCATCCGCACCATCATGATCGCCGACCTGGTCATGAGCCTGGACAACGTGGTGGCCGTCGCCGCCGCGGCGATGGGCGATACGACCTTGCTGGTCCTGGGCTTGGCCATTAGTATTCCGCTGGTCATTTTCGGCAGCACGCTGCTCCTGAAGGTCATCGAGCGCTTCCCGATCATCGTTTGGGTGGGCGCGGCGCTGCTGGGCTTCATCGCGGGCGAGCTGCTGGTGGGCGACCCGGCGCTGCAGGAACCGGTGGCGCGCATCGACGCGGCCCTGGGCGTGACGCAGCACAGTTTCGCGCTGATGACGGGCGTGCTGGGCGCGGTGCTGGTGCTGGCTATCGGCAAAGTTTTGCTGATGCGCCAGAAAGCTGACTGAAAGCTGAATTATACTAATACGTTGTACTGAATGATCTCGCCGCGCGCCTCGCGCGGCGAGCTGGCCGGCTCGGGACCGGCCATTCTTTTCATAATGCCTTCGGGGGTTCATAGTGCTTGAGTTTTTCCAGACGCTGAGTTGGGCAGCGGTATTCCAGATCATCCTCATCGACATCCTGCTCGGCGGCGACAACGCGGTCGTGATCGCGCTGGCTTGTCGTAACCTGGCTCCCAAGCAACGCATGCAGGGCATCCTGTGGGGCACCGCCGGCGCCATCCTGCTGCGCGTCGTGCTGATCGCCTTTGCCCTGACGCTGCTTTCGATTCCGTTCCTGAAGGTCGTGGGCGGCGCGCTGCTGCTCTGGATCGGCGTCAAGCTCCTGATTCCCGAAGATGACGCCCACGGCAATGTGAAGGGCGGGACATCCATCGCCGCGGCCATCAAGACCATCATCATCGCCGACTTCGTGATGAGCCTGGACAACGTGATCGCCATCGCCGGCGCGGCCCAGAACGCCCACGCCGACCACCAGATCGGCCTGGTCGCCTTCGGCCTGATCGTCAGCGTGCCCATCATCATCTGGGGCAGCACCCTGGTCCTGAAGCTGATCGACCGCTACCCGCTGGTCGTCACTTTCGGCGCCGCGCTGCTGGGCTGGATCGCCGGCGGCATGCTGGTCACGGACGTTGTTGTCGAGCGTCAATTCGGTGTTCAGCCGGCTGCGGTTAAAATCGGCGCAGAAATCATTGGCGCCTTGCTCGTTGTTGTCCTTGGACGGTGGCTGGCAAGCCGCAAAACCGCTTCCAAGGAATCAGCACATGAGTCTGCGTAGATCCACCGATCCCCAGCAAACCGAATCGGGCCTTAGCCTGCTTCAAGGCCTGTTCGTGCTGGCCATACTCGGGGTAGTCGCGACGATCATCGTCTCCAACTTCGTTTGATGACGCCTCGTGTCCCTGCCGCAACGCCTGGTCATCGCGACCCGCGCCAGCCGGCTTGCCCTGTGGCAAGCCGAGCATGTGCGCGACCGGCTGCGCACGCTGTACCCGGCGTGCGCGGTTGAGCTTCTTACCCTGACGACCCGAGGCGACCAGATCCTCGACCGCACGCTGTCCAAGGTGGGCGGCAAGGGTTTGTTCGTCAAGGAACTCGAAAACGCGCTGCTCGACGGGCGCGCCGATCTCGCCGTGCACTCCCTCAAGGACGTGCCGGTGGATCTGCAGGCCCCGTTCGAGCTTTGCGCCGTCCTCGATCGCGCGGATCCGCGCGATGCCTTCGTGTCCAACCGCCATGGCTCGCTGGCCGACCTGCCCGCCGGGGCGGTCGTCGGCACGTCCAGCCTGCGCCGCGAATCCCAGATCCGCGCGCGCTACCCGGAATTGGTCGTCAAGCCGCTGCGCGGCAATCTCGACACGCGCCTGGGCAAGCTGGACAAGGGCGAATACGACGCCATCGTGCTGGCCGCGGCCGGCTTGGAGCGCCTGGGCCTGGGCTCGCGCATCCGCAGCCTGCTCGATCCGGCCGACAGCCTGCCCGCCGCCGGGCAGGGGGCGCTGGGCATCGAAATCCGCGACGACCGCGACGACATGCGCGCCTGGCTGGCCCCGCTGGCCAGCGCCGACACCACCTCCTGCGTCGTGGCCGAACGCGCCGTCTCGCGCAAGCTGGGCGGTTCCTGTCAGGTGCCCCTGGCGGCGTACGCCCAGATCGAGGCGGGCGTCCTGTCGCTGCGCGCCCTGGTGGCCTCGCCCGACGGCACGCGCATGGTCCATGCCGCGCGCAGCGGGCCCGTTGCCGATGCGCTGGCCATCGGCGAAGCCGCGGCCCAGGAACTGCTGGACGCGGGCGCGCAGGCCATTCTTCGCGAACTGCTGCAAGACGACGCGCGGCCGGACTGATGGCCATGGCGTCCGCAGCCGCCGAATCGCCGCGCGTTGCCATCCTGACGCGGCCCGCGGGGCGCAACGAGGCGCTGGCGGCCCGCCTGGACGGCGCCGGCTGGCTGCCCTGCATCCTCCCCGCCCTGGAAATCCAGGCGCTGCCGGCGTCCGCGCAGGCGCTGCCCCGTCCTGCCGACTACGACATGGTCGTGTTCGTCAGCGGCAACGCCGCCAGGCAATACCTGGACCAATGGCGCCAGGCAGACGGCCCGTCCGCCTGGCCGGCGGGCGTGATCGCGGCGACCGTGGGTCCGGCCAGCGCCCAGGCGCTGCGCGAGGCCCCCGGTTTTGGCGTGAATACAACAGTTCTGCATCCCCCCGAAAGCGCCGCCAGCCACGATTCCGAGGCCCTCTGGGAGGTGCTGCGGGGATTGCCGCGGCTGCCCGCAAGCGTGCTGCTGGTGCGCGGCACGCAGGGCAGGGACTGGCTGGGCGACACCTTGGAAGCGCATGGCGCGTCCGTGACCCGCCATGCGGCCTACCTGCGCCGCCCCGCCGACTGGGACGCCGCGCAGCTGGCCCGCCTGCGGCAATGGGCCGACGCCGGGCTGCGCGCCACGTGGTTGATCACCAGCGGGGAAGGGGCGGACGCGGTGCGCGCCCGGCTCGACGAGGCCGGCCTGACGGCCTGGTGGGAACGGTGCGGCTTCGTGCTGACGCATCCTTCGCTGGCGCGGCGCATCCCGCCGGTCCGTCATGACGCCGACGCGCCGGCAATGGTAAAAATCTGCTTGCCCAACGACGAGTCGATATTCCAGGCCTTTGTTGCTGCTTGATTCGTTGCTTCGGACCGACACCGAATACAATCGCGTCATGACAGACAAGACTCCCGCTACCGATCCGGTCGTTCCGACGGCCGCTCCGGGCGCAAGCGCGCCCGCATCGGCCCCGGCCGATCCCGTCAAGGCCCGTCCGGCCAAACGCGGCAGTGGCCCCCTGGTCACCGCCCTGATCATCGTCATCCTGCTGGCTGCCGGCCTGGGCTATGCCCTGTGGAAGCAGCGCACGCAGTTCGTGTCCGCCGGGCGCGAGGTCGCGTCGCGGATCGACACACTGAGTTCCGACGTGGCGCAGGCCCGCAAGGACACGCGCGAAGCCCTCGCGCTGGCCCAGGCGCAGGCGGGCCGCGTGGCCGAGCTCGAAGACACCGTGCGCGAGACGCAAAGCCAGTACAACGCGTTGCAGCTCGCCTGGCAGAACTTCAACGACAGCGCCAGCGACGAACTGCTGGCCAACGACGTCGAGCGCCTGCTGACCATCGCCAACCAACAGCTGCGCCTGGCCGGCAACGTCTCCAACGCCATCGTGGCGCTGGAGACCGCCCAGTCGCGCCTGGCGCGCGCCGACCGCCCGCGCTTCTCCAGCCTGCAGCAATCCATCAACGGCGACCTGGACCGCCTGCGCGCCGTGTCCACCGTGGACATCCCGGCCCAGTCGGCCCGCATCGAGCGTTTGGTGGCGCTGGTCGGCCGCGCGCCGCTGCTGGTGCCCGATGCCGCGGCCCCGGGCGTCCTGCCCGCCGGCGAAGCCCGCCCCGCCGTGGCGGCGCCCGAGATCGACCCGCAGGCCGGCCTGCCCGCCGACGCGCCCTGGTGGCAGCGCTGGCGCGCCGAAATGGCCTCGTGGCCCGGCCGCGCCGGCGCCGCCCTGGCGCATGAACTGGGCGGCCTGATCACCATCCAGCGCGTGGACGAACCCGCGGCGCTGTTGCTGTCGCCCGAACAGGCCGACCTGGTGCGCGGCGCGCTGCGCCAGCGCCTGCTGACCGCCCAGCTGGCCATGCTGATGCGCCAGCCCGCGGTCTGGAAGAGCGAGCTCGACAACGTCGGCACCACGCTGGCCAAGTACTTCGACAACCGTTCGCCCGACACCGTCGCCGCCCAGGGGCTGGCCCGCGAACTGGCCCAGACCGACATCGCGGTGCGCCTGCCGGACGTCTCCGACAGCTTGGCCGCCGTGGCCGCGCTGCGCGCGGCGGGTTTCAAGACTAGCGAGCAGGACTGAGGCCTATGCGTACCTGGTTCTGGACTCTGCTGCTGGCCGTAGTCGCCGTCGCCCTGGCGGTGGTGCTGCGCTCGCATTCCGGCAACGTGCTGTTGCTGGTCTGGCCCTGGCGCATCGGGATGTCGCTCACGCTGGCCGTCCTGCTGATCGTCGCGGCCTTCATCGTGCTGTACGTGGGCCTGCGCCTGCTGGCCTGGCTGCTGGCCATCCCCGACCGCGTGCGGGCCTGGCGCGGCAAGCGCGCCCAGGCGCGCGACCATGAATTGCTGGAACGCGGCTGGATCGGCCTGCTGGAAGGCCGCTACACCACCGCCGAAAAGGATCTGACCAAGCTGCTCGACCAGACCAAGGTCCAGACCCGGCGCGTGCTGGCGGCGTTGTCCGCCGCCCGCGCCGCGCACGGCTTGAGCGAATTCGACCGCCGAGACCGCCTGCTGACGACGGCGCAAGAGCAGGCGGGCGCGGATCCCGGCCTGGTCGAGGCCACGGCCACCGTCTCCGCCGACATGCTGCTGGACCAAGGCCGCGCCGAGCGCGCGCTGGCGGTGCTGGAGCCCCTGGCCGACGGCGGCGCGCGGCACCTGCACACCATGCGCCTGTTGTTGCGCGCCCACACGGCGCTGCATCACGACGATCAGGTGTTCACGCTGGCTCGCGGCCTGGTGCGCCGCAATGCCCTGGCGCGCGCCGAAGCCGACCAGCTGATCGACGCCTCGGGCGCGGCGCGCTTGCGCGCCGTGGCGAGCGGCGAAGGCTGGCGCGCCATCTGGAAGGACCTGAAGGCCGAGGAGCGGCTGCTGCCCGAAATCGCGCTGGCCGGCGCGGCGGCTTTCGAAGCCGCCGGCGAGGCCAACGAAGCGGCCCGCGTGCTCGAAGCAGCGATCGCCGTGAAGTTCAACCCGGCTCTGGTGGCGGCCTACGCCCGCTGCGAGGCCGAGCAGGTCTCGCGCCGGCTGGCCCGCGCCGAGACCTGGCTGCAGCAACGTCCCACGGATCCCGACCTGCTTACCGCGCTGGGCATGCTGTGCCTGAACGGCCAGCTCTGGGGTCAGGCCGAACGCTATCTGCTGCGCGCGCTCAGCCGCCGCAGCGATGCCCAGACGCACGCCTTGCTGGGCAGCCTGTACGATCGCCTCGACCGTCCCGCCGATGCCGTGCGCCACTGGCGCCTGGCGACGGCGGCCAGCATGGCGCTGCCGGTCCTGGCCGCGGACGCGGCGCTGCCGGCCGCGGACACCGGTTCCGACCCGTACCGCGTGGATGCCGAAGGCGGCTATGCGGTGGGCCTGTCCGATACCGACAGCGATACCGACATCGGCGGCGATTACCCTGCGCTGCCGCCCGCGGTCGCGGCCTCCGCGTCCGACTACGTGCTGGATCCGGATGCCCGCGTCAACAAGGAGCAGCGCGAGCGCGCGCTGGCGCCCGAGGACGCGCCGCTGGCCGGCGGCAGCACTTC
This sequence comes from Achromobacter denitrificans NBRC 15125, assembly GCF_001571365.1. GTDB lineage: Bacteria > Pseudomonadota > Gammaproteobacteria > Burkholderiales > Burkholderiaceae_B > Achromobacter > Achromobacter denitrificans. The sequence continues at coordinate 66,812 of NZ_BCTQ01000031.1, read as the reverse complement.
CGATATCGACGAGTACTTCGACAGCGCCCCGATCCCGGCGGCGGCTTTCGATGAACCCGTGCCCACGTACGCGCCGGCCGTGCCCGCAGGGCCCAAGCCCGCGCCGGCCCCCGCGCCCGTGCCGGCAACCAAGCCGCCGTTCAAGGACGACGGCTCGATTTGAATATTCCTTCAGACAAACAAACAAGGTTGAATCATGAGTCTTGATCGCGTCTCCCCTGGCAAGAAGCTGCCGGAAGACTTCAACGTCATCATCGAAATCCCCATGAACGCCGACCCGGTGAAGTACGAGGTCGACAAGGAATCGGGCGCGATTTTCGTTGACCGCTTCATGCTGACGGCCATGCACTACCCGTGCAACTACGGCTACATCCCGCAAACCCTGTCCGAAGACGGCGACCCCGCCGACGTGCTGGTGCTGACGCCGTTCCCGATCCAGATCGGCGCCGTCGTGCGCTGCCGCGCCATTGGCGTGCTGGAAATGGACGACGAATCGGGCGGCGACGCCAAGCTGTTGGCCGTGCCGATCGAAAAGCTGTACCCCCCGTACCGCAACATCAAGACCTACGAAGACCTGCCGACGGAAGACATCGCTCGCATCCAGCATTTCTTCGAGCACTACAAGGACCTGGAAAAGGGCAAGTGGGTCAAGGTCAAGGGCTGGAAGGGCCTGGAAGCCGCGCACGAAGAAATCGTTCGCAGCGCCGAGCGCTACGCCAAGGGCTGATCCGGCTGGCCGCCCCCTCGGGGGCGGCCAGTTCGTTTGCCGGTTTCCGGTCACGTATTCGTCATAGGTTGATTCAACATGGACTACGTATTGCCCCCCCAGCCGCCCGTCGCGGTTCCCGTTGCCGGCAGCGCCGCGCTGTTTCCCGTGCGCCGCGTCTACTGCGTCGGCCGCAATTACGCCGAGCATGCCAAGGAAATGGGCTTCACCGGCCGTGAAGACCCGTTCTTCTTCTGCAAGCCCGCCGACGCGGTGCTGAGCGTGGCCGACGGCGAAACCGGCAAGATGCCGTATCCGCCCAAGACATCCAACCTGCACTACGAGATGGAACTCGTCGTGGTGCTGGGCAAGGGCGGCCGCGACATCCCGGTCGAAGAGGCCAATGAATGCGTGTGGGGCTATGCGCTGGGCCTGGACATGACCCGTCGCGACCTGCAGGGCGAAATGAAGAAGCAGGGCCGTCCCTGGGAAATCGGCAAGGCGTTCGACCTGTCCGCGCCGCTGGGCCCGATCCATCCGCGCAGCGTCGTCGGCACCCTCGACAAGGGCGCCATCTGGCTCGACGTGAACGGCCAGCGCAAGCAATCCAGCGACATTTCGCAAATGCTGTGGAACGTGCCGGAAAGCATCTCCTACCTGTCGGGCCTGTTCGAGCTGCAGCCGGGCGACATGATCTTCACCGGCACGCCCGAAGGCGTGGGCGCGGTGCTGCAGGGTGACGTGATCACCGGCGGCGTCGAGGGCCTGGGCGAACTTCGCGTCGAAATCGTCTAAAGTACGGGCCGGATTCGTCCCATCATCACAGGAGCGCCAGCATGCGCAGCAAGATCGTGCTGACCGCCTTCGTCGTGTTCGGCTTTGTCCTCGCCGGTTGCAATACCGTCGCGGGCATGGGCAAGGACATGTCCAAGGCCGGCAACGCCATCACCAACGCCGCCGACAAATAAGCGTCGGCGTCGCGGAAAGAAAAAGCCCCTTGAGCGATCAAGGGGCTTTTTTGATGCCGCGGCAGACTGGCGCGGCGTGGGGGGGGCAACTCCCGTTTTAGAGCACATCCCCCGCGTAGTCGGCCAGGCGGGAGCGTTCGCCGCGTTGCAGCGTCACGTGGCCCGAGTGCGGCCATCCCTTGAAGCGGTCGACCACGAAGGTCAGGCCCGAGCTGCCCTCGGTGAGGTAGGGCGTGTCGATCTGGGCGATGTTGCCCAGGCAGATCACCTTGGTGCCGGGGCCCGCGCGGGTGACCAGCGTCTTCATCTGCTTGGGCGTCAGGTTCTGCGCCTCGTCGATGATCAGGTACTTGTTCAGGAAGGTGCGGCCGCGCATGAAGTTCAGGGACTTGACCTTGATGCGCGAACGGATCAGGTCCATGGTGGCGGCGCGCCCCCAGTCCCCGTTGCCTTCCCCGTCGCCCATGTTGAGGACGTCGAGGTTGTCTTCCAGCGCGCCCATCCAGGGCAGCATCTTCTCTTCTTCGGTGCCGGGCAGGAAACCGATGTCTTCGCCGACGGGCACCGTGACGCGGGTCATGATGATTTCGGTGTAGCGCTTGGTCTCCAGCACCTGAGTGATGCCGGCGGCCAGGGCCAGCAGCGTCTTGCCCGTGCCCGCCTGGCCCAGCAACGACACGAAGTCGCATTCCGGGTTCATCAGCAGGTTCATGGCAAAATTCTGCTCGCGGTTGCGCGCGGTGATGCCCCAGACGTTGTTCTTGCCGTGGGTGTAGTCGCGCAGGGTGGCCAGCACCGCCATCTTGCCGCTGACTTCGCGCACCTGCGCGTAGAGCGGCATCTGGCCTTCGAAGTAGACGAACTGGTTGACGACGAACTGCGAGCACAGCGGCCCGTGGATGCGGTAGAAGGTGGTGCCGCCCTGTTGCCAGGACTCCACGTCCTTGCCATGCTTGTTCCAGAAGTCCTCGGGCAGCTGCATGACGCCCGAGTACATCAGGTCCGAGTCTTCCAGGACGTGGTCGTTGAAGTAGTCTTCGGCGGCCATGCCCAGCGCGCGCGCCTTCAGGCGCATGTTGATGTCCTTGGACACCAGCACGACCTCGCGCTGCGGGTACTTCTCCTGCAGCGCGCGGACCACGCCCAGGATCTGGTTGTCGGCCTTGCCCATGGGAAGGTCCGACGGCAGGGTGCTGTGGATGGCGGTGGTCTGGAACATCAGGCGCCCGGTGGCGTCCTTGTTGCCCAGCTTGGCCAGCTCCAGCCCCTCATCGAGCTGGGTGGCGTCCTGGACCAGCGCGTCCAGCGAACGGCTGACCTGGCGCGCGTTGCGCGCCACTTCCGACATGCCCTTTTTCTGGTGGTCCAGTTCTTCGAGCGTCATCATCGGCAGGAAGATGTCGTGCTCTTCGAAGCGGAACAGCGAACTGGGATCGTGCAGCAACACGTTGGTATCCAGCACGAACAGCTTGCGCGGCTCGTTCTGGGCGCGCGGCTTGGCGCGCTTGGCGGGCGCGGCCTTGGCCGGGCGCGCTTCGGCGCGCGTGGCCGGGGCCGCGGGCGGCGGCACCTGGCGGGCGGGCGCGGGCGCCTGGGCCTTGCGGACGGGGGCGGCCAGGCCGTCGAGTTCGGGCTGGACGGCCAGCGCCTCGTCGTCGTCCTCGGCGAGGGCGGCCTGGGTGTTCGACCGCGCAGCGGCGGTCTTGGTGCTGCGGGCCTGCGCCCGGGCGGGCTCGCCCGAGGGGAAGGTCAGGATGGCTGCGGGACGGGTGGGCAACTTCGGAAGCGGCATATGCGTCACTCTCCAGTGTGGGCCGGCTATAGCGCCTGACGGGTCTACCTGTGCTTGCGGCTAGCCGATGCTCTTCGCGGCCTGCAGGACTTCCTTCGCGTGGCCCGGGACCTTCACCCCGCGCCACTCCTGCACCAGCACGCCATAGGCATCGATCAAGAAGGTGCTGCGTTCGATTCCGCGCACCTGCTTGCCGTACATATTCTTCTGCTTGATGACGCCGAACAGATTGCAGACGGTTTCGTCGGCGTCGGAGATGAGAGGGAAGGGAAGCTCGTACTTGGCCTTGAAGTTCTCGTGCGACTTCAGCGAATCGCGCGAGATGCCGATGACCACCGCGCTCGCCGCCAGGAAGTCGGCGTGCAGGTCGCGGAAATCCTGGCTTTCGGTGGTGCAGCCAGGCGTGTTGTCCTTGGGGTAGAAATACAGGATCACGGCGCGGCCCTGGCATTGGTCCAGGCTGATCGGACCGATGGTGCTTTCAGCGGTGAACAGCGGGGCGGGCTTGCCTATGGTCGGCGTCATTGCTGGGATTCTCCATTGGGTGGGATGAGGGCCACGACGACGCGCCGGCCCTCCGCCATCAGGATGTTGTAGGTACGGGAGGCGGCGTGCGTGTCCATGATCTCGACGCCGATGCCGATCGCCAGCAGGGGGCGCAGCACGTCGGGGCGCAGGAACTGTTGCCGTCCGCCGGTGCCCACCAGCAGCACTTCCGGCGCATTCGCCGGGCGGCCGGGGGCGGCCTCCGGTTCATCCAGGAACGCCAGGGGGTCGCGGACGGGCTCGGACAGGCCGGCCGCCTGGAACAAGAGGGTAGGGGTGATGTCGGCCGGGGACTCGACGGGCCAGCGGGTAACTTCGCCCTCGGGGCCGAATGCGACCGACGAGGAAAAACGTACCTGGTTGACCTCGATATAACCCTCACCGTAGGCGGTGACAGTGTTCAGGGCGGCCGTCGCAGGATCGGTATGCAGCTTCAATAAAAACTCCAGCTTTATGTGCCTGATAATAGCGCATCAACATGTCGCCATGTTGCCGGGAAAGGGGGAAAACGGCCCCGTTTTATTCCCATTTGCCGCCCAGGCGTCGTTGCGCTAGATTACTGGGTTTTGCTGCGCTGCAATCGTTGGGCGGCGCGGCCAATTTTGTCCCTTTTCCCCTTCGCGCGACCGCGCCCTGGTTTTTCGCCCTTTTTTTCGCCCCTAAGGATTCCCATCATGAGGAAGTTCTCCCGCATCGAGCGTTTGCCCCCGTACGTTTTCAACATTACCGGCGAGCTCAAGATGGCGGCCCGTAGGCGCGGCGAAGACATCATCGACATGTCCATGGGCAACCCGGACGGCGCGACCCCCAAGCACATCGTCGACAAGATGGTCGAGGCCACCACGCGCCCGACCACGCACGGCTATTCGGTGTCCAAGGGCATCCCGCGCCTGCGCAAGGCCATCTGCGACTGGTACCAGCGCCGCTACGCGGTGGAATTCGACCCCGATTCCGAAGCCATCGTCACCATCGGCTCCAAGGAAGGCCTGGCCCACCTGATGTTGGCCACGCTGGACCGCGGCGACACCGTGCTGGTGCCGAACCCCAGCTACCCGATCCACATCTACGGCGCGGTCATCGCCGGCGCCAACATCCGCTCCGTGCGCATGACGCCCGGCGTGGACTTCTTCGAGGAACTGGAGCGCGCCGTGCGCGAATCCATCCCGAAGCCCAAGATGATGGTGCTGGGCTTCCCCAGCAACCCGACCGCGCAGTGCGTGGACCTGTCGTTCTTCGAACGCGTGGTGGCGCTGGCCAAGGAACACGACATCCTCGTGGTGCATGACCTGGCCTACGCCGACATCACCTTCGACGGCTACGTGGCCCCGTCCATCATGCAGGTGCCCGGCGCGCGCGACGTCGCCGTCGAGTTCTTCACGATGAGCAAGAGCTACAACATGGCGGGCTGGCGGATCGGCTACATGGTCGGCAACCGCGAGCTGGTGGGCGCGCTGGCGCGCATCAAGAGCTATCACGACTACGGCACGTTCACGCCGATCCAGGTGGCGTCCATCGCCGCCCTGGACGGCCCGCAGGATTGCGTGAGCGAGATCGTGGCGCAGTACCAGAGCCGCCGCGACGTGCTCGCGCGCGGCCTGCATGAAGCAGGTTGGAATGTGGAAATTCCCAAGGCGTCCATGTACATCTGGGCGCAGATCCCCGAACCCTACAGGGCGATGGGCTCTTTGGAATTTGCCAAGCGCGTCCTGTCGGATGCGAAGGTGGCCGTGTCCCCCGGGATCGGCTTCGGCGAGTATGGCGACGAATACGTCCGCTTCGCTCTCATCGAAAACGAGCAGCGCACCCGGCAAGCGGTGCGAGGCATCAAAGACATGTTCCGCAAAGACGGATTGCTGAAGTAGAGGCGCCCCCCGCAGCGCTGCGCGCTTCCCCCAAGGGGGCATGCCTGCGGACCGGCGAAGCCGGATCCGCGGCATCCCGATTGTGGGGGGCACCTGTTACTTGCGTGAGCAATATGGAGAAATGAAATGAATTCCCCTCAACGCCCGCCCGCGGAGGGCGCCGCGATGAACCCCATGAAAGTCGGCCTGCTCGGCCTGGGCGTGGTGGGCGGCGGCACGTGGTCCGTGCTGTCGCGCAATGCGGAAGAAATCGCGCGTCGCGCCGGCCGCCGCATTGAAGTCACCCGCGCCGCCGTGCGCGACGTGGCCAAGGCGCGCGCGCGCGTCGGCGATTCGATCCAGGTCGACACCGACGTCCGCGCCCTGGTGCGCGATCCGGAAATCGACATCGTCGTCGAGCTCATCGGCGGCGACACGCTGGCGCGCGAGCTGGTGCTGGAAGCCATCGCCAACGGCAAGCACGTCGTGACCGCCAACAAGGCCCTGCTGGCCAAGCACGGCAACGAGATCTTCGCCGCGGCGCACGAGCGCGGCGTGATGGTGACGTTCGAAGCCGCCGTCGCCGGCGGCATCCCCATCATCAAGGCGATCCGCGAAGGCCTGACCGCCAACCGCATCCAGTGGGTGGCCGGCATCATCAACGGCACCACCAACTTCATCCTGTCCGAAATGCGTTCGCGCGGCCTGCCGTTCGCCGACGTGCTGGCCGAGGCGCAGCGCCTGGGCTATGCCGAAGCCGATCCGACGTTCGACGTGGAAGGCGTGGACGCCGCCCACAAGCTGACGCTGCTGGCCTCGCTGGCCTTCGGCGTGCCGGTGCAGTTCGACCGCGCCTACATCGAAGGTATCTCGCAGCTGGCCGCCGAGGACATCGAGCATGCCGAGCGCCTGGGCTATCGCATCAAGCTGCTGGGCATCACCAAGCGTCGCACCGACGGCATCGAGCTGCGCGTGCATCCCGCGCTGGTGCCGGCCGAGCGACTGCTGGCCAATGTCGAAGGCGCGATGAACGCCGTGCTGGTCAAGGGCGACGCCGTGGGTCCCACGCTGTACTACGGCCAGGGCGCGGGCGAAGAGCCCACCGCGTCGGCCGTCGTGGCCGACCTGGTCGACGTGACCCGCCTGCACACCGCCGATCCGGGCAACCGCGTGCCGCACCTGGCCTTCCAGCCGGACGCCATGTCGGATACGCCGATCCTGCCGATCGAGCAGGTCAGCACCTCGTACTACCTGCGCCTGCGCGTGGACGATCAGCCGGGCGTGCTGGCCGACATCGCCCGCATCCTGGCCGACCGCTCCATTTCGATCGGGTCGATGATCCAGCAGCCCTCGCACATCGGCGGCGCGGATATCATCTTCCTGACGCACGAGGCGGTGGAAGGCAACGTCAACCAGGCCATCGAACGCATCGAGGCCTTGCCGTTCGTGCGCTCCAAGGTCACCCGCCTGCGCGTGGAAAACCTGGTCTAAAGTGAACCCACCCCCGAGGCGCCATGGGCGCCTCCCCCTCAAGGGGGCGCGCTGGCGGACCGGCAAAGCCGGCTCCGCGGCGCCTCGCAAGGCGAACGCCGCTACACGAGGCGACGGGGGTTTAGTGGAATGCTCAATATGAAATACATCTCTACCCGCGGTGGCATGGCTGCGCTGGAGTTCTCGGATATCTTGCTGGAAGGCCTGGCGCCCGATGGCGGGCTGGCCGTGCCGGAACAATTGCCTCAAGTGTCGGCCGAGACGCTCGAATCGTGGCGCGGCCTGCCGTATGCCGACCTGGCCTTCGAAGTGCTGTCGCGGTTCGCCACCGACATCCCGGCCGACGATCTGCGCCGCCTGACCCGCGCCGCCTATACCCAGGAAACCTTCAACAGCGAGGACATCGTCCCGTTGCGTCCCCTGGATGGCGGGCTGTCGCTGCTGGGCCTGTCCGAAGGGCCGACGCTGGCCTTCAAGGACATGGCCATGCAATTCCTGGGCCAGGTGTTCGAGTACGTGCTGAGCAAGCGCGGCACCACGCTGAACATCGTGGGCGCCACGTCCGGCGACACCGGTTCGGCGGCCGAGTACGCCCTGCGCGGCAAGCGCGGCGTGGCCGTGTTCATGCTGTCGCCCCACGGCCGCATGAGCGCCTTCCAGCGCGCGCAGATGTACTCCCTGCAGGACGAGAACATCCACAATATCGCGGTGCGCGGCGTGTTCGACGAGGCGCAGGACATCGTCAAGGCGCTGGCCGGCGACCTGAGCTTCAAGACCAAGTACCGCCTGGGCGCCGTGAATTCCATCAACTGGGCCCGGATCGCGGCCCAGGTGGTGTACTACTTCCACGGCTGGCTGCGCGCCACTGAGAAGGCGGACCAGCAGGTGTCGTTCGCCGTGCCCTCGGGCAACTTCGGCAACATCCTGTCGGGCCACATCGCCCGCAGCATGGGCCTGCCCATCCGCAAGCTGGTGCTGGCCACCAACGAAAACAACGTGCTGGAAGAGTTCTTCCGCACCGGCGTGTACCGTCCGCGCCCCGCGGAGCAGACCTACGCCACGTCCAGCCCCTCCATGGACATCTCGCGCGCGTCGAACTTCGAGCGTTTCGTGTTCGACCTAGTCGGCCGCGACGCCACCCGCGTGAAGGCGCTCTGGGAATCGCTGGCGCGCGACGGCTCGTTCGATCTCTCGGACCTCAAGCCCGAGTTCGAGGCCCGCTACGGCTTCGTGTCGGGCGCGAGCTCGCACGAGGACCGCCTGGCCACGATCCGCTCGGTGTACGACGCGAGCGGCGTGCTGATCGATCCGCACACCGCCGACGGCGTCAAGGTGGCGCGCGACTTCGTCGAGCCCGGCGTGCCGATGCTGGTGCTGGAAACGGCCTTGCCAGCCAAGTTCTCCGAAACGATCGAAGAGGCGCTGGGCCGCCCCGCGACGCCTCCGGGCAACCTGGCCGACCTGGAATCGCTGCCGCAGCGCGTGGAAGTCATGGATTGCGACCTGGCGCAGGTGCGTCGTTTCATCGAAGCGCACGCCAAGGTGTAAAGGCCGCTTGCCGCTTGTGTAAGTGTGCAACCCCTCGCAGGCTCCGCCCGCGAGGGGTTTTTCGTTTTTCGGGCCGCCGGTGGCGCAGGCGCGGCGGGGCCGGTGGGGGAGTGGTTATGGGGGGCGGATGGATTACGTTCTCATGCATTTTGACCACAACCCGTCACGTATAGGCCTGGCGCGTCAGATACAGTGAATTCACATTCACACTCGGAGAACACGCCCATGAACCTGAAGACCATGACGCTTGCCCTGGCTGTGACCGGATTCGGAATACTGGCTGGATGCTCGTCCCCCTCGGTCGTTCAGCAGCGCGACGGCACCTCGACCGTGACACCGGACGAGCCCAAGTACGACAAGGATTCCGGCATGTATGAATACGACAAGGACGGCAAGAAGGTCCAGATCAACAAGGACGACGTGAAGACGATCGAAGAGGTCAAGTAACCTCCCCTCGTCAGCGGCACGAAAAAAGCCCCGGCTCGACAGAGCCGGGGCTTTGTTTTCGCGCGGGCGCGGCGAGGGCGCCCGGGCTGCTCGCGGTTACGCGGCGCCGTCTTCGGCGTGGTAGCGGCCCACGCGCTCGACCTCGTTCTTCGAGCCCAGGATCACGCTGACGCGCTGGTGCAGCTTGTCGGGCTGGATGTCCAGGATGCGCTGGGTGCCGTTGATGGCCGCGCCGCCGGCCTGCTCGATCAGGAAGCTCATGGGGTTGGCTTCATACATCAGGCGCAGCTTGCCGGCCTTGCCGGGTTCGCGGGCGTCCCAGGGGTACATGAAGATGCCGCCGCGGGTCAGGATGCGATGCACGTCCGCCACCATCGAGGCGATCCAGCGCATGTTGTAGTCCTTGCCCAGGGGGCCGGTCGTGCCGGCCAGGCAGTCGTCGACGTAGCGCTTGACCGGGGCGGCCCAGTGGCGCATGTTCGACATGTTGATGGCGAATTCCTTGGTGTCTTCCGGCACCTGGATGTTCTCGTGCGTCAGCACCCACGAACCCATCTCGCGGTCCAGCGTGAAGCCCACGACGCCGTTGCCGATGGTCAGCACCAGCATGGTCTGCGGGCCGTACACGGCATAGCCGGCGACGACCTGCTTGTTGCCGGGCTGCAGGAAGTCCTGTTCGCACACGGGCGCGCCCGATACGTTGTGGGGGGCGTGCAGCACCGAGAAGATGGTGCCGATCGAGACGTTCACGTCGATGTTGGAGGAGCCGTCCAGGGGGTCGAACAGCAGCAGGTATTCGCCCTTGGGATAGCGGTTCGGGATCAGATGGATGGTTTCCATTTCCTCCGACGCCATGGCCGCCAGGTGGCCGCCCCACTCGTTGGCTTCGAGCAGGATCTCGTTGGACAACACGTCCAGCTTCTTCTGGACTTCACCCTGGACGTTCTCGCTTTCCAGGCTGCCCAGGACGCCGCCGAGGGCGCCCTTGCTCACGGCATGGCTGATGGCCTTGCAGGCGCGCGCGACCACTTCGATGAGTAGCCGCACTTCCGGCGCAAGGGCTTGGGCGGAGCGTTGCTGCTCCACCAGGTATTGGGTCAGTGTTTTGCGTTTCAAAAGGATCTCCCTATGCTGCGAATTCTAAAGCCTTGGATACGATTTCCTGCACGTTGCGCGACAAGCCCTCGTGTGCCCGCACGCGCTGCAGCGCGGCCTGCATGGGCGCGCGCAGGGCCGGCACGAAGCGCGACCAGTTGTCCAGCGCGCGCGCCAGCCGGGCGGCGATTTCCGGGTTGAGCGCGTCCAGCGCCAGCACCTGTTCGGCCCAGAACTCGTAGCCCGAGCCGTCCGGATGATGCATGCCGCGGGCATTATTCAGGCAGAACTGGAAAATCAGCGCGCGGGCGCGGTTCGGGTTGCGCAGCGTGAAGGCGGGGTGCCCCAGCAGTTCGCGCGCGGTCTGCACCGTGGTCGAGCGCGCCGACGCCTGCAAGGCGAACCACTTGTCCACCACCAGCGGATTGTCGCGCCATTTGTCGTAAAACTCGGCCAGCGCCTGCTGCGGGTATTCGCCCTGGCCGAAATTGATCAGGGCGGACAGGGCAGCCATGCTGTCGGTCATGTTGCCGGCCTGGGCGTAGAGCTGCTCCGCCAGGCGCTGGGCGTCGGGCTCGCCGGCGGCCATCAGGTGACTGAGCGCCAGATTCTTCAATGCGCGCTTGCCCGCCGGGACCGGCGCCGGACTGTACTCGCCCGGGGTCTGGTTGGCGTCGAAGGCCTGGCGGAACTCGGCGGCCAGCTGGCGGCCCAGTTCGGCGCGCAGGAAGTCGCGGGCCACGGCCAGGGCGGGCGGATCCACCTGGCGCATGCGTTCGGCCAGCGTCTTCTCCGAAGGCAGGGCCAGGGCGCGCGCTCGATAGGCGGCGTCGATGGCCGGATCGGTCAGCAGCGCGCGCCACGTCGCGATGAAGGAGGCGTCCGCCTGCAGCGTCCTGCCGGCCTGGCGGGCCTCGGCCAGGGCGAGGATCTGCCGGGTGGCGAATTCCTGGCCGGCTTCCCAGCGCGCGAACGGGTTGCGATCATGCGCCGACAGCAGGGCGAGCTCTTCGTCCGTCCAGGCATAGTCCACGATCACCGGGGCCGAGAAGTCGCGCAGCAGCGAGGGCACGGGCCGTTCGGCGATGTCCTCGAACACCCATTGCTGGCTCTGCGTCGTCAGTTCCAGCAGGGCGGTTTCGCGGGCCTCGCCTTCGTGGCGCAGCGTCAGCGGACGGCCTTCGCGGTCCAGCAGGCCGATGGCGAAGGGGATGTGATACGGCGCCTTGACGTAGTCGGCGCCAGCCTTTTTCTCGACGCCCACCAGCGGGCATTCCTGGGTGAGGGTCACGGTGCAGCGGCGCGTGGCGGCGTCGTGGTCCAGCTTCACGGCGACGCGCGGCGTGCCCGCCTGGCGGTACCAGCGGCGGAACACGGACAGGTCGCGGCCCGGATGCTGGCGCGTGTAGACGGACTCCATGGCGGCGACGAAGTCGTCGCAGGTCACGGCCTGGCCGTCATGGCGGCGGAAGTACTCGTCCATGCCGGCGCGAAAGCCTTCCTCGCCCAGCAGGGTGTGCTGCATGCGGATGACTTCGGCGCCTTTCTCGTACACGGTGGCCGTGTAGAAGTTGCCGATCTCCTGGTAGCTCTCCGGGCGGATGGGGTGGGCCATCGGGCCGGCATCCTCGGGGAACTGGGCGGCGCGCAGGGCCACCACGTCGTCGATGCGCTTGACGGCGCGCGCGCTGGCGGCCTCGGCCGCATCCATGCCGCTGGCCATCATGTCGGCGCTGAATTCCTGGTCGCGGAAGACGGTGAGGCCTTCCTTCAGGCTCAGCTGGAACCAGTCGCGGCAGGTCACGCGGTTGCCGGTCCAGTTGTGGAAGTATTCATGGCCGATGACGGACTCGATGCCTTCGTAGTTGGCGTCCGTGGCCGTGTCCGGGTCGGCGAGCACGTAGGCGGCGTTGAAAATGTTCAAGCCCTTGTTTTCCATCGCGCCCATGTTGAAGTCATGGACGGCCACGACCATGAAGCGGTCCAGGTCCAGCTCCAGGCCGAAACGGCTTTCGTCCCAGCGCAGCGCCCGCAGCAGCGAATCCAGGGCCCATTCGGTCTTGGTTTCGGAGCCCGGGTCGCTGTAGACCTGCAGCAGCACGTCGCGGCCGCTCGCGGTCTTTACGGTGGTTTCGCGGTGCGTGAGCTTGCCCGCCACCAGCGCGAACAGGTAGCAGGGCTTGGGGAAGGGATCTTCCCATTCGACCTCGTTGCGGCCGTCGGGCAACTGGCGCGAGGCGATCAGGTTGCCATTGGACAGCAGCACCGGGTAGTCCGGCAGGGCGCGCAGCGTTACCCGGTAGCGCGACATGACGTCGGGCCGGTCGGCGAACCAGGTGATGCGGCGAAAGCCCTCGGCCTCGCATTGGGTGAAGAAATTGCCGCCCGAAACGTACAGGCCCATCAGCGTGGAATTGGCCGACGGCTTGCAGCGGCTGACGATTTCCACCGCGGCGCTGGCCGGCAGGCCCAGCAGTTCAAGGCGATGCTCGGAAAGGCGGTAACGGTCGGCGGGCCATGCCGCGCCATCCACCCCTACCGAGACGAGTTCCAACTCTTCGCCGTCCAGGACCAGGGCGGCGTCGGCGCTGGCCCCGGGCTTGCGCCGCACCTGCATGGCGCAGCGCACTTCGGTCGCGTCGGGCGCGAGGTCGAAGGAGAGGGCGACTTCGGGAATGTCGTAGGGGTAGGGCTGGTAATCCTTGCGATATACGGTAACGGGCGTGTCTGTGCGCATGGGATTGCAGTCCTGTATGAACGAGGGCTCTATTGTAGTGGCTGGACATGGCCTGCCGCCTGGGCCGTTTGGGCTACTAAACTTTTCGGGGCCGCGGCGGTCAAACCTCAGTATCATGGCGCCGTCGCGCAGAAGGAGTCGCAGCATGTCGAGGTCGTCGTTGTTCAGTGCGGGGCGTTGGGCCGGGGTGTTCGCCGTGCTGGCAGCGGTGGCATTGACGGGGTGCGCGGCGCCCACGGTTTCGGCCCGGGTAACGTCATTCCAGCAATGGCCCACCGGCGTGGAGGGCCAGACTTATCAATTCGTCCCCGCCGATCCCTCGCAAAACAATAATCTCGAATATCAGTCCTACCAGGATATGGTGCGCGCCGGTATCGGCGCGACGGGCCTGGTCGAAGCGGCGTCCGGTACCAAAGGCCGTTTCGATGTCTCGTTCCGTTACGGAACCACGCAGACCCAGGTAATGGTGCGGCGCGCTTACGATCCGTACTTCTACGGCGGCTACGGCTATGGCTATGGCGGTTATTACGGTCCCCGTCCGTGGGGGCCCGGCTATGGTTATTGGGGCCCGGAATGGGTGGACGTGCCGATGGTCGTCCAGCGCAATTCGCTGACGCTGCAGATCCACGATACCCAGCGCGGCGGCGCGGAGGTATACCGTTCGAGCGCTTTCATATTGAGCGAGAGTGACAATTTCATGCGCACCATGCCCTATCTGGTCCGTGCAATATTTGATAATTTTCCCGGAAATAATGGGGCTGAGCGCGAGATCCAATTCCCCGTTCAATGAGTTCCGGGCCGTCCGCGGGGGCGGCGTATAAATAAAAATCGGCGCACCAGTTTGGTGCGCCGATTTATTTCATACTGCCGGATAGGTTTTATTCTTTGATAAGAAAACTATCGCGCGTGGCGCCAGCGGCTTCTTCCGCGGCGAGCCAACGCGGCGCCTTGCCGCGGCCGCTCCAGGTTTCCCCGGTTTGGGGGTGGCGGTATTTCGGCGCGACGGCGCGCTTGGTGGCGCTGGCCGGACGGGCGGCGGGGCTGGCCTTGCGGCGGCCGCCCGCAGCGGCAGCGCGGCCGCCGGGCTTGGCGGCGCCATAGGCGGCAACAATCTCTTCGGGCGTGATGTCGTACTCGCGCATCGACGTGATGATCGACGTGATCACGGGCTTGCGCCGTTTGGTCTGGAGGACTTCAGCCTTCTTCTGGAGCTTGTTGATTTCCTTTTCGATCTTTGCTTGCAGTGCTGCGTAGGTTTCTCGGGCCATGGTTTATTCCTGATTATGGAACTGCTTTTAATCGCCGGCGAAGTTATGTGTATTTGTTGTGCTTCGCATAATACAGAAATTACGCCTTGACTTCTCGTTTTTAGCGCTGATTACTTTGTATCAAAAGAGCCGGGCAGCCTTTACGCTTATCCACCGGCTCCCGGGCCAACTATTGGGAATGATATTCCCATATTTGGGACAACTTGAAACAAATAGGGTTATTGGTTCACGAGGCGGACATATCGCCGCGCCCAGGCCCCATATGGCCCGATTTCAAGGCAGGGCGCGGGTTGGCGGCTTGCGGGCAGCCGAAGGGCCGCGGGCAAGCGTGCAATATTGACCGCGACCGGCGCATGAGGTTCCACGGTAGTCTGATGACTGGCTTTTATGGATAGCCGTTATGCCGGACAACGCTGCATTCCGTCATTCCCGCCGGTCGAGAAAGCGGCCAAGGCCATAATCCGGACACTTGTTTGGCATGATTTCGATTTCATGTCAGGTTGTATGACGAGTAAAATTCAGTCGCGCTTGGTTGCTTAACTTGATAGGTAATATTTCGCCCCCATCTGCCAGACAGTGGCAGGCAGAGATAATCCGCCCCCTCATTTTTTTTTCGGCGAGTCCGCCGCCCGGCATGGAATTCCCGCTTTCCCGCCAGGGTCGGGACGCGGGGGCCGTGTCGGCGTTACGATACGGTCTTGAGCGCCATTGCAGGCGCGCCGGCGCGCCTGCCGTCCCTGAACAGAGTCCTATGAAAATCATCGATCCCGCCATTGCTTCCCTCGCCACCGCCAAATCGCTGCTGCTCGACCCTTGGGGGCTGACCGAGGCGGATATGGCGCGCGCGCTGGGTGAGATCTTTACCCACAAGGTCGACTATGCCGACCTGTATTTCCAATACACGCGCAGCGAAGGCTGGAGCCTGGAAGAGGGCATCGTGAAGACGGGCAGCTTCTCGATCAGTCAGGGCGTCGGGGTGCGCGCCGTCAGTGGCGAGAAAACGGCTTTTGCCTATTCGGATTCGCTGTCGCCCGAAGCGCTGCTGTCGTCCGCCCATGCCGTGCGCGGCATCGCGCGCCGCGGCGCCGGCAAGGTGAAGGTAGCGGCGCAGGTGGAAGCCGAGATTGGCCGCAGCCTGTATGCCGATATCGACCCGGTGGCCTCGCTCAGCGCGCCCGAGAAAGTCGCCCTCCTGGAACGCGTGGAGCGCATGGCGCGCGCGCGCGATCCGCACGTGATTCAGGTCATGGCCGGGCTGGGCGCGGAATACGACGTGGTGCTGGTGGCCGGCAGCGACGGCCGCCTGGCCGCCGACGTGCGTCCGCTGGTGCGCCTGTCCTTGACCGTGATCGCGGAGCGCAACGGCCGCCGCGAAATGGGCCATGCCGGAGGCGGCGGACGCCTCGGCCTGGCTTACTTCACCGACGAGATGCTGCAAGGCTATGTCGAGCGCGCCGTCCATGAAGCCATGGTGAACCTCGAAGCGCGTCCGGCCCCGGCCGGCGAAATGACCGTCGTGCTCGGTTCCGGCTGGCCCGGCATCCTGCTGCACGAGGCCGTGGGCCACGGGCTGGAAGGCGACTTCAACCGCAAGGGATCCAGCGTGTTTTCCGGCCGCATCGGCGAGCGCGTGGCCTCCAAGGGGGTGACGGTGATCGACGACGGCACCATCCCGGACCGCCGCGGTTCGCTCAATATCGACGACGAAGGCAACGCCACCCAGCGCAACGTCCTGATCGAAGACGGCATCCTGCGCGGCTACATGCAGGACACGCTGAACGCCCGCCTCATGAAGACCGCGGCCACGGGCAACGGCCGCCGGGAATCGTTCGCCCATCTGCCGATGCCGCGCATGACCAACACCTACATGCTGGCGGGCGACAAGCCGGCCGAGGAAATCGTGTCGTCGGTCAAGCGCGGCCTGTACGCCGTCAATTTCGGCGGCGGCCAGGTCGACATCACCAACGGCAAGTTCGTTTTCTCGGCCTCCGAGGCCTACATGATCGAAAACGGCAAGGTGACCTATCCGGTCAAGGGCGCCACCCTGATCGGCAACGGCCCCGACGCCATGAACCGGGTCACCATGATCGGCAACGATCTCCAGCTGGATTCCGGCGTGGGCACCTGCGGCAAGGATGGCCAGAGCGTGCCCGTCGGCGTGGGCATGCCGACGGTGCGGATGGAAGGCCTGACGGTGGGTGGTACTGCGTAGGGCCCCCCACGCCGCGCCCGCTGCGCGGGCTAGCTGCCCCCCCGAGGGGGGCTGGCCCGCCTTGGGGCGGCCATTCCTATGCCGGCTGCTATTTCCGCGGGCGATTCGTTGTGTGAGTGGCGTCGTGTTCGCGAAAAAGTCATGACGAGCAGGAAAAACTGTGCTAGAGTCGTTCCCCATGAAATTCGCGTCCCCCGCTTTTTACTTTTACTTTTATGGTTTTCTGAAGCCGCTGGCGGAGGAAGGGACGCGCTCAATCTGAAGTTTGGAAAGAATCCCCCCGAAAAAAGCCGCCAGCGAACTGGCGGCTTTTTTTGTGCCGCCGGTTGAGGGAACACCTCGGGAACCAACCCCGTGGCGGGCAACCCAGGAGCAGTACCGTGTCACACAATACCGATGACCTTCGCATTCGAGAAATCAAAGAACTGAACCCGCCCGCGCACGTCATGCGCGAGTTCGCCTGCACCAAGGAGGCGTCCGACACCGTGTTCAGCGCCCGCCAGGCGATGCACCGCATCCTGCACGGCATGGACGACCGGATGATCGTCGTGATCGGTCCTTGCTCCATTCACGACACGCGGGCGGCGATCGAATATGCGAAGCGCCTGAAGCCGGTGCGCGACCGCCTGAGCGCCGACCTGGAAATCGTGATGCGGGTGTATTTCGAGAAGCCGCGCACGACCGTGGGCTGGAAGGGGCTGATCAACGACCCCGACCTGGACGGCAGCTTCGACATCAACAAGGGCGTGCGCGTGGCCCGGGAACTGCTGCTGGACATCAATAGCCTGGGACTGCCGGCGGGTTGCGAGTTCCTGGACATGATTACGCCGCAGTACATCGCGGATCTGGTCTCCTGGGGGGCGATCGGGGCTCGGACGACGGAGAGCCAGGTGCATCGCGAGCTGGCCTCCGGCCTGTCGTGTCCGGTGGGGTTCAAGAACGGCACGGACGGCAATGTGAAGATCGCGGTGGACGCGATCAAGGCGGCGTCGCAGCCGCACCATTTCCTGTCGGTGACCAAGGGCGGCCATTCCGCCATCGTCTCGACGGCCGGCAACGAGGACTGCCACGTCATCCTGCGCGGCGGCAAGGCCCCCAACTATGACGCGGAAAGCGTCGAGGCGGCCTGCCAGGACATGGCCAAGGCCGGCCTGGCGCAACGCATCATGATCGACGCCAGCCACGCCAACAGCAGCAAGAAACCCGAGAACCAGCCGCTGGTCATCGACGACGTGGCGCGCCAGATGGAAGCGGGCGATGCGCGCCTGGTGGGCGTGATGGTGGAAAGCCACCTGCTGGGCGGCCGCCAGGACATGGTGCCGGGCACGCCGCTGGTCTACGGCCAGAGCATCACCGACGGCTGCATCGATTGGGACGCCTCCGTGGCGGTGCTGGAACGCCTGGCCCACGCGGTGCGCGAACGCCGCCGGGTCGCCCTGACCTCCGGCAAGTAAACGCCCGGGGCGCGCCGCGGATCGCCAGCGCATGGCGGTTTGCGGCGCAGCATGCGCGGCGGCGTAGAATATTCAGGTTAACGAACCCAGAGAACACGCTGACCATGAACGCCCCCCTGCATGCCGAATCGTTGCGCCGCCCGGTGCCGGCCGCCTGTCTGGATGCCTTGCGCGCGCGCTTTGGCGACCGCCTGTCCGAATCCGCGGCGGTGCGCGAGCATCACGGCCGCGACGAATCGCCTTATCCGGCCATGTTGCCGGACGCCGTGGTCTTCGCGCAGACGACCGAAGACGTGGCCGAGGTGGCCCGCCTGTGCAATGAGCACCGCGTGCCGCTGATCCCCTACGGCGCGGGCTCGTCGCTGGAAGGCCATATCCTGGCGATCCAGGGCGGCATCAGCCTCGACCTGTCGCAGATGAACAAGGTGCTGGCGGTGAACGCCGAAGACCTGACCGCCACCGTGCAGGCGGGCGTGCTGCGCAAGCAGCTCAACGAAGAAATCCGCGACACGGGCCTGTTCTTCCCCATCGATCCGGGCGCCGACGCCAGCCTGGGCGGCATGGCCGCCACGCGCGCCTCCGGCACCAATGCCGTGCGCTACGGCACCATGCGCGAAAACGTCATGTCCCTGACCGTGGTCACGGCCGACGGCCGCATCGTCCGCACGGCGGGGCGCGCGCGCAAGTCGTCGGCGGGCTACGACCTGACGCGCATCTTCGTGGGCAGCGAAGGCACGCTGGGCATCATCACCGAAGTCACGGTGCGCCTGTATCCGCAGCCCGAGGCGGTGTCCGCCGCGGTGTGCAACTTCCCCACGCTCGATGCCGCCGTGCAGAGCGTGATCGAGATCATCCAGATGGGCGTGCCGGTCGCCCGCGTCGAATTCATGGACGCGGCCAGCGTGCGCGCCGTCAACCTGCACAGCAAGCTCACGCTGCGCGAAACCCCGTTGCTGGTGTTCGAGTTCCACGGCAGCCCGGCGGGCGTGCAGGAGCAGGCCGAGACCGTGCAGGCGATCACCGCGGACCATGGCGGCATGGACTTCGAATGGGCCGAGCGTCCCGAAGACCGCAGCCGCCTCTGGACCGCCCGCCACAACGCGTATTTCGCGGGCCTGCAGCTGCGCCCCGGCTGCCGCGCCAGCACCACCGACGTGTGCGTGCCGATCTCGCGCCTGGCGGATTGCGTGCGCGACACGGTCGAGGAACTGGACCGCGCCAGCTTTCCCTACACCATCGTGGGCCACGTCGGCGACGGCAACTTCCACGTGCTGATGCTGCTCGACGCGGACAACGCCGAGGAATGGCAGGAGTCCGAAACCATCAACCACAACCTGGTGCGGCGCGCGATCGCGGCCGACGGCACCTGCACCGGCGAGCACGGCGTGGGCCTGCACAAGATGCAGTTCATGGCCGAGGAGCACGGCGAGGATGCGCTGGCACTGATGCGCAGCCTGAAGCATGCGTTTGATCCGAACAACATCCTGAACCCGGGCAAGATCGTTTCCTGGCAGGCTTGAGGCCGCTGGCGGCCGCGTCCGAAGCCGACGGATCACCGTCGGCTTTTTTTTCGCCTGCGCGCTCGCGCCGCGGCGAAAAGCGCATTGCGGAGGCGGGCGGCCGCCTCCGTTTTACGGCTGGTTACTTATCGTCAGGCCCGCGCCGCGTCCGGATGCGGGTAAATCCCGGCCTGCTTATAGCGGGCGCTCGCGCTATTGTTGCGCTCATGAATTCATTGGTCGAAACCGGCCTGGCACAAGTGCAGGCGCCTTATTCTTTGCAGCAGCTCATCGAGGCCCTGTCGGCGGCGTTGCCCCCGCACTGCGTGTTGTTCCGCGAAGAGGACACCCGCCCTTACGAGTGCGACGGCCTTTCCCTCTATCGCGCCCTCCCGGCGGTCGTGGCCCTGCCTGAAACCGAAGAACAGGTGCAGGCCGTCATGCGCATCTGCAAGCGGCTGAACGCGCCCCTCGTGGCGCGCGGCGCCGGCACTGGCCTGTCGGGCGGCGCCATGCCGCACAGCCGGGGCGTGCTGCTCGGGCTGTCGAAGTTCAACCGCATCAAGCACATCGACCTGGCGAGCGCGACGGCCATCGTCCAGCCTGGCGTGCGCAATCTCGCGATCTCGGAAGCGGCCGCGCCCTACGGCCTGTATTACGCGCCCGATCCCTCCAGCCAGATCGCCTGTTCCATCGGCGGCAACGTCGCGGAGAACTCCGGCGGCGTGCATTGCCTGAAGTACGGGCTGACCGTGCACAACGTGTTGCGCGTGCGCGTGGTGACGATCGACGGCGACGTCGTCGAGCTGGGTTCCGAGGCGCCGGACGCGCCCGGCCTGGACCTGCTCTCCGTCTTCATCGGATCCGAAGGCATGCTGGGCGTGGTCACCGAAGTGACCGTCAAGCTGATACCCAAGCCGGCCTGCGCGCAGGTCGTCATGGCCAGCTTTTCCAGCGTCGAGGCCGCGGGCAACGCGGTCACGCAGGTCATCGCCGCGGGCATGATCCCGGCCGGCCTGGAAATGATGGACCGGCGCGCCACGCACATGGTCGAACCGTTCGTGCGCGCGGGCTACGACATGGACGCGCAGGCCATCCTGCTGTGCGAATCGGACGGCACCCCCGAAGAGGTGGCGCACGAGATCGCGCGCATGGAGGCCGTGTTCCGCGAGGCCGGCGCCACGCGTTGCCAGGTCTCGACCTCCGAGGCCGAGCGCCTGAAGTTCTGGGCGGGCCGCAAGAATGCGTTCCCGGCTGCCGGGCGGGTATCGCCCGATTACTATTGCATGGACGGCACGATTCCGCGCCGCCATCTGGCGCGCGTGCTGGGCGCCATCGAGCAGATGGAGGATGAATTCGGATTGCGCTGCGCCAACGTGTTCCACGCGGGCGACGGCAATCTGCATCCGCTGATCCTGTTCGATTCGAACAAGCCGGACGAAGTGGAGCGCGCCGAGAAATTCGGCGCCGCCATTCTTGAGCTGTGCGTGCAGGTAGGAGGAACCGTGACCGGAGAGCACGGTGTGGGAATGGAGAAGATAAATCAAATGTGCGTGCAATTCTCTCGCGAAGAACTCGACGCGTTCCTGGCAGTGAAGCGGGCCTTCGATCCGCCGTGCCTGCTCAATCCTGAAAAGGTCATTCCCACGCTGGCCCGCTGCGCCGAATACGGCAAGATGCACGTCCACGCTGGCGAGTTGCGCTTCCCCGATCTCGCCCGTTTCTAGGACGCACCCCTCATGGATTTTGTCCTGTCGGAATTGTGCGACCAGGTCATGACGGCCCGTGCGGGCCACAAACCCCTGTTCGTGATGGGCGGAGGCAGCAAGGCGTTCTATGGCAATTACCGCCCGGTAACGCCGCAGGACGGGCATTGCCTGCTGGACATGACGCCCTATCGAGGCATCGTCAGCTATCACCCGTCCGAACTGGTGGTGACCGTGCGCGCGGGCACGCCGTTGGCCGAGCTTGAAGCGGCGCTGGCCGAGAACGGCCAGATGCTGGCTTTCGAACCCCCGCATTTCTCGCCCGCGGCCACCGTGGGCGGCTGCGTCGCGGCGGGCCTGGCGGGGCCGCGCCGCATGAGCGCGGGCGCCCTGAAGGATTTCGTACTGGGCGCGCAGCTGCTGGATTCGGAAGGGCGCATCCTGTCGTTCGGCGGAGAGGTCATGAAGAACGTGGCCGGCTACGACGTGTCGCGCCTGCTGGCGGGATCGCACGGCATCTTCGGCGCGATCCTCGAAGTGTCCTTGAAAGTCGTGCCCCGGCCGATGGAGGAACTGACGCTGGTGCTACCCGCCACGCAGGCGCAGGCGCTGGCCAGTTTCGCCCTGTGGCGCGGCAAGCCCTTGCCGATTTCCGCCACCAGCTGGGCCGGCGACGATGCCCAGGCCGAAGGCGCCATGACCGTGCGCCTGTCGGGCGCGCCCCCCGCGGTGGCCAGCGCCCGTCAGCTGATCGGCGGCGAGGCGATGGCGCCCGCGGCGGCGTCGGCCTGGTGGCGCTCGCTGCGCGAGCAGACCCATCCCTTCTTCGCGCCGGGCCAGCCCTTGTGGCGCCTGGCCTTGCCGCCTACGGCCGCGGCGCTCGGGCTGGGCCCGACCCTGCTGGAGTGGGGCGGCGGCCAGCGCTGGCTGTCGGGCACGCATGACGCCGCCACGTTGCGCGAGACCGCGGCGAGGCTGGGCGGTCATGCGACGCTGTTCCGCACCGGCCACGGCCGGCCGCCGGCCGACGGCGTATTCCATCCGCTGGCGCCGGGGATCGCTTCGATCACGCGCCGGCTCAAACAAGAGCTCGATCCGGCCGGCCTGTTCAATCCCGGCCGCCTGGTCATGGAGCTATAGGGCATCATGCAAACCAAGCTGGCATCCTGGGCACGCGATACCGATCTGGGCAACGAGGCCGACGCCATCCTCCGGCGTTGCGTGCATTGCGGCTTCTGCACCGCCACCTGTCCGACCTATCAGGTGCTGGGCGACGAGCTCGACAGTCCGCGCGGACGCATCTACCTGATCAAGCAGGTGCTGGAGGGCGCCGAGCCCACGCAGTCCACCCAGCTGCACCTGGACCGCTGCCTGACCTGCCGCAATTGCGAAACCACCTGCCCCTCGGGCGTCGAGTACGGGCACCTGGTGGACATCGGCCGCAAGATCGTCGATGAGCGCGTGCCGCGTTCGTGGAGCGAGAAAACGAAGCGCACGCTGCTGCGCAAGGCCATGATGTCGCCGCTGTTCGCGCCCGCGATGCGGCTGGGGCAGGCCGTGCGCGGGCTGCTGCCGGTATCGGTCAGGCGCAAGGTGCCCGAGCGCCGTGACGCGGGCGCGCTGCCGGACGTCGGCGGGCATGCTCGCCAGGTATTGATGCTGGCCGGCTGCGTGCAGCCCGCCATGATGCCGACCATCGACGCCGCCACCATCCGCGTGCTGGACGCGATCGGCATCGGCGCGCGCATCGCGCCGGGGGCCGGCTGCTGCGGCGCGGTCAGCTTCCATCTGGATGCGCAGGACGCCGCGCTGGCGCAAATGCGCGCCAACATCGACGCCTGGTGGCCACTGGTGCAGGACGGCAAGATCGAGGCCATCGTCATGAACGCGTCGGGTTGCGGCGCGATGGTGAAGGAATACGCCCATCACTTGCGGCATGACCCCGCCTACGCGCAGAAGGCCGCGGACGTGGTGGCGCTGGTCAAGGACGTGGCCGAGATCGTCGCGCCATACGCCCAGCGGCTGCGCTCGCGTCTGCCCGCGGGCACCCGGGCGGCGTTCCATCCGCCTTGCACGCTGCAGCACTGGCAGGGCCTGCGCCCCTTGTCCGAGCAACTGCTCGCGGACCTGGGCTTCGAATTGCAGCCCTTCGCCGACAAACACCTGTGCTGCGGCTCGGCGGGCGCCTACTCGGTGCTGAATCCCGAGATCGCGCTGCAACTGCGGGACCGCAAGCTGGGCGCCATCGCGGCTGGCGGGCCGGACGTGATCCTGTCGGCCAACATCGGCTGCATCGGCCACCTGCAAAGCGGCACCGATACGCCCGTGAGGCATTGGGTCGAGGTGGTGGACGAGCAGCTGCGCCGTCAGGCGGGCAAGCAAGGCTGAGGCCGGCGAACGCGGCCCCGGGGGGAAACGGCGCCCGCCCCGGCGGGGCAGGCGCCCGCCGGTCTACTCCACCGCCTTGACCATGTCTTCGAGCACCTTCTTCGCGTCGCCGAAGACCATCATGGTGCGGTCCATATAGAACAGTTCATTGTCCAGCCCCGCGTAGCCGGACGCCATCGACCGCTTGTTCACGATCACGGTGCGCGCCTTGTAGGCTTCGAGGATGGGCATGCCGGCGATCGGCGACTTCGGGTCGTTCTTGGCCGCCGGGTTGACCACGTCGTTGGCGCCGAGCACCAGCACCACGTCGGTCTGGCCGAACTCGCTGTTGATGTCCTCCATCTCGAAGACCTGGTCGTACGGCACCTCGGCCTCGGCCAGCAGCACGTTCATGTGGCCCGGCATGCGCCCCGCGACCGGGTGGATGGCGTACTTCACCGTCACCCCGCGCTCGGTCAGCTTCTCGGCCAGCTCCTTCAGCGCGTGCTGCGCGCGCGCCACGGCCAGGCCGTAGCCGGGCACGATGGTCACGCTCTCGGCGTTGGTCATGAGGAAGGCCGCGTCGTCCGGGCTGCCGGACTTGACGCTGCGCTGCTGCGCGCTGCCCGCCGCCGCGGCACCGCCTGCCTGGCCGCCGAAGCCGCCCAGGATCACGTTGAAGAACGAGCGGTTCATCGCCTTGCACATGATGTAGGAGAGGATGGCGCCCGAGGAGCCCACCAGCGAGCCCGCGATGATCAGCATCGGGTTGTTGAGCGAGAAGCCGATGCCGGCCGCGGCCCACCCGGAATAGCTGTTCAGCATGGACACGACCACCGGCATGTCGGCTCCGCCGATCGGGATGATGATCAGCACGCCCAGCACGAAGGCGATGAGGGTCATGATCACGAAAGGCGTCCATTCCTGGGTGAGCATGAACCAGATGCCGCAGGCGAGCATCAGCAGCGCCAGCGCGAGGTTCAGCATGTGCTGGCCGGTGAACACCACCGGGGCGCCCTGGAACAGCCGGAACTTGTACTTGCCCGACAGCTTGCCGAACGCGATCACCGAGCCCGAGAAGGTGATGGCCCCCACGAAGGTGCCGATGAAGAGTTCGAAGCGGTTGCCGGTGGGAATCGGCATGCCGGCCGGCGCGACGCCGAAGGCATGCGGTTCCGCCACGACCGCCACGGCGATGGCCACCGCGGCCAGGCCGATCATGCTGTGCATGAAAGCGACCAGTTCGGGCATCTTCGTCATTTCGACGCGCTTGGCCATCAGCGTGCCGATGGAGCCGCCCACCAGCAGGCCCAGCACCACCCAGCCCAGCCCGATGGTGGCGGCGCCGTCGCGGGCCAGGCCGACGATCAGCGCGGCCGTGGTCAGCACGGCGATGGCCATGCCGGTCATGCCGAACAGGTTGCCCAGGCGCGAGGTGGTGGGATGCGACAGGCCCTTGAGCGCCTGGATGAAGCAGACCGAGGCGACGAGGTACAGCAGCGTGACGAGGTTCAGCGAGATCATTGCGCGCCCTCCTTGCCCGGCTTTTTGTCCTTCTTCTTGAACATTTCGAGCATGCGCCGCGTGACGAGGAACCCGCCGAACACGTTGACCGCGGCCAGCGCCACGGCGAACACGCCCATGCCGCGCGCGAGTCCGCCCTCGGTCAGCGCGGCGGCCAGCATGGCGCCCACGATGATGATGGCGGAAATGGCGTTGGTGACGGCCATCAGCGGCGTATGCAGGGCAGGGGTGACGTTCCACACGACGTGATAGCCGACATAGACGGCGAGCACGAAGATGATGAGGTTCATCAGGGTGGGGTTGATCGCTTCCATGTTCAGGTTCTCCGCGTCACGTTGCCGCCTTCGCACACCAGGCAGGCCGCCACGATTTCGTCGTCGCGCTGGATCGCCAGCGCGCCGTCGGCATTGATGATGAGCTTCAGGAAATCCAGGATGTTGCGGGCATACAGCGCCGAGGCGTCGGTCGCGACCAGGCCGGGCAGGTTGGTCAGCCCGATCAGCGTCACGCCATGCTTTTCCACCACCTTGCCTTTCTCGGACAGCGGGCAGTTGCCGCCGCGTTCGACGGCCAGGTCCACCAGCACCGAGCCGGGTTTCATGGCGGCGACGGTTTCCTCGGAAACCAGCGTGGGCGCGGGGCGGCCGGGGATCAGCGCCGTCGTGACGACGATGTCCGCCTGCTTGCAGCGTTCGGAAACCAGCGCGGCCTGCCGCGCCATCCACGCGGGCGGCATGGGGCGGGCATAGCCGCCGGTGCCTTGCGCGATCTCGCGCTCTTCGTCGGTCTCGAAGGGCACGTCGATGAACTTCGCGCCCAGGGACTCCACCTGCTCGCGCGCGGCCGGGCGCACGTCGGAGGCCTCCACCACCGCGCCCAGCCGCTTGGCCGTGGCGATGGCCTGCAGGCCGGCGACGCCGGTGCCGAGCACGACGGCGCGGGCGGCCTTCAGCGTGCCCGCGGCGGTCATCATCATGGGGATCAGGCGGCCGTAGTGGTGCGCGGCCAGCAGCACGGCCTTGTAGCCGGCGAGGTTGGCCTGCGAGGACAGCACGTCCAGGCTTTGGGCCCGCGTGATGCGGGGCGCGGCCTCAAGCGCGAATCCGACCAATCCGGCGTTCGCCATCTGCGCGAGGCCTTCGGCGTCGAAGGGATCGAGCATGCCGACGACGACGGCGCCCGGCTTCATGTGGGCCAATTCGGTGGAATCCGGCGCGCGAACCTTCATGACCAGTTCGGCGCCCAGGGCATCCTGGGCGGTGCCGAGCGTGGCGCCCGCGGCCTCATAGGCGTCGTCGAGATAGCGGGCGGCAGCGCCGGCCCCGCGCTCCACGACGACGGTGTGTTTGCCGCCTACGTACTTCTTGACGGTCTCCGGTGTTGCTGCGACACGGGTTTCCCCGTCTCGGGTTTCTTTTGGTATCCCGATGTGCATCTACGCCTCTCCTCAGAAGGTTCGCCGTAGTTATACACGGGAATATGCCCCCACGCCGCACTCGCTTCGCTCGCTTGCTGCCCCCCAAGGGGGCTGGCCCGCCTTGGGGCGGCCCGGCGGCGGGCCGGCTGTTCTTGCGGAGGTTGGTGTTGTGGGCCCCACGCCGCGCTCGCTTCACTCGCTCGCTGCCCCCCAAGGGGGCTGGCCCGCCTTGGGGCGGCCCAAAAAAAACCCCATGGCGAACCATGGGGCTGGGGCTTTTCAGCCCACTATTCCGGCCAGGCTTACCACGCCGCTGGCCGGCACTGCGCGCAAACGTCCGGCGTCAAGCCGTTTGCGCGCGAGTCCAGGTGATCAGCGCGGCGGTGAGGTCGCGCAGGTCGGCTTTCAGGCGGCCGTAGTTCTCGGACGGGCGCAGGGAGACCTCGTCCATGTAGAGCTTGCGGTTGATTTCGATCTGCAGGCTGTGGCGGCCTTCCTGGGGGCGGCCGAAGGCGCGCACCAGTTCCACGCCCTTGTAGGGGTCGTTCACGGTGACGTCGTAGCCGCGTTCGCGCAGCCAGGCGGCGATGAATTCGCGGAAGGCCGGGTCGCTGGTGCTGCCGTCGCGGTCGCCCAGCACGAAATCGGGGTGGACCAGGCCGGGGCGGTCGGTGGCGAAGGCGCCGGCGACGCTGGGCATGGAGTGGCAGTTGATGTGCCAGACCTTGCCGAACTTGCGGTGGGCGTCGTCGAGCACGCGGCCCAGGGCGGCGTGGTAGGGCTTCCAGCAGGCGTCGATGCGATGGCGGACTTCGTCGACCGTCAGCTTGCGGTTGTACAGCGGCGTGCCGTCGTCGAGCATGCGCCAGATCAGGCCCTTGCCCAGCTTGACCTTGGGCGAGGCGTTGAGCGCGTCGGGCCAGGGCTGGTCCAGCAGCAGCTCGTCGATCTCGTCGGGCGCGCGGTTGGCATCGATGTAGGCGCGCGGGAAGGCGGCGGCGATCATGGGGACGCCCATTTCGATGGCGTCGCCCCAGAGGTCGTCAACCCAGGTGTCCTCGGCAGTGCGCAATGCGCCAAAGTCCACCGCGGCCGCGAAATCGGGAGGGTAGGCGGTGCCGCTGTGCGGGGAGTCCAGCACGAGCGGGGCCGAGGGTTCCGAATCGGGATATTGCTGCGGAAGGTCGAGCCGGTAAGACAGGGGTTGGGTAATTCGCATAAGGGGGTGTTGCGTTCGTGAATCGGAGATCCCCGCGCCCCGGCGGGCGGCGGGGATCGAAGATCGATCAGTCGATCTTCACGTTGGCTTCTTTGGCGATGCGCTTGTTCTTGGCGATTTCAGCGGCGATCTGCGCGCCGAATTCGGCCGAGGTGTTGGCGGCGGGCGAGGCGCCCAGCGCTTCCAGGCGGGCCTTGACGTCGGCTTCGGCGCTGACCTTCTGGACGGCGGCGTTCAGCTTGGCCAGGATCGGCGCGGGCAGCTTGGCCGGGGCGACCAGGCCGAACCACGACGCGTCGTTGACCGCGGGCAGGCCGGCTTCGGCGAAGGTCGGGACGTCGGGCAGGGACGCGACGCGCTTGGGCGAGGCGACGGCCATGGCGATCAAGCGGCCGGACTGCACGTGCGGCAGCGTGGAGGGCAGGTTGTCGTACATGACGTCGACCTGGCCGGCCAGCGCGTCGTTCAGCGCCGGGCCCACGCCGCGGTACGGAACGTGCATCAGGTTGGTGCCCGAGGCCATCTTGAACAGTTCGCCCATCATGTGCGAGACCGAGCCGTTGCCGGCGGACGCGTACGTCAGCTTGCCCGGCTCGCTCTTGGCCAGCTTGATGAAGTCGGCGATGTTCTTGGCCTGGACCTTCGGGTTGATGGTCATGATGTTCGGCACGGCGGCCAGGTTCGAGATGGGCGTGAAGTCCTTCTCGCCATCGAACGGCAGGTTCGGGTAGATGGCCGGGTTGATGCCGTGCGTGCTGACGGTGGCGATGCCCAGGACATAGCCGTCCGGCGCGCTGCTGGCAACGAAGGCGCTGCCGATCGAACCGCCGGCGCCGCCGCGGTTTTCCACCACGACGGTCTGGCCCAGTTCCTTGCCCAGCTTGTCGGCGAACAGGCGGCCGACGATGTCGGTGGTGCCTCCGGGCGGGAAGGGAACGATCAGGCGGATGGGCTTGGACGGGTACGCGTCTTCGGCGTGCGCGATGCCCGAGGTGAGCGGCGAGGCCAGGGTCGCGGCGGCGACGCACAGGCCCAGGACAACTTTACGGCGTTGCATGGATTCCCCTAATGAATTGGAAAGCGGATGCGCAAAGGCAGACGCAAACGCAACGATTCTTTCCTGGCGGCCCCGTTTGCGCAAACGAAACTTTCTCCGTAAGCTATGACTTTTTTTCATGCCTCTTTTGGCGGCGGCCTTTCGCGCCGCTGTTTTTGCCCCGCAACCTGAAACAATCTGTGTGCGCGACGGGGTGCGCAACCCGCCTGTCCGGGCCGCCCCGGCATACACGGCCCTCTTGCGGGCAAGGAGCCCACGCCAGCCGTGGGAGCGATATTTATGCGGCGTTTCTGTCCCTCTTTAACGGACCTCCAGGCGTTCGAAGTGGCCGCCCGGCACAGCAGTTTCACGCGCGCGGCCCAGGAACTGTGCGTGACGCAGGGCGCGGTCAGTAAACAAGTGAAACATTTGGAGGAGTTCGTCGGCATCGAGCTATTCCTGCGGATCAGGCAAGGCCTGGTCCTGACCGAGGCCGGGCGCAGCTACCTCACCAAGATCCAGGCCGGCCTGGGCCAGATCGAGGCCGCCACCGTGGAGCTGATCGCGCACCAGGGGCAGGGCGGCACCCTCAACCTGACCTGTATGCCCACGTTCGGCGCCCGCTGGCTGATTCCGCGGCTGACGGCCTTCATGCGCCTGCGGCCCGACATCCACGTGGAATTCCTGCCGCACCGCCAGGGCTACGATTTCTCCACCCCCGAACTGGACGCCGCCGTGCGGTTCGGCGAGGGCATCTGGCCGGGCAGCGGGGCGGACTACATCGTCGGCCGCGAGATCCTGCCGGTGTGCAGCCCGCGCCTGATCCCGGGCGGCTGTACGTCGCCCGCGGACCTGCTGGCGTATCCGCTGCTGCATCACACCTCGGCGCTGGAAGGCTGGCGCGACTGGTTCGAGCAGGCCGGCTGCGATACCCGGCGCAGCCTGGAAGGCGCCCGCTTCGACCAGTACGCGCTGCTGTCGCAGGCCGCGGCGGCGGGGTTCGGCGTGGCCTTGATCCCGCGCTGCCTGATCGAGGACGAACTGCGCGACGGCAAGCTGGCCGTCGCCATCCAGCTGCCGATCCGCGCGCGCATGGGCTATTACCTGTGCTATCCCGAGCAGAAGGCCAACCTGCCCACGCTCCAGGCCTTCCGCGCCTGGCTGATGGAAGTATCGCGCGCGGCCGAGCCGCAGCCGCAGGAAGAAGCCCGGTCCGATCTAAAATAGCGTCATCATGAGTCAAAAATCCAATAAGGGCCGCGTTGTCGTGGGCATGTCCGGCGGGGTCGATTCTTCGGTCACCGCCTGGCTGCTCAAGCAGCAAGGCTATGAAGTCATCGGCCTGTTCATGAAGAACTGGGAAGACGACGACGATTCCGAATACTGCTCCACCCGCCAGGACCTCCTCGACGCGGCCAGCGTCGCCGACCTCGTCGGCGTCGACTTCGAGTTCGTCAATTTCGCCGCCGAATACAAGGACCGCGTGTTCGCGGAATTCCTGCGCGAGTATTCCGCGGGGCGCACGCCCAATCCCGACGTGCTGTGCAACGCCGAGATCAAGTTCAAGGCGTTTCTGGATCACGCCATGGCGCTGGGCGCCGAGCGCATCGCCACCGGCCACTACGCGCGGGTGCGCGAAGTGCCGGCCGAGGGCGGCGGCACGGAGTTCCAGCTGCTCAAGGCGCTGGATGCGTCCAAGGACCAAAGCTACTTCCTGCACCGGCTGAACCAGGCGCAGCTGTCGCGCACGCTGTTCCCGCTGGGCGAGATCCACAAGACGGAAGTGCGGCGCATCGCGCACGAAATCGGCCTGCACAATGCCGCCAAGAAGGATTCCACCGGGATCTGCTTCATCGGTGAGCGGCCGTTCCGGGAATTCCTGAACCGCTACCTGCCGACCGAGCCCGGCCCCATCATGACGCCCGAAGGCATGACGGTGGGGCGCCACGAGGGCTTGTCGTTCTACACGCTGGGCCAGCGCAAGGGCCTGGGCGTGGGCGGCGTGAAGGGGCGGCAGCGCGAGGACGGCACGGCCGAGGCCTGGTACGTGGCCCGCAAGGACCTGGAGCGCAACGTGCTGTACGTGGTGCAAGGGCACGACCATCCCTGGCTGCTCTCGGGCGAATTGCGGGCTCAGGACGCCAGCTGGATCGCGGGCCGTCCGCCGGCCGCCGGCGCCTATGGCGCCAAGACGCGCTACCGGCAGGCCGATGCGGCATGCCGTCTCGATGGCGCCACGCAGGCCGAGTTCGCGCTGGATTTCACCGAGCCGCAATGGGCGGTGACGCCCGGACAGTCCGCCGTGCTTTACGATGGCGAAGTTTGCTTGGGGGGCGGCATCATCGTGTAGGCGATGCGCCGGCCCTCGCCGGAATGCGCCCGGCCGGGCGCAGACCTTTTCCAAAGGCCCCTGGGGCGTTGCCTCAGGGGCCTTGTTCATGACCAAGAAGAAATAGGGAGACCGTTGTGGATGTATCGATGTTGATTAGCCTGCTGGTGCTGGGCGGCGTGGTCGGCTTTGCGGCAGGCCTGCTGGGCATAGGCGGCGGCATGCTGCTGGTGCCGTTCCTGACGATGCTGTTCGCCTGGCAGGGCATGCCCGCCGACCTGGTGGTGCACGCGGCCATCGCCACGTCGATGACCTCGATTCTGTTCACGTCCATTTCCAGCGTCCGGGCCCATCAACAACGCGGCACGATCAAGTGGAACATCGTCTGGGCGATGGCGCCCGGCATCATCATCGGCGGCCTGTTCTCCGGCGGCGCCGTGTTCGCCGCGCTCAGCACGCTGTGGCTGTCGCTGTTCTTCGCCCTGTTCGTCGGCTATTCCGGCTGGAGCATGCTGCGCAACAAGAAACCCAAGCCCAGCCGCCAGATGCCCGGCGTGGTGGGCACCAGCGCGGCCGGGGCCGGCATCGGCTTCCTGTCCGGTCTGGTGGGCGCGGGGGGCGGTTTCCTGTCGGTGCCGTTCATGGTCTGGTGCAACGTGGCCCTGCACAACGCCGTCTCCACGTCGGCGGCGCTGGGCTTTCCCATCGCGCTGGCCAACAGCGTGGGCTACGTCGTGTCGGGCCTGAACTCGGGCGAATCGCGTCCCGGAATGCTGGGCTACATCTACTGGCCCGCGCTGCTGGCGCTGGTGTGCACCAGCGTGCTGACGGCGCCGCTGGGCGCGCGCATGGCGCACAAGCTGCCCGTGCAGACCCTGAAGCGCGTGTTCGCCTGCCTGCTGTTCGCACTGGCCGGCTACATGTTGTTCAAGGCCTGGCAGACCTTTACCGCCTAAGCCCCACGGCCCCGTCCCGCAAGGGCGGGGCCGCAAGAATCCGGCTCCGCTGGAAAGGGCGAATCAAAATCGCACGAACGAACGCGGCTCCGCCAGAAGAAGGAAGCGGGGCCGCAAGAATCCGGCTCCGCTGGAATGGGCGAATCAAAATCGCACGAACGAACGCGGCTCCGCCAGAAGAAGGAAGCGGGGCCGCACGGATCCGGCTCCGCTGGAATGGGCGAATCAAAATCTCACGAACGAACGCGGCTCCGCCAGAAGAAGGAAGCGGGGCCGCAAGAATCCGGCTCCGCTGGAATGGGCGAATCAAAATCGCACGAACGAACGCGGCTCTGCCAGAAGAAGGAAGCGGGGCCGCAAGAATCCGGCTCCGCTGGAATGGGCGAATCAAAATCGCACGAACGAACGCGGCTCTGCCAGAAGAAGGAAGCGGGGCCGCACGGATCCGGCTCCGCCGGTCCGTAGCGGCGCCCCCCCGGGGGGGAAGCGCGCAGCGCTTCGGGGGGGGGGCTACCCCGGTATTGTGTCGACGAACGACTGCCGCTGGGACAGCTTGTCGTACAGGCGGGCCAGGTTCAGGTGGTCCGCGCGCCAGTCGAGCGAGGCGAAGCGCAGGTCCAGGTAGCCCAGCGCGCAGCCGACGGCGATGTCGGCGAGGCTGTAGTTGATGCCCATGCAATGGGCGTTCTCGCCCAGGCTCTTGTTCATCGCGTCGAGGCTGGCGTGGATCTTGGAGTGCTGGCGCTCGATCCATTCGGGGCTGCGCTGAGCCTCGGGACGCTGGTTTTCCTTCACGATGGTCACGCATGCATCCAGGAGGCCATCGGCGATGGCTTCCCAGCATTTGACGGCCGCGCGGTCGCGTCCCGGCTGCGGAATCAGGCGGGCCACGGGAGACAGGGTGTCCAGGTATTCGACGATGACGCGCGAATCGAAGAGTGCGCCGCCATCTTCCATGACCAGGCAGGGAACCTTGCCCAGCGGGTTGTACGTTTGGATCTGCGTGTCGGCGGACCAGACGTTTTCGAGTTCAAGCCGGTAGTCCAGCTTTTTCTCGGCCATGACGATACGCACTTTGCGCACGTAAGGACTGGTAAGCGAGCCGATCAGTTTCATGGAGTCACAAGCGGAGTCGGAAAGCGGCCGAAGTATAGCAGGCCGTGTGAGGTCGGGCCGCCGGCAGGCCGGAATCTTCGCCAGTTTGCCACAATGTTGCACGCTTCCGGATGATAAAATCGCCCGATTCGCTCAATCCCCGCTTTTTCTTTCCCAGACCATGCAAATCGCCGATCAGCTTAGCCAACTCAACGCCCTTTCGCCATTGGATGGCCGGTACGCTTCCCGGGGCGACGCGCTGCGCGGCCTGTTGTCCGAGGCCGGCTTCATGGCGCATCGCGTCGAAGTCGAAGTGGCCTGGCTGGTCGCGCTGTCCGACGCCGGGCTGCCCGAACTGCCCGCCTTCTCCGAGGCCGCCCGCGCGCGCCTGCAGCAATTGGTGCGCGATTTCTCCGAGTCGGACGCCGCCCGCATCAAGGACATCGAACGCGTCACGAACCACGACGTCAAGGCCGTCGAATACTGGCTGAAGGAAAAAGTGGCGGATGACGCCGAACTGGCCCGCGCCGCCGAGTTCATCCATTTCGCCTGCACGTCCGAAGACATCAACAACACCTCGCATGCGCTGATGCTGACCCGCGCGCGCAACGAGGTCGTCGTGCCGCGCCTGCGCGAGCTCGCCGCCAAGCTGAACGAGATGGCCATCGCCCAGGCCGACCAGCCCATGCTGTCGCGCACGCACGGCCAGCCCGCCAGCCCGACGACCCTGGGCAAGGAATTCGCCAACGTAGCCGCGCGCCTGAACCGCGCCATCGCCGCGGTCGAGGCCGTCGAGCCGCTGGCCAAGCTCAACGGCGCCACCGGCAACTACAACGCCCACCTGTCCGCCTACCCCGAGATCGACTGGCCCGCCTTCAGCCAGCGCGTGCTGGCCGGCCTGGGCCTGACCCAGAACCGCCACACCATCCAGATCGAGCCGCACGACTGGATGTCGGCGCTGTTCGACGCCATCACCCGCGCCAACATCATCGTGCTGGACCTGGACCGCGACATCTGGGGCTACGTGGCGCTCGGCTACTTCAAGCAGCGCCTGAAGGAAGGCGAGGTCGGCTCGTCCACCATGCCGCACAAGGTCAACCCGATCGACTTCGAAAATTCCGAAGGCAACCTGGGCCTGGCCAACGCCGTGCTGCGCCATCTGGCCGACAAGCTGCCGATCTCCCGCTGGCAGCGCGACCTCACCGACTCCACCGTGCTGCGCAACCTGGGCGTCGGCCTGGGCTATTGCCTGGTTGCGTGGGATGCCTGCATGCGCGGCCTGGGCAAGCTGGAAGTCAATACCGCCGCCATCGACGCCGACATCGACGCGTGCTGGGAAGTGCTGGCCGAGCCGGTGCAGACCGTCATGCGCCGCTATGGCCTGCCGCAACCCTACGAACAGCTCAAGGCTTTGACGCGGGGCAAGGGGATTACCGAGGAAGGCCTGCGAGAATTCATCCAGGGCCTGGCGCTGCCGGAAGAGCCGAAGGCCCGTTTGCTGGCGATGACCCCGCGCTCGTATATCGGGTTGGCGGCGGCGCTGGCGCGGGCGGTATAGTCCGCCCTGCCGCGCGCATGGCGCGCGGCATCTTGTTGTGACCTTACGGGAGATAGCAATGAAGAAGTTGTCCACGCTCGTCGCGTTGGCCTGTATGACGGTTGGGCCGCTGCTGGCGACGAACGCCTCCGCCCAGTTCGCCAAGCCCGAGGACGCGGTCAAGTACCGCCAGTCGGCGCTGACGTTGATGGCCTCGCACTTCGGCCGCATGGCGCCGGTAGTCAAGGGCCAGGCGCCCTATGACGCCGCGCAGATCAAGGCCAACGTGGAAGTGCTGAAGACGCTGTCGGCCCTGCCGTGGGCGGCGTTCGGCGCGGGCACGGAAGGCGGCGACGCCCGTCCGGAAATCTGGAGCGATGCCGCCGGCTTCAAGCAGAAGCAGCAGGCTTTCCAGGACAACATCGTCAAGCTGTCGGCCGCCGCCGATGCCGGCGACCTCGACAAGCTGCGCGCGGCGTTCGGCGATGTCGGCGCGAGCTGCAAGGCCTGCCACGATTCGTACCGCAAGAAGAAGTAAGCCGCGGACCGTCCGCGGGCGGCCCCAACGCAAGAAAAAAGCCCCTCGCGAGGGGCTTTCTCTTTGCCGGCGCGGCGCTCAGGAAAAGGACATGTCGGCCGCCACTTCCAGCGACCGGATCCAGAGCACCAGGCCCGTCACGCAGGCTCCCAGCAGCAGGGCCCGCAGCCAGACGGCGAAGCCGTCCTGCGCGGGCGGCGTGCCGGCGGGCACGTCCTTGGCGTCGACCTTGCCCGTGATGATGGCGCGGACCAGCCGCTTGCGGCGCACCAGCGCGTACCAGGCCACGGCGGCCAGGTGCAGCGCCACCAGGCCGATGATGATCCACTCGTTGAGTTTGTGCCAGGACGTCATGGCGCCGGAGAAGGCGGCGCTGACGTGTCCGAACAGCGGGCCCTGCGTCATGATGTCGTCGGTGGTGAACAGGCCGCTGACGGCCTGGAATCCGATGGCCAGCAGCAGCGCCACGACGGATAGCGCGCCCAGGGGGTTGTGGCCGGCGGGCGCGGCGGCGCCCTTCAGGTAGTGGGCCACGGCGGCCGGGCCGCGCAGGAATTGAGTGAAACGGGCGTAACGGGGGCCGAAGAACCCCCACAGCAGGCGAAACAGGATCAGGCCCAGGGCCGTGCAGCCGAAGCGCACGTGCCAATCCATGTACAGGCCGCCGAGCTTCACGCTGACGAAGGCGCCGACGATGCAGACGACGAGCGCCCAATGGAAGATGCGAGTGGGAAGGTCCCAGATATGGACCGCGTGACGGTTGTTCTGCATGGTGGGAGCGCCAGGGCAAGGTTGCCAGGGACTTTATCACGCACCGGCCGCCCCGCCGCGGGGAGGGCGGGAGGGGCGTACGGGTTCAGCGCGCGGCGCGGCGCACCGGTTCGATGCGATGCACGTGCTCGTGGCGGAAGCGGATGCGCTGGGCCGGGGCCTTCTGCGCGGGCGCGCCGCAGGGCACGACTTCGGTCGTGTACGTGGTCATGCCGTCGATCGGCGCGTTGAAAATGACGGTTGCGCGGATTTCCGGGCCGTCCACGGGTTGCAGGTAGACGATGTCGCCGACATGGATCGGCATGTTGTCCAGCTTGGTATGGGCGGGACGTCGGATCAGGTCCGAGGTGGTGAAACGAGTATTCATGGTGTTTGTTCTCTTGGTTTCTAGTTATAGGAAAAGCACGGTGGCGCATGGCTGGCAGGCATGCCATGACACTACCTCACAATCGCCTCCGATCCTTTGCGCATTCTCATGTTTTCACGCAGGGATCAGGGCTGCGATGCCATCGCCCAGTCTGGCGCGGCATCGTTTCAGGCATGTTGCGCGCTTGCGCGACGATGCGTTCGCCAGCGCAAAAAAGCGTCTGGCGCAAAGGGGTTGCCGGAAAGGGTTCTTGCCGGAAAGCGCCGCAAGGCAGCCGTGGTACCGCCTGCTCGTGGCGCGGCTGATGTGCGTTGCGGTTTGTTTGCAGGACCGTCCCGGTAGTGTGGCCCGAGTAGTATGGCCCGAATCGTATGGCCCGAATCGTATGGCCCGGGTTGTGTGACCTGGGTTTACAAGGCCCGGGCCACGCGCCGTTTTGTTTTCTGATGGAAATTGGCGCGAAAGGCGGTCTTGCCATTGAGTGCCGGGGAAGGGGCTCTTGCCCGCTCCGCGGGTGAAAACCAGGCGCCGGTTTTCACTTGCCAGTCTTTACTTGAAACGCTGCATATGCAGCACTCAACAGTCGATGATAATGCAGGTTGGTGTGTTTTGCAAGCGTTTTATCGAAAGATCGGGCTGGAAGGCCGGGCCGGCCGCGGTTTCCGGCTTCCAGGCGCCGCCTGGGCAGCCCTTAGTGCCTTAGTGGGCGGCGGGCCGAGCCTGGCGCTGGGCTTCGATGATCAGGCCTTCCAGGCGCGGAGACATGCGCAGCGCCACCTGGGCGCCCATCTGGCCGTCCGGCCCCCGCTCGGTTTCCAGCGCGAGCCCGATGCGCTCGTTGTCGAAGGCTTCCGGGGCCGCCTGGATCTCCACGTAGCGGTCCAGCAGGGCGTCGACCGCTTTCTGAGCGTCGGCCAGGGCCTCGTCGGTCAGTTGCCCGTGGCCCAGGTACTGGTTGACCACCCGCGCGAGGTCGTTCATGAAAAACAGCAGGGCGGCGGCGCCGCGGCAATCGGGATGGGCGAAGCCCCAGGCGTCGGGGGTAGCGTTCTGAGTCATGTGAGAAAGGCTGTGTCGGGCGGCCCGCGGGGCCGAAAGCGCTATTTTATGGGAAGGGGCCGGCGCCGCGCATGAGGCATACTTCGATGCCTATGATCAGACTCGCACGCCCCTCCGACCTGGCCGCCCTGGCCGATATCGAACGTTCCGCCGGACAGCGCTTCCTGGGCACTCCCATGGCCTGGGCCGCGGACGACGACCCCGTGCCGCCGGCGGTGCTGGAGCAGGCGCGGGCCGCGGGGCTGCTGTGGATCGCCGAAGGCGAAGACGGGCGGCCTGCGGGTTTCGCGCTCACCCGGCCCATGGAGCGCGATCTCTATCTTGCCGAGATGGCGGTGGCCATGCCCTGGCAGGGACGCGGGCTGGGGAAGGCCTTGCTGACGGCCGTGCGCGCGCACGCGCGCGCCGCCGGCTATGGGTCGGTGCTGCTGACCACGGATCGCGAACTGCCGTGGAACGGGCCTTTCTACCGGCGGCACGGGTTCTCCGAGCTGGCGCCGGACCGGTTGCCGGCGCCGCTCCTGGCGCGCCTGCGCCTGGAGGCGGAGGCGGGTTTCGATCCCCTGCGCCGCTGCGCGATGGCGTGCCCCGTCGAGCCGTGATGCGCCGGCTCCGCCCTGTGTCAACACGCTTCGATGGCAACAAAATCCGCCCGCCCGCGGCGCGCGCCTGGCGCTTCGGGATAATCTGGCGGAGGGCGGCGGCCGCGGTACCGGGCTGCGCCGCTTCCGCAAACCCGCATGCATGGAGGATGGGCATGGCATTGCTGCGAGCTTGCCTCTTGGGCCTGGCGACGGCGTCGATGCTGTTGCTCTCGGCCTGCGTCAACAAAGAGCCGCAGGAACGCGCGGCGTTCATCCAGTTGCTGCAAGCCCGGATCGGCAGCGGAGCGCTGACGCCGCTGGCGGTGCTGAGCGAGCCGGAAAAGGAGGCCATCGGAGATTATGCCGACGCCTACGAGGTCATCACGGATTTCCAGCAGGCCATGGCCAAGGCCGCCTTGCCCCTGCGCGACGTGCTGGCCGCGGAGACCATCCGCTCGGTGAGCGAGATCGTCGAACGCAGGGCGCGCTTCGAGGCGGCCCGCAAGACGCTGGCGGAGCAGGCCGGCGAGATCGAGGACGCCCGCGCCAGCGCGGACAAGGCGCGCGCCGCGATGGCGCTGCCGCCCGACCTCGCGCCCGTCTACGACGGTGTGTACGACGAAGCGGTGACGGCGCCCGCGGCCGAGCTCATGGATGCCGCATCGCGAATGGACGCGGTCGCGCGCGACGCCCTGGGCGTGGCGGATTTCGTGGCCGCGAACGCGGCGGATATCCTGCTGGCCGACGGCCAGGCGCGCGTCGCCACGCCGACGCTCCAGCAGGAGCTGAACCTGCGCCTGCAAGGGCTGAACTCGCAGTCGGACGGCCTGGAGCGCGCCCGCGCCGCCGTCTCCCAGGCGGCGGCCCTGGCCCACGGCGAGCCTTGAGCCGGCGCTTTGTACAATGCGGGTCTCGCGGCGCTTGCCGTGCCTGGGACGGAACATGAGTCAATCTTCCAGCGTGCACTACAGAACCTTTTTGCTCCTGCTGGTGGTGGTCACCATCGCGTTCGGATGGTTGTTGTGGCCTTTCTACGGGGCCGTTTTCTGGGGCACCATTCTTGCCATCATCTTCGCGCCCTTGCAGCGCCGCCTGGTGCCGCGCATCGGGGGCAGGCGCAACCTGGCGGCGCTGATCACGCTGCTGCTGGTGCTGCTGCTGGTGATCCTGCCGCTGGTCGTCATCAGCGGATCGCTGGTGCGCGAAGGCGCGAATCTCTATCAGAGCATCAAGTCCGGCCAGATCAATTTCGGCGCCTACTTCCAGCAGGCCATGGCGGCCTTGCCGCCCTCGGTGCATGACGTGCTGGCGCGCTTCGACCTGGCCGACATCCCCAGCCTGCAGGAAAAGCTCAGCGCGGGCGCGATGCAGGCCAGCCAGTTCCTGGCCACCCAGGCGTTGAGCATCGGGCAGGACACGTTCCAGTTCGTGATCAGCTTCGGCATCATGCTGTACCTGCTGTTCTTCCTGTTGCGCGACGGCCCGCAGCTGTCGGCGCGGCTCAAGCGCGCCATGCCCTTGAGCGATACGCACAAGCAGCATCTGTTCCGCAAATTCACCACCGTGGTGCGCGCCACCGTGAAGGGCAACGTCGCCGTCGCGGCGGCACAGGGCGCGCTGGGCGGCATCATTTTCTCGGTCCTCTCCATCCAGGGCGCCTTGCTCTGGGGCGTGATCATGGGCTTTCTGTCGCTTTTGCCGGCCGTGGGCGCAGGCCTGATCTGGGCCCCCGTCGCGATCTACTTCCTGCTGACGGGCGCCACCGTCAAGGGCGTGGTGCTGATCGCGTTCGGCGTGCTGGTCATCGGCATGGTCGACAACGTGCTGCGCCCCATCCTGGTGGGCAAGGACACCAAGATGCCCGATTACGTGGTGCTGATTTCCACGCTGGGCGGCATGGCCCTGTTCGGGTTGAACGGCTTTGTGATCGGCCCGCTGATCGCCGCGCTGTTCATGGCCAGCTGGGATCTGTTCGCGCCCTTGCCGGAAGGCATGGCCGGCGCGTCTGGCGAGCGGGATCCCGCGAAGAAGTAGGCCAGCGGGGCGCGCGGCGTCATCCGCGCGCCCCGATACCGGTGTATGGTGTAGCAGCGTCCGGCCCCGGTCGGGGCGGGCCTTTCGTGTCGACTTCGCCTATCAGGAGCGTGTTGCATATGGAATGGAAACTGCATCGGTCGGGCTGGATCGAAGAACGCAACTTCGACATCGAATTCGCCGAGGTCCCGGAGGGGTTTCGCACCCGCGTGCGGGTCTTCGGCTTTCCCATCCTGGAAGACACGAAGCATGTCTTTCCCAACGAGGCGCTGGCGGAGAAGGGCGCCTTGACCCTGCTCAAGAGCCAGTTCACCGGCACGCCGGACCTGGAAGAGTAGTCGCGCCGCGGCGCATTCCCTGTTCCATTCTCCGGGCGATCTCCGTATCGCCTCGCGAGCGCTCGTCCCGCCGCCGCGCAAGGGGGGCATGGTCCGCCGGCGTGTTTGGGAGTAAATTGGGGACGCCGGGGTTTTTGTCACACTGGCATCCGCTTGCCGCGTTGCGGATTGTGCGATCGCGAACTTCTGTAATAATTTCTGACTTCTGTTCGTGCTTCGGCGACGGGCCGGGCCGGACGTTTCGGGAGGCGCATGAGTCCGATGGTGACAGTCCGATCGCAGCCTCGCAGCCGCAAGGCAGTGCCCGGCGGGGGCGCGCATGCCTGAGACTCAGGCCATCGTCGGCGCGCCGGTACGCCTCCCGCGCCGCTACTCCATGCGCACCGGGCTGCTGGCCCTGGTGGTCGCGTGTATCTCGCCCGCGCTGGTGGTGGCGTCGGTGGCCGTGTACGAAAGCTACGTCATCCAGAAAGAGCGGATTTTCCGCGACACGATTTTCCTCGCGCGCAATCTCACCGCGATCCTCGATCGCGAATTGACCGGCGTCGAGGCCGGGCTGCAGATGCTCGCGTCCTCGCCGGACCTCATCGCCGGCAACCTTGCCGGTTTCCACGAGCGCGCGCGCGACGCGGCGCGGTTCCAGATCGTCGACCACTACGTGCTGACCGACAAGGACGGCCGCCAGCTCATCAATACCCAGGTGCCCTTCGGCACGCCGCTGCCCACGGCCAGCGCGCCCGCCGAGCTTGGCCGCGTATTCCACACGCGCTCGCCGGTGCTCAGCGGGTTGTTCACGGGCGGCATGAGCCTGCGCCCCACCATCGCGCTCGGCGTGCCGGTGGTGCGCAGCGACGAAGTGATCTACAGCCTGAACGTCGGGATCCTGCCCGAGCGCATCGGCAAGGTGCTGGGCCGCCGGGCCTTGCCGGACGGCTGGGTGGCGGCGGTGCTGGACGGCTCGGGCACCATCGTGGCGCGCACGCGCGACACCTCGAAGTTCGTCGGCCAGAAGGCCGTTCCCGCGCTGGCCCGCGCCGTGCAGCAGGAAAGCGAAGGCTCGCTGGAGACCGTCACGAAAGAGGGCACGCCTGTCTATACCGCGTTCAGCCGCTCGTCGCTGTCGGGATGGACGGTGGCGGCCGGCGCGCCCATGACCCTGGTGACCACCGACCTGTACCGATCCATCGGCTGGGTCGCGCTGGGCACCTTGCTCGCCTTCGGCCTGGGGTTGTGGCTGGCGCTGCGGCTCGCGTACCGTCTGACCTCGGCGGTGCAGGGGCTGGTCTCGCCCGCGCTGGCCCTGGGCAAGGGGCGCGCGGTGGAGCTGCCGGCCACGCGCATCAAGGAAGTGGCCGAAGTGGGCGGCGCGCTGTTGCAGGCGTCGCGCATGCTGGCGCATGCGCAGCATCTGGCGCACTACGACCCGCTCACCGGCCTGTGCAACCGGGTGCTGTTCAGCGAACTGGTGCTGCGCGAGCTGGCGGTGGCCCAGCGCAGTGGCGAATCCTTCGCCATCCTGGCGATCGACCTGGACGGGTTCAAGGCGGTCAATGACATGCACGGGCATGCGGCCGGCGACGCCGTGCTCAAGGAAGCGGCCGAGCGGATGGCCGACGCGGTCCGCGTGTCGGACGTGGCGGCCCGCCTCGGGGGCGACGAGTTCGCGGTGCTGTTGATCGGCGCCAACAAGGAGAATGCGCGGCTGGTGGCCGAGGCGTTGGTCGAGTGCCTCTCCCAGCCCTATCCCGGCATCCGCGCCACGGTCTCCGCCAGCGTGGGCGTGGCCGTGTTCCCGCACTCCGGCATGGCCTTGCGGCAGTTGCTGGAGCGCGCCGACGTGGCGCTCTACAAGGCCAAGGGGGAGGGCAAGCGGCGGGTGGTGATGGACGCCTAGCGCCGCCTGCCGCTTGCGTTGGAAAGGCGGCCTAGCCTTCGGAACTGGAGGGCGACAGGGCGGTCAGGACTTCGCCCGAGGTCAGGCGATAGCGGTTGCGGTCCAGCAGGTGCACGCGCTCGCCGTCGGAGGTTCGGAGAATGTAGCGCGCCGGATCGGGCGGACGTGCCGCGGCGCCCGAGCCATCGGCCTGCAGGAACACCTCTATCCGATAGAGCCGGCCCGATTCCGTGCTGGCGAGCACGTCGCTCAATCTGCGTATCGATATGGTCATGCGGCTTTCTCTCCCATTTGTTTGCCTGGGCGACGGCGTCGCTTTCGGCCACTGCCGCCCCGCAGGCTTGCGGGGCGCCCGGGGGCGTCCGGGTTTTCGCTACACTGCCCGGCTTGGCGTCCGAGGCGCAGCGCGGACAACGACGGGCAATCGGAAACGGTAATGCAATTTTCTTTCGGCCGGAATACGGCCACTTCCCTGGGTTTGCTGGCGGTGCTGCTGTGGGGCACGGTGGTTGGTTTGATCCGCAGCGTCAGCGAAAGCTTCGGCCCCGTCGGCGGGGCCGCCCTCATCTATACGACGGGCTCCATCTTCCTGGTGCTGTTGCTGGGACTCCCCAGATTGCGGACCTTTCCGCGGTCCTACCTCATCGTCGGCAGCCTGCTTTTCGTGGCCTACGAGATCTGCCTGTCGCTTTCCCTGGGCTTCGCGGCCAACCGAGGGCAGGCGATCGAGCTGGGCATCGTCAACTATCTGTGGCCATGCTTCACGGTCATCCTGGCGATGCTGATCAACGGCCAGCGCGCCAACGCCTGGGTGGCGCCCGGCATCCTGCTATCGCTGGGCGGCATCGTCTGGGTGGTCGGCGGGTCGGGAGGACTGTCGTGGGAACGCACCGTGGCCAACGTCTCCAGCAATCCCCTCAGCTACGGACTGGCTTTCAGCGGCGCCGTCATCTGGGCGCTGTACTGCAATGTGACGCGCCGCTACGCCGACGGCAAGAACGGAGTCACCTTGTTTTTCATGCTGACCGCGGTGGCCTTGTGGGCCAAGTATCTGCTTGGCGACGAGCCCGCGCTGGCGTTCACCTGGCCCGCCACGCTTGAACTGTGCGTGACCGGCGGCGCGATGGCGGCAGGCTATGCGCTGTGGAACGTGGGAATACTCAAAGGCAACCTGACCTTGCTGGCCACGGCTTCGTACTTCACGCCCGTCTTCTCGACCTTCTTCGCGGCCGTGTGGCTAACGACCCGGCTGGCCCCGGCCTTCTGGCAAGGGGTGGCCATGGTCACCGCCGGTTCGCTGATCTGTTGGGCGGCAACGCGCGGCAAGGCTGCCCGGAACGGGTAGTTCCGGGCGTGCCGTCATGAAAAAAGGAATCGCTCGATCAGAGCACGGATTGCGCGACCGCGTATCCCAGCGGGATCAGCAGAAGCGAAGCGAACAGGGAACTGACGATCGCCGCCGATATCTTCAGCCAGGGCTCGGGCCCTGCGCTTTGAATCGTTTGAATCACCAACGCGACGATACCCATAACCATCAAACAGCTGATAACCACTGCTACGTGAGTCATGTTGTCTCCGTCCTCGCCTGATTAAAGGGATTCGGCGCCGCTTTGCGGTCTAGTTTGTAATGATTGTGCGCCTGTAATCGCGCGGCGGGCCCTAGGGTTTTCCTGGCGCTCGGCGCGGTTTGTGGCGTATTAGCCGCGGGGCGCGCAGCATGGATTTCATGTGCGAACGCAGCATTTCGGATCGTTCGCGAGGAGGTCGTGGCAGCGCCGGGTTTGCGCTACGATGGCGACGTCGAATCAATCAAGAGGCCGCCAGATGCCGCAGAAATTGCGCCCTGGTACGCGGGCGACGCTGCAGGTCCGGCAATTGATGCCCGGCGAGTTCGCCTGGATCATCACCTTGTTCGACCCCGACAGCGGTAATGTGCGCAGCACCAATTATTCCGAAAAGCGCTACGGCAGCCAGGACGAGGCTTCCGTGGCGGGGAAGGCCGCCGTCGTGAATTTCCTGGGCAAGAGCGACCCGGCCGGCCCGGAACCGGCCAAGGACGGCAAGCCCAAGCCTTGAAACGGCCGCCGCCCAGGCGGCGACAGGGCCGTCGCCCAAGGCGGCGCGCGCTTGCGGCCAGCGCCGGCCCGCAAGCGCCGGGAACGCGATTTGCTGGAAAGGCGCGAGCGCATCCTGCGCCGATCGAGGAGATCCCGCCATGTCCCAGCCCACGCATCGAGAACCCGGCTTGCCCGACGACCTGCCGCCGGACGATCCCGCGCTTCCCGGCAACCTGCCGCCCGACGATTCCGTGCCCGT
The DNA here is from genome assembly GCF_001571365.1 of Achromobacter denitrificans NBRC 15125. Taxonomy (GTDB): domain Bacteria; phylum Pseudomonadota; class Gammaproteobacteria; order Burkholderiales; family Burkholderiaceae_B; genus Achromobacter; species Achromobacter denitrificans. Next base: position 22,121 of record NZ_BCTQ01000031.1, on the reverse strand, counting down.
GCCGGAACCGCCGCCGGAGGATCCCGACGACACTCCCGCCTTTCCGCCCAGGCCGGATCCCAGCGATCCGCGCACGATAGACCTGGCCTGACCGTCGCCCACCCGCGCGCAACGCGCGATTCACGCAAGGAGACTGCCATGCGTTCGATCCTTCTGTGGCTGCTTGGCGTACCTATCCCCATCATCATCCTGCTGGCGCTTTTCTGGCATTGAGGCCGGCCCTTACCTGCCGAGGCGGCGGGGTCGCCGCCAGGCAACGAACAAGGAAGAGTCCATGGAAAACCCATCGATGTTGAACCAACCCTATCCCGACGGCGTGCCGGCGCGCGAATCCGCGGTCTCGGCGGTATCGTGGGCGGCCGTACTCGCCGGAGCGGTCATCGCCGCGGCGCTATCGCTGGCCTTGTTCGCCGGCGGCGCGGGGCTGGGCTTTCTTTCCGTATCGCCCTGGGGTGACGAAGGGCTGTCGGCGCCGGCCGTCGGCATCGGCGTCATCGCCTGGATGCTGTTCACCCAGATCGTGGCCTACGGCATTGCCGGCTACGTCGCGGGCCGCCTGCGCACCAAGTGGGTCGACACGCATTCGGACGAAATCTACTTCCGCGACACGGCGCATGGCTTTCTGGTGTGGGCGTTGAGCGCGGTAGTGAGCGCGGCGCTGCTGGGCGCTTCCCTGGCCTCGCTGGCTTCCGGCGTGGCGAAGACGGGAGCGACGGTGGCGGCGGGCGCGGGCGCCGCGGCGACCGCCACCGCCGCGGCGGGTAGCGGCGGCGCCAGGGGGCAGGCGAGCGAGTATTTCGCCGACGTGCTGCTCAGGAGCGACCGTCCCGATGCCGGCGGCGACCGGGCCGGCGCCCGCGCCGAAGTCGGGCGCATCGTGGCGATGAGCTTGGCGCGCGGCAACATGACGCCCGAGGACCGCGACTACGTGGCGAAAGTGGTGGCGGCGCAGGCCGGCATCGAGCCCGTGGTGGCGCAGCGCCGCGTCGAGCAGGCGATCCAGGATGCGAAGAAGGCGGCCGACGAGGCCCGCCAGAAGGCCAAGGAGGCCGCCGACAGCGCGCGCAAGGCCGCGGCCGCATTCGCGCTGTGGGGTTTCGCGTCGATGCTGATCGGCGCGTTCGTGGCCAGCCTGGCGGCAACCTGGGGCGGCAGGCGCCGCGATCTGCCCTACAAGCTTTGAGCGTAACGCCCTTGAGTGGAAAAAAGCCTTGAGCGGAAAACAAAAGGCCCTCGCTGGTGCGAGGGCCTTTTTTTGCAATTCTTTGGTGGCGCATCCCTGATTCGAACAGGGGACCTGCGGATTATGATTCCGTCGCTCTAACCGGCTGAGCTAATGCGCCACGTCGTTTCACTCGCTATTGCGTTGCAAGCGGTGATCAACGAAGAACGAAATTCTAGCATGAAGTTTTTGCGTGATGCAAGCGGCGCGTCATCTAAATCTTCGGGCGGCGTTTCAGGCGTCCCGCGCCAGGCGGATGCCGGAGAACTGCCAGCGGGCGTCGGGCGGGAAAAAATTGCGGTAGCTCGGGCGGATGTGGTCGCGGGGCGTGGCGCAGGAACCGCCTCGCAACACGTACTGGCCGCACATGAACTTGCCGTTGTACTCGCCGACGGCGCCGGTGTCCGGCTTGAAGCCGGGGTAGGCGTCGTACGCGCTGGCGGTCCATTCCCAGGCGTCGCCGAAAAGCTGCACCGGGCCGCCCGAGCCGTTGCGCGTGGGGGCGGGGCGGGGATCCAGGTGGCCGTTTTCGAGCATGTTGGCGCGGCTGGCCAGGGCGTCCTCGGGCAACTGGCGGGCGGCGTGTTCCCATTCCGCTTCGCGCGGCAGCCGCACGCGGGCCCAGCGAGCGTAGGCATCGGCCTCGAAGTAGCTGACGTGCGTGACCGGCGCCTGCAGCTCCAGGTCCTGCATGCCGCGCAGCGTGAAGAGGCGCCACTCGTCGCGCTGGCGTTCCCAGTAGAGCGGCGCCTGCCATCCCTCGGCGCAGACGAGGTCCCAGCCCAGGGACAGCCACAGCTCGGGCCGCTTGTAGCCGCCGTCCCGGATGAAGGCCAGGTATTCGTGCTGCGTGACGAGTCGGTCGGCCAGGTGGAAGGGGGCCAGCAGCACCTCGTGCGCGGGGCCTTCGTTGTCGAAGCCGAAGCCGCGCCCGTCGTGGCCGATGCGCGTGATGCCGCCGGCATAGCGCGTCCAGCCGGCGGCGGTGGCCGGGGGCAGGGCGGGCGCGCCGGGCGCGACGTAGGCCGGCCGCAGGGGATTGGCCGACAGCATGTGCTTGAGGTCGGTCAGGATCAGTTCCTGGTGCTGCTGCTCATGGTTCAGGCCGAGTTCCAGCAAGGCGTCGAACTCCGGATCGTTGCCACCCAGGCGCGAGATCAGCTCGTGCATGGCGCCGTCGACGTGCTGGCGGTATTGCTGCACCTCGGCGAGCGCGGGGCGCGAGAGCAGGCCGCGCCGCGGGCGCGGATGCTTGGCGCCGATGGCGTTGTAATAGGAGTTGAACAGCATGCGGTACTGCGGATGGAAGATCGCGTACGCGGGGTGGAAGCGTGTCAGCAGGAAGGTCTCGAAGAACCAGGTGGTGTGCGCCAGATGCCATTTCACCGGGCTGCAATCCGGCATGGACTGCACCTGGCAATCCTCCGGGCTCAGGGGCGCGGCGAGCGCGGTGCTGGTCGAGCGCACGGCGTCGTACCGGTCGTGCTGGCCGGCCTGGCCGGCCGCGTACGGTCCGGTGGCGGGGTGGGTCAGCAGGCACGCAGGTTCCATGGCGATCCTCCAGTGGCGTGTCGGGAAAGCCCGCCTCAGGCGCGGGCGCTGAAAATCGAGAACCAGCCGCGCGAATCCGACCAGTGCGCCACGTCGCGATAGCCGGCGCTGGCGAGCAGGTCGGCAAAGGACTGCGGCGTGAATTTGTAGGAATTCTCGGTGTGGATGCGTTCGCCGGCGCTGAACTCGCGTTGGCCGCCAGGCCAGGCCACGCGCACCGCGCGCTGCGCTTCCAGGTGCATTTCGATGCGCGAGCGGGCGCTATTGAAGAGCGCGACGTGGCGCCAGTCCTCGACGTCGAAATCGGCGTCCAGCAGGCTGTTTACGTGCCGCAGCAGGTTCAGGTTGAAGGCCGCGGTGAGGTGCAGCGCGTCGTCGTAGGCGGGTTCCAGCACTTGCCTGGACTTCACGCGGTCCACGCCGACCAGCAGGCCGCCGCCCTCGCACTGGCCGCGGATCCGCTGCAGCATGGCGCGGGCGTCCTCGGGGCTCAGGTTGCCGATGCTGGAGCCGGGATAGAAGAACAGGCGCTGCTCGGCCGGGACGCTGGGGGGCAGCGCCAGCGCGTGGGAGAAGTCCTGCCCGAGGGCGGTGATCTGCAAGCCGGGATAGGAGAGCCGCAGCCGGCGCACCGCGGACTCCAGGTAGTCGGCGGAGATGTCGATGGGCACGTAGTGGCGCGGCCGCAGGCTGGGGAAGAGGCGTTCGGCCTTGACGCAATCGCCCGCGCCCAGGTCGATCATCGACTGCACGGGGCCGATGTGACGGGCGATGTCGCCGCCGTGGCGCTGGAAGATCTCCGCTTCGCACCTCGTCGGGTAGTACTCCGGCAATTGGGTGATGGCGGTGAAGAGCGCCGAGCCGAGCGCGTCGTACAGGAATTTGGGGTCGACGTGGGCCGGATGGTCCATCAGCCCGTCGCGCAGTTCGAGCTGCTCCGGGCTGGGATGCTGCAGGTGCTGCGCGATGAATTCCGGTGCGGCGGGGGCAAACAGGGCGGAAGGCGAAACCATGCGTTCAGTTCCTTTTTTCGAGGCGGGTTGAAGCGCATTGCAAAGGTCTATTGTGGCGGCGAGGGGGGTTGCGGTGTCAAGCGATAAGCCGCTGAATGCAATGGACTTTTACGAAATCGGGCAAGGCCCCTGCACGCTTGGGCGGGACCTGCCGCGGCGGCACGCGGCTTGCGGGAGCGGGGTCCCCCGCCAGGGCGTCCGGGCTGAAATATCGGTTTACGGCTGGTTGCCAAAGCTCGGGCGGCGCTTGCGGATGGCCGCCACAATAGGAGCGTGGCCTGACGGAACCCGCCGTCGCGGGCGGAGCAGGCCCGACTCCCCCCAATAATCACAAGGAGCGACCATGAACCGAAAGCATCAACGCGCCGAAATGGCTTTGCACCGCGAACGGGTAAGCGACAGCTTCCATGAACTGCTGGCGGGCACCGAAGACCTGCTGCGCTCGACGGCGTCGTACACGGGCTCCGAGATCGAAGAGGCCCGCTCGCGCCTGCGGCGCCAACTGGCCGAGGCGCGGGCGTCCGCCGGCGAGTGGGAAGGCGTGGCGCGCGAGCGCGCGCGCCGGGCCACCGCCTATGCCGACGAGTACGTGCATGAGCATGCCTGGAAGTCCGTGGGCGTGGCCGCGCTGCTCGGCGCGCTGCTGGGCTGCTGCCTGATGTCGGGCGGCCGCCGCTAAGCCTGAGCATCATGAGGCCGTCCACGGCCGCGCGCCGGGCCTGGCCGCGCCCGGCGGCGTTTTCCTGGCCGTCCGTCATCCGCCGGTGGGCGCGGGCGCTTCCGTTGGCCTGCCTCGCCCTGCTGGCGGCCTGCGCGAGCGTGCCGGACTCCGAGGAGCGGCAGGCGCGCAAGGCCCAGGCCAGCCTGTCGGCCGACGCGGCGGTCGAGAGCTACCGCCGCGGGCAAGGCATCGCCGCCGATCCGCGCACGCCCAAGGACGACTTCCTGGCGCGGCACCTGGCCGTCGAACAGGCGGTCAGCGGCGCGCCGCTGGTGGCGGGCAATCGCGTCCGGCTCCTGGCCGACGGGCCCGGCACCTACCAGGCCATGTTGCGCTCCATCGCGCAGGCGCGCCGCTACGTGCACATGGAAACCTATATCTTCGATGACGACACCGAGGGCGCGCGCTTCGCCGAGGCGCTGATCGCGGCGCGCAACCGCGGGGCCGAAGTGTCCTTGATGGTCGACGCGGTGGGCACCATCAAGACTTCCGATGACTTGTTCAAGCGCCTGCGCGAGGCGGGCGTGCAGGTGGAGGTCTTCAACCCGGTCAACCCGGCGAGCGCGCGCGCCGGCTGGTCGCCCAACCAGCGCAACCACCGCAAGGTGCTGGTGGTGGACGGCAAGGTAGGCTACCTGGGCGGCATCAACGTCAGCAGCGTGTACGAGTCGTCGCCGGGGTCCAGTTCGGGTTCCAGTCCAGGCTCCGGTTCCGCGGCGGGTTCGGGCCCGGGCGCGGACGCCGGCAAGGCGGACGCGCAGACGGCCGGCGATGCCCGGGCCGCGCCCTGGCGCGATACGCATCTGCGCATCGAGGGCCCCGCCGTGGCGCAGCTGGAGGAGGTCATCCGGGCAGGCTGGGAGTCGCAGTCCAAGGACCCGATCAAGGGCGGCGATGCCTACGTGGCGCCGCCGTCGGGCAAGACCAGCGTGCGCATCCTGGCCAATCAGCCCGACCGCAGCGATGGCTACACGGTCTACCTGACCTTGATGTCGGCGTTCGAAAGCGCGCAGCAGTCCATCCACATCACCATGGCGTACTTCGTGCCCGACCCCGCGTTCATCGACGTCCTGACCTCGGCCGCGCGGCGCGGCGTGGACGTCGTGCTGGTGCTGCCCGGCTTCAGCGATTCCTCATTGGTGTTCCATGCCGGCCGCTCGCACTACACCGAGCTGCTCGACGCCGGCGTGAAGCTCTACGAGCGGCGCGATGCCTTGCTGCACGCGAAGACGGCGGTGGTGGACGGCGTGTGGTCCACCGTCGGTTCGAGCAATATGGACTGGCGCAGTTTCGCGTTGAACTATGAGATCAACGCGGTGGTGCTGGGGCCGGAGTTCGCGGGCGAAATGGAGGCGCTGTTCCAGCGCGACGTCGCCGATTCGGTGCGCATCACGCCCGAGGCCTGGAAGGCCCGGGGCGTGGACGACCGCTACATGGAGTTTTTCTCGCGCATGTTCGAGCGCTGGCTGTAGCAGCGCGCTCAGGCGTGGCCGGCGGCGGGCGCCGGACCTGGGCCCGGCCCCGGAGCGGCCTGGGCGGCGTGTTCCTGCGCCAGGGCGGTGGTGATGTCGTGGGTCGGCTGGAACGATCCGGCCTGCGCCATGGCCCAGCCCGCGCGGAACACCTGGTGCCGGAATTCGCCGCGCAGCAGCTCGCCGGGCGCCAGCTCGGGAAAGAGCGCGGACAGCAGCCGGATCTCGCTGGACGAGATGCGCCGCGCGATATGGTGGGGGCGAAGCTGGTCGGGGTGCGTGAGGCCGGCGGCCGCGAGCAGCTCGGCCAGCGCGTGCAGCGTGTTGCGATGGAAGTTGGCCACGCGCTGCGCCTTGTCCGGCACTACCAGCGCGCGCTGGCGCAAGGGATCCTGCGTGGTGACGCCGGTGGGGCATTTGCCGGTATGGCAGGCCTGCGCCTGGATGCAGCCGATGGCGAACATGAAGCCGCGCGCGGCGTTGCACCAGTCGGCGCCCATGGCCATCACGCGGGCCATGTCGAAGGCGGTGATGACCTTGCCCGACGCGCCCAGCTTGATGCGGTCGCGCAGGTTCACGCCGATCAGCGTGTTGTGGACCAGGCGCAGCGCTTCGCGCAGCGGCGTGCCGACGTGGTCGACGAATTCCACCGGCGCGGCGCCGGTGCCGCCTTCGGCGCCGTCGACCACGATGAAGTCCGGCGTGATGCCGGTTTCCAGCATGGCCTTGACGATGGCGAACCATTCCCAGGGATGGCCCACGCAGAACTTGAAGCCCACCGGCTTGCCGCCGGACAGTTCGCGCAGGCGCGCCACGAATTTCATCAGGCCGATCGGGGAATCGAAGGCCGAGTGCGTGGCCGGCGAGTTGCAGTCCTGCCAGGGGGCGACGCCGCGCGCTTCGGCGATCTCGGGCGTGACCTTGCCGGCGGGCAGGATGCCGCCGTGGCCGGGCTTCGCGCCCTGCGACAGCTTGATCTCGATCATCTTGACCTGCGGCGTACAGGCGTTCTTGACGAAGGCTTCCTCCGAGAACGCGCCGTGCTCGTCGCGGCAGCCGAAATAGCCCGAGCCGATGTTCCAGACCAGGCCGCCGCCGGGCTGGCGGTGGTAGCGGCTGATGCCGCCTTCGCCGGTGTCATGCGCGAAATTGCCCTGGCGGGCGCCTTCGTTCAGGGCCAGGACGGCGTTGGCGGAGAGCGCGCCGAAGCTCATCGCCGAGACGTTGAACGCCGACATGGAGTAGGGCTGCTTGCATTCGGGGCCGCCCACGGTGACGCGGAAGTCGGTGTCGTCGATGCGCGAAGGCGACATGGAGTGGTTGATCCACTCGTACCGGTCGCCGTAGACGTCTTCCTGGGTGCCGAACGGCCGCTTGTCGATCTCGCGCTTGGCGCGCTGGTAGACGATGGAGCGCTGCGCGCGCGAGAAGGGCGCGGCCTGCGTGTCGTCTTCGAGGAAGTACTGGCGGATCTCGGGGCGGATGAATTCGAACAGGAACCGCAGATTGCCCAGGACCGGGTAGTTGCGCCGGATGGCGTGGCGGGGCTGGATCAGGTCATACACGCCCAGCGCGCCCAGCAGCGCCAGCGGCACCGCGATCCACAGCCACCAGGGCGAACTCGCGTAGGCGAGGCCGGCGGTGATCGCCGCGCCCGCGAGGGTCAACAGAAAGGCCGTATAGCGGCCGAAAATCCAGCTCATGTCCATCTCCGTATTTCGGGATGGAGCAACCATACACCAGGGGCCGTCCCCCGGGCCCGGGAGACGTTCCTGGAATACTGTTTCTCAGCAGCTGGACGCCGGCGGCGTCTTCTCGACCGCGAGGCCGAAGGCGGGGCGCAGGCGCACGCCCAGGGCGCTGCCCGCGAAGGCGGCCGGCAACCACAGCCAGGCGTGCAGGCTGCCCGACAGGATGCCGCTGAAGTAGGCGCCGATGTTGCAGCCGAAGGCGAGGCGGGCGCCGTATCCCAGCAGCAGGCCGCCGATGACCGCGCCGGCCAGCGAGCGGGCCGGTACCTTCCAGACGGGCGCGAACTTGCCGGCGGCGCTGGCGGCGGCAAGCGCGCCCAGCATCAGGCCGATGTCCATGACGGTCGTGACGTCCTGGCGCAGCGGCGCGGCCAGCGAGGGCTGCTTGCTCCAGTAGGCCCAGGTGGCCACGTCGCCGCCGACGGCGTCCAGCGCCTTGGCGCCCCACAGCGCGAAGGCGGACGTGATGCCCCAGGGGCGGCCGGCCAGCGCCAGCGTGACGAAGTTCAGCACGACCAGCGCCACGCCGCCCCAGATCAGCGGCCACGGGCCTTGCAGCAGGGAGGCCGGGCGCGCGGTGCGCGCGGCGAACGAGATCACATGGCCGTGGCGGCGCTTCTCCAGCACCGTGACGGCCCAGGCGATCAGCGCAAAGACGGCCAGGTTCGCGACGAGGGCGGGCGCCAGGCCCCAGGTCTTGATGAGCGAGGTGGGAGCGAGCGCGGGCAGGCTGGACCACCAGCCGAAGTTGGCGGTCGCGATCACGGAGCCGACGATGAAGAACAGCAGCGTGACCAGCATGCGCGTATTGCCGCCGCCGACCGCGAACAGCGTGCCCGAGGCGCAGCCGCCGCCCAGCTGCATGCCGATGCCGAACAGGAAGGCGCCCAGCACCACGGACACGCCCGGCGGCGACACGAAGCCGCTGACCGGCTGGCCGAACAGCGTGCCCGCGGCGAGGAAGGGGAAGAACAGCAGCACGCCGGCGCCCAGCATGAGCATCTGCGCCCGCAGGCCGGCGCCGCGGCGGTCGGACACGAAGACGCGCCAGGCCTGGGTAAAGCCGAAGGAGGCGTGGTAGAGCGTGACGCCGAGCAGGGCGCCGACGACCCACAGCGCGCCCTGTCGCCAGCCGACGCTCTGGTTCAGGTACAGCGCGCCGGCCAGCACCAGCAGCAGGGCAATCCACAGCGGCTTGCGGTTGATGCGGATCGGCGGCAGGTCCGTAGCGGGCAGGGGCAGGGTCGAGGCGTTGGTGCTCATGGGCGGGTCCCGGAGGGGGTAGGCGTAAAAATGCAAACGGGCGCGAGGACGCACCCGTGGGATGCTTGAAAGTCTACGGCGGGCCGCAAATCTCTCAAAACATCAATTCCTGAGTTTTAAATAACCAAAAGTAATATGTTGCGCTTGCCGAGGTCATTGCAGCCGCCACACCAGGGCGGCCAGGGTCAGCAGCAGCACCGGCAGGGTCAGCACGATGCCGACGCGGAAGTAGTAGCCCCAGGTGATGCGCAGGCCCTTGCGCGCCAGCACGTGCAGCCAGAGCAGCGTCGCCAGGCTGCCGATGGGCGTGATCTTGGGGCCCAGGTCGCTGCCGATGATGTTGGCGTAGATCATCGCGTCCTTCACCGCGCCGGTGGCGCTGGTGTCGGCAATCGACAACGCGCCCACCAGCACGGTCGGCAGGTTGTTCATGATGGAGGACAGGAAGGCGGTGATGAGGCCCGTGCCCAGCGCCGCGCCCCAGAGGCCGTATTCCGCGCAGCGGTCCAGCACCTGCGCCAGGTGCGCGGTCAGCCCGGCGTTGCGCAGCCCGTACACCACCAGGTACATGCCCAGCGAGAAGATGACGATGTGCCAGGGCGCTTCGCGCATGATGCGCCGCGTGCCGACGATGTGCTGCCGGCCGGCGATCAGCAGCAGGCCCAGCGCGCCCGCCGCGGCGATGGCGCTGACGGGGATGCCCAGCGGCTCCAGGATGAAGAAGCCCGCCAGCAGCAGGCCCAGCACGATCCAGCCGGCGCGGAAGGTGGTGAGGTCGCGGATGGCCGAGGCCGGCGCGGGCAGCTGGCTCACGTCGTAGCGCGGCGGGATGCTGCGGTGGAAGAACAGCAGCAGCACCGCCAGGGTGGACGCCACCGCCATCAGGTTCACCGGCAGCATCACCGAGGCGTACTCGCCGAAGCCGATGCCGAAGAAGTCGGCCGAGACGATGTTGACCAGGTTGGACACGATGAGCGCGATGCTGCCGGTGTCCGCGATGAAGCCCGCGGCCATCACGAAGGCCAGCGACGCGCCTGGTCCGAAGCCCAGCGCCATCAGCATTTCCATGACGATGGGCGTGAGGATCAGTGCCGCGCCGTCGTTGGCGAACAGCGCGGAGACGGCGGCGCCCAGCAGAACGATCAGGACGAACAGCAGGCGGCCGCGTCCCCCGCCCCAGCGCGCGACGTGCAGCGCCGACCATTCGAAGAATCCGGCCTCGTCCAGGATCAGGCTGGTGACGATGATGGCGATGAAGGTCGCGGTGGCATTCCACACGATGCGCCAGACGTCGGCGATGTCGGCCAGGTGGACCACGCCCGTGGCCAGCGCCAGCGCGGCTCCCAGCACCGCGCTCCAGCCGATGGACAGGCCCCTGGGCTGCCAGATGACCAGCGTGATGGTGAGGACGAAGATGGCGGTGGCGAGCAGCATGGAAGCGAGGTCAGGTGAGCGGGTGCGCGCTGATCCAGGCGACCAGCAGGCTGACGGTCAGCACCGATGCCACGGTGGAGACCAGGATGGCGCGCGAGGTCACCCGCGCGTCGCGGCCGTACATGGCGGCCAGCATGAAAGGGCCGGTGCCGATGGGCAGGGCGCTCATCAGCACGGCGGTCCAGGCCCACATGGGCGGCATGGGGAAAACATAGAAGGCCAGCACCGCGGTGACGGCGGGCTGCAGCAGCAGCTTGCCCGTCACCAGGCGCAGCACGCCCGGCCCGGAGCTGGACGTTTCGGTCTGCGCGAGGAACAGGCCGATCGTCACCAGCGCGCACGGGCTGGCCGACGCCCCCAGGAGGGTCACGTAGCGATCCAGGCCTTCGGGCACCGGCACGCCGGTGAACGCCCACGCCAGGCCCAGCACCGGCGCGGCGAGCAACGGATTGCGCATCAGCGCGCGCCCGACCTTGAGCAGGGTGGCGCGCAGGCTGGGCGCCTGCTGGCGGTCGAATTCGATGAGCGCGATGGCGAAGCCGAACAGGACGCTGGCGGTAAGCAGGGTGGTGAACGTGGCGGGCGCCAGGCTTTCCGCGCCGAACAGCGCCAGGCAGAGCGGGATGCCCATGTAGCCCGCGTTGGCGTAGGACGCGGCCAGGCCCTGGATGCTGCGGTCGGTGAGCGCGCGCTGCGTGCGCCGGGCCCCGAGGAACGACGCCAGGAACGTGGCGGCGATGCCGCCCGCGAAGGCGGCGACGAAGCCCCAGTGCGCGGCCCGCGCCAGGTCCACCTGCGTCATGGCGCGAAACAGCAGCGCGGGCAGCGACAGGTAGACGACGTAGCGATTGAGCGCGTCCGTGGCGGCGGGCCCCAGGATGCGCCAGCGGGCGGCCAGCCAGCCGGTCAGGATCAGGGCGAAGACCGGCAGGGCGGCGGTAATGACGGCGTTCATGGATAGCGAGGCGGAAGGGCGGTCATTCTAGCGCGGCGCCGCCGGCTTGGCGCGGGTGACGAGCAGGATGCCGATCGCGGCCAGCGCCATGCCCGGCCAGGCCAGCGCGGGGATGGGCTCGTCCAGGATCGCCAGCGCGATCACGGCCGTGCAGGGCGGGACCAGGAAGAACAGGGCCGATACGCGCGAGGCTTCGCCGTGACGGATCATGGTGAGCAGCAGCGTGATGGCCACCAGCGAATTGCCCACGACGAGATAGGCCAGCGACGCCCACAGCGGGCCGGTCCATTCGATGCGCATCGGTTCCAGCCAGAAGGCCAGCGGGGCGGTGACGGCCAGGCCGACGGCATACTGGACCATGTTGGAGGCGACCGGATGAGTCTGCGTGCCGAAGCGCTTTTCATACAGCGTGCCGCCAGTGATGCAGAGCAGGGCGCCGACCGCGAACAGCAGGCCCAGGGGCGACAGCACGTCGATCGAAGCCTTGGCCACGATCACCAGCGCGGCGCCCGACACGCCCAGGCCCAGGCCAGCCCAGCGCCGGGCATCGACCTGCTCGTGCGCGATCGCCGGGGCCAGCAGTCCGATCAGGATGGGTTGCAGCGAGGTGATCAGCGCAATGCCGCCTGCCGACATGCCTTGCTTGAGCGACAGGTAGGTGAAGCAGAAGTAGCCTGCCTGCAACAGCAGGCCGACCATGGCCAGGTGGCCCCAGGCGGCCGCGCCGCGCGGCATCGGCGGACGCAGCAGCAGGAGCACGGGCGTCAGCAGCACTACCACGCAGGCATAGCGCAAGGCCAGGAACGTCATGGGGTCGGCGTAGGCCAGCCCGACCTTGAGCACGACGAAACCACTGGACCAGAGAAGCAGGAAAAGCGCGGGCGCGGCTTTCAGCCACGCGGGGGGAGCGGCAGGCGGCATGTCGGGACAGGGTCGGCTTGGACTAGGGCCTGTTAACACTAAAAGGAGCCTCGCACAGGCCCGTAATCGGGGGCTTGGCTAGGCGCAGACACTGCCGCGTGGCTGTGCCACGCAAAGTGGCTGCAACGACGCCAGGCGCCCGATTACGGGCCTGCCCGAAGGGTGAGTACCCCAATGGGCGGCTCTCTGCGTTGCGAATGCTCGCCGTGGTCCCGCCACGACTGCGCTTCGCGCCTTGATAGCCGCCCATTGGGGTACTCATGCGAGGCTCCTTTTAGTGTTAACAGGCCCTAGCCGCGATCGTACCCCCTTTTGGGTCGCCTTCATCCCTGCGAAAATGCGGCGTAGGATTCTTTTATTCATTTGCTGCACGCGAGGGATGGACATGTCGACCAATAAACAAGCCACGGTGCGTATCGCCCTGGGAACCTGGGATCGCTTGCGCGACGACGCCTATTCGGTGCGCCACGAGGTGTTCGTGGTCGAACAGAAGGTGCCGCCCGAAGTCGAGCTGGACGACGACGACGCGGTGTCGGTGCACGCCGTGGCCTACGGGCCCGACGGCGCGCCGATGGGAACGGGGCGGCTGTTGCCCGATGGCCATATCGGCCGGATGGCGGTCCACAAGCGCGCCCGCGGGATGGGCGTGGGCGGCCAGTTGCTGGATGCGCTGATCGAACAGGGGCATGGCGACGGCCATCGCATGCTGGTGCTGCACGCGCAGACGCATGCGGCGGGTTTCTACAAGGCGCACGGATTCACGGTGGAAGGCGACGAGTTCGTCGAGGCCGGCATTCCGCACGTCGTGATGACGCGCACGCTGAAGTAGGGCGCGGCTGCCGGGCCCGCGGCCCCGGCAAAAGCGCGAAACAAAGAAAAAACCCCGGACGCTTACGCGTTCGGGGTTTTTTTGGCGCATCACGCAGGTACCTCGTGATGTAATAATTGGTGCCCAGGAGAGGACTCGAACCTCCACACCTTGCGGCACATGGACCTGAACCATGCGCGTCTACCAATTCCGCCACCTGGGCGCTGTCGCTTCACTTGTCGCTTCGCTTTCGCGTCGTTTCTTGTTCAGCAGCAGAGGAATGAGATTATGCACACTTTTTTAGAGGTGTGCAAGTCGTGTGGCGTTTTTTTCACTTTTTTTTGGTTTTTTTTTGGCGCGAGGGTCGTTTGCGACTTTCGATATAGTGTCGCCCCATGTCCCGCTCCCTTTGCACGCGCTGTCTGCGCCCTCGATCGCACTGCCTGTGCGCGCTGATCCCCTCGCTGTCCTGCCGTACCCGCGTCGTGGTGCTCCAGCATCCGAGCGAGGCGCGCCATGCCTTGAATACGGCGCGCCTGGCCGTGCTGGGGCTGGCCGGCGCGCGCCGCGTGGTGGGCGAGCGTTTCGCGGAAGCGGACTGGGCGGCGCCCGGCCACGCGCCGCGCCTGCTGTTTCCGGGCGAGGGCGCCGAGGTGCTGTCGCCCGGCTACGGGCGGGACCTGGGCATGCCCGTACAACTGATCGTGCCGGATGGAACCTGGGGGCATGCGCGCAAGCTGCTGCACATCAATCCCGCGCTTGCCGCCTTGCCGCGCGTGATGCTGCCCGCCGGGTTGTCCACGCGCTACCGCGTGCGTCATGCCGACATACCGGGCGCGCTGTCCACGATCGAGGCGGTGACGCACGCTTTGAACGCCATCGAGGCGCCGCGCAATTTCGATGCGCTGCTGCAACCGTTCGAGGCCTTGATCGACGGGCAGATCGCGGGCATGGGCACGGATCTGTATGCGCGCCACCACCTGAACCGGAAGGTGCCGTGGCGATGAGGGGCGCCGGCGTGAAGCGGCGATAGGGCGAGGGCGCCGAAAAGCAAAAGCCCCGAAAATCTTGCGATTTTCGGGGCTCTTCAGCTTTTACTTATCAAGACATCATGTGATGTCTCGACCGGAATTCCGTGGTGCCCAGGAGAGGACTCGAACCTCCACACCTTGCGGCACATGGACCTGAACCATGCGCGTCTACCAATTCCGCCACCTGGGCACTGAGAGATACTGTCAGAAGGATGTGATACGCTGCCGCCCTGATTGCATTGGTTTAGTTAAAACACATTAACTAAAACATGCTTTCCAGGCGAAGTTGGTTTTACAATGAACCCAGTTTTTGAATTCGGCTGCTTAACCAAGCGCAGCTGGGTTTACCTCCCGGAGCGGTTAACGTTAGCGGTTAACAAAACCGGTTAACAAAAACCCTCTGGGTATGCAAAACTCCAACCCTACTGACCATTTTCTGCTTCAGTGTTCAGCCTTGGGCGAACCACAGAAGCTGCGCATTATATACGGAAATTTTAGCTTTGGCAAAACGATCGAATAACGAATCGAATAACAACAGATCAACACCCTTGCCCGAAGCGCCGCCGGACTTCGATCCCGATGTCCCGTCTCGTGAAGCCATCCTGAAAGCGCTGCGTGCCGCGGGCTCGCCGCTGTCTCCGGTGGAGCTGGCCGAGCGCATGGGCATCGAGCGCCCCGCAACGATGGTGGGGTTCGAGCGCCGGCTGGGCGCGATGGAACGCGACGGGCAATTGATGCCCAACCGCAAGGGCGTGTTGCTGCTGGCCACCAAATTGGACTTCGTCGCCGGCAAGGTGCTGGGGCATCGCGACGGCTTCGGCTTCCTGTTGCGCGACGACGGCGGCCCCGACCTGTTCCTGTCGCCGCGCGAAATGCTCAAGGTGCTGCACGGCGACCGCGTGCTGGTCAAGCCCACGGGCGAATACCGCGGCAAGCCGGAAGGCACCATCGTCGAAGTCATCGAACGCCGCACCAACAAGCTGGTGGGGCGCTTCCTGCACGAGCACGGGCTGTCCATCGTCGTACCCGAAGATCAACGCATCAAGCACGACATCCTGATCCCGCCCAGCGACACCAACGGCGCCCAGCACGGGCAGGTGGTCGCGGTCGAGATCATGGAACAGCCGACCCGCCACACGCAGCCGCTGGGCCGCGTGGCCGAGGTGCTGGGCGAGATCGACGATCCCGGCATGGAAATCGAGATCGCGGTGCGCAAGTTCGACGTGCCGGTCGAATTCTCGGAAGCCGCGCGCAAGCAGGCCGCGCGCCTGCCCGACGTGGTCCGCAAGGGCGATCTCAAGGACCGCGTCGATCTGCGCGACGTGCCGCTCATCACCATCGACGGCGAGGATGCGCGCGACTTCGACGACGCGGTCTATTGCGAGCCGGTGGAACTGGGCACGGGCCAGCGCAAGCGCCCCGGCTGGCGCCTGCTGGTGGCCATCGCCGACGTGAGCCATTACGTGCGCCCGGGCGACGCGCTCGACGACGACGCCGTGGAGCGCGGCACCAGCGTGTATTTCCCGCGCCGCGTCATTCCGATGCTGCCGGAATCCCTGTCCAACGGCCTGTGCTCGCTGAACCCCGACGTCGACCGCCTGGTGCTGGTCTGCGACATGGTCATTCCCGCCAGCGGCGCCAAGGCCGGCACGGTCACGGCCTATCAGTTCTACAACGCCGTCATGCATTCGCATGCGCGCACCACCTATACGAATATCTGGGCGGCCCTGCAGCAGCCCGGCGGCCCGGCCGCGCACGCCATGCGCAGCGTCATGCCGCAGGTCCAGCACCTGTACGAGCTTTTCCAATTGCTCTCGCAGGGGCGCAAGAAGCGCGGCGCGATCGACTTCGACACCGTCGAAACCAAGATCGTGTGCAACGAGCTCGGCCGCATCGAGCAGATCGTGCCGTCCGTGCGCAACGACGCGCACAAGCTGATCGAAGAGTGCATGCTGGCCGCCAACACCTGCGCGGCCGACTTCATGACCCGCAGCAAGCATCCGGGCCTGTACCGCATCCACGAAGGCCCCACGCCGGAACGCCTGCAGTCGCTGCGCGAATTCCTGCGCACGATGGGCCTGTCGCTGGGCGGGGGCGATACCCCCACCGCGAAGGACTACGGCGATTTCCTGGAATCGGTGCGCGGGCGCCCCGACTACCAGCTGTTGCAGACCATGTGCCTGCGCTCCATGCAGCAGGCCGTCTACAGTCCCGACAACATGGGCCACTTCGGCCTGGCCTATCCGGGCTACAGCCACTTCACGTCGCCGATCCGCCGCTATCCCGACCTGCTGACGCACCGGGTGATCAAGGCCCTGCTGGCCGGGCAGCGCTATGTGCCCAGCCTGGACGACCACCCGGTCGTCATCGGCCGCACGCAGCGCGAACACGAGCATGCCATCTGGGAAAAGATGGGCCTGGTCCTGTCGGCCAGCGAGCGCCGCGCCGACGAAGCCTCGCGCGACGTCGAAGCCTGGCTCAAGTGCTGGTTCGTCAAGGAGCGCGTGGGCGAGGATTTCAGCGGCACCGTCACCGGCGTGGCCAGCTTCGGCGTCTTCGTCACGCTGGATACCCTGCACGTCGAAGGCCTGGTGCACGTGTCGGAGCTGGGCGGCGAGTACTTCCAGTTCAACGACGCCCTGCACGAGCTGCGCGGCGAGCGCACCGGCATGCGCTACCGCCTGACCGACAAGGTGCAGGTGCAGGTGTCGCGCGTGGATCTGGAAGCCCGCCGCATCGAATTCCGCCTGGTGCAGGGCACGAGCTTCGACGCGTTGCGCAAGGCGGCGGCCCGCGGGCCGGACGAGCCGTCGCGCCGCGTGAAGAAGGCGGCCTCGCCCAAGCCGGCCGCCCTGAAGGGGCAGACCGCCAAGGAGCGGCGCGCCGAGGCCAAGAAGGCCAGCAAGCCGCCCAGGGCGCCCAAGGCATCGAAGCGGGCGGCGCCCGCCAAGAAGGCCGCGCACAAGCGCCATTGAGGCCGGTTCAGGGCTCCGCCGTCGTCTGGCGGCGAGCCATACGGCGAGCCATACGGCGGGCCATACGGCGAGCCATAAGGGGTAACATTGCGTTTATGGCCGGCCTCGTCCGGTGGCCCGCCCCGCTCTGGGGCGGGTATTCGTTTATCTAAAGGTATTGCATTTATGGCGTCGACCCAAGTTCTGGCCGGGTTTCACGCGGTTGTCGCGCGGTTGCGCCACGCGCCCGAATCGATCAAGGAAATCTATGTAGAGGCGTCGCGCCGCGACAAGCGGATGCAGACGTTCATCGAGCAGGCCGAGAAAGCGGGCTGCCGCCTGCATCCGGTGCCGATGGAACGCCTGGACGGCCTGGCCCGCGGCACCCGCCACCAAGGCGTCGTGGCGCTGGCCGATGAGCGCCAGCTGGCGGTGGACGTGGACGAGGTGCTCGACGTGATCGAGGGCCCGCCGCTGCTGCTGATCCTCGACGGCGTGACCGATCCGCACAATCTGGGCGCCTGCCTGCGCACCGCCGACGCCGCCGGCGTGCACGCGGTCATCGCCCCGCGCGACCGCGCCGTCGGCCTGAACGCCACCGTGCAGCGCGTGGCTTGCGGGGCGGCCGACACGGTGCCCTATCTGATGGTGACCAACCTGGCGCGTACCATGCGCTCCCTGAAGGACCGCGGCGTCTGGCTCGTCGGCACCGACGACCAGGCCGGCGAGAGCATGCACCAGATCGAGGCGCGCCAGCCGATGGCCTGGGTCATGGGCGCCGAAGGCGAGGGCATGCGCCGCCTGACGCGCGAAACCTGCGACCAGCTGGTCCACATCCCGATGCTGGGTTCGGT
Source organism: Achromobacter denitrificans NBRC 15125 (assembly GCF_001571365.1). GTDB lineage: Bacteria > Pseudomonadota > Gammaproteobacteria > Burkholderiales > Burkholderiaceae_B > Achromobacter > Achromobacter denitrificans. The sequence continues at coordinate 4,171 of NZ_BCTQ01000031.1, read as the reverse complement.
GGAAAGCCTGAACGTCAGCGTGGCCAGCGCCGTCTGCCTCTACGAAACCGTGCGCCAGCGCCGCGCCTGATCCGTCCGCTACGCCCATCCAGTCAGTCGAACACCTTCCTATCGCGTCCCCCATCATGCACGAGAACGGCTTTACCACCACGATCCTCCATTCCGACCGCAAGCAATCCGTCGAGCACGGAGCGGTGCACAAGCCCATGCATCCGTCGTCGGAGTTCGCATACGACGACGCGCGCGAACTCGCGGCGGTGTTCCAGGGCAAGGCGGGCTTCACGTACGCGCGCCAGGGCACGCCCACCACCACGGCGCTGGAAGCCAAGATCAGCCAGATGGAAGCCGGCAAGGGCAGCGTCACCTTCGCCACCGGCATGGCCGCGCTGGCCGCCATCTTCACCACGCTGCTGCGCCGCGGCGACCACCTGGTGTCGAGCCAGTTCGTGTTCGGCAATACCAACAGCCTCTTCGGCACGCTGCAGGAACTGGGCGTGGAGATCACCTTCGTCGACGCGACCGACTCCTCGCAGGTGCGCGCGGCGATCCAGCCGAACACGCGCATGGTCTTCACCGAAACCATCGCCAACCCGGGCACGCAGGTGGCCGACCTGGCCGTGATCGGCGAGATCTGCCGCGAGAAGGGGCTGGTCTACGTCGTGGACAACACGCTGACCTCGCCCTGGATGTTCCGGCCCGCCTCGGTGGGCGCCTCGCTGGTGATGAATTCGCTGTCCAAGTACATCGGCGGCCACGGCAACGCGCTGGGCGGCGCGGTGACGGACACCGGCCTGTACGACTGGTCGGGCTACGAGAATATCTACGAGGCCTACCGCAAGGGCGCGCCCACCGCCTGGGGGCTGACGCAGATCAAGAAGAAGGGCCTGCGCGACATGGGCGGCACGCTGGCGGCCGAACCGGCGCACCGCATCGCGGTGGGCGCCGAGACGCTGGCCCTGCGCATGGCCAAGCACAGCGCCAACGCGCTGGCGCTGGCGCGCTTCCTGGAAGGGCACCCCGGCGTGGCCAAGGTGCATTACCCCGGCCTGGCCAGCCATCCGCAGCACGCGCGCGCCGCGGCGCTGTTCGGTTCGCGCTTCGGCGGCCTGCTGGGCGTGGAGCTGGCCGACGGCGTGGACTGCTTCGACTTCCTGAACCGCCTGCGCATCGTCCTGATGGCGACCCACCTGGGCGACACCCGCAGCCTGGCGCTGCCTGCCGCGCACACCATCTATTACGAGATGGGCGCCGAGCGCCGCCAGCAGATGGGCATCGCCGACAGCCTGATCCGCGTGTCGGTGGGCATCGAGGACGAGGCCGATCTGCTGTTTGATTTCGATCAGGCGCTCAACGGCTGCCTGAAGGGATAATGCGGCACGCGCGCGCCTTGCGGCTGCGCGCCCGAGAACGCAAACGGGGCTGGACCCATGCTGATACAGATAGCAGAGATTTTCACGCCGGAAGAAGCCGCGGACATCCGGCGCCGCCTGGACGCCGCCGATTGGGTGGACGGCAAGGTGACGGCCGGCTACCAGTCGGCCGAGGTGAAGCGCAACCGCCAACTGCCCGAGCAGCATCCGCTGGCGCAGGAACTGGGCAACCTGATCCTGCAGCGCCTGGCGGGCAACAACCTGTTCATGTCGGCGGCGCTGCCGCGCAAGATCTTTCCGCCGCTGTTCAACCGCTATGAAGGCGGCGAGGCCTTCGGCTATCACGTCGACAACGCCGTGCGCGGCATCACCGGCACGGCCGAGCGCGTGCGCACGGACCTGTCGGCCACGCTGTTCTTCTCCGAGCCGGATTCCTACGACGGCGGCGAGCTCGTCATCGACGATACCTACGGCCCGCGCGCGGTGAAGCTTCCGGCGGGGCACATGGTGCTGTATCCCGGAACCAGTCTGCACAAGGTGAATCCGGTCACGCGCGGCGCGCGCGTGTCGTCCTTCTTCTGGATGCAGAGCCTGGTCCGCGAAGACAGCCAGCGCGCCCTGCTCCTGGACATGGACGTGGCCATCCAGCGCTTGAACCAGGATGCGGCGGGGCATCCCTCCATCGTGCAGCTGACCGGGATTTACCACAATTTGCTGCGTCGATGGGCGGACGTCTGAAGCAAGCTTGATGCGCGGTAACGCAGTGTCGCGCAAACACCGAATTGCGCGTTTCTGTTTATTGCGAAAACGGCTAAAAGCTAGTATTGGCGCGGGTTATGGTGAGGTTTTCGCTTGACAGCCGCGCCACGCCAGGGCCTAATACACGTCTGCGTCGCTGACGATTTGAAGGCTTTTAGCCATCGGATCCTAAGCGGCGCAGCAGTTTAAAAGTTGTGCTTTGCAGCGCAAGAAAAAAGTTTATCCACTGTCTGTTCGTCGTTTGTCGGGTCTTGCGTCTTTCGTGGCGTCCAATCATGACGGCCATGGACTGCACCTCCGGCAGACTCCACACCTTGTGAGGGGTACACCTGCATGAACAAAACCGAACTCATCGATCACATCGCCAGCAAGGCCGACATCTCCAAGGCTGCTGCCGGCCGTTCGCTCGACGCCCTGATCGGTGCCGTCAAGACCACCCTGAAGAAGGGCGGTACGGTTACGTTGGTTGGCTTTGGCACGTTTGCCGTGTCGGCTCGCGCCGCTCGCACCGGCCGCAACCCGCGCACGGGCGAAACCATCAAGATCAAGAAGGCCAAGGTGCCGAAGTTCCGTCCGGGCAAGGCCCTGAAGGACGCCGTCAACTAATGGGCGGCGGGCAGGTCGCGGGGCGTTTCCGCCTAGCGATTTGCCGATGAGTGCGCGGTCCGGTATACTCCGGCCCGCGTATTGCTTTTGAGTGCCCCGGTTGGCAGTTGCTTGTACGGATTTTTTGCGAATTTCGTCTTGAGGCTGCATCAGAATGGGTGCTTAGCTCAGTTGGTAGAGCGGCGCCCTTACAAGGCGTAGGTCACAGGTTCGACCCCTGTAGCACCCACCAAAAGCACCGCGGCGGCCAGGCCTGCTTCAAAGCGCCGGCCCAGGCCCCGGCAAGACGATCCGCCCATGGGCTGGCAACATCCCGACCGCACTCCGCAAAAAACCCGCACACGTCGCCGTGGCGGGTTTTTTGTTTTGCATTCCGTTTGACCTCGATCAGCAGTGTTACGCTGTTTCAGACGAAATAGGACGTGCGAATCATTCGCATTTAAGATATTATTATTGGCTTGTACCGGCCAGCCGGCGCCGCCTTCGCGTGCGCGCCTTCCTACCAGCGGGCCGGATAAGTCAATGCTCCCTGGCTGATTCATGCCTAGTCTTCAACGCGGTTGGAATTCTTCTTCGCGGTCTTCATTCGGTATACGCGCAGGCGCTGGCCTGGCGGTCCTCGCGATTCATGCGGCAGTGATCGGCGCCATTTTCATGGCGCCCGAGAATCGTCCCGAGCTCGAAGAGCCCGAGGCCATCATGGTGAGCGTGGTGGATGCGCCCGTCCCCCAGATCGCCAAGGCCGAGCCCACTCCCGAAGTGCCGCAGCCGGTCACGGAACCTCCGCCCGAACCGCAACCCGAGATCGAGCCCGAACCCGAGCCGGAACCTGAACTCAAGCCCGAGCCGGAACCCGAGCCCGAACCCGAGCCGGTGGTTGAAAAGCCGCCCATGCCGGCGCCCAAGCCCAAACCCAAGCCGAAACCCAAGCCCAAGCCCCAGCCGAAGCAAGAGGTCAAGCAGGAGGTGAAGCCGGAAACGCCGCCCCAGCAGACCCCGCCCAGCGGCGCGCCGGAAGGCACGCAGGCGCCGCAAGGCCCGCAGCAGGGGCCGCCGCCGGATCAGCCGGTGCTGGTGTCCAGCATCGAATTCCAGGGCGCGCGCCCGATGCCGAATTACCCTATGGCTTCGCGCCGCATGCGTGAAGAGGGCAGGGTGGTGGTGCTGGTGGAAATCAATACCCAGGGCCTGGTCGAGCGCGCAACCATCGATGCGTCCTCGGGCTTCCCGCGCCTGGACGAGTCGGCGCTGGCCGCCGCCCGCAAGGGTCGTTTCAAGCCTTATACCCGTAATGGCGTGGCCTATCCCGCCAAAGCCAAAATTCCGTTCGATTTCGTCATGAGGAACTGAGATGTCCAACGCACTGCATAGCGCCACCCTGGTGGCGCAGGCGACTACCAGCCCGGCCGCGCCGGCTGCCGCCGCGCCGGCCGCCG
>NZ_BCTQ01000030.1 GCF_001571365.1 Achromobacter denitrificans NBRC 15125 | reverse complement strand
TCGTCAGCGCGGAGCCGTCGTGGAACGTCACGCCGTCGCGCAGCTCGATGGACAGCCGCAAGTTCTTGTCGTCCAGCCAGCGCCAGCTCTTGACCAGCGCGGGCTGCAGCTTCAGGTCGCCGTCGATGAACAGCGGGGAATCGAACACGGCCTTGTACAGCGATTGCCCGGCCGGAAACGTGACGGCGGTGGGATCCCAGGACGGCACGTCCACGGGATAGGCGATCTTCAACTCGTCCGGCGCCGGCTTGTCCGCCTGGGCCTGCGCGGCCGACGCCGCCAGCCCGCCACTCGCCAACAAAAGACAGGATGCCAGCACCCTGCCCAACCACCGTACCCACCATGCATCGATCATGAACGGCCTCCGATAGCGGAATCGTTGCGGACGCACCCGGCATGGCCGCGTGCAAACAGTATACTGTTTAAGATTTAAGCATTAATGGTTCATGATTAAACTAATTATTTACCCTGATATCAGCAGGTTATGGATCACAAAAACAGTATATTGTTCAGGGATAACCCTAGCCGATATCGGTAAGCCGCCCACCCCGTCGCCACAGGACCAAATCGAATGGGACAGCTGCAACAACGCTTGAAATGGGACGCGCCCGAGGGCGCCATCCTGGACGCCGACCGCCGCTACGTCATGTTGCGCGCCGACGTCCTGATGGGACTGTTCGCCGGCCTGCCGCCCGCGCAGCGCGCCCAGGCGCTCGACAGCCTGCAAGCGTCGGTGCGCACGCACGGCGGCGCGTCAGCGCGCGCCTACCGGGCCGCGGGCGCGGCCGACGTTGCCGCATTCCTGCGGGTGATGGCCGAGTCGGCCGCCGACCTGGGGTGGGGCGCCTGGCGCTTCGAGCCGGGCGACGCGGCCGCGCCGACGCTCACGGTGCGAAACAGCCCCTTCGCGATGGCGGCCGCCACCCGCGACCGGCCGGTGTGCCACGCGATAACGGGTATGCTCGAAGCCGTAAGCGCGCTGGTGACGGGAGAGTCCAGGTCGTTTCGAGAAACCAGGTGCGCCAGCATGGGCGCGCCGTGTTGCGAATTCCAGGCGCAGAACGAGTGAGGCCAGGCCGGTGGAGACGAAGGTAAAAAGCAGAAAAACGAGCGACGCGGCGCGCAAGCCCAATCTGCGCGAACGCGTGTACGGCATCGTCCGCCAACGCATACAGATGGGCCTGATCCGCCTGGAGGACCGCCTGGTGGATCACGATATCGCGCAGGAATTGCACGTCTCCCGCATGCCGGTCCGCGAAGCGCTCATGCAGCTCAAGAACGAAGGCGTGCTCGAAGGCACGGCGCGGGGTTTCGTGTTGCGACGGTTCACGCTCGCCGAAATGAATGAGATCTTCGAGATCCGCACCTTGCTGGAGCCTTCCGCCGCCGCCTCCGCATCGCTGCACGCGGATCCCAAGAGCCTGGCCGACATGAAGGCGGCCCTGGAACAGGCCGAGAGCGCGCACCTCCGGACCGACCTCGACGACTTCATGCGCAGCAACGCGCGCTTCCGGCTGGTCTGGCTTGCCATGGTGCCCAACCGCGAACTGGCCGGCGCGATCTCGCGCTACATCGATCACGTGCAGGTGGTGCGCCTGGTGACGATGGACGACCAGGAGGTCCGCAGCATCATCCTGGACGGAATGCGCGGCCTGTACGAAGCCTTCCTGTCCGGCGACACCGAACTGGTCCGCGTCCGCATGCTTGGCCATGCGCGCGCGGCCGCCGCCTGCTACTACAGCGCCTATCAGAAAATATTCGAGTCAGGCCCGGCGCGAAAGACGGAGTGAGGGCCGGCGCTTGGTTCAAAAAACATCAACCTACAGGCCGCCGATCCTCGATAAACTGAACCGCAAATACCGAGTCAAAGAACGGTCCCGCGGCGTGGTCCCGCGGACTCCAGGGGAGGCAAAGGTGCTTGGATCTCAGTTGATTATCCGTTCGCTGCGTCGGCTGGGCGTCAAGACGATCTTCAGCCTCTCCGGCAATCAGATCATGCCGCTTTATGACGCCTGTATCGACGCGGGCATCCGCATCGTCCACGTGCGGCATGAAGCGGCCGCCGTGTTCATGGCGGATGCGTGGGCCCAGATCACGGGCGAACTGGGCGTCGCGATGCTCACCGCGGCGCCGGGCATTACCAATGGCCTCGCGCCGCTCTATTCGGCATCCCAGGCGGAAAGTCCGGTGCTGCTCATCTCCGGCGACTCTCCCGTCGGCGAAGACGGTTCAGGCGCGTTCCAGGAACTGGACCAGGTCTCCATCACGCGCCCATTGACCAAGCTTTCGCTCCGTCCGCTCACCGTGGAGGCGCTCTATCCCGCGCTCGACAGCGCGGTCGCCCAGGCGCTTGCGCCTCGGCGCGGCCCGGTCCACCTGGCGCTCCCCTTCGATCTGCTGACGGCCGAAACGGGCATGGCGGAACTCCCCGAGGCGGCTGCGAATACGTCGGCAGCCGTGCTGGACAGGGCGGGGCTGCAAACACTGGCCGAACTGTTGGACTCGGCACGGCGCCCGCTGGTACTGGCCGGGCCGACCGCCGCGCGGGCGCACATGCATTCGGCCCGCGCAACGGCGGAAGAGGCGCTGGGGCTGCGCATCATTCCGATGGAGAGCCCCCGCGGCCTGAAGGATCCTTCGCTGGGGGCCTTGGCCGAGATTATCCCAAGCTCGGACCTGATCGTGCTGGCGGGAAAATGCCTGGACTTCACGCTGGGATTCGGCGGCAAGGCTGCGCTGGGCAAAGAGGCCCGGGTCGCCGTGATCGACCCGGATGCCCGGATGCTCGAACGCGCGGCCCGTCTACTGGGTGAGCGCTTGGTCCTGGCCTTGGAGGGAGACCCCATGGCTGCGCTTTCGGCGCTGCGGGCGACGCAAACGCAGGCAGAGCGCAACGCCTGGCGCGCCAGGGTAGACGAGGCGCTGCGGAACCGGACGGCCAAGGGGACGTCCGCACCCGCCGGCAATGCACTGGGCCCCCGCGCGCTGTGCGAGACGGTGCAGGCCTTCCTGGCATCCGCGCCCGATCCTGTCCTGATCTGCGACGGCGGTGAATTCGGCCAATGGGCGCAGGCATTCTGCCAGGCGCCGGCACGCATCATCAACGGCATGTCCGGGGCGATAGGCGCGGGGGTCTGCTACGCGATCGCCGCGAAGATCGCGCGGCCGGAAGCGACGGTGGTCGCCCTCATGGGCGACGGCACCGCTGGCTTCCACTTGATGGAACTGGACACGGCCGCGCGCGAAAACGCCGCGATCATCGCCGTGATCGGCAACGATCTGCGCTGGAACGCGGAACACTTGATCCAGGTGCGCACCTACGGCCCGCAGCGGCTGATCGGCTGCGATCTTTCGCCCGCGGCGCGCTACCACGACGTCGCCTCGGCGCTTGGCGGGGCCGGGTTTTCGGCGCACGACGCCGGGAGCCTGGCCACGGCCCTGGGGCAGGCGGCCGACAGCGGGTTGCCCGCCTGCATCAACGTTTCCCTGGGCGGCGAGGCCGCCCCGGTTTTCAGCGCATCCATGCAGTCCGCGACCGGTCATTGACCTCGAAGCATCGAGCACAGCTGCAGTCCGGTTTCGTCCCGTAGAACGACAGGAGACATCCCATGATCCGCCTTACCGGCATTCCGCCGGGCGCGTTCGCTCGCGCCGCGATTTGCATGCTCGCCACGATTCCGGGCCTGGCATCCGCCCAGGCCTACCCCGCCAAGCCGGTCCAGCTCATCGTGCCATTCAGCGTGGGCGGCGATGCCGACATGGCGGGTCGCAATCTGTCCGCCGCCGCGCAGAGCGTGCTTGGACAACCCGTGGTCGTGATCAACAAGGCCGGAGCGAACGGCGCGATCGGCTCCGCCGCCGTGAAAACTGCGGCGCCCGACGGCTATACGCTGCTGGTAGGCCGGATAGGTTCCCAAGTCTTGCTGCCCGCGCTGCAGCCCAAGACGACGCCCTACACCTCGAAGGACTTCACGTTCATCGGATTGCTGGAACTGAACCCCGTGGTCTGTGTCGTGCATCCCGACAGTCCCTACAAGACCGTCGGCGATCTGGCCCAGGCCTTGAAGGCCAACCCCGGCAAGCTCAACTACAGCCATTCCGGCCCGGCGACGGTGCAGAACCTTGCTCCCCAGCTATTGCTCAGCAACCTTGGGTTGAAGCCGGAGGCCGTGGTCAGCGTTCCGTACAAGGGCGGCAACGAGGTTGCTCTCGCCGTCCTCAGCAAGGAGGTCGATTTCGCCTGCAATAACCTCAGTTCGATGACGGGCATTCTCGCGGGCGGCAAGTTGCGCGCCTTGTTGACGACCACGCCGGAGCGCCTGGCGCAGTTCCCCGATATCCCGACCGCGCGCGAATTGGGGCTTGCGCAGCTGGAGGCTGTCATCGGCTGGAGCGGACTGTTTGGCCCGCCCGGCATGAGTCGCGAAGCGCTCGATAAGTGGGCTGCCGTGCTTCAACAGATCGCGAAGGATCCCAAATGGATCGCCGGGAACGCGAACTTCGGAGGCATTCCCCACGTGTTGTCGCCCGCCGACACCGAGAAGTACGTCAGCCAGGGGGCATCGATCTATGCCGATCTCGTGGCCAAGGCGGGGCTGCAGGTCAACTAGCGTCCGGAGCGGGGGGCCCGCCCAGGCCTTCGGACGCCGGAATCGCCTGGCGCAGATAATGGACGAACGACGAAACGGTCAGGGGCACGCGCGGGGTGTAAGGCCGGACCGCGTAAAGCCGCTCGGCAAACTCGCCCGCGACGCGCCAGTCTTGCAGGACCTCGACCAGCGCGCTGCTCCGCAAGGCGGGGCCCGCGCTGAAATCCGGCAGGAGCGCGATGCCGAGGGAGCCGGCGGCCGCTTCCCGCAACACTTCGCTGTTGTTCGCCGTGAAGCTTCCGCGCACCGGCACCGCCACGCGCTTGTCTCGCGCGCGAGACTCGAACGACCAGGTGGCGGCGCCGCTGCGGCGAAGATAATGCAGGCAATTGTGGCTCGCCAGATCCGTCGGCGTGCGCGGCGTGCCGTGCTTCGACAGGTATTCCGGGGTTGCGACGAGGATCGAGCGCGTCTCGCAGATCAACGACGCGACATGCGTGTCGGGCACGCCGGCGACGTGCCGGATGGCCAGATCGAATCCTTCGGTGGCCAAAGAGGCCAGGTGATCACTGAGCTCCAACTGGATCCTGACCTCGGGAAAGCGCTTCAGGAATTCCGGGATCAGCGGCGCGACGATCTGGCGGCCCAGCGCCACGGGAGCGGTCACGGACAATACGCCGCGCGGCCCCTCCGAGAGATCTCGCACGGCGGAAAAACCTTCTTCGATGCGCTGGTAGGCCGAAGCGGTATGGTCGACCAGGCTGGCCCCGGCTTCCGTCAGGCTCACGCTGCGGGTCGTGCGGCGCACCAGAGGCACGCCGGCTGCCTGTTCCAGCTCCACGATACGTTGGCTCACCGAGGCCTTGCTGATTTGCAGGCGGCGGGCGGCCGCCGTGTAGCTCCCGGTATCGGCCAGAACTCCCAGGCAGTGAATATGCGACCAAAGATCTTCCAGGCGTCTCGTTTTCGTCATGCCAATTTCCATTGTTCAAAACCTCAAACACTGATTCCAGCCTTCCGGTCTCGACGGCCGGCCGGCGATGGGCGACAGTGGCTGCTCCCACACGCCATGCTTGAGCACAGGAGGAAACCATGAATGCAACGACGGCCAGCGCCGGCATCCCGATAGCCGGACACTTTATCGGCGGCAGCCCCGTCGACGGGGCGGGCGGCCGCCAGCCCATCTTCAATCCGGCCTCGGGCGCCGTTACGAAACACGTTGCGCTGGCCACGCCGGATGAAGTGAATCGCGCGGTGGCGAGCGCTCAAGCGGCATTTCCGCAGTGGGCGGACACGCCGCCCATCCGCCGCGCGCGCGTGCTGTTCAGGTTCCTCGAACTGATGAACCGCCACCGCGACGAGCTTGCCCACATGATTACCGCCGAGCATGGCAAGGTTTTCAGCGATGCGCAAGGCGAAGTGTCCCGCGGCATCGACATCGTGGAGTTCGCCTGCGGCGTTCCGCAGCTGCTGAAGGGAGCGCACACGGAGCAGGTCTCCACCGGCATCGACAACTGGACGCTGCGCCAGCCGCTGGGCGTCGTGGCAGGAATCACCCCCTTCAATTTCCCGGTGATGGTGCCCATGTGGATGTTCCCCGTGGCCATCGCCGCGGGCAATACCTTCGTGCTCAAGCCCAGCCCGACGGACCCCAGCCCCTCGTTGCGCATCGCCGAGCTGCTCCGGGAAGCCGGCCTGCCGGACGGCGTATTCAACGTCGTTCAGGGCGACAAGGTGGCCGTGGACGCGCTGCTGGAACATCCCGGCGTGAAGGCGGTGAGCTTTGTCGGTTCCACGCCTATCGCCAACTACATCTACGAGACGGGCGCCCGCCTCGGAAAGCGCGTGCAGGCCCTGGGCGGCGCCAAGAATCACATGGTAGTGATGCCCGACGCCGATATCGACCAGGCCGTGGACGCGTTGATCGGCGCCGGCTATGGTTCGGCCGGCGAGCGCTGCATGGCGGTCAGCGTGGCGGTGCTCGTGGGCGACGTGGCCGACCGGCTGCTCCCCAGGCTGATCGAGCGCACCAAGGCGTTGAAGGTGCTGGACGGCGAGAATCCGGAAGCCGAGATGGGGCCGATCGTGACCCGGGCCGCGCACGAGCGCATCAGCGGCTACATCGCGCTGGGAGAGGCGGAAGGCGCAAAGCTGCTGGTGGACGGCCGCGGTTTCAAGGGAACGCAGGCGGGCGAAGGTTGCGGCGACGGCTTCTGGATGGGAGGAACCTTGTTCGATCACGTCACGCCCGACATGCGCATCTACAAAGAAGAAATCTTCGGGCCGGTCCTGGGCTGCGTGCGGGTGAAGGACCTGAAAGAAGCCGTGGACCTCATCAACGCCCACGAGTTCGGCAACGGCGTTGCCTGCTTCACCCGGGACGGCAACGTCGCGCGCGAATTCGGCCGTCGTATCGAGGTGGGCATGGTGGGCATCAATGTGCCGATCCCCGTCCCGATGGCCTGGCATGGCTTCGGCGGCTGGAAGCGCAGCCTGTTCGGCGACATGCACGCCTACGGCGAAGAAGGCGTGCGCTTCTATACGCGCCAGAAGTCGATCATGCAACGTTGGCCCGAGAGCATTGGCAAGGGCGCCGAGTTCGCGATGCCTACGGCGAAGTAAGCCGGGGCGGTCCCGGATGGAACCCGACCGTGGGTTTGCGGCGCAAGCCCACGGTTCCGAAAGTCCCGCCTCGTTCACGAAGGGGAGACCCATCCGCGGTAGATGGCGCCGGCGCCGGCAATCGCAAGCAGCACAAAGATGGACTTTTTCAGCAGCTCGGGTGAAACGCGGGTCCTGAGGCGGGAACCCGCGTACAGCCCGACGAGGGAAATGGGCAGCAATACGGCGGCGCTGGCGAGGATTTCCGGTTGCGAGTACAGCCCGGCGGCGCCGAAGGCCGCCGCCCGCACCACCCCGCTCAGCAGGATCACGACCGATATGGTCGCCCGGAACTGGTCGAGCGCGTCGAGCCGGCGTGAGAGATAGATCGTGTAGATCGGCCCTCCGGTTCCGAATAGCGCGCTGAAAACGCCGCCGAATACGCCGAACGGAAATGCCCAGTATTCGTTCAGCGGAGCCTTGGTTTCCCCGGGCGAGCCCCGCAGGCCCCGGATGCACACGAACAGCACGAAACCGCCCAAGAGCATCAAGGGCCATCTGGCGCCCGCATTGTGCAGCAGCGTGACCCCCAGCGCGATCCCCAGCAGCAACCACGGGAACAGGCGCTTGAGTTCGGCCAGGGAGACCCGCCTCCAGTTGCTCCCGCCGACCAACGCGGTACAGGCCAGGTCGAACAGGACCACGAGCGGCACCGCGAACTGCAGCGGAATGAACTGGACCAGGACTGGCACGGCGACCATGGCCGCGCCGAAGCCCGTCATGCCGAAGACCGTGTAGGCGACAAAAATGACGGGAGCGACAATGGCGAGCGATTCCGCGGGCATCATGAGAGACTCCGCCTCAACTGGCGGTGATTCCCTTCTTCTGCACCAGGGCTTGCCATTTGGCGGATTCCCTGGCGATCTCCTCCTTGAGCGCGGCGGGAGGCACGATGGTCGCCGTCATCCCTTGGTCTTCCAGGTAGCGCTTGAGGCTCGGTTGCTCGACCGCCGACCTGGCATCGGCCAGGAGCCGGTCGATCGAGGGCTGCGGCGTTCCGGCAGGCGCCATCAATGCGAACCAGCCGGTGAACTCGAAGCCCGGCACGCCGTCTTCCGCCGTGGTCGGCAGGTCGGGCAGCAAGGCCGCGCGCTCCTTGCCGGTGACGGAGAGCGCCCGCAGGCGGCCGCCTTTTAGCAACGGCGCAATGGCGTTGATGTTCCCCACGGCAACCTCGATGACACCCGCCATGAGGTCCGTGTAGGCGGGACCTTCTCCCTTGTACGGGACGTGCATGAGTTCGATCCCCGCAGCGTCGGTGAAGGCTTCGCCGGCCATGTGCGTCTGGCTGCCGACGCCGGCGGATGAGAAGCTGAGCTTGCCCGGCCTGGCCTTGGCGTACGCGATGAGTTCGCGCGTGTTGTTGACGGGCAGGCTGGCGTTGACCGTGATGACCATCGGTCCGTTCGCGACCTTGCCGATGAGGCTGAAGTCGTCGAGCGAGTAGGGCAGCTTGCTGTAGATGAATTGATTGACGGTGAACATGCTGCCCGACGCCAGCAACAGCGTATAGCCGTCCGCGGGCGAGCTGGCGACGGCCTGTGCGCCCACGCTGCCGCCCGCGCCCGCGCGGTTCTCGACGATCACGCTCTGCTTCAGGCCTTTGCCCAGCTCGGAAGCGAGCGCGCGGCCCAGCAGGTCGGTCGCGCCGCCAGCCGAAAACGGCACGACCATCCGGATGACCTTGTCCGATGGCCAGCCCGCGCGCGCCGGCGTCGCAAGGAACGGCGATAGCGCCAGCCCGTATCCCATGGCTTTGATGATGCGGCGGCGCGCAGTTACAGCTTGATGTTCGTGTTTCACGGTTTTGTCTCCTTCAGTTCGCGGGGGAGCGGCCTGCCGGCACTCGGATGGCAGGCAGATCGCCAGGCAGCAACTACCCCTCGGGCCGAGGGGCTCGATTTTTTTGGGGCGTTGCGGTGTTTTTCTGCGGACTACTGGACTACGGTTCTGCTGGACTGCTGAGCTACGGACTACTGGGTGAGGCGGGCTTCGTCATGTCTTGCGGGCCGGCACAGACCGACTTCAAGGCGTCAAGCAACAACTGCGAAAGGTGGGACCGCGGGTTCTCCTTTGGCGCCAGGATGCCCAGGCGCCGCTTGACGGTCGGAGAACCGAAAGGAATGACCCGGATGCCGGGCGGAAACTCGCCCCTGCCGCGCCTGGCGGGCACCACCGATGCGCCCAGGCCATTGGCCACCATGGCGATGACGCCTTCGAGATTGTCGATTTCCATGGTTGACCGCAGGGTAATGCGCCTGCGCACCATTTCTTCCTGCACCAGATGCCCCACGCGGGCGGAGCGGTTGAAGCGGACGTAGGGGGTCTGCTCCAGGATTTCCTGATCGCTCGCGCCCTTGACCGAACGGTGCGCGATGACGACCAGCTCTTCCTCGACGAACGGCAGGAAGTCGAGGCCGGACCGCGGGGCGTCGGGCTCCGTCACAATGGCCACATCCAGCTGGCGGTGATAGAGAGCCCGCTCCAGATCATGCGTCAGCCCCGTCGTGACATGAACCTCCAGGCCGTGCCCCTGCTTCTGCAGGTGGCGCAAGGCAAGCGGCAGCACGCCCGATACACAGGTATGGACGCTGCCGAGCTTGAGCAGCCCGGCCGAGGTTCCTTTCTTGAGGGAGGCGCTCATGCTCTCCCAATGCGCGATCAGGTCGCGCGCCCGGTGTACCAGCGCAAGGCCCGTGTCGGTCAGGATGGGCGGGCGCCGACTGCGGTCGAAGATCGTGATGCCCAGCTCATCCTCCAGCGCGCGGACCTGCATGCTCACGGCCGAGAGCGACAGACCGATGGTGTTGCCGGCCTCGGCGAAGCTGCCGTGGTCCGCAATCGCGATCAGCGTGTAGAGCGTCCGGATGTCCATGTATGCGTCGTCCTTGTGGAGATGAGCGCCGCGGAATGCGCGCGTGCCGGGGATCAGGGGGAAGGCCCTAGATTCCGAGCAACCGCCGGGCATTGTCGCCCATCACCTTCCTCAGGTTCTCTTCGCGGATGGGCAGGCGCTCGAACCACTCTTTGTACCCTTGCACGGGGCAGAATGGGAATGAACTGGCGTACAGCATCCTGTCCGAGAGAAAGCCGTCGGCCGCCTTCACGTATTCTTCCCAGCCGGGCATGCGGGAAAAGTACATGTCGGGAGACAGCCATAGATTCGGCCGTCGGAAGCCCAGGTGCAGGATTTCATTGACCCATGGCCAGCCGCCGTGCGCGACGACCACATTGAGATTGGGGAAGTCCGTCAGGACGCGGTCGGTCCGGATCGGATCCGAATAGCTCAGGTCCGGGCCTGCCGTGCCTCCGACCATCATGATCACCGGAACGCCGATGTCCTCGCAATGACCGTAGATCGGGTAGAGGCGCCGATCATCGGCGTACATCGGCACCGGGTATGAACCGGGTTCTATGTTGATGAGCCGGAACCCTTCTTCGACCGCCTGGCTGATGGTCCGGCAGGCCTTGCGCCGGTCGGCGGGGTCTATCGAGGCGGCGCCGATGAACCGATCCGGATGTCCGGCCACGATGCCGCGCACATCTTCGTTGGACACGCTGCCCAGCACCCCGGCCAGCCTGCCCACGACTACGCCACGATCGATTTTCGCGGCATTCATCTCGTCGAGCAGCAGGTCCATCGATTGCCGCTGCGCCGCGGGGGAGGGCTCGAAGCCCACCGTCCGGGTGAAACCGTCGCGCCGTTCTCCCGCCGAGTACATGAGCGTGTTCAGGAAGCCGCCCACGGGCGGCCGAAGCCGAAAGTCGATGATCATCGCAGTATCTCTGTCTGGTGCCGGGTTGCTGGAAATCGTGCGTTGCCGTTGCTACATCACTTCGTCCTTGCGGTCGTCCGTTTCGCCGTAGCGATGCAGCGCAGGGGGCTTCAGCCCGGCGTAGAGCTTCTCGATGCCCGCATTGATGGTTTCGGCGTGCTGCGCGAAGAGCGAGTTGCCGTCGAGGTCGCTCTCGACGATGAACGGCCCGAAATTCTCGACCTCGAACAGCCACATCGCCTGCGCGATGCCCAGCTCGTCCAGCCAATGCACCTCGCGCACCTGCTTGATGCCTCGACCCAGCAACGCGCCCGTGCCGTAGCCGACCGTCGTCAGGTAGATCGCGCCGCCAGGCGCTAGCACCTTCTTGTAGTCGTCGGCGGGCATGCCGCCTTTGCCGATCAGGATCCTGCATCCAGTCTCGTCCAGCCATCGAGGGATCCACTTGGAGAACCGGAACGAGGCGGTGGCGGTGACGGCGCCCACGTTGTAGCCGCCACGGCCGTCCGGCGCGGCGGCCGGCGAGCAATGGAAATTGACGTTGCTGAGGGATCGCAGGTCCAGCGGCAGCGGCAGCTCCTCGTCCAGAACCTTCTTGTAGACACCCTCCCGGGCCGTATACACCAGGCCATTGAGATAGACCGCCGAGCCGAGTTCGAGCTTGGCAATGTCTTCCGTCCTGGCGGGCAAGTCGAGGTGAAAGACCTTGATTTCGTCGTCGTTGCTTACCATTCGACCGTCTCCCGGCGCATGTAGGGCGTGAACCATTGGGGATCCGTGCGGTACTGGATCTCCCCGTTGGCGTGAATCCGCGCGGTGGCGCGGCGCGAAGACAGGCAGAAGGTGTGCAGGCTGATGGGCATGCCGCCCGTATGCGTATAGCCGCACTCGATATGGCAGTCGACCACCATGCCGGAACCGACGAAACCCATGGCGCCCATGCCGATGGAGTTTCCCAGTTTCATCAGTTCCAGCTCCAGCTCCGCCACCTTGGGATCGGGATTCCGGTCGCCCACGGTCCGCAGACAGGCCGCCTGCTTGCCCAGCTGCATGCACGTGTCTTTGGATCCACCCAGGCCGATGCCGACGATGGCGGGCTGGCAGGCCAGCCCGCGCTTGCCGAATGCGATCAGGGTGTCCAGCACGAAGCGCTTGATGCCGTCTATGCCGTCTCCGGGGAACAGCATCCGGTAGTCCGTGCCGAACAGGCCGCCCTTGTGCACCGTGGTGATTTCGATCCAATCGGCATCGGGTTCGAACGACCATTCGATCTCGGGCGCGTTGATGCCCACATTGTTGTTGTGGTCGGTGCGCCAGAGCGGGTGCACCCGGTTCGGCCGCAGCGGAATGGTGACCGTGCCTTCGGCCGTGGCGTGGCGCAGCGCGCGCTCCACGGCGACGAAGCCCGAGTCTACGGAGGCATTGTTGCCGACCTTGACGTAATACCGCGGCAGCCCGGTATCGGCGCACATGGGGCGGCGGTCCTGGTCGGCGGCCTCCCAGTTGTCGACCATGGCATGGATGACGAAGCGCGGCAGCTTGCCGGTCTCCTTTGCCTGCAGGGCCTGGATGCCCTGCTTGTAGTCGGCTGGGATCTCGATTGCCGCGCGGCGCATGATTTCCAGCGCGGCCTCTTCAACTTTCTGGACAGGGATTCTCATGGTGGTAGGTGCCTCAGCTCTGGGGGATGCCTGCTTCGCCTTCGATGAGCGATTCGCCGGGCTTTACGATGTCGAACGAAACCGGAACCATCTCCAGCCGAACCTCGTCGTCCTGCGCGCTGACGCGGGTGTAGCGGCTGGTTTCCAGGTCCCCCGGCTCGGAAAAGTCCTCGCGGAAATGCGCGCCGCGGCTGTTTTCGCGTGCCAGCGCCGAAACCGTGATGACCTTCGAGATATCGACGAGGCTTTCCAGATTGAGCCAGTCATGCCAGGTCAGGTTGTAGCGCCGGTCTCCGTCCTCGACGCCTATGCCGCGCAGGGCCTCGCGGTGCCCGGCGATGGCGCCCAGGCCATGCTTCATCGCGTCACGATTGCGCAGCACGCCGACGTCGTCCCACATCGTCTGCGCCAGCGCATCGCGCAACTCATGGATGCGTCCGGGCCGCCGCGAGAAGGGGAATTCGGCGCGCTCGACGCCACGCGCGATGATCCGTCGGTCCGGGTCGCGCCACTTACCTGTTTTCGCGACGTAAGCGGCCATCGAGTCGCCCGCGATGCCGCCGAACACCGTGGAGTTGGCCACGCCGTTTCCGCCCAGACGGTTCGCGCCGTGCACGCCACCGCAGTCCTCGCCGGCGGCGTACAGGCCCGGCGAGGCGGTCGAGCCGTCGACGTTGAATTCGACGCCGCCCATCAAGTAGTGTGCCGTCGGAACCACTTCCACCTTGCCGCCCGCCAGGTCGAATCCGCAATCCTTGCATCGATTGACCATGCCGGGAAACGTCTTGGCTACCTTCTCCGGGCCAAGATGGCTCATCTGGATATAGACGCCGCCCATCGGCCCCGTGCGTCCGGCGCGCATTTCGGCGTAGATGCCTCGGCTGACCACGTCCCGCGTGGCCCGCTCGCCGCGCTTGTCGTAGTTGGACATGAAGCGCTCGCCGTCGCCGTTGAGGAGATAGCCGCCGGCGCCGCGCAATCCCTCTTCGAGCACGGTTCCGGTCATCCGCGTGTCCGGTCCGCCGAGCAGGCCGGTGGGATGGAACTGGACCATTTCCATGTCTCTCAGCTTCAATCCATATCGCAAGGCCATGGCCAGGCCGTCGCAGGTCTTGTCGCCGGAGGGCGTGTGGTACCGGTACATGGTCGGACCGGCCCCGGTGGCCAGGAGCACCGCCTTGGCTTGAATGAATCGATAGGTGCCGGCCCGCATGTCGATGAACAGCACGCCCGAGATGCCGGAACCGTCGGCTGCCGGAATCAGTTCGATGGCGCGATGTTCCTCCAGCTCGTCCACGTCCAGCGCCCGGACCTGCTCCATCAGCCGGTTGATGATCTCGATGCCGGTCAGGTCCGCCTTGTGCACGGTGCGATCGAAGCTTTGGCCGGCAAAAGCCTTGGAATGCAGCGAACCATCGGGATTGCGGTCGAAGAAGCAGCCGATTTCGTTTTCCAGTTCCCGTACCCGCTCGACCGCGCCTTCCACGAGCCGCCACGCCAGATCCTGGCGCGGCAGCCACTTTCCGCCCTCGATCGTGTCCATGAAATGGCGCTCCACCGAATCGCCGGCGGCCAGCGCGACGTTGTAGCCGCCCTGGACCATGCGGGTACAGCCGCATTTGCCGAGCAGGCCTTTCACGGTCACCGTCACCCGCAGGGAGGGGTTTGCCTTCTTGGCATGCAACGCCGCGAACAGGCCGGCGCCTCCGGTTCCCAGCACCAGGATGTCCGTCTTGTGGTTTTCGATATGCATGTCAGATCACTCCAGCGAGGAAGGCCAGGCCGGTGGCCATCGAGATCGCAAAACCCCAACCTATCCAGGCGACGCGCGCGTCGCGCGGAGAATTCCAGGGCAGGAGTTCGAGCACGAGAAGCCGCAGCCCGAAGAACATGTGGAGGGTGAGGAGCAACACCAGCCCCCATTCGCCAAGCTTCATCGCCGGCATCTCGGCGAGCTTGAGGAACGCATCGAGCCGGGCTTCGTCCAGCGCCATTGCCAGCACATAGAAGTGGGCGGGAAGGAAGAGAGCCAGCGCAAGGCCGGAAAGACGATGCCCGAGGAAGGCCCAGTACGCCTGGTGGTTGCGCGCGGACTTCATGACGCCAACCCTCCCACCGCGGCGACCGCGCGCATGCCCAGGATCAGCAGCGCAGCGCCGAACGCCAGCCCGACGGAGAACGCCGCGGCGCGGCTCATCCGGAGCCATTCGATCAGGATGTTGCGCACGCCGATCGGGACATGGATGGACACGCTCAGCACGAACAATGCGTAGAAGGCGATCCAGAGCCAGTTTCCCTGCGTGCGCGAGAGAATCTCGCCGGCGGTCAGGCCGCCGCGGACCGCATAGATGACGAGACCGACGTGCACGAACACGAAGGGCGCCATCACCATCGCCGTCAGGCGCTGGAGCGCGAACAGACGTGCCTCCATGTCAGCCTCCCTTGAGCAGGCTGAAAATGGCGCTGCGCTTCAATCCCGCGATGCTGCCGGTGGGACTCAGGCTGACCGGACAGTGCGTCATGCAGCTGCCCTGCGTGTGACAGGAGTTGCAGCCGCTGCCGGAGGTGGACTTGCGCAGGACGTCCTTGGGATCGGCGTGCCGTTCGTCGTTGAAGAGCGTCCATGCCCGGTTCAGGGCCGCGGGGCCTAGATAGTCCTTGTCCCAGGACACCACGTCACAGGCGGCGTAGCACACGCCGCAATTGATGCACTCGATGGCCGCGTCCGCGAGCTTGCGCTTCTTGCTCTGGGGCGACACCGGCGCCGGCGGATCGTTGCGCGTGGCGGTGCCGACAAAAGTATTTCCAGCGCGCGCCCACTTCTGGAAGAACTCACGCATATCGACGACGAGGTCCTTGATCCGCGGCATGTTGCGCAAGGGTTCGATCACGATCACGCCGTTTTCCTCGACGCGGCTCACGTGGGTCCGACAGGTCCAGCGCGGTTTGCCGTTGACCGTCATCGCGCACGAACCGCACACGCCGACGCGGCAGGCATAGCGGTATGAGAGGCTGGGCTCCTGCATCCGCTGGACTTCGGTCACGACGTCCAGAACCGTTTGGTTCTCGCGCCAGGGGACCGAGTAAGTGGAAAAGTTACCGTCTTCGACGCCCCGCGAAATGCGGACCGTCAGCTGTCGCTGATTGGTGGAATGCTTGGTGTCCATTTTCCGTCCTCGGGCGACACGCCGCGCCCATGGATAGAATTTTGGATCTCGCGAATCACTGAAGCAATATAGTTTTGGTTGATATTTTTTGAAGTTATTTGGCGTCGTCCCAGAGGGGGAGACGAGCCGGCGCGGACCTGCCGCGCCGCGGTAGGTTCAAAGGATTGCGATGACGCCTACTCCGTCCACCGCGTATCCGGGAATCCATCGACGCTTGCCGCGCCTTCGCAGATAGCGGTTTTCAGGCCGCCCGCATGAATCAGGATGTGGTCGGCGTAGAACTGCGCGCTGGCCTGGGCGGCCTGGCGCGCCTCGCCTTCCAGGCCGCCGCCGAGCGCGGCGCGCAGGCGCAGGCCGTGCATCCAGGCGCCGGCCACGGTTCCCCACAATTCGAGGTAGGCGGCGGCGCCCGCGTGGGCGCCGCGCGGGTCTTCGGCGCCGTGGGCCAGCAGCCAATCGATGGCGGCGCGCAGATGGACGCAAGCGTGTTCGAGGCGCTCGCCGAATGCGCGCGAGGCCGCCGCGCCTTCCTGGAGGGCGCGGGCCAATTGTCGGATTTCGTCCAGCAGGCCGCCGGCCTGCGCGCCCCGGTCCCGAAGGGTTTTGCGGCCCAGCAGGTCGTTCGCCTGGATGGCCGTGGTGCCTTCGTAGATGGTCAGGATGCGGGCGTCGCGATAGTACTGGGCGGCCCCGGTTTCCTCGATGAAGCCCATGCCGCCGAAAACCTGGACCGCGTCGTAGGTGATCCGCTGCGCGTTCTCGGTGAACCAGCCCTTCATGACGGGGATCAGCAGTTCCACGCGCTCGCGGGCCTGCCGGCGGGTTTCGGGCTGGCCGGCGGCGTGCGCCTCGTCCCTGCGCATGGAGATGTACATGCCCAGCGCGCGCATGGCCTGGATGCGGCTTTTCATGGCAAGCAGCATGCGGCGGACGTCGGGATGGCGCAGGATGGTTCCGCCCCGTTCTTCCTCGCCGACGATACGCCCCTGGACGCGCTCCCGCGCGTACCAGACGGCGTGCTGGTAGGCGCGCTCGGAAATGGCCAGGCCCTGGTTGCCGACCGAGAAGCGCGCCTCGTTCATCATGATGAACATGGTCTTCAGGCCCTCGTTGCGCTCGCCGACGAGGTAGCCGATGGCGCCTGCGTCCGCGCCGAACTGCATGACGGCGGTGGGGCTGGCATGGATGCCCAGCTTGTGTTCCAGCGCGGTGCAGTGCACGTCGTTGCGCGCGCCGAGGGTGCCGTCGGAGTTCACCAGGTATTTGGGCACGGCAAACAGCGACAGGCCTTTGGCGCCGGCGGGGGCGTCCGGAAGCCGGGCCAGCACGAGGTGGATGATGTTGGCGGCCAGGTCGTGGTCGCCATAGGTGATGAAGATCTTCTGTCCGGAGATGGCATAGCTGCCATCGGCTTTCGGAATGGCCCGGGTTTTGACGGCGGCCAGGTCCGAGCCCGCGGCGGGTTCGGTGAGGTTCATGGTGCCGGTCCATTCCCCGCTGATCAGCCTGGGCAGGAGCTGTGCTTTCAAGGCTGGGTCGGCCGCGCTCAGGAGCGTCTCGATGGCGCCGCTGGTGAGCATGGCGCAGAGGGCGAAGCTGGGGTTGCAGGCGTGCCAGATTTCTTCGGTCAGGGTGGATAACACATAGGACAGGCCCTGGCCGCCGTATTCCTCGGGCTGGCGCAGGCCGTTCCATCCCCCTTCGCAGAAGGCGCGATAGGCGTGCTGGAAGGCGTCGGGCACGCGCACCGCGCCGTCCTGAAGCCGGCAGCCCTCAATGTCTCCCGCGCGATTGATCGGGTCCAGCACGCTTTGCGCGAATTTGCCGGCTTCGAGCACGACCGAGCGCGCCAGGCTGGCGTCCAGCGAGGATCCGCAATCCTCCAGATGCGCGTCCAAGGGGAAAACCGAAGCCGCGAGGAACTCGATGTCGTGCAGGGGGGCGTGGTACTGGCTCATGGGTGATGTTGATTCAGAAATAACGTTATGGCGCGGCATCTTGGGAGAAACGCGCGCCCAGGCTGGCGTACCACGGGCCGCCCAGCCGGCAGGCCGGATCCAGCAGCGTGCCGTCGATGCGGCCATCCTTCATGCATGACTCGGCGATGCTGAAGTGGACGACTTCGCCGATCAAGAGACGCGTGGCCCGGGCGCCGAAAACCAGCACCTCGGACAGTCGGCATTCCAGCCTTGTCGGGCTCAGCGCGACGCCCTGGGGCCGCACGCGGCGGCTCGGCACCATCTCGATGTTCAGCAGGGCGGCCTCGTCGATATGGGGCGGGAAGTGGCCGGAGGTGGCATGCATCGCGGCAATCTGGGCGACGGTGACGAAATTGACGACGAACTCTTCGGTTTCCTGGATGTTGACGACGGTGTCTTTGTCCTGGCCCTGGTGCTGGCTGATGCTCAGGGCGATCAGCGGAGGATCCGTCGAAACCAGGGTGTAGAAGCTGAAGGGCGCCAGGTTGCGCTGGCCCGCCCGGTTCAGGGTGGAGACCCAGGCGATCGGCCGGGGGACCAGGCAGGAGGTCAGCAGGCGGTAGGTTTCGCGCGCGCTCAGGTCCTCGGCGTCGCGGCCCACGTGCGTGTCCATTCAGCGTTCGTCCATATGGGTCAGGCGGACGGGGTAGCGGACATACCTGGCGTCCGGATCCGTGCCGAACAGGCCGCGCGCGCGCATGTGCGGGGAGGCATGCAGCGCCAGGGGCGCTTCCACCCGCGTCGCGGGGATGTCGGCGGCCTCCAGGCGCGCGAGGAGGTCCGGCGCCGCCATGCGGCCGACGCGGCGGGCGATCGCGTCGTTGATTTCGCCCGCCCGTTCCTCGCGCTCCCGGTAGGTGGCGTCCGGCGCGTCGGAGCGCGGCAGCGGCAAGGCCTGCCGCAGGCGCAGCCAGAAGTGGTCTTCCAGCGCCGCGATCGCGACGAAGGCGCCGTCCTGGGTCTGGAACACGCCGTAGGCGGGCTTGTTCAATACGTCCTGGCGCTGCGCGGCCAGCGTGGACTTGCCCGCGGCCGCGAACTGGCCCAGCCGGGGGTTCATCCACTGCGCGACGCAATCCGTGAGCGACACGTCCAGATGCTGGCCGCGGCCGGTATGCTGGCGCTGCATCAAGGCGGCCAGCGTGCTGGACAGCGCGTACATGGCGCCGCAGAGGTCGGCGACGGGGAGGCCGGCGGCCGCGGCCGGCATCGCCGGGTCGCTGCCGGCCAGGGCCAGCGCGCCGGCCGTGGCGAGATAGTTGATGTCGTGGCCGGGCCGCTGCGCATAGGGGCCGGTCTGGCCGTATCCGCTGAGGGAAACATAGACCAGCCCGGGGTTGAGCCGCGCGGCCTCGTCGTAGCCCAGGCCCAGCCGCGCCATCACGCCGGGGCGGAATCCTTCGATCAGGACGTCGCTGCGGGCGATGAGGTCGCGGGCGGCGTCCAGGCCTTCGGCCTGCTTCAGGTCCAGCATGACGCATTGCTTTCCGCGGTTGACGGACTCGAACACGCCGGGATACAGCCGGCGCGCATTGTCGCCGTGGGGAGGGCGTTCGATTTTCGTGACGCTGGCGCCGAGTTCCAGCAGGTTCTGCGTCAGGAAAGGACCGGGCAGCAATTCGGAGAAATCGGCAACGGCTATGCCGGCCAGGGGCAGGGCGTGGGAACGGGACATCGCGTGGCTCGTGCGCAGGGGAGTCGGAGGGGGAAAGAAACGGCCCTAGTCCAGCTTGACGTTGGCTTCTTTCACGACGTTGCCCCACTTGATGGACTCCTCGCGCACGAACGCGTTGAAATCCGCGCTGTTCTTCTTCAGCGGCACGCCGCCGAATCCGATCAGCCGCGAGGCGATCTGCGGATCGTCGATCGCCTGGGCGAACGCCTTTTCGAGTTTCGCGGCCACGGGCTCGGGCGTTCCCGCCGGCACGAAGACGCCCATCCAGGAGATCGAGGTCGCGCCCGGATAGCCGAGCTCGGCCAGCGTGGGGAGATCGGGGAAGGTCGGCAGGCGCGTTTCGCCCGTTACGGCCAGGGCGCGGATCTTGCCGCTCTTGATGAAGGCTTCGGTCGACACGGGGTAATCGAAAGACAGATCGACCTGGCCGCCGATCAGGGCGGTGATCGAGGGCGCGCTGCCCTTGAACGGGATGTGGCTGAACTTCACGCCGACGATGGACTGGAAGAGCTCGGAGGCCAGGTGCGTGCCGGTGCCCGCGCCCGCGCTGGAGGTATTCAGCTTGCCGGGATTGGCCTTGGCATAGGCGATGAGCTTGTCCAGGGTGTCGTACGGCCGGGATTCATTGACGACGACGATGTTCGGGATGGCGGTCAGCCCCTGGACGGCCGTGAGCGCCTTGTCCGGGCGGCTGCCGGTGTTGTAGATCAGGGGGTTGGTGACCTGCGTGCCCTGCGTGCCGAGGAAGATGGTGTAGCCGTCCGGCTTGCTGTTTGCCGCGTACTCGGCGCCGATGTTGCCTCCCGCGCCGGCGCGGTTCTCGATGATGATGGGCTGGCCGAGCAGTTCGGCCGCGCGCGCGCCCACCGTGCGCGCGACGTTGTCGGTGATGCCCCCCGCGGTGAACGGCACGATGAACCGGATGGGGCGGTCTGGGAAGGCGGCGTCCGCGGACGCGGTGGCGGGAGCGAGGGACATCGCGGCGGCGATGGCGGCCAGGGCGCCGGTGACACGTTTGATGAACATGGGAAGTCTCCTATATATCGGTGCGCTATCTGCTGTAGCGCGTGTTGAAACGCGTTATCGGCCGGCGGCGATCAAGACGGCATCCAGCGCGATAGCGCCCTCGGTGCTGACGAGTACGGGGTTCAGGTCCAGCTCCTTGACGTCGTGCGGGCCCTTCGTCACGAAGTCGGACACGGCCAGCAGCAGCCGCTCCAGCGCCGCGATATCGGCGGCAGGCTGGCCGCGGCATCCCTTCAGCAGCTGGTGGCAACGGGTCTCTTCGATCATCTGGCGGGCGTCGGCCGGCGTCAGCGGCAACAGCCGGCGGCTGACGTCCTTGAAGACTTCGACGTAGACGCCGCCCAGGCCGAAGGTCATGACATGGCCGAACAAGGCGTCCTCGTGCACGCCGACCAGGGTTTCGACGCCGCGCTGGGTGATCATCTGCTCGATCAGGATGCCGTCGATGATCGCCTGCGGGCAGGCCTGGCGCGAATTCGCCATGATCTGCTCCCAGGCTTCGCGGACTTCCTGCGGGGTGCGCAGCCCCACGATGACGGCGCCGATGTCCGATTTATGCAGGATCTGCGCGCTGACGATCTTGGCCACGACGGGGCCGCCGCATTGCGCGGCCGCTTCCAGCGCTTCCTCGGGGCTGCGGCAGAGGCGACCGAACGGCGCGGCGATGCCGGCCTGGCTCAGCAGCTGCTTGGCATCATGCTCGATGAAGGTCCGCGGCGCCGGCGCGCTTGCGGGCGGGGCGGGGCGGCTCATGATGGACGGCGTCCACTGGCGGTCGAAGGCTCGGGAGGCGATGCCGTAGCCGTTCCATTTCGACAGCGCCTTGATGGATTTGCCCAGCGTCCGCACGGGCGTCATGCCCGCGTCGACCAGGCATTGGTAGCCGGTGCCGAGCTTGTCGCTCATCCAGACCGGCACGATGGGGATCCCGATTTCGCCCTGTACCTTGACGAGGTTCCGGCAGGCGGCCAGCGTGGTGTCGCCGTACTCCATGGGAATCGGATACAGCACGACGTCGACGTTCGGATCGCGGGCCACGCACAGCAGCGACCCGTAGCTGATGTCGCTCTGCACCAGGATTTCCGCGGTGGTGTCGACGGGGTTGTCGATGGCGGCGTAGCTGGGCAGGAGCCCGGCCAGGGCCTCGCGGGTGCCGGGATCGAACTCGGCGAGCGTCAGCCCGGCGCTGCCCAGCATGTCGGCGGCAAGCGCGACGGTCCCGCCGGAGAACGAGTAGAGCGCGGTGCGCACGGGGCGCGCGGGGATGCCGCGCGCCAGCAGCGCCGCGGTATCGATCAGCTCGTCGATATCGTCGACTTCGATGATCCCCAATTGCCTGAAGGCCGCGCTGTTCACGTCCGCGCTGCCCGACAGGGCGGCGGTATGGGACTGCGTGGCCTTCACGCCATAGGCGGATTTGCCCACCTTCAGCGCCACGATGGGCTTGCCCTGGCGCGCGGCATTCAAGGCCGCGGCGGCGAAGCGGGGCGCGTCGTTGATGCCTTCGAGCAGGGTGACGATGACCTTGATCTCGGGCATGCCGACCATGTGGTTGATGTAGTCGCTGGCGGTCAGGTCGACCTCGTTGCCGCTGGAGCACCACAGGCCGATGCCGACGCCGCGCCCGCTGGCCTGCAGGAAGGTGCGGCCCAGCCCGCCGCCCTGCGTGACCAGCCCGATGGGGCCGGGCAGGCGGTCGTACTGGAAGGCGGGCGAAAACGTGAAGCCCAGCCCGCGGTTGTTGTTGGTCATGCCCGGGCAGTTGGGGCCGTAGATCCGAATGCCCGTTTCCCGCACGATGGCGCGCATCTGCTCTTCGAGCTGCCGGCCGGCCTCGCCGGTTTCGCCGAAGCCGGAAGTCAGCACGATGGCGAACTTGACGCCGAGCCTGCCGCAGTCCGCCAGCACGCTGACCGCCGCAGCCGCGGGGACCACCACGATGGCGGCCTCCGGCGCATAAGGCAGATCCAGCACGGAGCGATAGGCGCGCCGGCCCATGACCGAATCCTTGGTCGCATTCACCAGGAACAGTTCGCCCGTGTAGCGGGAGTGCTCGACGATGTTGGACAGCGCGCGCTGGCCGATGCTCGCGGGCCGGTCGGAGGCGCCGATGAGGACGAGCGAACGGGGATCGAACAAGGGGGCGAGGTCAGGAAACATTCAAAGTCCTTTGTGCGCATTCGGCTGGTTTGCCGATGGCTTGCGAAAGCTGTTGTTTATACGACGTGTCGGATACTAATTCGAGGTTTTGCATTTGGTCAATAAAAAAAAATTCGATATTTCGTCAATCGATACGATATTATGAATTTAACAAAGCCGTTCCCCAGGGGGAAACGCCGGGCCGGAACCGGCGCGGCGCCAGACGGATCAACGCGGCGGCATGCCTGCCGCCCAGGGCTCCACAAGAGGAAAAACATATCCATGGACTTGAGAATTGCAGGAAAGGTCGCGCTGGTAACCGGATCCGGCCGCGGCATCGGCGCGCAGACGGCGCGGGTGCTGGCCGAAGAAGGGGCGCGGGTGGTCATTACCGATATCGATGGGCAGACCGCGGCCGCCACCGCGCAGCGTCTGCGCGAAGACGGATACGAGGCCATCGGCGTGCAATGCGACGTCTGTTCCAAGGAGCAGGTCGCCGCCATGGTCGACGCCGCCGCCACGGCCTTCGGCGGCGTGGACATCCTGGTCAATAACGCCGGCTTCACGCGCGACAAGTATCTGGGAAAGATGGCCGAGTCGGACTGGGACTCGGTGGTGGACACCATCCTGAAGGGCGCATTCCATTGCACGCGGGCCGTGCTGCCGGGAATGATGGAGAAGAAATGGGGGCGCGTGATCAACATCGCTTCGCGGTCGATCTTCGGCAATCCGGGCCAGACCAACTACACCACGGCCAAGCTGGGCCTGGTGGGTTTTACCCGGGCACTGTCGCTGGAGCAGGCGAAGTTCGGCATCACGGTCAACGCGATCGCGCCGGGTTTCATCGAGACGGAACTGATGCAGTCCCTGCCTTCCTACCCCATGCTGCGCGACGCGGCGCTGGCCAGGAATCCGGTCGGGTTCCTGGGGCAGCCGGACGACATCGCTTCGTCGGTCGCGTTCATCGCTTCGGAACATGCACGCTATATCACCGGCGTCACCCTGTACGTGACGGGCGGTCGCTACTCGTCGTGAAAACCACAACCTTGATCATGAAATGGCCGCATAGAGGACAACATGGATTTTGATTTCGATTCGAACCAGCTGGCATTGCGCGACAGTATCAAGCGCTACATGAAGGCCGAGATCGGCCCGCGCATCGCCGCCTGCGAGGCCGACCGGCGCATCCCGCTGGACGTGCTGCAAGGGCTGGCCCAGTTCGGTTATATCGGCGGGCTGTTGCCCGAGGACGATGGCGGGTTCGACCTGGACTTCGTCACCTGGGCGATGATGATAGAGGAGGCGGGATACTGCTGGGGCTCGTTGCGCACCATCCTCAACATCACCAACATCTTCCTGCGCCTGGTCAACGCCTACGGAACGCCGGCGCAGAAAGCGGCCTTCCTGCAGCCGGTGCTGGCATCGACCCGCAACGTCTGCGTCGCGATCAGCGAGCCCAATCACGGCTCGAACGTGGCGGGCATCGAGTTCAAGGCCGAGGACCGCGGCGACCACTACCTGCTGACCGGCAACAAGCTGTGGATAACGAACGGCGTGAACGCCGACTACGCCATCGTGCTGGCGCGCACGTTCAGCCCGGCCTGCGAAGGCAAGCTGTCGCTGTTCCTGGTGGACCGCGAGCAATCGCCGTACGAAGCCCGTCTGGTGGACAAGATGGTCCTGAAGGCATCCGGCACCGCCGAACTCGGCTTCGACGGCGTGCGCGTGCCCAAGGAGAACCTGCTCGGAACCGAGGGCGGGGCCTTGAAAACCATGTTGACCGGCCTGAACTACGGACGCCTGAACATCGCGATGGGCGCGGTGGGCGCGGCGCAGGCGGCGCTGGACCTGTCCATTGAATATGCCAAGACGCGCCGCCAGTTCGGCCGCCCCATCGGCGAGTTCCAGCTCATCCAGAAACACATCGTGGACATGATGGTCCGGACGGAAGCGGCGCGCGCCTTGGGCTACAAGGCCGCCGTGGCCGTTCAGAAGGGGTTGCCCGCGCGGGTCGAATGCTCGATCGCGAAACTGTACGGCGCCGAAGCCGCCCATGAAGTCGCCAAGATCGCGCTGAGCGTGCATGGCGGGCTGGGCTACTCGACGGAGTATCCGCTGGAGCGCATTTTCCGCGACACCAGCGGCGGCACGATCCCCGAGGGCACGGCGGAGGTCCAGACGCTTATCGTCGGCCGCGAAGTGCTGGGGCTGTCCGCCATCAACGCCGCGGGGGCCGCGCAATGATGTCCGCGCATACCGATACGCCGACGCCCGCCGCGCTGGAAGCTCTGCGGTACTACTGGGACGACCTGCCGCCGGGCCTGTCGGTCGACACGGCGGCGCGCACCATCACGGAAGCCGACGTGGCGGCGTTCGCGGGGCTGAGCGGGGACTACAACCGCCTGCACACGGATGCGGTTTACGCGGCCGGGACCAAGTTCGGCCAGCGCATCGCGCACGGCATGCTGGTCGGTTCGATCATGTCCGGATTGAACACGCGCACGGTGCTGAACCAGTGCCTGGAGCCTTCGATCCTGGGCTTGCTGGAAATGTCGTACCGCTTCGCCAAACCGGCGTTCGTGGGCGACACGATCAAGGTCCGCGTCACCGTCACGGATCGGCGCGCGACCAGCGACCCCGCCCGGGGTGTCGTGGAATTCGACCGCGAAGGCATCAATCAGGACGGCGTGACGGTCTGCATCTGCAAGGTCAAGATGCTGGTCGCCCGCCGCGCGCAACAGTCCGTCGACAACATAGTGGAGGCATGAATGATAAAGACCGAGATCGGATACACCACACCGGAAACCATCACGGTGCGCGGCAAGAACCTGGCGACGGAACTGCTGGGCAAAGTCGATTTCATCGACATGATGCTGCTGACCATTTTCAATCGCGTGCCCAGCGCCGCCGAGAAAGCCATGGTCAACCATATCCTGGTCACCGCGTGCGACCACGGCCTGACGCCCAGCGCCATGAGCGCCCGCCTGACCTTCCTGGGCGCGCCGGAGGCCATGCAGGCGGCGGTGGCGGCGGGCTTGCTGGGCGCCGGCAGCGTCTTCCTGGGCACCACGCAGAACTGTGCGGAGATGCTGGCCGCGGGCGCGCAGGGCTTGTCCGAAGCGCCGGACGATGCCGAGTGCGACGCGGCCGCGCGCGCCATGATCGGCGCCAGCCGCGAAAAGAAACAGCCCATCTACGGGATCGGCCATCCCATACACGTCAACGGCGATCCGCGGGTGCCGACGCTGCGCGAGCTGGCGCAGGAACTCGGCTACTACGGCAAGCACTGGCGGCTCATGAACGCGGTGCCGCGCGTGTTCCTGCAGGACCGCAACCGGAACCTGCCCATGAACGTGGTGGGCGCGATCGGCGCGATCATCTGCGACATGGGGCTGGATCCGATGATCGCGCGCGGCCTCATGCTGGTCGGGCGCGCGGGCGGCCTGGTGGCGCATTTGTACGAAGAGCGCGAGCACCCCATCGGCCAGGAAATCTGGGACCTGGTGCTGGCTCAGGACGAGCGCAATGTTGCCCCTGCTCGTTGACATCGGCTACACTTCCGACGCCGAATAAAGGGATGCGTGGCGGCTGCCCGCCACGCGGAATCACGGCGTCTCATCGCTCCAGTTCAAAGAAAACACCGCCTCTTAACTTGCCGCGCTCGCGCCGCGGGCCGATGGCAACTCCAGGTAATCGAGCGTTATATGCCGACCTTCGTTAGCGCCGCCGCCCGCGCCATGGCGGTATTTGAAGTCTTTGCCCGAGAAAAAAGAGAGCTCTCCAATTCCGATCTGGCCCGGCTGCTGGATCTCGCCGACAGCAGTTGCCTGGACCTGCTGTATACGCTGCACAAGCTGGGTTACCTCTTGCGCACCCAATCGCGGCGCTATTACCCGACCGGGAAGCTGGCCCTCGCGGTCCAGCAGATAAGCACGGTCGATCCCATCATCCACGCCACCCGCGAAGTGCTGGAACAGCTGGCCGAGCAGACCGGCGAAACCGCCTACATCGGACGCATCGACGGCGCCGCCGTCAAGGTCGTCGCCGTGCGCGACGGCAAGTATCCGCTGCGGTACATCCTGGCCCTGGGAGAACGCATCGCGCTGCATGCGTCCGCCATGGGCAAGGCGCTGCTCGGCGGCCTGCCCGAAGAGGCCGCGCGCAAGCTCCTTACCGCCAAGCCGTTGCGCAAAGTGACGTCCGCCACCGTCGTCGAACCCGATGCGCTGCTGGCCGAGATCGGCGCGAGCCGCGAGCGCGGCTGGTATCACACGCATGGCGAAGGCGGCGACGGCGCGGATGCGCTCGCGGTGTCGGGCTGGCTCGGGGAAGAGTGCATCGCCATCGCCATTTCCGGCCCGTCGGATCGCTTCGAAAGCAAGCGCGAAGAATACGTGGCCGTCCTGCGCGACGTCGCCGAGAAGGTTTTCGCACCCGACGCTTGACGCCAGCCGTCACGGCCGCCTGGCTTTCCGATGGACACTTTCAACTACATGCGCGCCTTCCGGCGCATCGTGGAACTGGGCAGCCTCGCCAAGGCGGCGGAGGACCTGGACCTGTCGTCCGCCGGCCTGAGCAAACAGCTTCGCGCGCTGGAAGCCCACCTGGGCGCGGTGCTGATCCAGCGCACCACCCGCAAGATGAGCCTGACCGACACGGGCGCGGCCTACTATGCCGAGTGCTGCCGGTTGCTCGACGAACTGGATGCCCTGGAGAAGTTCGTCAAGCAGCAGTCCCGGCGCGTATCGGGCCGGCTGCGCGTGAACGCGCCGGTGTCCTTCGCCTTGAGCGTGCTGTCGCCGCTGCTGGCGCGTTTCCTGCGCCAGTATCCCGACCTGAAGCTGGACCTGGCCATGGAAGACCGCCTGGTCGACGCCGTGGGCCAGGGCTTCGACGTGTCCATCCGGCTGCGGGCGCAGCTGGACGACTCCACGCTGATCGCGCGCCGGCTGGCATCGCTGACGCAGGTGCTGTGCGCCGCGCCGTCCTACCTGGAGCGGCGCGGCCGCCCGGACGGCGTGGAGGCGCTGCGCGAACACGACATCCTGAGCTATACCCTGGCCGACGGGCCCGGCGCGCTGCCGGACGACGAGGCCGGCCAGGCGACGGATCCGCTGGCCGGCCCCGCGCACATCCAGGCCAACAACAGCCTGATGCTGCGCGACCTGCTGGAAGCGGGGCTGGGGATCGGCGCGCTGCCGTCCTTCCTGGCCGCGCCCGCCATCGCCGACGGCAGGCTCGCGCGCGTGCTGCCGGAACTGCCCTGCGCGCCGCGCCACGTCTACGCCGTCTACCCGACCAGCCGCCACCTGCAACCCAAGGTCAAGGCGTTCGTGGACTTCCTGGCCGCGCATCTGCCCGCCGCCATGCGCGGCGATTGTTGACCGCCAGCGAATAATGTCCTGCCGGCGAGCGCCTTACTCACGCGCCGCGCCGTACGTAAGCTGGCGTCCGTTGAAACCAGATGGACGCCATCATGACCATTCGCTACACCCGCAAACTGCTCGGCCTCGCGCTGGGCGCCGCCCTCAGTCTCAATGCGTTCGCGCATGGCGCGCCGTCGCGCGCGCCCGCGTCCGGCCAGGAAGTGGGCGTCAGCCCCTGGGGGCCCGACGACGAAATCGGCCGCCTCAATCTCATCACGCCCGAATCGCGCGCGGCCGTCATGTCGCGCGTGGCCGGGGACAAGGTCTACGACCTGGCCACCGAATACTACGTGGGCATGCCGAGCTGGCAGGACGCGGGCGATCCCCACTACCAGTTCTGGATGACGCACACGCCGCGCGGCACCGAAGTCGACGACCCCATGGGCGTGGGCAAGGACATGAACGCGATGCGCAGCTACACCGGCACGGCGTTCTCCATGTACAGCCACACCGGCACCCACATCGACGCGCTCAATCATTTCGGCATCCACGGCAGGATCTGGAACGGCTTTCGCGCCGACGAGCATCTGGGCGACCGCGGCTGGAAGCGCACCGGCATCGAGAAATTCCCGCCGCTGGTGGCCCGCGGCGTGCTGATCGACGTGGCCGCGCTCAAGGGCGTGGACATGCTGCCGGACCAGTACCGCATCACCCGCCAGGACCTGAAGGCCGCGCTGGCGCGCCAGAAGACCGAACTGCGCCAGGGCGACATCGTGCTGATCCGCACCGGCCGCATGAAGCTGTACAACGATCCCGCCGCCTACATTGCCAAGCCGCCGGGCATGGGCCTGGACGCGGCGCGCTACCTGGTCGAGGAAGGCGGCGCCATGATCCTGGGCGCCGACAACCTCAGCTTCGAGACCTTCCCGTCCGAGGTGTCCGACGACTATGTGCCGCTGCATACCTACCTGCTGGCGCAGCAGGGCGTGCCCATCATCGAACTGGCGGCGCTGGACGAGCTGTCGCGCGACAAGGTCTATGAATTCGCCTTTATCGGCGGGCCGCTGAAGATCCGCGGCGGCGACGCGGCGCCCCTGCGACCGGTGGCGATGCCGTTGCGTTGAAAGGGGGGCGGCGGTCCTCGAACCGGGAGGATCGATCGGGGAGTGTCATCGGCCGCGGGGGCCGCTTTGCGATCCGTCCCCGAGCCAGTACCATGCCTGTTCGACGATCCGATTCCGCTTCGTCCCAAGGACCGCCCCATGACGCTGCCGCGCCCGTGCTTTGCCTGGTCTGCCTTGACGCTCGCGCCGGCCCTGCCGGAACGCGCAAGCGACCCGTCTTCCCTGGGGCGGGCCGCCGCGCAAGGACAATGACTTGAAGAAGACCCGGGATTATTGGTTCGGCATCGCTATTTCCTGCCTGTTGGCGGGCCTGCTGGCCTTCCTGGGCGGCTGGGCCGTGATCACCCCCGATATGGGGTGGGGCGCGGCGGCCTTGCTGGCCTACGGGGTGATGTTCGGCGGACCGCTGGCGATCGTGCTGGCGCTGACCTGGCTGGTGTATATGGTGCGCGACCGCGGCCGGCTGCCCGGACGCGCCCATGCCCTGATGTTCATTCCGCCATTGCTGGCCGCGATGATCGTTCCGGTGCACGAGTCCATCCTGACGGCCCGGCGGGACCGCTTCCGCGAGTCGCATCCCGCCATCGCCGAGACCCATGTGAACCTGAGCGGCCGCACGATCTGGCTGGACACCCGCAAGGCGTCGGGGGCTTCGGGCGTTTTCCCCACCATGGAGCCGGCGTCGGCCGAGGATCGTCGTTACGCCCAGTTCCGCCGCTATCCGGGTCCAGGTTCCGAGACCGACGACAGGTTTCCCTATGCCGGCGCGCGCCTGAAGGAAGGCGTCGAGCGCTATGTCTATCTCGACGAGGGGGGAGCGCCGGGGGCGTCCCTGCCGTTGCGCCGCCAGCCTTATCCCGATCTGGGGAAGCTGCCGTCCGCGTATGCGTTTGGCGCGGCGGGGCTGCTGGTGCATCAGTATTTCCATTACGCCGACCATGTCGAGGTGGCGCCCAGCATCGCGCGCTTCTCGCTCATGACCGAGCAGAGCATGGAGTCGGCCCGCATTCCGGGGCTTGCGATCTTCGGGATGAATAACTACACGTCCGAGACGATAGCCAGGGTGGAGATCAACGGCCAGACCTACGACATGGGTGGATATGCCGCGCAAAGCCTGGTGGGTCGTCCTTGCGATTTCAACCACGGCGGCAGTCCGGTGTTGCTCTCGCTGGACCAGCCGGCGCGCGTGCGCTGGCAGACCGTGGAGAACCCCGGCGCCTGGCATGAGGCAACGGTGTCCGTGCCGGCGTTCAGCCCGGCCAGCAAGGCCGATCCCGCCAAGGCGCTGACGCGCGTGCGCCTGTATTTCCTGCCCGACGGCTCGGTGGCCGCGGAGCGCTTCCGGGAAATCCGATCCCGCGGCGATAAGCTCGCGATCCGCAGCACGGGGCTGCCGCCTTCGGCCCAGCCCTACGCGTCCTGCGGCGGCGCGTATGCCGGCTACAACTCGCGGACCGTGGAGCTGCTGGCAAACTGAGCGGGCGCCGGGCAAGCGGGCGCCGTGCAAGCGGGCGCCGGGCGAGCGGACGCCGCGCCGGGCGCGGATGGCACAATGCCGTCATGCGCCTCGCGCGTACCCCCCGTTTCCTTCCGGATCCCGCCATGTCCCAATTCGATCTCTATCAGGTAGACGCCTTCACTTCCGCGCCGTTCGGCGGCAATCCGGCGGCAGTCATTCCTCTGGAGGCCTGGCTACCCGACGAAACGCTGCAACGCATCGCCGAGGAAAACAACCTCTCCGAAACCGCCTATTTCGTGCGCCGGGGCGACGTCCACGAATTGCGCTGGTTCACGCCCGCGGTCGAAGTCGATCTCTGCGGGCATGCGACGCTGGCGTCGGCCTACGTGCTGTTCGAGCAATTGGGCGTGAAGGACGAAGTGCTACGGTTCGCCACGCGCAGCGGCGAATTGCAGGTTCGCCGGGCCGGCGACAGCCTGGCGATGGACTTCCCGGCGAAGCAGCCCGAGGCCATGGAGATCCCGCCCGGCCTGCTGGCGGCGTTGGGCCTGGCGCGCGCCCAGGCGCTGTACCGCACGGATGACTATCTGGTGGTGATCGAGGACGAGGCGCTCATCGACGGCCTGACGCCGGACTTCGCGGCGCTGGCGGCGTTCGACGCCCGCGGCATCGCCGTGACCGCGCCCTCGGCGAAGTTCGATTTCGTGTCGCGCTGGTTCGGGCCGAGGGTCGGCGTGAACGAAGACCCGGTGACGGGTTCCGCGCATACCTCGCTGGCGCCGTATTGGGCGCAGCGGCTGGGCAAGCGCGCGCTCACCGCGCAGCAGGGTGGGGCGCGCAAGGGGCAGTTGCAATGTGAAGTGCTCGACAACGGCCGGGTGGTCATCAGCGGGCAGGCGGCGCTGTACCTGCGGGGGGTGATTTATCTTTGACGCGGGGAATCTCGGTTCCGCCCGAACGCCGCATTGGCCAACGGCCTTGGGCGTTCCCAAGGCGAGGAAAGCGCATGGGCAGGGGAGCTTAGCGGACCTGCCACGAACCGCGGCGGGCAGGCCCCGAGGCGCCGCAGCCTCAGCCCAGGCTGGCGCCGTTCCGGCGCATCCACCCTTCGGTCGCTTCCAGCGCCGCGGCCACGTCGGTCGGGTCGTTGTAGAGATGGAAGGAAAAGCGCACGGTGTTGCGCCGTAGCGCCGCCTGCACGTTGCAGGCCTTCAGGTGCGCCTGCAGAGCGGCCGCGGCGGGCGGCCCGCTGCGCGCCTGCACGCACACGATGTTGGAGCGGCGCCCGGTTCGCGGCTGGTGCACCGGCGCGCCCATGGCCTCCAGGCCCGTGGCCAGCGTGCCGGCCAGTTGCGTGACATGGCTGTCGATGGCCGCCGTGCCGATGCCATTCAGTACGTCCAGGCTGTCCTTCACCAGGGTCGCGCCCAGGAAGTTGTAGTTGCCCAGGTCGAAGCGGCGCGCGCCTTGCTGGAACACGATGGGGCCGGTGTCGTAGTCGGCTTCATGCGTGGCGGGGATGTCTACGCCGAAACGCGCCAGGCTTTGCGGCCGCAGGGTCTGCGCCAGCGATTTCCTGACGTACAGAAAGCCCATGCCGTACACCGAGCACAGCCCTTTCTGGGTGCTCATCGCCATTGCGTCCACGGGCGTGCGCGCCAGGTCGATATGCGTGATGCCGACGGTCTGCGCGCCGTCGACCACCAGCTGCACGCCGTGGGCGCGGCAGAGTTCGCCCAGGCCGTCCAGGTCGATCCGCGAGCCGGGGATGAAGGAGGTGCCCGAAACGGTCAGCACGCGCGCCCGGTGCGGGCCTTGCAGCACTTCGCGCACGGCATCGATCGACAGTTCGCCGTGCTGCGCGGCGATCTCGCGCACCGACACGCCGCGGGCCTCCAGGTTGCGCCAGGCATAGAGGTTGTTGGGGTGTTCGATGCCCGGGCAGACCAGGACTTCGTCGCCGGCCCGCCAGTCGATCGCGCTGGCGATGATGTTCAGGCCGTCCGAGACGTTCTTGGTGATGGCGATCTCATCGGGCTGGCAATTGAGCAGGCGGGCGATGCCTGCGCGCGCCGCTTCCACCACGGCGAAGTAGGCGGCCTTGTCGGCCCGGCCCAATACGCGTTGCTGCAGGTGGTCGCTGGCCGCTTGCGGCGCGCTCGCCAGCATCAGGCCGCGGCTGGCGACGTCGATGTAGGCCTGGGTGCTGGCGCCGGGGAAGAGGGCGCGGGCGGCGGCCAGGGCGTCGGCGGCATCGCCGCCGGGTTGGAGGAGGGTGTTCATTGCAATTGCATTCCGTTTTCTTTGACCACATTGGCCCAGGTTTCGCGGTCTTCCGCGATGAAGCCCTGGAGTTGTTCGGGCGTCATGGCGACCTGCGTGATGCCCAGCTCGGCCAGGCGGCGCTTGACCTCCGGATGGGCCAGGGTCGCGGCCAGGGCCGCATGCCATTTGTTGCTGACGTCGGCGGGCAGGCCCGCGGGGGCCAGCACGGCGAACCAGTACTTCACGTTCTCCAGGCCCTTGACGCCCTGTTCCTGGAAGGTGGCGACGTTGGGCAGCGAGGGCAGGCGCTCGGTGCCGGTCATGCCGATGGCGTTCATCCGGCCCGATTGCAGGTATTGCGCGGCCGAGGCCGGGTTGGTGAAGATGAGGTCGATCTGCCCGCCCAGCACGTCGGTGGCGGCCTGTGAGGCGCCCTTGTAGGGCACCATCATCAGGTTGAGTTCGGAGCGCCGCTGGAAGAAGGCCGAGATCAGGTGGCTGGGGCTGCCGGATCCGACGCCGATGGTGTAGCCCCTGCGGTTGCGTTCGACGTCGTCGCGCATGTCCTTGACGCTGCGCAGCCCCGAGGGCTGGTTCGACAGCAGCATGGCGGGCGCGATGCCGACCATGCCGAGGGCGGTGAAGCTCTTGACGGCGTCATAGGGCAGCCGCGGGTATAGCGAGGGGGCGGTGGTCTGGGCGTTGTCGGCCAGCAGCACGGTATAGCCGTCGGGCGCGGCCTTGGCGACCAGCGAGGTGCCCAGGGTGGCGCCGGCGCCCGGCTTGTTTTCCACGACGACCGATTGCTTCAGTTCCACGGCCAGTTGCTGGCCGAGCAGGCGCGCCACGACGTCGGAGCTGCCCCCCGGCGTATAGGGAACGATGATGGAGATGGGCCGGTCGGGAAAGCCGGCGGCATGCGCCGGCGCGGCCAGGCAGGCCAGCAGGCCGGCGCCCGCCAGCGTCCGGCCGAGAATGCGGTGGAGAACGGTCATGATGGCTCCAGGAGAATTGGGAAGGCGCTCAATATGCAGCGCCGGGCCGCGCGGAACAATGCACGGTCTTTCCCATGAGGTATGAGCTTATTGCATACCTCGGTACACTGGCGCCCTGGGATCCCGCCTGGGCGGGGCCGGTTTTCATGGAATTAAGCTATGACGAACTTGGATGCATTGGCGCAGGCGTCGCTGCTGCGCCGCCTGCCGTCCATGAAGGCGCTGCTCTTTTTCAATGTCGTGGGCCGGCACCTGAACCTGGTGCGCGCCGGCGAGGAGCTGCATCTGACGCAGGGCGCCCTGAGCCGGCAGATCAAGCTGCTCGAACAGCACCTGGGCGTCGCGCTGTTCCGCCGCCTGGCCCGCGGCCTGGCGTTTACGCAGGAAGGCGAGACGCTGTACGCGTATTCGCAGCAGGCGTTCGGCACCCTGGATGCCGGCCTGCGGCGGCTGTCGCTGGTGGCGGGCCGGCAGACGCTGGTGGTGTCGGTGGCGCGCAGCTTCGCGCTGCGCGTGCTGGCCGGCCGGCTGCCGCGCTTCGTGCGGGCGCACCCCTGGGTGGACCTGCAGATCGACACGCACCGCTACTTCGCCGATCTGGAAACCTCGGGCGCCGACGTCTCCATCCGGCTTACCGACAGCCATTTCGAAACCGGCCATCGCCATCGCCGGCTGACCGACGATATCAGCTGGCTGGTCGCCAGCCCGGCGGTGGCGCGGCGCATGACGGCCCGCAAGAAGGAGGGGGCGCCGTTCCGGCCGGTGCTGCTGAGCAATTCCGAGCGCGACGACTGGAGCCGCTGGCTGGCGGCCGGCAATCGCTGCGTGCAGCCGGAGGAGGCCGCGTTGCAGTTCAACGATTCGGCCACCATGCTGCAGGCCGTGGAGGCGGGCATGGGGTTCTGCGTGGCGCGCTCGGCGCTGGCGCGGGACGCGGTCGAGGCCGGAACCCTGGTCCGGGTGTGGAAGCAGGAAATGCGCGACGGCCTATGCTATCGCGCCATCAGCGCGGCGCGCGGCAAGCCGGCGCTGGAACCCTTCCTGCAATGGCTGGACGAGGAATTCCCGGCCGGCGCCCACTACCACTTGTAGGTCACCCGGCCCAGCACCGTCCGGCCTTCTCCGTAGAAGCAGGCGTACGTGCAAGAGGCCACGTAATCCTTGTCGAACAGGTTGCGGACCGTGAGGTCGGCGGTCCAGCCCTTGAGGGAGGGGGTGTGCGCGCCGAAGTCATAGCGGACCGCCGCGTCGAACAACGTGTAGTCCGCCACTTTGGCGGTATTGGCGCTGTTGAACGTCGAGCCCATGTAGCGCACGCCGCCGCCGAAGTTCAGGCCGGCCAGCAGGCCGGATTGCACCGTGTAGTCGGACCACAGCGACACCATGTTGCGCGGCACGGCTTCGGGCGTATTGCCGAGGGTATTGGTATTGCTCTTGGTCACTTCGGCGTCGGTGTAGGTGTAGGCGGCGATCAGGTTCCAGCCCGATGCGAGGTTCGCCGTCGCCGATAGTTCGACGCCGCGCGAACGCACTTCGCCTTCCTGCACGTTGTAGATCGGATTGGCGAGATCGGCCGTCGGCACGTTGGTTCGGGTCAGCTCGAATACGGATGCCGTGACGAAGGAGTTGGAGCCGCTGGGCTGGTACTTCAGGCCCGCTTCCCATTGCTTGCCCTTGGTGGGCTCGAACGGGGTCGTCCCGCGTTGCGGGGAGGTGGTGCCGGTCTGCGGCTGGAACGAGGTCGAGTAGCTGATGTAGGGAGCGAGGCCGTTGTCGGCAAGGTAGAGCAGGCCCGCGCGCCAGGTGAAGGCATTGTCGGCGCTGCGGGTGGCGCTGCCGTTGAGCTTGTTCAGCGTCTTGCCGTCGGCGTCGTCGTAGCGTCCGCCGAGCACCAGCACCAGCTTGTCGTCGAACTTGATCTGGTCCTGCAGGTACAGGCCAACCTGGCTGCGTTTTTCGTTGGTGTAGGTGTTGGGCTCCGAGGGCAGGACCACGCTGGAGCCGTACACCGGATGGAAGAAGTCGATGGGCGCGAGATTGTTGTAGCCGGCGTACTGCTTGCGAGTGAAGTAGGTCTCCGTGTAGTCCAGCCCGAAGAGCACGTTGTGCTTGAATCGTCCGAGCTCCCATTTGGCGTCGAACTGGTTGTCGACGCTTACGCCGTGCGCATCGTCGTCGCGGCGGTAGGCGCCGCGTTCGGCGGTGGAAAAGTTGCTGCCCGGAACCCAGGTGTTCCAGTAGACGTGATTCACGCGGTTGCGCGACTGGGCGTAGTTCAGGTTCTGCTTGAACTGCCAGGTTTCGTTGAAGCGGTGCGCGAATTGGTAGCCGAGGGTGCCCACCTCCTGGTCCCACTTGCTCCAGTCGGGTTCGCCGGTGAACCGGTGGCGCGAAATCCTGCCGTTCGGATTGGGCTTTACCGTGCCCTCCAGCGGATAGCCGGCGTTGTTGACCGTCTTGTTCTTCATGTAGCTCGCCAACAGGGTCAGCGAGGTATCGGCGCCGATGCGCCAGGTCAGGGCGGGGGCGAGGTAGTAGCGATCGTCCGGGATGTCGTCGATCATGGTGTCGGCGCCGCGCACCAGGCCGGTCAGGCGATACGTCAGCCGGCCTTCGTCGTCGATCCGGCCGCCGAAGTCGGCGGCAAGCTGCTTGTTGTCGTGCGAGCCCCCGCTGAGCTGGAGTTCTCGCAGCGGGGTATCGGTCGGGCGCTTGGAGACCACGTTGACGATCCCGCCCGGCGAGGCCTGTCCGTACAGCACCGAGGCCGGGCCCTTCACCACTTCGATGCGATCGAGCGCATACGGTTCGGACATGACGCTGTAGTGGGGCAGCGGCACCTTGAGGCCGTCGCGGAACATCACGCCCGGATTGGTGCGCACGTCGAAGCCGCGGATGATGAAGGGATCGTCGGTCCGATTGAAGCCTTCCTGCACCACGATGCCGGGCGTGTAGCGGACGGCGTCGCCCAGCGTCTGGGGGTTCTGCTCGCGGATCTGCGCGGCCGTGATTACCGAAATCGATTGCGGGACTTCGATCAGCGGGGTGTCGGTTTTCGTGCCGGCGGACGTCACCGTCGCCACGTAGGTTTCCGAATCGGGCAGCGAGCCCACGACGTTGACGGGCGACAGCATGGTCGTCTGCGGCATCGGCGTCAGCGTGATCGTGCCGTTCTGGATCGAATAGCGGATGCCGCGTCCGCCGAGCAGGCGTTCCAGCGCCTCGGCCGGCTCCATGCGGCCCTGCACGGCCGGGCTGCGCAGTCCTTCGACGAGATCGTGGCTGTAGAGCACTTGCAGATCGGCCTGGCGGCCGAGTTCATGCAGGGCCTGCGCCAGGCTTTGCGGCGGTATGTCGATGTTGACGGGCGCGGCCTGCACGGAGACGCTCAGCAGGGTCAGCGCGCCTAGCAGCGGCAAGAGGGGAAGGCGGGGGCGGAACGGTGAAATCGATGCGCGGGAGGCCGCGTTCTGTCTGGCTCGCATGGTCTCGTCTTGGGGAAAAGAGATTGAAAGTAATAACCACTATCAATATCTATGACGAAATCAGCGCTCGGTTCCGGAATGAAGAGTTGAAACAATAAGTAACGTCGCCCGCCGCCTACCTTGGCGGGGCCGGCACGAGGGCGAGGCTGCCGTCGGCCTTGCGCAGGGTACGAACGGGCAGGATGGCCGGCAGGGCGTTGGCCAGTTCGGCGACGTTGCGGACATCGTAGGTGCCGCCCAGCCGCAGCGCGGCAATCGCGGGATCCACCGAGGTGTAGCGCCCGTCGGCCGGCAAGTAGCGGTTGATCTGCATGATGGCGTCGCGCAGCGTGGTGTTGTCCAGCACTAGTTTCCCATGGCGCCATGCGGCCGAGTCCGCGGCGGTCACCGCGCGCGCCTGGGGATCGCTGCGTTCGCTGTAGCGTGCCTGCATCTGCGGCCGCAGGCTCAGTTTCCTGGTGCCGGCGCCGTCGTCTTCCGTTTGCACGTCGACGCTGCCTTCGACCAGGGTCACGATGACGGTCTCGCCCGATTTCCAGACATTGAAGGCGGTGCCCGTCACCGTGATCGTGCCGCGGCCCGCCTCGACCACGAAGGGATGGGCGGTGTCGTGCGTGACGCGGAAATAGGCTTCGCCATCGGCCAGGCGCAGGCGGCGGGTATCGCGGTACGCGCGATACACCATGGCCGTATCGATGTTCATG
The DNA here is from genome assembly GCF_001571365.1 of Achromobacter denitrificans NBRC 15125. Classification (GTDB taxonomy): domain Bacteria; phylum Pseudomonadota; class Gammaproteobacteria; order Burkholderiales; family Burkholderiaceae_B; genus Achromobacter; species Achromobacter denitrificans. The sequence continues at coordinate 41,128 of NZ_BCTQ01000030.1, read as the reverse complement.
TCGACTTCGGTGCCGTCGCCCAACGTGACGGTGGTGGTTTGCGCGCCGCTGGCATAGCGCTGGTAGGTGCCGGGCAGCAGCGCGAACCACCATCCTGCGGCCCAGCACGCCAGCCCCAGCGCGCAGGCGCCGAGCGTCCAGCGGGCGATGGGCCGCGAACGGCGCGCCGCCGGGGGGGCGGCGAGGGGCGCGGGCGCGGCCGGCAGGTGGCGCGCCAGGCCCCAGAGGTCATGAACCGCGCGGTACTCGCGCTCGTGGCGCGGATCCGCTTGCAGCCAGGCCTGGAAGGCCGCGCGATCCTGGTCGGAACAGGATTCATCCTGGAGGCGGACGCACCATTCCACCGCCTGCTCGGTCAGGAGGTCATCCTGCGCGCCGGAAGAAGTCAGGGGAGGAATGGCCATGGCGGGTTAATATGAGAATGAGAGTTGTTACACTTTGAGGCGCCATCGGCGTCCGGGGTGAACGCAAACATCTAGGCGGCATTATGCAATATCCCGCCGTTCGCGCCTTATTCGGAATCATCGCGGGGGAGTCTCCGAATGGAGCAGTACTACAAAGAGCTGTTGCGATTCCTGGGACGCAAACTGGGCGATGCGCAGGATGCCGCCGACATCGCGCAGGAGGCCTACGTGCGCGTGCTCGACCGCAACGGCGACTGCGCCATTACCCAGCCGCGCGCGTTCCTGTTCCGCGCGGCGCTGAATCTCTGCATCGATCTGCATCGCAGCCGGCGCGGCGCGCAGGTGGCGCCGATCGATGCGGAAGCGGAAGGCGTCGCCTGCGCCGCGCCGTTGCAGGACGAACGACTCTATCGCCGCCAGCAGCTGGCGCGCCTGGAACGGGCCCTGCAGGAATTGCCGTCCGCCTGCCGCCAGGCGTTTCTGCTGCGGCAGGTGGAGGGCATGTCGTACGACGAAATCGCAAGCCGGCTGGGCATCTCGGCCGACATGGTCGGCAAGCACCTGGCGCGCGCCTTGCGCCACTGCCGGACGCGAATGCGGGCCTGGGAGAGCGAGGGGGGCTGCCCGCCAGGCGGCGCCGGCGGGCAGCGATAGGCGCGACGCCGGCGATCAGCGGAACAAGGCGGCCGTCATGGCCAGGCCCACCACGATCACGCCGCGGCGCACGACCGCCACGGGCAGGCGGTGCGCCAGGCGGCCGCCGGCCCAACCGCCCAGCGCGCCGGCAACCATCATGGGCATGGCGCGCGGCCAGTCCACGGCCCCGCCCGCCGAATAAACGCCGGCGGCCATCAGCGTGAGCACGGCCGAGGCCCAGTTCTTGGCCTGGTTCATGGCGAGCAGGTCGCGGTGTCCGGCCAGCGCGAACAGCGCCAGCAGCAGGATGCCCATGCCGCCATTGAAGTAGCCGCCGTAGATGCTGGCGGCGAATAGCCCGGCGCGCAAGCCGGCCTCCGATACCGAGACCTCGGCCGAGGCCGCGCCGCGGGCCCGGCGCGCGATCCAGGCGGGGCCGGCCATGAACATCAGGGTCGCCAGCAACATCATCCAGGGCACGATGCCGCGCAGGGCCGCGTCGCCGGTCTGCGTCAGCAGGTATGCGCCCAGCGCGCCGCCGGCGCAGGACAGGATCGCCAGCTGGCCCAAGGGCATCAGGCCGGGCCGGTCCGCGCGGCCGCGGCCCAGCGACAGGGCGCCGGCCAGATAGCCGGGCAGCAGCGCGACCGCCCCGGTGGCGTTGGCCGCGACGGCCGGCACGCCGGCGAACATCAGCGCGGGCAGCGTCAGGAAACTGCCGCCGCCCGCGATCGTATTGAGCGCGCCGCCCATGAAGGCGGCGGCGCACAGCAACAGGGTTTCCATCATGCCGTTCCTGTGCCGTCCTCCTCAATCGACCTGCAGGCCGATGCGCTTGACCACGTCTCCCCACTTGGCCACGTCCTCTCGGATCAGCTGGCGCAGGGCCTCCGGCGTGCCGGGATCGGGTTCGGCGCCCTGGGCCGAGAGCGTTTCGTGCGCGGCCGGGTCCTTGAGCGCCAGCGCCACTTCGGCGTTGAGCTTGTCGATGACCGCGGGCGGCGTGCCGGCGGGCGCGAACAAGGCGAACCACGATCCCGATTCGAAGCCCGTCACGCCTTGTTCGGCGATGGTGGGCACGTCGGGCAGGGCCTGGGAGCGGTGCGCGGACGTGACCGCGATCGCCCGCGCCTTGCCGGCCTTGATCTGCGGCAGCGCCGAGCTGATGTTGTCGGCCAGCAGCTGCACCTGTCCGCCGGTCAGCGCCACCAGCGCCGGATTGCCGCCCTGGAACGGCACGTGCACCATGTCCACGCCGGTCATCATCTTGAACAGCTCCATGCCCAGGTGGCCCGGCGTGCCATTGCCGGCCGAGCTGAAGTTCAGCTGCCCGGGGTTGCGCTTGGCGTAGTCGATCAGCCCCGGGATGTCCTTGACCGGCACCGACGGATGCACCATGACGACTTGCGGAACGCGCGCCACCAGCGAGATGGCGGCGAAGTCCTTCAGCGGGTCGTAGTTCAGGTTGCGGTGCGTGGTCGTCGCGATGGCGTGAGAGGCGTTCGTGCCCATGACCAGCGTGTAGCCGTCGGGCGAGGCGCGCGCCGCCAGCCGCGCGCCCACGGTGCCGCCGGCGCCGGCGCGGTTCTCGATGACGAAGGCCTGTCCCAGCTTGGTGGACAGCTGCTTGCCGAGCTGGCGGGCGAGCAGGTCGCTCGCTCCGCCCGCGGCGAAGGGCACGATGGTGGTGACCGGGCGCGACGGATAATCCTGCGCCTGGGCGCCGCCGGACAGGCCGGCGGCCAGCGCGAGGGACGCGGCCAGATGCTGCAATACTCGATTCGTCTTCATTTGCCTCTCTCCATTATTGTTGTCGCCGGACCGGCCCGGGGCCTGCGAGGCCCCGCGGGCGGCGCTCCGGCGCGGGGCGCGAGCCCCGTTCCCGCAGTGGTTCGCGGCTAGCGCCCCGCGACGATGGTCACATCCAGCTCCGGCAGCGCCGCGACGCGCCCGCGCAGGCGGTCGCCGACCTGCACCGCGCCCACGCCCGCGGGCGTGCCGGTGTAGATCAGGTCGCCCGGCATCAGGCGGTACTGGCGCGAAAGCTGCACGATGATTTCCGGCACGTTCCAGATCATCTTGCCGAGTTCGGACTGCTGCGCGACCCGGCCGTTGACCTCCAGCGTCAAGGGCCCGGCCAGCACGTGTCCGCCGGCCTCCACCGGCAGGATGGGGCCGCAGGGCGCGGACGCGTCGAAGGACTTGCCCACTTCCCACGGACGCCCTTCGCGGAAGGCTTCGCGCTGGCGGTCGCGCCGGGTCATGTCCAGGCCCACCGCGTAGCCGAACACCGCGGACAGGGATTGGGTGGGATCGGGGTCGGGCGTGCGGCCGATGGCGATGACCAGTTCGAGCTCGAACTGGAAGTCCTCGGTCAGGACGGGATAGGGCACCTGGCCGTCGGTGACGATCGCGTCGGTGGGCTTCTGGAAAAAGAAGGGCGGATCGCGCTCGTCGCCTTCCTTCATCTCGCGGATGTGCTCGATGTAGTTGCGGCCGACGCAGTAGATGCGCCGCACCGCGAAGGCCTGGTCGCGTCCGGCGACGGGCACGGTCACGGGGGCGACGACGGGCAGGGGCAAGGCAACGGCGCCGTTGGCGGTGGCGGGGTGATTCATGAAACTCCTTTCGGCTGGCCCCGCGCCGTGAGGGCGCGGGCGATGCATGAATGTTGCGCGAAAGGCGAGGTCGGCCGTTAGACGGCGGACTGTCCTAAAGCCGGACAAACTTGCGCAGTCGGCGCCGGCCGGCTCAGCACGACCCGGGCTGGCGCAGCTGGCGGCGGAACGCCGTGGGGCTGGCCTGTTCGAGCAGCCGGAAGCGGCGCCCGAAATACGCTTCGTCGGAAAACCCGCAGCGAAACGCGATCTCCTTGACCGAGAGGCTGGTGTGCAGCAGCAGCTCGCGCGCCAGCGACATCCGCCGGGCGGTCAGGTATTCGACGAAGGTCTGGCCCGTCTCGCGCTTGAGCAGGTGGGCCAGGTAGGTGGGAGACAGGTGGATGGCGGCGGCCGCGTCGGTCAGGGACACGGGCTGGTCCAGGCGGTCTTTCAGGAAGGCCCGCAGCCGCGTCAGGGCAGGATTGCGGGCCTGGCCCGAGGCGGGCATGGCCGCCAGCGCGGCCAGCGCCTCGCCGTGCTCGCGCCAGACCAGGCCGATCAGCTGCAGCAGGTAGGCGCGGATCAGGATGGCCGAGCCGTTGGCCCGGCGCTGGTCTTCGGCCGCGATCTCGCGGCACAGTCCTTCCACCTGGGCCAGCGCCGCGCCGTTCAGCCGGAAGTCCAGCTGCTCCTGGAAGCGGAAGGGCGCGAGCTCGGGCGCGCGCTCGATGGGCAGGTCCTGCAGGTCGAGCGCGTCCACGTCCAGCGAGGGCAGCAGGTAGCCCAGGCTGGCGTTGAGGATGTAGTAGCGGCTGCCCGGCACGGTCGGGATGAAATGGGTCTTGTAGGGAAGGATGAAGCACACCGTGCCCGGCGTGACCGCGCGCCGCGCATCGCCGATGGCGTGCTGCGTTTCGCCGGCCAGCTGCACGTGGATCTGCAGGTATTCGTGGCGGTGCGCCGCGGGGTTGGGCAGCGCCGTGCGCTCGTCGCGGATGCCGAAATCGCCGTGCCGCGAACGCTCGGACATCTTGTAGTTGCTCAGCGGCAGATCGCGCGCGGGGCGGGCGGAAGGGGCAAGGGCGGTGGACGATGCCATGAAGGGATCCGAGGACGGAAGGACGCGTTCGGGAACGACAGGCCAGGCGCCATTTTGCGTGGCTCGCGCGGTGGGGGCAAGTTGCCGCGGCTCGCTGCATGAAACGCCGCTTGACGTTCCGCGCTGCTCGAAATTAAAATGAAATTCAACTAATCAAAATGAAATTAGAAAGAAAGGACAAGGAGACAGGAATGGCCAAAAGCGTGAGGCTGGGAGCCGGTTCCGGGTTCTGGGGAGATGCCCAGGATCCCGCCGAGGAATTGCTGGAGCGAGGGAATCTGGATTACCTCTGCTTCGACTATCTGGCTGAGCTGACGATGGCGCTGCTGCAGCGGCAAAAGCTCAAGCGGCCCGACACGGGCTACGTGCCGGACGCGGTGCAGACCATGATCAATCTGTTGCCGCGCGCGACCGCAGCGGGCACGAAGCTGATCTCCAACGGCGGTGGCGTGAACCCGCGCGCGGCCGCCCGGCGCATCGCCGAAGGCGCGCGCCAGGCCGGACTCGCCGGTGCGCGGATCGCCCTGGTCGAGGGCGACGACATGCTGGACAAGCTCGATGGCCTGATGGGGCAGGGGATCTCCCTGCGCAACATGGATACGGGCGACGACGATTTCGCGGCGATCCGTGACCGGGTCGTGTGCGCCAACGTCTACACCGATAGCTCCGGCATCGTCGAAGGCCTGGAGGGCGGCGCCGACGTAGTGATCGCCGGCCGGGTGTCGGACAACGCCCTGTACGTCGGGCCGCTGGCGCATGAGTTCGGTTGGCTCCGCGACGCGCAGCACACGGACCGTTTTGCCGCGGCTGTGACGCTGGGCCACATCGTCGAGTGCGCGGCGGGATGCTCGGGCGGCATGTCCTCGCGCTTTGCCGACATGCCGCACATGGGCCGCGCCGGTTTTCCCATCCTGGAGGTGGGAGAGGACGCCGAGGCCATCGTGACCAAGCTGCCAGGGACCGGCGGCCGCATCGACCAGTGGACGGTCAAAGAGCATCTGGTCTACGAGGTGGGCGATCCGCGCCGCTACCTCATGCCGGACGCCGTGGCCGACTTCACGTCCCTGCGGCTGGCGGACGACGGCATGGACCGCGTGCGCGTCAGCGGTGTGCGCGGAGAAGTCGCGCCGGACCTCTGGAAGCTGGTGGTCGGGTACCAGGACGGCTGGATAGGCGAAACCATGGCCTTCTTCCCTTGGCCCTATGCCTATGACCGCGCCGTCAAGGCGCGCGAGACCCTGCTCGAACGGTTCGAGCGCATGGGCCTGGCAGCGGACCAGATCCACTTCGATTTCATCGGCCTCAATACCTTGCATGGGCCAGCGGCCGCCTTTCCGGGCCGGGAACGGGCCAATGAACTGCCCGAAGTGGGTTTGCGCTGCGCGGTGCGGACCCGTAGCGCGGAAGAGGCCGAAAAGGTACGCCGGGCGGGCACGAACCTCTGGATCATGGGGCCGGGCGGCACGTCCTTCGGCACGCCGATGAAGCCGCGGCCCGTTATCTCCCTGTGGCCGACGCTGATTCCGCGCGACGCCGTCGTGCAGACGACCGAAATCCTGGTGGCCTGAGGAGAGCCCTGATGACCCTACAAGTGAAAGATATCGCCTATGTCCGCTCCGGCGACAAGGGAGACGTGTGCAGCGTCGGCCTGGTAGCCCGCGGCCCCGTCGAATACGCGCGCCTGCGGGCCAGCGTCACGCCCGCCGACGTCAAGGCACTGTATGGGGACTGGGTCCGGGGGGAGGTCGAGTGCCATCCCATGGACAACATCGGCGCCCTGGTCGTGATCATGCGCCATGCGCTGGGCGGCGGCGCGACCCGCACCTTGCGGCTGGACCAGACCGGGAAGTCGTTGGGGCATGCCCTGCTGCGCTTGCCGGTGCGCGAACCGCGCTGATCTTCCGCAACCCCTACCCTGGCGGTATCCCACACATGGCTATTCTTCCATCCCGTTCCTGGTCGGGCAGTCCGGAGTTCGTCGCGAACGTCCAGGCCTATGAGCAATTGCGCGCCCCGTTGATCGCGGCGCAAGAGCGCGTGGCGGCCGGCGGCGGCGAGCGCGCGCGCCAGGCTCACCTGGCGCGCGGCAAACTGCTGCCGCGCGAGCGAGTCAATACCTTGCTGGATCCCGGCACGCCATTCCTGGAAGTGGGCCAATACGTGGCCGAGGGCGCGTACGAGGGCCAATCGCCCGGCGCCGGAATCATCACGGGCGTGGGCGTGGTGGCCGGGCGGGCCTGCATGGTTATGGCCAACGATGCGACGGTCAAGGGCGGAACCTATTACCCGCTGACTATTAAGAAGCAGCTGCGCGCGCAGGCCATCGCCCGCGAGAACGGCCTGCCTTGCATCTATCTAGTGGATTCGGGCGGCGCCTATCTGCCTTTGCAGGGCGACATCTTTCCGGACGAACAGCACTTCGGCAAGATCTTCCGCAACATCGCCGAGATGTCCGCCCTGGGCCTGAAGCAGGTCGCGGCGGTGTTGGGCGCATGCACCGCGGGCGGCGCCTACATTCCCGCGATGTGCGACGAGACGGTGATCGTCGACCAGGCCGGCATGATCTACCTGGGCGGCCCTCAGCTGGTCCAGGCGGCCACGGGTGAAGTGGTCGACGCCCAGGCTCTCGGGGGCGCGGACGTGCACACCCGCCTGTCGGGCGTGGCAGATCATTTCGCGCACGACGAGCGGCATGCGCTCGAACTGGTGCGCGGCATTGTGGGCCGTTGCGAGGCGGCCGCCCTTGCGCCGCCCGTCCGCGAGTGTCGGCCCCCGCGCTACGATCCGGCCGAGTTGCCCGGCCTTGTCCCCGCCAATCCCAAACAGCCGATTCCGATGCGCGACGTGCTGGCGCGCTTGCTGGACGGCAGCGAACTGCTGCCGTACCGCGAGCGCTACGGCACTACCCTGATCTGCGGCACGGGCGCCATCGGCGGCTACCCCGTGGGCGTGCTCGCCAACGACGGCGTGCTGTTCGGCCAGAGCGCGCAGAAGGCCGCCAACTTCATCGAGTTGTGCTGCCAGGAAGACATCCCGCTGGTGTTCCTGCACAACATCAGCGGCTTCATGGTCGGCGTGCAGTATGAGCAGGGTGGGATCGCCAAGGACGGCGCCAAGATGGTCAATGCCGTGGCTACCGCCCGGGTTCCCAAGTTCAGCGTCATCGTCGGCGGCAGCTATGGAGCGGGCGCGTATGCGATGTGCGGCCGCGCGTTCGGCCCGCGGCTCATGGCCATGTGGCCCAACGCCAGGACTTCGGTCATGGGCGGAGAACAGGCCGCCACCGTGCTGGCGCTCGTGCGCGCCGAACAGCTTGCCCGCCAGGGCAAGCACTTCGGTCCGGAAGAGGCCGAAGCCTTCAAGGCGCCGGTCCGCGATACCTATGGCGCGGAAAGCACGGCCCTGCACGCGGCGTCCCGCCTGTGGGTGGACAGTGTGATCGAACCCGCCGACACGCGGGCCTGGCTGACGCTGGGCCTGGCCCTGGCGGCGGGCGGACCGAAAGAATCCACGCGCTTTGGCGTGTTCAGGATGTAGCCATGTTCAAAAGAATCCTCATTGCGAACCGGGGCGAGATCGCCTGCCGTATTGCGCGCACCTGCCGGCGCCTGGGCGTGGAGTACGTGGCGGTGTACTCGCTGGCGGATGCGGACGCTGCGCACCTGCGCGGGGCGGTCCGCGCGGTACTGCTGGGCGCGGGCGCCGCCGCCGACAGCTATCTGAATGTCGCGAAGCTGCTCCAGGCCGCCCGCGAAACGACATGCGAGGCGGTCCATCCGGGCTACGGCTTTCTCTCCGAAAACAGCGATTTCGCGGGGGCCGTGGAAGCGGCGGGCATGGCCTTCATCGGTCCGGCGCCCGCGACCATCGCGGCGCTGGGGGACAAGGCCCGGGCGAAGGCGTTGATGCGCGCGGCCGGGGTGCCGGTCGTGCCCGGAACCGACGACGCCAGCGACGATCCCGCCGACATCGCGGCCTTGGCGCGCGCCATTGAACTTCCTATCTTGCTCAAGCCGTCCGCCGGGGGCGGCGGCAAGGGTATGCAGATCATCACTCGGCATGATGATCTGCCGCGGATCATCGAGTCGGCCATCCGAGTGGCCCGCAACAGTTTCGGCGATGGGCGGATGATCGTGGAGCGGTACATCGAGGAACCTCGCCACATCGAGGTCCAGGTGTTCGGCGATGGTCGCGGCAATGTGGTGCACCTGTATGAGCGCGAATGCTCGCTGCAGCGCCGGCACCAGAAAGTCATCGAGGAAGCGCCGGCGCCGCGCCTGCCCGAGCAGGCACGCCAGCGGTTGCTGGAAGCGGCCGTACAAGGCGCCCGAAGCTTGAACTACCGCAACGCCGGAACCTTCGAGTTCATCGTGGACCGGGATTTCAACAGCTACTTCCTGGAGGTGAACACGCGCCTGCAGGTCGAGCATCCGGTCACCGAGGCGGTCACGGGGCTGGACCTGGTCGAGTGGCAACTGCGCGTGGCGGCAGGGCAGGATCTACCACTGGCGCAGTCCGACATTGCGTGCCGCGGGCATGCCGTCGAGGCCCGGATCTACGCCGAAGACCCAGCCAACGACTTCCGCCCCGCGCCCGGGACGGTGACGCGCGCACGCTGGCCCGTCGGCCTGCGGGTCGACGCCGGCCTGGACGGCTGTGGCGAAGTGCCGCCCTTCTACGATCCCATGGTGGCCAAGATCATCGCCAGCGCCGTCGACCGTCCTGCCGCGCTGGCCGCGTTGAAGGCGGGCCTGGGCCGGACGGCGCTGCTGGGCGTGACCAGCAACGTCGGCTACCTGTTGCGCCTGCTCGACGATCCGGCCGTGCAGGCGGGCGAAGTCCACACGCGCTATCTGGATGAGCGCAAGGCGCTGCAAATGCCATGCAGCCGCGGGGCGGCCACGGCGGTAGGGGCCGCGCTATCCCTCCCAGCGCGGGCGCACCGCGCTTCGCCCTGGCTCGCCGGCACGCCTTGGGGGGCGGCGGACCGGCGCTTCCTCGACCCGGGGGCGCCTTTCGGGGCCGTGCATTTCGTGCTGGATGCCGAGCCCGCCTGGGCTGCGCTGCGGGAAATCGAAAAGGGCAACGTCCGGGCGAATCACGAAGGGAAAAGCTGGAGCGTGTCGAGCGATGACGACGGCGCGGGCGGTAGCGTCGACGGGTGGCGCTGGGACGCCTGCCCGGCGGAGGATGGCTGGCATCTGCAGGTGGCGGGCGACCACTACACCGTGCGGCCGATTCCGCAGGGACGCGACGGCAGCGCCCTGGCGGCTGGCGCCGCGACGGCGCCGATGTCCGGCGTCATCGCGGCCGTGGCGGTGCGGCAGGGGGATCGCGTGCGGCCCGGAGACATTCTGGCCGTTATCGAAGCCATGAAGATGGAGTATTCGATCGTGGCCGATGTCGAGGGCTCCGTGGCGTTTCTGCGCTATGGGCCTGGCGACAGCGTGCGCGAGGGCGAGCTCATCGCCGATATCGTCCAGGATGACGCGGCGTTGGCCGATGTTCCTGAATCCATCGATGAACCGACCATTTCGTCCGGCATCAGCCGCTAGCACCGAGACCACTATGCAGAAACCGTTGAGCCATATCCGCGTCCTGGACCTCTCCCGCATTCTGGCCGGCCCTTGGGCCACGCAGAACCTGGCCGACCTGGGCGCCGAGGTCATCAAGGTGGAGAAGCCGGGAGTCGGCGACGATACGCGACAGATGGGGCCGCCCTTTCTCAAGGACAGCGGCACCGGCATGGATGGAGATGCCGCCTATTTCATGAGCTGCAACCGCGGCAAGAAATCCCTGGCCATCGATTTCTCCCATCCGCGGGGCCAGGAAATCGTGCGCGAGCTGGCGCGCAATGCGGACGTGTTCGTCGAGAACTACAAGGTTGGCGCATTGAAAAGATATGGCCTGGACTACGCGGCGCTGCGCGAGATCAATCCGCAGCTTGTTTATTGTTCGGTGACCGGCTTCGGACAGACGGGTCCCTACAAGGACCGCGCCGGCTACGACTACCTGATACAGGGAATGGGCGGCCTGATGAGCGTGACGGGTGAGCGCGACGAGCTGCCCGGCGGCGGCCCCCAACGCGCGGGCGTCGCGGTGGCCGATCTGTTGGCGGGCATGTACGCGACCACCGCTATCCTTGCCGCCTTGCAGCACCGCGATCGTGGCCGTGGCGGGCAGCACATCGACATCAGCCTGCTGGACTGCATGGTGGGTTCGCTGGTGAACCAATCGATGAACTTCCTGGTCAGCGGCCAGGTGCCCCGGCGCATGGGCAGCGGCCATCCCAATATCGCGCCGTACGCCGTCTATCCGGCTGCCGACGGCCATCTGGTTCTGGCCGTGGGCAACGACACTCAGTTCCGGCGTTTGTGCCAGGCGGTGGGGCAGCCGGAAGTCGGTACCGACCCGCGTTTCGCCACCATCTCCGCCCGCGTGCTCAACCGGGCGGAACTGGATGCCTGGCTGGTGCCGGTGACGCGTTCGCGCGCCCTGGCCGACTGGACCGCTCTGCTGGAGCGGGCCCAAGTCCCCGGCGGGCCCATCAACGGCATGGATCAGGTCTTCGCCGACGAGCAGGTGATCGCGCGCGGCATGCGGGCCGAACTGGAGCATCCGGTCTACGGCCCGGTGCCGACCGTGCGTAATCCAATCCGCTTTTCAGAAACCCCACTGGAGCCCGCCGGCGCGCCGCCCGCGTTGGGACAGCACAACGAAGAGGTCCTGCGGTCATTGGGAATCGAGCCGGACCACCTGGCCGAGCTGCGCCAGGCTGGCGTGATCTGACAGGAACGCCAAACCCCCTACAACCAGGAGAAGACAGTATGCGTAGATCGATCAATGTGGACGAGAACGGGCTGGAGGTGCTGGGCCTGGGCTTTTACTGGAACGACGTGGAGCCGGGCTACCGCTACCGCACCTTGGGTCGGACCATCACCGAGGCCGACATCACCTTATTCATCGGCACAGTGGGCATGGTGGAGGAAATGTTCACCAATCTGGACTACATCGCTTCGCAATCGGTCATCGGTTCTCGCCCCGCACCCGGATCGCTCGTGTTCTGCATCGCGGAAGGACTGCTGATGCAGAGCACCATGCAGCGAACGGGCATGGCGTTCATGGAGGCGGATGTCAAGGTTCTCCGGCCCACCAACGCCGGCGACACGGTCCACGTCGAGTGCGAAGTCGTCGAGGCCCGGGCCACCAGCAAGCCCGACCGCGGCTTGGTGCGCACCGCCAACCGGGTGGTGAACCAGCGCGGAGACGTCGTGTTGACCTACAACCCCTTGCGCATGGTCAAGACCAGGCCGCAGGAATGAACCGCGTTTTTTTGTCGAGGGACGCCCAGACGGCCCCGATCCACTCTAGGAGACGATGATGAGATTTTCCCTGTTTACGGGTTTGATGGCGCTGACAGTATGCGTACACGGCGCGCAGGCGGCCCCGGCTTCTGCCTATCCGGAAAAGCCGATTACGGTGGTCGTGCCCTTTGCCGCGGGCAGTCCGACCGACGCGGTGGCGCGGGTACTGTCCGATTCGCTGTCCAAGCGTTTGGGCCAACCGCTGATCGTGCAGAACCGACCCGGCGCCACCGGCATGATAGGCAGCGAATATGTGGCCCGCGCTCAAGCCGACGGCTACACCCTCCTGTTCGGGACCAACACCACCCAGGTCGCGAACAAGTACTTCTTCAAGAACATCTCCTATGACGGCTTGAAGGATTTCGCGCCGGTCGCCATCGTCGGCGGGGTTCCGCACGCGCTCGTGGTCAACCCTTCGGTGCCGGTGAATTCCGTGGCGGAGCTCATCGCCTACGCCAAGGCGAACCCGGGGAAACTCTCGTTTCCCTACGCCAACAGCACCACGCGCATCACGGGGAGCACCTTCCGTGTGATGACGCATACCGATATCTCGGAGATCCCGTACAAGGCCTATGGCCAGGCCGTGTCCGAGCTGCTCGGCGGCCAGACGCAGATGATGTTCATCGACTTTTCCACAGGCCTGGCCTACATGACTTCGGGCAAGCTCAAGCCCTTGGCCATCACGCCGGCGCGATCGGAAAAACTCCCCGGCGTGCCCGCCATGAAGGAGGCCCTGCCGGGATTCGAGATCGGGAATTGGAACGGGTTGTTCGCGCCCGCGGGAACGCCTCCCGACGTCGTAGAAAAGCTCAACCGGGAAATTACGGGCGCGCTCGCGCAGCCGGAGGTTCGCAAGCAGATCGATGGCGTAGGCTACGAGCTGCTGCCGCCCATGGCGCCCCAGGCCTTCGGCAAGTACATCGCCGAGGAGAGCGCGCACTATGGCAAGCTGACCCGGGAAGCGGGCATCAAGCCCGAATGAACACCGGGCCGCGCGCCGGCCCGGCGCGCGGCCCGCAGTCTGACCGTCCTGATTCCCATTGACTTGCGAGCCCGCCCAGCATCATGAAAAAAAACGACGCCCCAGTTCTGTATTCCGTGCGAGATGGCATCGCCACGATATGCATAGACCGCCCTGCCCAACGCAATGCGCTGTCCATCGCCATCTGCGAGCGCCTGTTGGACCTGTGGGACGAGGTTGAGCGCGACGACGCCGTGCGCGTGGTGATCCTGACCTCTGCCGACTGCGGGGTTTTCTCGGCCGGCATGGACCTGAAGGAGGCTGCCCAGGTGCGCGCCGATTCCGGCAAGGACATGCTGCAGATGCTCCGCGATCCGTTTCACCAGCGCATGCGCCGCGTGCCCAAGCCCATCATCGCCGCCATGACGGGGCATTTCACCGCCGGCGGCATGGTCCTGGCCGCCAACAGCGATATCCGGGTCGGGCTGCGGGACACGCTGGGCGGCATTTCCGAGGCCAAGGTGGGGAGAGGGTCTCCCTGGGGAGTGCCCATGTTGTGGATGTTGCCGCAGCCCTTCATGCTGGAGCTGATGCTCACCGGCGAAATGCACCCGATCGAGCGTTTTCACCAATTGGGCTTCGTTAACTACGTCGAAGCCACCGCCGACGCGGTGCGCGCCCGCGCGCAGTCGATCGCGCGCACGATCGCCGGCAATGCGCCGCTTACCGTGTGGGCCGCCAAGAAGAGTGTCGGGGCGGCCATGGACCTGGGATGCGAGCGCGGCCTGGAGGCGGCGTGCCGCTATCACGAGCGCGTGTACTCCAGCGCCGACGCGATCGAAGGGCCGCTGGCCTTTGCCGAGAAGCGCGCGCCGCGGTGGATAGGAGCATAGCCATGGCCTCCGAGCCGGATTTCGTGCGGCGCGACGATGACGATGGCGTCGTCACGCTCAGTCTCTGCCATCCCGACACCTTGAACCGCTTCTCCGACGGTTCACAGTTTCAGGAACTGGCAAGCCACGTGAGGCGAGTCAATGCCGATCCCTCGGCCCGTGTGCTGATCGTCACCGGCGTAGGCAAGGCCTTCTGCGCCGGCGGAGACCTGCGCCAGATGGCGCAACGAGAGGGATTTTCGGCCGGCGACGTCGCCCAGGTGCAGGCGCGCTACCGCGAGACCGTGCACCAATTGCCCGCCGCGCTGGCGGAAATCGAGATTCCGACCATCGCCGCCGTGAATGGTCCGGCCTACGGGGCGGGCTGCGATCTGGCCTGTTTCTGCGATATCCGCATCGCCGCGCGCAGTGCGCGCTTCTCGGTGAGTTTTGCCCGGCTGGGTATCGTGGCGGGCGACGGCGGGGCCTGGATGTTGCCGCGGCTGGTTGGTCGCTCCAAGGCCATGGAGCTGGCTTTTACGGCCGAGCCCATCGATGCCCAGGAAGCCTGGCGCATCGGGCTGGTCTCGGAGGTGGTATGCGATGAGTCGTTGGCCGGCCGCGCCGGCGACTTGGCGCGCCGCATCGCGCGTCATCCCGCCCAGGCGTTGCGCATGCACAAGCGCCTGCTGCGAGATGCGGAGCAGCACACCCTGGCGACGCACCTGGACGTCGTGGCCGCGTTCCAGGCCATCGCCCACGCGTCGGACGAGCATTTGCGGGCGGTGCGTGACGCGGTAGAAGCCCTGGACCGGGCCCGCTAGGTGTCCTCTTCGGCCGCAAGCGCGACGCGCTGCGCCACGGCAAGCAAGGCGGGCGCTACCTGGTCACGCAGAATGGCTTCCGTGACATCGCCGCCGACGGCCATTGCGGCCAGCACGAACTCCGAGCCCGGCTTCACCGGCGTGGCGATCGACGCGGTCTGGGTGGCGACGGGCGCGGCGACATGGCACCAGCCCGTCGCGTCGAGCTCGCGAAAAGCGGCCTGGACGTCGGCGAGCTGGCGAGAGGTGCCTGGGGGCATCTCGCCTTCGATCTGGCTGAGCAACTCCTGGCGCTGGTCCTGCGGCCGTCCCCAGAGATAGGCGCGTCCGGAGGCCGAGCTGGCCATGGGAAATCGCGCGCCGCTGGTCAGCCCCAGCTGCACGCGGCCGGCGGGTACGCAATGCTCGACCACCAGCATGTGCAGCCGGTCACGCGTGCTCAGGGTGACGTGGACGCCGAAGCGCTGCGACAACTCTCGCATGAGCGGGCGCGCAGCCTGGCTCGCGGCCAGGCCTTTCCTGGCCGCGCGTCCCAGCGCCAGGCAGGCGGCGTGGGGCTCGTAGCTGTCGTTGCCCGTGGCTTGCAGGAAATGATGGGACAACAGCGTCTGGACCAGTTTTTCGGTAGTCGGGCGAGACAGGTCGAGCTTACGGGCGATGTCCGCCAGCGACAGCTTGCGGTGGCGCAGGTCGAACAGGCGCAGCACTTCCAGGCCGCGCCGCAGCGAATCCACTTGCGCATCGTCGCGGGGCGCGCCGGGTGTAAGTTGGCGAGTCCGTACCATGATCATTCCGCCTGCATGTTGCTGAGTTCGGCTTCGAGCCTGGCCTTGAGGGCCAGCAGGTCCGGGATCACCGCCTGTTTGAGCCGCGGCAGTTCCAGGGAGTTCGACGGCGCAGCGCAGCCCAACGCATAGGTATGCGGCCCTTCCGGCGTGTCGACGACCACCGCGGCGCCGTTGGTTCCGGCCTCCAGGGTGCCGGCCGCGATGCAATAGCCGTCGCTCGCCATTTGGGATACCGCGGCAGGGACTTCGCGGTCGAGCAACTCCCAGGCTTGAGGGTCGGCGGCGCTGAGTTTGTCCATGAAGGCGGCGCGCTCGGCGTCGCTCATGGCGCCGATCAAAGCCCGGCCCAGGGCCGAACGGTCCATGCGCAGGCGCGAGCCGGCCCGCACGCGCAACGTGAACAGCATGTCCCGGCTATGCGCGACTTCGTTGCAGACCATGCTGCTGGCGTCGGGCGACGCTAGCACGACCGAGACCTGGTGCTGGTCCGCGAACTGCTGCATCAGCGGGCGTGCGAGCATGACGAAGTCGCGATTCGAGGCCGCGATGAAACCGAGGGCGAGCACGGCCGTGCCCAGACGGTAGGCGGCCCGGCGGGCCGAATACTGCAGGTACTCCGCCTCCAGCAGGTTGGCGGTAAGACGCGACACAGTCGGCTTGGGCAGGCCGGTGAGCGCGGCGATCTCGGAATTGCTCAACCAATCGTTGTTCGGCTCGAACGCCGAAAGAATGGTCAGCCCGCGCGACAGCACCCGCACTTCGCGAATGCCCGGCTTTACGGAGGACGGATCAACGGACGTGTTCATCGAGTCTCAAAATGAAATTAGACTCGATTCTACAGGCAAGCCCGCAGGAAATGAGGCGCGCCCGATCCGTGTCCGGGCGCGCCCGCCCGACGCCGCGAGGCGCCGCTGCCGCTAGTCCTGGAAGACCTTGCCGGCGGTCAGGTTTCGTAGTCCAACACGATGAGCTGTTGGCCGAGCGCCATGACCTTCTGCTTCAGCGGCGCGTGGACCGGCGATTGCTGGTAGCGACCATGGGCGGCGGCGTCGATGAAGTCTGCCACGAAAGCATGGGAGTAGGAGCGGGCGCGGTCCGACGCGTTGGCGACGAAGCGCAGGTCGATTATGCCGGGAAGCGCCTCCTTGATGGCCCGGCATTGGTCGACGATATCCTTATGGTCTCGCGCGGAAAGCGGGGCCTTGAAGCTGAGCATCACGATATGGCGAAACATGGCGGCTCCGTTGGGGCGCGCCGGCCGTCGGCCGGATTCAAGAAATGGTCAAGCCGCCGTCGACGGCAAGAATGTGACCGGTGGTGGACCGGGACTCGTCGCTGGCCAGGTACAGCGCCGCGTGGGCGATGTCCTCGGGCTGCACCAGGCCGAACAGCTGGCCTTCCAAGGATTTGCTCGTGACGCCATCATCCTTCAGCAGTTTGAGCACGCGCTCGGTAGCGGTCGCGCCCGGCGCGACTGCGTTGACGCGGATCCGGTGGCGGGCATACTCCACCGCCATGGAGCGGGTCAGCGCGCTGACCGCGCCCTTGGCGGCCGTGTAAGCGTCCTTGCCGTGGGTGCCGATCAGGGCGAATATCGATGTGCTATTGATGACCGAGCCGCCATGGCCCGCGTCCATCATCGCCTGGATGCCGTAACGGCATCCCAGCCAGGTGCCGAACAGGTCCAGCTTCATCTTGGACCAGAACTCCTCGAACGGCGCGTCGGTCACGCGGCTGTCTCGGACGGTGGAGCCTCCGGCATTGTTGTAGAGCACGTCGAAACGCCCGAATTCCGCAACGGTCTGGCTGACCGCTTTTTCCATGCTGTCGGGTTCGGTGACGTCGGTCTGCAGGAGGCGGGCGCGGCTGCCGGTGTGCGCGTGCACCAGGGCGACCGTTTCCTCGCCCGCGGCGGCGTCGCGCTCGGCGATGACGACTTGCGCGCCTTCCTGGGCGAATAGCAATGCGCTGGCGCGGCCGATGCCGGCGCCGCCGCCCGTGATAAAGGCGACCTTTCCTTCGAGTCTGTGCATGGTTTCCTCGGGAACAACGGAAAAAGGGATGGCGCGTCGCGCCGCCGGCAATCAAATACCCAGGTAGGCCTTGCGCACCGCCTCGCTGCGGGCGAGTTCAGAGGCCAGGCCCTGAAGCTGGATCTCGCCGCGTTCCAGAATGAAGGCGTGGGTGGCGATCTCCAACGCCATTTCGGCATTCTGTTCGACCAGCATCACGTCCACGCCTTCCGCCGCGATGTCCTGGATGATCTGCGCGATGGTGTCGACGATGGCCGGGGCAAGCCCGATCGTGGGTTCGTCGAGCAGCAGTAGCCGTGGTCGGGCCATCAGGGCGCGTCCGACCGCGACCATCTGCTGCTGGCCGCCGCTGAGGCTGCCCGCTGGAGACTTGAGCCGGCTCTTCAGGGCGGGGAAGCGTTCCAGCACGCCGGCCATTCCCTCCTGGATGGCGTGCCGGCTCTTTTCCCGATAGGCCCCAAGCTCCAGGTTTTCGCCCACGGTCATCGCCTTGAACAGGCGCCGTCCTTCCGGCACCAGGACCAGGCCGCGCGCCACGAGCGCGTCCGGCGCCATCCCGGTGACGTCTTCGCCAAGGAAGCGGACGCGGCCGCAAGAGGGGGCGACCAGGCCGGTCAAGGCCTTCATGATGGTCGATTTGCCGGCGCCGTTGGAGCCGACGATGGTGGAGATGGAACCTCGCCGCACCGTGAAGCTTGCCGCGCTGACCGCGGGCACGATGCCGTACATCACCGAGAGGTCCTCGACTTCGAGCACATTGCCGTCAATGTTCATGCCGTTTCCCCAAATAGGCCGAAATCACGCGCGGATCCCGTTGTATCTCGGCGGGACTGCCGGTGGCCAGAAACACGCCGTAATCCAGCACCACGATGCGGTCGCAAATGTCCATGACGGCCTTCATGTTGTGCTCGACCAGCAGTATCGAAACGCCGTGGTCCTCGCGCATCCTGCGGAAGATGGCCAGCACCGAGGCGGCTTCGGTCTGATTGAGGCCGGTCAGGGGTTCGTCCAGGCAGAGCAGCTTGGGCCGGGCGGCGAACGCGATCGCAATGCTGACCAGCCGCTGCAGTCCGTGGGAAAGGTTGCCGGCGATCTCGTCGAGCACGTCGCCCAGCCCCATCAACGCCGCCGTTTCACGCACCCGTGCGTCGCGTTCGGCCTTGCTGCGGATCATCGCGAAAGTGCCCACGACGATGTTGTCGTAGACGCTCATGTCGCGCAGCATGCTGTCGTGCTGGAAGGTCCGGACCAGGCCCTGGCGGGAGATCCGGGCAGCGCTCTGGCCGGTGATGTCCCGGCCCAGGAAGCTCAACCTGCCGCCTGACGGCTTGTAATAACCGCTGACCACGTTGAAGGTGGTGCTTTTGCCGGCGCCATTGGGGCCGATGAGGCCCAGGATTTCGCCCTGGCGCACTTCGAAGCTCAATTCCTTGATCGCCACCAGCCCGCCGAAACGGCGGCTCATCCCGTCGACTTTGAGTAGTACTTGGTTTTCCATGGGGGCCTCAGGCTTGGGATTTCGCCGCGCCCGCCAGCCTGGGCGCGCGCTTGTCGAGGTAGCGGCCCAGCCCGATCAGTCCGCCCGGCAGCAACAGCACCGAGATGACGATGGCCGCGCCGTAGAAGATGTGCTCGTAGGGGCCGAAGCTCAAGGCAAACTGTCCCAGCAAGGTCAGCACGATGGCGCCGACCACCGCGCCCAGGATGTGTGATTCGCCGCCGACCTTCAGATAGGCCAGGGCGTACACGGCGAGCAGGAAGCCGAAGTCGCCGGGGCTGATCACGTTGTTCGAGAAGGCCAGCAGGGCGCCGGCGATGCCGGCCACGAACGAAGAAACCGCCAGGCAAAGCACCTTGGCCAAATGCACGTTGATGCCCACGGTTTCGACGATGGCGTCGTTGTTGCGTATGGCCACCAGCACTTTGCCGAAATCGGACTTCTCGATGAACCAGAGCGTCCACAGCAGCAGCACTACCACCCCGACGACGACGGCAGGGAGGTAGCCGTCGAGGTAGGCGGGCGGAAAGATCCCGACCATGCCGGAGCTTCCGCCGATCGCCTCGGTCTTGGTGTAGATCATGCGTATCACTTCCGTGAAAGCGAAGCTGATGAGCATGAAGTAGGGGCCCTTGGCGCGCAGGGTGATATAGCCGAAGACCAGGCTGATCAGTCCTGCGAAGACGGCGCTGGCGGCCAGCGCGAGCAGGAAGGGCCAATGCAGCGATACGGTTCCGATGCCCGCCATATAGGCGCCGAGGCCGACGAAGCCGGCCACGGCGAAGTTGAGCTCGCCGATCAAGGTGACGAAGCGGAAGCTGGCCGTGATCAATACGTTGATGGCCAGCCACAGGACCAGGCTGGCGGTGAGGCCGCCGCCCTGGAGCAGGATGCCGGCCAGCAGCACCAGGCCGGCCGACGCGATTGCGGGAGCGAGTAGCGGTTTAGCCATTTCCGAGAATTCCCTTCGGGCGAACGAGTAGTACAAACATGGTCAGGGCGAACATCGTGATCGTGGCCCAGGTGGGATCTAAGTAATAGCCGCCCAGGCTCTCGATCACGGCAATCAGCAGGCTGCCGAGGATCGCACCCGGAATGCTGCCCAGCCCGCCGATCACGATCGCGATGAAGCCGCGGATGAGATAGTCGCTGCCGATGATGGGGCTGGAAACGGTTACGGGTGAGAGCAGCACGGCCGCGATCGCGGCGAGCGCGGTGGCGATGAAAAAGCCGGCAAGGGCGATCCGGCGGTAGGGAATGCCCTGCAGCATCGCCGCTTCGTGGTCTTCCGAAACCGCGCGCAAGGCCTTGCCCAGGCGGCTGGAAACAATGGTCCAGCACATAAGCGCGGCCACCAGCAGCGCGCAGCACGTGATGATCAACCGCTGAATGGTGATGTAGGCGCCCATGATGTTCACGGTGCCTTCGACCAGCGCGGGCAGCTTGTTCGGAACGCCGCCGAAGGCTTCCAGGAAAATGCCCTGAAGCAGGAGCGAGAGGCCGACCGACACCACGAAGGATCCGGTCATGTCGCGCTGGAACCGCTGCAGGGCGAACTTGTAGATCAGTCCTCCCAGCAGCAGCGTCACGGCGATTCCCAGCGCGCCGCCCAGCGCATAAGACACGACCAGCGGCAATTGGGCGCTCGCGAGCAGCGGAACCGTCACGCCCATGACCAGCAAGGGCAGCGTGAAGAACTCCCCGTGCGCGAAGTTGACGATCCGCATGACGCCGAAGATCAGCGTCAGGCCCAGCGAGAACAGTATGTATGCCGCGGCGATCTGCATACTGTTCGTGATCAATTGCATGTAGACGTCCAACTTGTCTCCCCCCGACTCGTAACCGTCCGGTGTGTTGTTTACTTGCCTGCGGCCAGGCGTTGCTGGAGCTCTTGCGGAACCACGCGCTCCACTTCGACCAGCTTGCCGTCCTGGATCTGCGTGATCATGACCGGGACGAGCAGCTGCTGGGGCGAGCCGTAAGTGGCTTCGCCGCCGAACGCGGTCTTGCCGTAGGAGGTGTCGAAAACGATCTTGGGCAGGACTTTCAGGATCTCGGCGGGCTCGATGCTCTGCGCCGCCTCCATGCCCGCCTTTAGGGCGTAGACGGAGTCGTAGGGCGCCAGCTGCAGCGGATTGAGTGATTCGCCGACAGCCTTCTTCATCCCCTCGTTGAGTTCGCGCTGCTTGCTGGTTGCCTGGGCGCCGGCATAATCGCCCGAGAAGCCCATGTAGACGCCATCGGCCGCCTTGCCGCCGATGTCCACGAGTTGCGCCGCGCCGGTGCCGACCGGCTGCACCTTTACGCCGTCCCAACCCAGCACAGCCAGCTCCCGGAACAGGACGCCCGCATCCGCGGGAGGGGAGACGCCCAGGTCGATGACGTCCGGCTTGGCCGCCGCCAGCTTTTGCGCGATGGGCTGGAACTGGGTGGTGCCGCGTTCGTACCAGTTGACGGAGACTACCTTGACGCCCAGTTTCTCCCAGGCCTGCTGCGCGACCGGCTCGGTTTCCTTGCCGGTGGCATCGTTGGGGTTGAGCATGGCGACGGTCTTGATCGAGGCGTGCTTGCCCTTGACGTAGGCGTAC
Source organism: Achromobacter denitrificans NBRC 15125 (assembly GCF_001571365.1). Classification (GTDB taxonomy): domain Bacteria; phylum Pseudomonadota; class Gammaproteobacteria; order Burkholderiales; family Burkholderiaceae_B; genus Achromobacter; species Achromobacter denitrificans. Next base: position 19,461 of record NZ_BCTQ01000030.1, on the reverse strand, counting down.
AGCGGCTCCAGGATCTCGAACGGCGTCGCGGACTGGGTCAGGGTGTAGGGCTTGGTCGGCCCCTTGACGGTCTTGCCCCAGGCCGACGTGAACAGAATGACGTGGTTGCGCTCGGTCAGCGATTGCAGCGCCAGGATGGGCGCGGTGCCGATGCTGCCGACGACGTAGCGCGACTTGTCGCGGTTTACGATGTTCTGCGCGACCTTGGTGCCTTCGGCGGCGTTGTACTTGTTATCGTACGCGCGGACCTCGAATTTGTAGGTGGTGCCGCCGATCTTCACGCCGCCCGCGTCGTTGATTTCCCGGGCGGCCTGCTTGGCGGTCCATTCCTGTCCCAGCCCCCAGGTCGCTGCGGCGCCCGACATCGGCGCCGACACGCCGAGTATCAAGGTTTTGGATTCCTGCGCGTGGGCGCTGCCCGACAGCAGGGAGGCCGCCGTCAACGATGCCGCGGCGAGAACGCTGTTGAGGTTCTTCATCCTGTTATCTCCGTATTTATAGGTGTAGTGGTTTGCCGGCGTGGGCCGGCTGGTACCGGAAGTCCGGTATGTCGTTATGCCGGGCCGGATACCAGCCCGGCGCGGGTCCAGCGGGTGGCGGCGGCGCCGCCGCCTTCGTCCACATAGCGCGAGACTTGCTTAAGCAGCCCGAGGTCGAGGCTGGCCAGTTCGCCCAGCGCCTGGGCCAGGTGCAGGTCCTTGCCGACAATGCGGTGGATGGCTGCAAAGGCCTCTTCGGTCGGGGCCCAGGCGCGGTACTGCGCCCGTCCCACGGCCGCGTCCGCCGTCAGGAAGTTCTTCCCGGTGCTGACATCCAGGATGGGCGCAAGGGTTTCGAAGGGCAGTCCATGCGCCTGCGCCAGTTCGATGGCCTCGGCGGTCAGGAACATATTGGCCACGCACAGCATGTTGTTAATGATCTTGGCGACCGCGGCCGAGCCCAGCGCGCCGCAATGGAAAATGCGCGTTCCCATTGCGCGCATCAGCGTCTGCGTCTGTTGGAGGTCGACGGGGTTGCCGCCCAGCATGATGGTGAGCGTGCCTTCCCGCGCGCCGATGATGCCGCCGCTGACGGGCGCGTCGAGCAGGCGCGCGCCCGCCGCGGCCAGCGGCGCCTCCAGCGCGCGCAGCGTTGCTGGCAGGGTAGTGCTCATCATGCATATGATGGGACGCCGGCCGGCAGGAATGGCGCCGGCCAGCCCGCGCTCGCCGAGCAGCGCGCCCGTGATCTGCGCGTCATTGGCGAGCAGCACGATGATCGCGTCCGCCGCGGCGCAGTCCGTCACATCGGCGGTGGCGGGGATGCCGATGCGCGAAAAGCCCTCGCGCACCGCGGGATCGAGATCGCAGACCATGACGTCGAAACCGGCGCGCGCCACGCAGAGCGCCATTGGGCCGCCCATGTTTCCAGCGCCGACGAAGGCCACCGTTTTGATTGGTTCCATGCGCGCCGCTCCGCCTAGATGGCGATGTCCAGATCGAACTTCGGCGCGCGCCGCTCCTGCAGCGCGCTCACGCCCTCGCGCGCCTCGGGGCTGCCGAAACCCATGAATTCCAGGGCCAGGGAAGTGTCGAAGATGGGGCCGGCCTGGCGCAGCCAGTTGTTCAGCGCGTACTTGGTCCACCGTAGCGCGGCCGGCGCGCCCGCCGCGAGTTTCCCCGCGATCTCCAGCGCCTTGTCCTGGAGCGCGTCGTCGTCGACGCACAAGGAGACGAGGCCCAGGGCTTCGGCCTGCTCGCCGTTCACCGGTTCGCACAACATCAGGTGGTATTTGGCCTTGGCCATGCCGCAGAGCAAGGGCCAGATGATGGCAGCATGGTCGCCCGCGGCCACGCCCAGCTTGGTGTGTCCATCCACGATGCGAGCGGACCTGGCCGCGATCGAGATGTCGGCCAGCAAGGCCGCTACCAGGCCCGCGCCGACCGCCGGGCCGTGAATCGCGGAAACGATGGGTTTGGAACAGTTGATGAGGTTGTAGACGAGGTCGCGGGCTTCGCGCCAGACGCGGGCCCTGGCCTTGAAATCGTCATTGATCTCTTCCAGCATGCGGAAGTCGCCGCCGGCCGAGAAAGCCCGTCCTGCGCCGCGTATGATCACCGCGCTGACGTCCGGATCGGTGTCGATCTCGCGCCAGACCTCCGCCAGTTCGGCGTGGCCCCGCGAATCCAGCGAATTCATGCGCTCGGGATTGTTCAGCGTCAGGCGCAGGACGCGTTCCAGGGGACGGTCGAATTCGATCGCCGTGTAATGCTTATAACGGTGGCTTTCAGTCATTCTCGACTCCAACTCCATACACGTGATTTGGCGGGCGTTTTCGGCGGCACGAGCGCTGCTGCTCGGTGCGGGAACGCGTGCTTGTGTGCAACTGCTGGCGCAATTGTGCGATCCGCATTCGCTTTATCAAAGGTCACCGTTGCACCCTTACTGTGCGCTGATGCACAATGAGCCATGGATAAGCACCCTGAATGGAACGACCTGAGAGTTTTCCTTGCCGTGGCCCGGCTCGGAACCATCTCCGATGCAGGAGAGAAGCTCGGCATCGAGCACTCCACGGTGTCGCGGCGCATCGACAGACTGGAGGCCACCTTGCGGGTGGTGCTGTTCGACCGTCGCCGTAGCGGCTACTCCCTGACGGACGCCGGCCATGCATTGATCCCCCACGCCGAGAGGATGGAAAGCGCGCTGCTGGCTGCCGTCGAGGAGAGCCTGGAGGTCGCGGACTTCATCAAGGGCAATGTGCGAGTGGGCACGCCGGAGGCATTCGGCATACACGTGCTTGCGCCGGGCATGGCCCAGCTGCGCCAGAAGCATCCGGGGCTGCGCATCGAGTTGATGGCCCAGCCCCAGTTTCCCAGCCTCGTGACGCGCGAGGTCGAAATCCTGGTCACGCTCGATCCGCCGGAGATGGGTCGGTACAAGGTCGCCAGGCTCGCGCAGATCGACTACTTCCTGTACTGCTCGCCCGGCTACCGGAAGAGCCATCCTCCGATCCGCGAACTCGGCGACCTCGCCGAGCACGATTTCGTGGACTACATCCATGATGGCTCGGTCAGCGAGCGCTATCGCGTGCTGGAAGAACTGGTCGCCGAACCCAAGCGCTGCTTCACCTCAAACAGCGTGCTGGCACAGCGCTCGGCCGCCGCCGCCGGACTCGGGCTGGTGCTGCTCACACCCTATGTCGCCAATATCCGGAGCGGCGACCTGATCAGTGTTTTTCCCGACAAGCCGCTCATCACGCGCAGCCTGTGGATCGCGGCGCCCGAAGACCTGCTGAGAATCAAGCGCTACCAGTTCGCCTGGCGCTTCATCCGCGAGCAAGTCGAATCACAACCGGCGCTTTTCCACCCGCCCGCTTGAGTGCTGTGCAGAATTGCACAATAAGGTTGCGCCGAATCCATTGTTCCGGCTTGCTCGAATCCCTAGTATCTGAGGCGTTGGTACGCACTCAACCCCCTTACTTCGGTTAGAGAATGAGAAAGATATACGGAGATGTGGCCGGCGCCCTGGACGGGGTGATCACGGACGGCCAAACCATAGCCGTGGGAGGCTTCGGCCTTTGCGGCATACCCTCGGCGTTGATAGCCGGGATGCGCGCAAGCGGCGTCGGCGATCTCACCTGCATCAGCAACAACGCCGGCGTCGATGACTTTGGATTGGGGCTGCTGCTGCAGTCGCGCCAGATCAAGCGCATGATCGCCTCGTACGTGGGCGAGAACAAGGAGTTCGAAAGACAGTACCTGAGCGGTGAGTTGGAGCTGGAATTCAACCCGCAAGGGACGCTGGCCGAGCGCCTGCGGGCGGGCGGGGCGGGAATCCCGGCATTTTTTACAAGAACGGGTGTGGGCACCGTGGTCGAGGAAGGCAAGGAGACCCGGCAGTTCGGCGGCCAGACTTACATCATGGAGCTGGCGCTGCGCGCGGACGTCTCGCTGGTGAAGGCCAAACGCGCAGACCGGTCCGGCAATCTCGTCTTCGCGCGAACCGCGCGCAATTTCAATCCCGACGTGGCGATGGCAGGCGCGGTAACGATAGCCGAGGTGGAGGAGCTGGTGGACGAGGGAGATATCGATCCCGATGACGTGCACCTGCCGGGCATCTTCGTCGATCGCATCGTCGTCGTTCCCAACCCGGAGAAGCGGGTCGAGCGCAAGAGTTTCCGTTCACGGCCCCAGTAAGGAGAATGCGCGATGGCTTGGACACATGAACAGATGGCGGCGCGCGCGGCGCGGGAACTGCGCGACGGCGACTACGTGAACCTGGGCATAGGGCTGCCCACCAAAGTGGTGCAGTATGTGCCCGCCGATATGCAGGTCTGGCTTCAATCGGAGAACGGGCTGATCGGCATCGGACCGCCTCCGTACGAGGATGAAATCGACCCCGATCTTATCGACGCCGCCAAGCAGACGGTGACGATGGCGCCCGGCGCATCGATCTGTTCCTCGTCCATGTCGTTCGCCATGATCCGGGGCGGGCACATGGATCTCACCATCCTGGGAGCGATGCAGGTCAGCGCGCAGGGCGATCTGGCGAACTGGATGATTCCGGGGAAGATGGTCAAGGGCATGGGAGGCGCCATGGATCTGGTCGGGGGCGCTCGCCGGGTGATCGTGCTTATGGAGCACAGCACGCGCGATGGCGGCATGAAGATCATGGAACAGTGCTCGCTGCCGCTGACCGGCAGGGGCGTGGTGCACCGGATCATCTCCGACCTCGCGGTAATGGACGTCACGGGCGAAGGCCTGGTCGTGCAGGAGTTGGCGCCCGGCGTCTCGCGGGAAGCGTTGCGGGAGAAGACGGCGGCGCCGCTCGCTTTTGCCGCCGCGTGACGGCCCTGGCCGACTCCGGCCCCGGATAGCAGCCGGGCAGCCGGGGCCGCGCGCCGCGCTAGAAGCGCGGATTCTTGCCGAACGGGACTTCGTCCTCGGTCGGCGGTTCGAAGGTGGCGGTGTCGCCGTTCAGGTCCGCGACGTGGATCTGCGCGAGGCGGGTCGCTTCGTCGATCGCGTCCTGCGCGGAAGGAAAGCGCTCATCGATGGCGATCCGCTCTTCTGGCGCGCCTTCGATCGGGGAAATGAGCGTGTACCCAATGCGCCAGGCGTCGTTGTCGTGGATCGGATGCTCGATCTGGAAATCCCATTTAGCCTTTTCCATGATGCCTCCTGTCGGGTCTGATCCATCCTACCGCGCCCGATGCGGCCCCGAAAAACCGGGAGGGCTCCGACGCCCGGAGCGCGGAGCCGCCGGTTTGTTCTTGGCGGCTTAGCCGCGGCGCGCCGACAGCCACTGGCCGGGCTGCAGGGGCTCGGCGGCGATGCGGATTTCACCGATGTTGCCGAAGAAGCCATCGGTGCGTTCGCCGTCCCAGGAGCCGGCGCCCACCACCCAGGGCATGGCCGCCGACACCGGCGCCAGGCCGGTCGCGTTGCCGGAATTGCGCAGCACGGGCGCGCCCTCGATGTACATGATGCTCTCCTGCGCCGCCGGGTCGGCCACCACGGCGATGTGCACCCAGCTGTCGGCCATGATTTCGCCGGACCAGCTGGCCTGGGGCGAACGGGTGCCCGCCTGGGGCGTGACCACTTCCCACTGGATCTCCCGCAGGCTGGAGACCGCGAACAGCAGCGGAGGCGATTCGCCGTCCCCGCCCGAGTAGCCCGGGATGGTGTCGCGCCGGCCGTCGCGGGTCATGATGTTCATCCAGGCATGCAGGTTGGAGGCCCAGTCCCGGTCGATCTTGACGAAGGCTTCCACGGTGTAGCCGGTGCCCGCGAAGTCCATCGCGTTCAGCGGCGCCGCGGCGTCGGTCAGGAAGTAGCTCAGGCGCTTGGCGTTCTTGTCGGTATTGGCGAAGCGCACCGAGCCGGCGGCGGCCGACAGGTAGTGCTTGTCGGTGCTCCATTGCAGGTCGCCCAGCTGCGCGGTCAGCACGCCGGTCTCGGAGTTCAGGGCGGCGCGATGCAGCGGGTTCAGGCCGGCGCGGTCTTCAATGACGTGGCCGGCGGCCACCGGCTGTCCGGCCGCGCCGCCGATGAAGCGCCAGTGCGCCACGGTGCTGGCGACCTTGGGATAGTCTTCCGCGTCCGCGGGGGCGCGGGACGTCGCCACTTCGGGTTCCGTGTAGCCGGCGAGGATCATCGCGCTGGCGGCATCGACCAGCGAGGCGCGCAGGTTCTCGCCCGGCTTGAACTGCTTGTTGAATCCCGAGAAGCGGGCGGCGAAGTCCATGTCGATGGTGAACTGCTCGTTCTCCGTTTTCAGCACGGCCTGGTCGAACTGCGTGAGCGTGTCGCGCGGCTTCTGCACCACCCAGGGCGAGAAGGACAGGACATGGATCTTGTTGTGGGTCAGGTCGAATTCGTAGAGGCGCATCAGGCCGTTGCCGCCCTGGTAGGCCATCTGGTAATCGACCACCATGAGCTCGACCTTGTTGCCGAAGTCGTTGACGCGCGTCTGGCGCGCGGCGCCGTGGTGATGGCCGTTGAGCGTCATGAAGATCTGGTCGTTGTCGCGGATCAGACGTTCCCACAGCATGTTGCCGTAGGCGGTCTCCAGCGGGCTGACGCCATCGCGGCCGATGTTCAGGAGCTGGTGGTTGACCAGGACGACGGGCAGGGTGGGATGCTCGCCGATGACGCGGCGCGCCCAGGCGATTCCGTCGTCCGAGATGCGCCACGAGAGCGACAGGACCATGAATTTCTGCCCTTCGGCTTCGAAGACATGGTACTCATGGAAGCCGCTGGGATCGCGGCCGCCGAAGGTCGTCATGCGCTTGGCGCGCGAGGCGCCGAACCACTGCAGATAGGGTTCGTTGGCCAGGGTGCGCTGGGCATCGGTGCCGCTGGCCTGGCTGGAGGGGTCCACGTATTCCAGCGATTGGAGCACGTCGTGGTTGCCGGCCAGCACCGAGTACGGCACTTTGGCCGTTTCCAGCACCCGCATGGCCTGGTCGGCCACCTTCCACTGGTCGGGCTTGCCGACCTGGTCCACCACGTCGCCCAGGTGCGCGACGAACGGGATGTTCAGCGCGGCGGCGTTGGCGGCGACCCAGAACGTCTGGGCCATGAAAGGCTCGCTGCCGAACTTGCGGCTGTACTGGCTGTTCTCGGCCTGCGTGGCGTAGCGGGCGTAAAACTGGGTGTCGGGCAGCACGGCCAGGGCGAAGCGCGAGCCCTTGGTCGTATCGGCGCCGGGGCCGGGAGCGGGCTGCGGCGTTTCGCCTTCGACGGGGTGGCCGGTGTCATCGTCGTCGTCTCCGCCGCCGCATGCGGTCAGCAGGCCGGCGCCGGGAATCAGGGCGACGGCCAGGCCGCCGCGCAAGAAACTGCGGCGCGTGGGAGCGCTGGGGGAAACGGCGGCCGGCAAGCCCTTTTCATCATCGAACTTCGACATCACGGAAAACATCCTGAGTGGACAAGAGGGGCCTGCTTTATATTCCGCGCCAGTGACGCGGCAATGACAGTCCCTCGCCGGCGAGCGGCCTCAGGCTTCGATGGTCAGGATGTCGCCGGCATGGCGCGCATACTCCAGGGCATAGGCCATTTCGCTGCGCGTCTGCGCGTGCAGGAAGACCCAGGGTTGTCCGCGCGCCACCTCGTCGCCGAGGCGGGCATGCAGCGACACGCCGGCGGCGGGCCGTTCCGGCGCGCCGGCCAGCTTGGCCAGCCGCGACAGCTTGCGGTTGTCGATGTGCGTCACGCGGCCCGCCTGCAACGCGACGAGCGGCTCGACGTGCGCGGCCCGCGGGGGCTCGCGCAGGCCGCCCTGGGCCGCGCAGATGCGCGCGAATTTTTCCCAGGCCTGCCCGCTGTCCAGGGTCTTCAAGGCGAGGTCGATGCCTTGCCCCGGCAGCGCCACGCCGCCCACTTCCAGCACGGCGCCGGCGACCAGCGCGGCGCGGTCGCGCAGGTCCTGCGGCTGGTCGGCCTCGTTGCGCAGGACGGCCAGCACGTCGCGGGCTTCCAGCGCCGGGCCGATGCCCCGGCCCACCGGCTGGCTGCCGTCGGTGTACAGGCAGCGCAGGGTCAGGCCGAAGCGGGAGGCGGTCTCGACGAGATGGCCGGCCAGGCGCTCGGCGGCTTCGCGGCTGCGGATCTTCGCGGTGGGGCCGACCGGAATGTCGATCACCACGTGCGTGGCGCCGGCGGCGATTTTCTTGGAGAGCACCGAGGCGATCAACTGGCCTTCGGTATCGATGTCGAGCTCGCGCTCCACGCGCACGAAGACGTCGTCGGCCGGGCTCAGGTGCATGGAGCCGCCCCAGGCGACGCAGCCGCCTTCGGCCTCCACGACTTCGCGCAGCTTGTCGATGCCGAGGTTCACCGGCGCCAGCATCTCCATGGTGTCGGCGGTGCCGGCCGGCGAGGTGATCGCGCGCGATGACGTCTTGGGCATGACCAGGCCGTTGGCCGCGGCGATGGCCACCACCAGCGGCGTGGTGCGGTTGCCGGGCAGGCCGCCGACGCAGTGTTTGTCCACCACGATGGGAGCGTTCCAGCGCAGGCGGTCGCCGACGTCGACCATGGCCCGCGTCAGGTAGATGGTTTCGTCCAGGCTCAGCGGCAGCGTGGCCGTGGCGGTGAGGAAGGCGGAAAGATGCACGTCGGTGTAGCGGCCGCGGACCACGTCGCGCACGATGGCCGCGAATTCCTCCTCGCCCAGGCGGCGGCCGTAGATGCGCTGGCGCACGCCGGCCAGCGATTCGAGCACCGGCGGGTGCCTGACCCGCACGTGGTCGCCGTCGCGTATGCCGAGCGCGTCCCAGGCGTCTTCCGACAGCGCGACTTCGTCGAGCGCGAGCAGGTCGCTGTCGATCTGGTAGAGCTGGGCCTGGACGTCGTGGCCGTTCGAGGTGATCAGCACTTGCGAACGGGAAGACAGGCCTTCGGAACGGCAGACGTGGCAGTCGGCGCGCATCAGCGCGATGGGCTGGTGCTGCGCATGCAGCCGCATGCGGGTGGCGCGCAGGGCGGGCGGCTTCAGCTCGGGGATGCTGCTCAAAGTTCGTACCTCTGGTCCTGCAGCGGCACGGTGGCATGCCAGTTGAGCTCGCGCTGGATGCGCTCGCGCAGCGCCTCGGACGCTTCGGGTTCGCCGTGGACGATGAAAACGCGCCGCGGCGCTTCCTGGAAACCCGAGAGCCAGCGCATGAGTTCGTCGCTGTCGGCGTGCGCCGACAGCATGGGCAGTTCGTTGACTTCCGCGTTGATCGGCGTCCACTGGCCGTAGATCTTGGTTTCGGTGGCGCCGTTGAGCAGCTTGCGTCCGCGCGTGCCGGCCGCCTGGAAGCCCGAGAAGAGCAGGGTGTTGCGATGGTCGGTGCCGAAGGCCGCGATATGGTGCAGCACGCGGCCGCCGGTCGCCATGCCGCTGGCCGAGATGATGACCTTGGGGTAGCGGTTGGCCGACAGGGCCTTGGATTCCTCCACGTCGCGCACGTAGGTCACGGCCGAGCAGGCGGCTTCGCATTCGCTCGACGACAGCTTGTGATCGCTGGCGTGCCGCTCCAGCAGTTCGGTGGCGCTGGTTGCCATCGGGCTGTCGAGGTAGACGGGCACGTTGCGCAGTCGGCCGGCCTGGCGCAGCTTCCACAGCGCGTGGATGAGGGTCTGCGCGCGACCCACGGCAAACGCCGGGATCACGACGGTGCCGCCGCGCTGCACGGTGCGCTCGATGATGGCGCCCAGGGCTTCGATGGGGTCCGCGGTGTCGTGGCGCCGGTTGCCGTAGGTGGATTCGATGACGATGTAATCGGCCTCGCGCACGGGCTCGGGGTCGTGCATCACGGGATCGCCGTAGCGGCCGAGGTCGCCGGAGAAGACCACCCGCATGCCGCCGATGTCGATCTGCGCGGTCGCCGCGCCCAGGATGTGCCCGGCGCGGCGCAGCGTCAGCGTGGCGCCGCCCGGCAGGGCCGCGGGCTGATGCAGCGCGACGTCGGAAAAGCGCGCCAGCGCGCGTTCGGCGTCGACGACGCGGTAGAGCGGCAGCGCCGGCGCGTGCCGGGAGTAGCCCTTGCGGTTGGCGAAGTCGGCGTCCTTCTCCTGCAGGGTGGCGCTGTCGAGCAGGATGAGCCTGGCCACGTCGCGGGTGGCGGCCGTGGCGTGGATCTTGCCCTTGAAGCCCTCGACCACCAGGCGCGGCAGGTAGCCGCAGTGATCGAGGTGGGCGTGGGTCAGCACCACCGCGTCGATGTCGGCCGGCGCGACGGGCAGGCTCTGCCAGTTCAGTTCGCGCAGGTTCTTCAGGCCCTGGAACAGGCCGCAGTCGATCAGCAGCCGGGTGTCTCCATGGCTCAGGAGGTGCTTGGATCCGGTGACGGTGCCGGCGCCGCCTAGGCAGGTCAGTGAGAGCATGATGTCCTTGTGCGTCAAGAGTGGGAGTCGAGCAGGTCGGCGGGGTTGCCCCGGCCGTCGATGGCCTGAAGCCGGGGCGCGTCCAGCACGTCTTCGCGGCGCCAGCCGGCCACGGCGGCGGCGGCATCGACCGCGTGCGCCCAGGTGCAGCGGTTGGCGAAGAGCATGCCGGGCACGTCCAGGGTGCCGCCCCGGCTGATGTAGCCCAGGGCTCGTGTGCGGGCCGGGCCGTCGTCCAGGCGGCGCAGGACGCCCAGCATGGGCTCGGGGCGCGTGTGGCACAGCAGGACGCGGGGCAGGCCGGCCGGGAACAGCGCGCGCAAGGCGGCGTCGGGCAGGACGAACGCGGATTCGAGTTCGTCGCGCGGGATGCGCAGGCGGCCCGGTTCCAGCACCACGGACACGCAGCATTCGTGGCCCAGCCGGGCCAGGTGGGCGCGGGCCTTCAAGGCTTCTTCCAGCTGGTAGGCGCCGATGGCGACGAATTGCAGCGCGCTGGCCGACGGATCGCCCGCGATGTGCGCCGCGCCCTGTTCGACCAGCGCCTGAGCGGCCCGCGCCTCGAAACGCTGCGGGCCGTCGCGCTTGGACACGACGACGCAGGCCACCTGGGCGCGGCGCGCATAGACGGCGCGCAATGCCGCCGCCGCGCTGTTTCCGTCCACGGGGAACAGCACCCGCGACGTGTCGGACATTTCGCCCAGCAGGGCTTCGCCGATGGTGGGATCCTGGTGGGACTGCTCGTTCTTGGCGTTCTCCCAGGTATGCGAGGTGACCACCAGCGGCACCGACAGCCAGCCCGGCGACTGGCCGAGCTCCTTCTGGCGGCGCGCGAAAATGATCTCCTGGCGCAGCAGGCCCAGCATCTTCACCGCGAAGGCTTCGTAGCTGACGATGAGGTTCAGGCCGGCCTTGTTGGCGAGCGCCGCGGCGGCCACGGCTTCTTCGTTCAGCGCGGTGACGACGGCGCCGTGCAGGTCTTCCGGCACGCCGGGTTCGGGGCGGTTGACGCGGTGCTTGAGCAGGGCCAGCGCGCCGCCCATTTTGTTGCTGGCCAGTTCGTCCGGGTTGCCGACGCGCACGCGCAGCGCCGGATTGGCGCGCGCCAGTTCCACGAACCAGCGGTCCAGCGCGGCCATGGCGCTGCCCTGGGTGCCGGTGGCCTCCCAGGCGGGCTCGGGCAGGACGGGATCGTCCGGATGGCGGCGCGCCATGGCATGCCCGCTTTCGAGCGGACGCCGCTGGGCGCGGTGGTTGGCCAGGAGGGCGATGGCGGCGTCCAGTTCCGGCCCGGGGACGTAGAGCTTGCGCGCGCTGTCGTTGAAGGCGTCGCGGGCGGCTTGGTCGACGCTAGGATTGCCGCCCAGCGGCAGGTTGTGCGCGGCGTTGGTGCCGGCGCCCGGAAAGCCGTAGCCCTTTTCGGTCTCGGCGATCACATAGGGCAGCGAGGCGGGATACTGGAAGTCCGGCGCGGACAGGCCGGCGGCCAGCCGTTCCTCGGCCGCGATGATGGCCCAGGCGATGGCGGAGGGGTCGCGGCCGTCGACGATGAGCGGATCGAAGCCGTTGTGCCGGAGGTCTTCGGCCAGCCACTGCGCGCCGCCTTCCTGGACGATCTGCGTGCGCTGCTCGATGCGCCGGCCATTCAGGACCATGACGGGCACGGCCTGGCCGCAGTCTTCGGCGCGCCACCAGCGCGTGGCCCAGTCGGACCCGCGCTGCTCTTCGAAGGCGCCGTCGCTCAGGAAGGCCACCAAGCCTTCGCCGGGCAGCGGCATGTGCACGTATTGCAGGCCGGCGAACCCGAGGTAGCCGCCTTCGGACACGGCGCCCGCCGTGTTGGGGCCGGCGTGGCTGCCCAGCGGAACGGCGGGCAGGCCGCGGGCGTCGATGGCGTAGGAATAGAAATCCGTGATGAGGCGCCGCAGCCCGGCTTCGCTGCGGTCGTAGCGGCCGCGCTGCGCCTCGGAGACATCGCCGGTGAGGGCGTTGACGGCTTCGATGGCGGCCACGCAATGGCCCTGGCCCATGAGCCAGCCGCGGGTCTGGCCGGTCAGCGCATTGGCCAGCAGATAGGCGACGAAGGCGGGCACCATGTTGAGCGATCCGCCCGTGTGGCCTTCGGGATTGGACTTGAAATCCTCGGCCGCCAGCGGCTGGCCGGCCAGGTCGATGCGCCGCGCATAGGTCATGTGCGCGACCACGTTCATGGCCGCGCAGCCCAGGCGGTCGGCCGCGGCCAGCATGGCGTAGGCGTCGTCGGGGCTGGCGATGCGGCCGCTGGCCGTCAGTCGGGCCACCAGGGCGTCGACGCGGGCGACGGTGTCGGCACGGTGCTGGATGGGGCCATGGCCGGATAGCCAATGCTCACGAAGCTTCATCGCGGTATTCCTTTGGAATCGGGGATCAATCGCGCAGGCCGCGCAGGAGCGCGTCGGCCAGCAGCGGGGCGAGTTCGATGCGATTGCTGGGATGCGGCACCGTGTCGGTGGACACGACGCGTTCAAAGCAGCCGGATACCTGGGCCCAGGCATCGTCGGCGAACAGGGCATGCACGACCACGCATTGCGGCGGCTTCATGCCGGCGAGTTTTCCGGCCGCCACCACCAGGGTGCGGCCGGACGAAGCGATATCGTCCACCAGCACCGGCGTGCGGTCGCGCCAGGGCGAGAGATCGGGCACCTCGATGTCGACCTGGCGATCGCCGCGGCGGGTCTTGCGCAGCACGACTGCCGGCGCGCCGATGCGGGCGGCGATGGAGCCGGCCCATTGCTGGCTTTCCTCGTCCGGCCCGACGATCAGCGGCGCCGGCACGTTGGCGGCGATCCAGTCGGCCAGGCGCGGCGCGGCATGCAGCGTGGCGGTGGGAATGGCGTAGAGCGACCCGAGCGAGGGGTGGCGGTGCAGGTGGGGATCGACGGTCAGCAGCCGGTCGAAGGTCGACGACACCAGGCGCGCGAACGACAGCGAACTGATGCTTTCGCCGGGATGGAAGCGCTTGTCCTGGCGCATGTAGGCCAGATAGGGCGCCACCAGGTTGACCTCGGTGGCGCCGAGCTCGCGCGCGGCGTCGGCCGCGAAAACCAGGCTCAGGAAGGCGGAGTCCGGATGGGCGAGCGTGCACACGATGTCCACGGGGCGTCCTTGCGGATCGCCGTGCAGGCGCACGTAGCTTTCGCCGTCCGGGAAGCGGCGGGTCTCCACGGCGCCGAGTTCGCCCTCGCACAGGGCGGCGAGCCGGGCCGCGAATCCTTCATTGCCGGGAAGAGGGAGGATCAGTCTTTGCATGAATGCCGGGTCCGCCTGTTCCGGGTGGAGGGAAACCGAAGAGGCCGCCAGCGGCCCCGCGCGACGCCTCAGGGTGTCGCGGCATTCTGATTATGGCGCAAGGGGACGGGTCCGGGGAGGCCGGACCCGAGGTTAACCTTGATGTAACTCAAAGGTTTGGCGCGGCTAGCCGAGGTGCTCCACGTTGCCGCAGACCGAGATGCTCTGGCCGCTGATCATGGCGCCGTCGTCCGAGCACAGGAAGGCGACCTGGGCGGCCACGTCTTCCGGGCGCGTCATGCGGCGCAGCGAAACGCCGGACAGCAATTGCGCGCGCATCTCGTCGTTGCCGACGCCGGCCGCGTCGGCGCGCGCGGCGATGATGCGCTCGACCCGCTCGCCGGCCACCACGCCCGGCAGCACGGAATTGACGCGGATGTTGGACGGGCCCAGCTCCATGGCCCAGGTCTGCGTCAGGCCGGCCAGGCCGAACTTGCTGGCGCTGTAGGGCGTGCGCAGCGAGAAGCCCAGGCGCCCCGCCACCGAAGAGATGTTGACGATGGCGCCGCCGCCGGCCGCCCGCAGCAGCGGCACCGCGCTGCGCGCGCACAGGAAGGTGCCGGTCAGGTTGACTTCCAGCGTGTGGTGCCAGGCCTCCAGCGTGGTGTCTTCGAGCCGGCTGGTCGGGCCGGACACGCCGGCATTGTTGATCAGCGCGTCAAGCCTGCCCCATTTCGCGGACAGCTCGCGGAACAGGCCCTGCACCTGCGCTTCGGACGAGACGTCCGCCACGCTTACGCTCAGGCGCGGATGGCTGCCCTCGACGGCGCGGCAGGCGGCCGCGTCCACGTCGCAGGCGTGGACCTCGGCGCCGGATTCGAGGAACCTGCGCGCGATCGCCAGCCCGATGCCGTTGGCGCCCGCGGTGACGAGGACGCGCTTGCCTTTCAGTGATTCGCTCATGATGTCCGCCGCCTCCCTTACACGGCGAATTCTGGCCGCGGGCCGTCGGTCCGGGGCAGGCCCAGGATTTCCCGGGCTTCGGCGGGCGTGGCCGGCTCCATGTCCAGTTCGCGGATGATGCGCACGATGCGCTCGGTGAGCTGCACGTTGGTGGCGAGTTCGCCGTGGCGGTAGTAAAGATTGTCTTCCAGGCCGACGCGGGCGTGGCCGCCCAGCAGCAGCGCGCTGAGGTTCGCCTCCAGTTGCGAGGGGCCGATGCCGCTGACGCAGAACACGCTGTTCTTCGGCAGCAGGTCCACCATCATCTGCAGGTGGCGCGGCGAGAACGGCATGGCGTTCTGGAAGTTCCGGTGCACGTTCATGACCAGGTTGATGAAAGGCGGGCCGTCGTCCAGGCCTTCGTCGATGAGCGTGGTGGCGTCCTGGAGGATGTGCGTGGGGCTGAAGACTTCCCACTCGGGCTTGATGCCGCGCGCCTTCATGCCGGCGGCCAGTTCGCGGGCCCGGCTCAGGGGCGTGTTCATGAGGTATTCGCGCTCGCCGAAGGCCAGGTTCAGCGTGGTGGCGTCCAGCGTGCACATCTCGGCGCCCGCATCCATGCCCTTGAGCCGTTCCTCCCACAGGATTTCCCAGGTGCCGGGCGATGTTTCCTTGACCATGTCGCCGTGCACGCCGCCGCCCGTGGAATTGTTCAGGACGATGTCGCAGCGGTCGCGGATGCGGCGGTTCATGTCGCGATAGATCGACGCGTCGCAGGTGGCCTGGTCGTCGGGGCGGCGCGCGTGCAGGGCCACCACGCTGGCGCCCGCGTTGTAGCAGCGGTAGACGTCCTCGGCGATTTCGTCGGGCTGGGTCGGAAGGTGGGGATTCTGGCTCTTGAACGCCATGCCCCCGGTGGGGGCGATGGTCACGATCACTTTGCGTTTGGACATTCGATTCTCTTTCGGGTGTCGGTGGGGCCGGGCGCGGCTCAGTTCCACAGCGCGCAGCGGCTCTCCGCCTTCTTGGTGAAGGCCTCGTTGCCGTCGATGGTCTGCACGACGTTGAAGTAGTCCCAGGGTTCCTTGGACTGTTCGGGCGTCTTGACCTGCAGCAGGTACATGTCGTGCACGACGCGGCCGTCGGGGCGAACCACGCCGTCCTTGATGTACATGTCGTTCAGCTTGTTGGCGCGCAGGTGGGCGAGCACGCGGTCGGGGTCGTCCGTGCCGGTGGCCTTGACCGCCCGCAGGTATTGCAGCGCGGCCGAGTAGTCGGCGGCCTGCAGCGACGAGGGCATGGCCTGCCGCCGCTTGTAGAACTCGCGGCCCCAGGCGCGGGCCGCGTCCGAGCCGTTCCAGTACCAGCTGTCCGTGAGGTACATGCCTTGCGTCGGGCCCAGCCCCATGGCGTGGATGTCGTTGATGAACATGATCATGCCGGCCAGCTTCATGGTCTGGGTGATGCCGAATTCGTTGGCCGCCTTGATGGCGTTGGTGGCATCGGCGCCGGCGTTGGCCAGGGCCAGGATCTCCGCCTTGCTGCTTTGCGCCTGCAGCAGGAACGAGGAGAAGTCGCTGGAGGACAGCGGATGCTTGACCGAGCCCAGGACCTTGCCCCCGGCGGCCTGCACCACGTTGGTGGTGTCGGCTTGCAGCGCCGTGCCGAAGGCGTAGTCCGCCGTCAGGAAGTACCAGGTCTTGCCGCCCGTCTTGACCACGGCGCCGCCGGTGCCGCGCGCCTGCGCGACGGTGTCGTACGCGTAGTTGAGGGTATAGGGCGTGCACTGTTCGTTGGTCAGCGCCGGCGCGCCCGCGCCGACCACGATGATGGGCTTTTTCTTGTCCGAGGCCACCTTGGACATGGCCAGGGCGGTGCTGGAATTCGTGCCGCCGATCAACATGTCCAGCCCGCGCTGGTCGAACCATTCCCGGGCCTTGGCCGAGGCGATGTCGGCCTTGTTCTGGTGGTCGGCGACCAGGAGTTCGATCTTCTTGCCGTCGATCGCGCCGCCCATCTCTTCGATCGCCATCTTGATGGCCTCGGCGCCGCCGGGGCCGTCGGGGCCGGAATACACGCCGGAGAGGTCGGTAATGAAGCCGATCCGTATGACGTCGTCCGAGAACTGCGCATGGGCGCCGCCCGGCCCCGCCAACAGGATGGCACCGCAGGTTGCGGCGGCGGACATGGCGCGCGACATTGACAACATTGCTGTCTCCTCTTATGTTTTTTGGCCCGACGGGCTCCCTTATTCTGTGACCGGGCCAGTCGCGCGGACAGTCACCATGGTGACAAAGCACCCTAGGGTTTACCTGGGCGGGACCACACAGCCGGCGATGAGGAAGCGATGGACATGGCGTCTGCGGAGACGGGAGACCAGGCATTGAGCGCGCGCCGGCGGAAGGCGCAGGGCGCGGTGGACAGGATGCTGGGCGTCGTGCCCTGGTACAACGGCCTGCCGGACGCCGAGCGCGAGGAGATCCGCGCCAGCCTGCGCCTGGTATCGCTGCGGACGGGCGAATACCTGTTCCGCGTCGGGGAGCGCTCGCCCGGCTGGTACGGGGTGGTCGACGGCCTGGTGAAATGGTCGTCGGGCGGCGCCGACGGCAAGACCCTGTCGCTGGCCGGCTTCAGCACGGGAAGCTGGTTCGGCGAAGCCACCATGATCCGCGGCGCGCGGTTCGACTACGATCTGGTGGCCTTGCGGCCCAGCCGCGTGGTGATCCTGCCGCGCGACACGTGCGAATGGCTGTGGAACCACAATATCGAGTTCACCAAGGCCTTGATGGAGCACCTGGCGGAGCGGGTGGACTGGCTGATGGCGAGCTATACCGGCAATGTGCTGCTCGACGTCGACACCATGGTGGCGCGCGCCGTCGCGGCCCAGCTGGCGGCCGAGTCGCATTCGGGAACGGACGGGCGCCTGAAGATCTCGCAGGAGGAGATCGCCAGTCTTTGCGGGGTGTCGCGCCAGCGCTGCAATGCCGCGTTGACGCGGCTGGCGCGCGCCGGCGTGTTGCAGACGCGCTATGGCGGCCTGACCATCCTGGACCGCGAGGCGCTGGACCGGTACGCCAAGACCGATCGCAAATTCGGCCCGGCCCCCGCGAGGACGGCCTAGAGCGGGATTTGGTGCTATGTTGTTCCTGAGTCGTCGGCTGTCGACAAGAATCGCTTGCGCCACAAAACCCTATGCGGATATGGATTCGTTTCGCTTTCGGCCTGCTCGGCGTCTTGTCGATGCATGCGCCTGCCTTGAGCGAAGGCGCGGCGGACGGCGGCGGGGGCGAGGGCCTCGACCTCAGCCACTTCCTGCTGCGCAACAGCGGCGTGTTTCCCGTGCCGGTCATCATCACAGAGCCGGCGGTCGGGTACGGCGGCGGCGTGATGCTCCTGCATTTTTCGGAAGGGGAGTCCGGCGCCGGCCAGGACGGCAAGGTCTCGACGCCGAACATTACCGGCGTTGGAGGGTTTGCCACCGAGAACGGCAGCCGCGGCGGCGGCCTGTTCCATTTCCATAGCTGGGACGGGGATCGCTACCGCTACCTGGGCGGGCTGGCCAATGGGCGGTTCAACCTGGAGTACTACGGCGCCTCCAGCCATGGCCGCAGCTGCGAGATCAAAGGCACGGCCCTGGTGCAGCAGGTGCTGGCCAGGCTGGGCGACACCCCCTGGTACGCCGGCCCGCGCTATACCTATTTTCATTCGGACACCCGGTTCACCGGCGAACCCGCGCACGAACTGTCCCAGGCGGAATTCGGCAACGACGTGGGCAAGCTCGGGCTGGTCGTGGACTACGACACCCGCGACAACCTGCTGTATCCCAGCCGCGGCACCTACGCGGAGTTCGAGGCGCAGTTCGCGCGCGGATGGGTGGGCAGCGATTCCACCTTCGAAGACTACCGGGCGCGCGGCTATACCTGGTTTCCGGTCGCGCCGAAATGGACGCTGGGCCTGCGCGGCGATGGCCAATTCACCCGCGGCGCCGTGCCGTTCTACGCGCAGCCCTACGTGGACCTGCGGGGCGTCTCGCGCGGCCGCTACCAGGACTGCGACGCGCTGACCGGCGAAGTCGAACTGCGCTGGAACGTCACGCCGCGCTGGTCGCTGCTGGGATTCTCGGGCGTGGGCAAGGCCTACGGCCGATGGAACACCTTCTCCGAGGCCTCCACCGTGGTCAGCGTGGGCGCCGGATTCCGCTACCTGATCGCCAGCAAGCTCGGACTGGCGGTGGGCGTGGACATCGCGCACAGCCGCGACCAGAACGCCTTCTACATTCAGGTGGGCAGCCCCTGGCGTTGAGGGCGGATGCGCTTGCGGAAGAACACCACGCGCTCGGTTTCTTCGAAGCCCAGGCCCTGGTGGAACGCGTGGCTCCGCCGGTTATCCAAGTTCCCGCTGGCCGAGGCCGGGCGGCGGCCGTGGCCGGCCCGATCAGGCGCCCCGGCCATGGCCCGCGGAGATGTCAGGCCTCGCATTGCAGGGCGGCCGCGGGTCGCCGGCGCGAGGCGCGCAGCGCCAGGGCGGCGATGGCCGTCGCGGCGGCCAGCGCCGTCACGCCGGTCCAGCCCCAGCGGGCCAGCGCCATGCTGCCCAGCGCGCCGCCGGCCGCCATGCCGACGAACACGCCGGTCATGAGCACCGCGTTCAGGCGGCTGCGCGCCGCGGGATCCAGGCCGTACACGATGCTCTGGTGGGCGATCAGCGACATCTGGATGCCCAGGTCGAAGCCGACGGCGCTGGCGGCGATCAGCCACAGCGCGGCCGCGGGCGGCAGCAGGGGCAGCAGCGCCATGGCGGCGAAGGACAGGGCGGTCAGCGCGGCGCCCAGGCGGGCCAGGCGGGCGGGGCCGCGGCGGTCGGCGACGCGGCCGGCCAGGGGCGCCGCCAGCGCGCCCGC
>NZ_BCTQ01000029.1 GCF_001571365.1 Achromobacter denitrificans NBRC 15125 | reverse complement strand
GGGCTTGGCGACAAACGCAAGGGCCGGCACGCCCCATGCTCGGGGACGAGTTCCTGACTCTAAGGGGGATCGGGCTATGCCGGCCTTGCCTGTATCCACTCCGTGAACACAGAAATAAGCATACAAGGGGGCTGCCCGCCTTGAGGCGGCTCGGCGGCGGGCGGCCCCCACGCCGCGCACGCTTCGCGCTTGCGCGCCCATCATGCCTTTCTGAGGGTGTTCCTGCCCTGAACGAAAAGGCCCATGCGCGGCCTACAGATAGCGCTTGAACCAGTCCAACATCCGCTGCCAGCCGTCCTTCGCCGCTTCGGCCTGGTAGCTGGCCCGGTAATCCGCCAGGAAGGCGTGATCCGCTTGCGGGTACACCACGAACTCCGACCGCTTCGCATTGTCGTTGCCCGCCGCCAGCTTGGCCTTCATGGTCTCGACGTCAGCCAGCGGAATGCTCGCGTCCTTGGCGCCGTACAGGCCCAGGACCGGCGCATGCAGCTCGTTCACCACATCGAACGCCACGCGCTTGATCAGCGGACCATGGCCCACGCTCAGCTTCCCGTACCAGGCCACGGCGGCCTTCACGTCCGGGTTGTGCGCCGCGTACATCCAGGTCAGCCGCCCGCCCCAGCAGAACCCCGTCACCGCCACGCGCTTGGCGTCGCCGCCATGCGCCGCGGCCCACGCCACGCTCGCGTCCAGATCGGCGTACACCTGCTCGTCGGGCACCTTGCTGACCAGTTCCGCGATCAGCTTGGGAATATCGGTATAGGTCGACGCGTCGCCCTGGCGTTCGTAGAGATTCGCGGCCACCGCCAGGTAACCGGCCTTGGCGACCCGGCGGCACAGATCCTTGATGTGCTCGTGCACCCCGAAGATCTCCTGCACCACCAGCACGATGGGCAGATCGCGCTTGCCCTCGGGCGCGGCATAGTAGGCCTCGATCGTGCCGTCGGCCACGGGCAGCTTGAAATCCCCGTGGGAAAGTCCCTGGGTGTCCGTATGGATCACGGTGGACGCGACATTGCCGGCTGCGGCGGAAAAACTCATGGAGAACTCCTGTGTTGGGTCGACAAAGCCAGGGATCCCGGATCGCCCTAGTGCCGGTGGACGTGCTCCACCTGCGGCGCGCCATGGCCGGCTTCGGCGCCATGGTCATGCCCGTGGTGCATCAGCGAAGTCACGCTGTAGATCAGCACCACGCCCACCCCGACCAGCAGCAGCTGCGGGACGGCGTCGGCAAGGGATACCCGCTCGTGCATCTGCGGCATCAGGTCGGCCACCGAGATATAGAGGAAACTGCTGGCCGCAACCACCAGAATATACGGCACCCAACCCTGCGCCTGCTGCAGCACGAAGTACCCTATTATGCCGCCCAAGGCTGAACACAGGCTGGTGAACAGGATCAGCCCGAACGCCCGCTTGCGCGCCAGGCCCGCATTGAGCAGCACCACGAAATCGCCCAGCTTGTGCGGCACCTCGTGGATGATGATGGACGCCGCGGTCAGCACGCCCAGCAGCGGATCGGTCAGGAACGCCGCCGCCACCAGAACGCCATCGCACAGATTGTGCAGCGAGCTGCCGATCAGGATCAGCACGCCGCCCCGTCCCGCCTCGTGGCGGTCGTGCCCCTTGTGATGATGGTGGCCGTCGCCTTCGTGATGGTGGCTGTGCCGCAGCAGCGCGATCTTCTCCAGCACGAAAAAGCCGATCAAGGACGCCAGCATCAGCCCGAACAGCACATGGGCGTCGGCCACGCCGGTCTCGAACGCCTCCGGCAGCAGGTGCAGCAGGGCCACCGACAGCAGCACCCCCACCGACAGGCTCACCATGTGGTGCAGGTATTGCGCGAAAACCTTGTAGGCCAGCCAGCTGGCGACAAGTACCGCGATAAGCCCGCCGGTGACGGTGGCGAGCAGGACCCAGAGCAGCAACATGTTGGGGGACGTATTTGGAGGCGGGAAAGCGCAACATTATATTGTTGCAATCCCAAAACCGGAAATGGGCCGCCCCGCGGGGCGGCCCATCGAATTCGCCGGGGTCGCGCCAGCCAGCCCTAGTGGGCCTGCTCCCAGTTCTTGCCCATGCCCACTTCAGCGACCAGCGGCACCCGCAGCGTCGCCACGTCGCACATCAGGCGCGGCAACGTAAGCTTGACCAGTTCGAGCTCGGCGTCCGGCGCTTCCAGCACCAATTCGTCGTGCACCTGCATGATCATGCGGGTCCGCAGCTTCTCGGCCTCCAGCCAGTCCTGCACGGCCACCATGGCCATCTTGATCAGGTCGGCCGCGGTGCCCTGCATGGGCGCGTTGATCGCCGCCCGCTCGGCCGCCTGGCGGCGCGGGCCGGAAGCGCCCCGGATCTCCGGCAGCTGCAGCCGGCGCCCGAACACGGTTTCCACATAGCCCTGCTCGCGCGCGCGGCGCCGGGTATCGTCCATGTACATCGCCACGCCGGGATAGCGGGCGAAGTAGCGGTCGATATAGGCTTGCGCCGCATCGCGCGTGATACCCAGGTTGGATGCCAGGCCGAACACGCCCATGCCGTAGATCAGGCCGAAGTTGATGGCCTTGGCCGCGCGGCGCTGCTCCGTGGACACGTCCGCCAGCGGCACGCCGAACACCTCCGACGCCGTGGCGCGGTGGATGTCCTCGCCCGCCGCGAAGGCGCGCTGCAGATTGGCGTCGTCGGACACGTGCGCCATGATGCGCAGCTCGATCTGCGAATAGTCGGCCGACAGCAGCATGCCCTGCTCGGCCACGAACGCCTCGCGCACGCGGCGGCCGGCCTCCGTGCGCACCGGGATGTTCTGCAAGTTGGGATCGGACGAAGCCAGGCGGCCCGTAATCACCGCGGCCTGCGAATAATGCGTGTGCACCCGCCCCGTGTCCGGATTGATCATGCGCGGCAGCTTGTCCGTGTAGGTGGACTTCAGCTTCGACAGGCCGCGATACTCCAGCAGCACCTGCGGCAGCGGGTAATCCTGCGCCAGCTTGCTCAGCACTTCCTCGTCGGTGGACGGCGCGCCGCTCGCGGTCTTGCGCAGCACCGGCAGCTCCATGCGGCCGAACAGGATCTCGCCCAGCTGCTTGGGGGAATTCAGGTTGAACGGCTGGCCCGCCAGCTCGTAGGCCTTCTGCTCAAGCTGCAGCATTTCCTGGCCCAGCTTGTGGCTCTGCCGACCCAGTTCGGCGGCATCCACCTTCACGCCATTGCGCTCGATCGTGGTCAGCACCGCCGACACCTGCATTTCCAGCAGATAGATGCGGTTCAGCCCTTCGTCGGCGGCCACCATGGGGCGCAGCACCTGGTGCAGCTGCAAGGTGAAATCCGCATCCTCGGCCGCGTAGTGGCCGGCCTTGTCGACCGCCACCTCGTCGAATCCGATCTGCTTGGCGCCCTTGCCGCACAGGTCCTCGTAGGACACGCCGCTGCGGCCCAGGTAGCGCTGGGCCAGGTCGTTCAGGCCGACGCCGCGATGCGACTCCAGCACGTAGGCCTGCAGCATGGTGTCCTCGGTCACGCCGGCCAGCCGGATGCCCTCGTTGGCGAACACATGCGTATCGTACTTGGCGTGATGCAGCAGCTTGGCGCGCTGCGCGTTCTCCAGCCACGGCTTCAGGCGCGCCAGCACTTCCTCCTTGGGCAGCTGGGTCGCGCCGTCCGGGCCGCGGTGCGCGACCGGGATGTAGCACGCCACGCCCGGCGCCACCGCCAGCGACAGGCCCACCAGCCGGGCCTGCATTTCGTCCAGCGAGGTGGTCTCGGTGTCCAGGGCCACCAGCGAGGCCGCGTCCAGTTTCTCCATCCAGGCGTCGAACTCGGCCCAATCCGAAATGATCCGGTAGTCCAGCTCGGCGGGCGCGGCGGGCGCGTCATGCGCGATGCGGGCGTCGCCCGCGGGCACGCGCTCGGCATCGCCGGTCAACTCGCGCAGCCAGGTGCGAAAGCCGTAGCGCTCGTAGATTTCGGTCAGGACCGCGTTGTCGCGCGGGCGCGGCGTCAGGTCGTCGACGCTGTCGACGTGACCGGAAAGGTCGCAGTCGTACTTCACGGTCAGCAACTGGCGCGTGAGCGGGAACTTCGGGATGGCATCGCGCAGGTTGTTGCCGGCCACGCCCTTGATCCCGTCCGCCCCTTCGATCAGCTTGTCGATGGAGCCGAACTCCGTGATCCATTTGGCGGCCGTCTTCGGCCCTACCTTGGTCACGCCGGGAACGTTGTCCACGGTATCGCCCACCAGCATCAGGTAGTCGACGATGCGGTCGGCCGGCACGCCGAACTTGTTCACCACGCCGGCCTCGTCCAGCACTTCCCCGCTCATGGTGTTGACCAGGGTGACGTGGCTGTTGACCAGCTGCGCCAGGTCCTTGTCGCCGGTGGACACGATGGTGTGCACGTCGTGCTCGGCGGCCCGCTTGGCCAGGGTGCCGATCACGTCGTCGGCTTCGACCCCCTCGATGGCCAGCACCGGCCAGCCCAGCGCGCGCACCGCGCGGTGGATGGGTTCGATCTGCGCCGCCAAGTCTTCCGGCATGGGCGGGCGATGCGACTTGTATTCGGGGTAGAGATCGTCCCGGAAGGTCTTGCCGCGAGCATCGAAAATACATGCGGCATACTCTGCCTTATGATCAGATACAAGCTTGCGCAGCATATTCACCACGCCGTAGAGCGCACCCGTGGGTTCGCCTTGCGCGTTGCGCAAATCAGGCATAGCGTGGAAAGCGCGGTACAAGTAACTTGAACCGTCGACCAGTAATAAGGTTTTTTTCATGGTTACAAAGGCAGATATGGCAATAGCCGCGGAAACACCCGCCAACAAACAAATTCCGCTGATTATGTCAGAGATACGGACGGCGGCAGACAAGCTCGCGAATATCGGGCCTGCGGTCAGTGTCTTCGGCAGTGCGCGGGTCAGCCGCAATTCCCCCCACTATGAAACCACCATCGCGATCTCGGCCGCCCTGGCCGCCGCGGGTTTCGCGGTGATCGCCGGCGGTGGTCCCGGCATCATGGAGGCAGCAAACAAAGGCGCGTTCGAGGCAGGCGGCACCAGCATCGGCTTGAACATCAGCCTGCCGCACGAAGCGCACAACAACGAGTACCAGACCATCAGCCTGTCGTTCGAGTACTTTTTCTCGCGCAAGGCCACGTTCTTCATGCACAGCTTCGCCTACGTGGCGATGCCCGGCGGCTTCGGCACCCTGGACGAGCTCTTCGAAGCGCTGACGCTCATCCAGACGGGCAAGGTCCCGCCCGCTCCCATCGTACTGGTGGGCAGCGAGTACTGGAACGGCCTGGTGGAATGGCTGGGCAACCAGGTGCTGGCCAACGGCATGATCGGCGCCCACGACCTGGACCTTTTCATCATCGAGGACGATCCGGTCAAGGTAGTGCGCAAGGTGGTGGAATTCCACGCCAAGGTCCGCTCGGACGCGCAATACGCCCCGTCCCTGCCGGCCTGAAATTGCGCGAGGCGCGAGGACTCGCGCAGCTATCAGGCCGCTCTAAGGCACGCCGCCCCCTCGGAGCGCAGCAAGCGCGCGCAAGCGCGCGCAGCGTGGGGGCACCGCGCCGCCGCCAGGCCGCCCTAAGGCGGCGCAGCTCCCTCGGAGCGCAGCAAGCGCGCGTTAGCGCGCGCAGCGTGGGGGCACCGCGCCGCCGCCAGGCCGCCCTAAGGCGGCGCAGCCCCCTCGGGGGGCAGCAAGCGCGCGCAAGCGCGCGCAGCGTGGGGGCACACCCCTACTTTCGCATGAAAGACGGCAACACCTCGGGCGGGATCGGGCAGACATAAGGCTGCCCGCGCCGCGCCTCGTCCAGCTCGACCTTGGCGCGTTCGAGTTCCTGCGGACGGGTGTAGAGGTCGGCCGCGGTGGCGGCGATGATCTTGGCCGCGTGCACCATGCCCTTGTGGGCCATGGACATCTTGCCCTGCGCGACCATCTGCCAGGAGTGGAACGGCGTGCCGTAGGCGTAGCAGGCGCCCCAGCACTGCGCGGTGGGCGTCACCCAGCTTACGTCGCCGACGTCGGTGGAGCCGTAGGTGATCTCGGCCTTGCCCGGATCGTAAGGCGCCACGCCCTGGAACAACGGCGTGGGGTTGCGCAGCACCGCGCCCAGGTTCTTGCCGGCATTGTCGATGTCGTCGCCGGAGATCGCGTCCCACATGCGGCGCGCGGCCTGCTGTTCGCCTTCCGTATAGGCCGGCCCCTGCAGCGCCTGCATATTGGCGTACATCACCTGGTTGAGCACGGCGTTCGGGATGTAGTTCGAGCAGGCCTTGTCGAAAACAATCTCCAGTTCGCAACCCGTCATCAGGGCGGCGCCACGCGCCACGTTCTTCACGCGCTCGTAGAGTTCGGCCGCCTGGGAATTGATGGGCGCGCGCACCAGGTAGAGCACCTCGGCGCGGGCCTGCACCACGTTCGGGGAAATGCCGCCGCTGTTGGTCACCGCGTAGTGCACGCGGGCGTCCGGCACCATGTGCTCGCGCAGGTAGTTCACGCCCACGTTCATGAGTTCGACCGCGTCCAGCGCGCTGCGGCCCAGGTGCGGCGAATTCGCCGCATGCGCCGCGATGCCGCGAAAGCGGAAATAAGCCTGGATATTGGCCAGCGACGATTGATGGAAGATCCCCGTGTGCGAAGCGGGATGCCAGGTCAGGGCCGCGTCCACGTCGTCGAACAGCCCCGCCCGCGCCATGAAGGTCTTGCCCGAGCCGCCCTCTTCCGCCGGACAGCCGTAGAACCGGATGGTGCCGGGCAGCCCGTTGGCTTCCAGGAATTCCTTCACCGCCACCGCCGCGAAATGGGCGGCCGTGCCCAGCAGGTGATGGCCGCAGCCGTGGCCGTTGCCGTTCGGCGTCTCCGGCGAGGGCTGGCAGGCGTAGGCGCCGCTTTCCTGGCTCAAGCCGGACAGCGCGTCGTACTCGCCCAGGATGCCGATCACCGGACCGCCGCTGCCCGCTTCGGCCACGAATGCCGTGGGGATGCCGGCGGCGTCGCGGGTCACGCGGAACCCCGCGGCCTCCAGCATCTCGATGTGCAGTTCGGCGGACTTGTGCTCGTCGTAGCGCAATTCCGCCAGGCTCCAGATGCGGTCGCTCAGTTCCGCGTAACGCTCGCTGCGCGCGTCGATGAACGGCGCGAGTTTGTCGATGGCACCCATGGTTTCTCCAATGGCTGGGGTCGTGTGAGCCGGCTGCCGCGGACCAGGACCCGCGCCGCGCCGCAAGGAACCGGACCGCGCTGGCGGCCCGGCGGAAAAACGCCGCTTACTCGTCGAGCTTGATCCCGGCAGTTTCAATGATTTTCCGGTTGGCGGCCAGCGTCTGCCGGATGCGGTCGGCGAACGCCTGCGGCGAGCCGATGTCGGGCTGCGCGCCCAGGGATGCCAGGCGCTGCACCAGCGCGGGATCGGCCAGCGCGCGCGCCGCGGCCTGGTTCAGGCGCTGCACCACCGCGTCCGGCGTTCCAGCCGGCGCGACCAGCCCGAACCAGGTCTGGCCCAGGGCGTTCAGCTGCGGATAGCCCAGCTCCGCCATCGTCGGCAGCGCCGGCATGTCCGCCAGCCTGGCGGGCGCCGACACGGCAATCGCGCGCAGCTTGCCGGCCTTGATCAGCGATTGTGCCGATGCGTACTGGTCCTGTTGCACCTGCACTTCGCCGCCCACCGCGGCGGTCAGCGCCGGCCCCATGCCCCGGTACGGCACGTGCAGCACGTCCACCTTCAGGTCGGCGTTCATGGCCGCCAGGTTCAGGTGCCCCAGCGATCCCACGCCGGGCGAACCGTAGGAATACTTGCCGGGATGGGCGCGCAGCTCGGCCAGGAACTGCGGAAAATCCTGCGCCGGGAACGCCGGGTTCACCATCCACACCACCGGCACCGTCGCCACCGGGGCCACCGGCTTCAATTGCGTCTCGGGATCGACCCGCTTGGTACCGTAGAGCAACGGATTGACCGCCATGGTGCTGACCGTCGCCATGCCCAGCGTATAGCCGTCGGCGTCGGCCCGGGCGACGGCCTCCGTCCCGATCAGGCCGCCCGCGCCGGCGCGGTTTTCCACCACCACGCTCTGGCCCAGCTCTTTGCGCAGGCCGTCGGCCACCGCGCGCGCCAGCACGTCCGTGGATCCGCCCGGCGCGAACGGCACGATCAGCCGCAAGGGCTGGGAGGGGTAGTCGCCCCCGGCCACCGCCAGGGAACACGCGCCGAGGGTCACGGCGCAAACAAGGGTATGCAGCAAGCGGGACTTCATGGACGGGCCACTCCTCGGGCCGGAAAGCTAGGGTAGGAATCGCAGCATTGTGGCCAGGGCATATCCCTATTTCAAATACATTTATCCACTCATATATTCATATTTTGAATAGCTAGAACCGCGCCACATGGACGTCGCTCCCGCCACCCTGCTTGCCCGCCTGCTCGCCAAGGGCCGCCTGCGCCACCTGCAGCTGCTGGCGGGCATCGCCGACCTGGGCAGCATCCAGCAGGCGGCCAGCCACATCGGCATGAGCCAGCCCGCGGCCACGCATGCCTTGGCGGATATCGAAGCGCTGCTGGGTGTGCGCCTGTTCGAGCGCCATGCGCGCGGCATGCGGGCCACGCGCAGCGGCCGGCTCATGGCGGAATGCGCCCAGGGCATGCTGACGACCTTGCGCGCCTCCACCGACTCCGTCACCGCCCTGCGCCAGGGCGCCACCGGCTACCTCAGGCTGGGCGCCATCCCGGCCGCCAGCGGCGGCCTGCTGGCCGAGCGCCTGCCCGCCTACATGACGGGGCATCCGGGTATGCAAGTGGAAATCATCGAGGGCAGCCGCGAGCAACTGCTGCCGCAGGCCGCCAACGGCAGCCTGGACATGCTGCTGTGCCGCCAGCCCGACGCGGTGCCCACGGGCCTGGAATTCGTGCCGCTGCAACAGGACGAAGCCGTGATCGTCGCAGCCGCGGGCCATCCGCTGCTGGCCGCGGACCGCGCGCCCACGGCCGCCCAGGTCGCCAGCCAGCTCTGGATCGAACCGCGGCCGGAGCTGGCGATCCATGCGGTCTTCAAAGCCTATTTCGAACGCGCCGGCGTCGTTCCCCGGCTGTGCCGTCTGGCCAGCGCCGCCCCTCCCATGCCGCTGCTCATCGCGGTCATGCAAGCGCAGCAGGCCCTGGCCATGGTGCCGCTGACACTCGCCGACTGGTATGTGCAGCACGGCCATTTCCAACGCCTGCGCGTCGCCTCCCCCGGCTCCTTCCAGCCGATAGGCGCCATCGTCGGGGAACGCGGCCCGGGCCGCGACTTCCTGGAGTGGCTGCGCCGCCGAGGGCGGCCGGCTGCGCTCCAGGCCTGCGAACCCTGACGGGCCCTAGCCCATCGCCTTCACGATCGCCTCGCGCGCGAGGCCGACGAATTCGCTTTCGCCCGGCCGCGCAGCCAGCAGGCGGAACTCCACCGCGGGCAGGGCCGGCAAGCCCGGCTCGTGCAAGCGGGCGATGCCCGGCGCCAGGGAGGACTCGTTCAGGCAGGCCACGCCCAGCCCCGCCGCCACCGCGAGCTGCAGCCCCGCCACCCCCGACGCCACGTGGGCCACCGAATAGGCGACCCCGCGGCGCGACAACAGGCGCTCCACGTATTGGCGCAAGGCGCAGGTCTCCGGCAGCACCAGCAAAGGCAGGCTGCCGCCCTGCCGCGCCCCGAGCCCCTCGGCCGCCATCCATAACAGCGGTTCGCGCCGCAATAACGCGCCTTGCGCCCGGCCCCTGGCGACGCCGCGCTCCGGGATCGAC
Source organism: Achromobacter denitrificans NBRC 15125 (assembly GCF_001571365.1). GTDB lineage: Bacteria > Pseudomonadota > Gammaproteobacteria > Burkholderiales > Burkholderiaceae_B > Achromobacter > Achromobacter denitrificans. Next base: position 74,256 of record NZ_BCTQ01000029.1, on the reverse strand, counting down.
ATGGAGATGCCGACGTCGATCTCGCCGCGCTCATAGGCCGCCTCGATCGCGCCGCTCTTCATGATGGTCACGTGCAGGCGCACCTGCGGATATTGCTCGTTGAGCCTGCGCAACAGGCGCGCCACGTCTCCGGGCCGGAAGTAGTCCGTGATGCACAGGCGCAATTCGCCGCGCAGCGCCACGCCGCGCAGATCTCGGTAGGCCTCGTCGCTCAGCGCCAGGATGGCGCGCGCATGGGCCAGCAGGCGCTCGCCCGCCGGCGTCGGCGCCACGCCGCTCTTGCCGCGGATAAGCAGCGGCTGCCCGGCGCGTTCCTCCAGCTTGCGCATCTGCTCGCTGACGGACGACTGCGACAGGAACACTTTCGGCGCGGCCGCCGTCAAGCTGCCTGCGTCGAGCACGGCGACCAGCGTGCGCAATTGGTCGAGGTCGAATCCGGACATGGTTTATCCAACGGTTTAATCGATTGATGAGATCGTAATTTCCCGCTTTTCCGATGTCAACGCGGCGCCTAGACTGCCTTCACCCCCCAACGCACAGGAGTTCCGCCATGCCCCACATCGTCATCCATCTTTCCGGCCGCCCCGATGCCGCCCGCGACCGCCGCGTGGTGGACGCCGTCGCCGGCCTGACCCAGTCCGTGCTGGGCAAGCAACTGCCCGTGATCGCGATCACCCTGCAGCACATTCCCCACGAGCTCTGGTTCATCGGCGGCCGGCCGCTGTCCGAACTGGGCAATAACGCCTTCCACCTGGACATCAGCGTCACCGACGAAACCAACACCAAGGCGGAGAAGGCCCGCTACATCAAGGATATCCATGCCGCGCTCCGCGACATCCTGGGCCAACTGCACGAGTGTTCGTACGTGCACGTAATCGACGCGCGCGCGGCCGCCTACGGCTATGGCGGCGCGACGCAGGAATACCGGCACCAGCACGCCTAGCCGCCGGCCCGGCCGAGAGCGCGGGCGAAAAAAAGCCGCATCCCGGGGGATGCGGCTTTTGCGCGGGCGGGGGACATGCCCCCCTCCGGCCTCAAACGGCGGCGTCGCGCGCGGCGCGCTTGCGCTCGTTTTCAAGCAGGTAGCGCTTGCGCAGGCGGATCGACTTCGGGGTGATTTCCACCAGTTCGTCGTCGTCGATGAATTCCACGGCGTATTCCAGCGACATCTGGATCGGCGGAACCAGGCGCACGGCTTCGTCGGTGCCCGAGGCGCGCACGTTGGTCAGCTGCTTGCCCTTGATCGGGTTCACGACCAGGTCGTTGTCGCGGCTGTGGATGCCGATGATCATGCCTTCGTACAGCGCGTCGCCCGGGCTCACGAACATGCGGCCGCGATCCTGCAGCTTCCACAGGGCATAGGCCACGGCGTCGCCATGGTCCTGGCTGATCAGCACGCCGTTGCGGCGCTCGCCGATCGAGCCTTCCTTGATGGGCGCGTATTCATGGAAGATGTGGCTCATCAGGCCGGTTCCGCGCGTCAGCGTCAGGAACTCGTTCTGGAAGCCGATCAGGCCGCGGGCCGGAATCAGGTATTCCAGGCGGGTGCGGCCACGGCCGTCCGGCTGCATGTCCTGCAGGTCGCCCTTGCGGCGGCCCAGCTCTTCCATCACGCCGCCCTGGTGGGCGTCTTCGACGTCGACGGTCAGCGATTCGAACGGCTCGCACTTCACGCCGTCGATCTCCTTGAACACCACGCGCGGACGCGACACGGCCAGCTCGTAACCTTCGCGGCGCATCGTTTCCAGCAGGATGGTCAGGTGCAGTTCACCGCGGCCCGACACTTCGAACACCGTATCGTCGCCCGTGTCGCGCACGCGCAGCGCCACGTTGGACTTCAGCTCGCGGTCCAGGCGGTCGCGCAGCTGGCGGCTGGTCACGAACTTGCCTTCGCGGCCGGCCAGCGGCGAGGTGTTCACCATGAAGTTCATGGTGAGCGTGGGCTCGTCGATGCGCAGCATCGGCAGCGCTTCCTGCGTGACCGGATCGGTGACCGTGCAGCCGATGCCCAGTTCCTCGATGCCGTTGATCAGCACGATGTCGCCGGCTTCGGCTTCGTCGACGACGATGCGCTCCAGGCCGTGGAACTTCAGCACCTGGTTGATGCGGCCGCGGCCGCCCTGGCCGTCGGGGCCGAACTTGTAGGCCACTTCCATGCCGGGGCGCATGCGGCCACGGTTGACGCGGCCCACGCCGATCTTGCCGACGTAGCTGTTGTAGTCCAGCGAGATGATCTGCATCTGCAGCGGACCGTTGGGATCGTCGTCGCGCTGCGGCACGTGTTCGAGGATGGCCTCGAACAGGGGACGCATATCGCCTTCGCGCACGTCGGGGTTCAGGCCCGCGTAGCCCGACAGGCCCGAGGCGTACACCACGGGGAAGTCCAGCTGCTCGTCGGTGGCGCCGAGCTTGTCGAACAGGTCGAAAGTGGCGTTGATGACGAAATCGGTGCGGGCGCCCGGACGGTCCACCTTGTTGACCACGACGATGGGCTTCAGGCCGAGGGCCAGCGCCTTGCGGGTCACGAAAATGGTCTGGGGCATCGGGCCTTCGACCGCGTCCACCAGCAGCAGCACGCCGTCGACCATGGACAGCACGCGCTCGACCTCGCCGCCGAAGTCCGCGTGTCCCGGGGTGTCGATGATGTTGATGTGGGTGCCCTGGTATTCAACGGCACAGTTCTTGGCCAGAATCGTGATGCCGCGTTCTTTTTCCAGGTCGTTCGAGTCCATGACCCGTTCGGTCAGCGCCTGGTTTTCGCGGAAGGTGCCGGATTGGCGCAGCAGCTGGTCGACCAGGGTGGTTTTACCGTGGTCGACGTGGGCGATGATGGCGACGTTGCGCAAGGCGCGAGTCATAGCGAGTCCTTTAAGGTCAGGTGGCAGGCAGCAAGCCCGCCGGCAATTCGTTCAGTGCAAGCAATGCCTGCTTGGGGTCTGGCATGGCCTGCAAGGCTTCCAGCGCAACGGCGCGTTCCAGGGAAAAGGGCCCGACGTGCGTGCGCCGCAGCGCCGTCAGGTGGGCGTAACAGCCCAGCACGCGCCCGATGTCCTGGGCCAGTGTCCGGATGTATGTGCCTTTACTGCATGCCACATCGATCTCTGCCTCGGTCCCGTTGAGGGACAGCAGCTCGATGCGGTAAATCGTGATCTGGCGCGGCGGCCGTTCCAGCTCGATGCCCGCGCGCGCATATTCGTACAAGGGCTTGCCGTCGCGCTTGAGCGCCGAATACATCGGCGGAATCTGTTCGATCGTGCCCGAGAAACGTGACAGCGCTTCGCGCAGCGCCTGCTCTTCCACGACGAAACCCGGCTCGGCCGTGGACACCACGTTGCCGGTCAGGTCGCCGGAGTCGGTTTCCGACCCAAATTGCAGCGTAGCGCGATATGCCTTGTCGGCGTTGAGCATCGCACCGGAAATTTTCGTCGCCTTGCCCATACAGCACACCAGCAGCCCGGTGGCGAAGGGATCCAGCGTGCCGGTATGGCCGGCTTTCGCCGCGTCCATGGCGCGCTTGGCGCGTTGTAGAGCGTGGTTGCTCGACAGACCCACAGGTTTGTCGAGCAACAGCACACCGTCGAGCGTAAGCCCGCGTCGTTTAGCCATCGTCGGAATCCGGTAGTAAAGGGTGACGACAGCCCGATCAGGACTGGTCTTCAGGTTCGTCGGGCACGCCCGAGTGCGGGCCGGGCCGGTTTGCGCGGTCGATCAGGATCGACATTTCGATGCCACGGGCAATCTGCTCGTCGTGGATGAAACGCAACGTGGGGACAGTGTGAATGTGCAACAGCTTGTAGAGCTGCGAGTGCAGCCAGCCGGCCTTCTCGTTCAGCAAGGTGGTCGCGGCTTCGGGCTCGGCGCCCAAAACCGTGAAATACACCTTGGCATGCGCGTAGTCGGTCGACAGTTCCACACCAGAGAGCGTGATCAAGCCAGCGCGGGTCGTATCGATCTCGCGCTGGATGATCCCGGCCAGATCCTTCTGGATCTGGTCGGCCAGCCGCAGATTGCGACCGGGGATGGCTTTGGACTTGTGACGGCTCATTAGAAACAATGCCTCGCGACGCCTTACAGCGTACGCGCGATTTCCTTGATTTCAAAGACTTCCAGCTGGTCGCCCACCTGGATGTCGTTGTTGCCGCGCAGCGTAAGGCCGCAGTCGAAGCCCGACTTGACTTCCTTGACGTCGTCCTTGAAGCGGCGCAGCGATTCGAGATGCCCCGTCCACTGGACCACGTTGTTGCGCAGCAGGCGGACCTGCGAGTCGCGACGCACGATGCCGTCGAGCACCATGCAGCCGGCGATGTTGCCGATGCGGGAGATGCTGTAGACCTCGCGGATCTCGACCAGGCCGATGACCTCTTCCTTCTTCTCGGGCGCCAGCATGCCCGACATGGCCGCCTTCACCTCATCCACGGCGTCGTAGATGATGTTGTAGTAGCGCACGTCGATGCCGTTGGTCTCGGCCAGCTTCTTGGCGCTGGCTTCGGCCCGGACGTTGAAGCCGATCACGACGGCGTTCGAGGCGATGGCGAGGTTGATGTCGCTTTCCGAGATGCCGCCCACGGCCGCGTGCACGACCTGCACGCGCACTTCGTCGGTCGACAGCTTGGTCAGCGACTGCACCAGCGCTTCCTGCGAGCCCTGGACGTCCGTCTTCACGATCAGCGCCAGGGTCTGCGTGCCTTCGCCCAGGTTGTCGAACATGGATTCCAGCTTCGCGGCCTGCTGGCGGGCCAGCTTGACGTCGCGGAACTTGCCTTGGCGGAACAGCGCGATTTCGCGCGCCTTGCGCTCGTCGGACAGCACCATCAGTTCGTCGCCGGCGGCCGGGACTTCGGTCAGGCCCTGGATTTCCACGGGGATCGACGGGCCGGCTTCCTGGATGGGCTTGCCGTTCTCGTCCAGCATGGCGCGCACGCGGCCGAAGCTCGCGCCGGCCAGCACCACGTCGCCGCGATGCAGGGTGCCGCTTTGCACCAGGATGGTAGCGACCGGGCCGCGGCCCTTGTCGAGGCGGGCTTCGATCACCAGGCCCTTGGCGGGCGCGTCGACCGGCGCCTTCAGTTCCAGCACTTCGGCTTGCAGCAGCACGTTTTCGAGCAGGTCGTCGATGCCCGCGCCGGTCTTGGCCGACACGGCCACGAACGGCACGTCGCCGCCGTATTCTTCCGGCACCACTTCCTCGGCGACCAGCTCCTGCTTGACGCGGTCGGGGTTGGCGGTGGGCTTGTCGATCTTGGTCATCGCCACGACCATCGGAACGCCGGCGGCCTTCGCGTGGTGGATGGCTTCGCGCGTCTGCGGCATCACGCCGTCGTCGGCCGCGCAGACCAGGATGACGATGTCGGTGGCCTTGGCGCCGCGGGCACGCATGGCGGTGAACGCCTCGTGGCCCGGGGTGTCCAGGAACGTGACCATGCCGCGTTCGGTCTGGACGTGATAGGCGCCAATGTGCTGCGTAATGCCGCCGGCTTCGCCCGCGGCAACCTTGGCGCGGCGGATGTAGTCCAGCAGCGAGGTCTTGCCGTGGTCGACGTGGCCCATGACGGTCACGACCGGAGCGCGCGGCAGCATTTCGGCTTCCGTGGTGGCGGCCGATTCGTCCAGGAAGGCTTCCGGATCGTCGAGCTTGGCGGCGATGGCGACGTGGCCCAGTTCTTCGACCACGATCATGGCCGTTTCCTGGTCCAGGACCTGGTTGATGGTGACCATCTGGCCCAGCTTCATCAACTGCTTGATGACTTCGGCGGCCTTGACGGACATCTTGTGGGCCAGGTCGGCCACGCTGATGGTTTCCGGCACGTGCACTTCACGCGCGATGAATTCCTGCGGCGCCGGCTCGTGGCGACGGTCGTTCTGCTGGTTGCGACCGCCACGGCCGCCACCCTTGCCGCCCTTGCCGCCGGCGCGCCAGCCGTCGCGGCTCGCCGGAGCGGCGGGCTTGTCGGCAGGCTTCTTGCGCGAGGCGTCGTCGGACCAGGTCGAGGCGACTTCGGCCGTCTTGATGGTCTTCTTGTTGCCGGGCGCGGCGGGCTTGGCGTCCTTCTTGGCGCCAGGCGCTGCACCGGGCTTGCCGGCCGGCTTGTGCAGCGTGCCCGAAATCGGCGCGGCGGCGGCGGGGGCCTCCGGCTCGGGGGCGCGCAGCACCTTGCGCGGACGATTCAGCATCTCGCGCAGGGCGGCGGCTTCGGCCTCGGCGGCACGGCGGGCCTCATCGCGGCCCGTCGACGTGGCGGAGGCGGCAAGCGGCGGCGCCGCGCGGCGATTGTCGGCGCGGTTGCCGACCTTGGCGGCGGGCGCGGCCGGCTGCGGCGCAGCGGTCTTGACGGGTTCGGACTTCGCGGCAGGCTGAGCCTGGGCGACAGGCGCGGCGGCCTGGGAGGATGATGGTTCGGACTTATTGGCTAGCACAACGGGTTCCGGCTTGGCTTCTTCAGCCTTGGGCTCGGTGGTTTCAGTCTTGACTTCGGGCTTGGCCTCTTGGGCCACGGGCTCGGCAGGAGCAGGCGCCGGCGTCGGTTCGGGTTCAGGCTGGACCTGGACCTCGGCGGGTTTCGCCTCGACGGGGGCGGGCACTTCGGCCGCGACGGATTCAACGGGCGCGGGCGCTTCTTCCGGCGCGGGCGCTTCTACAGCAGCGGGTTCTTCCGCCTTGGCCGGGGCAGCCGCCTCGGCCTGGACGGGCGCGGCCTCGCGAGGCTCGACCGCGGCGGGAACCTCGGGAGCAGCCGGCGCGGAGACCTGCTGCGCCTCTTCGACGGAGGCTTCTTCTTCGGCGCGCGCGGACGCGGCCTGTTCCAGGGCGATTTCGGAGGGATCACGCTTGACGAACACGCGCTTCTTGCGCACTTCGACCTGGATCGTGCGCGAGCGGCCGGTGGCGTCGGCCTGCCGGATCTCGGACGTCTGGCGACGCGTCAGGGTGATCTTCTTGCCTTCGGTCGCGCCATGGGCGCGACGCAGCGATTCGAGCAATTTCGCCTTGTCGCTGTCGGTGACGGCATCGTCCACCGATTTGAGGTCAACGCCGGCCGAGCGCAGCTGATCCAGCAGCACATTGGCAGGCATTTTCAGCTCGGTAGCGAACTGGGCGACGGTGTTACTCGACATTAGGCTCTCTCTTCCCTATATGCAGCTATTACAAACAACGTGAACTTGCGGAAGGATGGAACGCATCCATCCACCGCAGACCCGTGTCCTTTTGGTTATTCTTCGTCGAACCAATGGGCGCGGGCACGCATGATGAGGTCGCTGGCTTCCTGCTCGGTCAAACCGGCGATTTCCGCCAGTTCGTCCGTTGCCAATTCGGCCAGATCGTCACGCGTATGCACTTGACGCTCGGCCAGCTTGGCGGCCAGTTCGGGCGTCATGCCTTCGAGTTCAAGCAAATCCTGTGCGGTCTCAAGGCGCTCTTCCTGGGCGATCGCCTCGGTCAGCAGCGCATTGCGGGCACGGGCACGCAATTCATTGATGGTGTCTTCGTCGAACGCCTCAATTTCCAGCAGTTCCTGCATGGGAACGTAGGCGATTTCCTCGATACCGGTGAAACCTTCGTCGATCAGGATGTCGGCGACTTCCTCGTCGACGTCCAGCTTGCTCATGAACGTGGTGCGCAGGCCCGACCGCTCGACTTCCTGGCGGTTCAGGCTTTCTTCCGGCGTCATGATGTTGATCTGCCAGCCGGTCAGCTCGGAAGCCAGGCGGACGTTCTGACCCTTGGCGCCGATGGCCTTGGGCAGGTTTTCCTCGTCCACCACGACGTCCATCGCGTGCTTGTCCTCGTCGACGACGATGGACTCGACGTTCGCGGGCGCCAGGGCGCCGATCACGAACTGCGCGGGATCTTCCGACCACAGCACGATGTCGACCTGCTCTCCGCCCAGCTCGTTGCGCACCGCGGTCACGCGCGAACCGCGCATGCCGACGCACGTGCCGATCGGATCGATACGCTTATCGTATGCCACCACGGCGATCTTCGCACGCACGCCAGCGTCGCGGGCGGCCGCCTTGATCTCCAGCAGGCCCTGCTCGATCTCGGGGACTTCATTCTCGAACAGCTGGCGGATGAACTCGGGCGACGTGCGCGAGAGGATCACCTGCTGGCCGCGGGCGGCGTGGTCGACGCGCAACACAAAGGCGCGGACGCGGTCGGCCACCCGGAGGTTTTCCTTCGGGATCATCTCGGAGCGCGGCAGGCGGGCTTCGATCTTGCCGGTTTCGACGATGGCGTCGCCCTTGTCCATGCGCTTGATCGTGCCGGACACGATGGTTTCGCCGCGCTCCAGGAAGTCGTTCAGCACCTGTTCGCGCTCGGCGTCGCGGATCTTCTGCAGGATGGCCTGCTTGGCCGCCTGCGCGCCGATGCGGCCGAACTCGATGGGTTCGAGCGGCTCTTCGATGTATTCGCCTTCCTTGATGCCGGGGACGATTTCCTGCGCGTCCGACAGCATTTCCTGCTTGTCGGGTTCCTGAAGGCCCGCCTCGTCGGGCACGACCAGCCAGCGGCGGAAGCCTTCGTGATCGCCGGTATCCCTATCGATGGCGACACGGATGTCCGCATCATCTTTGAAGCGTTTTTTCATCGCCGAGGCCAACGCGCTTTCCAGCGCGCCGAACACGACGTCGCGCGTGACGTTCTTTTCACGCGCCAAGGCATCGACCAACAGAAGAATTTCGCGACTCATCGCTTTTTGCCCTTGAAATCCAGAACGGGATCCAGTTTTGCACGTTCGATATCCTCGACCGTGAAATTCAACACCTGGACTTCGTTCTTTTTTGCCTCAAATTCGAGACCGAACACGGTCTTGTGCACCCCAGCAGCCGCGTCGGAGGCTGCGGCGTCGTCTTCGGGCACGGTCAACGTGCCAGCAAAGACCTTGCGTCCGTCCAATGCCTCGCGCAGCTTGATTTCGATGCGCTCGCCTGCGAACCGGCGGAAGTCGGCCTCGTTGCGCAGCGGGCGATCCACGCCCGGCGAACCGACTTCCAGCCGCTTGTAATCGATGTTCTCGACTTCAAACACCCGCGACAGCTGGCGGGATACCTGCTCGCAGTCTTCGATGCGCACACCGCCGACCCGATCGATCGTGACGCGCAAAAGGCCCAGGGCGGCACGCTCGACGTCCACGAGTTCGACGTCCATGCCGGCCAGAGCCTCTTTGGTCAATGCGAATAAATCAGCCATATACTCAAAAAAAATGGGCTGCACGCCCAGCCCACCGTATTGCACAGCGCCCAGCCGCCACCCTACTGCACGTAAGGAGCAATGCTGGGCAGTGCCCTATATTGCGACCTAAATTTTGGCTTTCGCCGCCTGGTCCGCCGCCCGCACTGCCGGCCTGCGCCCGCTGCTTTTCGGCTGACAACCGCAAGCACCGGCGCCTTCCTGGAAAGCGCAACGCCGCGGCCCGTCAATCGGACCCTTTCCATGCAACCCTTGGCGCACCTACTCGGCGCGCTTTCCGGCATGCTTTTCAGCACACATGCCGGCGTGCCCACCCAGCAGGCAACGGGCAAAGCAAAGACGCGAAGCCATGAAAACCATTGATTTTACCAGATAAACCGGAAAAACGCCTGATTCGTCACGGGCTTACGTTTATATGGGACACATCGGACCCGGCGGCGCGGCCAGCGCGCCGCCGCGGACCATCAACGGCCCCGGTGGCTGCGTCCGCCCATCACGCCCAGGCGCGACTCGTGCGCCGAAGCGCCGCGAGGTTGCCAATCGTCGCCGCGCGGGGAGGCGCTGCGCGGCGCCCGCGGCTTACCGCCAGCGCCCGGCCCCTTATTGCCGCCGGAACGCCCGCCTTCGGCCTTGTTGCCACCAGAACGCGCACCCTCGGCCTTGTTGCCGCCGGCGCGCGCGCCTTCAGCCTTGTTTCCACCGCGGCCGCCCGCTGCCGGCTTGCCGCTGCGGCCGGCATTGCCGCCACGCGCGCCCGCCGCCTTGCCGCCCGACTTTCCGCCAGCGGCCTTGCGGCCGGCGCCGGCCGGCGCTTCAGCCACATTGCCCGCCACGTTGCCCGTCGCGGTATTGCCCGCGGGGCCGCCGGCCGCCGCGGCGCGCGGGCCGCGACCCTTGCCGCCCGGCTTGCCGCCGGTTTTCCCACCGGCCTTGCCGCCCGCGGCCGCGGAACGCCCGCCGCCAGCCTTGCCGCCCTTGGCGCGATTGCCGCCGCCCTCGCCTGCCAGCGGATGGCCGTTGGCATAGCCGCCGGCAAACATCAGGCCGGTTCCGAAGGGATCGGACGGACAAGCCTGCGCCTGGCCCGCGCTGCCCAGGCGGCCGCCTTGCAGCTTGCCGCGGCGGCCGATGCGCGCGCCGTTCATGCCGTTGCGGTCCATCGTGCCGAAGCCCGGGGGCAAGGCGCTGTCATGGGATTGGGGTTGCTTGGAACGGCGGCGATTGCCGCCGGAGTCGTCGTCTTCGCGCAACAGGCCCAGCTGGACCATCAGCGCGGTGACCAGCGAGGGGTCCAGCTCGTCCCAACGGCCGCGGCGCAGGGTGCGCGGCAGGACGATATCGCCGAAGCGCGTGCGGATCAGGCGGCTGACCGTGACGCCCACCGCTTCGAACATGCGGCGGACTTCGCGGTTGCGGCCTTCCTGCAGGGTGACGCGGTACCAGCGGTTGCTGCCGTCGCCGCCCAGGTAGTCCAGGGAGCCGAACGCGGCCAGGCCGTCGTCCAGCTGGATGCCATCGACCAGGGACTGGCGCTGCGCCTCGTCCATCTCGCCCAGCACGCGCACCGCGTACTCGCGCTCCGTGCCGTAGCGCGGATGCATGATGCGGTTGGCCATGTCGCCCGAGGTGGTGAAGATCAGCAGGCCTTCGGTATTCAGGTCCAGGCGGCCGACCGACAGCCACTTGCCGGTGCGCAGCTTGGGCAGGCGCGCGAAGACGCTTGCGCGGCCGCCCGGGTCGTCATGGCTGACGATCTCGCCGGCAGGCTTGTGATAGAGGATCACGCGCGGCGGCTTCTTGGTGTTCGTCCGCATGATGGGCTTGCCATTGACGCGGACCTGGTCGTTGGGCGCCACGCGTTGACCGATGTGCGCCGGCTCGCCGTTGACCGACACCCGGCCCGCGACGATCAGTTCTTCCATTTCGCGGCGCGAGCCGATGCCCGCGTCCGCCAGCACCTTGTGCAGCTTGGGCATGACCGCCTCGCTGTTCAGGTACTTGCCGAGCCGCTGTTCCATGCGGTCGGCCGTGTCCAGGTACGACAAGGCCTGCTCGGCTTCCTGCTCCGTGCCGCGGGAATCCGTGGACTCCACCGGGGCGGCAGCCTCGTCGACCTGGGGCTGCGCTTCGGCGGCGGGCGCCTGCTCGGCCGCCGCATCGCCGCGACGGCGGCGGAAAGGCGTCCTCAGCTTGCGGCCGCGGCCGCGCGCGCTGGCCTCGCCTTCGGCCGCCGGCTCGCGCGCGGCGGAAGATTCCGGCTGACCGCTGGATACGGTGTCATCCGAACTGGGATTGTCGTCCTGCATTGTTGTATTCGTTGTCACTGGGACAGCTCCGAATTTCAAACTTGGGTGGGCCTGCCAGGGGCAGGCTCGTCATCATCGGGGGACGCCGACTCTCGGTCGACCTCGGGCCGCTCAAGGCCTGCCTCGTCCGATTCCGGGGAGACGGCATCCGGGCCAGGCCGAACAGGATCGGCAAGACCGGAAGCGGGCTCATGCCCGGCAGCGGCAGGCGCCGCGGTGTCGGTCTCGTCAATCGGGTCGGTCGGTTCCGCGTGTTTTGCGTTCTCGACGCTTTCCTTTGCGGCGCCGGCTTCTGGGGCATCGGCGGCCATATCGGAAATGTCGCTGCCAGCCTCGCCGTCGGGAAAACCGGGCATGGCTGGCGTATTGGACAAGCCTTCGGCTTGCTCCCGGACGGTAGGTTCGTCGGCGGGATCCGCGCCTTCTTCTGTGCGCGAAAGCGAGAATTCTACGCTATCGACCGGGTCTATGGGTATATCCTGTTCCGAAACAGACAATTCCGCAACCGGAATAAGCTCCCCGGCGGCGGCCCGGGCCTCGCCGGCGTCGGTTTCTGCCGACTGGGCGTCCTGGCGGGGGGCATCGGTACCGGCGCCGGTATCAGCGATATCGGGATCTGCAGCAGCGCCGACACCAGCTTCGGCATCAGCGCCGGCTTCGCCCACGACTGCGCTTTCGCCGACGACAGCCTCTTCGTCCGTGGCCGCCCCCTCACCCTCGGCCGCGCCCTCTTCCGCGCCTTCGGCCGCGACCGCGGCATCATCGCCGGCAGCGGCATCGCCTTCGGCCGGGGCCTCGCCCATGATCTGCTGCACTTCGCCCAGATCCAGCCCGGCCAGGGCCGCGGCGGCCTGCGCCGACTCCAGCGCGGGCAACTCGTCCAGCGCGCGCAGGCCCAGGTCATCGAGGAACTGGCGCGTCGTGCCGAACAGCGCGGGGCGTCCCGGCGCGTCGCGATGGCCGATGACTTCGATCCAGCCGCGGTCTTCCAGGGCCTTCACGATCTGCGAGGACACCGTCACCCCGCGGATGTCTTCGATGTCGCCGCGGGTCACCGGCTGGCGCCAGGCCACGATGGCCAGCGTTTCCATCACGGCGCGGGAATACTTGGGAGGCTTCTCGGGATTGAGCCTTTCCAGGTAGCGCTGCATGCGCGGGCGGCTCTGGAAGCGCCATCCCGTCGCCAGCTGCACCAGTTCCAGGCCGCCATCTGCCCAGTTGTTCTGGATCGTCTCCAGCAGCGCGCGCAGCGCGCTATTGTCGAATTGTTCATCGTCCCCGAATAGCTTGCGCATTTCGGACAGTTGCATCGGCTGCGCCGCGCACAAGAGCGCGGTTTCGAGCACGACTATTGCCTCGCTATCGTTCATCGACATTCAAATTCAAAAGGGCTAACTTGCGCTAGGTTAAAAATAAGGCTACTATTCATTTCTCAGACGCGGGGTGGAGCAGTCTGGCAGCTCGTCGGGCTCATAACCCGAAGGTCGTAGGTTCAAATCCTGCCCCCGCAACCAAATTGATCGAGGCCTGGCGAATACGCCGGGCCTTTTTCATTTGCGTCGCGCCATTCGTGCCGCGCAGCGCTTCGCAGGCGCCCGCCAGCCGGCGCCCGGCCTCGATGGCGGGCCCGCTACAGACAGCATTGGTTTGCGAAGTTCTCACTGGATTCCCGTGTTTACCGCCCGTTGCCGGCCATGCGCCGCAACGGCCGCGCCAATCGAATCTGGGCGGAATGCCTGCCGCGACGCTGCGCGGCACGCACCTTAAGCAATTTCTGGAAAAGCTGGCACAAATCGCCAACAAGCCTGCGGAGCACGCCGGCAACCCGGCGCCACCTTCCGCGGCAATCGATATCAAGGACCTGAATCGCCAGGCATCGGACGCCACGGCGCGGCGGACTGACCGCCACGATCCGGAAGCCCGATGCGCCTCCCCTCGCGCGCCCGGAAACCGGTTCCGCGGCGCTGCGGCTCTTCCCCGAGCCGATACTACGATTCTTAGATATTTTCCAAGACTACATGACGGCGGACATCAGCCTGCCGCCCAACGACCTTCCGGGGTCCGTCCCGGCCAACCGCAGCGAACCCGCCGAGGCCGTCGCCAAATTATACCGTCAACTACCCTGCCCTCAAGCGTTCCGCCCCCGCAACGCGGCCGGCGCGCTCATGCCCCGCGCCGGTCCCAAGGCGCGGACTCCAGCCGTTCCACCAGGAAATCCAGCATGGAACGCAGGATCAGCGGCATTTGGCGGCGAGAGGCATAAATGCCGTAGATCCCCAGCTCCTGCGGCTTGCTCTGCGTCAGGATGGCCCGCAGCCTGCCGGCCTCCACGTACTCGGAAGCATAGTAGGTCGGCAGCATGGCGATGCCCGCGCCCTCCAGGGCCGCCCGCGTCAGGACCGACACCTCGTTCGCGCTGATGTTGCCGCTGACCGGCACATCCACCGGCTCGCCGTCGCGCTCGAAACGCCACAGGCTCTTGCCGAAGTAGGAATGGGTCAGGCAGTTGCGCAACGACAGGTCTTCGATCCTCGCCGGCACGCCCTCGCGCTCCAGGTACTCCGGCGAGGCGCAAACCACCGAACGGCAGACCGCCAGCTTGCGCGCAATCAGGTTGGGATCCAGGTCGTTGGTGATGCGCACCGCCAGGTCGACTCGCTCTTCCACCAGATTGACGGCCCGGTCGACCAGCATCAGGTCCACCGAGGTGCCGGGATGCCGCTTTACGTACTCCGTGACCGCGCTGGCCAGGTGACGCGACCCGAAAGACATGCTGGTGGTGATGCGCAACAGGCCGCGCGGCGTATCGTCCGGCGTGGCGACGGCAGTGCGCAGGTCCCCCACCATGTCCAGCATCTGCCGGCAGCGCGGCAATGTTTCGGCGCCGGCGGGCGTCAGGCTGAGGCGGCGCGTCGTGCGGTGCAGCAGGCGCACGCCGACCCACTGCTCCATCTCCGCCAGATAGCGCGACACCATGGCGCGCGACATGTCCAGATGCAGCGCTGCCGCCGACAGGCTGCCCCGGTCGGCGACCTCCACGAACACCTGCATGGCTTTCAGACGATCCATGATTGTCTCGATTTTTGCATCAGACCGATCGGTTATACCGTATTTCTGTGCAACATCGACACCGGAAATCGCGCATTCCGGCCCGGCGGCGCTCAGGCGGGCGGCTGGCCCAGCGCCTCGCACAACGCGCGCCGCACCTCGTCGCCATCGAGGCCGCGCAGGATGCAGACCAGCCGCGAGCGATGGTCGCGGTCCGGCCACCCGGCAAGGAGACGGATCGGGTAAAGCTCGCCGTGCACGCCATGCACCTCGCACGGCTGGGCCTCGCCCTCGAAGCACACCAGCCCCTTCACGCGCAGCAGGCCCGGACCGTAACGCTCCTGGATCCGCGAGAGGCCGGCAAGAAAGACCGGCCGCGCGAGGGGCGATTGCAGGATCAGCGAAAAGCTGGCGACCTGCCCATGCCCGGCCGCCGCCCGCGAGGAAAACGGGCGCAGCCAATCCGCCAGCGCGACGCCGTCGCGCCGGGCGTGGGCGCCGGGCCCGTTCCGCAATATCTCGACCAGGGGCGCATCCGGCCGCTGCACACTGCGCTGCGCGCCGGGATTGATGCCAACCACCGCCTGCTCGACGCGGCCCAGCTGGCCGGCGTCGACCAGATCGGCCTTGCTGAACACCACGGCGTCCGCCAGGGCCAGTTGCCGCGCCGCCTCCGGCTGGTCCGCCAGTTGTTCAATGCCGTGACACGCATCCACCAGCACGATCGCCCCGCGATAGGCATAGCGTTCCGCCAGGAAGCGGTCGTGCTTGAGCGTGAACAGGATGGGAGCAGGGTCCGCCAGCCCGCTAGTTTCGATCAGCACGCGGCGAAACGGCTTGATGCGGCGGCTCAAGGCCTGCATGAAAAGGTCGCGCAAGGTATCGACCACCGAGCCGCTGACCACGCAGCACAGGCACCCGCCTTCCACCAGGACGACGTTGTCCCGCGCTTCGCGGACCAGGTGATGGTCGACCCCGATGTCGCCGAATTCATTGACGATCACGACGGCATCGGCATAGGCGCAATCCCGCAACATGCGGTTCAGGAGCGTCGTCTTGCCGCTGCCCAGGAATCCGGAAATCACCGTAACGCCGATGCGCTTGTCGCCGTCCGGCTCGCGCTCCCGGCCGGCTTCCTGATCGTCTTGCCGTGGGTCTTGCCGTGGGTCTTGCCGTTTGTCTTGCCCTTTGTCTCGCATACGAACCGTCCGATAGGTTCCCGCCGGGCTGCGCGCGCAGCACCTCTGTAGGCCGCACTACTTACCGCCATGGGTCGCACTGTTTTCTTTTCGGCGCCTGCCTTCCGGCCCATGTTTCCACGCGCGCACCGCGCTCGCATGCCACCGCCGGCGCAAACCAAAAGGGCCATTCACTTTCGTGAATGGCCCTGAATTCTTTGGCTCCCCGAGCTGGGCTCGAACCAGCGACCTGCGGATTAACAGTCCGTCGCTCTACCGACTGAGCTATCGGGGAACTGCTAAGAAACGAGATTATGAACGAATTTTTCAGCTCGTGCAAGTCCACACTTTTTTCGCGTTTTTCCGCCCCGCAATTTCACATCGACAAAAAACTCTGATATGATCTCGGTCTTTCCAGATCGGGCCCCATAAAAAGGGTGCGAACCGGAAAGAAAAGAAGATGTTTTGCCGTTTTGGGCTTGCCTGAAACCAAGCAAATGGTCTTGCCGGCATAGCTCAGTTGGTAGAGCAGCGCATTCGTAATGCGAAGGTCGTAGGTTCGACTCCTATTGCCGGCACCAGAATTCCCGAAGGCCGACGCACAAGCGTCGGCCTTTGTCTTTCCGGGCCCGGCGCCCCGCCCTCCATGCCCGCGGCGCGCAATGCTAAGCTCGACGCCATGCCGGAACAGCCCATCAAGACCTCCCAGCGGGTATTCGAAATACTCGAGGCCTTCGAAACCGAGCAGCGCCCCATGGCGTTGAAGGATTTCACGCGGAGCTTCGGCTACCCCCCGTCCAGCGCGTCGGCGCTCCTGAAAAGCCTGGTGACGCTGGGCTACCTGGACTACGACCGCTTCTCGCGCACCTACATGCCGACCATGCGTATGGCGTCGCTGGGCAACTGGGTGCAGCGCGCGCTGTTCGGGCGCAACGAAGAAGTACTGCAGTTGATGCAGCGCCTGTCCGAAGCCTACGGCGAAACCGTCACGCTGGCCGCGCAAAGCGACCTGTACGTGCAGTACGTCTACCTGATTCCCTCGCGCCTGCCCATCTGGTATGCGGTGCCGATCGGCACGATCCGGCCGATCGCGCGCTCGGGCAGCGGCTGGGCCATGCTGGGCGCGCGCAGCGATGACGAGATCGCCGAGCTGGTGCGCCGCATCAATTTCCACGAGCCAGATCCGGCCCGCAAGGCATCGCTGGAAGATCTGATGCGGCAAGTCGAACAGGGACGGCGCGACGGCTACGTCTTCAACAAGCACACGCTGGAACAGGGCGCCGGCGGCATCTGCATGGTGCTGCCCGAAAGGCGCTTCGGACGGCTGTTCGCGCTGGCGGTCTCGGGCCCCGTGGAACGGCTGGAAGAGAAGGAAGCGGAGGTGATCGCGGGGCTCCGCGCGGGCATCGCCCGGCTCGAAGCCGCCGGCCCCTCACCGGCCGGCGAGGCGGCTCCGCCGGCTTGAGGCGCCGCGATTTTCACATACATGTAAATGCAGGCGGCAAGCGGCTCTCCGGCCCGTTTCCGGGAGTGCCGATGATAGACTTTTTGCCAGCTTCCCGGAGCGCATCGCAATCCCCCCTCGCCCCCCAACAAGCAGGAGAGTCATCATGCGTATCGAGCGTTTGCACCAGGACTTCGGCGCCGAAATCCACGGCATCAGCCTGACCGAGGCGGCATCGGATGCCGCCGCTTTCGCCCAGGTGCGCGCCGCATTCGAAGAGCACTCCGTGCTGGTCTGGCGCGACCAGCCCATCACCGACGACGTCCAGGCCGTGTTCTCGCGCGGCTTCGGCCCGCTGGAACTGGTCAAGGTCGGTTCGATCGGGCACGGCACGTTCTATTCGCGCATGAACAACATCGGCCCCGACGGCAAGATCGTGCAGCCCAGCGACAAGGCGCTGGTCATCGCGCGAGCCAATCAGCTCTGGCACACCGACAGCTCGTTCAAGAAGGTGCCGGCGGTGGCCTCGGTGCTATCGGCCCGCGTGATTCCCGAGCAGGGCGGCGAGACAGAATTCACCTCCACCCGCGCCGCCTGGGAGCGGCTCGCCCCATCCGAACAGGGCACGCTGCGCGACGCCGTGGTCATCCACAGCTACGCCACATCGCGCAACAAGATCGACCGCGGCATGATGACGCCCGAAGAACACGCCGCGCTGCCGGCGGTACGCCGTCGCATGACGTGGCGCAACCCGGTCAACGGCCGCCGCTCGCTCTACCTCGCCTCGCACGCGGGCGCCGTCGAGGGCATGGGCGACCAGGACGGCGCCGACCTGCTGGCCCACTTGATCGAGCGCGCCACCGAGTCCGCCTACACCTACGTGCACCACTGGAAGCCGGGCGACGTGGTCATGTGGGACAACCGCGCCACCATGCACCGCGGCCGCCCCTGGGGCCCGGACCAACTGCGTTCCATCGTGCGCACGACCATCTCGGCCACCGAGCAGTCCGGCCTGGACGACGTGCTACCCGAGTTGTGGGAGCAACGCGCCGCGGCCTGAAGCCCGCGCGCGGCGGAGCCTGAACGGCCCGCATCAAAAAAACTACGAGAGGAGACATCATGGAACTCAGGTCCATCGCCGCCGGCTGTGCGCTCGGTATGCTGGCCGCCGTCCCGCAGGCGGCCACCGCCCAGGGAGCCGGCGCTTATCCCGACCGCGCGGTGCGCATCATCGTGCCCTACCCCGCGGGCGGCTCCACCGACATCCTGACCCGGCTCCTCGGCCAGGGCCTGACCAAGCGCTGGGGCCAGGCGGTGGTGGTCGAAAACCGCGGCGGCGCCTCGGGCATCATCGGCACGGAAGCCGCGGCCCGCGCCGACCCCGACGGCTATACGCTGCTGATGAACGGCAGCGGCCCGCACACCGTGAACATCAGCCTGTTCGAGAAGCTTCCGTACAACCCCACCAGGGATTTCGCGCCCATCGTGCGCGGCATGACCATCCCGCTGCTGATGGTGGCGCCGGCCGACGCGCCCTACAACGACGTCAAGTCGTACATCGCCTGGGCCAAGCAGAACCAGGCCACGGCCAACTACTGCTCGATCGGCCCCGGTTCGCCCTCGCACCTGGCGGGCGAGCTGTTCAAGTCCATGTCCGGCCTCGACCACCTCACGCACGTGCCCTACAAGGGCAGTGGCCCGGCGATCATCGACACCATCTCGGGCACCTGCAACATGATGTTCGACGCTGCGCTATCGTCCGGGCCGCAAGTCAAGAACGGCAAGCTGAAACTGCTGGCAATCGGCACCGAGCAACGCGATCCGTCGTGGCCGAACACGCCCACCGTGTCCGAAAGCGGGCTTCCCGGCTTCAGCGCCTACACCTGGAGCGGGCTGTTCGCGCCGGCCGGCACGCCTCCCGCCGTCATCAAGAAGATCCAGCAGGACGCCGACGCGGTGCTGGGCAGCCCCGAGGTCAAGAAGGCCCTGCTGGAACAAGGCGCGCAGACGGGCGGCGGCACGTCCGAGGACCTGGCCAGATTCGTGGACAGCGAAATCGCCAAGTGGGCCAAGGTGATCAAGGACAGTCACATCACGGTGAACTGATTCCGCGCCCCCCGAGGCCGGGCCGCGCTCGTTCCAGCGCGGCCCGGGCCCCGTCGTCGCCCTGGATTTCCCAGTAGGTCTCGATGACCGTCTCAAGATGGCCGCGCATCGCCGCCTCCGCGCGGTCCGCGTCGCGGTCGCGGATGGCCTCGAAAACAGCCCGGTGCGCCTCGATGGCCTTGTCCAGCGCTTCCGGATGGCTGAGCGAAGTCCGGCGCTGCGCTTCCAGCAGTTCCAGCACCACCTGGTACAGCGCATCCAGCAGGGGATCGCGCGCGATGCTCGCGATGCGCCGGTGAAAGGCGTCGTCGCCGGCCGAAAACGCGGCGGGATCGGCCGCGTTCGCCTCCGACTCGCGCAACAGCCGTTCCAAGTCGCGGAGGTCTTCGCCGGTGGCCCGCCGGGCGGCCTCGCGCGCCATCGCCGTTTCGACGAAGATGCGCGTCCGCTGGAATTGGCGCACGCCTTCCGGACGGGCCACCAGCATCCTGGCGGCTCCGGACAGCAACTG
Source organism: Achromobacter denitrificans NBRC 15125 (assembly GCF_001571365.1). GTDB lineage: Bacteria > Pseudomonadota > Gammaproteobacteria > Burkholderiales > Burkholderiaceae_B > Achromobacter > Achromobacter denitrificans. Next base: position 54,476 of record NZ_BCTQ01000029.1, on the reverse strand, counting down.
GAGCAGCGTGCGCGGATCGGGCTCGGTAACGCGCGAGCGGTCGCCGGTGGACACCGCCACCATTCCGGTCCTGTTCAGCCACAGCAAGGCCTCGCGCACGGCCGGGCGCCCCACCCCATAATGGGCCATCAGGTCCCGTTCCGACGGCAGGCGGTCGCCGACGGCCAGCTCGCCGGACAGCACGCGCGCCTCGATGTCCTTGACGATCTGGTCGGACAGCCGGTCGCGGCGCAGGTGCGCGGGCTTGCCGAAACCGCTCATGCGCCGAGTTCCTTGCGAATGGCGCGCTTGGCGTCGACGATGCGGGCCAGGAAACGATCGCGCCAGCGGCGGCGTTCCGGCAGCGCCTGCGCCGGCACGGCCGAGCGCATCCGGGCCTCGACGGCGGACACCAGATCCGCCCCCCACTCGCGCGGATCGGCCTGCTCCCTGGCCAGCCCGTGGTACATCGGCCCCAGGTTCGCGCAATATTCCGCCACGCCATGCGCCGCGTTCAGGTCGATGGTCGCGAACGGCCCCATGAAGCACCAGCGCAGGCCCAGCCCGTCGGCCATCGCCGCGTCCACCTCGGCGGGCGTGCAGATGCCGTCCTCCACCAGGCGGAAGGCTTCGCCGAGCACGGCACTTTGCAGCCGGTTCACCACGAAGCCATTGATCTCGCGCGTCAGCATGATGGGGCTCTGCCCCAACTCACGCATCAGATCGCGCACGAAGCGCACGGCCTCGGGCGCCGTGCCTGGCGCGGGAACCAGTTCCACCAGCGGAATCAGGTGCGGCGGATTGATCGGGTGAGCGACCAGGCAGCGCGCGGCGTTCGCCAGGCCCTCGGTAAAACTGGACGCGGGAAAGCCGGAGGTGGAGCTGCCGACGATGGCGCCGCGCTCCAGCAGGTCGTCCATTTCCTTGTAGAGCGCCTGCTTGATCGGCAGCCGCTCCGGCGCGCTTTCCTGGACGTAATCGGCGCCCTTCAGCGCATCGGCCAAGTCGGCGGCCACCCGGCACCGCGCCGCGCAGGAGGCATCCACGGACGCCACGAAAGCCACGGCCGCCGCCGCGGCCTCGGGAGAACGGTCGTAAATAGCCACGTCGTGCCCGGCTCGCGCAAACACGAGCGCCCACGACGACCCGACGACGCCGCAGCCAATGATCGCTGATTTCATTTGTCTCCGTCCTTTTGTGATCGCCGCCTACCGGCCCGGGAACCTCCGCCCCGGCAGGGCGCCGCGCCCTGCGTTTCAGGGTTGAAATTGGTATAACAGGTTGACAGCATGACCGTCAAACCCGGCGCCGGCCCAAGCCCGGCGCCCCGGGAACTCCTGCCCTGCGCCGCGCGTCCAACTTTCCGGACCACCCTAGCGGACATCGCCATGCGCATTCTTCTTGTCGAAGACGACATCATGATCGGCGAAAGCGTGCTGGATTGCCTGCGCGCGGAACATTACGCCGTCGATTGGGTGAAGGACGGCAACGCCGCGGACCTCGCGCTGCGCACCGACGCCTACGACCTGATCCTCCTGGATTTGGGCCTGCCCAAGCGCGACGGGCTGGCGCTGCTGCGCGACCTGCGCTCGCGCAAGGACCGCACGCCCGTGCTGATCGCCACGGCCCGCGACGCAATCAGCGACCGGATCGCCGGGCTGGACGCCGGCGCGGACGACTACATCGTCAAGCCGTACGACGTGGACGAATTGCTGGCCCGCATCCGCGCGCTGATCCGCCGCAGCGCGGGCCGCGCCGAGCCGGTGTACGAACACGAAGGCATCACCATCGATCCGCAGTCCCATGCCGCCATGGTGGACGGCACCCCCGTGGCGCTGACCGCCCGCGAATGGGCCGTGCTGGAGCCGCTGATCGCGCGCCCGGGCATGATTTTTTCGCGCGCCCAGCTCGAAGAGAAGCTGTACAGCTGGAAAGACAGTATCAGCAGCAACGCGGTTGAGGTTTATATTCATGGCCTGCGCAAGAAACTGGGTCCGAACCTGATCCAGAACGTTAGAGGCGTCGGCTATGTCATCCCCAAAACATGAGTATTCCGCTTAGCTATTCGCTGCGGGCCCGGCTGCTCTTCTTCCTGCTGGCCGCCATCGTGGTCGGCGCGCTCGTGCAGGGCGCGATCGCCTACCGCAGCACGCTGGCGCAAGCCGACGACATCTTCGATTCCCTGCTGCAACGCACCGCCCTGTCGCTGGGCACCGGCGACGGGCTGCTCAGCACGGGCCCGCGCCATGCGCTCGGAGCGGGCTCGCCCGTGGCCGACGACCTCATCATCCAGATCTGGACGCCCGACGGCGTGCGCGTCTTCAATTCGCGCTCGCGCCGGCCGCTGCCCGACCAGATCATCCTCGGATTCTCCGACGCCAGGATGGAAGGCAGCACCTACCGCGTGTACTCGCTGGCCACGCCCTTCCAGGTGATCCAGGTGGCCCAGGACATGGACGTGCGCAAGCGCATGGCGGGAGCGCTGGCGCTGCGCACCGTGCTGCCGATCGCGGCGGCGGCCCCGCTGCTGATGCTGATCGTCTGGTGCGTGGTCAGCTGGTCGCTGCGGCCGGTGAAGCGGGCGCGCGCGCAGGTGGCCTCCCGGCAACCCGAGGACCTCTCCCCCGTCAGCGTGCAAGGGCTGCCGGACGAAATCCGGCCGCTGGTCCAGGAGCTGAACCTGCTGCTCGAACGCATGCGCGGCGCCTTCGCCCAGCAGAAACAGTTCGTGGGAGACGCCGCGCACGAGCTGCGATCTCCCCTGGCGGCGCTGCGGCTGCAGTTGCAGGCCCTGCAGCGCGCGGGCGACGCGGACGGGCGCCAATTGGCCGAGCAGCGCCTGGCCGCGGGCATCGACCGCGCCACGCGGCTGGTGGAGCAGTTGCTGTCCATGGCGCGCCACGAAAGCGCCGCCGAACAGGCGCCCGCCGAAGACGTGGACCTGGCCGACGTGCTGCGCCAGGCCCTCTCCGAAGTCCTGCCCCAGGCCAACGCCAAATCGATCTCCGTGGAGCTGGACGGCGCCCCCGAGGCCCGGGTCCGCGGCCACCGGGATGCGCTCGCGCTGCTGGTGCGCAACCTGCTGGACAACGCGGTCAAGTACACGCCTGCCGGCAAGCGCGTCCAGTTGCGCCTGGAGCAGGCGCCCGGCCAGGCCGTCCTGTTGATCGACGACGAAGGGCCCGGCATCGCGCGGCAAGAGCGCGAGCGCGTGTTCGACCGCTTCTACCGCGTCGAAGGCAATACCCAGCCCGGCAGCGGCCTGGGGCTGGCCATCGCGCGCGCCATCGCCGGGCGGCATGGGGCGACGATCACGTTGCTGGACGCCCCGTCCGGCCCGGGGCTGCGCGTGAAGGTGGTGTTCCCGGCTTAAGATTCCCCTAAGTGTCAGGTCCGAAGATAGCGCCATGTCCTTCAACATGAACGCAGGAGCCGACATGAAGACCTCCCAAATGAAGCCCTCGCGCCTGGTAATGGCGTTGCTGGCAGCCGGCGCCATAGGCGGCGCCGGCGCAACCGCCGTCATCGGCGGCGTTTCGATGGCGGCCGACGCGCCGGCCATTTCCGCCCCCGCGCAAGCGGCCCTTCCCTCCACCCCGTCCAATTTCGCGCAGATCACGCGCGACTACGGGCCCGCGGTGGTGAACATCAGCGTCAGCGGCACCCGCAAGGTGTCCGCCGCCGAAGGCGATCCGTTCGCCCAGTTCTTCGGCCAGTTCCCCGGCGGGCGCGGCCAGATGCCTTCGCGCGAAGTCCCCATGCGCGGCGAGGGCTCCGGCTTCATCGTCAGCAGCGACGGCATCATCCTGACCAACGCGCACGTCGTGCAGGATGCCAAGGAAGTTACCGTCAAACTGACGGACCGCCGCGAATTCAAGGCCAAGGTGCTGGGTTCGGACCCGCAGACCGACGTGGCCGTCATCAAGATCGATGCCAAGAACCTTCCCATGGTCAAGGTGGGCGACGTCAACCGCCTGCAGGTCGGCGAATGGGTGCTGGCCATCGGCTCGCCCTACGGCCTGGAGAACACGGCGACCGCCGGCATCGTCAGCGCCAAGGGCCGCTCGCTGCCCGACGACACGTCGGTTCCGTTCATCCAGACCGACGTGGCGGTCAACCCGGGCAATTCCGGCGGCCCGCTGTTCAACGACCGCGGCGAGGTCGTGGGCATCAATTCGCAGATCTACAGCCGCACCGGCGGATTCCAGGGCCTGTCGTTCTCGATCCCCATCGACGTGGCCTACAAGATCAAGGACCAGATCCTCGAACACGGCAAGGTGCAGCACGCCAGGCTGGGCGTGACGGTGCAGGAAGTGAACCAGGACCTGGCCGATTCCTTCAAGCTGGACTCGCCTTCGGGCGCGCTGGTATCCAGCGTCGAGAAGGGCAGCGCCGCCGCCAAGGCCGGCCTGCAGCCCGGCGACGTGGTGCGGCAGATCGACGGCAAGACCATCGTGTCCTCCGGCGACCTGGCCTCCACCATCACGCTGGCGTCCCCGGGCGAGAAGATCAAGCTGGATATCTGGCGCAATGGCGCGCACAAGGAGCTGGTCGCCACGCTGGGCGGCATTCCCGCGGACAAGACGCAGGCGTCGGCGGGAGACCAGGAAGTGCAGCGCGGCCAGCTGGGCCTGGCGCTGCGGCCGCTGAGCCCTCAGGAGCAGCAGGCCGCGGGCGCCGAAGGCCTGCTGATCGAGCGTTCCGTCGGACCGGCCGCCAAGGCCGGGATCGAACCCGGCGACGTGCTGCTGTCGCTGAACGGAGTGCCCGTGCATAACGTCGGGCAGGTCAAGGAAGCCTTGTCCAAGGCCGGCAAGACGGTCGCGCTGCTGGTGCAGCGCGGTGAAGACAAGATCTTCGTGCCCGTGCAGATCGGCTGAGGCCGGACAGCCCCCTTCCCCGGGGGCTGTTTTTATTCCGCGTCGGGCTGCTTGCCCGGCGCGGCCGCATCGAAGGCCGGCAGTTCGCGGCAGGCCGCGTCGATGCGCACGATATTGGGCATGGCCGACAGATCGCAGCCGAAGCGCTGCGCGTTGGCGACCTGGGGCACCAGGCAGATGTCGGCGATGGTCGGCGTATCGCCGTGGCAGTAGCGGCCGGTGGCGCTGGAATGCGCCAGCTGCGCCTCCAGGGCTTCCAGGCCCTGGCGCACCCAGTGCCGGTACCAGGCGTTCTTGGCGTCTTCGTCCACGCCGAGGGTGTGCTTCAGGTACTTGAGCACGCGCAGGTTGTTCAGCGGATGCGTGTCGCAAGCGATGCCCAGCGCGAGATCCCGCACGCGCGCGCGGCCGATCGCGTCGGCCGGCAGCAGGGGGACCTCGGGATGCGTTTCTTCCAGGTATTCGATGATGGCCAGGGATTGCCCGATCACCGCGTCGCCGTCGACCAGCGTCGGCACCAGCCCCGTCGGGTTCATCTTGCGGTAATCCGCCGACAGCTGCTGGCCGCCGTCTTTCAGCAGATGCACCGGCAGGTACTCGTAGGCCAGGCCCTTCAGATTCAGGGCGATGCGCACCCGGTACGCGGCCGAACTGCGAAAGTAGCTGTACAACTGCATGTAGTCTCCTTGATGTCCTGATCCGGAGCCGCCCGCGGCGGCGCCCGCCATCCTATTCCAGCGATTCCGTTTGCGCCGATTTGCGCGACAGCCCCTTGGGCAGCGGGAACGCCACATTCTCTTCCAGGCCCGGCATGGTGCGCACCGACACCGCGCCCAGTTCCTTGACGCGATCGATCACCTGCTGCACCAGGATTTCCGGCGCCGAGGCGCCCGCCGTCACGCCGATGCGCTTGCGGCCGACCAGCCAGGCCGGATCGATGGACTGCGCGCCGTCGATGAGGTACGAGGCGACGCCCTTGCGTTCCGCCACTTCGCGCAGGCGGTTCGAGTTGGAGCTGTTGGGGCTGCCGACCACCAGCACCAGGTCGCAATCCGGCGCCATGACCTTGACCGCGTCCTGGCGGTTCTGGGTGGCGTAGCAGATGTCGCTCTTCTTGGGCTCGACGATGCTGGGGAAGCGCGCCTTCAACGCGCGCGATACCGCCGCCGCGTCGTCCACGGACAGCGTGGTCTGCGTGACGTAAGCGAGGTTCTCGGGATCGGTCACCTGCAAGCTGGCGACGTCTTCCACCGTCTCGACCAGGTACATGCCGCCCTGGGCCTGGCCCAGCGTGCCTTCGACCTCGGGATGGCCTTTGTGGCCGATCATGATGATCTCGCGGCCGGCCGCCCGCATGCGCGCCACTTCGATGTGCACTTTGGTGACCAGCGGGCAGGTGGCGTCGAAGACCTGCAGGCCGCGCGCTTCCGCTTCGGCCCGCACCGCCTTGGACACCCCGTGGGCCGAGAACACCACGATGGAACCCGAGGGCGCGTCGTCCAGCTCGTCGATGAAGACCGCCCCCTTCGCGCGCAGGTCTTCCACCACGTAGCGGTTGTGGACGATCTCGTGGCGCACGTAGATCGGCGCGCCGTGCAGTTCGAGCGCGCGCTCGACGATATCGATGGCACGGTCGACGCCGGCACAGAAGCCGCGCGGCTGCGCCAGCAGGACTTCGGCGTCGGAGGCGGTTACGACCTGGCTCATCAGAGGACTCCCAGCAGCGCCACGTCGACCCGCAGGCTGATGCCCGCGAGCGGGTGGTTGAAATCGAACAGCGCCGATTCCTCGTTGATTTCCTTCAGGACGCCCGAGTAGCGGCCGCCGTTGGGCGCCGTGAATTCCACCAGGTCGCCCGGCTCGAAGGTGGCGTCGGCGCCGGCATGCTCGGCCAGCATCCCGCGCGTGACGCGCTGGATGAGTTCCGGGTTGCGTTCGCCGTAGGCGTCGGCCGGCGCGACGGTGACGCTGAAGCGCTCGCCCTCGGCGCGGCCGATCAGCGCGGCCTCCAGGCCGGGCGCCCACTGCCCGCTGCCCAGTTGCAGCGTGCCGGGGCGGCCGTCGAAGGTGTCGGCGAACACCGAATCCTTGCCGGGCCCGGAGGCCAGCGTAATCCGGTAGTGCAGCGTCAGGTAGGAATCCGGACGGACCAAAACGTTCACTTCATTAGAGGCGGTGCTCAAGATCTGCCACCGTATAGGCAATTGAATAAACCTTGATTTTAGAGCTTCTTATGAAATTGTCCGTCCGGCTGCCAAAACACGAGCGTCCCCGGGAGCGGTTGATGCGCCACGGAGCCGCCGCGCTCCAGGATTCGGAGCTGCTGGCCATCGCCCTGCGCACGGGCATACCCGGCCTGCACGTCGTGGAATTATGTAACCGGCTGCTGCGGCAATTCGGCGGGCTGCGGGGCCTGCTGGGCGCCGCGCCCGAGGAACTGATGGCGGTTCCCGGCCTGGGCGCCGCCAAGGCCTGCATGCTGGCCGCTCTGCTGGAACTGGCCCGCCGCGCCGTCGAGGAAGAGCTGCCCCGGGTCAACAACCTGGACCATCCCCTGCAGGTGAAGCAATACTGCAAGCTCGCGCTGGGCCACCGCCGGGTGGAGCACTGCATCGCCCTCTACCTGGACAACCAGCTGCGCCTGATCGCCACCGGGGAGCTGGCGCGCGGCACGCTGTCGCAGGCCTCGGTCTACCCCCGGGAGGTCGTGCGCGAGGCCCTGCGCCACCATGCGGCCGCCCTCATCGTGGCCCACAACCATCCCTCGGGCGTAGCCGAGCCCAGCGCCGCCGACCACAGCTTCACGCAGCACCTGAAACAGGCGCTGGCGCTGGTGGACATCAAGCTGGTGGACCACCTCATCGTCGCCGGCGACGCCGTGGTTTCCATGGCCGAGCGGGGCAGCCTGTAAATGCTGCGCCGCGCGCCGGAATTCGTTAGACTACCGCCCGTTATTGCTTTAGGCTTAACCTAATTCCGGCATCACGCGACCTTATCCGCCCGACATGAAGCGCCTGTGGGATATTTCCCCGCCCGTCTCCGCGGCTTCGCCTGTCTTTCCAGGCGATACGCCGTACCGCCAGCAGTGGAAATGGTCGCTCGCGCCCGGCTGTCCGGTCAATGTCAGCGAGATCACGCTGTCGCCGCACATCGGCGCGCACGCCGATGCGCCCCTGCATTACCAGAATGGCGCCGCCGCCATCGGGGCCGTGTCGCTGGAACCCTTCCTGGGCCCTTGCCGCGTGATCCACGCGATCGACTGCGGCCCGCTCATCACGGTCGACCATCTGGCCCACGCCGCCCTGAACCTGCCGCCGCGCGTGCTGGTCCGCACGGCCAAGCACGCCGCCCAGGACTGGTGGACCGACGATTTCTCCGCCTACGCCCCCCAGACCATCGAATGGCTGGCCGAGCGCGGCGTCATGCTGATCGGACTGGATACCGCCAGCATCGACCCCGCGTCCAGCAAGACCCTGGACAGCCACCATACGATCTTGCGGCACGACATGCGGGTATTGGAAAACCTGGTGCTCGATGCCGTGCCGGAGGGCGATTACGAGTTGATCGCGCTGCCGTTGGCGCTGGTCCAGGCTGATGCCAGCCCGGTTCGCGCGGTCCTGCGCGAACTGTAGGACCTGCTGACAGGCCCTGGGCTGGTCCGACGGCCTTTGGGCGGCGGGACGCCATCCCGCCGCTCCGTTCAGGAAGCACCACCATGAGACACCACCTCTCCCCGCGCGCCGCGCTCGCTTGCGCCCGCCTCCACGCGCCCGGCTGGCGCGCGCTGCCCGCCTCGGCCCGCCGCGCCGCCCCGCCCTGCCACGGAGGCCGCGCATGAACCAGAACGAACGCCCCGAAGACATCGTCCGCGAGGAAAAAGCGCAACTGGATTTCGCGCGCGACATGACCTACGGCGACTACCTGCACCTGGACGCGCTGCTGGGCGCCCAGCACCCGCTGTCGCCCGAGCACAACGAAATGCTCTTCATCATCCAGCACCAGACCAGCGAACTCTGGATGAAGCTGATGCTGCACGAGCTGCGCGGCGCCATTGCCAACGTGGCGGCCGACCGCCTGCCACCTGCCTTCAAGATGCTGGCCCGGGTCAGCAAGATCATGGAGCAGCTGGTCCACGCCTGGGACGTGCTGGCAACCATGACGCCGCCCGAATACTCCGCCTTGCGCCCCTACCTGGCGCGCTCCAGCGGATTCCAAAGCTACCAGTACCGCCAGATCGAGTTCCTGCTGGGCAACAAGAACGCGGCCATGCTCAAGCCGCACGAGCACCGCGCTGACCTGCTGGCCCAGGTGCAGAGCGCCTACGAGGCGCCCTCGCTGTACGACGAGGCCCTGCGGCTCTTGGCGCGCCAGGGCCTGAACGTGCCGGCCGACCACCTCCAGCGCGACTGGACCCAGCCCTACCAGTCCTCGGAAGGGGTCGAGGCGGCCTGGCTGGAGGTCTACCGCCACCCCGACCGCTACTGGGACCTGTATCAGTTGGGCGAAAAGCTCACCGACCTGGAAGACGCGTTCCGGCTGTGGCGATTCCGCCACGTCACCACCGTCGAGCGGGTGATCGGCTTCAAGCGCGGCACGGGCGGCACCTCCGGGGTGTCCTACCTGCGGCGCATGCTGGAAGTGGTGCTGTTCCCCGAGATCTGGAAGCTGCGCACGGATCTCTAGGCCATGGGGCTACGGCCCCGTTTTCCAGGCGGATCGCGGCCTTCCCGGCCGCTTTTCCTTGGCCCGGGGAAATATCCCATGCTAGAATTCAGGGTTACTTTTTGGATACGTGGCTAGACCCGATACCGGATGCTTGGCGTCCTAGCTGGCGACCCTAACAACCAAGAAAGGCTCCCCGAGCCCTAGGAAAGCACCATGAAAGAAGGCATTCACCCCGAATACCGCGAAGTCGTCTTCGCAGATCTGCAAACGGGCAACAAGTTCATCACCCGTTCGACCGTGCAAACGCGCGAAACCATCGATCTCGACGGCAAGACGTACCCGCTCTTCAAGTGCGACGTGACCTCCGAATCGCACCCGTTCTACACGGGCGCCCAGACGCGTATCGTCGAAACCGGCCGCGTGGAAAAGTTCCGCGCCCGCTTCGCCCGTACGGCCGGCACGGTCAAGTCCGCTTCCTGATCCTGTCGCTCCCGCAGGAGCCACAGCAAAAAGGCAGCCTTCGGGCTGCTTTTTTTTCCTCCCTAGCTGCCTGTTGCCGCGCTGGGGGCTAGCGCAACCCGACCACTCGGTTACATTAACGCCCGTGTCCCCACTATCCTTTTCCACACCGGCCCGGCTCACGTCCGTGGCTACCGCGAAACTGCCCAGGCTGATCCTGCTGGGGCTGCTGCTGGCCTATATCGTGGCCGGCCTGTTCATGCGCGACCCGTGGAAAACGGACGATGCGGTCGGACTGGCGACCATGATCACGGCGATCCGCGAAGGCGGCATCACCTGGCTGCTGCCCCAGGTCGGGCTGCTGGCCCACGCCGAGGAAGGCCCGCTGATCACCTGGGTGGGCGCGATCTGCATCTGGCTGTTCGGCCCCTTCATCGGCGACATCACCGCCGGCCGCCTGCCCAACCTGCTGTGGTTCGCCATCACCACCACCAGCGTCTGGTACGGCACCTATCTGCTGGGCCGCCGGGCCGAGGCGCAACCGCTGGCGCTGCCGTTCGGCGGCGAGCCCGAGCCGCGCGACTACGGCCGCATGCTGGCCGACGCCGCCCTGCTCCTGCTGCTGGCCACGGTCGGCATCCTGCAACGCACCCATGAAACCACCGTCGTGCCCGCCATCATGGCGTGGCAGGCGCTCGCCTTCTATTCGCTGGCCCGCAGCGTGGACCGGCCCTTCACCGGCTGCACCACCCTGGGCATCGCCCTGGCCGCCAGCTTCCTGACCCGCGGCTGGGTCGGCGCGATCCCCATCATGGTCGGCGCGCTGCTGGCCTTCTACCCGCGCGGCCAGCTGTGGCGCTGCCGCCGCTGGCTGCCCTGGGCGGCGCTGGTGACCCTCGTCCTGATCCTGGCCTGGTGGATTCCCGCCAGCCAGGGCAGCGAATACTGGATCCGCAACTGGAAGATCTGGAACCTGTCGTCCTTCGCCGCGCCGAACTGGCACGACATGGGCCGCACGCTGCGCGACCTCCCCTGGTACCTGTGGCCGACCTGGCCGCTGGCGCTGCTGGCCATCTGGCGCTGGCGCTCGTGGATCTATGCCCCGCACATCTGGCTGCCGCTGGCCCTGCTGGTCTGCTCGGCGCTGGTGCTGTTCGGCCTCGAAGAAGCCACGGATTCCGAATACGTGCTGCTGGCCGTGCCTTGCGCCGTGCTGGCCGCCTTCTCGCTGCCGACGCTGCGCCGCGGCGTGGTCAACACGCTGGACTGGTTCGCCGTCATGTGCTTTTCCCTGACCGCGGCCACCGTATGGCTCGGCTGGGTCGCCCTGCACTTCCATTGGCCGGCGCAGATTTCCCGCAACATCGCCCGCCAGACCACGGGCTACGAGCCGGTCATTTCCTGGGTCGCCTTCGCGCTGGCCCTGGTGTTCACCCTGGCCTGGATCGCGCTGGTGGTGTGGCGGCTGCGAGTCAAGCCGCAAGCCCTGTGGCGCGGCACCGTGCTGTCGGCCGGCGGGTTGACCGTAACCTGGATCCTGCTGGTGCTGCTGTGGCAGCCCGCGGTCGACTACGCGCGCAGCTACCGCACCGTGTCGGGCCAGCTGGCGCAGGCATTGGAGCAGAACGTCCGCCCCGGCGAATGCGTGCGCGGCCTGAGCCTGGGCAGCGGCCAGCGCGCCTCGTTCCTGATCTTCAATAACCTGACGTTCACCTTCGACGCCAAGTGCACGCTGATTCTCCAGCAGACCAGCAACCAGAGCCTGCGCGACAACACCGCCGCCTATAGCGAAGGCGCGGACGTGCTGTGGCAAGGCGGTCGGCGCGCGGACCGGCAGGAAGTCTTCCGCCTGCTCAGGGTCGGTACGAACCGATGACCCCGGCGTCCCTTGAGCCGATGACTTTCGGCGCCACCCTGCGAGGCATCGCCAAGCAGGCCTGGCCGGTGCTGGTCAGCCAATGGGCCGGGATTTCCTTCGGCGTGCTGGATACCGCCATGACGGGCCATTCCAGCGCCACCGACCTGGCCGCCATGGCCTTGTCCGCGTCCATCTACATCACCATCTTCGTCGGCCTGATGGGGGTGGTGCACGCCCTCATTCCCATCCTCGCCCAGCACTTCGGCGCGGGCCAGAACCTCGAAGTCGGCCGCAGCTGGGGCCAGGGCGTCTGGCTGGCGCTGGGCCTGTCCGTGGTGGGCGCCATCCTGATGCTGTTCCCCGACGTCTGGCTGTCGTTCTCGGGCGAGGTCGATCCCGCGGTGCGCGCGCGCATCGCCTCCTACCTGCAGGCCCTGGTGCTGGCCCTGCCCGCCGCGCTGGTGTTCCGCACCATCTACGCGCTGGGCACCTCGGTGTCGCGGCCCAAGCTGGTCATGGCGATCAACCTCACAGCGATCGGCTTCAAGGCCTTCTTCAACTGGCTCCTCATCTACGGCAACCTGGGCCTGCCGCCCATGGGCGCCACCGGCGCCGGCCTCGCGACCGCGATCGTCTCGTGGATCAGCCTGGGACTGGGGCTGTGGGTCATCACCCACGACCGCTACTACCGGCGCTTCAAGCTGCGGGTCGGCCGGCCCGACTGGAAGACGCTCAAGGAACTGCTGCGCCTGGGCATCCCCATGGGCGGCTCCTACCTGGTCGAAGTGTCGGCCTTCACCTTCATGGCCCTGCTGGTGGCGCGCGAAGGCACTTTCGTGACGGGCGGCCACCAGATCATGTCGAACCTGGCCGCCCTGTGCTACATGATGCCCATGGCGCTGGGCGTGGCCACCGCCGCGCTGACCGCGCAGGCCATCGGCGCCGGCAACCTGGAACATGCGCACCGCACCGGCATGGCCGGCCTCGCGCTCGGCGTCGCCGGCGCCCTCCTGACGGCGGCGGTGCTGCTGGCCGGCCGGCCGCTCATCCTGGCGGCCTATACCGACAACCCCGGCGTGGCCGCGGTCGCGACCACGCTGCTGGCCGTGCTGCCCCTGTTCCACCTGTTCGATTCGATGCAATGCATCAACTCGTACCTGCTGCGCGCCTACAAAGTGGCGGTGGTGCCCCTGCTGCTGCAGATGGTGGCCCTCGCGGGCGTGGGCCTGGTCGGCGGCTGGTGGTTCGGTTTCGGCCCCGGCCGCGGCGGCCTGGACGGCATACGCGCCGTGCTCGTGCCCGGCTCGCCGGAAGGCGCGGGCAGCATGTGGCTGATGGCCATGGCCGGCCTGGCCCTCTCCGCCGCCCTCCTGCACTTCTGGTACCGCCGCATCGTCCGCGGCGCGATCAGGTAGGAAAAAAAAGCAGCCCAAGGGCTGCTTTTTTACTGGAAAGACTGAAGGAATGACTGCCCCTCGAAGGGCCGCTAGCCCGTCCAGCGGGCGCGGCGTGAGGGGCAACGCCCCGCCGCCGGGCCGCCCCAAGGCGGGGCAGCCCCCCTCGGGGGGGCAGCTAGCCCGCGCAGCGGGCGCGGCGTGGGGGGCTCATTCCCCCTCCCCCTACTATTTCGGACGCTTGTCGATGACGCGGCGGGCCTTGCCCGTCAGCGTGCGTTCCACATGGCCCGCGTCCGACACCTGGATGCGCGCGCTCACGCCGATGTGCGTCTTGACGGCGTGCTGGAGTTGCTTGCCCAGGTTCGAGCGGTCGGCGTCCGACAGGCCCGAGAACTCGGCCCGCAGCTCGGTCAGGATTTCCAGCTCGTCCATATTGCCCGTGCGCGACAGCACCAGCTGATAGTGCGGCGCCAACTGGGCGATCTTCAGCACCAGTTCTTCGACCTGCGTGGGGAACATGTTCACGCCGCGCACGATCAGCATGTCGTCGCTGCGGCCGGTGATCTTGCCGATGCGGCGCATGCTGCGCGCCGTCGGCGGCAACAGGCGGGTCAGGTCGCGCGTGCGGTAGCGGATGATGGGCATCGCTTCCTTGGTCAGCGAGGTGAACACCAGCTCGCCGGGCTCGCCGTCGGCCACGGGCTCGCCCGTATCCGGATTGATGATCTCCGCGTAGAAGTGGTCTTCCCAGACCACCGGGCCGTCCTTGGTCTCGACGCATTCGCTCGCCACCCCGGGCCCCATCACTTCGGACAGGCCGTAGATGTCGACGGCGTCGATGCCGGCTTCGGTTTCGATGTCGGCGCGCATCTGGCCGGTCCAGGGCTCGGCGCCGAAGATGCCGATCCGCAGCGAGCTTTGACGCGGGTCAATCCCCTGGCGGCGCTGTTCCTCCAGAATATTGCAGAAATAGGAGGGCGTGACCATGATGATGTCCGGGCGGAAATCATTGATCAGCTGCACCTGCTTTTCCGTCTGCCCGCCCGACATCGGAATGACCGTGCAGCCCAGGCGTTCCGCGCCGTAGTGCGCGCCCAGGCCGCCCGTGAACAGGCCGTAGCCGTACGCGACGTGGACCGTGTCGCCGGGCTTGCCGCCCGCGGCGCGGATCGAGCGCGCGACGAGATTGGCCCAGTTGTCCAGGTCGCCCTTGGTGTAGCCCACCACCGTCGGCTTGCCCGTCGTGCCGCTGGACGCGTGGATGCGCGAAATGCGCTCGCGGGGCACGGCGAACATGCCGAAGGGGTAGTTCTCGCGCAGTTCCTTCTTCGTGGTGAAGGGGAACTTGGAAATGTCGGACAGTTGCTTCAGGTCGTCGGGGTGCACGCCGACCTCGTCGAACGCCTTCTTGTAGTGCGGGACGTTTTCGTAGGCATGCTTGAGCGACCACTTCAGCCGCTCCAGCTGCAAGGCGCGCAACTCATCCTGGCTGGCATGCTCGATGGGGTCCAGCCCCGGCTTGCTCATGGTGTTGGACATGGTTATCTCTCTCCTGAAATTCTCTCTACGCGGAGTCCGGCCGCGCGACGCGCGGGGCATCCGCGCGCAAACGGCCGGGCTGGCGGTCTTGTCTTTGGTTGGATGGTTGGCTCAAGCGTCCGCGGGGACTCCGACGATCTGGCCCTTGATACGGTACGAACGGCCGCGGAACAGGGCCACGTTGCGGCCTTCCTGATTGGTGACGGTCACGTCGTAGACGCCGGTGCGTCCGGCCAGCGAGCGCTCCTGGGCCACCGCGGTCAGCAGGTCGCCCTCGAAGCCCGGCGCCAGGTAGTCGATGGTGCAGCCGGAGGCAACGGTGCTGACGTTGCGCGAATTGCAGGAGAACGCGAAGGCGCTGTCGGCCAGGGCGAAGATGAAGCCGCCGTGGCAGGTCTTGTGCCCGTTCAGCATGTCGGGGCGCACGCGCATCGTGAGGCGGGCATAGCCAGGCGCCATTTCCTCGACTTTCATGTCCAGGCCCTGCGACGCGGCATCGCCCGCGTACATCACGGTGCCGACGGCCTGCGCCAGCTCCTGGGGATCGGCCGGCACGTCGACGGCGGGAACGTGTGCGTTCATTATTGCCCCTTGAATTGCGGTTCGCGCTTGCCCAGGAAGGCGGCCACGCCTTCCGCGTAATCCGCGCTTCGACCCAGTTCGCGCATCATGTCGCGTTCCAGGTCGAGTTGGGTGGATAGATCATTGCCCAGGCTGGCCTGGATGGCCTGCTTGGTGAACGCCAGCCCCTTGGTGGGGGCCTTGGAAAAATGCTGGGCCAGCTGCTCCAGCGCCGTGTCGAATTCCTCGTCGGGCACGCATTTCCAGATCAGGCCCCAATCCTGCGCCTGCTGGGCGCTGAGCTTGTCGCCCAGCATCGCCAGCCCCATGGCGCGAGCGCGGCCGACCAGGCGCGGCAGCGCGAAGGTGCCGCCGGTGTCGGGGATGAGGCCCAGGCGGCAGAACGACTGGATGAAACTGGCCGACGCCTTGGCGACAACGATGTCGCCGGCGAAAGCCAGGTTGGCGCCTGCGCCGGCCGCCACCCCGTTCACGCCCACCACGACGGGCATGGGCAGGGCATTCAGGCGGCGCACCAGCGGCGCGTAGAACTTGTCGACGGTCTCGCCCAAATCGGGCGGCGTGCCGTCGGCGGCGGGCGTGCGCTCGCTCAGGTCCTGGCCGGCGCAGAAGCCGCGGCCCGCGCCGGTCAGCACCAGCACGCGGGCGCCTTCCGTTTCCACGCGGGTCAAGGCGTCGGCCACCTCGCCGTGCATGTTGGCGGTGAAGCTATTGAGTTTGTCGGGCCGGTTCAGCGTCAGGCGCGCGATGCCGCCCGACAGGTCGAATTGAATGTCTTGGTAGCTCATATCAGTTATCCATGGCGCGCGCCACTCATCAAAGGTATGGATCTATTCCTGTCCCCGGGCCGCGCGGAGCCGGCTCTGCCGGTCCGCTGCGGCGCCCCCTTAGGGGGAAGCGCATAGCGCTTCGGGGGTGGGCTTTCAAATATGACGACGGGTCTGGACCACACGGAACCGGTTCGAAACGAAGGCCGAATCGGACAAGGCGGCATTGGCGGCCGGATTGGCGCCGGTGCCGTGGAAATCGCTGAAGGCCGCGGTCTGGTTGACGAACACCGCGCCCGTCAGGTTGAGCGACAGCGACACGCCGGAGACCTCGGCCGCGTCCTGCACCTGTTCGGCGACGGTGTCGTCGGTGGTGTAGGCCGACAGCGACAGCGCGCCGTGCTCGATCACGCTGTCGCGCGCCAGCTGGATGCTGTGGGCGGTGGAGTCCGTGGCCACGACGAAGGCGATGGGACCGAACCATTCCTGGCTGATGGCGGCGTTGCCGGCTTCCGTGCGCAGCAGCAGCGGCGTGCGGACGCGGGCGTTCTCGAACTGCGGGTGCGCCAGCGCCTTGCTGTCGGCCACCACGGGCAGGCCCAGCGCGCGCGCTTTCTCGATGCGAGCGACCACGCCTTCGTTCTGGATCGCGCCGGTCAGCTCGACGGCCTTCGCGGCATCGGCGCCGACCTTCTCCAGCGCAGTGCCCAGCGCGGTGGCGACATCGTCGAAGCTCACGCGGCCTTCCGGCGTCTGGATGCCGTCGCGCGGCACGTAGATGTTCTGCGGCGCCGTGCACATCTGGCCCGAATACAAGGCCAGCGAGAACGCCAGGTTGCGCGCCACGCCCTTCAGGTCGGCCGTGGAATCGATGATGACCTGGTTGACGCCGGCCTTCTCGGTGTAGACCAGGGCCTGGCGGGCGTTTTCTTCCAGCCAGTTGCCGTTGGCCGAGCTGCCGGTGAAGTCGATGATCTTGACGGCGGGGTCCAGCGCCAGCTTCTGCGCGGTGTCGTCGCCCGCCTCATGGGCGGCCAGCAGCACCACGTCGGGATCGAAGCCGGCTTCCTGCAGCACTTCGCGCGCCACCTTGACGGTGATGGCCAGGGGCAGGATCGCGCCGGGGTGCGGCTTGACGATGACCGTGTTGCCGGTGGCCAGGCTGGCGAACAGGCCCGGGTAGCCGTTCCAGGTGGGGAAGGTGGAGCAGCCGATCACCAGGGCGACGCCGCGCGGCACCACGGTGAACTGCTTTTCCATGCGGATGGGATCGTTCTTGCCCTGCGGCTTTTCCCAGATGGCCACGCCCGGGATGCGCGACATTTCCTGCCAGGCGTAGGTCACGGCTTCGAAGCCGCGGTCCTGCGCGTGCGGGCCGCCGGCCTGGAAGGCCATCATGAAGCCCTGGCCGGTCGTGTGCTGGACGGCGTAGGCGATTTCGAAGCTGCGCTTGTTCAGCCGGGCCAGGATTTCGAGCGACACGCCCACCCAGGCGCGCGGGCCGGCGCGGCGCCAGCTCTCCAGCGCGCGCTTGGACGCGGCGACCAGCTTGTCGGCCGGCACGTGGGGATAGGTGATGCCGAGGTCGAAGCCGTAGGGCGACTGCTCGCCGCCCACAGTGCCGTCGGCGTCGTGCAGGTTCAGCGGGAACGGCTTGCCGCGCAAGGCCTCGAAGGCGGCGCGGCCGTCGTCATTGGCGGTCTCGCCATAGTTGCGGGGGCTGGGCGATTCGGCGTAGGGGCTCCAGTAGCCGCGCAGGGCGGCCGCGGCCATGGCTTGTTCCAGCAGGGGCTGGTGGCGCTCGAAGAATTTTTCGGACACTGCGTCTCTCCAAATGAATAGGTTTTTTCTGCCTGGCGCGGGCCGGGTCAGGTTTCCTGGTCGAAGTCGATGACCAGGCGGTCGCTGACCGGAAAGCTCTGGCAGCTCAGGATGAAGCCTCGCGCCACTTCGTAGTCTTCCAGGGCGAAGTTGGCATCCATGTCCACTTCGCCCTCGATCACCTTGCAACGACAGGTGGAGCACACCCCGCCCTTGCACGAATACGGCAGTTCGATCCCTTGCGCCAGCGCCGAATCCAGCACGCTGTCTTTGTTCTTGTCGATGACGAACATACGGCTGTGGCCGTCCTGCACCACGGTCACCTCGCACTGCCCCTTGCCGGGCGCCTGGCGGGCGTCCTGGCCGGTGCGCAACGCGCGCGGCCCCTTCGGCGCGCCGAAGAGCTCGAACTTGATGTTCGACTTCGGGATGCCGCGGGCCTGCAGCCGCTCGACCACGCTTTCGGTCATGGTCTGCGGACCACAGACAAAAGCGTAATCGATATCCTCGGGACTCATCCAGGCCGACATGAGCTGATCGACTTTGTCCCCGTCAAGGCGGCCGTTGAACAGTTCGATGTCCTGGGTCTCGCGGCTCATGATGTAGACCAGCGAGAAACGCTCCATGTAGAGGTTCTTCAGGTCTTCGATCTCTTCGCGGAACAGCACGGCCGACGAGGCGCGGTTACCGAAGAACAGGGTGAACTTGCTGCGGGGCTCGGTGGACAGCGCGGTCTTGACCAGCGAAAACACCGGCGTGATGCCGCTGCCTACGGCGAACGCCACGTAGTGGCGTTCGTTCTCGGGGGAGAAATCGACGGTGAAATTGCCCGCCGGCGCCATGACTTCCAGCGTCTGGCCGGGTTGCAGCTCGTGGTTGGCCCAGCTGGAGAACGCGCCCTCGTCCACCTTCTTGATCGCCACGCGCAGCAGCTTGTCGTGCGGCGCGGAACAGATGGAATAGGAGCGGCGCAGTTCCTCGCCGTCGAGCCGGGTGCGCAGGGTCAGGTACTGGCCGGGCAGGAAGGCGAACTCTTGCGCCAGCGCCTCGGGCAGGTCGAAGGTCACGACGACGGCGTCGCGCGTATTGCGCGCCACCGACGCCACCGTCAGGGAATGGAATTGGTTCTGGCTCATTTCGAAACCGCTATCAGTGAGTCTTGAAATAATCGAAGGGCTCGCGGCAGGACACGCAGCGATACAGCGCCTTGCACGACGTGGATCCGAAATTGCTGACCAGGCGCGTGTCGCTCGACCCGCAGCGCGGGCAGGCGATGGCGGGGCCGGGGGCGCGGCGGCTGATGCCGGAGATATCGACAGCGCGCTCGGCGGGCGCGGCGATGCCGTAGCCCTTGAGCGCCTCGCGCCCCTTCTCGCTCATCCAGTCGGTGGTCCAGGCCGGCGCCAGCCGGGTTTCCACGCGCACCTCGGCGATGCCGTGGCCGGCCAGCGTCTGCTCGATGTCCTGGGTGATCTCGCGCATCGCCGGGCAGCCGGAATACGTGGGCGTGATGACCACGACACAGACGTCGCCGTCCCAGGACACCTCGCGCACCACGCCCAGGTCCACCACGGACAGCACGGGGATCTCCGGATCGGGGACCTCCTGCAGCCAGGCGTAGACCTGGTCGGCGGAAACGGGCGCCAGCGCGTTCACCACTTCGCTCCGGGATAGGCGCGCGGCAGGAACTGCATTTCGGCCAGGACGTAGCCCAGTTCCTCGGTGTGCCTGCCCTGGCGGCCGCCGCGGTGGGCCAGGTGGTTGGCGGCGGCCTCGTCGGGCACCGTCAGGGTGGCTTCCTCCAGCACTTCGCGCACGTGGGCCAGCCAGGGCTGGCGCAGCGCGGCCAGCTCGCAGCCGATGCCGCGGGCGGCGACGTCCTGGTCGATGGCGTCGTCGGCGAACAGCTCGCCCGTGAAGCGCCAGGCGTCGTCGATCGCCGCCTGCATCTTGGCATGGCTTTCCGCCGTGCCGTCGCCCAGGCGCACCACCATGTCCGACGAGCGGCGCACGTGGTAGGTCACTTCCTTGATGGCCTTGGCCGCGATCGCGGCGACGCGTTCGTCGGACGACTGCTCCAGGCGCTGCAGCAGGAAATAGTGCCAGACGTCGAACAGGAACTGGCGCGCCATGGTGTCGGCGTAGTTGCCGTTGGGCCGCTCGGCCAGCAGCACGTTGTGGAACTGGTGCGTGTCGCGCAGGTAGGCCAGCGCGTCTTCGTCGCGGCCGGCGTTCTCGACTTCGCCGGCCAGCGTCAGCCACATGCGGGCCTGGCCCAGCAGGTCCAGCGCGGTGTTGGTCAGCGCCAGGTCTTCTTCCAGGATGGGGCCGTGGCCGGTCCAGGCGCCCAGCCGCTGCGACAGGATGAGCGAGGAATCGCCCAGGCGCAGCAGGTATTCAAACAGAGTCTTGTCCATGTCTCCCCCGCCGCCTTACATATGCTTGATTTCTTCGGGCATCGGGAAGAAGGTGGGATGCCGGTACACCTTGCTGTTGGCCGGCTCGAACAGCGGGTCCTTGTCGCCCGGGCTGCTGGCCGAGATGTCGGAGGCGCGCACCACCCAGATGCTCAGGCCTTCGTTGCGGCGGGTGTAGACGTCGCGCGCGTGATTGATCGCCATTTCGGCGTCGGGCGCATGCAGGCTGCCGACGTGCTTGTGCGCCAGGCCGTGCTGGCTGCGGATGAACACTTCCCACAGGGGCCAGTCTTTGCTCATGATGGATGTCCTTGAATACCGGGCGCGCGCCGCGCGCCCTGATCTGCAATGGTTAGAAGAGTGGGTCTGGAAGCTCACCTACCGGAGCGGTAGCGCGGCCGCGCGGAGCCGGCTACGCCGGGCCGCAGCGGCGCCCCTTGAGCGGGGCCCGCCCAAGGGGGAAGCGCGCAGCGCTTCGGGGGTGGGCGTCATCCTTTCAAGCTGCCTTGCGCTCGGCCTGCTTGTCGGCGTAGGCGACCAGGGCGTCGCGCACCCAGGCGCCGTCCTCGTGCGCCTTCACGCGGGCGGCCAGGCGTTCGCGGTTGCACGGGCCGTTGCCCTTGAGCACCGCGTAGAACTCGCTCCAGTCGATCTCGCCGAAGTCGTAGTGGCCGCGCTCTGCGTTCCACTTCAGCTCGGGGTCGGGGACGGTCAGGCCCAGGAACTCGGCCTGCGGCACGGTCTGGTCCACCATCTTCTGGCGCAGTTCGTCGTTGGAAAAGAGCTTGATCTTCCAGGCCATCGACTGGGCGCTGTTGGGGGAGTCGGCGTCGCTCGGGCCGAACATCATCAGCGCAGGCCACCACCAGCGGTTCAGGGAATCCTGCACCATGGCCTTCTGCTCGGGCGTGCCGTGCAGGCACATCTGCATCAGCAGGTCGTAGCCCTGGCGCTGGTGGAAGGACTCCTCCTTACAGACGCGCACCATGGCGCGCGCATACGGGCCGTAGGAACAGCGGCACAGCGGGATCTGGTTGATGATGGCGGAGCCGTCGACCAGCCAGCCGATCATGCCGATGTCGGCCCAGCTGAGCGTGGGGTAATTGAAGATGCTGGAGTACTTGGCGCGGCCGGCGTGCAGGTCGTCGATCAGGTCGTCGCGCGACACGCCCAGGGTTTCCGCGGCGCTGTACAGGTAGAGCCCGTGACCGGCCTCGTCCTGGACCTTGGCCAGCAGGATAGCCTTGCGCTTGAGCGACGGCGCGCGCGTGATCCAGTTGCCTTCCGGCAGCATGCCCACGATTTCGGAGTGCGCGTGCTGGGAAATCTGGCGCACCAGCGTCTTGCGGTAGGCCTCGGGCATCCAGTCCTTGGCCTCGATGCGGATGCCGTCGTCGATGCGGCGCTGGAACGCCTGTTCCTGGCCTTCGAGCTGGTCCGCGGTCTTGACCTGCTTGACGCCGGTTTCGACGAGTTGAGCGTACATGTATGTCTCCTTGAGACGGTTTGCGAAAACGCAAAGCAAACGTTGCGCAGTGCCGTCATGTCATACAAGGATTATTTAATACAAAAAATTCATTGTCAAACTCAAATCTGTATCACATTAGATTTATGTATCATATTGCCGATCCCGATATCGGCCGCCCGTGGCCCCCTCTAATGGCAAACCCTCAGTCGCCCCTGGACCGTTTCCTGTCCCGCTTGATCAAGAACGATCCGCCGCGCGCGAAATCGCTTTGCGTCAGCTTGCTGGGCGACGCCCTCGCCCCTCATGGCGGCGCCATCTGGCTGGGCGACCTGATCGAGCTGCTGGCGCCGCTGGGCATCAATGAACGCCTGCTGCGCACCAGCGTCTTCCGCCTGGTCGCGCAGAACTGGCTGCAGTCCGAACGCCACGGGCGCCGCAGCCTCTACCTGATTTCCGAACAGGGTTTGCGCCATACCGCGCACGCCTCCCAGCGCATCTATGAAGGGCCGCCCCAGGAATGGAACGGGGAGTGGACGCTGGTGGCGCTGCCGCGCACCGGCAACGGCCTGGCCGAGCGCGCGGAGTTGCGGCGGGAACTCGTCTGGGAAGGGTTCGGCATGATCGCGCCCGGGCTCTTCGCCCATCCGCACACCGAGGCGCGCGCGGCGCACGACATCCTGGAAAAGCTGGGCATCCCCGACCGGGCGCTGGTGCTGTCGGCCCGCGACCTGGCCGGCGCCGGCGGACTGCCCATCGCAAGCCTGGCCTCGCAGTGCTGGAACCTGGATGACGTGGCCGAACAGTACCGGCAGTTCACCAAGAACTTCGGCCCGCTGGAAAAGCTGCTGGAAACCCCGCCCGCCCCCTCCGAGGCCTTCATCGTCCGCGTCATGCTGCTGCACAGCTGGCGCCGGATCGTGCTGCACGATCCGCAGCTGCCCGGCCCCATGCTGCCGGACAACTGGCCCGGCCACGCGGCCCGCGAGATCTGCGGCCGCATCTACTGGCGGGTGTTCGACGCGTCGGAGGCGCACCTGAACGCCCTGGCCGGCCGCGACAACGAGCGCTATGCGCCGCTGGCGGCCGACATCGCGTCGCGCTTCGGCGGCAAGCCGGCCTGAGGCGCGGGGCCCGCGGCCAGCGAGTTCTGGGTAAGCCCGGGTCCGAGCGAACGGATCGCGCTCAGGCGCCCCCGGCGCCGGCCGGCATCGTCACGCCCAGCGTGTCCAGGTGCGATTCGCCGATAGCGCCCGCCGCGGCCCCGGACTGATCCAGCCCCCTCGCCCGGGCGATGAAGGATAGCGTCCAGCGGGCCTGTATCGGCCGCCCCAGGGCTGCGCCCGTATCGGCATCCAGGCCGCTGGGCACGTCCAGCGCCAGCACCGGCAGGCCCCAGGCGTTGACCGTATCCACCAGCGCTTGCCAATCGGCGCCCAGCGGCCGGTTCAGGCCGATGCCGAACAACCCATCGATGACCAGGCCGGGCCGGTACCCGGGCTCCAGGGTGGACAGGGTGGCGCCGCCCGCCGCCACCCAACCGGCGTGCGCCCGGGCGGCATCGGCGGGCAGCCCTTGCGGCCCCGACGGCAGCAGCACCCGAACGTCGTGGCCCATGGCGCGCAGCAGGGTCGCCGCCTCCAGCGCGTCCCCGCCGTTGTTGCCCGGCCCGGCCAGCGCCAGCACGGGCGTCCCCGGCGGGATCCGCGCCGCGACGAAACGCGCGGCCGCGGCTCCCGCCAAGGGCATCAGGCGCCGACCGCCCGCCAGGGCCTGGCGTTCGGCATCGCGGATCTGGGCAACGGAATAACGAGGCTGCATGGCGGATACCTCATGGGGAAACGCCCGGCCGGGGCCGGCCGTCGGCGTCGGGATGCGTGAAATTCACGCAATGCGTGGAAATTTACCCGCCTGCCGCGACAGCAGGCGCCAGGATCCCAGCAAATTCGCGGGGCGCCGGCGCGTTCCCGCCTGGCACGCATTTTGCGTTATAGCCAAGGCCGGTACGAGCGAGACCGGACGACCAACCGAAGAGACTATACCAATGCGTTCCATGAGCATCATCTGCCCGAACGGGCACTTAGGATTCGCCCCGCTGCGTACCGAGAGCTTCCAGCGCGGCGTGGCCGCCGGGCCGGACATCATCGCCGCCGATTCGGGCAGCGACGACGTGGGCCCCGTGCCGCTGGGATCGGACACGTCCACCAGCCCGCTGGCGTGGCAGCGCCACGACCTGGAGCAGATGCTTCTGGCCGCGCGCAAGCTGGGCGTGCCCATGATCGTGGGATCCGCCGGCGACACCGGCTCCAACAGCCGCGTGGACCTGTACGTGCAGCTCGTCAAGGAGATCGCCGCCGAGCACGGGCTGGCGCCCTTCAAGATCGGCTACTTCTATTCGGAGGTGGACAAGGAGCGCGTGCGCAAGGCGCTGCGCGACGGCGCCCAGGTGGCCGGCCTGGACGGCTACGCCGACCTGACCGAGGCGGAGCTCGACGCCACGGACCGTATCGTGGCGGTCGCCGGCGTGCATCCCTATATCAAGCTGCTTGAAGCCGGCGCGGACGTCGTCATCGGCGGCCGCAGCTCGGATGCCGCCGTGTTCGCCGCGCCGGCGCTGCACCGGGGCTACGACGCCGACAAGGCCTATTACCTGGGCAAGGTGCTGGAATGCGCGTCGTTCTGCGCCGAGCCCTATGGCGGCAAGGAAACCGTGATGGGGGAGATCTCGGCCGAGGACGTGCGCGTCACCGCCATGCATCCCGACCAGCGCTGCACCATCGCGTCGGTCGCCGGCCACGCGATGTACGAGCGGTCCAACCCGTACGAAGAGTATTTCGCCGGCGGCAAGCTCGACATGACCCACTGCAACTATGAACAGCTGAGCGACAAGACCACCCGCATCACCGGCTCGCGCTTCGTGCCCGCCGAGCAGGTGCGCGTGAAGCTGGAGGGTTCCGGCAAGGTCGGCGAGCGCTACATGGGCCTCTGCGGCATCCGGGATCCCTACACCATCGAGAACGTGGACCGCGTCATCGCCTGGGCGCGCGAGAAGGTGCGCGAGCGCTTCGGCGATTCGGGCTACGAGCTGCACTACAAGGTGTACGGACGCGACGGCGTGATGGGCGACCTGGAACCGCTGCGCGACCAGCCCGGCCACGAGCTCTGCGTCATGGTCCAGGGCGTCGCCCCCACCGGTGAAATGGCCGAGGAACTCACGCTGACCGGCCTGCGCCAGATGTTCTACGCCCGCCTGCCCGACGTGAAGGGCACGGCCGGCTCGGTGTCGTTCCCGCTGGACGAGGTGGTGCGCACGAGCGCGGCCTACCGCTGGACCCTGAACCACACGCTGCCGGTGGCCGATGCCGGCGAACTCTTCCCGACCCACCTCACCGTGGCCGGCGCCTGAGCCGGCATGACCATGACCACGCAGAAACTCAGCACCCTGGCCAAGACCATCCGCAGCAAGAACGCGGGCGTGAACAAGATCACCTTCGACATCATCTTCCGCGAGCCCGCGGTCTACGAGGCGGTCAAGCGCTCCGGCGCGGTCACGCGCGCCAGCGTCGCGGCGCTCTACCGGATCGAGGACGGCCGGATCTCCGACTTCGTGCATTACGATCCCGGCCTGGCCATCAAGTTCACGATCTACCGCCTGGCCCCCAGCGGATCCGCGGGCGACGGCGACATCTTCGGGGCGCAGCAATACGCGCCCCTGCTTGACATCGCGGTCCCCATGCCGGACTGATGCCTCGGGCGCCGGAAACGGCGCCCTTCCCCTTTCGCTTCCTTCGAGAATCGATCATGAAAGCGCTAAAAGAAACCTTGTTGTTCCTGGCCGGAATCGCCCTGGCCGGCGCGGCGGCGGCGGCCCAGCCCGACGTGCCCAAGCAGGTCAAGATCGTGGTGCCGTTCACCGCCGGCGCCAGCAACGATGCGATCGCCCGCGCGATAGCGCCCCAGCTCGCGGCCCGCTTCGGCAACACCGTCATCGTGGAAAACCGCGGCGGCGCCGCCGGCGCGATCGGCTCCGAGTACGTGGCCCGCTCGGCCAAGGACGGCTCGGTGCTGCTGCTGACCTCGTCGACCTTCCTGACCACCGCCGCCACCCAGCCCCACCTGCCCTACGATCCCCTGAAGCAGTTCGCCCCGGTCGCGATGATCGGCCAGGGCCCGCTGGTCGTCGCAACCTCGGCGCAGACGCCCTACGGGTCGCTGCAAGAGCTGCTGGCGGCGGCCCGCAAGCGCCCCGGCGCCCTGAACTACGGCTCGGCCGGCGTCGGCTCGCTGGCGCACCTGGCAACGGTCATGCTGGACGACGCCGCCGGCACGAGCATGACCCACGTGCCCTACAAGGGCGCGGCCAACGCGGCCTCCGACCTCGCGGGCGGCCTGATCGACGTCATGCTGTCCAACTACAGCACGCTGGCCCCGGTCGTGCAGGGCAAGAAGGTCAAGCTGCTGGCCACCACCGCCGAGGCGCCGCAGCTGGCCTTTCCCGACCTGCCCCCGGCCGCGCAGACGCTGCCGGGGTACGCCGTGCAGATCTGGGTCGGCGTGTTCGCGCCCGCGGGCACGCCGCAGCCCTACATCGACCGGCTCAACGCCGCGCTCAACGAGATCTCGGCCTCCCCGGAAATGGCGGCCCTGCTCGATATCGACGGCACCGTGCCGGCCCGCATGGGCAGCGCGGAATTTGGCGAGCGCGTGCGCGACGAACTCGCCCTCTGGCAGGGAATCGCCCGCAAGCACGGCATCAGTTCGGAATAACCCCGGCGCGCCAGGGCGCGGACGACGTTACGCGCCGTCCGGCGCGGGCCCCAGGCCCAGCTTGATCATCTGGTGGCGCAAGGCGTGCCGCGTCAGGCCCAGCCGCTGCGCGGCCCGGCCCAGATTGCCGCCTTCGGCCTGGAGGGTGGACCGGATCAAGCCGCGCTGGAACTGCGCGGTCTGTTCGGCATAGCCCCCGCCGGAGGACGACGCGGCCGCCGGCGCGGGCTTGCCCGCGTCGCGCAGGATCCGCTGCGGCAGATGCCTCGGCAGCACGGTATCGCCGTCTTCCAGGATGCAGATCCGTTCGAGCAGATTGCTCAATTCACGCACGTTGCCCGGCCAGGCGTAGGCCTTGAAGATGCGCCGAACCTCGGGATCGATGACGGTGAAGGCGCTGCCGTGGGTGGCGTTGTAGCGCTCCAGGAAGCGCTGCGCCAGCACCAGCACGTCGTCGCCGCGTTCCCGCAGCGGCGGCAGATTGATCGAAACGACCTGCAGCCGGTAGTAGAGATCGTCGCGAAAACGCCCCGCCTGGACTTCGCCCAGCAGGATCTTGTTGGTGGCCGCGATGAACCGGGCGTCGACCGACACTTCCTGGACGGAGCCGATGCGCCGGAAGCGCCGGCTGTCCAGCAGCGTCAGGATCTTGGCCTGCATGACCGGGTCCAGCTCCCGGATCTCGTCCAGGAACACGCTGCCGCCGTTGGCGGCCTCCAGCAGGCCGGTCTTGCGCGCCACCGCGCCGGTGAACGCGCCCCGCTCATGGCCGAACAGCTCCGATTCGAGCAGGTTGCCGGGAATGGCGGCGCAATTGATCTCGGTATAGCCCTTGGCCGCGCGCGCCGATTGCGCATGCAGACTGCGGGCGACCAGCCCCTTGCCGGTGCCGGTTTCGCCATAGATGAGGACGATGCTGGCCCGGCTGCGCGCGACCCGGCGCACCAGATCCCGCAGCGCCGCCATCGAAGGATGGTCCCCGGTGAGCGGTTCGCAGGCGAACGGGGCGGTCTGCATGGACGCGGCGCCTACACTTTCAGGAAGTGCTCGCGGTAGTACTTCAGCTCGTCGATCGACTCGTAGATGTCGGCCAGCGCCTCATGGCGGCTTTTCTTCTCGAACCCCTTGTAGACGGCGGGCGCCCAGCGGCGCGCCAGTTCCTTCAGCGTGCTGACGTCGAGGTTGCGGTAGTGGAAGAACTGCTCCAGGCGCGGCATGTAAGCAAACATGAAACGGCGGTCCTGGCTGATGGTGTTGCCGCAAAGCGGCGATTTGCCGGCCGGCACGTGCTGCGCGAGAAACGCCAACAGCGTATCCTCTGCCTGCGCCTCGGAAATGGTGGACGCCTTGACCTTGTCGATCAGGCCGCTCTTGCCGTGCGTGGACTTGTTCCAGTTGTCCATGGCGTCGAGCAGGCTGTCGGGCTGGTGCACCACCAGCACGGGGCCTTCGGCCACGACCGTCAGGTCGGCCTCGGTCACGACCACGGCGACCTCGATGATGCGTTCCTTTTCAGGGTCCAGGCCGGTCATTTCCATGTCCAGCCAGACCAGGCGGTTTTCGTTCACAGCCATATAATTTACCTATAAAACACGCGATTTTCGCACATACCTAATTAAGCAATCCGCAACGCCCATGTTCACTTTGCTGTTCGTCGCCTTCCTGCTGACCGATATTGCCGTGCGCCTGTGGCTGGCGTCGCGGCAGATCCGGCACGTCGCGCTCAACCGCGGCCAGGTGCCGTCCGAATTCTCCCACCGGATCGGGCTGGCGAGCCACCAACGAGCGGCCGACTATACCGTGGCGCGGGTCAAGCTCGGCATGCTGGAGCGCACCTATGACGCCATCCTGCTGGTGTGCCTGACCCTGATGGGCGGGCTGCAGTTCATCGACCTGATGGTAGGCCAGCTTACCAGCAACGACTTCCTGCGGCAGATGCTATTGCTGGTGTCCGTGGCGCTGCTGCTGGGCCTGCTGGGCCTGCCCTTCACCCTGTGGCGGCAGTTCAGGCTGGAGGCGCGCTTCGGCTTCAACCGCATGACGCCCCGGCTGTTCGTGGCCGACGCCGTGAAGGGCCTGGCGGTGGCCGCGGTGCTGGGCTTGCCGCTGGCCGCGGCGGTGCTCTGGCTGATGGGCAGCGCCGGCGCGTACTGGTGGGTCTGGGCCTGGGCGCTCTGGACGGTCTTCAACCTGGCGCTGCTGATCGTCTACCCGATGTTCATCGCCCCGCTCTTCAACAAATTCACCCCGTTGTCCGACCCGGAACTGGCCGGCCGCATCCAGCGCCTGGCGCAACGCTGCGGCTTCGCGCTGAACGGGCTGTTCGTGATGGACGGCT
Organism: Achromobacter denitrificans NBRC 15125; assembly: GCF_001571365.1. Taxonomy (GTDB): domain Bacteria; phylum Pseudomonadota; class Gammaproteobacteria; order Burkholderiales; family Burkholderiaceae_B; genus Achromobacter; species Achromobacter denitrificans. Next base: position 25,542 of record NZ_BCTQ01000029.1, on the reverse strand, counting down.
CGCGCCGCTCCGCCCACGGCAACGCCTATTTCACGGGCTTCGGACGCTCGCGCCGCATCGTGTTCTTCGACACGCTGCTGGCGCGCCTGAACGCCGACGAAATCGAGGCGGTGCTGGCGCACGAGCTGGGCCATTTCGCCAAGCGCCACATCATCAAGCGCATCGTGTTCAGCTTCGCCGCCGCCCTGGCCTTCTTCGCCATCCTGGGCTGGGTTTCCCAGCAGCCCTGGTTCTACGTGGGCCTGGGCGTGCTGCCGCAGCTCGGCGGACGCAACGACGCGATGGCGCTGCTGCTGTTCTTCCTGGTCATTCCGGTATTCACCTTCATGCTCACCCCCCTGGCCAGCTGGTACTCGCGCCGCGACGAATTCGAGGCCGATCGCTACGCGGCCGAGCAAAGCTCGCCGGAACGCCTGGTCTCCGCGCTGGTCAAACTCTACGACGACAACGCCGCCACCCTTACCCCCGACCCCGTGCATTCCGCCTTCTACGACAGCCATCCCCCCGCCGCCGTGCGCATCCGCCACCTGATGGCGGCTGCCGCATGAGCGGCCAGGTCCGCCCCAAGGGCGCCAACCAGAACGGGCAGCGCGCCAGCGCGGCCGCGGCCGCGGCCAACGAGGGCCGCATCATCGCCGCCCATGGCCGCCACTACACCGTGGAGTTGCCCGACGGCTCGCTGCGCAAATGTTTCCCGCGAGGCAAGAAGGCCGGCGCCGCGGTGGGCGATCGCGTGCGCATCACGCCGCAAGGCAAGGACGAAGGCGCGATCGACGCCATCCTGCCCCGGCGCAACCTGCTCTACCGCTCCGACGAAATGCGCTCCAAGCAGTTCGCGTCCAACGTGGACCAGCTGCTGATCGTGGTCGCCGTGCAGCCCACCTTCTCGGACGACCTCACCGGGCGCGCCCTGGCGGGCGCCTGGAGCGCCGGCATCGCGCCCATCATCATCCTGAACAAGACCGACCTGGCCGAGGAATTGCCGGCGGCGCGCGCGCGGCTGGCGCCCATCGTGGCGCTGGGCGTGGACGTCATCGAACTCAGCGCGCTGGAACCCGAGAAAGTGCATGCCGTGCTCGCGCCGCGCCTGGCCGGCCATACCAGCCTGCTGCTGGGTCAAAGCGGCATGGGCAAATCGACCCTGCTCAACGCGCTGGTGCCGGACGCCGCGGCGCCCACCCGCGAGCACTCCACCGCCCTGGACATGGGCAAGCACACCACGACCAGCACCCGGCTCTATCACCTGCCCGCCCCCGGCGGCGACCTGATCGATTCACCGGGCTTCCAGGCCTTCGGCCTGCAGCACCTGACCCGCGACGACATCATCCGCGGCTTTCCGGAATTCACCGGGCCCATCGAGCAGTGCCGCTTCTACAACTGCACCCACCGGCGCGAGCCGGGCTGCGGGGTGGTCGCCGCCTTGCAGGCGGGCGCCATCGATCCGGCGCGCTACGCCCTGTACGAACGCATACTCGAAGAAAACCTGGCGGGCCAGCAGCGCTATTGAGGCGGGGTCAGCGCGGCTCGAAGCCGTGGCGCAGCAGGTGGTAGAGGTTGCGCAGCATGCCGGCGGTGGCGCCCCAGATGAAATGCTTGCCGTAGGGCATGCCGTAATACTGGCGCACCCGCCCGTCGTCCAGCCTGGCTTCGTACAGCCGGTGGTTGGCCGGGTCCATCAGGAACGACAGCGGCACCTCGAACACCTCGGCCACCTCGAACGCGTCGGGCGCGAGGTCGAAGCCGGGGCGCACCAGCGACACCACGGGAATGATCGAGAAGCCCGTCGCCGTCAGGTACGGCGGCATGCTGCCCAGCACTTCCACGTAGCTTGCCGGCAGGCCGGTTTCTTCCTGGGCCTCGCGCAGGGCGGCGGCCTCGGGGGTGGAATCGCAGCGCTCGATGCGGCCGCCCGGAAAGCTGATCTGGCCCGCGTGGTCGTGCAGGTGGGCGGCGCGCTGCGTCAGCATGATGGAAACGCCGTTGTCGCGCGTGACCAGCGGAATCAGCACCGCGGCCGGAACCGGCGCGCCCTCGCGGCCCGGATAGCGCAGATCGGTGTCGCGCGACAGTTCCAGCGTCCAGGTGGACGGCTGGCTGAGCGTGCCCCGCAGCGAATCGGGAGTGAGCAGGCGGGGGGGCACGGCCGGCAACGCTTCGTTGGCCAGCACCCACGGTTGCGTCGCCGGATCGAAACCGGGACGCGCCAGCGGCCGTCGGGGCCGCGGGGAAGACGAGGAATCAGACATACGGCTTTTTGAAAAGAAAAAGGCACCCTCGCAGGTGCCTTTTTAACCCGGAAACCCGTGCCGGACGAAAACGCGGGAAGGCGTATGCGTCCGACACTGGCAGGGCCGTGTGCCGATAAGCGCTCAAGCCGCCGAGGCTTGCTTGCTGACCAGCTTTTCCTTGATACGCGCCGACTTGCCCGAGCGGTTGCGCAGGTAGTACAGCTTGGCGCGGCGCACGTCGCCGCGGCGCTTGACTTCGATGCCGGCGATTTGCGGCGAGTACAGCTGGAACGTACGTTCCACGGCTTCACCCGACGAAATCTTGCGCACGGTGAACGCGGAGTTCAGGCCGCGGTTGCGCTTGGCGATGACGACGCCTTCGAAGGCCTGCACGCGCTTGCGGGTGCCTTCAACGACGTTCACGCTCACGATGACGGTGTCACCGGGGGCAAATTCAGGCTTGGCCACACCGCCGGTCAGGCGGGCGATTTCTTCCTGTTCCAGGATAGCGATAAGGTTCATGAGAACTCCTAGATCATCGTGTCATTGCGGGTTGAAACTTTTGCCGTTCAATGTTGTTCACGCGTATCGCGTGTGCACCGCCGCCAAGCCCAAGGCCAGGCTCCGATGCATGTGCCGCAAGCAGAGGATGAGATTTGGCAAACCAATGATTCTACACCAAAAATCGTTCAGGGCCTCAGGTAACATGAGCCCATCCCGCCCCGGTTTGCGGTACTCTTCCGTTCTCTGTAACAAACACGTCATACGGCGCGGTTTCCCCTCATGTCGTACTCGTCCCTGATTTTGGTCGTCCTGGCGGCGATGGCCCACGCTACGTGGAACCTGCTCGCCAAACGCGCGGCCATGGTGGGCGCCCCGTTCGTCTTCGCCTATGGGCTGTGCGCCTCGGTGCTGTACGCGCCGTGGGTCGTCTGGGTGCTGATGCATGACGGCATGACGTGGACCTGGCCCGTGGTTGGCGCCATCCTGACTTCCAGCCTGTTGCATTTGGGCTACAGCCTGTGTCTGCAGCGCGGCTATCAGGTGGCCGACCTGTCGGTCGTCTACCCCATCGCCCGCGGCACCGGCCCCCTGCTCTCCACCACCGGCGCCTTCCTGCTGCTGCGCGAACCCGCCACCGGCACCGGCATCGCCGGCATGCTGTGCGTCGTGATCGGCGTGCTGCTCATCGCCACCCAGGGGCGGCTGGCCATCTTCAAGCAGGCGCAGGCCTGGATCGGCGTGCGCTGGGGCATGGTGATCGGCCTGTTCATCGCCGCCTATACCGTGGTGGATGCCTACGGCGTGAAAGTGCTGCTGATCAGCCCGGTGCTGTTCGACTGGTTCACCTGCGTCACCCGCACCGTCATGATGACACCCCATATGCTGCATCGCCGGGCCCAGGCCTGGGACGCCATGCGCGGGTACTGGCATCTGGCGCTGGCGGTCGGCTTGCTATCGCCGCTGGGATACATCCTGGTGCTGTACGCCTTGCGCAATGGCGCGCCGCTCAGCCTGGTCGCGCCCGCGCGCGAGATGTCCATGATGCTGGGCACCCTGGCAGGCATGTTCCTGCTGCGGGAAAAAGTGGGGCCGGGCCGCTTGGCCGGCTGCCTGTCCATCCTGGTGGGCGTGATTTTGCTGGGATCCAGCTGATTGCCTGAGACGGCCGCGCCATCAATCAGGTCACCGATCAGGTCATCAATCCGGCCGCCAATCAAACCATCAATCAGGCCACCAGTCCGGCCACCGAATAACCGCCGATCGGCGGAAAACCGCTCAGAAACCGGCAACCGCCCCCAGCCACATCAGGCCGGGGATGATGGCGCCCCAGGCCAGCACCATCGCCACGTCGATCAGCATCGCCTTGCGGGTGAGTTGCGCCGCCACGGGTTCGACCGTGGCATTGCCCAGGCCGAATTCGCGGGCGGCGGGCGTGGCGGGCAGGCTCGGCGACAGCGGAACTGCCGGGATGTCGGGGCGGACGGCCGGAGCCGGCATGGCCACGGGAACCGCGGCTTCGCCCAGCAGGCCGTCTTCGGGCGGAGCCGGCGGGAACGGCCAGCGAGCGGGCGTGGAGCCGGGGCGCGCGCGATGGCGGGGCGCGGTTCCGGCCGAAGACGCATTCCAGGGCAAGGCCAGCCCCGCCACCTTGGCGCACAAGGTGCGGGCGCGTTGCGCGCCGCGACGCAGCGGGTTCAGCGAGACGGCAAGTTCATCCGACAGGACGGAAATATCAGCGGTGTTCATAGGAACTCCTTGGAAAGACGATCCAGCGCCAGGACAAGACGCCCGGGCAACCCTCCGCGGCCACGGCCGGCGGTCAATCGAACAATGACAACTGGCCTGCGGCCATGGCGCGCAGCTGGCGCGCGCCGCGCCCCTGCGCGCCGCCGGCAGCGGGCGATACGCCATGAAATGGGACCCCTGAAGACGCTTGCGCGCCAACCGGGGATAGGAAATCGGAAGCCTCGCCCGCTGCGCCGGCGGGCCGCAGGAAGCGGCTGCAATCCAGGGCCAGGCGATGCCGGTTCAGGCCCAGCTTGCGCGTGGCCACGGCGAAGCGCTGGCGCAGCAGATCGGCCCAGACGCCGGTGCCGCGCATGCGCGAGCCGAAATTCGGATCGTTGCGGCGGCCGTTGCGCAGGTCTTCGACGCGATGCAGCACGCGCTGGGCGCGGTCGGGGAAATGAACGTTGAGCCAATCCTCGAACAGGGTCTTGACCTCCCACGGCAAGCGCAGGACGGTGTAGCTGGCGTAATGGGCGCCAGCCGCCTTGGACTCCTGGAGGATGTGCTCCATGGATTCGTCGTTGATGAACGGAATGACCGGCGCCACCAGCACGCCCACGGGCACGCCCGCGTCGGTCAGGCTGCGCACGGCCTCCAGGCGGCGCCAGGGCGCGGCGGCGCGCGGCTCCAGCGTGCGCGCCATGGCGGCGTCCAGCGTGGTGATGCTCATGTACACCACCACCAGCTTTTGCTCGGCCAGCGCGGCCAGCAGGTCCAGATCGCGGGCGACCAGGCCGTTCTTGGTCACGATGGTGAGCGGATGCCGGGTTTCCAGCATGAGTTCGAGCAGGCCCCGCGTCAGGCGCCATTCGCGCTCGATGGGCTGGTACGGATCGGTGGCCGATCCGATATTGATGGGCGAAGGCTTGTAACCCGGGCGGCTGAGTTCGGCGCGCAGGGCCTGGACCGCATTGGCCTTGGCCACCAGCCGCGTCTCGAAATCCAGCCCAGGGGAATACCCCAGGTAGGAATGCGTGGGCCGGGCGTAGCAATACACGCAGCCGTGCTCGCACCCCCGGTATGGGTTGACGGCGACGTCGAAGGGGATGTCGGGCGAATCGTTGCGCGACAGCATCTTGCGGGCTTCTTCCGCGGTGACCGTGGTCTTGGGCGCGGGAGGCGCATGGCGCGTGTCCGGCAGGATCGGGATGACCCGCGGCGCGTCGTCGGAAAGAGTATCGGGGACAGAGTCTACGAAGTCGGCCGGCAATCCGGAAGCGGACCAGCCATCATCGACCTGCACGCGGTCATCGCGCTGAAAGCGATGCCGAACATTAGTAACCGCACCCCGACCGCGCAAGGCGGCGGGGGCGGCAGCCGGGGACCCAGAACCGGCGGGAAAAGAATGATCGGTGCGTGCCATGAAAACTACTGTACAAAAACACAGTGGTTTTGACAAGCACCAAAATCCTTTTCGTAAGACAACCCCACTTTACCGCAAGACGCGGACGCCGTCCGGACAAATCGATTTCACCTGGCGATATCGCCTGGAAACCCGCGCCGATACTGGATTTAGCGTAAAAACAACAGCAAAAAAACGGCCGGAGAACTGTTGTTCTCCGGCCGCTTGCGAATTACCGCAGCATGCCCGCCGCGGCGGTCTGGTGCGTGGCCTCGTCGATCAGGATGAAGGCCCCGGTCGACGGCACGTCGGCATAACGATCGACCGCCAGCGCGTCGCGCGTCGTGAACATCACGCGTCCGATATCGTTCATGCGCAGCGTGCCTTCGGTGTTCTCCACTTCCTGCAGTTCATGGATGTCGCGATGCGAGAGCACCGCGCGGATCTTGGCCGAGGTCAGGCGCGTGCCGGATTTCAGCAGGTACTTGCGCGCCGGGTTCAGGGCCTGCGCATCGAGCCAGCAAAGCTCGGCCTCGAACTCGCGCGCGACCTGCGCGGGCGCCGAGGCGTGCACGATGACGTCGCCGCGCGATACGTCCACGTCGCGGTCCAGCACCAGCGTGATCGAGTCGCCGGCCACCGCCTCGGCCAGCGCGCGGTCGAAGGCCCGCACTTCGCGCACCACCGCCGTCACGCCGGAAGGCTGCACCGCGACTTCGTCGCCGGGGCGCAGCACGCCGCTGGCCACGCGCCCCGCATAGCCGCGGAAATCGTCCTTGCGATCGCCGTCGTGGCGCGCCACCCATTGCACCGGGAAGCGCAGCGGCGCCGCGCGCCCGTCGCTGGCGAGGTCCAGGGATTCCAGCAGGGCCAGCAACGGCTGTCCGTCGTACCACGGCGTCTGCGGCGAGAGGGTGACGACGTTGTCGCCATTCAACGCCGACAGCGGCAGCGCGTCGAAATGCGCGATGCCCAGTTTGTCCGCCAACGCCGCATAGGCATCGCGGATGCGCTCGAACACGCCGCGGTCCCAGTCCACCAGGTCCATCTTGTTGACCGCCACCACGATGTGGCGGATGCCCAGCAGGCGCGCGATGGTGCTGTGCCGCTTGGTCTGCGGCAGCAGCTTGCCGTCGGCGGCCCGCGTGGCGTCGATCAGGATGACGGCCACGTCGGCCGTCGACGCGCCCGTCACCATGTTGCGCGTGTACTGCTCATGGCCCGGCGCGTCGGCGATGATGAACTTGCGCGAAGGCGTGGAGAAGTAGCGGTAGGCCACGTCGATGGTGATGCCCTGCTCGCGCTCGGCTTCGAGCCCGTCGGTCAGCAGCGAGAAATCGATGCCGTCGCCCGCCACCCGCTTGTGCTTGGCGCGCGAGATCGCGTCGAGCTGGTCGGCGAACACGCCCTTGCTGTCGTACAGCAGGCGGCCGATCAGCGTGGACTTGCCGTCGTCCACGGAACCCGCGGTGATCAGGCGCAACACGCCGGTGTCGGCGCCGGAGAGAAAAGAATCGTTCAGTGCGTTCATGTGCGTCCCTTGCCGCCGGCGCGCGCCGGCGTCTTGTGCGATCAGAAATAGCCTTCCTTCTTGCGGCGCTCCATCGAGGCCTCGGAAGTCTGGTCGTCCATGCGCGTGGCGCCGCGCTCGGTAATGTCGGTCACCGCGGTCTCGGCGATGATGGCCAGCGTGTCGGCGGCGTCGGACGCCACCGGGCAGGTGCAGGAGATGTCGCCCACCGTGCGGAAGCGCACCGGCAGGCGTTCCACCTGCTCGCCCTCGCGCGGCGGCGTCAGCCGGGTGACGGGCACCAGCAGGCCCTTGCGGCGCACTACCTCGCGCTCGTGGCTGTAGTAGATCGAAGGCAGCGCCAGCCGCTCGCGCTGGATGTACTGCCAGACGTCCAGCTCGGTCCAGTTCGAGATCGGGAAGACGCGCATGTTCTCGCCGCGATGCACGCGGGTGTTGAACAGGCTCCACAGCTCGGGACGCTGGGCCTTGGGATCCCATTGGCCGAATTCGTCCCGGAACGAGAAGATGCGCTCCTTGGCGCGCGCCTTTTCCTCGTCGCGGCGCGCGCCGCCGATGCAGGCGTCGAAGCCGAATTCCTCGATCGCCTCCAGCAGCGTCACCGCCTGCGCGGCGTTGCGCGAATCGGTTTCGCGGCGCAGCACCACGCTGCCGCGCGCGATCGAATCCTCGACGCTGCGCACGATCAGGGTCTCGCCCAGTTCGGCGGCGCGCGCGTCGCGAAAGGCGATCACTTCCTCGAAATTGTGCCCGGTATCGATGTGCATCAGCGGGAAGGGAAAGCGGCCGGGGCGAAACGCCTTCTCGGCCAGGCGCAGCAGCACCACGGAATCCTTGCCGCCCGAAAACAGCAGGACGGGATTCTCGCTTTCCGCGGCGACCTCGCGCAGGATGAATATCGCTTCCGATTCCAGCCAATCCAGGTGGCTGCGTTGGATCACGGCAGACATGACTACTCCACTCAAATAGTTTTCGAATTCATGCGCGGCGTCATTCGGCGCGCGCCACGACGGGAATGACCCGGTTGCCCGCGTGCAGGCCGCATTCCTTGGAGTCCGAGGACTCCCACCACCAGCGCCCCGCCCGCAGGTCCTCGCCGGGACGGATGGCGCGCGTACAGGGTTCGCAGCCGATGGACGGATAGCCCTGGTCGTGCAAGGGGTTGTAGGGAATGTCCAGCGCGCGGATGACGGCCCAGACTTCTTCCTCGCTCCATTCGGCCAGCGGGTTGAACTTATGTAACCCGAAGGTCGCGTCGGCCTCTTCCAGCGGCAGCTCGCCGCGGGTCGTGGACTGCGCCCGCCGCTGGCCGGTGATCCAGGCGCCGCGCCCCGCCAGCGCGCGCTTGAGCGGCTCGACCTTGCGGATCTGGCAACAGGCGCGGCGCAAGTCCACGCTCTCGTAGAAAGCGTAGGCGCCATGCTCGGCGACGTGCCGTTCGACCGCCTCGGCATCCGGCCGGTACACGGTCACTTCGCGCCCGTAGCGCTCGCGCACGGCATCCAGCACGCCCAGCGTCTCGGCATGGAGGCGGCCCGTGTCCAGCGTGAAGACTTCCAGGTCCGAGCCGCCGGCGTACAGCGCGTGCGTCAGCACCATGTCCTCCGCGGCCAGCGAGGACGCCAGCGCGGCATCGGGATAGCGCCGCCGGATGTCGGCCAGGCGCAGGTTCAGGTCCCGCCAGCGGACTGCCAGGCCGGCGTCGAGTTCAGGGGAAAGATCGGTCGTCGTCATGCTTGCACCGCGAAGATGCGCGCCCGCCGCGGGCGTGCCAGGAGGATTTCACCGTCGCGCAGGTTCAGTTCCCGGTACAGCGTTTCGGGCACCTCGGCCTCCAGGAGCGAGGCCGAGTCCTCCCGGGTCAGTTCCAGGTAGGCGCTGGGGCCGGCCAGGTAGGCGTGCGCCAGACGGACGGGAATGCCGTCGGCGCCGGCGCGATAGCGTTCGATGTCGAATTCATGCGGCCGCACGTAGGCGGTGGCGCGCTGGCTCTCGGCCTGCGCCAGCTCGGGCGCGGGCAGCGACAGGCCCGCGCCGCTCCAGACGCCGCGCGTGGCCACGCCCTGCAACTGGTTCACGTCGCCCAGGAAGCCGTACACGAACGGCGTGGCCGGCCCCTCCCAGACTTCGCGGGGCGTGCCCACCTGCTCGATGCGGCCGGCGTTCATCAGCACCACCCGGTCGGACACCTCCAGGGCTTCTTCCTGGTCGTGGGTCACGAACACGCTGGCCACGTGCAGTTCGTCGTGCAGCCGGCGCAGCCAGCGCCGCAATTCCTTGCGCACCTTCGCGTCCAGCGCGCCGAACGGCTCGTCCAGCAACAGCACCCGGGGCTCCACGGCCAGGGCGCGGGCCAGCGCGATGCGCTGGCGCTGGCCGCCGGACAGCTGCGCCGGGTAGCGGTCCGCCAGCCAGTCCAGCTGCACCAGGCCCAGCAGGTCGTGCACCTTGCGCCGGATCTGGTCCTCGGACGGACGCTGCGAACGATGCTTGACGCGCAGGCCGAAGGCCACGTTCTCGAACACCGTCATGTGCTTGAAGAGCGCGTAGTGCTGGAACACGAAACCCACCTGGCGCTGGCGCACGTCCACCGCGGTGGCGTCCTCGCCCGCGAACAGCACGCTGCCGGTATCGGCCGATTCCAGGCCCGCGATGATGCGCAGCAAGGTCGTCTTGCCGCAGCCCGAGGGCCCCAGCAGCGCCACCAGTTCGCCCGTCTCGATATGCAGCGAAACGTCGTTGAGCGCGCGGAAATCGCCGAAGCGCTTGGACAGGTTGCGGACTTCGATACTCATGCTTGTCTCCGTCTGTTGCGGGCGCCTCAGGCGACGGCCGGCTTGATGGCGGCCGCCTGGCCGGGATGCTCGACCGGCTGGTCGGCGGTTTGCTGCAGGCGCGCGTTGCGCCACTCGACGACGTTCTTGGCCACCAGCGTTACCAGCGCCAGCAAGGCCAGCAACGAGGCCACCGCGAAAGCGGCCGAATACTGGTATTCGTTGTAGAGAATCTCGACATGCAGGGTCATGGTGTTCGTCAGCCCGCGGATCTGCCCGGACACCACCGACACCGCGCCGAATTCGCCCATGGCGCGCGCATTGCACAGGATGGCGCCGTACAGCAGCCCCCACTTGATGTTGGGCAGCGTCACGCGCCAGAAGATCTGCCAGCCGCTGGCGCCCAGCGTCAGCGCGGCCTGCTCCTCTTCGCTGCCCTGCGCCTGCATCAGCGGGATCAGCTCGCGCGCGACGAAGGGAAAGGTCACGAACAGCGAGGCCAGCACGATGCCGGGCACCGCGTAGACGATCTTGATGTCGTGCTCCTGGAGCCAGCCGCCGAACCAGCCCTGCGAGCCGAACAGCAGCACGAACACCAGGCCGGCCACCACCGGCGACACCGAGAACGGCAGGTCGATCAGCGTGATCAGGAACTGCTTGCCGCGGAACTGGAACTTGGTGATGGCCCACGCGGCGGCAACCCCGAATACCAGGTTCAGCGGCAGCGCGATGGCCGCCACCAGCAGCGTGAGCCGGATCGCGGCCAGCGCGTCGGGCTCGACGATGGCGGCCACGTAGAGCTGCCAGCCTTTCTTGAAGGCCTCGGCGAACACCGCCGCCAGCGGCACCAGCAGGAACAGCGCCAGGAAGGCCAGCGCGACAGTAAGCAGCACGCCGCGCACCCAGCGCGGCTCGGTCAGGTGGGCGGGACGATCCTGCGCGCTCATGCGAGCCTCCCGAGATTGCGGCGCGACTGCCAGCCCTGCAGCAGATTGATGACCAGCAGCAGCGCGAACGACAGCAGCAGCATCACCGTGGCGATGGCGGCGGCGCCGGCATAATCGAATTCTTCCAGCTTGGCGATGATCAGCAGCGGCGTGATCTCCGACACCATGGGCATGTTGCCGGCGATGAACACCACCGAGCCGTACTCGCCCACCGCGCGCGCGAACGCCAGCGCGAAGCCCGTCATCAAGGCCGGCAGAATGATGGGCAGGAGCACGCGGCGGATGGTCTGCCAGCGGTTGGCGCCCAGGCTGGCGGCCGCCTCTTCGATCTCCCGCTCCACGTCTTCCAGCACCGGCTGCACCGTGCGCACCACGAAGGGCACGCCGATGAAGATCAGGGCGATCACGATGCCCAGCGGCGTGAACGCCACTTTCCAGCCGAACCATTCGGCCAGGGGCGCGCCCAGCCATCCCTTCTCGGAATACAGCGCCGTCAGCGCGATGCCGGCGACCGCGGTGGGCAGCGCGAACGGCAGGTCCACCAGCGCGTCCAGGATCTTCTTGCCCGGGAAGCGATAGCGCACCAGCACCCAGGCGACGACGGTGCCGAAGACCAGGTTCACCAGCGCCGCCGCCAGCGAGGCGCCGAAGGTAAGCCGGTACGACGCCACGACCCGCGGCGAGGCCACCGTGTCCCAGAAGCCCTGCCAGCCCAGCCCCGCGCTCTTGATGGGCAAGGCCGCCAGCGGGATGAGCACGAGCACGCTCAGGTACAGCACCGCGTAGCCCATGGAGATGCCGAAGCCGGGCAGCACGCCGGGGCCGTTGCGGCGAAAGGCAAAAGGCGCTTGCGCGCCCGTTGCAGCGGGATTCGAGGCTGTCGTCATGGCCGTCGTCCGATCGTCAAAGCGTTCACTTCTTCTGCGGCAGGTAGATCTGGTCGAACGTGCCGCCGTCGCTGAAGTGGTCCTTCTGCGCCTTGCGCCAGCCGCCGAAGATCTTGTCGTCGATGGTCACGAGCTTGACCTTCGGGAACTTGCTCTCGTAGCGGGCGGCCACGGTCTTGTCGATAGGCCGGTAGTAGTTCTTGGCGATGATTTCCTGGGCCGCCGGCGTATAGAGGAATTCCAGATAAGCTTGCGCGGCCGCGCGGGTGCCCTTCTTGTCCACGACCTTGTCGACCACGGCGACCGGCGGTTCGGCCAGGATGGACAGCGACGGCACCACGATGTCGAACTTGTCCGGGCCCAGTTCCTCAAGCGCCAGGAAGGCTTCGTTTTCCCAGGCCAGCAGGACGTCGCCCACGCCGCGTTCCACGAACGTGGTGGTGGCGCCGCGCGCGCCGGTATCCAGCACCGGAACGTGGCGCAGCAGGTCGCCCACGAAGGCGCGGGCCTTGTCCTCGCTGCCGCCGTTCTTCTCCAGCGCATAGGCCCAGGCGGCCAGGTAGTTCCAGCGCGCGCCGCCCGAGGTCTTCGGATTCGGCGTGATGACCTGCACCCCGTCCTTGACCAGGTCGTCCCAGTCCTTGATCTGCTTGGGGTTGCCCTTGCGCACCAGGAACACGATGGTCGAGGTGTAGGGCGAGCTGTTCTGCGGCAGGCGGGCCTGCCAGTCGGCGGGCAGCAGCCCGCGGTCGGCGATGGCGTCGATGTCGTAGGCCAGCGCCAGGGTCACCACGTCGGCTTCCAGCCCGTCGATGACGGAGCGCGCCTGGCGGCCCGAACCGCCGTGCGACTGGCGGATGGTCAGGTCCACGTTCGCCTTTTCCTTGTATTGCTTCACGAAGGCATCGTCGATGGCCCGATACAGTTCGCGCGTGGGGTCGTACGAAACGTTCAGCAGCGTCTGCTTCTGCTGGGCCTGCGCGGGCGCGATCGCGGCCAAAGACATCGTCACGGCGGCCAAGGCGGCCAACCAACCGGCTTTCCTGAAAGACATCCCTGCTCCCTGTATATGGCAATGTGGAAGCAAGTTTGCGGGCAGCCCGATCTGAACGGAACGAATCATTTTTTGATTGCTCATCGCTCTCAGGCATATAGGACAGCTGTCCCAGCAATGGGAACGAGCCTGCCCGCGCCGCCCATGAAAAAGCGCCGCCTTCCCATGGGGAAAGGCGGCGCTTTCGGTTGCCTGCGGGGCCTTGCCCCGCGGCTGCCGGATTTACTTGTTCGGCTGGGGCGTCACGCGCAGGTAGGGGCGCACGGCCTTGTAGCCCTTGGGGAATTTCTGCTTGATCACGGCCTCGTCCTGCAAGGACGGGACGATGATCACGTCATCGCCGTCTTCCCAGTTGACCGGCGTGGCCACGCTGTGGCTGTCGGTCAATTGCAGCGAATCGATGACGCGCAGGATCTCGTTGAAATTGCGCCCGGTGCTGGCCGGATACGTAATGGTCAGGCGCACTTTCTTGTTGGGGTCGATGATGAACACCGAACGCACGGTGAGCGTCGCGTTGGCGTTCGGGTGGATCATGTCGTACAGCTCGGATACCTTGCGGTCCTTGTCGGCCAGGATCGGGAAATTGACCGTGGTGGACTGCGTATCGTTGATGTCGTCGATCCAGCGGGTGTGCGAATCGGCGTCGTCCACCGACAGGGCCAGCACCTTCACGTTGCGCTTGGCGAATTCATCGGCCAGCTTGGCCGTATAGCCGAGTTCGGTGGTGCAGACCGGCGTGAAATCGGCCGGATGGGAAAACAGGACGCCCCAGCTATTACCCAGATACTCATGGAAGCGGATCGGCCCGACCGAGGATTCCTGTTCGAAATCGGGGGCGGTGTCGCCCAGGCGTAGTTGACTCATGGTGTCTCCTAGTTGCGGATTCAGGTGGGGACCGCGTCGCCCGGCGGGGCGGCGCAGGAAATCGTTCCAGGGCGGAAATCACCGCCTGGAATCGATTCTTCCATCAAACCGTTAGCCGGGGAAATACGCAAGACATATAACCTTATGCAATATTCAAGCTGGCGCCGCAGGCATCCGCCACCACCCCGGAACGGACCGCCGCCGACAGGGCCAGCGCGCGCGGCAGGATGTGCGCGGCATAGAACAGGCCGGTGGCGATTTTCTGGGCATGGAAGGGGTCGGTGGACCCGGCGGCCAGTTCGCGACGGCAGGCCAGCACCGCGCGGGCCATCTGCCAGCCGCCATGCACGACGCCGGCCAGCATCAGATAGGGAACGCTGCTGGAATAGGCCGCCCGGACGTTGGTTGCGGATTGCTCCAGGATGAAGGCGACGCCCGCCTCGTACGCCTGGATCGCGCCGTCGAGATTGTCGCGCAGCAGGCGCAGCCCGTCGCGCTCGTCGGCCGCCGCGGCCGAGGCCTCGGCTTCGACCGCCCGCAGCGTCTCGCGCATCGCCGCGATGGCGGCATGCGCGGTGGCCCCGCCGTCGCGCTGCGTCTTGCGTCCGACCAGATCGTTGGCCTGGATCGCGGTCGTGCCCTCATAGATGGGCAGGATGCGCGCGTCGCGGTAGAACTGGGCCGCGCCGGTCTCTTCGATGAATCCCATGCCGCCGTGCACCTGCAGGCCCAGCGACGCGACCTCGACCGCATTCTCGGTGGAAAAGCCCTTGACGATGGGCACCAGGTATTCGTAGAAGGCCCGGTTGCGCGCGCGCTGTTCCGGATCCGGATGGTGCGTGCCCTTGTCGTGCGCAGCGGCGGCCACGTAGGAAACGGCGCGGGCCGCCTCGGTCAACGCCTTCATCGTCATCAGCATGCGCTGCACGTCCGGATGGCGCACGATGGCCACGGGGCCCGCCGAGCCTTCCACGGCCCGGCCCTGCACGCGGTCGCGCGCGTAGGCCAGGGCGTGCTGGTAGGCGCGCTCCGACACGCCGATGCCCTGCTGCCCCACCGAGTAGCGCGCGGCGTTCATCATGATGAACATGTATTCCAGGCCGCGGTTCGCTTCGCCGACCAGGTAGCCGATGGCGCCCTCGCCCACCTCGCCCTTGCCCGAGCCGTAGAGCAGCACCGCGGTGGGGCTGCCGTGGATGCCCAGCTTGTGCTCCAGGGATGCGCACCAGACGTCGTTGCGCTTGCCCGGGCTGCCGTCGGCCTCCACCAGGAACTTGGGCACGATGAACAGCGAGATGCCCTTCACCCCGGCAGGCGCGTCCGGGGTCCGCGCGAGCACCAGGTGGATGATGTTCTCGGCCAGGTCATGTTCGCCGTAGGTGATGAAGATCTTCTGGCCGGTCAGCCGGTAGCTGCCGTCGTCCTGCTTCACCGCCCGCGTCGCCACCTGGGCCAGGTCCGAGCCCGCCTGCGGCTCGGTCAGGTTCATCGTGCCCGTCCATTTGCCGCCGATCAGGTTGGGCACGTACTGCTTGCGCTGCGCGTCCGAGCCCACGGTCAGGATGGCTTCGATCACGCCGTCGGTCAGCATGGGGCACAGCGAGAACGCCAGGCTGGCCGCCTGGATGTTCTCGCCCGGCGCCGCCGCCACCAGCTTGGGCAGCCCCTGCCCGCCCCAGGCCGCGGGATGCTGCAGGCCCTGCCAGCCGCCCGCCGCGTAGTCCTTGAAACCCTGCGCATAGCCCGGCGTGGTCGTGACCTGGCCGTCTTTCCAGACCGGCGGATGCGTGTCGCCCGGCACATTCAGCGGCGCGACGGCCTGCTCGACGAAGCGGCCGTTTTCTTCCAGGATGGCATCCACCAGGTCGGGCGTCACCTCTTCAAAACCGGGCAGCTTCAGGACGTCGTCGAGTCCGGCCAGTTCCTTCAAGGCGAAGCGGAAATCCTGCAATGGGGTTGCGTAGGGCATGGTGTCTCCGTCAATTGGCAGTATCTAGGCTTTCTTTGGCCAATCTTAAACCCTTGCCTCCCTCTTTGCGGGCGAAGGCGCCGAACGCCTCCAGCGACGCGGATGGCGTCACTTCCTCGTAGCCGGCCGCCATGCCCTGTTGCACGTCGTTGAGCGCCAGTACCTCGTTGCTGGCCTTGAACAGCGTGTCCAGCACCTCCGGCGGCGTGCCCTTGGGCGCGAAGACGCCCCACCAGTTGGAAAGGTCGTAGCCGGGCACGGTCTGCGAAATGGGCGGATACGGCAACAAGCGGGAGGGCTGGCCGGACGTGACCGCCAGCGCCACCACCTTGCCGGTATCGATGACCGCCTTGGCGGAAGGCGCCGTCGCAAACGAAATATCGGTATCGCCGGCCGCCACGGATTGCGCTGCCGCGGCGCCTCCCTTGAACGGAATGTGCATCAGCTTCACGCCGGCGAGCGTCATGAATTCGACCGCGGCCAAATGGGTGATGACGCCGTTGCCGGATGACGCCACATTGATGGTTCCGGGCTTGCGCTTCGCCCGATCGATCAGGTCCTGCACGCTTTTCAGCCCCAGCTTCGCATTCGCGATCAGGACCATCGGACCCGTGGTGAGCTGCGCCACCGGCACGAAATTGTCGGGCGTGTAGTCCACCTTGTACAGCGCGCTGTCGCTGCCCATGACGCTGGAATTGCCCAGGTACAGCGTATAGCCGTCGGCGGCGGCGCGCGCCGCGAGGCTGGCGCCGATCGTCGAACCGGCGCCCGGCCGGTTTTCGACCACGACCGGCTGCTTGAGCTGCCTGGCCAGCGCATTCGCGTAGACGCGGCCCACCTGGTCCGCGCCCCCGCCCGGCGGAAATCCGATCACCAGCGTCAGGGGCTTGGACGGATACGGCGCGGCGGCGTGCGCGCCCTCGGGCACGGCGGACAATGAGGCAACGGCGGCGAACAGCGCGCCGCATGCGGCAATAGCGGATTTCATCGAAGTCTCCTTTAATGGGTTCGGAGCCGCTTGTGGCGCGGCTCTCCGTTCATGCGCCGGCCGCGTCAGCGGCCGGTGAAATTCGGCGCTCGCTTCTCCTTCCAGGCCCGCGCGCCTTCGGCCAGATCCTCGGACTGCTCGGATTGCAGTACCGCCCGTTCGATGCCGGCATGGTCGACCTCTCCCCGAGCGATGCGGTTGAGGTGCGCTTTCACGCCGAACAGGGGTATCGGCGCCATTGCCACGATCTGCGCGCTCAACGCGTCCACCCGATCCTGCAGGCGGTCCTCCGCCACCAGTTCGGTCAGGAAGCCGATGCGCAGCATCTCCTCGGCCTGAATGCGTTCCGCGGTCAGGAACAGGCGCTTGGCCTGGGCCAGCCCCAGCCGGGTCACGTAGCGCGACATGCCGCCCGCGTAGAAATGCAGCCCGAGGCGCGTGGCCGGCATGAACATGTCGGCCTGCGGCGTGCCGATGCGGAAATCGCAGGCCAGGCACAGATCGGTGCCTCCGCCATAGGCGCCCCCCTGGACCGCCGCGATCGTCACCGGCCTCGCCGCCTCGATCAGGTCCATGGTCTGGCCGAAATAGAGCGAGCTAGGCGCGCTCTCGGACGCCAGGGACGAAATGTCGTAGCCGCTGCAAAAGTACTTGCCTTCGGACTGGATGCGCAGCACGCGCACGGCGTCGTTCGCGTTCACCGCGTCCAGATGCTCCCGGATTGCGTCCAGGTCCTGCGGACCAAGCCGGTTGGCCTGGCCGGGCCTGCGCAGGCGGAGGGTCGCGATGTGTCCGTCGACGGACAGGCTGGGCGTATCGGAAGCGCCGGTCATGCCGCCTCCCCCGCCTGATGCGCCACGCCGTCGGCCAGCAGGCGATCGATCTCGGCGCCCGCCAGTCCGTAGCGCGCGAAAACTTCGCGCGTGTGCTGGCCGAACACCGGCGGCGCGCGATGGCTGGCCGTGTCCGTGCCGTTCAAGCCCAGCGGCAGGCCCACCTGCCGCAGATCGCCCAGCACCGGATGCGTCAACGTCCGCACCAGCCCGCAGGCCTGCACCTGGGGATCGGCGAATACGTCCTCCAGGGTGTTGATGGGCCCCGCGGGAATGCCGCCGTCGATCATCAGCGCGGTCCATTCCATGCGAGTCTTGCGCTTCAGGCCCTGCTCCAGCTCCAACTTCAATTCATAGCGGTGCTGCATGCGCTCCGCATTCGTCAGGAACCGCTCGTCGGCCGCCAGGTGGGAGAGCCCGAGTATGCCGCAAAGCTTGACCCACATCGCCTGAGTGGCCGGCGCCAGGTTGAGCGGCCCGTCGGCGGTTTCGAACGTGCCATATGGGGCGATGACGGGATGCACATTGCCGCAAGGCTCGGGCACCTCGTTCTTGCTGAGATAGCGCTGGCCCTGCACGCTGAGCAACGCCATCAGGCCGGCCAGCAGCGAGGTTTCCACATGCTGCCCGCGTCCGGTGGCGGCGCGCTGCGCGACCGCGGACAGGATGCCGATGACCAGCCACATCCCCGCCGTCAGGTCGCCGATGGCGACCCCCACGCGAGTCGGCCCGGACTCCTGGGTGCCCGTCAGGCTCATGAAGCCGGAATAGCCCTGCGCAACCTGGTCGAAGCCCGCCCAGTCGCGGGCCGGCCCCTTGCTGCCGAAGCCGGAAATCGACGCCAGGATCAGGCCGGGGTGTTCCTCCGCCAGCGAGGCGTACCCCAGCCCCATCGCTTCCATCGTGCCCACCTTGAAGTTCTCGACCACGATGTCGGATGCCAGCGCCATCCTGCGCAGCAATGCCAGCCCTTCCGGCTTGCGGAAGTCGACGCCGATGCCTTGCTTGCTGCGATTGGCGCTAAGATAATAAACGCTTATATCATCATCGAACGGCCCCCACTGCCGCGCCATCTCGCCGGCCGGCATGGGTTCCACCTTGACGACCTCGGCCCCCAGGTCCCCAAGAATCATTGTGCAGAAAGGCCCGGAAAGCGCGCGCGTCAAATCCAGCACCTTCAGCCCGGCCAATGGCAGACTCATTTCGTCGTCCTCCTCCGATACGAAACCCATTCTAGGCAGCGCCTCGGAGGGGTAGAAAATACTATTTTCCGATCCTTCAATAAGATTTTCTTATTCCATGAATCTGCGTCAGCTCAAATACTTCGTGCGCGTGGTGGAAATGCAGAACATGACCCGCGCCGCGGAAAGCCTGCACGTGGCCCAGCCCGCGCTCAGCCAGCAGATGTCCCTGCTGGAGGAGAACCTGGGGGTGGCGCTGCTGGTGCGCGGCGCCAAGGGCGTGCAACCCACGGCGGAGGGCCTGCTGCTGTACCGTCATGCGCAAACCATTCTGCGTCAGGTCGACAGCACCCGCAGCCTGCTGTCCAGGACGGCGGACCAGGTCACCGGCACGGTATCGATCGGGCTGGCGTCGAGCACCGCCCGCATGCTGGCGTTGCCGCTCATGCGCCGCGCCAAGGCGGAGCTGCCCTCGGTGGTGCTGGAAATCGTCGACGTGCCCAGCGCGGACCTGACCAAACTGGTCCTGCAAGGGCGCATCGATTTTTCCCTCTCTCCGGACCAGCAACCCATGCAGGGCCTGCAGCGCACGCAGCTCCTGCGGGAAAGCCTGTTCCTGCTGGCTCACGCCAGCGTCGCACTGCCGCGCCGCACCCTGGGCATCGCGGATTTCGCCGCGCTGCCGCTGGTCCTGCCCAGCCTGCCCAATACCTTGCGCGCGCGCCTGGACCATGCCTTTCTGACCGCCGGCCTGACGTGCAATCTGTTTGCCGAGGCCAGCACCTCGGCGATCCTGATCCCCGCCGTGCGCAGCGCGATGGCCGCCACGATCCTGCCGTGTTCCGCGGCGCAGCCCGAGATCGCGGAGGGATCGATTGTGGCGCACGCGCTCGACGACGCCCTGTCGCGCGAGCTAGTGCTGTGCGCCAGCGAGAGCCTGCCGCAGTCGATGGCGGTGAGCCAGGTCATCGCAATGTGCAAGGACGAAATAAAACGCCTGATCAACGATCAGGCGTGGCAGGGATGCACGCTGCTGGAGCCGAGCCGGCGCTAGCCCAGGTGATGGGCCAGCGACACGATGATCGGCCCCAGCACCGGCAGCAGCACGTTGGCGATGGCATACGTGACGGTGTAGCCCAGCAGCGGCACCGCGCTGCCGCTGGATGCCAGGATGGCGCTGATGGCGGGCGTGCTGACGTGCTGGCCCGCGATCGCCCCCACCAGCAGCGGGCCTTCGATCTTCAGGATCTTGTGGCCCACCCAGAGCGACAGGCAGGCCGGCCCCAGCGACACCAGCAGGCCGATCACCGGCAGCACCGCGCCGTGCTCGCGGATCAGCGACACGGCTTCCGGGCCCGCCGACAGGCCCACGCAGGCCACGAAGATCGCCAGCCCCAGGTCCTTGAGCAGTTGGACCGCATGGTCGGGGATGTGCCCGAGCGCGGGCCGCTTGGCGTTGATCCAGCCGCAGACCAGGCCGCTGACGAGCGCCCCGCCTCCGCTGCCCAACGACACCGGGATGCCCCACAGCCGCGCGCTGAGGCTGCCGATCAGAAGGCCGACCAGGATGCCGAAGGCCAGGAACACCAGGTCCGTCACGCCGCTGCGCCGCAGCTCGTTGCCGAGCGCCGCGCCGGCTTCCGACAATTCCGGCTCGGCGCCCACCAGCGTGACCAGGTCGCCGTACTGCACGACGGTGGATGGCGTGATCGGCAGCGAATGGCCCGAGCGCACGATGGATTGCAGGAAGACGCCGCGCGCGCGCTGGGCGCGCGGCCGCCTGGCCAGCTCGGCAACGGTGTGCCCGTTGACGGCCTTCTTGTTGACGATGACCGCGAGCTCGCTCAGTTGCAGGTCGTCGGCGTGCGCCTCGGGCAGCTGGATCTCGGGTCCGATCAGCGGACCGGCGCGCAGCGCGAAGCGCCGCATCCCCAGCACCACCACGATGTCGCCCATGGCCAGCACGTCGTCGGGCGAGGCGTCCACCGCCTCCCCGTTGCGCAGGATGCGGCTGATGGCGGTGCGCCCCCCGAGGCGGGACTCCACCTCGGCCACGGTCAGGCCGTCGGCGTCCTTCACCACGTGCGAGCGGCCGACCAGCCGCGGCAGCGTGGGCATGTTGGCCTCTTCGCTTTCGCCCGCGGTCACGCCCAGCTTTTCCTCCAGGGCCTTGGAGGCGTCGCGCAGGTTGATGCGCAGCAGCGCCGGCGCGATCTGGCTGGTGAAGAACACGATGCTGATCAGGCCGACCAGATAGGTCAGCGTATAAGCCGTGGCGATGTTGGCTTCCATGCGCTGGACGTCGGCGTCGGCCAGCCCCAAGTGTTTGAGCGCCTCGGCGGCCGTGCCCACCACGGCCGACTCGGTGGCCGCGCCCGCGGCCAGCCCGGCTGCCGTGCCGGCGTCCAGCCCGAACAGCGGCACCGCCGCCAGCACGATCGTCAGCACCAGCAAGGCTTCGATGATGGGCAGCACGATGAATCGCAGGCTTGAGCGGTTCAGGTTGGCGAAGAACTGCGGCCCGCCCGAGTACCCCATCGCGAAAATGAACAGGGCGAACGCGACTTCCTTCAGGTCGCCGCGGATCTGGCATCCGGTCTGGCCGATCAGCAGGGCGATGATGAGCGTTCCGCACACCCCGCCCAGCTGGATCGGCCCGACCTTGAGCTTGCCGATCAGGTATCCCAACCCCACCGTCACGAACAGCACTGCGATGGGGACGCTATTGAAAAACCCGATGCTGCAAGTCATGTCGTCATGTCGCCCTGGGGTTTGCTACTTGGCGGCGCCTTTCTTGGCGGACTTGGCTGCCGTGTCCGCCTTCTTCACCGCCTGCTTGACCGCCTTCCGGGCCACGGTGGCGCCGGCCTTCTTGGCGCCGGTCGCGCGCTTGGCCGCCGAGACCTTCACCTTCTGGCCCTTGCCCGCGGTCGGGCCCGAGCGCACCAGCGCGGAAGCCTTCCAGGCGTCGACGTACTCGGTCGCCGCTTCGACCATGTACTTGCCGATCTTGGCGTAATCGCCATCGTCCAGGTTGGCCAGCGAAATCCGGATCGACCACGGCGGGCCGCCGAAGCCGCCCCCGTCCATCAGCACCACGCCGGACTTCTCGGCCAGGCGGAACAGGAAGTCGACCGGTTCGTAGTTGCTGACCATGTACTTGACGAAGGCGTCGCCGTACATCACCTTGGCCCAGACCATGAAGTCCAGTTCCACGTAGTACCAGCCGCGCATCGGATCTTCCGGCGGCATGGGGATGCCCAGGCCCTGCCACAAGGAGTCGCGTCTGCGGCGCACGATCTCCATCGTCAGGTGCTTGTAGGCGTCCTTCAGATCCAGCAGGTGGGACAGCGCGAAGAAGCCCATCTGGACCTGCTGCGGCAGGGACAGGCCCGCGGTATGGTTCAAGGCCACGTTGCGGCTGTCGGCCACCATGCGGTCGATGAACTTGATCTTCCTGGGCTCCATCGTCAGGGCCCCGTAGCGCTTGTCCAGGCGCTTCTTCCACGATTCGGGCAGCTCGGCGATGCGGCGATCCATCGTGTTCGTCTCGTGGGTCGCGATCACGCCCAGGCGCCAGCCCGTGCAGCCGAAGTTCTTCGAGAACGAGTACACGCAGATCGTGTTGTGCGGCACTTCGGCCATCAGCGAGCGGAAGTTCGGCACGAAAGTGCCGTACACGTCGTCGGTCACCAGCACCAGGTTCGGATTCTTGCGGATCAGGCGCACGATCTGCTTCATCTCGACCGGGCTGAACGCCACCGACGGCGGGTTGCTCGGGTTGACCGTGACCGCCAGCTTGATCTTGGGATTCTCCAGCTTGGCGATTTCCGACGCCGGGTAGTGCCAGTCGTGCGTGCCGTCGGCCCGCATGCTGTTGGCATTGATGGCGACGATCTTGAAATTGAAGCGCTCAAGGTGCGCGATTTCGATGTAGGGCGTGAACGTCGGCAGGAACAGTGCGATGGTGTCGCCCTGCTTCAGCAGGCCGTTCTGCAGCAGCGAATCGAAGATGTAGCACATGGCGGCCGTGCCGCCCTCGACCGGGAACAGGTCGAACTTGCCCTTGGGCGGACGGCCGTCGCACATTTCCTTGACCAGGTAGTCGTGCACCACCTGCTCGATATGCACCAGCGCCCGCGGCGGCACCGGATAGTGGTCGCCGATGATGCTGTCGGTCAGTTCGTGGATCCACTCGTCCGGATCGAAGCCCTTGATCTTCACGCCGTATTCCAGCACGCCCGCCAGGAAGGAGTGGCCGTCCTGGCCCTTGTGCTTGGAGAGGAATTTGCGCAGCCGGTCCGCGCATCCCTTCTTGGCAGGCATGCCCGCCAGGATGACCTCGTCGCGCACCCGGCGCGCTTCCTTCATCGCGAACTGGCCCAGCAGGAAGAAGGCGTCGCGCGGCTCGGTGGCGATCCAGTTCGGATTGCCGCGGCCCGCGTTCAGCATGGTCGCCGCCGCCGCCTGCTGGCTGTCCTTGGCCAAAGTGATGAGATAGTCCTTCAACTCGAAGGGCGACAGCTGTTCGAGGTCGCGCTGGTGCGATCGGGTCGTTTTCAAGGCCGAAGCCAGGCTGACGGTGAGAGGCGTGGTGGAAGCCATGGTTCAGTACTCCTGGTTTGCGTTGTGACAGGCGCTAGTTGGGGCGCGCGAGCGGGTCCGCCCGCCGCCCTTCTTGTGCTGCCCGCGGGCCGGACGGCCCGCGGCGGACCCGCTAAGTCATGAGCATGACGATGACGATCCCCCAGATGATGAGCAGGGTATTGCCGATCGCATAGGGCACTGTGTAGCCAAGCGCGGGCACCTGGCTTTTCGCCGTTTCGGTGATCTGGCCGATGGCGGCCGTCGTGGTCCGGGCGCCCGCGCAGACGCCCAGCGCGATGGCGGGGTGGAACTTGAACACGTAGCGGGCGATGTACACGCCCAGGATCATGGGCACGCTGGTGGCGATCACCCCCGCGACGAAGAGCTTCGCGCCCAGTTGCTGGAAGCCCTCGACGAAGCCCGGCCCGGACGAAATCCCGACCACCGCCACGAAGGCCGTCAGCCCGACCGAGGTGAGGAACCAGTGCACCGGCTCCGGCACGCGCCCGAAGGTCGGATGCACGGAACGCAGGTAGCCGAAGATCAGGCCGGCGATCAGCGAACCGCCGGAAGTCGACAGCGTGATGGGGATGCCGCCCACGGTCAGCACCAGCGAACCGAACAGGCCGCCCAGCAGGATGCCGAAGCCCACGAACACCATGTCGGTCTGGTCGGTGGCGCGGTCCACGTAGCCGACCTTGCCGACCACCCGCTCCACGTCGCGCTTGGCGCCCAGCAGGAACAGCCGGTCGCCGCGATCGAGTTTCAGGCCCCAGTTGACCGGCATTTCGTGGCCGCCACGCACGACCTTGCGCAGGAAGACCCCGCGGCCCAGTTCGCGCACGGTTTCGCTCTCGGCGATTTCCTGGACCGTCTTGCCGGCCAGGTTCTTGTTGGTCAGCACCACCTCGACGATCTCGGCCGGCAGATTGATCACGTCGCGGTCCTCGACCTCGCCGCCGATGATGCCGGGCGCCTGCAGGACCAGGGCGTCATGCCTGCCGGTCACGCCGAGCACGTCGCCGGCCTGCAGCACGGTCTTCGAATCGCTGTCGAGGATCTGATCGCCGCGACGGATGCGCTCGACGAAGACGCGGGCCTCGACGAAGCGCGATTCCAGTTCGCTCACCGTCTTGCCCACGAATTCCGGACGATCGAGCTTGTAGGCGCGGGCCGTGAACTTGCGATAGCCCGAGAGCTCCATGGAGTCGGCGCCGCCGGACATTTTGGCCTCGTACTCCTTGCACTCCTTCACGATGTCCACGCGCATCAGCTTGGGGCCGAGCGAGGCCAGGATCCAGGCGCTGCCCACGGTGCCGAAGATGTAGCAGACCGCGTAGGCCACGGGGATGCTGTCGATCCACTGCTTCTTGGTTGCCGCGTCGACGTTCAGGCCGTTGATCGTGTCGGTGGCCACGCCCATCACCGCGGAGATGGTCTGCGCTCCGGACAGCAGGCCCGCGCCGGTGCCGGCGTCAAAGCCGAAGGCGACCGCGGTGCCCCATGTGACCAGCAGGCAAAGTACGCAAATGATGACCGCGAAAATGACCTGGGGAAGGCCATCGCTTTTCATGCCGCGGAAAAATTGAGGCCCGACGCCATAGCCGAGCCCAAAAAGAAAAAGCAGGAAGAAGACCTGCTTGACGATCGGTGCGATCGTTATATTCAGCTGCCCTACCAGCACACCAACCAGCAATGTGCCGGTGACTGCGCCCAGATTGAACCCGAATATTTTCTTGGCGCCTATCCAATATCCCAGGCCCAAAGTGAGGAATATCGCAAGTTCCGGATACTTTCGCAGAGTGTCAAAGAACCAATCCATCCCGAATCTCCTTCGTTCTGTACAGGTCAAGCACTTGCGCGAATCGAGCTGCGCGCCGAATACATTATCAGAACCTTTCGATAATTCAAAAGATTTATGACTAGGAAATCAATGAGCCGCGCGCGCTTGTCTCCAAAAACGGAAAAGCCCGCCAGCGCGGACGCTGGCGGGCTTTCGGCAATGCAGGCCGCTAGGGCTTACAGTGCGTTGGTCAGTTCGGGCACGACCTGGAACAGATCGCCC
>NZ_BCTQ01000028.1 GCF_001571365.1 Achromobacter denitrificans NBRC 15125 | reverse complement strand
GGCGGGCGGGGCCGCGGGCGCCGCCTGGCGCTCCTTGCCCATCCACCAGCCCAGGCCGATGGCGCCCGCCAATACGACGACGCCGGCCGTCGCCAGCCAGGTCTTGCTGATCTTTCCACTCACGGCACTTCTCCCGCTTACTCTCAATATTGCGCGGCCCCTTTACGGCGGAGCTGCCGGCCCTCCCGCGCGCTTCTCGGATACGCGGGCACTGTGCCCAGATTAACTGGACAGCACAACGCCGCCATGACAGGCGGCGTATTCGATTCCTGGATTCAGACCGGTTCCATTACGCATTGCAGAGGATGCTGCCGCGCCCGCGCATACTGCGCCACCTGCGCGATGCGGGTCGCGGCCAGGTCGCGGGGATAGACCCCGCATACGCCGCGCCCTTCATGATGCACTTGCAGCATGATCCGGGTCGCTTCTTCGTGATTCTTATTGAAGAACTTCTGCAAGACTTTCACGACGAACTCCATCGGGGTGTAGTCGTCATTGAGCAACAAAACCTGGTACATCGGAGGCGGCGCGGCGCGAGCCGGTGCCTTCTCGACGGCCAAATCATGCTGGGTATCCAAGGTAGAACTCATAGGGCCGCTATTCTATTTAAACTGGGGACGGCTAGCATGTAACTTACGGAAAATTACACGTAGAAATGCGTAGTTTCCATACTTGACGCCGCAAAGAAAAGCGGCGCATTATCCACGCATTCTGGGGTTTTCAACTCATCGAAAATCTGCCAGGAAGCCGGAGGGGGGACAGGGGTCTAGGCCGCGATGCCCTTCTGTCAACATACGATTCAATGAGGCAGTCCGCATGTCTGATACGACCGCAACCGCCGTCCAAGGGGACAATCCCAAATCGACGGGCACCGTCAAATGGTTCAACGATGCAAAGGGGTTTGGCTTCATTACGCCCGACGACGGCGGTGAAGATCTGTTCGCCCATTTTTCGTCCATCCAAATGAATGGTTTTAAAACCCTGAAAGAAGGCCAGAAAGTGGCCTTCGAGATTATTCAGGGGCCCAAAGGCAAACAGGCGCTGAATATCACTGCTGCCTGAGTTACCCTTAAAGCGCAACAGCAAGGTTGCGCCATTATCAGGCGGGGCTTTCGGGCCCCGCCTTGTTATTTTCTTCCGCTGTCAGGGCCATGTCCAAGAACGCCGCTTTGTTTTTCATCAGTCGCACATTGTTTAAATCATCGTTCTTCAAGGCAGTCCGGCCAAAGGCGGCTACTCTGTTCCTGGCTGCCGCCGCGGCGCTGGCCCTGCCCGCCGCCGCCCAGCAAACCGGCCCGCAGCCGCCCCTGCCCACCGTCCAGCTTTCCGCCGGCATCCATATTATCCGCGCGGAAGTCGCCGATTCGGACGACAGCCGCCGCAACGGCCTCATGTTCCGCCGCGAGCTGCCGGGCAACGACGGCATGCTGTTCGTCTTCGAGCAGCCGGACGTGCAGTGCTTCTGGATGCGCAACACCCTTCTGCCGCTCTCGATTGCCTTTATCGCCGACGACGGCACGATCGTCAACATCGAGAACATGGCGCCCCAGACCGAAGACCCCCACTGCGCCAAGAAGCCGGTGCGCTACGCCCTGGAGATGGCCCAGGGCTGGTTCGAGCAGCACGGCATCAAGGCCGGCAAGAAGCTGGACGGCCTGCCCTGAAGCGCCGCCGGGCGCCGGGCGCCGACATCCCGGCAATGAAAAGGGAGCCCCGGGGGCTCCCTTTTTCGTTCCCGCGCCGGGCAAACCGGCGGCGGGAGCGGCGAACGGCGCTTACACGCGTTCGATGATCATCGCGATGCCCTGGCCCACGCCGATGCACATGGTGCACAGCGCGTAGCGGCCGCCGGTGCGGTGCAGCTGGTTGATCGCGGTGGTGGCCAGGCGGGCGCCGCTGGCGCCCAGCGGATGGCCCAGGGCGATCGCGCCGCCGTTGGGGTTCACGCGCGGATCGTTGTCGGCGATGCCCAGCTGGCGCAGCACGGCCAGGCCCTGGGCGGCGAAGGCTTCGTTCAGTTCGATCACGTCGATCTGGTCCAGCGTCAGGCCGGTCTGGGCCAGCACCTTCAGCGTGGCGGGCGCCGGACCGATGCCCATGATGCGCGGGGCCACGCCGGCTGTGGCCATGCCGACCACGCGGGCGCGCGGGGTCAGGCCGTGGCGGGCGGCGGCCTTTTCGTCGGCCAAGAGCAGCGCGGCCGCGCCGTCGTTCACGCCCGAGGCGTTGCCGGCGGTGACGGTGCCGCCTTCGCGGACCACGCCCTTCAACTTGGCCAGCGATTCCAGGCTGGTTTCACGCGGATGCTCGTCCTTGGAGACGACGACGGGATCGCCCTTCTTCTGGGCGATCGACACCGGCACGATCTCGGCGTCGAAGAAGCCTTCCTTCTGGGCGCGCGCGGTCTTCTGCTGGCTGGCCAGCGCGAACAGATCCTGGTCTTCGCGGCTGATCTTGAAGTCGTCGGCGACGTTCTCGGCCGTTTCCGGCATCGAATCCACGCCGTACTGCGCCTTCATCAGCTTGTTGATGAAGCGCCAGCCGATCGTGGTGTCGTAGATGGCGGCGCTGCGCGAGAACGCGCTGTCGGCCTTGCCCATGACGAACGGGGCGCGGCTCATGCTCTCCACGCCGCCGGCCAGCATCAGGCCGGCTTCGCCGGCGCGGATGGCGCGGGCGGCGGTGCCGATGGCGTCCAGGCCCGAGCCGCACAGGCGGTTGACCGTGGCGCCGGGAACTTCGATCGGCAGCCCGGCCAGCAGCGTGGCCATGCGGGCCACGTTGCGGTTGTCTTCGCCGGCCTGGTTGGCGCAACCCATGATCGCGTCGTCCAGCTCCTCCCAGCGCACGCCGGGGTTGCGCGCCACCAGCGCCTTGATGGCTACGGCCGCGAGGTCGTCGGGGCGAACGGGAGCCAGCGCGCCGCCGTAACGGCCGAAGGGGGTGCGAATCGCATCACAGATATAAGCATGCACGGTCATGGGAAGCTCGAAGTAAGTGAAGGAAAACCGGGATCGGACGATCTTAACGCAGGGCCCACGCACCAACCTGGCCCACCGGCGGGATGTCCGCAGCACGGACAGTGTCCAATGGATGTTCACCCGAATGGCGCGGCGCGGACGCACCGCCCCGGGGCGCGCTCACGACGCCGGCGGACGCGATGCGCGCCCGGCCTCCACGATGGCCTGCCGGCGGAAACGGCCGGCGGCCAGGTGATAGAAGGGCTGCGGGCAGAACTGGCGCGACACTACCGAGGCCAGCAGGGACGCGACCAGCAGCCAGAACAGCATGGGCTGGCTGCCCGTCATTTCCATCACCACCACGCTGGCCGTGAGAGGCGCCTGGGTGGCGGCGGCCAGGAAGGCGGCCATCGAGATCAGCACCAGCACGCGGTGGTCCACGCCCTCCCCGGCCAGTTGCCAGATGTGGTGGCCGATGCCCGCGCCGGTGGTCAGGGCCGGCGTGAAAATGCCGCCCGGGATGCCCGCCCAGTAGGAAACGACCGTGGCGCCGAGCTTGGCCAGCCCGAAACTCGCGGGCGCCGTGTCCTGGCCGGACAGCAGGTCGGCCGCGACGCCATAGCCGGTTCCGTAGACGGTGCCGGCCGTGGCCAGCCCGAGCACGGCCAGGAGCAGGCCCATGATGAAGGCCGTCCAGATCGGATGCGCGCGGATCCAGCCGCGCCAGGCGTGGGGCGCGCTGCCCGCCGCGCCCTTGCCGAGCAGGCGCGCGAAGATGCCGCCCAGCGCGCCGTTGAGCGCCGCGCAGATGATCACCCAGGTCACCATGCCGTGGGCCAGCGGCGCGCCGCCGAAAACGCCGAAATACGGGTTGTTTCCCACCACCGCGACGACCAGGAAGCCCGAGGCCAGCACGCCGATCAGCACCAGCCGCTGCCAGCGCAGCACGGTGCCGCGGCCGAGTTCCTCGATGGCGAAGATGACGCCGGCCAACGGCGCGTTGAAGGCGGCGGCCAGGCCGCCCGCGGCACCGGCGGCGATCAACTCGTTGGCGTGAAAGCCGCGCAATTGCACGCCGCGCCGCTTCCAGAAATCGCCCCAGGCCAGCATGAGGGCCGCGCCGACCTGCACCGAGGGCCCTTCGCGGCCGATCGAGGCGCCGGCGAGCATGCCGAAGAACGCCAGGGGAATCTTCCAAAGGGTCTGCCCCAGCGACACCAGGCTGTTCTGGCTGGGGCCGGGCGGCAGCGACAGCGCGCCGATGACTTGGGGAATGCCGCTGCCCGAGGCGTTGGGCGCGTAGCGCAGCGTCAGCCAGCGCAGGAGAGCCAGGGCCGGGGGCAGCACCAGCAAGGCCAGCCAGCCGCTGTGGGAGACCCAGGCGCGGTTCCATTCCAGCGCCTTGTCGGCCAGATAGGCGAAGCCCAGCGACATCAGGGCCACCAGCCCCGCGCCGCCCAGCAGCAGCCCCATCTGCACGCTCTTGCGCGACAGGCGGTTGATCTGGCGCACCTTGCGGTGCGCCCACCGGCGCGGGCCGGCCAGGAGCCGGCGTATGGGATCGGGCAGGTTCATGGGCAAGAGCCGGCGCGGTTGAAAGTGGCTAACCTTACCACTCCCGCCTGACCGGCAGCCCAAAGCGCGCGGTCAGAACGTCGACCAGTCGTCGTCGGAAGCCTGCGCCAGCGCGGGACGCGCCGCGGGCACGGCCTGCCCCAATCGGACCTGAGCCTCGCGGGCCGACCCCCTGCCCGCCTCCACCTTGAAGCGGCGCACTTCCTGGGCCAGCCGGGCAGCCTGTTCCTGCATGCTGGCAGCCGCTGCGGCCGCCTCTTCCACCAGCGCGGCGTTCTGCTGGGTCACGGTGTCCATCTGCGCCACGGCCTGGTTGACCTGGCCGATGCCGGCGGACTGCTCTTCCGAGGCGCTGGCGATTTCGCGCACCAGCGTCGCGACCTGGCGCACGCCGTCGACCACCTCGCGCATGGTGCGGCCGGCCTCGTCGACCTGGCGCGTGCCGCCTTCGACGCGCGCCGCGGACTCATCGATCAAGGCCTTGATTTCCTTGGCCGCCACGGCCGAACGCTGCGCCAGCGTGCGCACTTCGCCCGCCACCACGGCGAAGCCGCGCCCCTGCTCGCCCGCGCGGGCCGCCTCGACGGCGGCGTTGAGCGCGAGGATGTTGGTCTGGAAGGCGATGCCGTCGATCACGCCGGTGATGTCGGCGATTCGGCGCGAGCTGTCGGAGATGGCGCTCATGGTCTGGACCACGCCGTCGACCACTTCGCCGCCCCGGATCGCCACGCTGGACGCCAGGTTGACCAGGCGGTCGGCCTCGCCGGCGTTGTTGGCGTTCTGCTGCACGGTGCTGGTGAGCTCTTCCATCGACGCGGCGGTTTCTTCCAGCGAGGACGCCTGTTCCTCGGTGCGCTGCGACAGGTCGGCGTTGCCCTGGGCGATCTGCGACGAGGCGGAGGCGATGCTCTCGCAACCGTCGCGCACGTCCTTGACGATGCGCGCCAGGCTTTCGTTCATGGCCTTGAGCGCGCTCATCAGCTCGCCGGTCTCGTCGCGCGTGGCGACCTGGATCTCGGTGGTGAGGTCGCCGGCCGCCACCTGGCGCGCCGCCTTCACGGCCTGGTCCAGCGGACGCACGATGCCGCGCGTGACCAGCCAGCCCAGCAGCAGGCCGATGGCCACGCCCATGATGGCCAGGCCGATCATGACGGCGCGG
The DNA here is from genome assembly GCF_001571365.1 of Achromobacter denitrificans NBRC 15125. Lineage (GTDB taxonomy): Bacteria > Pseudomonadota > Gammaproteobacteria > Burkholderiales > Burkholderiaceae_B > Achromobacter > Achromobacter denitrificans. The sequence goes on along the minus strand of NZ_BCTQ01000028.1, from coordinate 83,494 downwards.
ACCGTGCCGTAGAGATCCGTGCCTTCCCGCACGGTTTGCGACGCCACGCTTTCCTTGCCCTGCGCCAACGAGGTCATCAGGTCGTCCAGCTTCTGCGACGCCGCGATCACGCGCGCCTCGATCTCCGCCACGCGAGGATCGGCCTGGGTCAGCGGCTGCGACTGGGCCGCGGCGAAGAACGCCGCCGATTCGCGCTTCCAGACCTGCTCGGTTTCCGCGAACTGCGCCAGCAGGCGCTTGCCTTCGTCGGCATGGAAGTTGGCGGCGGCCTTCTCGCGCAGCGCGTCCATGTTCTTGATGGCGTCATCGAACTGCTTGCGTAGCGCCTGGCGCTCCTGCTCGGTGGTCGCCGCCAGGTATCCGTTGCGGGCCCGGCCCGCGTAGATCAGGTTGATATTGGCTTCCTTGATATCCGAGATGCCGCGCAGCTCGGTGTCGTAAAGCCGGTCGTTCATTGCGTTGATGCGCGCCAGGCCCCAGACCCCGAAGGCCCCGATCGCGCCGCCTATTACCGCCACCAGCAAAAACGCGCCCGACAGGCGCGCGCCGATGCGCATTCCCGATAAAAACCGCAACATGCTTCCCTTCCCTGTATTTACCCCGGTTTATGGCGGGCGTGCCGCGGTCGTGGGCCCCGTGGTTCAGTCGCAGACCGGGGGGAACGATAGCGGTTGGGTTTTCTAGGGATAACCCTAAAGAAAAGCCTGTTTACTCGTCATTTCGCGGCAATGAACTCGACAATCGACAGGCAGATCGGCCAATAAAAAACCCCTCGCCACGGCGAGGGGTTTTTCGGGGCGCGGCGCGAGGCCGGCCCGTCAGCCTGGCCTGGCGGCTCAGGCGAAGTTCTTGGCCGCGAATTCCCAGTTCACCAGGGCCCAGAAGTTTTCCAGGTACTTGGGACGGGCGTTGCGGTAGTCGATGTAGTAGGCGTGTTCCCAGACATCACAGGTGAGCAGCGGCTTGTCGGCCGTGGTCAGCGGGGTGGCGGCGTTGCTGGTGTTGACGATGTCGACCGAACCGTCGGCCTTCTTGACCAGCCAGGTCCAGCCCGAACCGAAGTTGCCGGCGGCGGACTTGTTGAACGCTTCCTTGAAAGCGTCGAAGCTGCCCCACTTGGCGTTGATGGCGTCGGCCAGCTTGCCGGTGGGCGCGCCGCCGGCCTTGGGAGCCAGGCTGTTCCAGTAGAACGTGTGGTTCCAGACTTGGGCCGCGTTGTTGAAAATGCCGCCCGAGGACTTCTTCACGATGTCTTCCAGCGACAGCGATTCGAATTCCGTGCCCGGGATCAGGTTGTTCAGGTTCGTGATGTAGGTCTGATGATGCTTGCCGTAGTGGAACTCCAACGTTTCCTTGGAGATGTGCGGCGCCAGCGCGTCCAGTTCGTAAGGCAGGGGGGGAAGAGTATGTGCCATGTGAAAGTTCCTTCTGTTGAGTGCACGATCAAGCCGGTCAATTGTATCGGCAACTCATGAGGATACCGCGTTAACCCCGCGCCGGCGCGGGGTTAACGGACGCCGGCGCGCCGCGCGCGGCGCAAACTCAGGAAGCGTCGCGGGTATCGCGGGTCTGCCGCACTTCGACGCGGGCGCCGCCTTGCGCGAAGCTGAGGTCCAGCCCCTGCCCCGCCGCCAGCGCCGCCGCGTCGCGCACGATGCGGCCCTGGTCGTCGCGGGCGATGGCGTAGCCGCGCGCCAGCGTGTTGCCCGGATCCAGCGCGCGCAGCTGCGCCGTCGCGGCCGCCAGCCGGTCGCGGCGCTGCGCCAGCAGCCGCGCCTGCGCCTGGCCCAGCTGGCGCAGGGCGCCGTTGAGGCGGTCGGCGGCGCGGCCGGTGTCGGGCACGCGGTGCGCCAGCCGCTGGGCCAGCAGATTGACCCGGCCCTGGCGCCGGCCCTGCGGCCCCGCAAAGGCCGAAGCCAGGCGGAATCGCAGGCTGTTGAGCCGTTCGCGCTGGTGTTCCAGGCGCTGGGCCGGGGACACGAGCTGCGCGGCCGCGCGGTCCAGCCGCTGGGCCGCGCGCTCCAGGCGGCGCTGCTGCCCGCGCGCCATCGCCCGGGCCGCATGCATGACGCTGCCCAGCAAATCGGAGCGCGGCACGCAGGCCAGTTCGGCCGCCGCCGTCGGCGTGGGCGCGCGCACGTCGGCCACGAAATCCGCGATCGTGAAGTCGGTTTCATGCCCCACGCCGCAAATCACGGGAATCTCGCTGGCCGCCACCAGGCGGGCGAGGCCCTCGTCGTTGAAGCTCCAGAGATCCTCGATGCTGCCGCCGCCGCGCACCAGCAGCAAGGTGTCGACTTCGGCGCGCTCGTTCGCCAGCCGCAGCTGCGCGGCCAGCCGGCCGGCCGCGTCCGCGCCCTGGACGGGCGCCGGATAGATGATCACGGGCACTTGCGGGGCGCGCCGGGCCAGGGCCGACAGCACGTCGCGCAGCGCCGCGGCATGCAGGGAGGTGATCACGCCGATCGCCCGGGGCAGCCTCGCGGGCTCGCGTTTGCGCGCCGGATCGAACAGGCCCTCGGAGGCCAGTTGCTCCTTCAGCCGCAGGAACGCTTCGTACAGGTTGCCGACCCCGGCGCGGCGCATCGCGTCGGCCTGCAGCTGGTAGTCGCCGCGGGGCTCGTACAGGGAGACCCGGGCCCGGATCTCGACCTGGTCGCCCGCCCGGGGGACGAACCCCACCGCGCTGGCGCGGCTGCGGAACATGACGGCGCGCACCGCGGCCCGGCTGTCCTTGAGCGTGAAGTACCAATGCCCGGAAGCCGCGGCCGTGAAGTTGGAAATCTCTCCGCGCACCCATAGCGCCGGGATGCTGCGCTCCAACAACTGCCCCACGGCTTGGTTCAGCTGGGCAACCGTCAGGATATCCCGCGCAAATGCGTTGTTTGTGACTGAGAATTCAATTGTCATGAGGCTTTCCGATGCATACCTGTCCACAGGGCACGCGTAGCGGGCCGCCATCATACCTCGTCCCCGCTTGTTTGCCCCAATCGGCCCGATAGCCAGCAAATTCAAAGCAAGTCATTGATTTATATGTGATTTTTACTTAAAACAAGCTGCTCGCATTTGAAGCAAACAAGTGCAAGCCCTGTGCCCATAAGCGTTCCGGCGAAGTTTTACACAGAATTATCCACAAGATCTGTGGATAGATTCGGGGTCGTTCCGACTTGCCACGCCCGGGCCGCCCCGTTACAGTTTCGGCTTGATCAGTTGCCGACACGCGCCGTTCCGCGCGCCTGGCGCTCCCCGGGAGTTGAACGCTTTGCTTTCCATCTTGCGCGAGGCCGGCTGGCCCATCTGGCCCCTGCTGGCGACATCCGTCCTGGGCTTGGCGCTGATCTTCGAGCGCTTCCTCTCCCTGCGCCGCGGGCTGGTGATGCCGCGCGGCCTGAACGAACAGGTTGCGGAAATGCTGCGCAACCGCCAGGACACCCCTGAATCCATCAACCGGCTCGAACGCAATTCGCCGCTGGGCCGCGTGCTGGCCGAGGTGATGCGTCATCGCCACCTGCCGCGCGAGGAGCTGCGCAACGTGGTCGAGGACGCCGGACGCGCCGTCGCCCACGACCTCAGCCGCTACATTTCCGCCATCGGCACCATCGCCGTGATCGCCCCCCTGATGGGCCTGTTCGGCACCGTGGTCGGCATGATCGAGATCTTCGGCTCCTACACCCCCGGCGGCGGCGACCCGGCCCAGCTGGCGCGCGGCATCTCGATCGCGCTGTACAACACCGGCTTCGGCATCCTCATCGCCATCCCCGCCATGATCGCGCACCGCTACCTGCGCGGCCGCGTGGACGGGTATCTCAGCGCCATGGAGCAGTCCGCGTCGCGCCTGGTCCGCGCCGTGTCGCACCAGGCAGCCCCCCGCGAGGGCCGTTCATGAATTTTCGCGGATCCCGGGGCGAACGCGATGAGCTGGATATCAACCTGATCCCGCTCATCGACGTCCTGCTGGTCATCCTGATCTTCCTGGCCGCGACCACCTCGTTCGCGCGCTTCACCCAGCTGAAGGTGACGCTGCCCCAGGCCTCGATGGAACAGGACACGCCGCCGGCCCTGGAAGTGGCCGTCAGCCAGGACGGGCGCTACGCGCTCAACGGCACGCTCATCGACGTCTCCACGCCGCCCGAAATCGCCGACGCCCTGCGCCAGGCCGCGGCCGGCAAGACGGAGCCGCTGGTCGTCATCAATGCCGACGCCCAGGCTACCCACCAGTCCGTGATCAACGTCATGGAAGCCGCCCGCCTGGCCGGCATCGGCCGCGTCAACTTCGCCGCGCAGACCGCCCGGTGAGCGCAAAACCCGGCTCGACCCTGCTGGCTCGCCAATGGCAGCGCGGCGGCTGGCTCTCCACCCTGTTGCGCCCGCTGTCCGGGCTGACCGCCTGGGCGGTGGCGCGCAAGCGCAAAGCCTACCTGGACGGCGCCCGCCCCGCCTACCGCGCCCCCGTTCCTGTCGTGGTGATCGGCAACGTCTACGTCGGCGGGACCGGCAAGACGCCCATGGTCATCGCCACCGTCGAAGGCCTGCGGGCCCGGGGCTACACCCCCGGGGTGGTCAGCCGCGGCTACGGGGTCAAGGTCGGTCCGCGGGCCCGCGTCGGCACCGGGGCGCTGGAAGCCGCCCGCTATGGCGATGAACCGGCGCTGATCGCGCGCGCCACCGGCGCCCCGGTATCGGTGCATCCCAAGCGCGCCCTGGCCGCCCAGGCGCTGCTGCAAGCCCATCCCGACGTGGACGTGATCGTGTCGGACGACGGGCTGCAGCACCTGGCGCTGGCCCGCGACGTCGAAATCGTGGTGCAGGACGAACGCGGCGTGGGCAACGGCCGCCTGCTGCCGGCCGGCCCCCTGCGCGAGCCCGCCGCCCGCCTGCTTGAGGTGGACGCGGTGGTAACGAACGTCGGCACGCCCGGCGGGCAGGCGCAGCCCGCCTGCGCGGGCGGCCGTCCGCGCCAGGTGCGCATGTGGCTGGAACCGGGCCAGGCGCGCCAGATCGAAGGCGGCGCCACGCGTCCGCTGGCGGATTTCGCGGCCCAGCCCCGCGTCGCGGCCGCGGCCGGCATCGGCAACCCCGAACGCTTCTTCGCCACCCTGCGCGCCGCCGGCATCGCGCCGCACCCCGCCCTGGCGCTGCCGGACCATCACGACTACGCCGAATCGCCGTTCAAGGCCCTGGCGGCCGACGCCATCCTCGTCACCTCCAAGGACGCGATCAAATGCGCCGCCCTGGGCGACGCGCGCCTGTGGGAAGTGCCGGTGCGGGCAGGCTTCTCCGATCCGGAGCTGTTCGACTGGCTGGCGCAGGCCCTGCGCCAGCGCGCCAAGCCCTAGAAGAACCCCGGCCGGGCCGCGTGGCGGCGCTCGGCGTACTCGCGCAGCCCGCGCTCGCGGGCCGAGGCTTGCCGGTTGCGGACGACGGCCAGCGGCAAATGCGCCAGCACCAGCCAGGTCGCCAGCAGCAGCCAGGCCATGCGCGCCAGCGACGGCCAGGGGTCGTCCAGGCTGCGCGCCGCGTCCACCACGATTTCCGGCGCCCCCGAGGCATCGCTACCCGCGCCCGCCGCCAGCCCGTCGATCTTGAATGGCATCGCGCCCTCGGACGACAGCGTCCTCACCTGCTGGTTCCAGGCCATCAGGAGCCCCTCCTGCCGGGTATCGCGCAGGCCCGGCAGCGTCGCGTGCGGCCCCGGCAGCACGCGCAGCACGACCCCGCCCCGCTGCGTCCGCATGGCGTCGCGGGAGGCGCGGTCCAGGGCCGACTCGATCAGCGCGTGCATCGCCACGCGCGCCAGGCGGCGCATCCGCTCGACGTAGCGCGAGAACATGGCGCCGTCGTCGCCGCGCCCCTTGCCCTCGAACGCGCCCTCTTCCACCAGCCGGTACAGTTCGAGCCAGCTGCCGGCGCCTTCCTTCGCCAGCAGGATGTTGGCGGCGAACTCGCGCTTCAGTTCGTCGCAGGCGGCGATCGACTCGCCGGTGGCCAGGTCGCAGGCCTGCTCGATGCCGCGCACCGTGCCGCTCAGGCCCGTCACGCTCACGGCCGAGAGGTTGCGCGCGTTGTAGCCGGCCATGGGGTTGTCGCGCATCCGGCCGTAGACCTGGCTGGCCACCAGGACGTCCAGCATCGGATTGGGCCGGGTGCGGATGAAATCGCCGGAATACAACTGCATGACCGCGGCGTTCACTTCCAGGCGGCCGGCCTGGGGCGCCGCGCCGTCCCAGCGCAACCAGCCGCAATCGAATCCCACCTTGCCGGAATCGGCGTCCTCGCGCAGTTCGCAGCGGGCGTTGCCGCGCATCGAGACCGGCACGCCGAAGCCCGGCGGGTCCTGGGCCAGCTCGGCGGCCGAGGCATAGACGCGCGGCGGCTCGCCGCGCAGCCAGGCGCCGGCCAGCGCAGCATCGCGCTCCAGGCCGTCGGCCGACGCGTACAGCGCCGCGCCGGCCAGGATCCCCGTCAGCGCCAGCGTCACGTGGCGGCCCCAGAACACGCGCGGGAACAGGCGCTGTTCCTCGTCCAGCGCATGGCTGCCGCCCACGCGCACCACGGAGTAGTCGTCCACGCGCACGTCCAGGTCGACGCGGCCGTCCTCGGGCAGTTGCAGCGTGGCGCGCCAATGTTCGGGCAGCTTGACCGGCAGCTTGTCGCCCAGGAACAGCTGGGTGGACACGGCCTGCGCGTTGTCCGGATTGGTCAGCACGATGGCATGGAGTTCACCCCTGGCGCGGTTCACCTTCCCGGGCGCGCCCGGGGCGCGCCTGCGCCACGTCAGCCACAGCGCCAGGACCGCCAGCGCCGCGGCCGCGCCAGCCCAGGCCGGGCCGCCGCCGGCCGCGGTCACGGCGAAGCCGACAAAGGCCAGCGCCCACAGCATCGAGATCCAGAACGCGATGCCCGGCAGGCGGCGCTCGGCGATCTCGGCGGGCGTCTCGTCGCGCTGGCCCAGGATTTCGACGCGCATGGCCTCGGCCAGGCCGGGGTCGTCCTCGTCCGAATTCACGCTGGCGGACGCATCCGCCACCGGGTCGATCACGTTCTGCATGTCCCCCATCTTGCCGACGGACCATTGCCGGTCCTGGCGATTGCGGCGCTGGCCGCGCTCGCGGCCGCCGGCCAGGTCGAACTCGCCGTTCAGGCCGACCACGATGGCGTACTTGCCGGTCAGCGCGACTTCGGCCGCGTTGTCCGCGCGCAGGTAGTCCCGCGCGTCGTAGGGAAACACCACGTCCACCCCTCCCAGGGTGTCGTGCACGGTCGATCCGCCCCGGCTGGACGAAATGCCGTGGCGCACGAAGGCGCCGCGCAGCGGATAGATGGCGTCGCTCTCCAGGCGGGCCGCCTTCTTCGGACCCGCCGGATGGACCAGGAAGGGCTGCAGCATCTCGCGTTCCGCGGCCGTCATGGACCGCAGCGGCCGCCCGTCGCGCTTCAGTTCGCGCAGCGCGCCCTTGTTGCCGCTGCGCCGGACCGCGTAGGCGATGCCGCTCGCCACCGTCCAGACGAGGATGATGATCATCAGGCCGAGCCTGATCGTGTTGGAATCCATCGCGTTCCCTGTCCTGTGCTGAAACCGCGGCGGATGATAGCGACGATCCGACCCTGGATTTCGCGGGACTCTATTCAAAATATGACATTAATTAACAAATCAAGGAAAACCGCCCGCCGAGGCGGCCCGGCCCGCGGTCCGGCAGGGGGCAAACTGCTTTAGAATTCCGGTCATGGAATCCCGCCTTCTCGACATCCTCGTCTGCCCGCTCTGCAAGGGCCGCCTCGAACACGACCGGCAGCAGGCCGAACTGATCTGCCGCGCCGACCGCCTGGCCTTCCCCGTGCGCGACGGCATCCCCGTCATGCTGGAATCGGAAGCCCGCGCGCTCGACGACGCCCCCCCCGCCGCCGCATGAGCTTCATCGCCCTGATTCCGGCGCGCACCGCCTCGACCCGGCTGCCCGACAAGCCGCTTGCCGACATCGCCGGCAAGCCGATGGTGGTCCGCACGGCCGAGCGCGCCGCGCAATCGGGCGCCTCGCGCGTCTACATCGCCACCGACGACGCGCGCGTCCAGCAGGCGGCCCAGGCCCACGGCCTGCAGGCCCTGATGACCCGCGGCGACCACCCCACCGGCACCGACCGCCTGGCCGAAGCCGTGGCCCAGCTCGGCCTGCCCGCCGACGCCATCGTGGTGAACGTGCAGGGCGACGAGCCCCTGATCGAGCCCGAGCTCATCGACGCCGTGGCCGCCAAGCTCCAGGCCAGCCCGGAGGCGGACATCGCCACCTGCGCCTGTCCGCTGGCCGACGCCGAGGCGCTGTTCAATCCCAATGTGGTGAAGCTGGTGTGCGCCGCGGACGACCGCGCCCTGTACTTCTCGCGCGCCCCCATCCCCTGGGCCCGCGACGCGCTGGCCGGCGGCGAACGCGTGCTGGCCGAGGGCCTGCCCGCCTGGCACCATATCGGCCTGTATGCCTACCGCGTGTCCTTCCTGCGCCGCTTTCCCTCGCTGCCGCAGGGCGCGCTGGAGCGTTTCGAATCGCTGGAGCAGTTGCGCGCCATGGAACACGGGCACGTCATCGTCGTCCATCGGGCCTCCCACCCTCCCGCGGCGGGCGTAGATACCCCGGCGGATCTCGAACGCGTCCGACTGATCTACGCCAAGCAGACATAAGGGTTATTTCCTATGGCGCGGCCCCGCATCGGCTGCTGCATTGCGGCATAATTCCCCGGATCACAAAAAATAAACCCTTTCAGGAGCACTCATGCGTCTCATCTTGCTCGGACCCCCCGGCGCCGGCAAAGGCACCCAGGCCGCGTTTCTCACCCAGCACTTCGGCATTCCCCAGATCTCCACCGGCGACATGCTTCGCGCGGCGGTGAAGGCGGGCACGCCGCTGGGTATTGAAGCCAAGAAGGTCATGGACGCCGGCGGCCTGGTCTCCGACGAGATCATCATCGGCCTCGTGCAGGACCGCCTGAAGCAGTCCGACTGCGCCAACGGCTACCTGTTCGACGGTTTCCCCCGCACCATCCCGCAAGCCGACGCGCTCAAGAGCGCCGGCGTCAAGCTGGACTACGTGGTCGAAATCGAAGTCCCCGAAGAAGACATCATCGAACGCATGAGCGGGCGCCGCGTGCACCAGCCCAGCGGCCGCAGCTACCACGTGCGCTTCAATCCGCCCAAGGTGGAAGGCCGCGACGACGTCACCGGCGAAGAGCTGATCCAGCGCGACGACGACCGCGAGGAAACCGTCCGCAACCGCCTGTCCGTGTACCGCGAGCAGACCCGTCCCCTGGTCGACTACTACTCGACCTGGGCGCAACAGGACCCCGCCGGCGCGCCGAAATACCGCAAGATTTCGGGCGTGGGCGCGGTCGACGAAATCAAGTCGCGCCTGTTCGGAGCCGTGCAAGGCTGACCGGCGCTTCGATGGCTTGAAGGCCTTCGGCGCCGGCCGGACGCAACGCGTCCCGGTCCCGGCCCGAAGGCCTTGTCATATCCGGCGCCCGCCGCGCCGCTTTCATCCCTTGAATTGATCTGGTGGTAGAGACATGGAAATCGCGAACAAGGTATTCATCGTTACGGGTGGCGCTTCCGGGCTGGGCGCGGGCACCGTGCGCATGCTGGTGCAGAACGGCGCCAAGGTCGTCATCGCCGACGTCCAGGACGAGCCGGGCGAAGCCCTGGCCAAGGAACTGGGCCAGCGCTACGTCCATTGCGACGTGACGCAGGAAGCCGACGGCAAGAACGCCGTCGCCGCGGCCAAGGAGCTGGGCACCCTCTTCGGCCTGGTGAACTGCGCCGGCGTGGCGCCCGCCGCCAAGATCGTGGGCAAGAACGGCGCGCATCCGCTGGACCTGTTCCAGAAGGTCGTGTCGATCAACCTGATCGGCAGCTTCAACATGATGCGCCTGGCCGCCGAGGCCATGAGCGCCAACACGCCCGAGCCCACCGGCGAGCGCGGCGTCATGATCAACACGGCTTCCGTCGCCGCCTTCGACGGCCAGATCGGCCAGGCGGCCTACGCCGCGTCCAAGGCTGGCGTGGCCGGCATGACCCTGCCGATCGCGCGCGACCTGGCCAAGACCGGCATCCGCTGCATGACCATCGCCCCGGGCATCTTCGGCACGCCCATGATCTTCGGCATGCCGCAGGAAGTGCAGGACTCCCTGGCCGCCAGCATCCCCTTCCCCGCCCGCCTGGGCCGCCCGGAAGACTATGCCAAGCTGGTCCACAGCATCGTCACCAACGATATGCTGAACGGAGAAACGATCCGCCTGGACGGCGCCATCCGCATGCCGCCGAAGTGAGGCCCCCACGCCGCGCACACTGCGTGTGCTTGCTGCCCCCCGAGGGGGCTGCGCCGCCTTGGGGCGGCCCGGCGGCGGCGCGGCTATTTTTGCGAGGAGCCGTGAAAAAGGTGCCCCCACGCCGCGCACACTGCGTGTGCTTGCTGCCCCCCGAGGGGGCTGCGCCGCCTTGGGGCGGCCCGGCGGCGGCGCGGCTATTTTTGCGAGGAGCCGCGGGATCGTCTCCTTCTCGACGCGATCTCTGGCGCGGCCCCTGGCGGGCATCGGACATTCTTGCGGGCGCGATGCCTTTCGGGCGAATATCCTGTCTTGCGGGGCCAGTCGGCCCCTTTTTCTTTACATAGCCTTCCCATGAGTCTGTTCCGTTCGGCGGCCACGGTCAGCAGTTTTACGCTGCTGTCCCGCATTTCCGGCCTGGTCCGCGACATCCTGGTGGCCCGCGCCTTCGGCGCCGGCCCTATCACCGACGCGTTCTGGGTTGCCTTCCGCATCCCCAACCTGCTGCGCCGGCTGTTCGCCGAGGGCGCGTTCGCCCAGGCGTTCGTGCCGATCCTGGGCGCGGCGCGCAATAATCGGTCGCCCGAAGAAGTGCGCACGCTGCTGGACCGCGTGGCCTTGCTGCTGACCGCGGCGCTGATGCTGATCACGCTGATCGGCATCGTGGCGGCGCCCTGGGTGGTGTCCGCGATGGCCAGCGGCCTGCGCGGCGCCGACCGCGACACCGAATTCGGCGCGGCCGTCTGGATGACGCGGATTATGTTCCCCTACATCTTCTGCATGTCCCTGGTGGCCTTCGCCTCCGGCGTGCTCAATACCTGGCGCAAGTTCGCCGTGCCGGCTTTCACGCCCGTGCTGCTCAACCTCGCGATGATCGCCGCCTGCCTCTGGCTGGCGCCGCGCATGGACGTGCCCATCTACGCGCTGGCCATCGGGGTGATGGTGGGCGGCGTGGCGCAACTGGCGGTGCAATGGGCCGCCCTGGCCCGGCTGGGACTGACGCCGAGGCTGTCGCTGCGGTTCCGCGAAGCCCGGGCCGACCCGACGGTACAGCGCATCCTCAGGCAGATGGCCCCCGCCACGCTGGGCGTCTCCGTGGCCCAGCTTTCCCTGCTGATCAATACCAACATCGCCACCTGGCTGACGCCGGGCAGCGTGACCTGGCTGTCCTTCGCCGACCGCCTGATGGAATTCCCCACCGCCCTGCTGGGCGTGGCGCTGGGCACGGTGCTGCTGCCCAGCCTGTCTGCGGCGCACGCGCGCGACGACCACGGCGGCTACAGCGCCCTGCTGGACTGGGGCCTGCGCCTGGTGCTGCTGCTGGGCCTGCCGGCCGCGGTGGGCATGGCGCTGCTGTCGGACGGGCTGGTCGCCACCCTCTTCCACTATGGCGCCTTCGGCGCCCAGGACGTCGCCCAGACGCGCCTGGCGGTCATTTCCTACTCGGCGGGGCTGATCGGGCTGCTGGCGGTGAAGATCCTGGCCCCCGGCTTCTATGCCAAGCAGGACATCCGCACGCCGGTGAAGATCGCGATCGGGGTGCTGATCGTGACGCAGCTGCTGAACCTGGTATTGGTGCCGCTCATGGCGCATGCCGGGCTGGCGCTGGCCATCGGCCTGGGCGCCTGCCTGAACGCGCTGGCCCTGCTGGTGGGGCTGCTGCGCCGCGGCGTCTACCAGCCCGGCCCCGGCTGGTCGGTTTTCGCCTTGCGGCTGCTGCCCGCGCTGGCGGCGCTGGCGGCGCTGCTCTGGCTCGCCGACGGGCGGATCGACTGGATCGCCTTGCAGGCCCACTCCGGCCTGCGCGTGCTGTGGCTGGCCGGGGTGCTGGCCGCCAGCGGCGCGGTCTACTTCGGAATGTTGTTACTGTTTGGCTTTCGTCCTCGTGACTTCGGACGACGCCCAGCGCGTTAATTTCGGCAATTTTGCCTAGATTTCCCCCAAAAGCCGGCCTAGTGCCGGCTTTTTTTGCACTAGGTTCGTCAAGAATTGACAATCTCCCGGTAATCTTTGGTAAAAACCTTTATTATTTACAAGTCGCCATCGAAAGGACCCCCCGGGAACACATGCGGGGACATGAAGTGAAGTACGCCCAAGGACAACCCATGGCGGACCAAGTCATCAATTGGCTGCTGCTATTGCGCTCAGGCAAGGCAACGGCGCAGGACTACAACGATTTCCTGGCTTGGCGCGCGGCAGACCCTGCCCATGAAAACGCCTGGCAACAGCTGACAGGATCGTTGGAAGGGTCGACTTTCGGCCGGCTCGGCGACGCCTACCCCGCCGGCTACGCCACCAGCGCCGGCCCAGCCTCCCAGACGTTGATCGTACCGCCGCAGGCCGTCGTGCCTCCGCGCCGCCGCTTTCTGGCCGGCGCGCTGGCGCTCGCCGGTACGGGCGCCTGCGCGGCCTACGTCGGCAATGCCTTCTATCCGCTGAGCAATGTCGCGGCGGACGCCGCCACGGCCACCGGCGAACGCCGCCGCTACGTGCTGTCCGACGGCAGCCAGCTGCTGCTCGACGCCCGCAGCCGCGTCAATCTGGATTTCACGCCTGCCTACCGGCAGGTGCGCCTGCTCGACGGCGCCGTCACCGTCTCGGTGGCGCCCGACGCGCGCCGCCCGTTTCTCGTCCAGACGGCCGAGGGCACGGTGCGCGCCCTGGGCACGCGCTACATGGTGCGGCAGCAGGCCCAGCGCACGGTCGTGGTGGTGCACGAGCACGAAGTCGAGGTCGAAACCATGTCCGGCGCCCACGGCACCGTCCGCGCCGGCACCGGCGCCCGTTTCGATGCTTCCCGCATGGACACGCCGCGCGCCGAACTCATGGCGGAAGCCGCCTGGGAAGCCGGCTGGGTCGAGGCCCGGGGCCGCCCCCTGGCCGAAGTGATCGCCGCGCTGCGCCCCTACCGCAGCGGCACGCTGCGCGTCTCCATGGCGGCCGGCGGCCTGCCCGTCTCGGGCCACTTCCCGCTGGACGACACCGACGCCGCGCTGGACACGCTCAAGGACATGATGCCGATCCACGTGCGCCGCTTCACGCCCTGGTTCGTGTCGATCAACGTCGCCACCTGACAACGCCCACGCCCGCACCGTGTCGCGGCGCCCGCTTCGTTGTATACTCATCACGGTGTTTTTATCCAGTAGGCGCCACGGGTTTTCCTCAAGGCAGGAGTTTCCTCCAGGCTTTTCGGGGATCATCCGCAAGGGTTCTCCAGCCCCGGGACTTTTCTCCCAGCGCCCCCCGCCCGGTTGACGGGCGCTCCATCGGTAGGCCTGACATTAAAAGCTTGCAATCCCGTAGGGACTTGCTACAATGTTCGACTTTGCCGAATTCAACTTATATAGCAACATGGCCAATACCGCCCAAGCCCGCAAGCGCGCTCGCCAATCCGTTGAGCGCAACAAGCACAATTCCAGCCTGCGCTCGATGCTGCGCACCGCCATCAAGCGCGTTCGCCAATCCATCGCCGCTGGCGACAAGGCTGCGGCTGGCGAAGTGTTCCAGAAGGCCTCCAGCGTGATCGATCGCGTGGCCGACAAGAACATCATCCACAAGAACAAGGCCGCTCGCCACAAGAGCCGCCTGGCTGCCGCCATCAAGGCGCTGGCCTAAGCCATTCTGCCGCCCTGGTTTCCGGGGCGTCATGAATACGGCAAATAGAAAAGGATGCCCACGGGCATCCTTTTTTGTTGCCGCGCCGCCGCCGGGCCGCCCCCAGGCGGCGCAGCCCCCACGGGGGGCTGCAAGCACGCGTAAGCGCGCGCAGCGTGGGGGCCCTCCCTCTTGCGCGCCCTCTTGCGCGCCCTAGTGCCGCCGCGACGCCAGGCGCTCCTCCACGGCGTCGGCCGCTACCCGCAGCGAGGCCATGAACGCGCCCACCAACGGATTGGCGGGACGATGCTCGGGGAACACCACGCTGACCCGGAACGGAAAGGATCGGACCAGGGGACGGATATGCAGCCCCCGGCCGGCGAAATCCAGCGCCGTCAGCGGGTTCACGATGGCCAGGCCCAGCCCCTGGCGCACGAAGGTGCAGACGGATACCGCGGTGGGCGTCTCCACGATGGACCGCCGCAACACCCCGGCCTGCTCGAAGGCCTCGTCGATCTGGATCCGATAAGGATCGCTGGAAGACAGGCTGACGAAGGCCTGCCCCTCGAAGTCCGCCAGCTCGATCCGCTGGCGCGCCAGCAAGGCGTGGCCGTCGGGCAGCGCGCAGACCTCGTCCACTTCCAGCAGGCGCTCCACCCGCGTGCCGGCCGGCGCCGCGTCGTGTTCGGTCAGGCCCAGGTCGTAGCGCTGGGCAGTCAGCCATTCCTCCAGGAAGGGCGACTCCTGCGTCTCCACGGCCAGGCTCACGCCGGCGTGCCGCTCATGGAAGCGGCGAAACGCATCGGGCAGGATCGAATGGGAGAACGCCGGCAAGGCGATCACCGACAGCTGCCCCCCCTTGAAGGCCCGCAGGCGCGCCGCCGTGGACGCCACGCGTTCCAGGCCGGCATAGGACTGCCGGACCTCGTCGAACAGCGCCAGGCCCGGCATGGTGGGCCGCAGGCGCCCTCCCACGCGCTCGAACAGCGCGAAACCGATGCCCTGCTCCATGCGCGCCAGCTCGCGGCTCACGGTCGGCTGGGACGAGCCCAGCAGCTCGGCCGCCTTGGTCACGCTGCCGGCGATCATCACCGCCCGGAAGACTTCGATGTGCCGATGCGTGAGCATCCCCCACCCCATATCCAAAATGAATCGATCCAGGAAACTTAAGCATTTTACTGGATGACCGAAGCCGGGCATCATGCCGCCTGATTTCACTTCCCCTTTTGAGGTTACGCCAGCCATGGCATTCGATCCGCGCCAACTCACCCAACTCGCCGCCGAACACGGCACGCCGCTATGGGTTTACGACGCCGCCGTCATCCGCGAGCGCATCGCGCAGCTGCGCCGCTTCGACACGATCCGCTACGCGCAGAAGGCCTGCTCGAACCTGCACATCCTGCGCCTGATGCGCGAGGAAGGCGCCGTGGTGGACGCGGTGTCGCTGGGCGAGATCGAACGCAGCCTGGCCGCCGGATTCCAGCCGCAAGGCGAACCGGAGGGCATCGTCTTCACGGCGGACCTGATCGACCACGCCACGCTGGCCACCGTGCTCAAGCACGGCATCACCGTGAACGCGGGATCGCTGGACATGCTGGCGCGCGTGGGCCAGGCCTCGCCCGGCCATCGCGTCTGGCTGCGCATCAACCCCGGTTTCGGCCACGGCCACAGCAACAAGACCAACACCGGCGGCCCGCAAAGCAAGCACGGCATCTGGATCGGCGACCTCGCCGAGGCGATGTCCATCGTGCGCCGCCACGGCCTGAAGCTCGTGGGCATCCACATGCACATCGGCTCGGGCGTGGACTACGCCCACCTGTCCAGCGTCTGCAACGCCATGGTCGACGTGGTGGCGTCGATCGACCACGACATCGAGGCCATTTCCGCCGGCGGCGGCCTGTCGATCCCGTATCGCGAGGGCGATCCCCGCATCGACTGCGACCATTATTTCGAGCAATGGGACGCGGCGCGCAAGCGCATCGCGCAGCGCCTGGGCCACGATATCCGCCTGGAGATCGAGCCGGGCCGCTTCCTGGTCGCCGAGGCCGGCGCCCTGGTGGCCGAGGTGCATTCGATCAACCGCCGCCCCGAGCGCGACTTCGCGCTGGTCGACGCGGGCTTCAACGACCTGATGCGTCCGGCGATGTACGGCAGCTATCACCGCATTTCGGTGCACGCGCCGGACGGCGGCCAGCCGCAGGACGCGCCCGAGACCCGCATCGCGGTGGCCGGCCCCCTGTGCGAATCGGGCGACGTGTTCACCCAGGACGCCGGCGGCGTCATGTCCGACCAGCTGCTGCCCCGTCCGCGGATCGGCGACTTCCTGGTGTTCCACAGCGCGGGCGCCTACGGATCGTCGATGTCCTCGAACTACAACAGCCGGCCGCTGGCGCCGGAAGTGCTGCTGGACAAGGGCGAGGCCCGCCTGATCCGCCGCCGCCAAACCGTGGCGGAACTGCTGGCGCTTGAGGCCTGAGGCCAGGGGCGCGAGCCCCGGACCGCCGGACGCGTCCGGCGCGGGCCGGCGATGCCGCCGGCCCGGCCACGCCGCACTCAGGTGGGGAACGCTTCCCGCAGCGCGAAGGTGGCCTGCTTGAACACGCCCAGGTCGGTTCCCACCGCCACGAAGTGCATGCCCATGTCCAGGTAGCGCCGCGCATCCGCGTGCACCGGCGCCAGGATGCCCACGGCCTTGCCCTGGGCGGTGACGCGCTGGTACAGATGGCGGATGGCCTCCTGCACTTCCGGATGGCCGGGGTTGCCGAGGTGGCCCAGCGCGGCCGCCAGGTCGGACGGGCCGATGAACACGCCGTCCACGCCTTCCACCGAGGCAATCTCGTCCACCGCCTCGATGCCCGGGCGGCTTTCGATCTGCAGCAGCACGCAGATGTTGTCGTTGATGGTCTGCAGATAATTCGGCACGGTGCCGTAGCGGTTGCTGCGCTGCGCGCCCGCCACGCCGCGCATGCCTTGCGGCGGATAGCGCGTGGCGGCCACCGCCCGGCGCGCGTCCTCCTCGGACTCGATGAACGGAATCAGCAGGTTGTAGAAGCCGATATCGAGCAGGCGCTTGATCTCCACCGGATCGTTCCACGACGGCCGCCCCACGGCGGCGCTGGCGCTGCCCTGCAGGGCCTGCAGCTGCTGCAGGAACATCGGCACTTCGTTGGGCGAATGCTCGCCGTCCAGGAGCAGCCAGTCGAAGTCGGCCAGGCCGACGAGTTCGGCGGTGATATGGCTGGACATGCACATCCAGAAGCCGATGAGGCGCTCGCGGGCCAGGATGCGTTGCCGGAAGCGGTTGGGTAAGGGTGAATTCATTGCTGCCTTCGTATCAGGAAAAATCGGAAATCGTGCAAATCGTCGCGGGCACCCGCAAGGGCCGGACGGGGCCAGGCGGGCGCCTCGCGCAGGATCAATCCAGCTTGGCGCCCGACGCCTTCGCCGCCTTGCCCCACTTGGCGATCTCGGCGTCGACGAAGGCCGAGAACGACTTCGGATCGTCCGCCACCACCACGAAGCCCACGCTCTCCAGTTTCTGCCGGATCTCGGGCGAGGACAATGCCTTCACCGTCGCCTGGTTCAGTTTCTGGATCACGGCGGGCGGCGTCTTGGCGGGCGCGGACAGGCCGAACCATGATTCGGCCGAGAAGCCCGGGAAGCCCGATTCGGCCACGGTGGGCGTATCGGGATAGGCGGGGTTGCGCTTGGCGCTCGCCACGGCCAGCGCGCGCAGCTTGCCGGAAGTGACTTGCGGCAGCAGCGTGTCCTGGTTCAGGAACATCACGGAAACGCGGCCGCCGATCATGTCGGTGATGGCCGCCGCGCCGCCCTTGTAGGGCACGTGCACCAGGTCGATGTTGGCGTCCTGCTTCAGCATCTCCATGGCGAGGTGGCCGGATGAGCCGCTGCCGGAACTGGCGTGCGTGTACTTGCCGGGATTCTCGCGGGTGAGCTTGATGAATTCCGCGAAGGTCTTGCCCGGAAAATCATTGTTGGCCACGAGCACGTTGGGCCCGGTGGCCAGGAGCGAGATGTGCGCGAAATCGCTGTTGCGGTACGGCATGTTCTGGTAGACCGCGTAGCTGATCGCGTTGGATCCTACGCCGGACAACAGCAGCGTATAGCCGTCGGGCTCCGCCTTGGCCACCATGTCGGAGCCGATGTTGCCGTTGGCGCCGCCCTTGTTCTCGACGACCACGCTCTGCCCCAATTGCTTGGACAGCTCGGCCGCGAGCAAGCGGCCCACCGAGTCGGTGCTGCCGCCCGCCGGAAAGGGCACGACCAGCTTCAACTGCCTGGCCGGCCATGCGTCGCCCTGCGCCGTGGCGGCGCCCGGCAGGATGGCCAGCGCGCCCGCCGCGGCGGCCAGCGCGATGAGGCGTCTGCGCGCCTTGTGCTTGCTTAGTCCCATGCTTGTCTCCTCTGCTTCTTCGGTGATGGCCGGTGCCGGGCGCCCGGGAAGATCTTGTTGAAACCGGCTGTCTCGCAGGGCGCCCGCCACGCGGGGAAAGGGATCAGTGGATTTCAGGCTCGCCCGCGGCCGCAGCGCGCGTTTCGGTCTGGAGAAAATCGAAATCGCAGCCCGTATCCGCCTGGCCGATGTGCTTCAGGTAGAGCACGCCGTAGCCGCGCTCGAAGCGCGGCGGCGGCGCCTGCCATGCGGCGCGGCGTTCGGCCAGCTCGGCTTCCGGGATCAGCAGTTCCAGCCGCCGCCCGGGCACGTCCAGCGCGATGCGGTCTCCGTCCCGCACCAGCGCCAGCGGGCCGCCGACGTAGGCTTCGGGCGCCACGTGCAGCACACAGGCGCCGTAGCTGGTGCCGCTCATGCGGGCATCCGAGATCCGCACCATGTCGCGCACGCCCTGCTTGAGCAGCTTCTGCGGAATCGGCAGCTGGCCCCATTCGGGCATGCCGGGCGCGCCCTGCGGGCCGGCGTTCTGCAGCACGATGACGCTGTCGGCATCCACGTCCAGGTCCGGATCGTCGATGCGCGCCGCCATGTCGTTGTAGTCCTTGAACACCACGGCGCGGCCGGTGTGCACCTGCAGGCGCTCTTCCATGGCCGGCGGCTTGATCACCGCGCCATCGGGCGCCAGGTTGCCCCGCAGCACCGCCAGCCCGTCGCGTTCGATCAGCGCCTGCGCGCGCGGCCGGATCACGTCCTCGTTGAAGATGCGGGCGCCGGCGATGTTCTCGCCCAGCGTGCGGCCGTCGACCGTGCGCTGCGTGGTGTCGAGCAGATCGCCCAACTGCACCAGCATCGCGCGCAAGCCGCCCGCGTAGTAGAAATCTTCCATCAGGTACTTGCCCGCCGGCCGCAGGTTGGCCAGCACCGGCGTCGTGCGCGCGAGGTGGTCGAAGCGGTCCAGGTCCAGGTTGAAGCCGCTGCGGCGCGCCATGGCGATCAGGTGCACCACGGAATTGGTCGACCCGGACAGCGCCAGCACGGTGCGCACCGCGTTGTCGTAGGAGGCGGCGGTCAGCAGGTCGGAGGGCTTCAGGTCTTCCCAGACCATTTCCACGATGCGCTTGCCCGTCAGGCTGGCCATCTGCGCGTGCCGCGAATCCGGCGCGGGGATGGACGAGGCGCCCGACAGGCACAGGCCCAGCGCCTCGACCGCGCCGGTCATGGTGGAGGCGGTGCCCATGGTCATGCAATGGCCGGGCGAGCGCGCGATGCCGTCTTCCACGCCCTGCCAGTCTTCCTCGGTGATGTTGCCGGCGCGCAGCTCCGCCCAGTACTTCCAGGTGTCGGAGCCCGAGCCCAGCGTATTGCCGTTCCAGTTGCCGCGCAGCATGGGGCCGGCCGGCACGAAGATCGTGGGCAGGTCCATGGAGACCGCGCCCATGATGAGCGCGGGCGTGGTCTTGTCGCAGCCGCCCATCAGCACGCAGCCGTCGGCCGGATACGAGCGCAGCAGCTCTTCCGTTTCCATCGCCAGCAGATTGCGGTAGAGCATGGTGGTGGGCTTCTGGAAGGGCTCGGACAGGCTCATCGCCGGCATTTCCACGGGAAAGCCGCCGGCCTGCCAGATACCGCGCTTGACCTCTTCCACGCGCTGCTTGAAGTGGCTGTGGCAGGGGTTGATGTCGCTCCAGGTATTGATGATGGCGATGACGGGCTTGCCGGCGTAGTCCGAGCGGTGATAGCCCATCTGGGCGGTGCGCGAGCGGTGGCCGAAGGATCGCAGGTCCTTCACGCCGTACCAGCGGTGGCTGCGCAGCTCCTCGGGTTTCTTGCGCTTGTCTGAATGGCTCATGTCTCGATTCCTCTGCTCTTGGGCGAGGGGTTATGGGAAAAAGGGATGGGGGCCCTAGGCGCCGTCCAGCAGATAGGGCGCGCCCGCGCGTTCGCAGATGCCGCGCAGGCGCTCCGCCAGCGCGGCCGGGATGGGAATGCCCTGGCGCAGCCGGCGCGCGCGCTCGGCGGCTTCCGGCTCGCCCGCCACCAGCACGGGCTCGTCGGGATCCGCGGGCGGCGTGTCGTGCATGGCGTCGATCATGTCGTCCATGTCGGACTCGAACGACCCCGCCGCGCGGAAGGCGTCGGGATTGAGCGCCAGGAAGAAATGTCCCACGTCGTCCGGCTCGCCCGGCCGGCGCGTCGGCGCGCGCCGGGCCGCGAACGCGCTGCCGCCGAGCGTGCCGCCCAGGATCTGCGCCATCATGGCCAGGCCATAGCCTTTGTGGCTGCTCATGCCGGCCGTGCCGCCCAACGGCGTCAGCCCGCCTTCGGGGTGCGTGAAGATGAACCGCATGGCGGCGGCCGCGTCGGTCACGGGGCCGCCCTGCCCGTCGACCGCCCAACCCGGCGGCAGCGGCTGGTCCAGGAAGTCGTACACCTTGACCTTGTTGGCCGCGACGGTGGTGGTCGCCATGTCCAGCAGGAAAGGCTCGTTGTACGCGGCCGGCGCGCCGAAAGCGATGGGATTGGTGCCCAGCATGGGCATGGCGCCGCGCGTGGGCACCATGATCACGCCGTTCGCGCTGCTGGTCACCAGCCCGACCACGCCGCGCTCGACCGCAATGCGCGCATAAATGCCGGCCGCGCCGAAGTGATGGGAATTGCAGACCGAGACCGCGCCCACGCCATGCTCCAGCGCCTTGTCCACGGCCAGGTTCATGGCCTGCGCCGCGACCGGGTAGCCCAGGCCGCCCATGCCGTCGATCAACGCGCTGGCGCCGCCGTCTCGCACGATGCGCGCCCGCGCATCCAGCCGCAAGGTGCCGGCGCGCCATTTCTCTTCATACGCCGGCAGCATCGAAATGCCGTGCGAATCGATGCCCAGCAGATCGGTGCCGGCCATCAGGTCCGCGGTGGTGCGGGCCAAGTCCTGCGCCATGCCCCAGGCCCGCAGCACCTGCAGGATCTGTTCGCGGACCTGCTCCACCGGCACGTCCGTCACGATCGCTCCATTACCTCGCACTCTGGTCTCCTGTCGTCATGGGCGGGCGGTGGAATCAGTCGCGGTCCCGGTCCACCAGCCGGTGGCGGGCCTGGCCCAGGTGGAATTGCATGGCGACGCGGGCCCGCTCGCTGTCCTGCTCGCGGATCGCGTCGAGGATGGCGGCGTGCTCGTCCACCACCCGCTGCGCGCGCTGGCGCGAGCCGGTGCGGGTCAGGTTGAGCGTGAGCCGCATGAAGCCGCTGATGGATTCGTGGATGCTCTCCAGCACGCCCAGGTAGAAGTCGTTGCCGCTGGCTTCGGCGATGCTGGCGTGGAACGCCAGGTCCGCCTCGGCGGAGACCTGGCCGCGCGCCAGGCTGTCGGCGAAGGCCGCGTGGGACTCCTCGATCTTCTTGAGCTGCTCGTCGGTGCGGCGCAGCGCCGCCAGGCGCGCGGCGTCGCCTTCCAGCGCGACGCGGACCTCCTGGGCCCGCAGATAGGCGCTGACGTTCTGCACGTCGTTGAAGGTCTTGAGGCGCGGCGCGGGCTGGTGGCTGACGAAGGTGCCGAGCCCCTGGTGCGCGGTGATGAGGCCGTCGGCGCGCAGGCGCAGGAGCGCTTCGCGCACGACCGGGCGCGACACGCCGAAGCGTTCGGATATTTCGTTTTCGGAAGGCAGCTTGTCGCCGACGTTCAGCCCGCCGGACACGATCTGCTCGAAGATCTGTCCGTAGAGCTGATCCGCCAGCCGCACCCGGTGCCCGCGTTCGAGCACCAGCGCGCCGTGGGCGTCCGGCTCGGCCGGCGCGTGCGCCGCGGGCGGGGATGATGGTTTGGATCGGGCCACGGAACCTCCTCGATACTAGGGCCTGTTCACGGGGGCGGAACAGCGCTCATCGTACCGTCATTGCGGGAATCCGTGCCCGCGTCCGGGTCAGCCGCGAGGCGCATGGTCAGGCCGCCGCGGCTTCCCTGTCCCAGGCGGCCAGCGCGCGCGCGGCCGGGGCCACGCGTTCGCGGTCGGCGCCGGACAAGCCCGTCAGCAGCGGCAGCATCGGCCCCATGTCGGCAACGCCGGAGAGCGTCACGGCGTCGTGCAGCACGCGGATCGGGCTGATGCCGTCGCGGCAATCTTCCAGCGCCAGGTATTGTTGGCGCACCGCTTCGGCTTCCTCGTAGCGGCCGTCGCGCAGCAGATGCAGCAGGCGCATCGACCCTCGCGGCGCGATGCAGACCGATCCAGAGGTGAAGCTCTTCAGGCCGAAGTCGCGATAGTGGACGATGGCGGGGCGCTCGCCGATGCCGCTGACGATCCAGCGCGCATCCACCGCCTGCAGCAGCGACGACAGGTAGGCGTCGCGCGAGGGATCGTCGCGCACCACGGCGTACTTGAACACGACGACGCGGCCTTCCTCGATCAGGCGCGCGGCGGTGGCCGGCGCCAGGTAGTCGGCCGACTTCAGATAGATCACCGCCGGCTTGCCCAGCGCGTCCGTGAAGCGGCGCACGCCCTCGGCCAGGCCCGCGTCGGTGTAGGGAAAGGACATGGGCAGCAGCATGGCCGTGGGAAACGCGCGCGAACGCAGGATCGCCGCCTGGTCCATCATCTTGCCGTAATCGGGCCCCACCGAGGGCAGGATCCAGGTGTCCGCGCCCGCCAGCTCGGCCAGCATGTCCACGATGCGCGCGTACTCGCTCACGGCCACGTTGTAGAAGTTGGCATTCCCGCCGTACATCACGTTGCGCACGCCGCCGGCTTCCAGGTGGCCGAGCAGGGCCTGGTTGGCCTCCACGTTCAAGGACAGGTCGTCATGGCGCGCCAGCGGCGGCACGGCGATGACCGAACGCTGCAGGTCCTGCGGGGTGACCGGGGAAATTTTCATGAGCGGGCTCCTGGCTGCGGGGGGCGGATGGCTGGGGTGAAAAAAGTATACTTGGTTGACAAGCATAACCTCAATACATATATTTGTTTTACAAGTAGAAGGCAGCATCAACGCAGGGCGCCGCGGGCGTCCCGCGGCTTGAAAGCCTCGGGCGATGCCAGGGGCGGAATACCCCCATCAACGATGCGCGGCCACGCGCACACCGAGGAGACGAATTCCATGCATGCAGCCCCTGTGCGAGGCCGGTCCGCCGCGGCCGCCCTGTTTGCCGCGGCCCTGGCCGCCATCGCCCTGCCGGCCGCGCCGGCCCTGGCGAACTACCCCGAACGCGAAGTCAGGATCATCGTGCCCTTCCCCGCCGGCGGCACGACCGACATCGCGGCGCGCGTCGTCGCCGCGGAGCTGGGCAAGACCTGGAACAAGCCCGTGGTCGTCGACAACAAGGCGGGAGCCGGCGGCAACGTGGGCACGGCCGAGGCGGCGCGCGCCACGGCCGACGGCTACACCCTGCTGATGGGCACGGTCAGCACGCATGCGATCAACCAGTCCGTCTATGCCAAGCTGCCCTACGATCCGGTCAAGGATTTCGTGCCGGTCACGCTGGTCATCCCGGTGCCCAACATCCTCGAACTCAATCCCGCGTTCGCCGACCGGCACGGCATCCGCAACGTCGCGGACCTGATCAAGTACCTGAAGGCCAACCCCGGCAGCGTCAACATGGCGTCCACCGGCAACGGCACGTCCACGCACCTGTCCGGCGAGCTGTTCCAGAACATGACGGGCACGCGCATGACGCACGTTCCCTACAAGGGCAGCAGCCCCGCGCTGACCGACGTGATGGCCGGCTCGGCCGACCTGATCTTCGACAACCTGCCCTCGTCCATGGCGTTCCTCAAGAGCGGCAAGCTGCGCCCGCTGGCCGTCACCGGCTCCCAGCGCTCGCCCGCCCTGCCCGACGTGCCCACGATGGCCGAGGCCGGCGTGGCCGGCTACGACGCGTCCAGCTGGTTCGGCCTGCTGGCGCCCGCCGGCACGCCGCCGGCCGTGGTCGACAAGATCCAGCGCGACGTGGCGGCCGCGCTGCAACTGCCGGCGGTGCGCGCGCAGCTGCAGGCCCAGGGCGCCACGCCCTCGGGCAATACGCCGGACCAGTTCAAGCAGTTCATGGCGCAGGAGACCGCCAAATGGGCTGAGGTCGTGAAGAAATCCGGCGCCAAGGTCGACTGACCCGGCGCCGATCCGGGCCCGTCCGCAACGCGTGGGCGGCGGGCTCCTCACATCATCGCGCGAACCTGGAGACACCATGAACAGACTACTGAGCGCCGTTGCCGTGACGGCCGCCGCGGCGGGCGCCGCCCTGCCTGTCGGGCCGGCCGCGCACGCGGCCGGCTATCCCGACAAGCCCGTCACGATGATCGTTCCCTTCGTGCCGGGCGGCTCCTCCGACATCACCGCGCGCTCGGTCACGCCCGCGCTCACCAAGCTCCTCGGGCAGACCTTCGTGGTCGAGAACAAGCCCGGCGCGAACAGCGCCATCGGCGCGCAGGCGCTGGCGCGCGCGACGCCGGACGGCTACACCATGATGGTGGGCTCGATCGGCACCTTCGCCATCAACGAAGCCCTGTACAAGACCCTGTCGTACAACCCCAGCAAGGATTTCGAATACCTGACGCAGGCGGTACGCAATCCCAACGTGCTGGTCGCCTCGCCCAACTTCCCCGCCGCCACCGTCGCCGAACTGGTGGACTACGCGAAGAAGAACCCGGGCAAGGTGTCGTACGCATCCTCGGGCACGGGCTCCTCCGACCACCTGTCGGCGGTGCTGTTTCGCCAGCGCACGCAAAGCACCGGGGTGGACGTGCCCTACCGCGGCGGCGGCGCCGCGATCGCCGACCTGATCGGCGGACAGGTCAACGTGTCGTTCCAGAACCTGGGCGCGGTCCAGACCCACATCAAGGCGGGCAAGCTCAAGGCGCTGGCGATCACCGGCGACGCGCGCGCCGCCGACCTGCCGGACGTGCCGACCCTGACGGAGGCCGGCATCAAGGACATGGTGGTGTATTCCTGGCAAGGCTTCGCCGTGCCCAAGGGCACCCCCGCGCCCATCGTCCAGCAGTTGTCCAAGGCGCTGCAGACGGCCCTGCGCGAGCCCCAGACCGAGAAGACGCTGCAAGGGCTGGGCTTCGAGGTCGTGGCGAACACGCCCCAGCAATTCACCGCGTTCCAGCAGGCCGAGGTGAAGCGCTGGAAGGACGTGATCAAGCAGGCCAACATCCAGCTGGAATAGCGCCGCGATCCGCGGGCCGGGATGCCTCGCGAGGGCATTCCCGGCCTGATCCGGAGCCGGATCAAGTAGCATCGGTATTTTGCCACCCACCTGTACGACAACATGACCACCAAGCATCGCATCATCCAGGTCGGCTCGCTGGCCGGTTCCCCCACCGCCAACCGTAGCCTCGCGGAGCGCTACGACATCGTCGAGCTGTGGAAGTACCCGGACCGCAAGGCCGCGCTGGCCGAACACGGCAAGGGCATCACCGCGGTCGTCACCTCGGCCAACCACGGCGCCGACGCCGAACTCATCAACGCCCTGCCCGACCTGAAGGCCATCTGCAGCTGGGGCGTCGGCTATGAAACCATCGACATCCAGGCCGCCAAGCAGCGCGGCGTGCAAGTGAGCAACACGCCCGACGTGCTGACCGACTGCGTGGCGGACCTCGCCTGGGGCCTGCTGATCGCCGGCGCCCGCCGCATGGGCCAGGGCGAACGCTTCGTGCGCGCGGGCCACTGGGGCTCGGGCCAGGTCCACGGCAGCATCCCGCTGGGCCTGCGCGTCAGCGGCAAGAAGCTAGGCATCGTGGGCCTGGGCCGCATCGGCGAAGCCATCGCGCGGCGCGGCGCGGGCTTCGACATGGACATCCGCTACCACAACCGCCGCCAGCGCGACGACGTGCAGTACGGCTACGAAGCCTCGCTCACCGACCTGGCCCGCTGGGCCGACTTCCTCATCGTGGCGACGGTCGGCGGCGCCGGCACGCGCCATCTGGTGAACCGTGAGGTGCTGGAAGCGCTCGGCCCCGCCGGCATCATCGTCAACATCGCGCGCGGTCCGGTGATCGATGAAACCGCGCTGGTCGAAACGCTGCAGGCCGGCAAGCTGGGCTGCGCCGCGCTGGACGTGTTCGAGCACGAGCCCAAGGTGCCCGAAGCCCTCGCCACCAGCGACAACGCCGTGGTGCTGCCGCACATCGGCAGCGCGACGCTGGAAACGCGCCTGAGCATGGAGAACCTGGTGCTCGACAATCTGCAGGCGTTCTTCGAAACCGGCCGCGTGATCACGCCGGCGGAGTAAGCGGGCGGGCCCGGCCCGCCCAAAAGAAAAAAGCCTCCCGGCGCCCATACCGAGAGGCTTTCGACTTTCCGGCCCCCGCGGGAACCGGATGTCGTTTGCGCAAAGGAACCCGGGCCTCGCGGCCCGATGCGATTACTTGGCCGGCGTCGCGCTGCCGGACTTATCCATCTTCGCGGCCCCGCCCGACTTACCCGCCTCGTGCTTGGCGGAGGATTTGTCGGACTTGTGATGCTTGTGCTGCGCCTGGGTCTTGGTTTCACCCGACTTGGCCGAGGCATCGGCCGCATACGCGCCAGGCGCGGCGGCCAGGCCGAGGCACAGGGCCGAGGTGGATAGGAACGCAGCGATACGGGAGTGAGTCGTCATTTCATGAACTCCTGAATGTATAAGGCCTGAGCCTTTTTCCGACACGGGGCGGCAACATCGCCGCTTGACCCGTACCGGTTGGAGGCCGCCCCCTCAGGAAGGTTCAGCGTGGAACCATAAATTTTCGGCCGCTAACGGTTCGAAATGGGTTCGACATCTGGATGCAAGGATCAGCTCTCGAACGCGAGCAGCGCCACGGTGGCGAACAGCATGAGCGCGAAGCAGGCTCTCAGCTTTCGTTCAGGAAGCCGGTAGGCCAGCTTGACGCCCACCGGCACGAACAGCAGGCTGCCGATCGCCAGCGGCGCGCCCACCAGCCAATCGGCCTGCCCCGCCCAGGTGTAGGTGATCAGCGCGATGGTGGAGCCGGGAATCACCATGCTCAGGGCCAGCGCCTGCGCGGTGGTCTGCGGCAGGCGGAACACCGTGGTGATGATGGGCACGGCCAGCACCGCGCCGCCCACGCCGAAGAAGCCGCCGAGCGTGCCGCACAGGATGCCCAGCACGCTGGCGCGACGCGGCGTGAACACCGGCGCCTCGCCCTTGGCCGCAGGCTTGCGCGCGGCGGCCGGGCGCGAGGCGCGCCAGGTCTGCCACACGTAGAAGAGCGCGATGAAGAACAGGAACACCGCGAAGCTGCGGCGCAGGATGCCGGAATCGATGCCCAGCGCCAGCCGCGCGCCGACCCAGGTGAATACCACGGCGCCCGCCGCGCCCGCCAGCGCCACGCGCTTGTCGATGCGCACCTGCTGGTTGTACTTGCGCACCGCCATCATGATGGTGGGCAGGACCATGATGAGCGCCGTGCCCTGCGCCAGCTGCTGCGACATGCCCATCAGCAGCACCAGCGCGGGAATCGCGATCAGGCCGCCGCCGATGCCCAGCACGCCCCCCATGAAACCGATCAGGCCGCCGGCGGCCAGGCAGGCGGCGATAACTAACAGACTCAAGTCTTGCTCCAGCAGGCCCGGCCAATCGGAGGCGGGCGATCAGAATACGGATTCGGGAAACGCCGCCGGGCCGCGCCGGCCCGCGGCGTCAACGCAGTTTGTCCAGCGCGGCGTCCAGCCGGTCCACGGCCCAGATCTCCAGCCCCTCGATCGGCTGGCGCGGCGCGTTGGCCTTGGGGATCAGGGCGATCGAAAAGCCCAGCTTGGCCGCTTCGCGCAAGCGCTCCTGGCCGCGCGGCGCGGGCCGGATCTCGCCGGCCAGGCCCACTTCGCCGAACGCGATCAGCCCGCGCGGCAGCGGCTTGTCGCGCAACGAGGACATGATGGCCAGGAGCACCGGCAGGTCGGCCGCGGGCTCGGTGATGCGCACGCCGCCCACCGCGTTGACGAAGACGTCCTGGTCGAAGGTGGACACGCCCGCATGCCGGTGCAGCACGGCCAGCAGCATCGCCAGCCGGTTGCCTTCCAGCCCCACCGTCAGCCGGCGCGGGTTGGGCGCGTGCGAGGTATCGACCAGCGCCTGGATTTCCACCAGCAGCGGACGGGTGCCTTCCTGCGTGGCCATGACGCAGGATCCTGCCACCTGCTGCTCGTGCTGCGACAGGAACAGCGCGGACGGATTGGCCACGCCGCGCAGCCCCCGGTCCGTCATCGCGAACACGCCCAGTTCGTTGACCGCGCCGAAGCGGTTCTTGAAGGCGCGCACCAGGCGGAACGAGGAATGCGTGTCCCCTTCGAAATACAGCACGGTATCGACGATGTGTTCGAGCACGCGCGGCCCGGCCAGCGCGCCGTCCTTGGTGACGTGGCCGATCATGACGATGGCGATGCCGGTCTGCTTGGCCAGGCGCGTGAGTTGCGCCGCGCATTCGCGCACCTGCGACACCGAGCCCGGCGCCGCGGTCAGCTCGCCGCTGTAGAGCGTCTGGATCGAGTCGATGACGGCCACGGTGGGCTTCTGCTCGGACACCGCGGCCTGGATGGCCTCCAGCCGGATTTCGGCCAGCAGGTTGACGTTGCCGGTCTGCAGGCCCAGGCGCCGCGCGCGCAGCGCCACCTGCTCGGCGGATTCCTCGCCCGTGACGTACAGCACGTTGGTGGTGGTCGACAGGGACGCCAGCGCCTGCAACAGCAGCGTGGATTTGCCGATGCCGGGATCCCCGCCGATCAGCACGACGGCGCCGGCCACCAGGCCGCCGCCCAGCACGCGATCGAACTCGTCCAGCCCGGTGGGCTGGCGCGGCGTTTCGCGGGCCTCGATCTCCGACAGGCTGCGCACCGGGCTGCTCGACGCCAGCGGCGCGTAGCGGTGCGAGGCCGCGGCCGGGGACGAGGACTCCAGGGTTTCTTCCAGCGTGTTCCAGGCGTTGCAGTGAGGGCATTTGCCCTGCCACTTCGGGGTAGTGCCGCCGCAATCGGCGCAGACGTATACGGTTCGGGATTTGGCCATGCGCGAAAGTTTACCGGCATCCACCCTCGCCCGCCCGGGAGAACGCGACCGATCGCGCGCGCCGTTCCCCCCGCGCGCACCGGTTTGGCGCGCCAAGCTGTCGATCTGCTTTCAGAAAGCGGGCCACATCGAGGTTACATGATGCAAACTCAAGAAATTTCCTGCCGGATTTCTCTCAAATCGCGCATAATCGGCAAGTGCAGCGCATTGTCGAACCGCCCGGTCCAGGGCGGCATACCCGAAGCCGCATGCCCGCCAGGGCGCGGCAACGGGAATCGCGGCGCATTCACCCGCGGCTTTCCAGGAAGCCGCCTCAACCGGAACAGGACCCGAGCTGCGACGAGACCGCCGGATGAACCGGCGCGGCGCACGCGGAGGTCAAACGCGGATGCGCCCTGCCACCAGGCGTATGCGCGAGGAGTACGCGCATGAGCATTACCTACCGCCCCCCCTTCGATGAAGACGATGAACGGGACCTGCGCGCGCTGTATCGCCGGCCCGGCCCCACCGCCAATCCCGAGCTGGACGCGGCGGTGCGACGCAGATGGCATCCCGGGCACAGCTGGCATCCCGGCTGGGGCGCCGCCGCCTGCGCCGCCATGGTCATCGGCCTGTTCGCCTGGACCGACATGCGTGAAGCGCAACAGGATTTCGCCGAGCAGGCGACGCAACTGATCGCCCCCGAATCGGGCGCGAGCCAGGAACGCGCCGAGGCCCCGCCGTCCGTCCGGCCCGAAGCGCCCGCCGCGCAGCCCGTCCCCGTCATGCAGCGTGAAGCCGCGCCCGCGGCCGAAGCGCCCGCGCCCCAGGCCGCGCCGGCCCAGGAAGCGACGCCCGCCGCCGGCCAGCAGCCGGCCGAGGCGCAGCAAGGCGAAGCCGCCGCGGAAACCGTGCCGCCCTTCGGCGACGCGGACATCGAGGCCCGCGTGGCCCACATCCGCTCGCTGATGCAGGCCGACCAGCAAGACGACGCCGTGCAAGCGCTGCGCGAATTGCAGCAGGGCGCGCCCGACCTGACCCTGCCCGACGACCTGCAGGAACTGGCCGACCAGAATCCGGCCTGAGCGCCTCATCCGGCCCCGACTTCCGGCCCGCCCGGCTCGCGGGCCGGATGGCCGCGTGCCGGCCGCGCCAGCGGGAATTTGCCGGGCTTCTTGCTAACATACCCGCATGAGTCCGAGCTTCCACCACCGCAATCTTCCCCACCTGCTGCTTTACGCGCGTGAAACGCTGATGGCGCATTTCCGTCCCATCCTGCACGCGGCCGGCGTCACCGAACAACAATGGCGAGTGTTGCGCACGCTGAGCGAAGTGGGCGCGATGGAGCCCAACCAGATCGCGCGCAGCTGCCAGATCCTCAGCCCCAGCCTGACCCGCATGCTCGCGGGCATGCAGGAACAGGGCCTGATCAAGCGCGCGCGTTCCAGCGCCGACCAGCGCCGCCAGGAAATCTCGCTCACGCCCAAGAGCAGCAAGCTGATCGACCGCATGCGCCCTCAAGTGGACGCGAAGTACCAGGAGATCGAAGCCCGGATCGGCAAGGAGTTGCTGGACCGCCTGTACCGGGACGTGGACACCATGGTCGACCTCATCAAGCGCGACGCCGACGCGCCGCGCGCCCCCGAGGAAGGCTGATCAATCCGGCACCGGGAAGATCGCGTTGATCTGCCCCGTGCCGGAACTGGTGAAGTAATCGGTGACGATCTCCACCGGCCTGTCGTATCCATCCCAGCCCAGCAGGCCCAGCAGCATGGCGGTATCGTGCATGCCGCCCTCGCCCACGCACAGCTCGGCGTACTCGGGCAGCATGGCGCAGAAGGTCTTCCAATCCCCCTGCCGCCACAGATCCACCACCCGCAAGTCCACCTGCCGGAAGAACTCGCGGCTGATCTGGTGCATGGCGGCCTCGGGGCTGCCGTTATCGTTGAAGCGGTGCGATAGCGAACCGCTGGCCAGCACCGCCACGCGGCTGTCGCCGGCCTCGATGGCCTGGCGCAGCGCGGCGCCGAAGCGCCGGCTTTCGTCCAGCGCGTGCCAGGCGCACCATGCCGCGGCCGACACCACCTTGAAGCGGCCGTCGCCGTTCATGTAGCGCATCGGCACCAGCGTGCCGTACTCCAGCTCCAGGCTGTCGATTTCGTGCGCGCGCGCGCCCACGCCGGCGGCGGTGGCGCATTCGGCGATGCGGCGCCCCAGCTGCGGATCGCCGCGATAGGCGTAATCCATGTCCTTGATGAAATGCGGCAGTTCATTGCTGGTGTAGCGGCCCTTGAAGCCCGCATTGCAATTGACGTGATAGCCCGCGTTGACCAGCCAATGCACGTCCAGCACGACGATGGTGTCCACGTCCAGGTCGCGGCACCGCTGGCCGATGATGCGGTGCCCCTGGATCGCGGCCTCCCGGCAGCCCTGATGCTTGCCGGGCAGTTCCGACAGGTACATGGACGGCACATGCGTTACCTTGGCCGCCAGCGCGAGCTTGCCCATGATGTAGTCTCCTCGTTCTTGTGAATGGGGCTGGGCTCAGACGCCCCATTTCGGGATGTGGTGGCTGCCCATCGACACGCACACGTTCTTGATTTCGGCGAAGACCTCGTAGCTGTATTCGCCGCCTTCGCGCCCCGTGCCCGATTCCTTGGTGCCGCCGAAGGGCTGGCGCAGGTCGCGCACGTTCTGGCTGTTGATGAACACCATGCCGGCTTCGATGCCGCGGGCCAGGCGATGCGCGCGGCCGATGTCGCGGGTCCAGATATAGGAAGCCAGGCCGTACTTTACGTCGTTGGCCAACGCCAGGCCCTCGGCCTCGTCCTCGAACGGCAGCAGGCAGGCCACCGGGCCGAAGATCTCTTCCTGCGCGCAGCGCATGCGGTTGTCGACGTCGGCCAGCACCGTGGGGCTGACGAAGTTGCCGCCGGCCAGGCTGGCCGGCAGCCCTTCGGGCCGCCCGGCGCCGCCCGCGAGCACGCGCGCGCCTTCCTGCTCCGCGAGGCGGATGTAGCCCGTGACCTTCTCCCAGTGCGCGCGCGAAATCATCGCGCCCACGTGGGTCCGTTCGCCGGTGGGATCGCCCACGACCAGGCGGCGGGCGCGTTCGGCGAAGCGCCGCACGAAGTCGTCGTACAGGGTCCGCTGCACGAAAATCCGCGAGCCGGCGGTGCAGCGTTCGCCGTTGAGCGAAAAAATGGTGAACAAGGCGGCGTCCAGCGCCCGCTCGACGTCGGCGTCGTCGAAGATCAGCACGGGCGATTTGCCGCCCAGCTCCATCGAGTACTTCTTCACGCCGCCGGCGCTGGCCAGGATCTTCTTGCCCGTCGCGGTGCCGCCGGTGAAGGAAATCGCGCGCACGCCGGGATGGCGCACCAGCGCGTCGCCAGCGGTGGCGCCATAGCCCTGCACCACGTTCAGCACGCCGGCGGGAATGCCCGCCTCCAGCGCCAGCCTGCCCAGCTGGTCGGCCGTCAGCGGCGAGAGTTCGGACATCTTCAGCACGGCGGTATTGCCCAGCGCCAGGCACGGCGCGGTCTTCCAGGTGGCCGTCATGAACGGCACGTTCCAGGGCGACACCAGCGCGCACACGCCCACCGGCTGGTAGAGCGTGTAGTTGAGCATCTGGTCGTCCACCGGATAGGTGTGACCGTTCATGCGCGTGCACACTTCGGCGAAGAAGTTGAAATTTTCGGAGGCCCGCGGAATCAGCTGCTTGCGGGTCTGGGAAATGGGCAGGCCGGTATCCCGCGTTTCCAGTTCGGCCAGCATCGGCACGTTCTCGTCGATCAGCTCGCCCAGCCTGCGCATGAGGCGGGCGCGCTCCTTGGCGGGGGTGCCGGCCCACTTGGGGAAGGCCGCGGCCGCCGCCGCGACGGCGGCGTCGATTTCCGCCTGGCCGCCCGCGGCCACTTCGTCGATGGCCTCTCCCGTGGCCGGGTTGGTGGTAACGAAGCGGTCGGCGCTGTCGACCTGCCTGCCGTTGATCCAATGCTTGATGCTCACGCGCGGCTCCTTGGCCTGGGGCTGCGCCGGGCGGGCCCGCGCAGCAATTAATTAACACGTTAACATTATGCTTACGGCGCAGTGCTGTCAACGCCGGGAAACCCCCAGCCGGCCGTTGCCGCCGCGGGGTTTTTTCATTAATATTATTAACATGCTAACTATCTTGATCGGAGCAGGCCATGCCCCATATCTGGATCGAATACTCGGGCAATCTGGCCCTGGATACGCGAACGCTGATGCGGACCGTGCAGGACGCCGCCATCGGCGACGGCAGCCTGTTCCCGCTGGCGGGCGCGCGCACCCGCGCCCTGCGCGTGGACGACTACCTGATCGTCGACGGACATCCGGACAATGCCTTCGTGCACGTGACGCTGCGCATCGGCCACGGCCGCAGCGATGAACAGAAGGCCGCGCTGGGCGCGCGCGTATTCGAGGCCCTGACCGCGGCGCTGGCGCCGCAGATGGCCTCGCGTCCGCTGGGCCTCTCGATGCAGATCGAGGAAGCCCATCCGGTGCTGAACTACAAGCTCAACAATTACCGCGAGCATCTCGCCGCGCGCGCGGCCGCGGCGCCCTCCCCGCGCACCGTGGTGGGCGTGGCGCTGAACACGCCCGAGGCGCTGGCCGCGCTGGGCGACGCCATCGAGGCCGCGCCCTACAAGAGCGCGCCCAAGGCGCCCGTGCTCTACATCAAGCCCGCCAACACCTATGCGCGCGACGGCGCGCCCATCGCCCTGCCGCCCGACGTGGCGGAAGTCGAGGTGGGCGCCTGCCTGGCCGTGGAGTTCGCCCGCCGCGCCACCCGCGTCGACGCCGCCGACGCCCTGGACTACGTGGCGGGCTACCGGGTGGTGGCCGATCTCTCGGCGCCGCACGCCAGCTACTTCCGCCCCGCGCTCAAGCAGAAAAGCCGCGACGGCTTCTGCCCCATCGGCAGCGCGCTCGCGCCCGCCGCGTCGATCGCCGACCCCGACGCGCTGGACATCGAAGTCCGCATCGACGGCGCGGTGGCCCAGCGCGCCAGCACCGCCGGCCTGATCCGGCCGGTGGCTCAACTGATCGCCGACGTCACGCAGTTCATGAGCCTGGAGCCGGGCGACCTGCTGCTCGTCGGCGTGCCGCCGGGCGCGCCGCGCGCGCGCGCCGGCCAGCGCTACGACATCCGCATCGCGCAGGTGGGCACGCTGAGCAATCCGCTGGTGGCCGCCCAGGCCGGCCTGTGATCCAAGGAATCCCGCCATGAAACATGCCCGCATTGCCCTGGACGGCGTCATCCACGCCGCGACCGAAGCCGGCCCCGGCCGCCTCCGCCTGGCCGACGGCCGCGAACTGCCCGAGGAGGCGGTGACGTGGCTGCCGCCCATCGAGCCGCGCACGACGTTCACCCTGGCCATCAACTATGCCGACCACGCCAAGGAACTGGCGTTCAAGGCGCCGGAGGAGCCGCTGGGCTTCCTCAAGGCCGCCAACACCTTCATCGGCCACCGCGGGCAGACGCTGCGCCCCGCCGACGTGGAATTCATGCACTACGAGTGCGAGCTGGCGGTGGTGATAGGCAAGACCGCGAGCAAGGTGAGCCGCGCCCGGGCCTACGACCACGTGGCCGGCTACACGGTGGCCAACGACTACGCGCTGCGCGACTACCTCGAAAACTGGTATCGCCCCAACCTGCGCGTGAAGAGCCGCGACACCTGCACGCCGCTCGGCCCCTGGCTGGTGGACCGCGACGACGTGCCCGATCCCATGAACCTGAACCTGCGCACCACCGTCAACGGCGTCGAGACGCAGCGCGGCAATACCCGCGACATGGTGTTCGACGTGCCCGCGCTGATCGAGTACTTCAGCAGTTTCATGACGCTGTCGCCCGGCGACCTGATCCTGACGGGCACGCCCGACGGCATCGTCAACGTGCTGCCCGGCGACGAGGTCGTGACCGAAATCGAAGGCATCGGCCGGCTGGTCAATACGCTGGCCCCCTACCCGACTTGAATCCCTCTCCACAGGAATCCCCATGCTAGACACTTCTACCGTGCGCGCGCTGGCCGCGCGCCTGCACGATGCCGAACGCGCGCGCACGCAGATCCGCCAGATCTCGCTGGACTACCCCGACATCGATATCGCCGACGCCTATGCCATCCAGCGCGCCTGGATGGAGATCAAGCTCGGCGAAGGACGCGTCAAGCGCGGCCACAAGATCGGGCTGACCTCGCGCGCCATGCAGCAGGCCTCGCAGATCCAGGAGCCCGACTTCGGCATGCTGCTGGACGATATGTTCTTCGACGACGGCGCCGACATCCCCGCCGACCGCTTCATCCTGCCGCGCCTGGAAGTCGAGCTGGCCTTCGTGCTGGGCAAGCGCCTGCAAGGCCCGGACGTCACGCTGTTCAAGGTGTACGACGCGGTCGACTACGTGATCCCCGCGCTGGAGATCATCGATGCGCGCTCGCACGGCATCGACCCCGACAGCAAGCGCCCCCGCAAGGTGTTCGACACCATCGCCGACAACGCGGCCAACGCGGGCGTGGTCATGGGCGGACGCCCCGTGAAGATCGGCGAGCTGGACCTGCGCTGGATCGGCGCGATCCTGTCGCGCAATGCCGTCATCGAGGAAACCGGCGTGGCCGCCGGCGTCTTGAACCATCCCGCGAATGGCGTAGTATGGCTGGCAAACAAGCTGGCCGCCCACGACATGGCGCTGGAGGCGGGCGAGATCATCCTGTCGGGTTCCTTCACCCGGCCGGTGGCGGCCCGCCCCGGCGATACCTTCAACGTCGACTACGGCGCGCTGGGTTCCGTCAACTGCCACTTCATTTGAGCAATCCGTCGTCCATGGACATCCTGAGCAACACCTTCAAGCGCGCGCTGCAAGACCGCAAACCCCAGATCGGCCTGTGGGCCGGCCTGTGCAACGCCTATTCCAGCGAGATCGTCGCGGGCGCCGGCTTCGACTGGCTGCTGATCGACGGCGAGCACGCGCCCAATACCCTGCAGACCACGCTGGCGCAGCTGCAATCGGTGGCCGCCTATCCCGTGGCCCCGGTTGTGCGCCCGGCCTGGAACGACGCCGTGCAGATCAAGCAGATCCTGGACGCGGGCGCGCAGACGATACTGGTGCCCATGGTGCAATCCGCCGCCGAGGCCGCGGCCGCCGTCGCCGCGGTGCGCTATCCGCCGCAAGGCATCCGCGGCGTGGGCAGCGCGCTGGCCCGCTCCTCGCGCTGGAACCGCATTCCCGACTACCTGCGGCGCGCCAACGATCAGATGTGCGTGCTGGTGCAGATCGAGACGCCGCTCGGCGTCGAGGCGCTGGAAGACATCCTGGCCGTGGAAGGCGTGGACGGCGCGTTCATCGGGCCGGCCGACCTGTCGGCCAACATGGGCTACCTGGGCCAGCCGGACCATCCAGCCGTGGTCGAGGCGATCGACGATGCCATCACGCGCATCGTGCGCTCGGGCAAGGCGGCCGGCATCCTGCACAGCAGCGTCGACCGGGCCAGGCACTACCTGTCGTTGGGCGCCACCTTCGTGGCCGTGGGCGTGGACGCCCTGCTGCTGGCGCGCGCGGCGGAACAGCTGGCGGGCCAGTTCAAGGACGTCGCCGCCCCCGCGGCCTCCAAAGGCCCCTACTGATTCCGCAGGCGACGCGGCCCGCAATGGGCCGCGCCGCGGCCTCATGCGTATTGCGCGAGGCCGCGGCCGAGCGACCAGTTCTCCTTCGCCACCTCCACCAGGCTCACGAACACGTCCTCCTCCCGCATGCCCGGGCGGGCGCCCAGCCGCTGCGCGATCCGCCGGAACAGCGCCTTCTTCTGCTCCATGCCGCGGGTGTTGCTTGCCGTGATCTGGATGAACACGACGTCGTCGCTTCGAGCGACATCCAGGTAGGTCGCGCCGTAGCGGAAATTGGCGGCGTCATGCTCGGTCATGACCATGAACTGGTCGTCGTCGGGCACGTTGAATGTGTCGCGCAACGCCTGGTAGACGCCGTCGAAAATTGCCTGGCGATAGGCTTCCGGCTTTCCGGCGCGCAACGAGATATGAACTAGCGGCATCGTGGTTCTCCATAGAGTGCCGCTTCATGTTATCTATTCTGATACGCTATCCATACATATATCAGCCATAAAGATTTGAAATGACTGAGCGCGCACTCGACCTCGACGCCGTCAAGGCCTTCGTCCGGATAGCCGAACTCGGCAGCTTCACGCAGGCCGCCGAAGCCATGGGAACCACCCAGGCCGCGGTCAGCCTGAAGCTGAAGCGGCTCGAAGACCGGCTCGGTTTCCGCCTGGTCGAGCGGACTCCCCGCTATGTGGAGCTCTCGGCGCGAGGCGCCGGCTTCCTCATGCACGCGCGCGAACTCCTGGCCGCGCACGACCGCGCCTTGTCCGCAGTGGCCGAAGCCAGGCAGCGCCTCGCCATCGGCATCAGCGACCACGTGGCAGGGCCCGAGCTCCCGGCGCTGATCGCGCGCATGAACGCGCAGGACCCGCAGCTGTTGATCGAAATACGGATCGCCTCGTCGGACGATCTGCTGCAGCGCTTCGACCGGCGCGAACTCGACACGGTGCTCGTCCGCCTGCATGCCGGCCGCAGCGACGGGAAGGTCATCACGCAGGAGAAATTCGGCTGGTTCGCGGCGCCCGGCTGGCAGCATCGGGCGGGAGAGCCGCTGCCGCTGGCCACGATGGCGCAGCCTTGCGGCGTGCGCGCGCTGGCCGGCGAGCTGCTCGATACGGCCGGCATACCGTGGACCGAAGTCTTCGTCGGCGGCGGCGTGATGGCGGTCACCGCCGCCGTGATGGCGGGGCTCGGCGTCGCGGCGCTGTCGCCGCGCATGCTGCCGTTCGGCGCGGTGGACGCGGGGCCCAGGCTGGGGTTGCCCGCCATACCGCCATTGCCGGTCGTGCTTCACACCCGGGTCCGGGACGGCCGGGCGCGCGATGCGCTCGCGGCCCTTTCAGCGGCCTTCCGCAGCGCGGTGCGCGGCTGACGCCGCGGGTCAGGAACGGCCGGCCAGGCTGCCGCCGCCGTCCACGCCCAATACCTGGCCGGTGATGAAGCCCGCGTCGTCCGACAGCAGGAAGGCGATGGCGGCCGCCACCTCGGCGGGGGTGCCCAGGCGCTTCATGGGCACGGATGCCAGGGCACGCTTTTCGCCCTCGCTGCCGGCCGGACGCGTGGCGCGGAACATTTCCGTTTCGATCGGGCCGGGCGCGACCGCGTTGGCGGTGACGCCGTACTCGGCGAGTTCCAGCGCCCAGCTGCGGGTGCAGCCCACCAGCGCGCTCTTGGCGGCCGAATAGGCGGTGCGATCCTGGCCGCCGTAGATGGCGCGGCTGACCACGTTGACGATGCGGCCTGCGCGGCGCACCTTCATGGATTCGATGAAAGCCTGCGTCACCTGCACGGCCACGCGCACATTCAGGTCGAGCACGTTGTAGAGCGTGGCCAGGTCGATTTCGCCCAGGGGCTGCGGCGACACGATGCCGACGTTGTTGACCACGGCGTCGACCGGGAATTTCTCGCGGATTTCACGCAGCACTTCCTCGGTGCGGCCGGCGTCGGCCAGGTCACAGGCGTAGAGATAGCCGGGGAAATCCACGTCCGTGGTGTTGCGCGCGATGCCGACCACGTGACAGCCCATGTCGGACAGCCGCTGAGTAAGGGCCCAGCCTATGCCTTTGGTGGCGCCCGTAATGAGCACGCATTTGTCCTTCATGGATCGAAACCTCGCAGATTGTTTTCTTGGTCAAAAACGGGCGCTAGAGCGCCCGGTCTTCCAAGTAGACACCATCCGGCGCCACCTGTCTTGTAAATTGCGTAGCAATTCTTGCCCGCCGGACTGCCGCGTCAGACGTCTCGCGCGACCGGAACGCGCGGCGCCAGGGCGCACAAAAGCTCGTAGCCGATGGTGCCGGCGGCCTCGGCCACCTCGTCCACGGACGGGCCGTCCTCGCCCCAGAGCGAGACGGGCGTGCCCACGCCGGCGGCCGGAATGGGCCCCAGGTCGACGATCAGCATGTCCATGGACACGCGGCCCACCAACTGGGTACGGATGCCGGCCACCACCACCGGCGTGCCGGTCGCGGCGTGGCGCGGGTAGCCGTCGGCGTAGCCGCAGGCCACGATGCCGATGCGCATGGAACGCTCGGCGCGGAAAATGGCGCCGTAGCCCACCGAATCGCCCGCCTTGAGTTCCTGCACGGCGATGATTTCAGACCGCAGCGACATCGCCGGCTTGAGGCCGAAGGAAGCGGCCTCGGCGTCCGCGAACGGGGAGGCGCCGTAGAGGCAGATGCCCGGCCGCACCCAGTGCGCCTGCGCTTCCGACGCGACGGCGATTTCGGCGAAGCGCAGGGTGGCGGCCGAGTTGCAGACGCTGATCGCGCCCGGCAGCTTATGCGTCACCGAATTGAAGACGCCCAGTTGCTCGTTCACCCCCTGGGGGCCGTCGGCGCAGGCGAAATGGGTCATCTTGCCCACGGAGCCCACGGTGCCCTGCTGTTGCAGCAGCATGGCGCGCTCGTGCGCCGCGGCATAGGCCGCCGGGCTGAAGCCCAGGCGGTTCATGCCGCTGTTTAGCTTGAGCATGATGTCCACGCGGCGCGACAGGCGAGCGCGCGCCAGCATGTCGAGCTGCTCGCGGTTGTGCACCGTGGTGCTGAGGTGGTAGCGGTCGACGATGTCGAGGTCGGACGGGTTGAAAAACCCTTCCAGCAGCAGGATGGGCCCGCCCCAGCCGGCCTCGCGGCAGCGCACGGCTTCGTCCAGGTCCAGCATCGCCAGGCCCTGGGCCTTCGAGAAGCCGGCCACCGCCTGCTCGATGCCGTGCCCGTAGGCGTTGGCCTTGATGACCGCCCAGATCGAGGGCGGCAACCCGGACGCGGCGGCCGCGGTCTGGTCGAGGTGGCGGCGCACGGCGGCAAGATTGTGCGCAAGGGCGGAAACGGAGACGGAGGCGGATATCGGGCGCGGCATGGTGTGCAATCCTGTGGCGCTTAAGTCTAACTGATCCTTGCCCCCGCGGCATTGCGCCGTCCGGGGAAAACAGCGCAAGCCCGTTCACCTTAAAATGAGGCGGTCAGGGCCCCCGGGCCGCCATCGAATACCCGCCTTATGTCCATCGATCACTACGAGAACTTCCCCGTCGCCTCGCTGCTGCTGCCGCGCCGGCTGCGCGGCGCCGTGACCGATATCTACCGGTTCGCCCGCGCCGCGGACGACATCGCCGACGAGGGCAGCGCCGCGGACGAGGAACGGCTGAGCCAGCTGGGCGCGTTTCGCGCCGAACTGCACCGCATCGGCGCCGAGCCCGGCACGACGCCGCAACCCGGCTCGCCCGAGCTGGCCGGCATCTTCAAGCCGCTGGCCGCCACCATTGCGCGCCACCAGCTGCCGATCACCCCCTTCTACGACCTGCTGTCCGCCTTCGAGCAGGACATCGCCGTCAAGCGCTACGAAACCTACGACGCCCTGGCCGATTACTGCACCCGCTCCGCCAATCCGGTCGGGCGGCTGATGCTGCACCTGTTCGAGGCCACCAATCCGCAAAACGTGAGCGAGGCCGACGCGATCTGCACCGGCCTGCAACTGGTGAACTTCTGGCAGGACGTGCGGGTGGACTGGCGCAAGCAGCGCGTCTACCTGCCCCAGGAAGACCTGCGCCG
The DNA here is from genome assembly GCF_001571365.1 of Achromobacter denitrificans NBRC 15125. GTDB lineage: Bacteria > Pseudomonadota > Gammaproteobacteria > Burkholderiales > Burkholderiaceae_B > Achromobacter > Achromobacter denitrificans. Next base: position 42,543 of record NZ_BCTQ01000028.1, on the reverse strand, counting down.
CCATGGCGTGACCGACGAGGACCTGGCCGCCTGCCGGCTGACCCCCGCGTGGCGCGACCTGATGGCTTTCGAAGTGGAACGCGCCCGCGCGCTGCTACACTTCGGCGCTCCGCTGGCGCGCCGCCTGCCGGGCCGCATGGGCCTGGAGCTGCGCCTGGTGGTGCAAGGCGGGCTGCGCGTGCTGGAGCGTATCGAGGCGAGCGGCTACGATGTATTCATGAATCGCCCCGAATTGGGCGCCAAAGACTGGGCCATCATGTTGTGGCGCGCAATTACCTGATATGACCCCTGACGAATATTGCCAGGAAAAGGCCGCCAAAAGCGGTTCCAGCTTCTACTACGCATTCCTGTTCCTGCCGCCCGAGCGTCGGCGCGCCATCACGGCCCTGTACGCCTTCTGCCGCGAAGTCGACGACGTGGTAGACGAATGCACCGACCCGTCCCTGGCCCGCGTCAAGCTGGCCTGGTGGCGCACCCAGATCGACCAGATGTACGCCGGCAAGCCGGAGCATCCCGTGACGCGCGCGCTGCAACCCCATCTCGACAGCTGTTCGATCACGCGCGAGCGCCTGCTGGCCGTGGTCGACGGCATGGAAATGGACCTGGACCAGACCCGCTACCTGGATTGGCCCGGCCTGCGCAAGTATTGCTGGCATGCCGCCGGCGTGGTGGGCGAGCTGTCGGCCGGCATCTTCGGCTACTCCGACCCCAAGACCCTGGTCTACGCGGAAAAGCTGGGCCTGGCGTTCCAGATGACCAACATCATCCGGGACGTGGGCGACGACGCCCGCCGCGGCCGCATCTATCTGCCGGTCAACGACATGCAGCAGTTCGAGGTCAAGGCCTCCGACATCCTGAACGGCGAATACTCGGAACGCTTCAGCGCGCTGATGAAGTTCCAGGCCGACCGCGCCCGCGGCCTGTACCGCGAGGCGATGGCCAACCTGCCCGAGACCGACCGCCGCTCGCAGCGGCCCGGCCTGATGATGGCCGCGATCTATCACGCGCTGCTCGACGAGATCGAGCGCGACAACTGGCAGGTGCTGCACCAGCGCATCTCGCTCACGCCGCTGCGCAAGCTGTGGCTGGCCTGGAAAACCTGGGTGGGCGGCGGACGCGGACTCGTCCGCCGGTTGGCACGGTGAAGGCCGCGGTCATCGGCGCGGGGTGGGCCGGCCTGGCGGCCAGCGTCGCCTTGCGCGAAGCCGGCGCCAAGGTCACGGTATTCGAGGCCGGCCATACGCCCGGCGGACGCGCCCGCCGCGTCTTCCACACCGATTTCGAGGCGCCGCTGGACAACGGCCAGCACCTGCTGTCTGGCGCCTACAAGCACACGCTGGCGCTGATGCGCCGGGTGGGCCGCAACCCGGACGCCCTGCTGATGCGCCGCCCGCTGCGGCTGGCCAGCCTGGACGGCCGCTTCCACCTGTCGGCCCCGCGCCTGCCGGCGCCGCTGCACATGGCCGCCGCCATCCTGCGCGCGCGCGGCCTGTCCTGGTCCGACCGCCTGGCCATGCTGCGCCTGATGCGCGAGCTGAAGGCCATGTCCTGGACGCCGCCGCGCGACTGGACCGTGCTGCACCTGCTGCACTACCAGGGGCAGTCCGACACGCTGATCCGCCAGCTCTGGGAACCGCTCTGCCTCGCGGCGCTGAACACGCCGCTGGCCACAGCCAGCGCCGCCCTGTTCGCGCGCGTGTTGCGCGACAGCCTGGCCGGCAGCCGCGAGGACAGCGACATGCTGCTGCCCTGCACCGACCTGTCGGCGCTGTGGCCGGATGCCGCCGCCCGCCAGGTGACCATGCGCTACGGCAGCACGGTGCGGCAGATCCGGCCGTCCGCCGAGGGTATCGACATCAACCAGGAACGCTTCGACGCCGCCGTGCTGGCCGTGCCTCCCGCGTTCGCGGCCCGGCTGCTCGACGCCCCGCTGCGCGAAGCCGGCGCCATCGGACTGCTGGAAGCGCTCAAGGCCTTCGACTATCTGCCCATCGCCACCCTGAACCTGCGGCTGGCGGAACCCTGGCGCCTGCCCGAACCCATGATGATGCTGCGCGAGGAGGCCGCCCGCGGCCACGTCGGCCAATGGCTGTTCGACCGGGCGCAACTGGCCGGCAATGCGAAGGCGGGCGAACTGGCCGTGGTGGCCAGCGTCGCCACCGGCCTGGCGGACCGCAACCGCCAGCAGGTCATCGAAGCGCTGATCGACCAGGTGGCCGAACAGGCCGCCCGCCATCCGGCGCGCCTGCCCGCCATGCCGGAAGTGGCCGCGGCGGAATTGTTCATCGAAAAACGCGCGACCTTCGCCGCGGTGCCGGGCCTGACCCGTCCGTTGAATTCCACCCCCTGGCCCACGCTGGCGCTTGCCGGCGACTGGACCGACACCGGCTACCCCGGCGTGCTGGAAGGCGCCGTGCGCAGCGGCCTGCAGGCCGCCCGGGTGCTGGCCCCGCGAGCGGACTGAAGCCCCGCCGCTAGCGCAGCAGGCTGGCCGTGGCCAGCCCGGCCGCCGTCAGCAGCAGCGAGCCCGCCAGGCTGAAGCCCGCATAGCCCAGCGCGGTGCCGTAGGCGCCGCGCTCCAGCATGGCCACCGTTTCCGCCGAGAACGTCGAGAACGTGGTCAAGCCGCCCATGAAGCCCGTGATCGCCCCGAGCCGCACCCAGGCCGGCCATTCGGGGTGCCCGGCCACCAGGGCCAGCACCAGCCCCACCAGGTAGCCCCCCGCGAGATTGACCGCGAAGGTTCCCCACGGCCAGGATTCGACGTTCAGCCACAGGCCGACCAGCCAGCGCGCCCAGGCGCCGAACATGGCGCCCACGCCCACTGCCAGGAAGTTGAGGGGAATCAGGGTCTGGTATGCGGACATCGGGGATCAGGGCGCCTTGTGCTGTCGGAGGCGGAAGGAAAAGACCAGCAGGAGTATGCCGAAAAACACGGCATAGATGCCGATCACCCACACCAGCGCCAGCGCGCCCGCCCCCGGCTGCATGATCAGCATGCCGCCGAACAGCACCGATACCACGCCCGACAGCCCGAGCAGCCATTCGTTGCGGATCTCTTTGCGGAAGCGGACCGCGGCGATGATCTGGAACACGCCCGCCACCAGCGCCCAGATCGCGATGATGTAGAGCAGGACCAGCGCCGTCAGGCCGGGCCAGAGAAACGTGACGATGCCGGCCGCGATGCCGAGCAGGCCCACCACGATGAGCGCCCACAAGGGCTTGCCGTTGTCGCGGATGCGCACGCCGGCCATCAGGGCCAGCACGCCGTCCACCAGCGCGAAAGCGCCCCACACCAGCACCAGCGCGGAAAGCGTGATGGCTGGCATGAACATGGCCATGAGGCCAAACAGGATGGCGACGACGCCGCGCAATGCCACCCACCCCCAATGACGACCGATCTGATCCGCGACTTGCCGTTCGAGCATGACGACCTCCGGTGTTTGTAACGGGTGGCCTATCTTATCGCCGCCAGCCCCCGGACGCTACGCGGCGCGCCGGCTCCGGCCCGGAGGGCGTCCGAAATCGATTGAAATTTCCTTCGGGGCTCAATCGCGGCATTTATAAGAGTCATTCTCATTAAATGTTAGAATCCGCGGGCTTTCAACCGATACCCCATGGACAGTCAACCCACCCCTCGCCGCCGGGCCTACTGGCTCAAGACGCTGCATCAATGGCACTGGATCAGCTCGGCGCTGTGCCTGCTGGGAATGTTGCTGTTCGCGGTCACGGGCCTGACCTTGAACAACGCCTCGCACATCGAGGCCAAGGCCGTGGTGACCAGCCGCGAGGCGCGCCTGCCCGCCGCCGTGCTGGCGCAACTGGCCCCGCCGCCGGCGCAGAAAAAGGCGCCGCTGCCCGCCCCCGTGGCGCAATGGCTGGACGACACCCTGGATGCCGCCACCGCCGGCCGGCCCGCGGAATGGTCCGCCGACGAGATCTACGTGTCGCTGCCGCGCGCCGGCGGCGACGCCTGGCTGTCCATCGACCTGGGCAGCGGCGACGTCGAATACGAGCGCACCGACCGCGGCTGGATCTCGTACCTGAACGATCTGCACAAGGGCCGCAATACCGGCCTGGCCTGGAGCTGGTTCCTCGATATCTTCGCCGTCGCCTGTCTGGTCTTTTCGCTGACCGGGCTGGTGCTGCTGAAAATGCACGCCGGCAACCGCAGCGCGACCTGGCCGATGGTCGGGCTCGGCGTCGTGATCCCGGTCGTGCTGGCCCTGCTATTCATCCACTGATTCCATCGATCCGCCCTGGAGACCTCCATGCGCAAGCTGTTGTTGTCGGCCCTGCTGGCCGGCCTGATCGCCCGAACGGCCCACGCGGCCGACGTCGGCCTGTCCATCGAGGTGCCGCGCCTCGACGTCGCGGAGTACCACCGGCCCTACGTGGCGATCTGGATCGAGAACCCCGACCAGAGCGTCGCCACCGACCTCGCGGTCTGGTACGACGTGGCCAAGAAGAACAACGAAGGCACCGAGTGGCTCAAGGACATGCGGCAATGGTGGCGCCGCAGCGGCCGCAACCAGCAATTCCCGGTGGACGGCGTCAGCGGCGCCACCAAGCCGGTGGGCAAGCACGCGCTGAGTTTCGACGCCGCCAGCAAACCCCTGTCGCAGCTCAAGCCCGGCCAGTACGCCGTGGTGGTGGAGGCGGCGCGCGAAGTCGGCGGCCGCGAGCTGGTGCGCATTCCCTTCCAATGGCCGCCGCAGAAGGCTGAGCAGTTGACGGCCCGCGGCGAACACGAACTGGGCGCCATCGCGCTCGACCTGAAACCCTGAGATCCCGGAGAGCAACGATGAAATCCGCCGCCAAACTGGCCGCCGCCCTGGCGCTGAGCCTGCCCTTTGCCGCCCACGCGCATGATGTCTGGATCGTGCCGTCCTCGACGGTGCTGTCGGGCACCGACAGCTGGGTCACCGTGGATGCCGCCGTCGGCAACGACAAGTTCTACTTCAACCACGCGCCGCTGCGCCTGGACGGCCTGGCCGTGACGGCGCCGGACGGCACCGCCGCCGAAGCCGAGAACCTCAACCGCGGCAAGCTGCGCAGCACCTTCGACCTGCAACTCAAGCAGGGCGGCACGTATCGCGTGGCCGTGGTCAACGACGGCGTGTTCGCGCGCTGGAAGGAAGACGGCAAGAACAAGCGCTACTTCGGCAAGGCCGAAGGCCTGGCGCAGGCCGTGCCCGCCAAGGCCGACGAACTGGAAATCTCGCAGAGCCTGGGCCGCGTCGAAACCTTCGTGACCGCGGGCAAGCCGTCGGCGCTCAAGCCGGTCGGCCGGGGCCTCGAATTGGCTCCCGTGACGCACCCGAACGACCTGTTCACCGACGAGCCCGCCACCTTCCAGATGCTGCTGGACGGCAAGCCCGCGGCCGGACTGGACGTCAACGTGGTGCCCGGCGGCAGCCGCTATCGCGACAAGGTCGGCGAGATCCAGCTCAAGACCGACAAGGACGGCAAGTTCTCGGTGAAGTGGCCGCAGCCCGGCCTGTACTGGATCGAAGCCGGCATGGAAGACGCCAAGGTCAGCGTGCCGCAGGCCAAGAAGCGCCGCCTGTCGTACGCCGGCACGGTCGAAGTGCTGCAACCCTAAGCCTGCTTCGGCCGCATGGCGAATCCCCCTTCCTACGCCCCGCGCGGCGCCGCGGCGCCCGCGCCGCGCGTGGCCTATGGCGCGATGCCGGCGCGGCCGGCGGCGCTGGCCGGCGCCACCATGGGCACCACCTGGTCGGCGCGCATGGCGCTGCCGCCCGGGCGCGCGGAAGCGGCCGCGCGCCAGGCCATCCAGGCCGCGCTGGACGAGGTGGTGGCCCAGATGAGCACCTGGGAGGCGGATTCGGACATCACGCGCTACAACCGGGCCGCCCCCGGCTGGCAGGCCCTGCCCGCCGCGTTCTTCCACGTGCTGAGCCATGCCCTGGCGCTGGCCGAGGAAACCGGCGGCGCCTACGACCCCACGGTCGGGCCGCTGGTGAACGCCTGGGGCTTCGGCCCTCATCAGCGCGCCTTCGAACCACCCTCGGCCGCCGCCATCGAGACGGCGCGCAGCCGTTGCGGCTGGCGCCGCGTGCGTCTCGACCTGGACGCGCAAGCCGCGTGGCAGGAAGGCGGCACCTATCTGGACCTGTCCTCCATCGCCAAGGGCTACGGCGTGGACCGCGCCGCCCTGGCGCTCGATGCCCTGGGCATCACGCAATACCTGGTGGAAGTGGGCGGCGAATTGCGCGCGCGCGGCAAGCGGCCGGACGGCCAGCCCTGGCGCGTGGCCGTCGAAGTGCCCGATGCCAGCGGCGGCCATGCCCTGGCGCTGCCGCTGGACGAGTGCAGCATCGCCACCTCGGGCGACTACCGGCGCCACGCCGGCAGCGGCGACGGCCGCTACGCCCACACCATCGATCCGCGCACCGGCCACCCCGTGCGCAACGATCTCGCCTCGGTCACCGTGCTGCATCCGGGCTGCATGCAGGCCGACGCGCTGGCGACGGCCCTGACCGTGCTGGGCGTGGAAGACGGCCTGGCCCATGCCCGCCGCCACGACCTGGCCGCGCTCTTCATCCTGCGCGAGCGCGAAGCCTACCGCGTCGCCGCCACGCCCGCATTCCAGGCCCTGGCCCTCGCCCGCTGAATCCATGACTCCAACCCGGTTGATCGCGGCGGCATGCGTGGTGGGGCTATGGCTGCTCCTTTGCGGGTGGGCGCGACGCCGCGCCCGACGCCTGGAAGCGCAGCAGGCGCTGGCGCTGCAAGCCCTGAACGCCCCCGCGCCCGACGACTCTTTGCTGGTCGCCTACGCGACGCAGACGGGCTATGCCGAATCGCTGGCCGCGCAGACCGCCGAGTCCCTGCGCGCGGGCGGGCTGACGGTGCGCGTCGCCTCGCTCGACCAGCTGGACCTGGCGCGCCTGGCCGGCTATCGCCGCATGCTGTTCGTGGCCAGCACCTACGGCGAGGGCGACCCGCCCGATGCGGGCGCGGCCTTCGCCGACCAGATGCAGCCCGCCGGGCCGGCCGCGCCCGCTCTGGCCGGGGCGCAATACGCCGTGCTGGCGCTGGGCGACAGCGAATACGCGCACTTCTGCGGCTTCGGCCACCGCCTCGACGAATGGCTGCACGCGCAGGGCGCGACGCCGCTCTTCGACCTGGTGGAAGTCGACAACGGCGACCCGGCCGCGCTGCGGCACTGGCAGCACCACCTGGGGCTGCTGGCCGGGCGCAGCGACCTGCCCGACTGGCAGGCGCCCGCCTACCAGTCCTGGCGGCTGGCCGCCCGCGAGCACCTCAATCCCCACAGCGAGGGCGGCCCCTGCTACCTGCTGACCCTGACTCCGCCTTCGGATGCCGAGGCCGCGTGGGAGGCCGGCGACATCGCCGAAATCGGCCCGCGGCGCGAAGCCGGGGGCCCGCTGCAGGCTCACCGCGAATACTCCATCGCCTCGCTGCCCGAAGACGGCGCCCTCCAGCTGCTCGTGCGCCAGATGCGCGCCGCGGACGGCTCGCTGGGATTGGGCAGCGGCTGGCTGACCCACATCGCCCAACCCGGCGACGCGATCGACCTGCGCGTGCGCGTCAACCGCAATTTCCATGCGCCCGCCGACGGCCGCCCGTTGCTGCTGGTGGGCAACGGCACCGGCCTGGCCGGCCTGCGCGCGCTGATCAAGGCGCGCCGGGCCGCCGGCCACCGGCGCAACTGGCTGGTGTTCGGCGAGCGCAGCGCGGCTCGCGATTGGTTCTGCGAAGAAGAAATCGCCGGCTGGCGAGCCGACGGCACGCTGGAACGCGTGGATGCGGTGTTCTCGCGCGACCAGGCGGAACGCCGCTACGTGCAGCATCTGTTGCGCGAACAGGCCGAGGCCGTGCGCGCCTGGGCCGACGCCGGCGCCGCGATCTACGTCTGCGGCAGCCTGCAAGGCATGGCGGGCGGCGTGGACGCCGCCCTGCAGGACATCCTGGGCGACGCGCGCCTGCAGGCCATGCAACGCGATGGCCGCTACCGGCGCGACGTGTACTGAACGGGCGCAGCCGCCCGCCGCCTTACTGCAGCTTGACCTGCGCCTTCTCGATCACCGACTTCCAGCGTTCGCTTTCCGTGCGGATCTGCTGGCCGAATTCGGCCGGCGTGTTGCCCAGCGGGAACGCGCCGGTCTCTTCCATCTTGGCCGCGGTCGCCGGATCGCGCACGGCCTGGGCGAAGGCCTGGGCCAGCTTGTCGCGCACGTCGGCCGGCAGGTCCGCCGGGCCCACCACGCCGTACCAGGCGGTCACGTCGTAGTCCTTGTAGCCTTGCTCGGCGAAGGTCGGCACGTCCGGCAGGCGCGGATTGCGCTGGGTGCCCGTGATGGCCAGCGCGCGCAGGTGATTGCTCTTCAGGTACGGCAGCGAGGACGGGAAGTTGTCGAAGATCACCGGCACCACGCCGCCCACCGTATCGGTCAGCGCGGGCGCCGAGCCGCGGTACGAAATGCTGTTCATCTTGCCGCCGATCAGCTGCAGGAACCAGATCATGCCCAGGTCGTTCACGCCGCCCGCGCCCGCGTTGGCATAGCCGTCCTTGTTCGGATTGGCGCGCACGTGCGCCACGAAGTCGGCCAGCGTCTTGGCGGGGAACTGGGGGTACACGCTCAGGATGTTGGGGCTGGTGACCAGGTTGCTGATGGGCGTGAAGTCCTTGACCGGATCGTAGGCCAGGTTGGGAAAGAGATGCGGGGCGGTGCCGTGCGTGCTCACCGTGGCCAAGCCGACGGTATAGCCGTCGGGCTTGGCGCGGGCGGTGGCCGTCATGCCTATGGTGCCGGAAGCGCCCGTGCGGTTCTCGACCACGATCTGCTGGCCGAGGATCTCGCCGGCCTTGGCCGCGGCCAGCCGGCCGACGATGTCCGTCGGGCCGCCCGCGGGGAACGGCACGATCAGGGTGATGGGACGATCGGGAAAAGCCGCGTGGGCGGCGGGCAACATGGCGGCCAGCGCCAGTGCGATGCAGGTTTTGCGCATGATGATGCTTGTCTCCTCTACGGATGGTTGATGTCGTTATCGGGCCGGGCCGGGCTCGGCCGGCGCCATCGCCTCGCGCCGCAGGATCCTGCCGGGGCGCGCCGCGCCGGGCGCGGCCGGATGCACCTGGCAGCCGTTGACCAGCACGTGCTCCACCCCGGCGGAGGCCAGCGTGGGCGCTTCCCAGGTGGCGCGGTCCTCGACGGTATCGGCGTCGAACACCACGATGTCCGCCCAGGCCCCTTCGACCAGCTGCCCGCGTCCGGCCAGGCCGAACACGCTCGCCGGCAGCGCGGTCATCTTGGCGACCGCCTCCTCCAGCGTCAGCAGCCGGGCTTCGCGCACATAGCGGCCCAGCACCCGGGTGAAGCTGCCCCACAGGCGCGGATGCGGATGCGCGTCGTTGGGCAGCCCGTCGGAGCCGACCATGCAGCGCTCGTGCCGGAAAATCCGCTGGACCTCGCCCTCGTCCATGGCGAAGTAGATGGCGCCCGCGGGGCACAGGCGGCGCGCCGCCGTGGTCTTGTCGCAGCCCCAGCGGGCGGCGATGTCGCTCAGGTATTCGCCGCCGCACTCGGGGTGCGGGGTGGACCAGGTGATGCGAATGTCGTCGATGATCTCGGCGCGCTCGGGGATGAGAATGGTGGAGCTGCCCGGATAGGGATAGATGTCCAGCGCCACGTCCACGCCCTCGCCGCGCGCGCGGTCGATGTTGGCCAGCGTGGCCCGGCTCTTGCCCCAGTTGCGCGGCAGCATGCATTTGTGGTGCGACAGCACGGTGGCGCAGCCCGTATTGCGGCCGACCGACAGCACCTCGTCGACCGCGGCTTCGACGTCGTCGCCTTCGTTGCGGATATGGCTGGTGTGCATGGCGCCGCGCGCCGCCGCCACCCGCGCCAGGCCTTCCAGCTCCGGCGGCTGGGCGGCGCCGCCCGGCTGATAAGCCAGGCCGGTGCTGAAACCCACCGCGCCGGCGGCCAGGGCGTCGTCCAGCATGCGCTCCATGGCGTCCTGCTCGGCCGGCGTCGGCTGCGCGGCGGGGTCGCGCATGGCGGCCAGCCTGAGGTTCGCATGGCCCACCAGCGCGGCCACGTTGATCATGGGCTGCTGCGCCCGCAACTCGCCGAAATAGGCTTCCATGTCGGTGAACAAGGGCGTTTCGCCCAGCAGCGCCAGCGCCGCCGCGGTATTGCCGGGCAAGGGCGCGGGCGCGCCGCTGACGCCGCAATTGCCCACCACCACGGACGTGATCCCCTGGCTGGTCTTCCATTCCAGCCCGGGCCGCTCCACGAACATCAGGTCGTCGTGGCCGTGCACGTCGATGAAGCCCGGCGCCACGATCTTGCCGCGGGCGTCCACCCGGCGCCCCGCCGCGACGTCCGCCAGGTCGCCGATGGCGGCGATGCGCTCGCCCGCCACGCCCACGTCGGCCCGGCGCCGGGGGCCGCCCAGGCCGTCGATGACCCAGCCGCCTTCGATGATGAGATCCAGAGTTTGCCGCTGCATGCCGCTTCCGCTTTGATCGAGACCCCGGAAGATTGCGCGCCGGAGCCGGTGAATGCCGAAAGGGCGTAGTATCGTCGGCCGGATCGATCTGGGAAAATTGTTTTTATTGATCCATCTATCGTGATTTGAAATGAATCGCCTGCCCAAGCACGTCACCCTGAAGCACCTGAACGCCTTCGTCGCGGTGGCGCAGGAATCCAGCTTCACGCATGCCGCCAAGCGCCTGTTCCAGACCCAGTCCTCGGTCACCAGCCTGATCCGGCAGCTGGAGGAAGCGCTGGCCACGCAGCTGTTCGCGCGCACCAGCCGGCGCGTGCTGCTGACCGCCGCCGGCGAAGCGTTCCTGCCCCGCGTGATGCGGCTGCTGGCGGATTTCGACGGCGTGATCGAAGACGTGGTGCGCTTCGGCGCGATGGAGCGCGGGCGCGTGGGCGTGGCGGCCGCGCCGTCGGCCATCACGCAGATCATCGCGCCCGCGGCCGCGGCCTTCTCCGCCCAGTATCCGGGCGTGCGCCTGTACCTCAGCGACGACAACTCCGGCCGCATCCAGCGCAAGGTCTCGGCGCGCGAGGTGGATTTCGGGTTGACCAGCCGCTGGGCGGACGCGCCGGACCTGCGGTTCGATGCGCTGCTGGAAGACCGGTTCGGCGTGCTGTACCGGGAGGACGATCCGGACCTGCGCCCGGGCCGCGACGGCGCGATGCGCTGGTCGGACCTGGCGCAACGCAAGCTGGTGGGGGTGGTGGACGAGACCGGCATCATGGCGCTGCTGCGCGCCCGCGCCGACCTGCCGGTCGAGGCCGCCGCGCCCTTCTACGAGGCCTCCAGCACGACGTCGCAGGCGGCGCTGGTGAAGGCCGGCCTCGGCGTGGCGCTGCTGCCGGCGCTGGCCGCGCAGCGGGTGCTGGAGCCGGGCCTGGCCTATGCGCTGCTGGCTCGGCCCACCGTCGTGCGGACGGTGTGCATCATCCGGCACAAGGAATATCCGCTCAGCCCCGCCGCCCAGGCGCTCATCGGCGCCATCCACGGCTACCTGCGCGCCGCCAAGCTGCCGGCCGGCTGCAAGCGCCTTCCGGCCAAAGCCGAGGCGTAGGATGGGTGGAGCGCGAGATCCTCTGCCCAAAAACGCAATTGCCGAACGCGCGTAACCCATGCGGCCGTGGGCAGACAGTGCCCTGCATCGGCCGAAAAACAATCTGCTTACGGCGGCGTGGGTCGAAAAACAATCTGCCCACGGCCGCATGGGTTGCGCGCGTTCGACGGCAGCGTTCTAGCTTAAGAACTCTCGCGCTCCACCCATCCTACCGATCGACTCGGCGTCGGTATTTCTGTCACGCAGCACCCGCACTCCTATCACGCAGCTTCTCGTCTAGCGCGGCGAGGCCGGCGGCGAACACGCCCTGCCCCACGGCCTTCGCCACGTCGGCCAGTTCCGCGCCTTCGACGCGGAAATCCGCCCACCACTGCACCAGCGTCTGGCCGCCTTCGGTGACCGGGTGCAGCGACACGCCCGCGATGTAATCGCGCATGGGCAGGTCGGTTTCGATGATGGAATAGCGCAGCGCCGTGCCGGGGTCGTCCAGCATCAGCAGCCGCTCGCGGACGAAGCCGGAAGGCTTGAGCGTCAGATACCGCACCGAGCCCACGGCGTCATGGCGGCCGCCTTCCTCCAGGCGGCTCTGCGCGATGCCGGGATGCCAGTCCGCCAGCCCGTTGAAATCCCGGAACCGGGCCCAGACTTCCTGAAGCGGCGCATGGATGAGCGCGCTGACGTTTACGGTGTGCGGCATACGGACTCCTGCGGGCGGCTGACCCGTTCAAGCGTTCAAGGGAAACGGCGGTTGGGAAACTCAGAAAGTCAGGCTCTTGAATTCGCGGGTGGCGGCGGTGAGCGCCTGCTCGGTCGGCAGGCGCTCCATCGAGCTGGCGCCGTAGAAGCCGTGGCAGTGCTTGCAGGCGCGCAACACGTGCGCGGCATCCTCGGGGGTGGCGATGGGGCCGCCGTGGCACAGCACGATGACGTCCGGGCGCACGGCCAACGCCGCTTCGGCGATGCGGTCGATGGCGGCCACGCAGTCGTCCAGCGTCAGCGCCGTCTCCGCGCCGATGGAGCCGCCGGTGGTCAGGCCCATGTGGGCCACGATGATGTCCGCGCCGGCGCGGGCCATGGCCGCCGCGTCGTCCTCATTGAATACGTACGGCGTGGTCAGCATGCCCTTTTCGTGCGCCAGGCGGATCATGTCCACCTCCAGCGCGTAGCCCATGCCGGTCTCTTCCAGGTTGGCGCGGAAAGTGCCGTCGATCAGGCCCACGGTGGGGAAGTTCTGCACGCCGGCGAAGCCCTGGCGCTTCAGGTCGTCGAGGAACACGTCGAAATCGCAGAAGGGATCGGTGCCGTTCACGCCGGCCAGCACCGGCGTCTTCTTCACCACCGGCAGCACTTCCCGGCCCATGTCGACCACGATCTCGTTGGCGTTGCCGTAGGCCAGCAGGCCGGCCAGCGAGCCGCGGCCCGCCATGCGGTAGCGGCCGGAGTTGTAGATCACGATCAGGTCGATGCCGCCCGCTTCCTCGCACTTGGCCGACAGGCCCGTGCCCGCGCCGCCGCCCACGATGGGCTTGCGGGCGCGCACCATGGCGCGGAACTTCTCCAGTAGCTCGTTGCGGTCAAAACGCGGCATGTCGGCAATCCTCAGTGTGTAGCGATTTCAAGATAGTGTTCGACCGCCGTGCTGGCGAACAGCGGATCGTTGATGTGGCAAGGCACCCGCACCAGGCGGCGGTCGGCCGTCTGCACCAGGTTGGCCTCCAGCGCTTTGAACAGGGCGGCATCGGCCTCCGGATCCCAGAACGCCTGTCCGGGCGCGTCCAGCGCGGACACGCCGCCTTCCGGGATCAGGAAACGCACCGGGCCCATGCAGCGGTTCAGCCTGGCGGCGATCCACTCGCCCTGCCGCGCGTTCTCTTCCGCGGTGGTGCGCATCAGCGTCACCTGCGGGTTGTGGGGGTAGAACTTGCGGCCCCGGTAGCGTTCCGGGACGGTGTCCATGGCGCCGAAATTCACCATGTCCAGGGCGCCGCAGGAGCCCACGTAGGGCGCGCCCGTGCGGGCCACGGCGCCGAAGCGGTCTTCGGTGCAGGCCAGCACGCCGCCGAACAGCAGGTCGCAGACTTCGGTGGTGGTCAGGTCCAGCACGCCGGCCAGCAAATGGCTGTCCAGCAGTTTCTCCATCGACTGCCCGCCCGTGCCCGTGGCGTGGAACACCAGGCAGTCGTAGCGCGACTCCAGCAGCGGCGTGACCTGCTGCACGCAGGCCGTGGTGACGCCGAACATGGTGATCCCCACGGCGGGCATGCCGTCGTCCGCCACGGCGCCGGCCGCCTGCCGGAAAGCCCCGCCGATCATGCCGGCGGCGTTGGCCAGCACCCGGCGCGAAATGCGGTTCAGGCCGGCCACGTCGGTCACGGAATACATCATGGCGATATCGGACGGCCCGACATAGGGCGCGACGTTGCCCGAGGCCATGGTCGAGACCATCAGCTTGGGCGTGCCGATGGGCAGCGCGCGCATGGCGGGGGTGATCAGGGCGGTGCCGCCCGAGCCGCCCAGGCCCAGCAGGGCGCCGATGCCGGCATTGCCCGCGGCGTAGCGTTCGAAGGCCAGCGCCATCGCGGCGATGGCCGTGCCGCGGTCGCCGGTGAAAACGGCCGCGGCGCCTTCGGGATGGCAGGCCGCGACATCGCGCGCCTGCACCTGGGCCGCGCTGGCGGCGCCGGACGTGGAGACGTCCACCGACACCGCGTCCAGCCCTTCCCGCCTGAGCAGGCCCGCCACGTACTCGGCCTCCTGGCCTTTCGTGTCGTAAGTGGCGGCCACGTAGACCCGCCTGTTCGAATGCGTCATGACTCCTCCGCGGGCGGCTACACTCGGTGCGCGCCTCGATATGTGAGGCCGCGAGGCCTGTAGAATCAAGAAATGAGACGAAAGAATCATACTGAGACACCTGTCTCAGGTCAAACCCGATCCCCCGCCAAAAGCGCGGCCGCCGGCGCGCGGCTCATCGCGCCCGCCAGCCCCCAGGCCGCCGCCAGCGGCGAGCCGCCGCACGGGCCCAGGGCGCGCATGCGCAAGACTCTGCTGGAGGCGGCGCAACGGCTGATGGCGCAAGGCATCACGCCGTCGGTTGCCGAACTGGCCGAACACGCCCAGGTCTCGCGCGCCACCGCCTACCGCTATTTCCCCAGCCAGAGCGCGCTGATCGCCGCGGTGGTGGACGAAAGCCTGGGCCCGATACTGGCCTGGGACTCGGCCGCGCCGGACGCGGCCGCGCGCGTCGACGAACTGCTGCGCTTCGCCTATCCCCGGCTGGAAGCGCACGAAGCCCCGCTGCGCGCGGCCATCATGGTGTCGTTGCAGCAGCACGCCGAAGCCAGCGCCGGCCGCGCCGGCGCCGAGCCGCGGCTGGTGCGCGGCCACCGCGTCGACATCCTGCAGCGCGCCATCGCGCCGCTGGCGGCCGAGCTCACGCC
Source organism: Achromobacter denitrificans NBRC 15125 (assembly GCF_001571365.1). Taxonomy (GTDB): domain Bacteria; phylum Pseudomonadota; class Gammaproteobacteria; order Burkholderiales; family Burkholderiaceae_B; genus Achromobacter; species Achromobacter denitrificans. Next base: position 27,507 of record NZ_BCTQ01000028.1, on the reverse strand, counting down.
CGCGCAGCAGGCGCGCGTGGCCCAGGCGCTGTCCCTGGTGTACGGCACCGAGGTGTTCCTGGTGTTGAAGGACATCTGGAAGCTGGAGCTGCCCGAGCTCACCGACGTGGTGCGCTGGACGGCCAACGCCATCATCGCGCAGGCGCTGGCCGAAGCGAAGGCAGGCCGAGGCTAGCGGCGGCGCGCGGCTCGCCGGCGCCCGCCCTCAGCCGCGCCGGATCATGCTGGCGGCGATCGCGCCCGCGGCGCGCTTCAACGGTTCCAGGTATTGCTCCACCATCTGGTCGGCCGAACGCACTCCCTGGATCCACACGATGTTGACGCAACCGTAGAGCCGCCCGGGCGCGGCCGTGATGGGAACGGCAATCGCCTCCAGCCTGTCGTTCTGATCCTTGCGCGTCTTGTCGTAGTCGCCTCCGAAGCGCTGCTCGCGCAGGCCGTAGCCCTGGCGCCGGGTCTGCTCCAGCAGCTTGGCCACGGCGGCGCAGTCGTTCGCCAGCGCGTCGCCCTCGCGGCGGCTGCGGCGCAGGGCCAGCAGGATCGAATCGCGCTCCTTCTCGGCGCAGAACGCCAGATAGGCCCTCCCCACCGCGGACCGCAGCATATTGATCTGAAAGCCGATGTTGTCCCTGCGGATGGTGAAATAGGACTGGCTTCGGTTGGTTTCCCGCACGATCATCGCGCTCCCGCGCCGCACGGTAAGGTCGGAGGGCCACAGCACCTCCGCCTGCAGCCGGTCCAGTTCGGGCGCCGCGCACTGGCCCAGCAGGTCCAGCACCCGCGCCCGCCGGCTGGGCTCGTTGAGCGTGCTGGCCGGACAGAAGTAATCGTCCGCGATCCGCCGCCAGATCAAGCCGCGCAATTGCAGCGTGGCCAGGATGCGCAGCAGCGTGGCCTTGGCGTAGCCCGTGCGCGCGTGCAATTCCTGCAGGCTCGCGCCCTGCGTGGCGCGCACCTCGTCCAGCACGATCAGGCCGCGCTCCAGCGCGTCGATCGTCTTCACCTTCGGATTCCACCGGCTCATTGCGCGCCCCTTTCCGTCCGCGTCCGCATGTTTCACTGAGTGAAACTCTAGCAAATCCTGCTTGAGCCGCCCAGTCCCCCCGAAATATCGTGGCACCTATCGCAAGCCGCGGTGGCTGGCGGAACGGGACGAGAGGCGGGGATGAGCGGACAGGCTGCGCGCAATGTGCTCTGGATCATGTGCGACCAACTGCGTTGGGACTATCTGTCGTGCTATGGGCATCCGCGCCTGCGCACGCCCAACATCGATCGCCTGGCCGCCGAAGGCATGCGCTTCGACAACGCCTTCGTGCAGGGCCCGGTCTGCGGCCCGTCGCGCATGTCGTACTACACCGGGCGCTACGTCACCAGCCACGGCGCCGTCTGGAACTTCGTGCCCATGCCCATCAGCGAGATGACGCTGGGCGATCACCTGCGCCCGCTGGGCGTGCGCGTGGCGGTGGCGGGCAAGACGCATGTGGAAGCGGACCTGGCCGGGATGCGGCGCCTGGGGATAGACCCGGCGAGCGCGGCCGGCGTGCTGGCGACGGAAGGCGGGTTCGAGCCCTACGATCGCGACGACGGGATCTGGCCTCCGGGCTTCAGCGACGCCTCGCACCACTACACGCGGTATCTGCGCGAGCGGGGCTACGACGGCGCCAACCCCTGGCACGACCACGCCAACTCGGCGCTGGGCGCGCGCGGCGAGATCCTCTCGGGCTGGAACATGCGCCACGCGAGCCTGCCCGCCCGCGTCGACGAAGCGGATTCCGAAACGCCCTACATGACCCGGCGCGCCATCGAGTTCATCGAGCAAAGCGGCGACCAGCCCTGGGTGCTGCACCTGTCCTACATCAAGCCGCACTGGCCCTATGTCGCTCCCGCGCCCTATCACGCGATGTACACGGTCGACGACGTGCCGGCGGCCACGCGGGCGCCGCGCGAACTGGAGAACGCGCACCCCGTGCTGCAAGGCTTCCGGCAGGCGGAGGTCAGCCGGAATTTCTCGCTCGACCACGTGCGCGAGACGGTCATCCCCACCTACATGGGGCTGATCAAGCAGGTGGACGACCAATTGGGCGTGCTGTTCGACTATCTGCGGCGCAGCGGCCGCGACCAGGACACCATGATCATCTTCTGCAGCGATCACGGCGACTATCTGGGCGACCACTACCTGGGCGAGAAAGAGCTGTTCCACGACTGCGTGGCCAAGGTGCCGCTGATCATCCGCCTGCCCGGCGGCGGCGCGCGGCGCGGCGCCGTGGAATCGCGGCTGGTGGAAGCCATAGACCTGGTCCCCACCATCCTGGACGCCCTGGGCGCGGACATTCCCGACCACATCCTGGAGGGACGCTCCCTGCTGCCGCTGCTGCGGGGCGCGGAACCGGCTGACTGGCGCCGCGCCGTGTTCTCGGAAAACAACTACGCGTTCCGCGACTTCGTGCGCGAACCGCTGGGCCGCCCCGCCGACGGCTGCCACACCATCATGGTGCGCGACCACGAATGGAAGTACGTCCACTTCGAAGGCCTGCGTCCCCAGCTTTTCAACTTGCGCGCCGACCCGGACGAGCTCGACGACCTGGGCGCGGACCCTGCCTTCGCGTCCATCCGGGAGCGCTACCAGGCGATGCTGTTCGACTGGCTGCGCAACCGCAAGATCCACCCCACCGTCAGCCATGCCGCCATGACGGGTTGGACACGCAAGGAGGAATCGGCCGGCATCCATATCGGCAGGTGGTAACGCAGCGCCCGGATCAGGGCGCCTGAAAAATAATCAGGAGACAGCATGAAACCGCATTTACTTGCGCTGGCAGCCTGCGTGGCCGCCAGCACGGCAGCGCACGCCCAGCCGAAAGAGGAATGGCCCGCGCGCGCCATCCGCATCGTGGTCGCGTTCCCCGCGGGGTCGCCGGGCGACACGGCCGCGCGCATCGTGGCCGACGCGGTGGGGCAGGCGCTCAAGCAGCCGCTCATCGTCGAGAACCGCCCCGGCGCGGGCGGCAACATCGGCGCGGAAGCGGTGGCGCGGGCGCCGGCCGACGGCTATACCTTCCTGGAAGCGCCGGACACCATCGTCACCATCAATCCGGCGATCTACCGCAAGCTGAGTTTCAAGGCGGACGACCTGACCCCGGTGGTCGCGCTGGCGAACTTCAACCAGATGCTGGTGTGCTCTTCCGCCTCGGGATTGCGCACGCTGGCGCAACTGCGCGACCAGGCCAGGAAGACGCCCGGCGCGCTCAGCTATGCCTCCGGCGGCCAGGGCGTGCCCGGCCACCTGGCGATGGAACTGTACCTGTCCGGCGCCGGCCTCGACATCCTGCACGTTCCCTACAAGGGGCCTTCGCCGGCCACGCAGGACGTGCTGGCCGGCCAGGTTCCCTGTGGCTATCTGGCGTCGCCGGTGGTCGCGCCCTACGTGGCGGCCGGCAAGCTCTATGGGCTGGCGGTGTCCGGCACCGCCCGCTCGGTCCAGGCCCCGGACGTGCCCACCATGCAGCAGGCCGGCGTGGCCGGCTACGACGCCACGTTCCGCGAAATGCTGTTCGCGCCGAAGGGCACGCCCGACGCCATCGTGGCGCGCATGAACCAGGAAGTGGCGCGCGCCCTGGCGCTGCCCGAGGTGAGGCAGAAGCTGCGGGCCAATGACCTGGACCCCTTGCCCGAACCGCCCGACGCCACCGCCCGCCGCCTGCGCGAAGACGCCGCCAAATGGAACGACGTCGTCACCAAGATCAACCTGCGGGTGGACTGATCCGCCCCGCCAGTCCGCATCCTTCCGCCGCGCCCCGCGCGCGGCACTACCCGACCCAGGAGGTTCCATGAACACCGCAGCAACCCCTACCGTCTTCGGCTCGCTGAAGGACTACCGCAAGGGATCGATCGAGATCACGCGGGGCTCGCCCCGCCACTACGTTTTTTCCAACGTCTTCGAGGTGGCCGCCAACGCCGCGCCCTACGAGAAAGTCGTGGTGGGCAAGAACCTGGAGTACGTCATCGAAACCCTGCGGGCCGAGGGCGCCTCCCCCTGGTATGCATGCAGCCACGACGAGTTCGCGATCCTGATGGACGGCCAGGCCGAGGTCGAGTTCCTGCGCCTGGACCAGCCGCCCGCGGCCGCGGACGGCACCGTGGCCGCGGGGCCGGCCCCCGCCGGCAAGCCCATGGGCCGCGTGCTGCTGGGCCGCGGGCACCAATGCCTGCTGCCCGCCGGCTGCGCGTACCGCTTCACCGCCCCCATTCCGGGCGTGCTGCTGATCCAGACCCGGGCGGGCGCGCTGTCCGTCGAGAAATGGGCCGACATCTGCCTGCAGTAGCCCGCGAGCCCCCGCCCCCCTTTTCCATCAGGAGTAACGATATGGCCATGCTGGGCACCCCCGCACCCGCATCTTCCTTCGCCGCCGGCAAGGTCGCCGCCGGCCCCGCCGACGCCGCTACCGGCTACAAGCGCTTCGATCTCGGCGCGTTCACCTTCATCCGCGACGAGTACTTCGTCAAGGTGCACTGGCCCTCCAACGGCCAGACGCGCACCCACGCCATCCCCGCCGACGCCTTCCTGCGCGCCCTGATGCGCGACGTGGCCTGGGGCTTTTTCTACGGCTGGGTCAACTTCGACCACGTCTTCGGCACGCGCAACCACTACGGCAAGGTGGACGTCTACGCCGGTTCGTTCAACGGCGTGATGAAGGAAGCGGGCGTGGATTACACGGAGACCTTCGACACCCCGCTCATCATGGCCACCTTCAAGGCCATGCTGCACGACTGGACCAACGCGGGCTTCGATCCCTTCGCCGCCCCCGAGGAAACCGGCACCGCCTTCGGCCGCAAGCATGGCGACAACATCGCCGCCATCGAGCGTTCGCGCATCGCCACGCGGCGCATGCCGGGCCTGCCCGAGGACTCTCCGCTGCGCGACGACCTGCCCGTCAACCGGGCGTTCGCCGACGTGACCCAGGAAGAGCCGCAGGTCCATGCGGAGCCCGGCTTCGAAGGCTCGCTCCATGCCTTCAACCTGTTCAAGTACCTGTCGCGCTCGGACGTCACCTGGAACCCTTCCGTCACGTCCGTCTGCGGCGCCAGCCTGTTCTGCCCCACCACCGAAGAGTTCATCCTGCCGGTCTTCCACGGCAACGACCGCGTGGAGTGGTTCCTGCAGCTGTCCGACGAGATCGTCTGGGACATCGGCGACAAGGACACCGGCGCGCCGCGCGCCCGCATCACGATGCGCGCGGGCGACATCTGCGCCATGCCCGCCGACATCCGCCACCAGGGCTATTCCACCAAGCGCTCGATGCTGCTGGTCTGGGAGAACGCGACGCCCGACCTGCCGCAGCGCTACGAAAGCGGCGAACTCGCGCCCTACCCGGTCGAGTTCTGAATCCGCCCCGCCCTTTCCACCACGAGTCCTCAGCCATGCAGAACCAACTCTACATCGACGGCCGCTTTGTCGACGCCGCCGCCCGCGGCACGATAGACGTGCTGAATCCGCACGACGGATCCCTCATCACCGCCATCGCCGCCGCCGAGGCGCAAGACGTGGACCGCGCGGTGCAAGCCGCCCGACGCGCCTTTCCCGCCTGGTCGCGGATGGCGGCCGCCGACCGCGGCCGCCTGCTGCTCAAGCTGGCCGACCTCATCGAAGCGCACGCCGAGGAACTCGCGCAGCTGGAAACGCTGGACACCGGGCACCCGATCCGCGACACCCGCGGCCTGGACGTGCCGCGCACCGCCGGCTGCTTCCGCTACTTCGGCGGCATGGCAGACAAGCTGCAGGGCAGCGTCATTCCCGTCGAGGCCGGCTTCCTGAACTACGTGCAGCGCGCGCCCATCGGCGTGGTCGGCCAGATCGTGCCCTGGAACTTTCCCCTGATGTTCACCAGCTGGAAACTGGGCCCCGCCCTGGCCGCCGGCAATACGGTGGTGCTCAAGCCGTCGGAACTCACGCCGCTGTCCACCCTGCGCATCGCCGAGCTGATGGCCGAGGCCGGCTTTCCCGACGGCGTGGTGAACGTGGTGCCCGGCTACGGGCACACCGCGGGCCAGCGGCTCGCCGAGCATCCGGACGTGGGCAAGATCGCCTTCACCGGCTCGACCGCCACCGGCCGCCGCATCGTCGAAGCCTCCCAAGGCAATCTCAAGCGCGTGCAGCTGGAACTGGGCGGCAAGGGCGCCAACATCGTGTTCGACGACGCCAATCTCGACGCCGCCGTCAACGGCGCCGCCTGGGCCATCTTCCACAACCAGGGGCAGGCCTGCATCGCGGGCTCCCGGCTGATGCTGCACGAGAAGATCGCCGACGCCTTCCTCGAACGCTTCCTGGCGCTCGCCAATTCCATCCGCCTGGGCGATCCCCGTTCCCCCGAGACGGAGATGGGCCCGCTGACCTCGGCCCAGCACCGCGACAAAGTGCTGTCCTACGTGGGTATCGCCGCCGAACAGGGCGCGCGGGTGCTGGCCGGCGGCACGGCGCCCGGCGGCGACCTGTCCGCGGGCTACTACGTCCGCCCCACCGTCGTGGAAGCCAGCCCCCGCGACCGCGTGGCGCAGGAAGAAGTATTCGGCCCCTTCGTCACCGTGCTGCGCTTCGGCAGCGATGAGGAAGCGCTGGCGATCGCCAACGCCACCGACTACGGGCTGGGCAGCGGCTTGTGGACGCGCGACCTGGCGCGCGCCCACAAGCTGGCGGGTTCCATCCATGCGGGCATGTGCTGGATCAACTGCTACAAACGGGTCAATCCCGGCAGCCCCTTCGGCGGCGTGGGCCAATCGGGCTACGGACGCGAAATGGGCTTCGAAGCCATGCATGACTACACTGAGGCGAGGTCCGTGTGGGTCAACGTGGACGCCGCCGTGCCGCCCCATTTCAAGCGCTGAGGAGCCGCCGTGAATACCGCCATCCAGAACGCCGAAACCGCCCTGACCGATACGGTCGTCGCCGCCTTCGCCCGGACCCCGGATCCGCGGCTGAGGCAGCTCATGCAATCGCTGGTGCGACACCTGCACGCCTTCGTCGCCGACGTCGAGCCCAGCGAGGCCGAATGGATGGCGGCGATCCGTTACCTGACCGAGACCGGCCAGATGTGCGACGGCGCCGTGCGCCAGGAGTTCATCCTGCTGTCCGATACGCTGGGCGTGTCGATGCTGGTGGACGCGATCAATCATCGCAAGCCGGACCAGGCCACCGAGAGCACGGTGTTCGGCCCCTTCTACATCGCCGGCATGCCGGAACGCGCGGCGGGCGAGAACATGGCGCTCACGCCGGGCGAGCCGGCGCTGGTGCACGGGCACGTCCGCGACACCGAGGGCCGGCCGCTGGCGGGCGCCCTGCTCGACGTCTGGCAGACGGCCGCCAACGGCATGTACTCGGGCCAGGACCCGGCCCAGCCCCACGGCAATCTGCGCGGCCGCTACCGCAGCGGCGAGGACGGCTCGTTCGCGATCCGCACCATCCTGCCCGTGTCCTACCCGATCCCGGGCGACGGCCCCGTGGGCCGCATGATGGCGGCCACCGGCCGGCACATCTACCGGCCCGCGCACCTGCATTTCATGATCGACGCCCCGGGCCACCAACAGTTGGTCACCCACCTGTTCAACGCCGGGGATCCCTATCTGGCGTCGGACGCGGTATTCGGCGTGAAGCCCGCGCTGGTGCTGGAGTACAGCCGGCAAAGCGCGGACTCCCCTCTCGCCAGGCAGCATGGCTTCGATACGGACTTCCACGAGGGCCGCTATGACTTCGTGCTGTCCCGGGCGTGAGGCCGAGGCGGCGCTCTGCCGGGTCGAGGACATCCCCGACGGCGGCTCCCTGACGGCCGCCGTCGCGGCGCGCCCGGTGATCCTGCTGCGGCGCGGCAATGCGGTCTGGGGCTACCTGAACCGCTGCCCGCACTTCTCCGTCACGCTGAACGCCGCGCGCGGCACGGTGCTGACCTACGAGGGCCAGGTGCTGATGTGCGCCCACCACTCGGCGCTGTTCCGCTTCGAGGACGGCCTGTGCATCGAAGGCCCATGCCAGGGCGCGGCGCTGGACGCGCTGCCCCTGCGCGTGGAGGAAGGCTGCGTCTATGCGGGGAATCCGCAGGCGCGCTGAAGCACTGCGGCTCGCGGAGCGCGCGCCTGCCGGTTGCAGGCGTCCTTCACGGCTTGGCCGCGCTGCCGGGCTTGCCGCCCTCGGCGCCATGCTGCGAGACGAACAGGTTGCGGACGTGCTGCCAGGCATCGTCCAGATGGACCTTCATGCAGGCCTGCGCGGCCTCGACATCGCGCCGCGCCAGCGCGTCCAGGATGGGCTGGTGCGTGGCCGCCACCATTTCCGGGTCCTGGTACACGTTGTCGATCAACGAAATGATCATCCGCATCTCCGTTTGAGTGCTGGAGAACAGGCGCAACAGATAGGCGTTGCCCGAGAGTTCGCAGATCAGCGTGTGGAAACTCAGGTCCAGCTCGATGCGGCGGTGCTGCGGCGCGTCGGCGGCCTCGTCGATCATCAGGGCCAGCAGGTCTTTCAGCCGCGCCAGGCCGGCCGCATCCGCCTGCTGGCAGGCCGCCGCCACCGCGGTCAGTTCGAGGCTCAGGCGGACCTGGAACAGATCGTCGATCTCGCGCACCGACATCTCGCGCACGAAGAAACCGCGACGCGGCTTGGACACCAGGATGCCCTGGCGTTCCAGGCGGCGCGAGGCCTCGCGCACCGGGGCGCGGCTGATCGCCATCTGCCGCGCGATCTCGGCTTCCACCACGCGGCTGCCGGGGGGCAGGCGCCCCTGCACGATGGCCTGGGTGAGTCGGTCCTCGACCACGCCGACCAGGTCGGGAACGTTGACGGATTCGAAGGGGCGGTAGGCGTCGGAAGTCACGGGCATGGCGGATGTCGTCTCGGTCTGAGATGAGGAATTGCAGCAAGGCGTCAGCTATATAGCATCCCAGTTTTTGAAATCATATCCGTGTTACTGCTAACTGTCGACAGTTGACTATCGACGCATAATCCTTCGCATCCGGCCCGCCCCCCGAGGCCGAGCTCAACCAAGGACGCATGAATGGTCACACCCCTCGACACCGCGCCACAGTCCATGAGCGAGGCGGAGTGGCGGACCCGCCAGGATCTCGCCGCGTGCTACCGGCTGACCGCCCATTTCGGCATGGACGACAGCATCTACACCCACATCTCCGCGCGCGTGCCGGGCGGGGAAGACGCATTCCTGATCAACCCCTACGGCCTCCTGTTCCGCGACATCACGCCGGAATCGCTGGTCAAGGTCGGCATGGACGGCCATGCGGTCGCGCCGAGCTCCTACGACGTGAACCCGGCGGGCTTCACCATCCACAGCGCCGTGCACATGGGCCGTCCCGAAGCGGGCTGCGTGTTGCACACCCACACCGTCGCCGGCGTGGCCGTGTCCTCCCTGGCCTGCGGCCTGCAGCCGGTGAACCAATGGGCGCTGCAGTTCTACAACCGTGTCGCCTACCACGACTACGAAGGCATCGCGCTGGACCTGGAAGAACGCGAGCGCCTGGTCGCGGACCTGGGGCAGCACAAGGCCATGATCCTGCGCAACCACGGCCTGCTCACCGTCGGCGCGACCGTCGCCGAGGCCTTCATCCTCATGCTCAACCTGGACCGCGCCTGCCGGGTCCAGCTGGCGATCCAGTCGACCGGCCAGGCGACCTACCCGGTCAGCCCGCAGGTCAGCGAGAAGACCGCGCGGCAATACGCCAGCGGCGACACCAATCGCCTGCCCGGCTCCACCGATCCCAGCGAACGCGAATGGCGCGCGCTGCTCAAGCTGGTGAATCCCCCGTCCAGCGCTCCCGCCGCGCCGCGCGCCTGAAGCGCCCGCACCGGCCCCCCGCCTCCAGGAGAACCTCATGAATCGTCGCGACTTTCTGATCGCCAGCGCCGCCACGGCCGGATGGTGGAGCGGCAGCGCCGCCCTGCCCGCATGGGCCGCGGCCGCCCGCAACGGCGTGCTGAACATCGCCGTGCAGCCGGAACCGTCCGGCCTCATGCTGGGCATCATCCAGAACGGCCCCACCCAGATGATCGGGGGCCAAATCTACGAAGGCCTGCTGCGCTACGACGAGAAGCTGGAGCCCATGCCGGGCCTGGCGGCCTCCTGGACGGTGAACGACACGGCCACGGTGTACACCTTCAAACTCAAGCAAGGCGTGCTGTGGCATGACGGCAAGCCCTTCGACGCGCACGACGTGGTGTTCAGCGTCGATCAGTTCCTGCGCAAGACCCACGCGCGCCTGCGCGCCGGCCTGGCCTTCGTGGACAGCATCAAGGCGCTGGACGACCACACGGTGGAATTCCGCCTGCCGCGCCCCTTCGCGCCCTTCCTCGGGCTGTTCGAGGTCGGCACCATGCCGATGGTGCCGCGCCATCTCTACGAAGGCACCGACTTCCAGACCAACCCGGCCAACAACACCCCCATCGGCACGGGCCCCTACAAGTTCAAGGAATGGCGCCGCGGCTCGTACATCCAGCTGGTGCGCAACGCGCAATACCACGAGCCCGCCGTGCCCAATGTGGAGACGCTGTACTTCCACGTGATCCCCGACGCGGCCTCGCGCTCGGCCGCCTTCGAATCCGGCAAGCTGGACGTGCTGCCCGGCGGCACCGTCGAGTACTTCGACATCGCGCGCCTGAAGGGCCTGCCCAATGTGGAGATCACCACCAAGGGCTGGGAGTTCTTCGGCCCCCATTCCTTCATGTGGCTGAACAATCGCAACCCGGTGCTGGCCGACCTGCGGGTGCGCCGCGCCATCATGTACGCGCTGGACCGCGAGGCCATGCGCAACGTGGCCTGGTACGGCTTCGGCAAGGTCGCCACCGGCCCGTTCAACAGCACCGTGCGCTACCACACCGACGAAGTGACCAAGTACCCGCGCGACCTGGCGCGCGCCAGGCAACTGCTGAAAGAGGCCGGCTACAAGGGCCAGACCCTGCGCCTGCTGCCGCTGCCCTATGGCGAAACCTGGCAGCGCTTCGCCGAAATCGCGCGCCAGAACCTGGCCGAAGCCGGCATCAAGCTGGAAATGACCGCCACCGACGTGGCCGGCTGGAGCGAAAAGACCGCCAACTGGGACTACGACATCGCCTTCTGCTACCTCTATCAGTACGGCGACGCCGCGCTGGGCGTCGCCCGCAACTATCTCTCGTCGACGATCGCCAAGGGCTCGCCCTGGAACAACGTCGAGGGCTACAGCAATCCCAAGGTGGACGATCTGTTCGAGCGCGGCTCGCGCGAGGCGGATCCGGAAACGCGCCGGCGCCTGTACGAGGAAGTGCAGCGCGTGCTGGTGGACGACGTGCCCGTTGCCTGGTTGCTGGAATTGCAGTTCCCCACCCTGTATCGCAACAACATCAAGAACCTGATCAATTCAGGCATAGGCTTGAACGACAGCCTGGCTCGCGCCACGCTGGCCTGAACACGGCCGTCCGTCCAGGGGGAACGCCATGAAGAAACTCGCCTACCTGATGCGTCGCGTGGCGCAGGGCCTGCTCGTGCTGGCCCTGATCGCGGTCATCAATTTCCTGCTCATCCGCGCCGCGCCCGGCGATCCCGCCACCGTCATGGCGGGCGAAGCCGGCGCAACGGACGAGGTCTTCATGGCGCAGCTGCGCGAGCGCTTCGGCCTCGACCAGCCCCTGCACCGGCAACTGGCGAATTATCTCGGGCATGCGGCGCGGCTGGACCTGGGCGACTCCTACCGCCAGCAACGGCCGGTGATGAGCCTGATCGCAGAGCGCCTGCCCGCCACGCTGCTGCTGACCATGACGGCCTTCGTCATCGCGTTGACCGCGGGCGTGGCGCTGGGCGCATGGACCAGCGCGCGCGCCGGGAGCTGGCTGGACAGCCTGGTGAGCACGCTGTCCATGCTGTTCTACGCCACGCCGCTGTTCTGGCTGGCGTTGATGGCGGTGCTGCTGTTCTCCGTCAAGCTGGAATGGTTGCCGGGGTTCGGCTTCGAGACCGTCGGCGCGGGCTACTCGGGCCTGGCGCGCGCGGCCGACATCGCGCGCCACCTGGCGCTGCCCGCGGCCACGCTGGCGCTTTTCTACATGGCGGTCTATGCGCGCATGACACGCACGTCCATGCTGGAAGTGGCGCAGATGGACTTCGTCAAGACCGCGCGCGCAAAGGGCCTGTCTCCCCGCCGCATCCAACGGCACCACATCCTGCGCAACGCGCTGCTGCCCGTCATCACCCTGGCCGGCATCCAGGCCGGCTCCATGGTGGGCGGCACGGTGCTGATCGAAACCGTCTTCGCCTGGCCCGGCATCGGCCGCCTGATGTTCGACGCGCTGGTACAGCGCGACTACAACCTGCTGCTGGGCACCTTCCTGATCACTGCCGCACTCGCCGTGGCGTTCAACATCGTCACCGACCTGCTCTATACGTTGGCCGACCCGAGGATAGAACTGCAATGAACAACGGATTCTGGCGGCGTTTCCGCCGCAACAAGGGCGCCCTCGCCGGCCTGGCCGTGATGACCGCGGTGCTGCTGCTGGCGCTGGCCGCGCCGCTGATCGCCGCGCACGATCCCTGGGCCATGGTGCAACGCCCGTTCCTGCGGCCGCTGGACATGGCCGGCCTGCCCTTCGGCACCGACACCATGGGCCGCGACATCGGGTCCGGCCTGGCCTACGGCGCGCGCGTCTCGCTGCTGATCGGCCTGATCTCGACGCTGGCCGGCCTGCTGATCGGCGTGTCGGTGGGCGCCCTGGCCGGCTATTACGGCGGCTGGATAGACAGCGGCCTGATGCGCTTCACCGAGTTGTTCCAGGCCATCCCCAGCTTTGCGCTGGCCATCGTGCTGGTGGCGATCTTCCAGCCCTCGGTCGACTCCATCGTCACCGCCATCGCGCTGGTCTCCTGGCCGCCCGTGGCGCGCCTGGTCCGCGGGGAATTCCTGACGCTGCGCCACCGCGACTTCGTCCACGCCGCCCACCTCGCGGGCGAATCCAACCTGCGCATCATCGTCACCCAGATCCTGCCCAACGCCGCCGCGCCCATCGTGGTCATGGGCTCGCTGATGGTGGCCACCGCGATCCTGCTGGAGTCCAGCCTGAGCTTCATGGGCCTGGGCGATCCCAACGTCATGAGCTGGGGCTACATGATCGGCGCGGCCCGCACCGCCTTGCGCCAGGCCTGGTGGATCAGCCTGTTCCCCGGCGTGGCCATCCTGCTGACCGTGCTGGCGCTGAACCTGGTGGGCGAAGGCTTGAGCGACGGCCTGAACACCCGCCTGGACGCAAGGAGCCGCACATGACGCCGACGCCACCGCTGCTCGACATCCGCGGCCTGAGCATCCGGCTGCCCGCCGGCGCCGACCGCGCCCTCGCCGTCAAGGAAGCCAGCCTGTCCGTCGCCGCCGGCGAAACGCTGTGCATCGTGGGAGAAAGCGGTTCGGGAAAATCGATGATCGCCAACGCGGTCATGGGCCTGCTGCCGCAGCCCCTGGTGGCGCCCGTCGCCGGCGCCATCGCCTTCCAGGGCCAGGACCTGCTGGCGCTGCGGGAACCGCAATGGCGCGCCCTGCGCGGCAACCGCATCGGCATGATCTTCCAGGACCCCATGTCGGCGCTCAATCCCGTCATGCGCATCGGCGAACAGCTGGAGGAAGCGCTGGACGCGCACCTGGATCTCACGCCCGGCGACAAGCGCGCCCGCATCCTCGCGGCCCTGCGCGACGTGCGCCTGCCCGATCCCGAAGGCATCGCCGCCAGCTATCCCGGGCGGCTGTCCGGCGGACAGCGCCAGCGCGTCATGATCGCGTGCGCGCTGATGCTGGAACCGGCCCTGCTGATCGCCGACGAGCCGACCACCGCGCTGGACGTCACCACCCAGGCGCAGATCCTGGAGCTGATCCGCGACCTCCAGGCCAGGCAAGGCACGGCGGTGCTGTTCATCACGCACGATTTCGGCGTGGTGTCCCAGATCGCCGACCGCGTCGCCGTCATGCAGCTGGGCGAGATCGTCGAGGCCGGCGACGCCGCCGCAGTCCTCGGCAACCCGCAACACGACTACACCCGCAAGCTCATCTCCGCGATTCCGCACGGCATGCCGGCGGCTGGCTCGGCCGCCAACGCGCAGCCGCTGCTGCTGGACGTGCGCGACCTGCGCAAGACCTACTCGTCCGGCGGCGGACTGTTCCGGCGCGGACGCGAAACCGCGGCCATGCGCGGCATCAGCTTCACCCTTCAGCGCGGCGAAGTGCTGGGCCTGGTGGGCGAATCCGGCTCCGGAAAATCCACGCTGGGCCGCTGCATCGCGGGCCTGCTGGCGCCGGACGGCGGCCAGATTCTCTTCAACGGCCGGGAGCACGGCGCGCGACCGGCGCCGGGCCGCGTGCAGATGGTCTTCCAGGACCCGCAGGCTTCGCTCAACCCGCGCCATACCGTGGGCCGCTCGATCATGGCCGGCCCGCTGGCGCAAGGCATGGCGTCAGAACGCGCCCGCGAGCGCGCGGCGGAACTGCTGCATTTGGTGGGCCTGAACCCGGACGCCGCCGGCCGCTACCCGCACGAATTCTCCGGCGGTCAGCGCCAGCGCATCGGCATCGCGCGCGCGCTGGCCTCGGAACCCGAACTGATCGTGGCGGACGAGCCCGTCTCCGCGCTGGACGTGTCGGTGCAGGCCCAGGTGCTGGAACTGTTCGCCAGCGTGCGCAGGCAGTTCCACCTGAGCATGCTGTTCGTGACCCACGATCTGCGCGTGGCGGCGCAGATGTGCGACCGCATCGCCGTCATGCAGCAGGGCCGCATCATCGAATGCGGCTCCGCCGCGCAAGTCATCCGCGCCCCCAGCCAGGACTACACGCGAGCGCTGGTGCAAGCGGTGCCCGACTTCGCCAGCATCGTTTCCGGACGAGCGCGGCTCACGGGCCTCGCGCGACTGGAGGCCGCGGCATGAGCGCGCGCCTTCAACCCGCTCCGGCCGCGGACGCGCCGCCCTGCATCGCCCTGCTGAGCGGGGTGCTGGACATGCGCTATCTGGTGCCGGCCTTCCGGGCCCTGCGGCCCGACATCGAATGGCGCACCGCGGACGACCTGGGCGACCCGGCGGAAATCGACGCCGCGGTGTGCTGGCAGCCGCCGGCCGGCGTGCTGGGCAGGCTGCCCAACCTGCGCCTGATCCAATCGATAGGCGCCGGCGTGGATCACATCTACGCCGATCCCGCGGTCCCGCGCCACGTGCCGGTGTGCCGCGTGTCCGAGGCCGGCATGACCGCGGGCATGAGCACCTACGTCGCCTGGGCGGTGATCAATCATCACCGGCACTTTCCCGATTACGTGCGCAATTGCGCCGCGGGCATTTGGCGCGAAAGCCCCATCGTGGCGCCTTCGGAGCATCGCGTCGCCATCGCCGGGCTGGGCCGGCTGGGCCTGGCGGCGGCGCGCGCGCTATCCGCGCTGGGCTACCGCGTATCGGGCTGGAGCCGCACGCCCAAGCCCGATCTGCCCGCGGACATTACCGGGCATCACGGCGCCGACGGTCTGCCGGCCCTGCTGGCCGAGGCCGACACCCTGGTCTGTCTGCTGCCGCTGACGGACGAAACCCGCGGCTTTCTCGGCGCCGCCACCTTCGCGCAGCTCGCGCGCGGCGCCCACGTGGTCAATGCGGGCCGCGGCGAGCATCTGGATCCGGAGGCCCTGCTGGCCGCGCTGGACAGCGGCCAGCTGTCCTACGCCACACTGGACGCCACGCCACAGGAGCCGTTGCCGCCTGGACACGCGCTATGGCGTCACCCCAATGTGCTGGTCACGCCGCATATCGCCACGCGCACGCCAGCCGCGGCCATCGCCCGCCAAACGCTGGAGAACCTGAAAACGGTACTGGAGGGGCGGCGGCCCGATACTTGCACCGACGCGACCTTGGGATACTGACCGGCCGACAGGCGGCGCATGTAAAAAACCCCCGGAAGCTGGATGTCAGTCCAGCTTCCGGGGGTTGTTTGACGGCTCGGCTCTCGCCGCGGCGGACGCGTTACTGCAAGGTTCGCGTGAAGACGAACTGGCCGTCCTGCCAATCCACCGGCACCACGTCGCGCGGGCCGAAGCGGCCTTCCAGGATCAGCCGCGCGACCGGGTTTTCGATCTGCTGCTGGATCGCGCGCTTCAAGGGGCGCGCGCCGAACACCGGATCGAAGCCGGAGCGGGCCAGTTCCGCCAGGGCGGGCTCGCTCACTTCGAGGCGCATCTCCTGCCGTTCCAGGCGCTCGCCCAGGCGGCGCAGCTGGATGCGGGCGATCGACTCGATGTGCTGCGCTTCCAGCCCGTGGAATACGACCACCTCGTCGATGCGGTTGAGGAACTCGGGCCGCAGCGTCTGCTTGAGCTCGTCCCAGACCACTTCCTTGATCACTTCGTACGGCTTGCCGGCCAGGCTCTGGATATGGTGCGAGCCCAGGTTGGAAGTCATCACGATGACCGTGTTGCGGAAGTCCACGGTGCGGCCCTGGCCGTCGGTCAGGCGGCCGTCGTCCAGCACCTGCAGCAGCACGTTGAAAACGTCCGGATGCGCTTTTTCGACTTCATCGAGCAGCACCACGCTGTACGGCTTGCGGCGCACGGCCTCGGTCAGGTAGCCGCCCTCTTCGTAGCCCACGTATCCCGGCGGCGCGCCGATCAGCCGCGCCACCGAATGCTTCTCCATGAATTCGCTCATGTCGATGCGGATCATGTGCTCTTCGGAGTCGAACAGGAACTCCGCCAACGCGCGCGTCAGCTCGGTCTTGCCCACGCCGGTGGGGCCCAGGAACAGGAAGGAACCGTAGGGACGCGACGGGTCCGCCAGCCCGGCGCGCGAACGCCGGATCGCATCGGAGACGAGACGCACGGCCTCGTCCTGGCCCACCACGCGGCGGTGCAGGAACTCTTCCATGTGCAGCAGCTTCTCGCGTTCGCCCTGCATCATCTTGGACACCGGAATGCCGGTGGCGCGCGACACGACTTCGGCGATTTCCTCGGCGCCGACACGGGTGCGCAAGAGGCGCGGACGCCCTTCGCCGCCCTCGGCTTCCTCGGCCGCTTCCGCGGCGCCCACTTCGGCCGCCTTCAGGCGCGCTTCCAGGTCGGGCAGCTTGCCGTACTGCAACTCGGCCAGCTTGTCGAACTGGCCCTTGCGCTGCAGGTCCGCCATTTCGGCGCGCACGCTGTCGATCTCTTCCTTGATGGCCTGGGTGCCCTGCACGGCGGCTTTTTCCGCCTTCCAGATTTCCTCGAAGTCGTTGTATTCGCGCTGGAGCTTTTCCAGTTCGTCCTCGATCACGCCCAGGCGGCGCTTGGAAGCGTCGTCGGTTTCCTTCTTGACGGCCTCGCGCTCGATTTTCAGCTGGATGATGCGGCGGTCCAGCTTGTCCATCACTTCCGGCTTGGAGTCGATCTCCATGCGGATGCGGGCGCCGGCCTCGTCGATCAGGTCGATGGCCTTGTCGGGCAGGAAGCGGTCGGTAATGTAGCGGTGCGACAACTCGGCCGCGGCCACGATGGCCGGGTCGGTGATCTCCACGCCGTGGTGGATTTCATAGCGTTCCTGCAGGCCGCGCAGAATGGCGATGGTGGACTCCACGTCGGGTTCGTCGACCAGCACTTTCTGGAAGCGGCGCTCCAGCGCGGCATCCTTCTCGATGTACTTGCGGTATTCGTCCAGCGTGGTGGCGCCGATGCAGTGCAGCTCGCCGCGCGCCAGCGCCGGCTTGAGCATGTTGCCCGCGTCCATCGCGCCTTCGGCCTTGCCCGCGCCCACCATGGTGTGCAGTTCGTCGATGAAGACGATGTTGCTGCCGTCGTCCTGGGCCAGCTCTTTGAGCACGGACTTCAGGCGTTCCTCGAATTCGCCGCGGAACTTGGCGCCGGCCAGCAGCGCGGCCAGGTCCAGCGACAGCACGCGCTTGCCGCGCAGGGTCTCGGGCACTTCGTCGTTGACGATGCGCTGCGCCAGGCCTTCGACGATGGCGGTCTTGCCCACGCCGGGTTCGCCGATCAGGACCGGGTTGTTCTTGGTGCGGCGCTGCAGGATCTGGATGGTGCGGCGGATTTCGTCGTCGCGGCCGATGACCGGGTCGAGCTTGCCCTGGCGGGCGCGCTCGGTCAGGTCCATGGTGTACTTGGCCAGGGCTTCGCGGTTGGATTCGCCTTCGGCGGCCGAGACGTTCTCGCCGCCGCGCACGGCGTCGATGGCGGCCTCAAGGGCCTTTTTCTGCAGGCCGGCCTCTTGCAGGATGCGGCCGGCCGGGCCCTTGTCGTCGGCCAGCGCCAAGAGGAACAGTTCGCTGGCGATATAGGTATCGCCGCGGCGCGCCGCTTCCTTGTCGGTGCGCGTGAGCACGCCCTGCAGGTCGCGGCTGACCTGGACGTTGTCTTCGCCCTGCACCTGCGGCAGGGACTTCATGGCGCTCTCGATGGCCGACGGCAACCGGTTGACCGCTACGCCGGCGCGCGCGAGCAGGCTGCCCGCGCCGCTGTCGGAATCCGAGAGCAGGGCGGAGAGCACATGGACGGGCTCGATGTAGGGGTGATCGTTGCGGGCGGCCAGACTCTGAGCGTCGGCCAGGGCTTGCTGGAACTTGGTTGTCAGTTTGTCGAATCGCATAATGGTCATTTGGCTTGTTGGGGAGCCTGACCGATACGTGCCGGCGGGCTCGATAAGCTGAATATGCGGACGGATGGGAGAATTTCAACACCCTGCCCGCGCCATGGTTTTTTTCGACGTGCAGCAACAATCTGACTTATGAGCATATACGTTTTTGTCTACGGGACGCTACGCGCGGGCGAAATCAATGACCTGGCGCAAGCCGCCGCCCGGCGCCGGCTCCTCCCGGCCCGCTACGTCGGCCCGGCCAGCGTGCCCGGCCGCCTGGTGGATTTCGGCGACTGGCCGGGCCTGATCCCGGTCGCGGACGGCCGGCGCGTGCGGGGCGACGTTTTCGAGGTGGAGCCGGCGCTGATCGCCCTGATGGACGAAATCGAGGAATACGAGCCCGGAAAGCCGTGCTGCTTCGTGCGGCGCGAGGTCGCCGCGCGGCTGGAATTCCCCGGGGAAGGCCCGCCGGAGGGGCCGGAATCGGGCGGTTCGCTCACTTGCCAGTACTATCCCATTGATCCGGCGCTGCGCGGCGAGGCGGTGGACGTCGCCGGCGACGACTGGATCTGTTACCGGCGCGCGCGGCGGCTCCCGGGGTGCCCGTAAGACGCCCGTAGTAACAACGGACTACAATATCAGTTGTCTTCATGCTTTACACCCATTGCCGGCCCCGATCCGGGCAATGGGCACTATAAAGGTCATCGTATGCAAAAACGGGTTCCCGTTGCCCCTGATGCCGCCCACTGTTCCACATGCATGCTGGGCCATGTGTGCGTGCCCGTCGGCATGGCGGCCGCTGAAGTGGAAAAGCTGGACGAACTGGTCAAGGAGCGCGTGCGCCTTGAAAAAGGCAAACCGCTCTATTCGCTGAACCATCCGCTCGACGCGGTCTACAGCGTGCGTTTCGGCAGCCTCAAGACGCAGCTGGAAGACGCCACCGGCCAAATCCAGGTCACCGGCTTCCACCTGCCCGGCGAAATCGTCGGCATGGACGGCATGCTCGATGGCAAGCACGTTTCGACCGCCGTCGCCCTGGAAGATTCCGAAGTCTGCGTGATCCGCCTGGCCGACATCGACCGCGTGGCGACGCATCTGCCTGCCCTGCAGCAGCAGTTCCGCCGCCTGATGAGCCGCGAGATCAACCGCTCGCACCAGATGCTGGCCTCGCTGGGTTCCATGCGCTCCGAACAGCGCCTGGCCGCGTTCCTGCTCAACCTGTCGCAGCGCTACGCCTCGCTGGGCTATTCGTCGACCGAATTCGTGCTGCGCATGAGCCGCGAAGAAATCGGCAACTATCTCGGCCTGACCCTCGAAACGGTCAGCCGGCTGTTCTCGCGCTTCGCGCGCGACGGCCTGATCAAGATCAACCAGCGCGAAGTGCGCATCCTGGACCTGCCCGCGCTCAAGCAGCTGCTGGGCCAAGAAGGCTGCTGATCGTCCGCCGCGCCATGCGCCGCGCGCCCGTTCTCCCCATGCGCCAGGCGCGGCGCGGCCTGGCCGTCGGCGCGGCGCGCGGCCTGTCCGCCATGCTCGTCCTGGCTGCCGGGCTGGCTCCCTTGGCGGCGCAAGCCCAGACTCCCCTGCCCGACCCCTACGATTACGACGAAACCGTGCCCGCGCCCAAGCGCGCGGTGCCGCTGCGCTGGCAGACCGTGGAGCTGGGCAAGCCCGGCCATCGCTACAAGATGCCGGTCTACGCCAACCGCAAGCTGGGCAGCGACGATCTGCGCGACATCAAGCACGTCATCGTCGTCATCCACGGCGTCAAGCGCGACGCCGACCGCTATTACGAAACCATCGACGAACTGCTGGCGCGCAACCCCCAGCGGGCGCGCGACACGCTGATCCTGGCGCCGCGCTATTCGGGCTCCATCGACTCGGGCTTCGGCGGCATGGCGGCCTGGCGCAAGGCCAGCTGGGAAGATGGCGAAGACAGCGTGCAGGCCGCCGGGCGGCCGGCGCCGGTCAGCGCCTTCCAGGTGCTCGACGACCTCCTGCGCAGCCTCGACGACCGCAAGCGCCTGCCGGCCCTGGCGGGCATCGTGCTGGCCGGGCATTCGGCCGGCGCGCAGCTGGTGCAGCGCTACGCGGTGCTGAACAACGTCGACGGCCCGCTGCGGCGCGACGGGCTGACGCTGCGTTACGTCGTCGCCAATCCCTCGTCCTACCTGTACCTGACGAACGAGCGGCCGCGCGCCGACGGCAAGGGCTACGCGCCCTACGAGCGCGGCATCTGCCCGACCTACAACCAGTACAAGTACGGCACGGACAAGCTGCCGTCCTATGCGCGCGAGACCGACGAATCCCGGCTCTTCGTGCGCTATGCGGCGCGCGACGTCACCTACCTGCTGGGCGGCGCCGACAACAACCCCGAACACCGCCTGCTGGACAAGACCTGCGGGGCGGAAGCGCAGGGAGCGACGCGGCTGGCCCGCGGCACGGGCTACGCGCAATACGAATACGTGCTGGCCAGCCGCGGCGCCAAGCCCGTGCCGCTGCACCGGCACGCCTACGAGGTGTCGGGCGTCGGGCACGACAACAAAGGCATGTTCGGCTCGGTCTGCGGCACGCGCGCGCTGCTGGGCGAGGACGCCCGGGCCGCCGACGGCGCGGCGCCTTGCGAGGCCATCAAGCCGCGCGGCAAGTAAGCCCTGGCGCCCGCCTCCGGACGCCGTCCGCTGACAAAAAGCTGAAGCCGGAACCTCCGTCCGGCGCGTGCATTTCCGCGCCGGCAGGCGCACCATATTGCTTAGCGTGATCCATCCGCGGCGGCCTGTCTCGCCCTGGCGGCGCAGCCTTCCCTGGCCGCGGTCGCGTGTCCGGCGCCCCGACAGACGCAGCTGGAGGACAGACATGACGCAAGCGTATCTCGACATGCCCGACGCAAAACGCCGCATCAAGGCGATCTTCGTCGGATCCATGGGCAACCTGGTGGAGTGGTATGACTTCTACGCCTATACCGCCTTCGCGCTCTACTTCGCCCCCGCCTTCTTCCCTTCCCACGATCCCGTCGTGCAGCAGCTGAACGCCGCCACGCTGTTCGCGGCCGGGTTCATCGTGCGCCCGCTGGGCGGCTGGCTGTTCGGCCACCTCGCGGACCGGCACGGGCGGCGCCTGTCGCTGATGGTGTCGGTGGGGATGATGTGCGTGGGGTCGCTGATCATCGCCGTCACGCCGACCTACGCCACCATCGGCCTGGCCGCGCCGGCCCTGCTGGCGCTGGCGCGCGTGGTCGAAGGACTGAGCCTGGGCGGGGAATACGGCGCCAGCGCCACCTACCTGACCGAGATCGCGGATCCCGACCATCGCGGCTTCTATTCCAGCTTCCAGTACGTCACCCTGATCGGCGGCCAGCTCTGCGCGATCCTGGTGCTGCTGCTGTTGCAGAACGTATTCCTCACGCACGAGCAGCTCCTGCAATGGGGCTGGCGCATTCCCTTCGTGATCGGCGCCATGCTCGCCATCATCACCGCGGTGATGCGCCGGGACATGCCCGAGACCGACTCCTACAAGGAAGCCAGCAAGATGGCCAAGCCGCAGACCAGCTCGCTGCGCGGCCTGCTGAAGTACCCGCGCGAGGTGGCGATCGTGGTGGGCCTGACCGCCGGCGGCACCGCGGCCTTCTACACCTTCACGACCTACATGCAGACCTTCGTGCGGCAGACCTCGGGCTTCACCGACATCGTCACCACCTACATCATCGCGGGCTCGCTGATCTTCGCGCTGATCCTGCAACCGGTGTACGGCGCGCTGTCCGACCGCATCGGGCGCAAGCCCCTGCTGATCTTCTTCGGCGTGGCCGGCGCGGCGCTCACCGTGCCCATCCTGATGACGCTGTCGCACACCCGCTCGCCCTTCATGGCCTTCCTGCTGATCTGCGGCGCGTGGGTCTTCACGGCGGGCTATACGTCCATCAACGCGGTGGTGAAGGCCGAGCTGTTCCCCACCAACGTGCGCGCCACCGGCGTCGCCGTGCCCTACGCCGTGACGGTATCGATCTTCGGCGGCACGGCGCCGGCCATCGCCCTGTTCTTCAAGCAGCAGGGGCACGAGGAGTGGTTCTACTACTACCTCGCGGGCATCATCTTCCTGTCGCTGCTGGTGTATGCCAGCATGCGCGACACCAAGCACGCGTCCGCCATGCACCGTCACGCCTGACTTCTTATCGCGCCAACTTTGTTGCTTGACAAGCCCGCCGCTTCGGCATAATACTTAACCTCATGGTTAAGTTTAAAGACGACATGCTCGACGCTATCTTCTCGGCCCTGGCCGACGGCACGCGGCGCCGGGTGCTGGCCGATCTGGAACAAGGCGCGGCCTCGGTCAGCGAGCTGGCCCGGCCGCACGCCATGTCCCTGCCCGCGTTCATGAAGCATCTGCGCGTGCTGGAAGACGCCGGCCTGATCGCCCGCGCCAAGGACGGCAGGGTCGTGAACTGCACGCTATCGCCCGAACCCATGCGCGCGGCCTCCGATTGGCTGGCCCGCTACGAGAAGTTCTGGAACGGGCAACTGGATTCGCTGGCGCGGTACCTGTACCACGAGGAAGAGGTCCACCCATGGAAAACCGAATCACCCGACACGAAGCCCCCCCCATCGAGCTCCGGCTCCGGCGACGCTTCGACGCCCCCGTCGAACGCGTCTGGCGCGCCTGGACGGACCCGCAAGCGCTGATGCGCTGGTTCGGCCCCGCCGAGACCCGGCGGGTGCTGGTGGCCGAGACCGACGTGCGCGTGGGCGGCGCCTACCAGGTGGGCTTCTCCACCGACGACGGCCGGGAGCATCACGCCAGCGGCCATTACCGCGAGGTGGAGCCGCAGCGCCGGCTGGTCTTCACCTGGGCCTGGCGCGATACCCCCGCCGAGGTCTCCCTGATTACCCTGGAATTCAGCCCTGCGGGCGGCGGCACCGAGCTCGCCTTCCTGCAGACCCCGTTCGTCGACCAGGCCATCCGCGACAGCCACGAGCATGGCTGGTCCGGCGCGCTGGACCGGCTGGCGGGCCACTTGGCGGAGGCGGCCTGAAGGCCCTCTCCGCCCCTACCGGGCCGCCCGGCCCGCCCCGAGGAGCCGCAGATGCAAATCGATCATCCCGTCGTATCCCAAGCGCAATGGGACGCCGCGCGCGCCGCGTTCCTGCAACGCGAAAAAGACCTGACCCGGGCCCAGGACGCGCTGGCGCGCGACCGCCAGGCCCTGCCCTGGGTCAGAATCGACAAGCCCTACCGGTTCGAGGGCCCGCGCGGCCCCGCGGACCTGGCCGCGCTGTTCCAGGGACGGCGCCAGCTCATCGTCTACCACTTCATGTTCGGCCCCGACTGGGAGGAAGGCTGCGTGGGGTGCTCGTTCCTGGCCGACCACATGGAAGGCGCCCTCATGCACCTGCGCCAGCACGACGTGACGGTAGCCGCCGTCTCGCGCGCGCCCTACGCCAGGCTGGACGCGTTCAAGCGGCGCATGGGCTGGCGCTTCGACTGGTATTCGTCGGAGGGCTGCGATTTCAACTTCGACCTGCAGGCCTCGGTGCCCAAGGCGGACGGCGACGTCGAGGAGCGCTCCGGCGCCAGCGCCTTCTTCCACGATCCGGACGGCGAGATCTTCCACACCTATTCCGCCTTCGAGCGCGGCGTGGAGCGCCTGGCGGGCGCCTACAACTACCTGGACCTGGCGCCGCTGGGCCGCAACGAAAACGGCCCGCACTTCAACCTGGGCGATTGGGTCCGCCACCATGACCGCTACGACGACGCCAAGCCGGCCTGCCACGCCTGCGGTTGAAGCCGGCGCGCTATCCCATGCCGGCCCCGCCGGCCTGTGGCTGGCGTGCATGGCCGCGATGGCGGCGGGCTTGTGGATAGACACGCTGCGCACCCCGGCCGCCCTGCTGGCCAGCGAATGCGCGGCGCCGGGCAGCTTGGCGGAGATGGCGTGGCGGCATGCGCGGCTGATGCCGGCCAGCAGCATCGCCATGCTGGCCGCGGCGCTGGCCCCGTGGCCGGGCGCGCCCGCGCTCGGCGCGCGGCTGGCCTGCCTGGTGGCGATGGGCATCGGGATGGTGGCGGGCGCCCAGCTGGGCATGGCCCTGGCCTTGCCGCTGGGCGTGGCGCCCTTTGCCGGGCTGGCGGCGGGGATGGCGGCCGGCATGGCCGTCGCCCTGGCGGCCGTGGGCGCGCCCTGAGGGCCGCCGGCGCCGCCTGGCGCGCCCGCGTTAGCGCCGCGCCCCGGTCAACGGCCGTGGCGGGGGCGCCGGCGCGGCGGCCTCGATCGGCGCGGCCAGCGGCGCCTGGATTTCCAGCGCGGACACGGGCTGCGCCACGCAGGGCAGGATCCAGCCCTCTTCCTTCTCGTCGCGCGACAGGCCGGGCCATTCGATGCCGTAGACGACCTCTCCTTCCAGCATCAGGCACATGCAGGCGCGGCAGGTGCCGTTGCGGCAAGAGCTGGGCAGCTTGATGCCCGCCGCCTGCGCCGCCAGCAGCACGGACGTGCCCGCCGGCGCGTCGAAGCGCAGGCCGGCAGGCTGCACGAGAACCGGATACGACGCGGACATGGCAGGCAGGTTCGCGCGCCTCAGCCGGCGTTGTCCTGCCAGTCCAGCTGCCAGGCGCCGGACAGCACGTTCTGCATCCACAGCACGCAGGTCAGGGTCTTGGCGTCGGTGACTTCGCCCTTGCGGCAGGCCTCGACCAGCTCTTCGGGCCGGGCGCTGGCCACGTCCAGGAACTCGTCCTGGTCCAGCTGGCGGGGGCCGGCGCGCAGGCCGCGCGCGAAGAAGATATGGATGATTTCCGTGGAGTAGGCGATGGCCAGGTGCAGCGCGCCGGCGTGCGCCCATTGGGCGGCCGTGTAGCCGGTTTCTTCCAGCAGTTCGCGCTTGCCGCAGACCAGGGGATCTTCGCCCGGATCGAGCTTGCCCGCCGGAAACTCCGTCATGACGCGGCCGATGGGATAGCGGTACTGGCGTTCGAGCAGGACACGCCCGTCGTCGAGCAGCGGAATCACGACCACCGCGCCGGGATGCAGGACGTATTCGCGTATCGCGGTATTGCCGTTGGGCAGGCTCACCGTGTCGCGGCGGATCTTCAGGAAGCTGCCCTCGTAGGGCGCCTCGCTGGCGACCAGTTTTTCGACGAGATGGGAATCGGAATTGGCGGTCATGAGGGTTTCCAGGGCCGGACGGAGCGCGCGGGCGGCGGGGGCCCGCCAGAAGCCATGCAGCTTACCATCGCCGCCATGACACTTCAGCCGAACTTGCGCAGGGCGTCCAGCGCCAGCCCGGCGCCGATGCTGCCGAACAGATCGCCTTCCACGCTGCGCGCCGTCGGCACCAGCGCCGATACCGACTCGCGCAGGCGCGGCACCCGGCTGGAGCCGCCGGTGAAGAACACGGTGTCCACGTCCGCCGTCGCCACGCCGGCGTCGCGCAGCAGCGCGCCCACGGTGGTCTCGACCTTCTCGATCAGGCGGCCCACGCAGGCGTCGAACGACGGCCGCGTGACCTCCACGCCCAGCTCCGGCGCGATGCGGGACAGGTCGATCCGCGCCGCGGGCGTCTCCGACAGGGCGATCTTCGCCTCTTCCACCTGCACCGCCACCCAATGGCCCGCGCGCTGCTTGACCAGATTGAGCAGCAGGTCGATCTTTTCGCGGTCGCCGGCCTCGGCGCGGATGAACGCAAAGTGCTCGGCCGCCTTGCGGGTATAGGCCTGGTTGATGGTGTGCCAGCAGGCCAGGTTGCCGTATTGCGTGGAGGGCACGTCCTTGCCGCTGCGCAACTGGCTGCCCAGCCCGAGCAGCGGCATCACGTGCCCCAGGCTGAGCTGCTTGTCGAAATCCACGCCGCCGATGTGGACCCCGCCGTAGGCCAGGATGTCGTCGCGCCGGTCGGCCTTGCCGGCCCGCCCGGGCCCCAGGCGGATCAGCGAAAAGTCCGAGGTGCCGCCGCCGATGTCGATGACCAGCACCAGTTCTTCGCGGTCGATCTGCGATTCATAGTCGAAGGCCGCGGCCAGCGGCTCGAACTGGAATTCGATGTCGGTGAAGCCGACGCTGCGGGCGATCTCGCCCAGCGTGTCCTGCGCCAACTGGTCGGCGGCGGGATTGTCGTCCACGAAGAACACCGGCCGGCCCAGCACCGCGCGCGTGAAGCCGCGGCCCGCCGCCGCTTCGGCGCGCTGTTTCAGCTCGGCGATGAAGCGCGTCAGCAGGACCCGGAACGGAATCGAGCGTCCCTGGACTTCGGTCGAGCCCTCGATGAGCGAACTGCCCAGCAGGCTCTTCATCGACCGCATCAGGCGGCCGTCATAGCCCGCCAGGTAGTCGGAGATGGCGGCGCGGCCGTAGCTGACCTCGGCGTCCTCGTCGTGGAAGAAAATGGCCGAAGGCAAGGTGGGCTTGCCGTCCTCCAGGGCGAGGAGCGCGGGCTGGCCGGCGCGGCTCCAGCCGACGGTGGAGTTGGACGTGCCGAAGTCGACGCCGCATGCGGTGGAAATCATGGAAAACTCTGGGACTGAAAGCAAAACGGCGCACAAGTGTACTCGCTGCGCCTGTCATGGTCCCAGGAAGCCTTACCCGCCCGCCCGCGCCGCCGGGCGCGCGAGCCCCCGCGCGGTGAACGCCAAGGTCAGCGCGGCCACCGCCAGCCCGGCCGCGAAGCCCCCGGCGTAGCCCGCGTAGGCCGCCAGGCCCGTCATCATCGACGAGGTCAGGATCTCGCCGAGATCGCGCGCGCTCTGGACCGCGGTCATGTCGGTTCCGGCCTGGGCGCCCTGGCGCGCGAAGCGCATGGCCAGCGTCATCAACGCGACCGACGCCGCCCCCGCCCCGAACGAGCCCAGCGCCTGCGCGCCGTAGGCCATGTCCGCCCGCGGCGGCGCCCAGCCCGCGGCCTGCGCCAGCCAGCCCAGCGCCGCCGCGCCC
>NZ_BCTQ01000027.1 GCF_001571365.1 Achromobacter denitrificans NBRC 15125 | reverse complement strand
AAGCCTCACTCGAGAAATACAGATCGCTAATGGCTTGCCTACGGATAATGACCATCTGGTTTGCCAAGCTCTCGACACAGACGAATGCCGCTCCAACTTGAAGATCCCGATGAAGGCGCGAGAATGCCCCATCAGAGATAGACAGCAAGATGGCCTTGCCTCCTCCATGAAAATGAATGGCAACCTCGCCGTAATAGCTCAGATCCTCGTGAACGGAACGGCCATATAGGCTCGTCTTGATCGCCGGATGGGTGCCCTGCAAAGCATCCACGCTCGTTCTCAGCACCTTGGCCAATTTCTTGAGTTTGTCGTTCGGCACAGGAGCGGCACCGCTTTCCCAACGTTGATAGTTGGGTTGTGAGACGCCAACGGCTTTCGCCAGCGCTGCCTGGGTTAGCCCCGCTTTGACCCTGTATTGTTTGAGCGCGATCTTCATCATTCCTCCTGTTTATACGTATATTATACGTATAAACAGGAGGAATTGGTACATGCGGCAATTCGACACGCAGGGTCTTCCAAGGTACCGATCCAAAACGCCTAGGATCGAGTTCCAACATCTTGTCTGAAAAAAAACTACAAATTTCGGACAGACTTGCCGATTGTCCGAAAAAGAACTACAAATTTCGGACAAGGATGTATTCATGAACAATGTCAAATCTCAAATCATTGACCACATGAACGCGGCTACTCTCAACGAGGTATGGGTGCCAACCGACTTCGCCCATCTCGGCGGACGCGCTGCCGTGGACAAGGCACTACAGCGTCTGGTCGCAGCAGGCCAATTGCGTCGTATCGACCGAGGTCTATATGACCGGCCCAGGATAAACAGCCTGACTAGGAAAGCTGCCCCTCCCGACTACCGCGCGGTGGTTGATGCGATTGCCCGACGCGATCAACTTCGTCTATTGGTCGATGGCATGACCGCCGCCAACGATCTGGGCTTGACCGATGCCGTGCCTGCTCACGTCACCATCCACACCGATGCGCGCCGACGCGCCATCCAGCTGGACAAACTGATGATCCAGTTCAAGCAGACCGCTCCCAGCCGTCTGTATTGGGCTGGCCGGCCAGCCATGCGCGTCGTACAGGCGCTGCACTGGCTCAAAGATACCTTGCCAGCGGATCAAATGCGTATCATCAGGCGACTGTCCGAGTTGCTAGACGACCCCGCGCTGGGTAATTCCATTCGTCAAGATCTATTGGCGGGCTTCAACACGCTGCCAGCATGGATGCAGGCCATCATCCGCAAGTTACCAGGCTGCGATCCGCAGATCGGTGAACTCGATACCTCAGAAACCATCCCACATCTCGAATCGTAAGCGCACCGAAATTTGCCATAAACTCGCATTTCAATACGATCATCCAGGCAGACGACGATGAACGACGCGGCCTGTTCCTAGCAGCGGCTAGCCGCCTGGGAACAGCAGTTCAGAATGTCGAAAAGGACTTCTGGGTATGCTGGACGCTGCACGCTTTATTCAACGGCTTGCCTCCCAATAGCCCTCGGTTGCTGTTCAAGGGAGGTACGTCGCTGTCCAAAGCCTTCGGGTTGATTTCCAGATTTTCGGAAGACATCGACATCACCGTGTTCCGCCAGGACATCGGCGAACCGATAGAAGCCACGTATCTAGATGCCTTGAGCGGCAGGCAGCGGCGCATCCACCTGGATCGCATCCGTACCGCTTGCCATCAGTACATCACCGAACGCATGGCTCCACAACTATACGAGACTGCGGCGCGGATCATGCCCGCGCACCGCTGCCGCCTAGACCTGGACCCTCACGATCCCGACCACCAGACATTGCTGTTCTGGTATCCCGCCGTGACCGTCACAACGAACGACTACATCCGCTCGGCGGTGAAGATCGAGGCAGGCGCCAAATCGGCACTGGATCCACACGAAGCGGCCACCATCACACCCTACATCGCCGATGATCTGCCCGGCCTCGACATGTCGGTGCGCAATGTCACGACGGTCAAACCCGAACGTACTTTCTGGGACAAGATCATCATCCTGCATGGACTACGCCAATGGCACGATCGCCGAGGACAACTACGCCAGGGGGGGGCAGCGTGTCTCGCGGCATTACTACGACCTCTTCCGTTTGTTGCAACACCCGGATGCGGTGACATGGCAGACGAATCATGGACTGGCGCAAGACTGTACGCGACATGCCCGACTGTTCTTCGGTAGCGCCGACCTGGGGCTGGACACAGCAGCGCATGGCACCTTCACCTTGGCACTATCACACCCAATGCGTGAAGCCCTTACACGCGACTACACGGCAATGAGTGGGATGATCTTTGGAACGCTGCCTGCCATCGACGACGTAATCCATGCCATCGAAACATTGGAATCCCGCTTGAACGCACCGGAGGAACACGTCTCGCGATGAAGCCCGATTCCTCTTCCCCCTCTTCCTCCCTCGGCATGGGCCGCGCGGCGCTCGTGCTGTATCGCGCCCTCTGGCGCTACGCCGAAGGCGCGCGCCGGCAACTGATGGGCGCCGTCGCGCTGCTGTCGGGCGCGCAACTGGTCAAGCTGACGCTGCCCTGGCTGGCCTCCCATGCCATCAATGCCCTGCAGCAGAACGACATGCCGACAGCCGGCCTCTGGATCCTGTTCCTCGTGGGCAGCTACATGATGTCGTGGGTGTTCCACGGCCCGGGCCGCGTCCTGGAAGGCAACGTCGGCGTGCGGGTGCGGGAACGGCTGGCCGACGACCTCTATGCCCGCATCGCCGCCGCCCCCCTGACCTGGCGCGACGGCCGGCATTCCGGCGACCTGCAGCACCGCGTGCTGCAGTCCAGCCGCGCCCTGTCGGCCTTTGCCCGGGGCATGTACGGATACCTGCACAGCGCCCTGAACTTCATCGGCCCGCTGGTGGCGCTGACCTTGCTGTCCCATGTCAGCGGCATCATCGCGGTCAGCGGCTACCTGATCATCGCCCTCGTCACGCTGCGTTTCGACCTGGCGCTGATGCGGCTGGCCCGCTCCGAGAACGACCAGGAACGCCGCTACGTCGCGGCGCTGCTCGACTTCGTTAGCAATGCCGGCACCGTGATCGGCCTGCGCCTGCAGGCCGCCTCGCGCAAAATCCTGGGCCGCCGCCTGGAAACGGTCATGAAGCCGTTGCGCCGCGCCCTGTGGGTCAACGAGGTCAAGTGGTGCGTGGTGGACCTGGCGGGCATGTGCCTCACCTGGATCCTCGTGGTGGAGTACGTGCTGCGGCACCGAGAACCCGGGCAGGCCTTGTTGTTGGGCACCATCTTCATGATCTATCAGTACGCCCAGCAGGCCGCGTCGGTGGTCAGCGCCATCGCCTCCAATTTCCAGAGTTTCTCGCGCATGCACACCGACTACAGCAGCGCCGAGCCCATCTGGCAGGCCCCCGGCGATCCCGCGGCCGCGGTGCCCGCCGTGCAACCCGACGCGCCGTGGCAGACCCTGGAACTGCGCGGCGCCACCTGGCGCTATTCGGGGGAAGGACGCGGCGGCCTGCATGGGGTCGACCTGGTGTTGCGCCGCGGCTCGCGCGTCGCGCTGATCGGCGCCAGCGGCGGCGGCAAAAGCACACTGCTTCGCATGCTCGCCGGGCTCTACCCGCCGCTGCAGGGCGAACTGCTGCGGGACGGCAAGCCGGTGAACTGGGCCGAACTGCGCACGCTGGCCACGCTGATTCCGCAGGAAGCCGAAGTCTTCGAAGCCAGCGTGCAGGAGAACCTGACCTTCGGCGAGCCCGCCGATGCCGCGGCACTGCAAGCCGCCGTGCATACCGGTGTGTTCGACGAAGTGCTGCAACGCATGCCCGGCGGCCTGGATAGCCCGGTGAACGAACGAGGCAGCAATCTGTCCGGCGGGCAGCGGCAACGCCTGGCCCTGTCGCGCGGGGCGCTGGCGGCGCAAGGCAGTTCTCTGCTGCTGCTGGATGAACCCACCAGCGCGCTGGACCCGCAAGCCGAAGGCCGGGTGTTCGATCGCATGTATGCCGCGTTCCCCTCGGCGTGCATCGTGGCCTCGGTGCACCGGCCCAGCCTGCTCAGCCGCTTCGACACCATCGTGGTGATGGAAGCCGGGCGCGTGGTGGATGCGGGGCCGCGCGACGAGATCCTGGCCCGGCACAAGCCCTGAAAACCCATCCCGACATTACAAAAATGTAATCCACGCGTAACCTCCCCGCCCCCGTCAGTCATCCACACTGGAGTCCATCGCTTTCCAGACCACAGTAAGGAGCTGACCATGAAGACCCTGACAGCCTTGTTCAGCGCATGCGCGTTGAGCCTGGGAATGATCGGCGCGGCCCAGGCGCGGGCCGCGAGCGGCGATCATGTCACCCATCACCCCGCGCAAGCCCCGGCGAGCGCGCCTGCCGCGGCCGCGCCGATGGTGCCGGGCGGGATGATGAAGAACATGCAGGCCATGAGCGGCATGCACCAGAAGATGGCTGCCGCCCAGACCCCGGAAGAACGCCAGGCGCTGATGGCCGACCATATGAAGTCCATGCCCGCCGACGGCGCCGACATGCAGGGCTGCCGCCAGATGATGGAGTCGATGAAAACGCCGGCGGGTGACGCGCCGGCCGCGGCGCCTCCGGCAACCAAGGGCTGAACGCCATGAACGCGCACCCTGCCGACTCGCCGCGCAGGGCGGCCGGCAGCTACTGGCGATCGCCCTACATGATTGCGCTGCTCGCCCTGGGCGCCATGGCCGGGTACTTTCTCTGGGCCGAGCATCGCGCCCATGTCTCGCAATGGTGGCCCTATGCGCTCTTGCTGCTGTGCCCGCTGATGCACGTGTTCATGCACAAAGGACATGGCGGCGGAACACATTCCGGCGGCCGGGGGCAAGGCGACAAGACCGGTCAGTGATGCAAGCACAGGAATCGGCCGCCGGCCGATTCCCGCGCCGCGGGCGCCTTGCCTGGGCATAATAGGAAAACGAAGGATCACACCAGCACTCGAAAGGGATGGGTATGAATCACTCTCGTCACGCCGGCGCGGCCGGGGAACCCCACGGCCACGCGGCGCCGCAGGCGGCGGCCGAGCCCGCCGATACGCCCGCCGAGGTTCCCGCCGGCACGATCTACACCTGCCCCATGCATCCGGAGATCCGCCAGGATCATCCAGGGAGCTGCCCCAAGTGCGGCATGACGCTGGAGCCGCTCATTCCCCTGGAGGCGGAGGACGATGGCGAACTGAAGGACTTCCAGCGCCGTTTCTGGTGGACGCTGCCACTGACGATCATCATCGCTGCGCTGGCCATGTTCGGCCACCGATTCGGCTGGCTCGACATGGCGGCCCAGTCCTGGACGGAACTGGTCCTGTCGCTGCCGGTGGTGTTCTGGACGGGCTGGCCGTTCTTCGTGCGCGGCTGGCAGTCCTTCGCGCACCGCAGCCCCAATATGTGGACGCTGATCAGCCTGGGCACGGCAGCCGCCTTCATATACAGCGTCGTCGCCACGCTGGCCCCGGACGCGTTTCCGGATACGTTCATCTCGATGGGTCGCGTGGCGGTGTACTTCGAGGCCGCGGTGGTCATCATTTCGCTGACCATGCTGGGCCAGATCCTGGAGCTGAAGGCGCGCTCGCAGACGTCGGCCGCCATCAAATCCCTGCTGGGCCTGGCCCCCAAGACCGCCCGGCGCATCAACGCCGACGGCAGCGAGGAGGACGTGCCGCTGAACCACGTCCACGTGGACGAGTCCATGCTCACGGGCGAACCGATACCGGTGAGCAAGCGCGCGGGCGACAGGCTGATCGGCGCGACGCTCAATACCAGCGGCACGCTGGTGATGCGCTCGGAAAAAGTCGGCTCCGCCACCATGCTGGCCCAGATCGTGCAGATGGTCGCTTCCGCGCAGCGCTCCAAGGCGCCCATGCAGCGCATGGCGGACGTGGTGGCGGGCAAGTTCGTGGTCGTGGTGGTGCTGGTGGCGCTTTCCACCCTGGTGGTTTGGGGCCTCTTCGGGCCGGAACCCAGCTGGGTGTATGGGCTGATCAATGCGGTGGCGGTGCTGATCATCGCCTGCCCTTGCGCGCTGGGATTGGC
The DNA here is from genome assembly GCF_001571365.1 of Achromobacter denitrificans NBRC 15125. Taxonomy (GTDB): domain Bacteria; phylum Pseudomonadota; class Gammaproteobacteria; order Burkholderiales; family Burkholderiaceae_B; genus Achromobacter; species Achromobacter denitrificans. The sequence continues at coordinate 84,339 of NZ_BCTQ01000027.1, read as the reverse complement.
CACGCCCATGTCCGTGATGGTGGCCACGGGCCGCGCGGCCACGCAGGGCGTGCTGTTTCGCGACGCGGGCGCCATCGAGAAAATGCGCGAGGTGGACACGCTGATCGTGGACAAGACCGGAACCCTGACCGAGGGCAAGCCCGCCTTCGATACCGCGATCGCGGCGCCGGGCTATACGCCCGATGAGGTGCTGCGTTTGGCGGCCAGCCTGGACCAGGGCAGCGAACACCCCCTGGCCGACGCCATCGTCGAGGCTGCCCGCGCCCAGGGCCTGGCGCTGGCCCAGGCAGTCGATTTCGATTCCGGCAGCGGCATCGGCGTGCGCGGCATGGTGGAGGGCAAGCGCCTCGCGCTGGGCAACACCGCCTTGATGAAGCAGGAAGGCGTATCCGTGGACGCGCTGCGGGCCGACGGCGAGCGCCTGCGCGGCGAAGGCGCCAGCATCATGCACCTGGCGGTGGACGGCACCTTCGCGGGCATCCTGGCGGTGACCGACCCCATCAAGGCCAGCACGCGCGAGGCCATCCAGAGCCTCCATGACAGCGGCTTGCGGATCGTAATGGCCACGGGCGACGGGCTGACGACCGCCAAGGCCGTCGGCGCCGCGCTGCGCATCGACGAGGTGCACGGCGAGGTCAAGCCTTCCGACAAGCTGGCCCTGGTGGAAACGCTGCAGCGCGACGGCCGCGTGGTGGCGATGGCGGGCGACGGCATCAACGACGCGCCCGCCCTGGCCCGCGCCGACGTGGGCGTGGCGATGGGCACCGGCACCGACGTGGCCATGCACAGCGGGCAGGTCACGCTGATCAAGGGCGATCTGCGCGGCATCGCCGTGTCGCGCCAGATCTCCATCGACACGGTGCGCAACATGCGGCAGAACCTGATGTTCGCCTTTATCTACAACGGCATCGGCGTGCCGATCGCCGCCGGCCTGCTCTATCCGTTCACGGGGTGGCTGCTGTCGCCGATGATAGCGGCGCTGGCCATGAGCCTGAGCTCGGCCTCGGTGATCTTCAACGCGCTGCGGCTGCGGGGCGCCAAGTAGGCGAGCGGACGGCCACCGGGCCGTGCCGCTCAGCCGCCTTCCGACTTCAGGCGCGCCAGCGTCGTCGCGACCATCCGGTCACAGTCGTCGCCGTCGAACTCGAACAGGCTCTTCTCGGTCACGTCGATATCGCGCGACAGGGACTCGCGCAGCAGCGCGTTGGCGCGGAAGTGGCGGCTGCGCACCGTCGCCTCGGGAATGCCCAGGCAATGCGCCGTTTCCTCCACGGACAATTCCTCCACCGAGCGCATCACGAATACGGTCCGGAAGGCGACCGGCAAGGCGTCCAGCCGCGCCTCCAGCAAGGCGCGCAGCTGCGAGCGGGCCGCGGCATGGAAAGGCGGATCGAAGTCGTTGGTGGTCATCGCGTCAGCCTCGTCCTCAGTGTTCCCGGCCATGGGAAGCAACGCCTCGCGGCGCCCCTGCTTGCGCATCCGGCCGAAGCACTGGTTGAGCACCAATCGCGACAGCCACGTGAACAGCGAGGCCTCGCCGCGGAACCGGTCCATGTGGCGGTACGCCGCCAGGTACGCGTCCTGCAGGGCGTCTTCGGCGTCGGCGTCGTTGCGCAGGGTCGCCCGCGCCAGACGGTAGAGCCGCCGGTTGTGGCGGCGCATCATCGACTCGAACGCGGCGGCCTCGCCCGCCGCGATGCGGCGCGCGAGCGCCATGTCACTCTCTTCGGCCTGCGTTGCCGCCGGCGCCGCCGCTGTCGTCATCAGCCCAACCTCCGCCTCGTCACTGCGCAACCAGGGTTCCCTGCATGGTCGGATGGAACAGGCAGGTATATGCGATGGTGCCCGCCTCGCCCACAGTGTAGGTCCACGACGCGCCGCCCGCGATGGCCCCGGAATCGAACGCGCGCGACAGCGCGGTGGCCGTGTGGGGCACCAGGTCCTTGTTGACCCAGGTGACCTTGTCGCCGCGCCGCACGGACAAGGCGGCCGGGGTGAACTGCATGCCCTCGATGGTCACGGTATGGGCGGCCGCCCGGGCGCCGGGCGGATCGTCCGCGGCGCGCGCCGGCGCGCCGGCCAGGATCAGGCCCGCGCAGAGCGTGGCGGCGCCGGCGCGTCGCCATGCCGCGAGCCAGGCCGGCCTAGCCACCGCCGAGCCTCTTCTGCAGCTGCCTGGCATGCTCCAGGTGCGCGATGAAGGCCGGCCGCACCTTGACCAGCAGCGCCTTCAGCTCGGCATTGTGCGCGCCGGGGATCAGGGTGGTATCCAGCGCCTGGATCACCGCCTCGTGGTAGGCCACCTCGTGGTCGACGTAGGCCTTGTCGAACGCGGCGCCGCTCAAGCCCTTGAGCGTGGCCAGGTTCTTGTCGCCGCCCTGTTGCAGGCTTTCGCTGGTCGGATTGGCCTCGGGCGTGACCTTCAGCTTCTTGACCAGCTCGCCCGCGGACTGGTTCACGGCCGTATGGTCGGTCACCATCAGCCTGGCGAACTCCTGGACGTCCTTGGTCCGTGACTTCTGCTCCGCCAGCTTGCCGGCATCGACGTCGACCTGGTTGGCCACCACGACGATGGCCGCGATCTGCGGATCCGTCGGGCCGTTGCCGTGCGCGAACGCGCTGGCGCCGGCCAGGACCAGGGCGCAGAACCATGTTGTCTGGATCGCTTTCATTTCATCCCCCCAAAACGATGGATGCAGGCGTACCGGTGCGCCGGAATGGCGCGAAATACCGCTTGCATATGGAGTTGGATGTCACGATCCGGCGCCGCGTTCCGGCGGATGCCGTCATTGCGCCGGAACGGCCGCGCCTTCGGCCTGCCCCGGGGGCCAGAATGGGCGCCGCTCACGCAGGCATGGCTTCTCTCACGAGCTCGACCCAGTAGCGAGCGCCCAACGGCAGGATGTCGTCGTTGAAATCGTAGTACGGGTTATGCACGGGAGGGTTGTCGCCCGCGCGGGCGGCTCCCACGAACACATAAGCGCCGGGCCGCTGCTCCAGCATGTAGGCGAAGTCTTCCGACCCCATGCGCGGCACGCAGGCCGTATCCACCTGCTCCGCCCCCACCACCCGCGCCGCGGCGCGGGCGGCCAATCGCACTTCGGCCTCTGTATTGACGCAAGCCGGATAGCCGCGGAAATACTCCACCCCGATCGCGGCGCCCGACGTGGTGGCCACGCCCGCACACACCTCGCGCAGCCGGCGCTCCGCCAGATCGCGCGTTGCCGCGGTCAGCGTTCGGCAACTGCCCCGCAACAGCACGCTGTTGGGCACGACGTTCCAGGTATCGCCCGCATGGATCTGCGTAATGCTCAGCACCAACGCATCGGTCGCCTTCACGTTCCGACTGACGATGGTCTGCATCGCGCTCACGACCTGCGCCGCCGCCACGATGGGGTCGACGCCGTGTTCGGGCTGCGCGGCATGGCAACCCTTGCCGGTCACGGTGATCTCGTAGGTATCGCAGTTGGCCATGACGGTGCCCACCCGCGTCGACACCACGCCGAACGGCAGGTTGGGCGAATTGTGCAGCGCATACACGGCGTCGCAGGGGAATTTTTCGAACAGGCCGTCCCGCACCATCGCCAGGCCGCCGCCCGCGTGCTCTTCCGCGGGCTGGAAAATGAAGTGCAAGGTGCCCCGCCACCCCGTATCGCCGGCCAGGTGGTGGGCCGCGCCCAACAGCATGGCGGTATGGCCGTCGTGGCCGCACCCGTGCATTTTTCCGGCAATCGTCGAACGATGCGTCGCCTCGCCCAACTCCTGCATGTCCAGCGCGTCCATATCGGCGCGCAGACCGATCACCGGCCCCTCACCCCGCGCCAGCGTCCCCACTACGCCCGTACCGCCCAGGCCGCGATGCACCACCACCCCCACCTGCGCCAACTCCCGCGCGACCAGATCGGAGGTACGAAATTCGCAGAATGCCGTTTCCGGATGCGCGTGGATATCGCGGCGCCAGTCGCGCATTTTGCGCAGCAATTCCGTGCCGATGGGGGATACGGTGGTGGCCATGAGGCGATGTCTCCATAAATGGGGCCTTCGGGGAAATACGACTTCCGACTATAGACAAGCGCGGGTACAAACTCGATAGCAACAATCACGCCTTATCGATGCGATTTTTGCAACGTTCGCTTGCCGGCGCCCAAGGCAGGCACCGAAACCGCGGCGAGGGTATGCAAGGATGGACAACGTTTTGGAATTCAAGCGGACGCAATGTCTGCTGCAAGTCATCGAGACCGGCTCATTACGCGCCGCGGCCGACGTCCTGCAAACCGACCCCTCCGCGATAAGCCGAGCCGTCGCCCGGCTGGAAGCGGACACGGGGCTGACCTTGCTGGAACGCCGTGGCCGGGGAGTCGTGCCCACGGACGCCGGGCGACTGGTGGCCCTGTTCGCCCGGCGGCAGCAAAACCTGAACGAGTCCTTCTACGCCGAAGTCAACGACCTGAAGAGCGCTACGCGGGGTCACGTCGAGCTCGCGCTGGGCGAGGGCTTCGTGGATATGCTGCTGGAGCCCGTCCTGCTGTCGTTCGTGCGCAAGCATCCCGACATCACCTACAGCATCCACGTGGCCGGCACCAATGAAACCGTGCGCTGCATCGTCGAAGAACGCGCGCAGATCGCGCTAGCCTTCCAGCCACCGAACGACGTGCGGCTGCGTTCGCACTATTCGCGCGCCGCGCCGATGCGCGTCCATGTCCACAAGGACCATCCGCTGGCGCGCACGCGCCGGGCCTTGCGGCTATCGGACCTCGCTCCTCACGGCTGGGCCGCTATGGACGAATCGTTCGGCGTGCGCCAGCACATCCAGGCGGCGGAGCTGGACGAGAATGTCAAGCTCCGACCCGCGCTGCTGACCAATTCCTTCAAGATCCTGTGGGAATTCGCGAGCCAGGGACTGGGCTATGTCGTGAATCCGCTGTCGATGCCGCTGAAGGGCCCGCAATTCCGCCAGATGGTTTCACTGCCTTTGGCGAATCCCATCCTGAACAACAGCCGCACCCATGTCATCAGCTTGGCGGGCCGCCATCTGCCGCCCGCGACCGCCAGCATGCTGCTGCATATCCTGAAGACGTTTCCCACCCTGGAGTCCCTCGGCGCCTGAGCCGCGCTCTCCTGCGCCGGCCCCGCCCATCGTTGCAGATTTCACATTGATCCGATCCCCAGTCCGTCATTGATGCCGGCAAACGCCACTGCCTAGACTGCACGGCACAGTCCGGCGCGACGGCCGGCTGCCTTCAAACAGACATGACAAGGGAGATGCAGCATGCGTTGGAATCTACCGGCCCGGGTGGCCGCTCTCTTCCTCGCGGCGTTCGCCGCCGCGCCGTTGGCGCGCGCCGAGGACTACCCATCCAGGAAGCCGCTGAGCCTGATCGTCCCCTACCCGGCCGGCGGCGCCAGCGACGCCTCGGCGCGGCAGTTCGGCGTGCACATCGCCAAGGCACTGAAGCAGCAGGTCGTGGTGGAGAACGTGGGCGGCGGGGCGGGCATGCTGGGCGCGCGCCGGGTCCTGAGCAGCCCTCCCGATGGCTATACCTTCCTGCACGGATCTCCCAACGAGGTCATTCTCAGCCCGTTCCTGAACGCGGCGGCTCATTACAAGCCCGAGGATTTCCGCCTGACCCAGCCCATCAGCGAAGCGACCATCGTGCTGTTGGCGCGCGCCGACCTGCCGGTGTCGGACGTCGATGAATTCATCGCCTACGCCAAGCGGCCTGGCGCCCGCCCCCTTACCTTTGCCAGCGTCGGCGTGGGCTCCCTGTATCACATCATGACCGAGTACCTGGGGCGGCGCGTGGGCGCGGAGTTCCTGCACGTTCCCTATCGCGGCGGCGCGCCGGCGCTGCAGGACCTGATCGGGCGCCAGGTCGACTTCGCCGTCCTGCCGTATCAACAGGCAATGGAAGGAATGGCGGCACAGCAGCAGTTGAAAATCCTGACCAGTTTCTCCGACAGGCTGCCCGCGCCGCTTTCTCGGATACCGCTGATTTCGCAAAGCAAGACGATTCCGAGTTTCGTCTATACGATCGCCGGGGGCTACTACGTGCGCCAAGACACCCCGGCCGCGGAGGTGGCCGTCTTGCATCGCGCGGTGGGCTATGCCCTGGGACAGCCCGACCTGCGCCAACGGATGGAAGCCGAGGGCCGCCTGCTGCTGCAACCCATGAGCCAGCTGGATGCCGACGCCTACGCGGCGGCCCAGATCGCCAAATACCGGGAGATGATCCAGGAACTGGGACTCAAGCCGATGTAGCCACCGGCACCCCCAACCCGTGCTTGGCCCGGTTCAGCACGATAAGGGTGGAAAAGCGCTTGACGTTGGGGTCGCCCCAGAAATGCCGCTGTGCGAACACCTCGTACTCGTCCATGTCCCGCATGGTGAGGGTCAGCACGAAATCGACCTCGCCGGTGACCGACAGGCACTGCATGATCTCCGGCGCCGCCTGCATCGCGCGCTTGAAATGGTCCAGCTTGTCGGCGCGCTCGCTTTCCAGGGTCACCAGCACGACCATCATGATCCCGCGCCCGACGGCGGCCGGGTCGACGACGGATACGTCGCCCAGCACCACCTTGGACTCGCGCAGCCGCTTCATGCGGCGCAGGCAGGACACCGGCGACAGGTTCACGCGCTGCGCGACGTCCTGGCTGGTGCGCTGATTGTCTTCCTGCATGCTTTGCAGGATCTGGAGGTCGAAATCGTCTAGTTCCATAAGGGTCTCGGAACGTGCTGGATGCCGGCGGGGCAGGCCTGTCCACCGATTCTAAGCCGGCTGGCGGTGGAATCCGGCCCCATTTCGACGGGAAACTTCATCCGCCCGCCCCGGGATGCAGGAATTATTCAGCCGGCTTGCTTACACTGGGAGCCCTCTGCCCGCGCCGCGGGCAGACCGCCTCCCCGTATCATGCCGTCACTCCAGCTTTTCCTGCTATTTCTCGCCGCCGACGCGGCGCTCAAGCTCACGCCCGGCCCCGACATGGCGCTGACGCTTTCCCGGGGCATGACCCAGGGCTTCCGGCCCGCCTTCCACAGCGTGCTCGGCAACGTCGCCGCCGGATTCATCCAGGTGCCGGCGGTAGTGCTGGGGCTGGCCTCGGTGCTGCAGGCCTTTCCCACCCTGTTCGTGGGCATCAAGGCGGCCGGCGGCCTGTATCTGGGCTACCTGGGCATCAAGGCCATCCTCCGTTGCGCCCGGTCGGACGAGGTGTCGCTGGCCGCGCGCCCGGGCGATGCCCGCGACGCGTTCTGGCAGGGTTTCATGACGAACCTGCTCAATCCCAAGGTGTTGCTTTTCATGATCGCCTTCCTGCCGCAGTTCACCACGCCGGACAACGGGCCGGTCTGGATCCAGATGCTGGTGCTGGGCATCACGATGAAGGTGCTCAGCCTGCCCTACGGCAGTTGCTTCGCGTACGGCGCCTCGCGCATCCGCGGCTGGGTTGGCCGCAATCCGTGGTTCCTGCGGATGCAGCAAGGCCTGCTGGGGGCCGTCATGCTCGGCCTTGCCCTGTATGTGCTCTACTCCACGGCCGAAACCCTGGCCTGATCCATCCGCTTCGATCGACCATTATCCGCATTTCCGTTTCCCGCCATGACCGCCGCCACCTTGAACACCGGACGCAACGCTTCCTCGTCCACCCTGCTTCCCACGCTGTCGCTGATCGGCGCGATGGCGTCGCTGTGCATCGGCACCTCGTTCGCCAAGTCGCTCTTCCCCTATGTCGGCGCGCAAGGCACGACCGCCTACCGCATCGCCATCGGCGCCCTGATCCTGCTGGCGATCTGGCGCCCCTGGCGCTTTCCCCTGACCCGCCGCGACGCCGCCAAGATCGCGCTATACGGCGTGACGCTGGCCTGCATGAACCTGCTGTTCTACATGGCCCTGCGCACCCTGCCCCTGGGCATCGCCATCGCGATCGAATTCACCGGGCCGCTGACCCTGGCGGTCGCGCTGTCGCGGCGCGCCATCGACTTCGTCTGGATCGCCTGCGCCGCGGCGGGCCTGGTGCTGCTGATTCCCACCGGCCAGTCGGTGCACGACCTGGATCCCGTGGGCATCGCCTACGCGCTGGGCGCGGCGGTGTGCTGGGCGCTCTACATCATCTTCGGCAAGATGGCCGGCAACGTGCACGGCGGACAGGCCACCTCGCTCGGCCTGACGGCGGCCACCCTGGTCGCCCTGCCCATCGGCGCGGCGCACGCCGGCACCGCCCTGCTGGACCCCGCGCTGATCCTGGCCGGCATCGCCGTCGGCATCCTGTCCAGCGCCTTGCCCTATTCGCTGGAGATGGTGGCCTTGAAGCGCCTGCCGCAAAAGACCTTTGGCGTACTGTTGAGCATGGAGCCGGCCATGGGCGCGCTGGCGGGCGTGATCGTGTTGAACGAGCACCTCGACAAGACGCAATGGCTGGCGATCTGCGGCATCATCGTGGCGTCGGCCGGCTGCGCGGCCACCGCGCGGCGGCAAAACAACGCCCCCACGCCCGCGCCGGACTGAGCGCGGGCGCAACCCGGCAAGCCTGCGCAACGCTCGACCCTAGCCGAAACCGACTTCCCGCTGCGGGGGAGTCAGCGGGTCGAAGTCTTCCCAATGGTTGTTGCGCCAGCGGCCGTTGGCGTGCTCGACGTCGGCGCCGCCGGCATCCCGCAAGAGGCGGCATGCCAGCATTTCACGCTGCGGACGCGTGCGCACTGCCACCATGACGCCGGCCTGGCGAATTTCGGCGTGCGAATCGGGGTTGAAGTGGCCATGCAGGGTGCTGCCGTGGCCCGTCACCCAGAGCGCGCCGAAGAGCGAACCGAGATAGGCGCCCACCCCCGCCGCCGCCAGGATCAGCGGCGTGGAATCGCTCAACTCCGACATCACGAAGCCGCCGAACACCGCGAAGCCGGCCCCCATGCCGCCCGCGCCCAGGAAGGCGCCCATGTCGGCGCGCCCCGAGTCGGGGTCGGAACGGCGGTCGCCGCCCAGGGGATAGCGGCCGTGCTCGCCCGCCGGATTCACATAGAAGATATTGATGTCCCAGTGGGGAAATCCGCTGGAAGACAGGCGCTCGGCCGCGGCCTGGGCCGCTTCGAAGCCCTCGAATCGGGCTGCTACGATCAGAGACATGACAAACTCCTTGCCCAGGCCTGTGCCGGCCCTGGCCAGGCAGGATAGACATGTCTTTATCGTACGCCCGCGCCGCCGCCGGGAACGCCCCGGTTACACCTTGCGCGGGCTGTTACGCGCCCGCTCACTCCGCCGAGATCCGCTTGCTTCGGATCACCGCGCCCCAGCGTTCGTATTCCTCGCGCGCGTAGCCCTCGAAGGCCTGCGGCGAACTGCCGGTGGGCTCCATGCCCTGCAGGGTCAATAGCTTCACCACGTCCGGCGAACGCAGCGCCTGGACGATGGCCCGGCTCAAGGTTTCGACCACCTCCGCGGGCGTGCCGGCGGGCGCGACCACGCCCTGCCAGGCCTCGGCCTCGAACGCCGGCCCGCCCGCTTCGGCGAAGGTCGGCACGTCCGGCAACTGCCCGGACCGCTGCGCGGCCGGCACCGCGATGGCGCGCAGCCGGCCCGCCTGGATCAGCGGACGCGCGGCGGCCAGGTCGGCCATCATCATCGGGACCACGCCCGACGCCACGTCCTGCAGGGCGGGCGGCGTGCCCTTGTACGGAATGGCCGTGGCCCGGCCCTGGATGGTCTCCAGGAACAGTTCCATGGCGAGGTGATGGGGGCTCCCCACGCCCAGGGACGCATAGCTGCCCGGTTGCTCGCGCTTCAGGTAGGCGGTCACGTCCGCCAGGGTGCGCAGCGAGGAATCGGGCGCGACGACCAGCACGATGGGCAGCGAGACCAGGGTTGAAACCGGGGTCAGGTCCCTGCGCGGATCGTAGGGCAGCTTGGCGTACAGCCAGGGGTTGAGCGCCAGCGTGCTCATGCCGGCCGTCAGCACCGTGTAGCCGTCGGGCGCGGCGCGGGCGGTTTCCTGGGCCGCGACGATGGTGGCGGCGCCGGGGCGGTTTTCGACCACCACCGACTGTCCCAGCGTATCGCCCACGTGCTTGGCGACGATGCGGGTCGCGATGTCGCTGCCGCCGCCGGCGCTGAACGGAACCAGCCAGCGGATCGGACGGTCGGGGAAGCCGGCGGCCGCGGCCGGCGCCGGAACGGCCGAAACGCCAGCCAGCGTCGCCGCCAGCAGCACGCACTGCACTATGCCTTTGAACATGTCGCGGTCTCCTCGCGTTCGTATTTACTTAACATATTAACTATATTTGCGTGAACCGGGAACACGGGGAAAGCACGGAGAAGGAGGAAGCCGGGCCGCGGCATCGGCGCCGGTCAGGCGCGGGCCGCGGCCAGCCAGCGCAAGCCGGACGAGGTGGCGCCGGCCGGACGGTATTCGCAGCCGATCCAGCCGCCATACTGCAATTCACGCAGCACGCCGAACACCCAGCCGTAGTCCAGCTCGCCCCGGTCCGGCTCCTGGCGCAGCGGCACGCCCGCGATCTGCAGATGGCCGACCCGGCCGGTGGGCAGGTACTGGCGCAGTTTGGCGGTGACGTCGCCCTCGACGATCTGGCAGTGGTACAGGTCCATCTGCACTTTCAGGTTGGGCGCGTTGACCGCCTGCACGACGGCGTGCGCCTCGTCCTGGCGGTTCAGGAAATAACCGGGGATGTCGCGCGGGTTGATGGGCTCGATCAGCAAGGTGACGCCGGCCGAGCGGGCCTGGCGCGCGGCCCAGTCCAGGTTTTCGCGATAGCAGTCCAGCATGGCCTGGCGCGACGCGCCGTCCGGCACGAGGCCCGCCATCACATGGACGTTCGGGCAAGCCAGCGCGGTCGCGTAGGACAGCGCCTGCTCGATCCCCGCCTGGAATTCTTCCTGGCGGCCAGGCAAGGCGGCCAGGCCGCGTTCGCCCCGGCCGACGACGCCCGGCGGCGCGTTGAAGAGCACCTGCGCCACGCCCGCCGCGTCCATGCGCTCGCGCACGAAAGCGGCCGGGGCCTCGTAGGGGAACATGCATTCCACGCCCGCGAAGCCGTCCGCCGCGGCCGCCGCATAGCGGTCCAGGAACGCGTGCTCGGGGTACATCATCGAAAGATTGGCGGCGAACTTCAACATGGCGGGCTCCAGGCCGGGCGGCATGCCAGGAAAGTAGCACAACCGCCGGGGCCGCCGCCCGGCCTCAGCCGCCGAAGTCGGGCGCCGGATGCAGGGTCAGGCGCGGACCGGCCTTGAGGATCTGGCTGGGGATGTCGTGCCCGACCAGCGCGGGCAACGTGGCCGACACGCCCAGGATGCCCGGCAGGTCCACGCCCGTGTCGTAGCCCATCAGTTCGAGCATGTGCACCAGGTCCTCGGTGCAGACGTTGCCGCTGGCGCCGGGCGCGTAGGGGCAGCCGCCCAGTCCGCCGAGCGAAGCGTCGAAGCGGTCGATGCCCGCCGCGATCGCCGCCAGCGTGTTGGCCAGCGCCATGCCGCGCGTATTGTGGAAGTGCATGGTGGTCGTCAGGCCGGGGAACAGCCTGCGCACTTCCTGGCCGATCTTCTCCACCTGCGTCGGATAGGCCATGCCCGTGGTGTCGCACAGCGTCACCCCGTCGACTCCCAGCGCGGCGAAGCGCCCCACCAGCTCGAACACCTCGAACGCGTTGATGTCGCCTTCCATGGGGCAGCCGAATACCGTGGACAGGGAGACGTTCACGGCGACGCGGCTGCCGCGCACCGCGCTGACCACGTCGCTCAGCTGCTCGAAGGACTGCTCGCGCGTCATGCGCAGATTGACGCGGTTGTGGGTCTCGCTGACGGACATCACCAGGTTGACCTCGTCCACCTTGCACTCCAGCGCCCGCTGCGCGCCACGCACGTTGGGCACCAGCACGGTGTAGACGACGTCCGGATTGCGCTCGATCTCGTGCATCACGATCTCGGCGTCGCGCAGCGCGGGAATCGCCTTCGGCGAGGTGAACGAGGTCGCCTCGATCTTGGCGAAGCCGCTGCGCGACAGCTGGTTGATGAAGGCGATCTTGTCCTGGGTTTCGATGAACTGCTTTTCGTTCTGGAAGCCGTCGCGCGGCGCGACCTCCTGGATGTACAGCTTCTTGCCGTTCGTGTTCGGTCCGGTCATGGTCGTTCCCTTCAGATGATGCCGCGCGCGCGCCAATCGTCGCGCTGCGCCTCGCCGATGCCCAGGCCGGCGAGCACTTCGTCGGTGTCCTGCCCCAGGGCGGGCGCGGCGCTGCGCACCTCGCCCGGCGTGTCCGACAGCTTGGGCACGATGCCCGGCAGCTTGACGGGGGTGCCGTCGGGCAGCGCGCCGTCCAGGATCATGCCGCGCGCCTGGTAATGCGGGTCTTCCGCGATATCGGCCACGTCGTAGATCTTGCCGGCGGGGATCTGCCCGTCGTTCAGGCGGCCGAGCACCACGTCCAACGGATGCTGGCCCGTCCACGCCGAGATGGCGTCGTCCAGCATGACCACGTGCTTCACCCGCCCGGCGTTGTTCGCCAGCTCGGGCGCCTCGGCCAGGTCGGGGCGCCCGATCACGCCCATCAGGCGCTTGAAGATGCTGTCGCCGTTGCCCGCGATCAGCACGTACTTGTTGTCCTGGCAACGGTAGGCGTTGCTGGGCGCGATGCCCGGCAGGCTGCTGCCGGCCGGCTGGCGGATCTCGCCGAACACGGCGTACTCCGGCAGCAGGCTCTCCATCATGTTGAAGACGGACTCGTACAGCGCCACGTCGATCATCTGGCCGGTGCCGTTCTGGTCGCGCGCGCGCAGCGCCAGCAGGATGCCGATCACGCCATGCAGCGCCGACAGCGAGTCGCCGATGGAAATGCCCACCCGCACGGGCGTGCGGCCGGGTTCCCCGCTCAGGTGGCGCAGGCCGCCCATGGCCTCGCCGATGGCGCCGAAGCCGGGCAGGTCGCGGTACGGGCCGGTCTGGCCGTAGCCGGACACGCGCAGCATCACCAGCCGCGGGTTGATCGCGCGCAACTCCTCCCAGCCGAGGCCCCAGCCTTCCATGGTGCCCGGCTTGAAGTTCTCGACCACCACGTCGATGTCCTTGACCAGGGCGCGGATCAGGTCCTGCGCCTCGGGTTTGCGCAGGTCCAGGCTGACCGACTTCTTGTTGCGCGACTGCACTTGCCACCAGACGGAGGTGCCGTCATGGAGCAGGCGCCAGTTGCGCAGCGGATCGCCCTTGCCGGGCGGTTCGATCTTGATCACCTCGGCGCCGAATTCGCCCAGCATCTTGGCGGCGAACGGGCCGGCGATCAGCTGGCCCAGCTCCAGCACTCGGATTCCGTTCAATGGTTTGGATGACATGATTGCCTCGTCGTCAGCTCTTGTGTTTTCCGAGATAGGCCTCGCGCACGCGCTCGCTGGCCAACAATTCCTGGCCGGTGCCCTCCATCACGATGGAGCCCACTTCCAGGACATAGGCGCGATCCGAGATCGCCAGCGCCTGATTGGCCATTTGCTCGACCAGCAGGATCGTCATGCCGCGCTCTTTCAGCGACTTGATGATCTTGAAGATCTCGGCCACGATCAGCGGCGCCAGGCCCAGGGACGGCTCGTCGAGCATCAGGATGCGCGGCTTGCTCATCAGGGCGCGGCAGATGGCCAGCATCTGCTGCTCGCCGCCCGACAGCGTGCCCGCGTACTGGTCCCGGCGCTCTTTCAGGCGCGGGAACATCGCGAAGCAGCTTTCGATCTCGCCGGCCAGTTCCGCCGGCGACTCCGTGCGCAGGAACGCGCCCAGCATCAGGTTGTCGTAGACGCTCTGGTCCGGGAACACCTGGCGTCCCTCGGGCACGTGCGCGATGCCCAGCCCGACGCGCTTGTGCGCGCTGATGGCGCCCAGGTCCTGGCCGGCGAACGCGATCTCGCCCGTGGATTTCTCGATGCCCGACAGCGCGCGCATCATCGTGCTCTTGCCCGCGCCGTTGCCGCCGATGATGGTCACGATCTCGTTCGTGTCCACGTGCAGCGACACCTGCTTCAGGGCGTTGACGGCGCCGTAGCTGACCGCCAGGTTCTTGATGTCCAGTAATCGGCTCATTGCCGTCTCCTATGCGGGCGCGCCCAGGTAGGCCTCGATGACTTTCGGGTTCTCCTGGATGTGGTTCGGCAAGCCGGAGGCGATCTTCACCCCGTAGTCCAGCACGACGATGTGGTCGGAAATCGCCATGACCAGGTCCATGTGGTGCTCGATCAGCAGGATGGTCAGGCCCATGTCCTTGAGCTTCACGATCAGATCGGTGAGCTGGTCCGTCTCGGCCGGGTTCAGGCCGGCGGCGGGCTCGTCCAGCAACAGCAGGTCGGGCATGGCCGCCACGGCGCGGGCGATCTCCAGGCGGCGCTGCAGGCCGTAGGGCAGGCTGTTGGCGGCGTCGTCGGCATAACGGTCCAGTTCGAAGAACTTCAGGATGCCGAAGGCCTGCCGGCGGATGCGCCGCTCTTCCTCAAGGCTGCCGGGCAGGCCCAGCAGGTTGGACACGAAGCTCGACTTCTGCACCCGGTAGAAACCCACCATCACGTTCTCCAGCGCGCTCAGGCCGTCGAACAGCTTGAGGTTCTGGAACGTGCGGCCGATGCCGGAGGCGGCGATCTCGTTGGGCGACTGGCCCACCAGCTGCCGGCCCTTGAAGCGGATGCTGCCGGCGTCCGGCACCACCAGGCCCGACAGCAGGTTCAGCGTGGTGGTCTTGCCGGCGCCGTTGGGCCCGATCAACGACACGACGGATCCCTGCTCCAGCGCGAACGACACCTTGTTGGTGGGAACGACGCCGCCGAATGCCTTGTACAGGTCCTTCACTTCCAGGAACCCGGCCGCCCCGCGGGCGCCGCGCGCGGCGGGAGGCGCCGGCTTCCAGTCGTCGGGGCGCGCCTCGGCGGCCAGGGCCGCGCGCAGGCCGCGCTTGGGCAGCACCTTCGCCAGCAGGCCCGCCAGCCCTTCGGGCATGGCGTACAGCGCGAACAGGAGGATCAGGCCGTAGGCGAAATGCTGCACCTCGGGCCAGCGCGCCAGCATGGCGTCGATCACCGTCAGCACCACGGCGCCCAGGAACGAGCCGCCCGGCGTGCGGCCGCCGAACAGCACCAGCACCAGGAAGAACACCGACAGGTTGAAGTTCACGAAGTCGGAGTTGATGTACTGGTTCTGCTGCGCCACCAGGCCGCCGGCGATGCCGCAGGTGATGGCGCTGATGGCGAAGGCCAGGATCTTGAAGCGGTAGACGCTGATGCCCACGCTCTCGGCCGCGATTTCCGACGTGCGCACGGCGGCGAAGCCGCGGCCGAAACGCCCGTTCAGCAACAGGGAGGTCATGGCATGCAGCGCCAGGCCGATCGCCACCACCACCACGACCCATTGGCGGCCGTCCAGCGTGGCGCCGTTGAAAGTCAGGCCGGTGATGCCGTAGAAGCCTTCCTGCCCTTTGAACACCTCGGTCCATTCGGACACGATTTTCTCGATCAGCAGGCCGAAGGCGATCGTCACCATGGCCAGGCTCGGCCCCTTCACCTTGAGCGCGGGGATCGCGATCACCACGCCGAAAATGGCCGACACCACCGCCGCGCAAGCCAGCGCCAGCCAGGGATCGACCTGGTAGTTCACGGTCAGCAGCGCCACCGTATAGGCGCCCACGCCGAACAGGCCGGCATGGCCCAGCGACTTCTGGCCGGTCTGCCCGACCAGGATGTTGAAGCCGGTCGCGGCGATGTAATAGACCCCGATGTTGAACAGGATCAGCAGATAGAAGTCATTCAGGCCGGAATAGGCGAAGCCCACCACCAGCGCGGCGATGACGAGGGGAACGAAGATTTTGGAGAGCTTCATACTTTCTCCGCATGCACGCGGCCGAGGATGCCGGCCGGGCGGAAATACAGCACCACGATGATCAGCGCGAACACCGCGATCTCGCGCAGGTTCGAATACCAGAGGCCGATCAGCGACTCCAGCAGCCCGATCAGGAAGCCGCCGAAGATGCAGCCGCGCGGATTTTCCAGGCCGCCCAGGATGGCGGCCGAGAAGGCCTTGAGCGACAGCAGCGTACCGACGAATACGGAAGCGGTCGCGATCGGCGCCACCATCACGCCGGCGATCGCGGCCAGGGCCGAACTGATGGCGAAGACCGCCACCGCCACGGCGTTGGCGTTGATGCCCATCAGGCTGGCGGTGGTCTTGCTGAACGCCACCGCGCGCACGGCCTTGCCCATCTTCGTCTTGTGCAACGCCCAGTCGAAAACAATCATCAGCGCCAGCGTGGTCCCGAATACCAGGATCTCCTGGGGCCGGACGCCCGTGCCGAAGATCGTGATGATGCCCTCGCCCAGCGGCGAAGCCAGCGCGATGGGCGCGGGGCCCCAGATCAGCAGCGCCAGGTTCTGGATGATGATGCCGAAGCCGATCGTGCTCATGACCCACGACAAGCCCGCCTCGCCGACGAAATGGCGGATGGCGGTGATGTAGAGCACGTAGCCCAGCAGGCTCAGTACCAGCATGGCGGCCAGCAGGGCGAACAGGAAGGTGCCCCAGGTGACGTCCTCGGGATTGGGAAACCCGATGAGCTTGCCCTGGGTGACCAGCAGGATTGCGCTGATGCCGATCAGGCCGGCCAGCGCCAGGAACGCGCCCTGTCCGAAGTTGAACGTCTTGGTCGTGGTGTAGGTAATGCTGAACCCGAACGCGACCAGGGCGTAGACGCTGCCCATGGCCAATCCGCTCAAGATGGCTTGTAGTATTTGCATGCTGGATGCCCCCCTTTTGACGACTCCCCGAAGGCGTCGCGACGCCCCGGGGAGAGATCCTTATCGATGCTCGGCGCTGGCCGGCTGATTTACAGCTTCAGGTCGTCCGGCGTAATCGCGCGAGTGAACTCGTCGTCCACCGACACCACCTTGCCGTCGATCCAGCGCACCAGCCGGAAGTCCTTCACCGACAGCGCTTCGTGGTTGTCGGCCGAGAACGGCTGCTGGTAGGTCTTGATCACGCCCTTGGCCTGCGCCAGGGTCTGCAGCGCGCCCTGCACGGCCTCGCCGTCGGTCGACTTGGCCTGTTCCATGGCGGCGGCGATCAGCTTGACCGAGTCGTAGGCCTGGGCGGCCATCACGTAGGTCGGCAGGCGGCCGTCGCGCTTCATCAGGGTGTCGTACAGGGCCTTGGATTCCGGCGACGAGTCTTCCGTGATGGACGCCGTGAAGATCATCTTCTTGGCGAGTTCCGGACCGGCGATGCGCAGGAACGGCGAGCTCAGGTTCGCCCAGGACGCCAGCGTGGTCGGGAAGTAGTTGATCTTCTCCAGGCTGCGCATGACGTGCGCGTTGGAGTCGGCCAGCGCGTACACGATCAGCGTATCGGCGCCCGAGCTCTTGATCTTGTTCAGCTGCGACGACATATCCGTGTCCTTCGGACCGAACTTCTCGTTGGCCACCGGCGTGATCTTGTGCAGGCCCAGGATCTCGACCGCGTCCTTGGCGCCCTGCTGGCCGTAGCCGGTGGTGTCGGCGATGATGGCGATCTTGCCGGTCTTGCTGGCGCGGGCGGCGTAGGCGGCCAGCAGCGCGATCTGGTCGCGGTCGCGCATGGACACGCGGAACACGTAGTTCGGCGGCGACTTGGCGTAGCGGCCGGTGATGTCGGTGGCGGTGGCCACGGGCGAGATCGTCGGGATCTTCTTCTGCTGCACGATGTGCAGCCAGGCCAGCATATTGCCCGAGTTCACGCCGCCCAGCATGGCGTTGACCTTGACGTTGTCGACCAGTTCGTTGGTGTTCTGGATGGCCTTGGGCGGCGCGCCCACGTCGTCGCGCTCGACGATGACGACCTTCTTGCCCAGCACCCCGCCCGCCGCGTTCAATTCGTCGGCGGCCTGCCGCGCGCCGGCCAGCGCCGAAATGCCGAAGTCCGCCGAGCCGGTGGCCGACATGTCGCTGTTGAAGCCGATCTTGATGTCGTCGGCCAGCGCCGCGCCGCTGGCGCCCGCCAGCGCCGCCGCCACCAGCAGGGCCTTCATCGTCTTGGGGAAGTGTTTGATGCTCACGTTGTCTCCTTCTGGATCACTGGAGTGATCGCTGACTGGTTTTTCAGGATTGCTTGATCAGGTCGGCGGCCTTGTTGCCGATCATCATCGTGGCCGCGCAGATATTGGCCGAGGGCATGGCCGGCATCACCGACGAATCGATGACGCGCAGGTTCTGGATACCGTGCACCCGCAGCTGGGGATCGACCACCGCGTACTTGTCGTCGGCCTGGCCCATGCGGGCCGTGCCGTTGACGTGATAGGAGGACACGCCGTAGCGGCGCGCGAAATCCAGCAGCTCGGAATCGGATTCGCACAACGGGCCCGGCAGGACCTCGCTGTCGAAGTACGGCGCCAGGGCCTGGGAACGCAGCAGCTGGCGCGCCAGGCGGATGCCGCGCACCAGGGTCTGCTGGTCGCCCTCGTGCTCCAGGTAGTTGGCCAGGATGAGGGGATCCTGCAGCGGATCGGCCGACCGGATGCGAACCTGGCCGCGGCTTTCGGGGCGGTGCTGCCACACGCCGGCCGTCATGCCCGGAAAGTCGTCCAGCATGCCCACGTAGCCTTCCTTGTAGCTGGCGGGGGTGAACACGCCTTGCAGGTCGGGCGCCGTCAGGTCGGGCGTGGATTTCCAGAAGTAGTGCAGCAGCGACGGGCTCAGCGCCATAATGCTGGGGCGCTTCATCAGCCAGCGGCTGATCTGGCCGGCCAGGCTCAGGCCCTTGACCAGCTGGTTCATGGTCTGGCTGTTCTTGACCCGGGCCACGACGCGCACCGAATAGTGGTCGCTCAGGTTCTCGCCCACGCCGGCCAGGTCGCGCACGACCTCGATGTTGTGCTGGCGCAGGAGGTCGGCCGGCCCCAGGCCCGACAACTGCAGCAGCTTGGGCGTATTGATGGCGCCGCAGGACACGATCACTTCGCGGCGCGCGCGCACGGCGCGCGCCTGCGAGGGATGCGCGGGGTGGCAGTACGCCACGCCCACCGCCTTGGCGCCCTCGAACAGGATGCGGGTGGCCTGGGCATAGGTGCGCACTTCCAGGTTCTTGCGGGCCATGGCGGGCTTGAGGAAGCACTTGGCCGTGCTCATCCGCCAGCCGCGGTCGATGGTCCGCTGGAAATAGCCCACCCCGGCCTGATCGGCGCCGTTGTAGTCGGGATTGCGGGGAATGCCCTGCTCCACCGCGCCGGCGATGAAGGCCTCGCACAGCGGATGAATCCAATCGATGTCCGTGACGGGCAGCTCGCCCTTGCGGCCGCGGTAGCGGTCGTCGCCGCCCACGCGGCGCTCCATGGACTTGAAGTACGGCAGCACCTCGGCATAGGACCAGCCCGTGTTGCCCAGGGCCGCCCAATGGTCGAAATCCGCCGCCTGGCCGCGGTTGTAGACCAGGCCGTTGATGGAGGTGGAGCCGCCCAGCGTGCGGCCCTGCGGAATGGGCACGCGCCGGCCGTTGGTCTGCGCGGTGCCCTCGCTGGAGAACTGCCAGGCGTACTTCTTGTTGAACACGGCCTTGATGAAGCCGGCCGGAATATGCAGGAAGGGGCTGTTGTCCGGCGGGCCGGCTTCCAGCACGCATACCGTCGAACCGTCGGCGCTCAGGCGATTGGCCAGGATGGAGCCGGCGGCGCCGGATCCCACGATTACATAGTCGAACGTATCCGCGTCGCGGACGGAAGGCTGCGTAGCTTGGCTCATGTCGGGGTCCGCGAGGCGTCAGGAGAGCGCGTTGAACGACTTGCCGGCGAGGCAGACGTACTTGATTTCGAGGAATTCTTCGATGCCGTACTTGGAACCTTCGCGGCCCACGCCCGACTCCTTGATCCCGCCGAACGGCCCGACCTCGTTGGACACGGCGCCGGTGTTGACGCCGACGATGCCGTACTCCAGCCCTTCCATCATGCGCCACACCCGCTCCAGGTTGGCGGTGTAGAAGTAGGCGGCCAGCCCCGAGGCGCTGTCGTTGGCGCGCGCCAGCACGGCCGCTTCGGACTCGAACGTGCTGATGCCCACGACCGGGCCGAAGATCTCTTCGTGCGCCAGTTCCATGGCATCGGTGATGCCGGTCAGCAGCGTGGGCTCGTACAGCAGCGTGCCCGGCGCGCGCAGCTTGCCGCCCGCCAGCAGCGTGGCGCCATGCGCCGTGGCATCGGCCACCAGGCGCGTCACCTTGTCGACGGCGCGCTGGTCGATCAGCGGGCCCTGCGTCACACCCGCTTCCAGGCCGCCGCCCACCTTCATGCGGCGGATTTCCGCCAATAGCCTGTCGTTGAAGGCCTCGGCCACGCTGGCATGGACGTAGACGCGGTTGGCGCAGACGCAGGTCTGGCCGGCGTTGCGGAACTTGGACAGCACCAGCCCCTGCACGGCCTCGTCCAGGTCGGCGTCCTCGAACACGATGAACGGCGCGTTGCCACCCAGTTCCAGCGACAGCTTCTTGATGTTGGAGGCGCTTTGCTCCATCAGCAGGCGGCCGGTCTGCGTGGACCCGGTGAAGGTCAGCTTGCGCACCGTCGGATTGCGGGTGAGCTCCGTGCCGATGGGCGCGGGGTCGCCGATGACGACGTTGAGCACGCCCGGCGGAATGCCGGCCTGCTCGCCCAGCCAGGCCAGGGCCAGCGCGGTGAAGGGCGTCAGCTCGGACGGCTTGAGCACCACCGTGCAGCCGGCGGCCAGCGCCGGGCTGACCTTGCGCGTGACCAGGGCCGAGGGGAAGTTCCAGGCGATGATCGCGGCGCACACGCCCACGGGCTGGCGGATGGCCAGCATGCGCTGGTCGCCGCGGGTGGGGGGAAGCACGTCGCCATAGACGCGCTTGGCTTCTTCCGCGAACCACTCCACGAAGGAAAGCGCGTAGTTCAGTTCGCCGCGGGCTTCCGCCAGCGGCTTGCCCTGTTCCATGGTCAGCAGCAGGGCCAGGTCGTCGGCGTGGGCCTCGATCAGGGCATGCCACTTGCGCAGGATGGCGCCGCGTTCCTTGCCCGTCTTGGCGCGCCAGGCCGGCAGGGCGTCGTCGGCTGCGGCGATGGCGCGCGCGGTCTCGGCCTGGCCCAGGTTGGGCACCGTGCCCAGCACGCTTGCGTCGTAGGGGTTGCGCACCGTGATGGTGGCCCGGTCATCGGCATCGCACCAGGTGCCGCCGATATACGCCTGCTGCCGCAGCAGCTGGCTGTTCTGCAGATTCATTGTCTCGCGCTCCATCCATCGTCTTCCGCACCGTCCGCGCCGGAGCGGGGGAAATTTTTTGGGGAGGATAGCCCTGGCGGCCGCCTCCGCAACAGCAGTCATTAGCGATGCCGCCATCGCCGTTCGCGATGACAAAACCTCGCTTCGCTACAATGGGCCGTCTCGTCCGCTTTTTCCGCCCGCCCCGCCATGCGTCTCGATCCCACCTCCCTCAAGCTCTTCATCAGCGTGGTCGAGCAGGGCACCATCGCCGCCGCGGCCGAACACGAGCACATCGCCGCGGCCGCGATCAGCAAGCGCATCAGCGAGCTGGAAGAGAACCTCAAGATCCGGCTGCTGATCCGCACCAACAAGGGCATCCGCCCCACTCCCGCCGGCATCGCCCTGTCCACCATGGCGCGTCGCGCCCTGCACGAACTGGACGAAATCTCCGTGCACATGCGCGACTATTCGCGCGGCCTGCGCGGGTTCATCCGGGTGCACGCCAATATCTCCGCCATCACCCAGTTCCTGCCCCAGGACATCAAGCTCTTCCTGAACGACTACCCGAACGTCCAGGTGGACCTGGAAGAGAAGATCACCTCGACCATCATCAAGTCGGTGGCCGAGAACGCCGCGGACGTAGGCATTTTCTCGGGCACCGCGCCCGACCACGACGTGGAGATCTACCCCTACCGCGAAGACACCCTGGCGCTGGTGGTGCCCGCCGACCATCCCTTGCAGGACAGGCCCGGCTTCCGCTTCGCCGACGCCCTCGAACACGACTTCGTCGGGCTGCACCGGGGCAGCGCCATCAACCGCATCCTGTCCAACGCCGCCAGCGACGAAAAGCGCAACATCCAGCTCAAGGTGCAGGTCACCGGCTTCGATGCGCTGTGCTTCATGGTGAATTCCGGGCTGGGCATCGGCGTGCTGCCGCTGGACATCGCCCGCCGCTACTCGGTCATGTTCGACATCCGCATCATCCCGCTGTCGGAACCGTGGGCCCGGCGCCAGATCCAGATCTGCGTGCGCGCCTTCGACGCCCTGCCCACGGCGGCCAAGCTCTTCGTCAACCACCTCAGCAAGCGCCAGCCCTGACCGCCGGGCGGGCGCCCGCCGCGCGGCTTATTGCTTGAGTTCGTCCGGCTTGATGCCGCGGCTGACCTCGT
This sequence comes from Achromobacter denitrificans NBRC 15125, assembly GCF_001571365.1. GTDB lineage: Bacteria > Pseudomonadota > Gammaproteobacteria > Burkholderiales > Burkholderiaceae_B > Achromobacter > Achromobacter denitrificans. The sequence continues at coordinate 61,976 of NZ_BCTQ01000027.1, read as the reverse complement.
CGTCCACCGTCACCACCTTGCCGTCGATCCAGCGCACCAGGCGAAAGTCGCGGTACGACAGGGCCTCGTGGTTCTCCTTGGTGAAGGCCGGCGCGTAGGTCTTGATCACGCCGTCGACCTTGCCCAGCTTGTCCAGCGCCTGCTGCACCTTTTCGCCGTCCGTGGACTGGGCCTGGGTCATCGCGGCCGCGAGGACCTTGACCGAGTCATAGGCATGCGCCGCGAACACGTAGGTGGGCAGCTTGCCTTCCTTTTTCATGATCGCGTCGTAGAGCGCGCGCGACTGCGGCGTGGAATCTTCGGTGATGGACGCCGTGAAGATCATTTTCTTGGCCAGTTCCGGCCCCGCGATGCGCAGGAACGGAGGGCTGAGGTTGGCCCAGGAACCCAGCGTGACCGGGAAGTAGTTGATCTTCTCCTGGCTGCGCATCAGGTGGCCGTTGGCGTCGGCCAGCGCGTAGACGATGACGGTATCCGCCCCGGCGGCCTTGATCTTGTTCAGCTGCGAGGACATGTCCGTGTCCTTCGGGCCGAACTTCTCGTTGGCCACCGGCGTGATGCCATACAGGCCCAGCACGTGCGCGGCATCCTTCGCGCCCTGCTGCCCGTAGCCGGTGGTGTCGGCGATGATGGCGATCTTCTTGTTCTTGGTCGCCTTGGCCGCGTAGGCGGCAAGCAGCGTGATCTGGTCCAGGTCGCGCATGGACACGCGGAAGATGTAGTTCGCGGGCTCCTTGCTGTAGCGGTTGGTGATCTCGGTGGCGGTGGCCGACGGGGAAATCGTGGGCACCTTCTTCTGCTGCACGATGTGCAGCCAGGCCAGCATATTGCCCGAGTTCACCCCGCCCAGCATGGCGACGACCTTCTCGTTGTCCACCAGCTCGTTGGCGTTCTGGATGGACTTGGGCGGCGAACCCACGTCATCGCGCGCCACGATGACCAGCTTGCGTCCCAGGACGCCTCCTGCGGCGTTGATTTCCTCGGCGGCCTGCCTGGCCCCCGACAGCGCCGACACGCCGAAGTCGGCCGAGCCGCTGGCGGACATGTCGCTGTTGTAGCCGATCTTGATGTCGGCCTGCGCCCACGCGCCCTGGGCCATGGCCACGAACGCGGCCGCGCAGGCGATGCGGGAAAGCTGCTTCTGCATTTTCATTCCTTTGTCTCCAGACTTGATGTAATGGTGCTTCGTCTTGCCGCCGCCATCGGTCTGTACGCCGTTCGCGGTCCACCTTGCCCTGATGCCGTGGACGCTGCCTGGGTCCCGCCCAGGACGCTAGAGAATCAGTTCGATCGGATTCTCCAGCAGCTGCTTCACTGCCTTCAGGAACTGCGCGCCCACCGCGCCGTCCACCACCCGGTGGTCGGCCGACAGGGTCAGGCTCATGACGTGGCCGATCCGGATCTCGTCTCCGTCGACCACCGGCTGCCGGGTGACCGCGCCGGCGGCCAGGATGGCGCTTTGCGGCGGGTTGATGATGGCGGCGAATTCACGCACGCCATGCATGCCCAGGTTCGACAGCGTCAGGCTTGCGCCTTCATATTGTTCGGGCCGCAGGCGGCCGCGGCGCGCCTGCTCGGCCAATTGCGCGATTTCAGCCGAAAGCTCGCGCAGGGACTTCTTGTCGGCATCGCGCACGATGGGCGTGATGAGGCCGGATTCCAGCGCGACGGCGATGCTCAGGTCCACCCGGTCCAGCCGGGCGATGCCCTCGTCCGTCCACTGCGAATTGACGGCCGGCGTCTGCCTCAGCGCGCGCGCCACCGCCATCGCCAGCAGGTCGTTCAACGAATGGCGCCAGGGTTGGGGCGCGGCCTCGCCGCGCGCGTTCAATGCGGCGCGGGCGGCCATCATCGCGTCCATGCGGCAATCCACCGTCAGGTAGAAATGCGGGATCTGCTGCTTGGACTGGACGAGACGGCGCGCGATGGTGCTGCGCATCGGCGTGTGCGGCTCCAGTTCCGCGCCGGCCGCGCGCGGCGCGATGGCGGCCGGAGCCGCCTGCGCCATCGCCGGCCGCGACGCCGCCGCGTTTTCGATATCCACCCTGACGATGCGGCCGTTCGGTCCGCTGCCGGCGAGCGCATGCAGGTCCACGCCCAGCGTGCGCGCCAGGCGCCGCGCGGAAGGGCTGGCGAAGAGGCGGTGCTCGTCCAGCGCTGGCGCTGCCTGCCGCGTCGCGCCCGCGGCCGCAATCGCCGGCGCGGGTGGCGCCGCCGGAGCGGGCTCGGCGGCCTGGGCCGCGACGGCGCCCTCGGGCAGCAGCGTCGCGATCACGTCGCCCACCGGAACCTCGGTGTCTCCGGCGGGCACATGGATGCGGTGCAGGACGCCGCTGTCCAGCGCTTCCAGTTCGATGACGGCCTTGTCGGTCTCGATTTCGGCCAGGATATCGCCGGCCTTGACCGCGTCGCCGGACTGCTTCAACCATTGCAGGATCTTGCCTTGCGTCGTGCCCGCGCCGATGGCGGGCATCACGACCTCGATATCCATGTCTGACTCGCTTTATGTTTCGGCCAAATTGCCGGTCTTCTCGATGTACAGGGCGGCGTCCGAGATGTCCGCCACGATGGCGGCGCGCGCCCCCTCGGCGTCGCGCCGCTCCAATGCGTCCAGCAGCGCCGCGTGGTGGCTGAACGACTCCCAGCTTTCGGACTTCCGGTCCTTGCTGCCCATGCTCAGCGAGAACAGCGGCGCGATCTGCAGCCAGATGTTCTCGATCATGCTCACCAGCAGCGGCATGCCCGCCGCTTCATACAGCGTGAAGTGCAGGTTGCGATTGGCTTCGATCGTCTTCAACGTGTCGATCCTGGGCTTGTGCCCCAGCTTGTCGAATTCGTCCGCGTACTGCCGTATGCGCGCCATCGTCGCGTCGGTCATGATCTTCGTGGCCTCCGCGGCCGCGAAACCCTCCACGCAGCAACGGATGCGCACAATCTCCCGGAACTTCGGCAGGCTGGGTTTGGGCACGCGCAGGCCCCGGCTCGGCAGCATTTCCAACGCGCCTTCGGCGACCAGCTTGTTCACGGCTTCGCGCACCGGCATCGGACTGGTGTTGAGCACGGCCGCCAGGCCGCGCAGGGTCACTTTTTCGCCAGGAGGAACGGCGCCGCTCATCAGGAGCTGGCGGGTCTTCTGGTAGATCTGGTCCGCGACCGTAATGCGTTCCTGCTTGTTGAGCAGGCCTTCCAGGATGCTGTTGTCCATATCGTCTCAATTCATATAGACGCCACCGTTCACATCCAGGGTGGCGCCGCAGATGTAGCTCGCGCCATCGGAACAGAGAAAGGCGATGGGCAAGGCGATTTCGCGCGGCTGCGCCATGCGCCGCAGCGGAATTCTATTCGCATCGAAAGCCTGCCCCTGGGTCATGCCCGTTTCGGTCGCGCCGGGCGCGACGCTGTTCACGGTCACGCCCGAATCGGCCGCGCGGCGCGCCAGCCATTTGACGAATGCTTGGGTGCCGCCCTTGGCCGCGACATAGTGCGGGCTGGCCGCCAGGCCGCCCATGCGCGCCGCGACGGAAGACACCAGGACCATGCGGCCGGCGCCCTGCGCGCTCATCTTCGCCAGCGCGGCGCGCGTCAGGTGCATGAGGCCCAGCAGGTTGATGTCGATGACCCGGTGGAATACCTCGTCCCAGCCCGCCTCGTTCCAGTCGTCCCAGGGGCAGTAGCCGGCGTTGGCCACCAGCGCGTCCAGCCGGTCGATGCCGGCCACGGCGGCTTCGGCCGCCGCCCGGTCGGTGACGTCGAAGGCAATGGCGCGGGCCTGCGCGCCGCCGGCGAGCAGTTGTTCGGCCAACTCCCGCGGCGCCTGCCGGTCGGCCAGCACCAGCGAAGCGCCCTGTTCCGCGCAGACTTCGGCGGTCGCCCGGCCGATGCCGCCGGCGGCGCCGGTGATCAGGACGGTCTTGCCTTCAAGCGCGCGCGGCATGGGCGTCTCCCGAGGGGGTTGCGGACAGGGCGCTGTCGGCCAGCATGTCCTGGATCAGCGCGCGCACGTCTTCCTCGCCCGCCAGCGCGGCGAGCTCCAGCGCCTGCGACACCACCGGCGGCGCCCAGCGGCCGGTGACGCGCTTGACCGGCTGGTCCAGGTAATCGAAGTAGCGGCGCTGGATCTCGTCGGCGATCAGCGCCCCCAGGCTCGCGCCCCGGGTGGTCTGTTCCACGATCGCCACCCGGCCCGTCTTCATGACGGAGCGGCCGATGGTGTCGTAGTCGATATCGCGCTGGGACAGCGTGCGCAGATCGATCACGTCGGCGCGAACGCCCGCCTCGTCCACCAGGCGGCAGCATTCGTCCACCATGGTCAAGGTCGTGAGCAGCGTGATCTGGTCGCCTTCGCGCACGCGCTTGGCGCGGCCGATGGGAATGTAGTAGTCCAGGTCCTTGGGCACCGGCGCCTTGCGCTTGTGCAACTGCTGAGGCTCGATGACCAGAACCGGGTCCTTGCAGCGCAGCGCCGAGTTCATCAGGCCCACGTAATCGAAGGCATTGGACGGCGCCACGATGCGCCAGCCGGGAAACAGGGCGAACACGCCCGCGGGGTCCATCGAATGCTGCGAACCGTAGCCCTCCGGCCCGGGGATCCGCGTGCGCAGCACCAGCGGCACGCTGGCCGTGCCATTGAACAGGTGGCGGATCTTGCCCGCCTGGTTCAGCAGCTGGTCGCCCGCCACCAGGAAGAAATCGCTGTACATCAGCTCGACCACGGGCTTCAGGCCCGACAGCGCCGCGCCCGTGGCCAGTCCGCAAAAGCCGTTCTCGGTGATGGGCGTGTTGACCAGCCTGCCGGCGAAGCGCTCGGTCAGGCCGCGGGTGGCGCCCACCGTGCCGCCGCCCATGTTGGCCACGTCCTCGCCGAATACGTAGATGTCCTCGTCCTCGGCCATCCGCGCCCCCATGGCCCGGGCGATGGCCTCGATGTAGGTCATGGGCTCCATGTCCTCTGCGGCATAGTCCTCCGCTTCGGCGTAGCGCACGCCCTCGAATTCCGTCAGGTCGCTCGCGAGATGCCGGTCCACGGTGGCGGCGGCGGGCCAGAGTTCGGCGCGGATGCGTGTCGAGGAGCCGGAGCCCTCGACGCAGGACGCCGCGGCGGCCTCGACCGCGTCGGTCACGGCGGCGTCGATGGCGGCCAGTTCGTCGGCATCGAGAATGCCGCGCGCCGGCAGCTCGCGCTGCAGGAACAGCCAGGGATCGCGCGCCTTCCAGGCGTTCTCTTCGTCGCGCGTGCGGTAGCCGAACGCGCTGCCGGGGATCGACGAACTCTGGTGGTAGTAGCGATAGACCTCGGCCAGGATGAAGGCCGGGCGTCCTTCGCGGGCGATGTGCTCGCGCGCCCAGCGGGCGGCGAGCCAGACCGCGAACGGATTCATCCCGTCCACCTTGACCGCGGCGATGCCGTGGCCTTGCGGCCGCGTCAGCAGTTCGGTCTCGAAGGTGGATTGCTCCACGCTCATGGAGACCGCGTACTTGTTGTTTTCGAGGAAGAAGATCATGGGCAGGCCGTACAGCGCCGCCAGGTTCATGGCTTCATGCGTGGCGCCCTGATGCACCGCGCCGTCGCCGAAAAACGTGACCATGGCCTTGCCCGAGCCGCGCTGCTTCTCCGCGAACGCATGCCCGCAGGCGATGGGAATGCCGCCCGCCACGATGGCGTTGGTGCCCATGATGCCCAGGTCCGCGCGCCGCAGGTGCATGGAGCCGCCTCGCCCGCCGGTCCAGCCGTCCTTCAGGCCCAGGATCTCGTGCATCAGTCCCTGGATCTCCTGACGCATGCGCAGGGTCAGCCCGGCCGCGGACGGATCCAGGTCTTCGTCGTACAGCGCGTTGACCGCCTTGGCGATGCACTGGTGGTGCGCGCGGTGCGTGCCGTTCATCAGCGTATCGACGGGCAGGGCCGCGATGCAGCCGGCGGCCGCGCCTTCCTGCCCGATGCTGGAGTGCGCCGGCCCGTGGACCAGGTTCAGCTTGTCGAGCTGCAGGATTTTCTCTTCGAAGCGGCGCGCCACCAGGAACAGCGTCGTCAGCCGCAGCGCCTCCGCGCGCGTCAACAGGGCCCAATCGCTTTCCTGCACGGCCAGCGTGTGCACCGGCGTCTTCTGTTCGACTACTTCGAGTTGCATGCGGTCCTCTCGGCTCAGATGTGCGCGGTCACGCCGCCGTCCACGACCAGGCTCGCGCCCGTCACGAAGTCGGAAGCGGGGCTGGACAGGAACAGGGCCGGGCCGACCAGGTCTTCCGGCTCGCCCCAGCGCCCCATGGGCGTGGTGGCCACCACGCGTTCCGCGTGGCCCGGGATGTCCACCCGGGCCTGGCGCGACAGCGCGGTATCGATCCAGCCGGGCTGGATCACGTTGACCGCGATGCCGTCGGCCGCCCAGGCGCAGGCCAGCGAACGCGTCAGCTGCAGGACTCCGCCCTTGCTGGCCGAGTACGCCGCCGTCACGGCGTTGGAGGCAAGCGCCAGGATGGAGCCGATATTGATGATCTTGCCCTTGCCGCGCGCCCGCATGGTCGCGTGCACGGCCTGGCACATGTTGAAGCTGCCCTTCAGGTTGATGTCGATGATGCGGTCCCAGACGTCTTCCGCGTACAGCTCCGGCCGCATGCGGGTGTTGACCCCGGCGCAATTCACCAGCACGTCCACCCTGCCATAGGCGGCGACCGCGTCGGCCACCACGGCCTCGCAGGCGGCGCGGTCTTCCACTTGCAGCGCGTAGCTTCCGGTCTTGGCGCCGGATCCGCGCAGCTCGGACGCCAGCGCGTCCAGCCTTTCCCCCGCCAGGTCGGTCAGTACCAGCGTCGCGCCCGCGCGGGCATAGGCCCGGCTGAGCGCGGCGCCGATGCCGCCTGCTGCACCGGTGATCAAAACGACCTTGTCTCGGATATCGAAGTGTTCTTGTTGGGCCATGCTGCGTCCGTCGATGCTATTTTTGATATGTGATCACAAATTTGATTCTAGGAAGCGGATCGGCCAACGTCAACGACGACAGCATCGGGGTCTACCCGTAGACGGGGGAAATCCCCCACGCTGCGCAGGGCTTCGCCTGCTTGCTGCTCCCAGGCGCCGACGGCCCCGCGACAAAAAAAGGCGGGACGGGAACTCCCGTCCCACCATGGCGGATCGCGGCGGGCCGCCCGAGGCGGCCGGGGCCATCAGTACGTCATCCGCACGCCCAGCAGCACGCTGCGTCCGGGCAGCGGCGCCACCGAGGAAATGAAGGAAGCGTGGTTGTAGGCCAGCTTGTTCAACAGGTTGGTGCCGCGCAGGTAGACCTCGTAACCCGTGGCGCCGTACTGGCCCCGGTAGGCCACCACGGCATTCACCATGTTGTAGCCCGGCGTGGTGTCCTCATAATCGGCGATGTCCTTCTGCGCGAACACGCGCGCGTATTCCACGCCGCCCGACCACTGCTCCCACTTGAAATTGCCGCGCACGCCTGCCCGGGCGGCCGGGATGCGCGGCAGGTTGCCGTCGCCGCCGGTCAGCTTGCCCCGCACGTAGTCGCCGAACACGGCGGCCGAGAACACCGGCGTGAACTGGTGGCGCAACTCCCCTTCCACCCCGGTGAACTCCGCGTCGCGCTGCGCGTATTCGATCAGGCGGAAGTCTTCGTAGCGGTCCAGCGTATCGGCGTAGATGTAGTTCTTCACGCGGTTGTGGAACACGCTGGCCGAGAACGTGGTGTCGCCCGAGTGCTTGCGCAGCGTCAGGTCGATGTTGTGCGAGGTCTCGCGGCCCAGGTCCGCGTTGCCCAGCTCGTAGGTGTTGGTGGCCAGGTGCACCCCATCGGCGTAGAGCTCCTGCGCCGTCGGCAGGCGCTGCGACCGCGACAGCGACAGCGCCACGGAATACTGCGGCGCGAAGTCCCAGATGGCGGCGGCCGAGAACGACGTGCCCGACAGGCTGCTGCGCGGCGCCCCGCCGGACGGCGAGATGCGCTGCCAGTCCTGCCGCGCGCCCAGTTCGAACCGCCAGTCGTTCAGCTGGTATTCCTCCAGCACGAACAGGCCGTTGGAGCGCGTCTTGCTGCGCGGCAGGAAGGCTTCCTCGCCGTCGGCGCGGAAATCGCTGTAGGCGTTCTGCAGCCCCACCACGCCGCGCCAGCCCGCGATCGGCTTGTGCTGCAGCTCCAGGCGCAGGTCATAGCCCTTGTTCTTGAACCGGGTGCCGACCTCGCCGCCCTCGATCTCGTCGTGCTGGTAGTCGGTCAGGCCGCCGCGCAGCCGGATCTTCTCGAAACCCGCGAACGGATCCTGGTATTCGGCGCGCAGGTCCACCCGGTTGCTGCGCAGCTTCACGTAGGGCACGCCGCCATGTTCGTGCTCGTGGTCGTGCCCGGCTTCCTCGTCGCCATGGTCGTGATCGTGGCCGCCGCAGTGCAGGTGCGTGCCGTGGGGATGGCAGCCTTCGTATTCGTGGTTGTGTCCCGGCAGGCCGTACTCGCTTTCCAGATGGGTGAAAGCCAGGCCGACATAGCCGCGCGGCGTGATCCACGACATGCCCACGGAACCCTGCGTGGACTCGCTGTACGAGCCTTCCAGCTTGCCGCCCGGCCAGTCGGGCACGTCGTAGTCGCTGCTGCGGCGCTTCATGCCCTCCACGCGCACGGCGAACTGGCCTTCGCCGGCGGTGACGCCCACGGCGCCCGAGCGTTCCTTGGTGCCCGTCGCCCCGCGCAGTTCGGCCTCCGCCTCGACGCCCTTCTCCGGCACCGCGGTCGGCACCTTCTTGTCCACCACGTTGACCACCCCGCCGATCGCGCCGCCGCCGTACAGCAGCGTGGCCGGGCCGCGCAGCACCTCGATGCGCTCGGCCAGCAAGGGTTCCACCGTCACGGCGTGATCGGGAGAAATGCCGGAGGCATCCATGACTTCGGAGCCGTCGGACAGAACCTTCACCCGCGGCGCCGTCTGCCCCCGGATGACCGGGCGGCTGGCGCCGGCGCCGAAGGTATCGCTATTGACGCCGGGCAGGTTCTTCAGCGTCTCGCCCAGCGTTCCGGTGCGCTGCTCGATCAGCGCATCGCCTTCCAGCACCGACGCCGGCAGCGTGGTGCTGTTCAGGTCCAGCCCCAACGGATTGGCCGACACCGTGATGGGCGCCAGCACGCGGCCGCCGGCCGGCTCGGTTGCCGTCTGGGCCTGGACGGCCGGCGCCGCCAGCGCCAAGGCGCAAGCCCAGGGTTTCAATCCCCGCTTGCGCGATATCCGCCTGCCGCCCCTCGCGCCGCTTTCCCGCGACTGCCCCTGCTTCTTGCCACTCATCATCGCCCTCTTGAATGTTATATCATTACAGCCAAGTAGCAAATGATATAACATTTCAATTGCAGCGCAAGACCTCCCTGGGAAAATGCGCGGGCTCGCGGCCTGCCGGCAGTCCACGCTGCCGGCCAGGCAGCCGCGGGGCGGCCGCGAGCGCCGCCCCCCGGGCTCAACCCGCCTTGAATTCCTTGTTCCAGAATTCGAGGATGTCGGCCTTCTTCTCCGTCAGGCTCTTCAAGTCGTAGGCATGCAGGAGCTTGACCTCGGCTTCGGAGAAGCCCACCAACGGGGAAGGTTCAGGCCTCCAGCCCGCACAGCGCTTGCAGCACCGCGACGCGGCTTTGCCCCAGCACCATGCCCTGCCAGTCCTCCTGGCCGCAATAGAACGCGTCCAGCGTGGCTTGCAGGATTTCGCGCCGCTGCGCCGGGCCGGCCTCGGGATGGGCGCGCAGCCAATTGCGGCCGCGCAGCGCGAGGACCACGTCTTCCCACGGCAAGGTGCCGAACTCCAGCGCCATCAGCGTGGGCTCGGAATCGGGACAAGCCTCGTAGATCAGGCCGGCGAGATGGCCAGTGATGTCCACCGATGCCGAGCTTCCCTGGTATGGCACGGCGATGTCGCTGCCCCACCAGTTGCGCGCCCGCGCCACTTCGGCCTCGTTACGGCGACCGGCGTAGATCTTCTCGCCGTGGCCGCGCGGGCCCAGGCCGGTATGCACGTCGATCCAGCCGATGCGCGCATGGCGGCTGGCGTGGGCCTGCAGGATGCCGCGCAGGTTGACGAGCGAGGCGGCCGGACGGTCGCCGCCATAGAACAGGCCGTCGGCGTGCGTGTACTGCCCGCGCGACACGGCCTGCGTCACGGCGGGCAGGCCATGCTGCTCGATGTGGCGGGCGAGATCCTGCTGGTTCCGCGGCGTGGGCGGCCATTCCCGAGGCAGCAGCAGCTCATGCACCAGGCCGTAGCCGGGATTGGACGGCAGCGGGCGACCGTCGAACGGCTGCGCATTGCGGTTCAGGTCCACATTGCCTTCGTCCGTGCGCGCGATCCACGAAAAGCCGTAGGGATTCACGGCATGCACTAGCAACAGGGCTATGCCGGCGCGGCGCGCGCGCTCCAGCATCGGCGCATCGTCCAGCAAGGCCAGCTGGCAGCCCGATCCGCAGAAGCCTTCGACCCCGTGCGTGGCGGAGGTCATGATGAGCAGCCGCTCGGCGTTCGCGTCGCCGATCAGGGCCACGTCGGTGGCCAGCGGCTCGCCTTCGCTGCCCCGGGGTTCGATGGCGTAGGACTGCACGTGGGTGGCGACGGGGGACGCCGCCGCCAGGAAGCGGTCGCGCGCCTGCGCGTAGCTGGAGGAAAAATAGCGGGGGGTGGATTGCATCTCATGCCTCGCGAATATCGATTTCATGGCCGGTGCGGTCCTGGATCCAGAACAGCACCACGGTGGAAAGCGTCACGGTCACCATCAAGTACCAGGCGGGCGCCATCGGATTGCCGGTGACGTGCAGCAGCCAGGTCACGAAGAACTGCGCAAATCCGCCGAAAACGGAAATGCCCAATCCATATACCACCGACATGCCGGTCGTGCGCACCGACTTCGGAAACAGTTCCGGCAACATCGTGATCACCGGCGCGGTCTGCAAGGCCAGCAGCACCGCGAGCAAGGCGATCACCGTCATCAGGCGAGCGGTGCTGGGCGCCGACACGAGCCACTGGAAGCACGGCAGCAAGGCGGCCACGGTGGCCGCGCGTGACCAGAAGATCACCCGCTTGCGCCCCGCCCGGTCGGCCAGCGTGCCGACCAGCGGCGCGATCAGGAAGCCGATGGCGCCCAGCACGACGCTGGCGGACAGGGTCGACGTAGCCGGCAGGCCCAGTTTCTTGTTGGCGTAGGCCGGCATGTAGAAGCCGATGATCTGGGCGCACACCATGCCGCCGATCACCAGCAGGATGCCCTTGACGACCGGGACCTTGTGCTCGGCGAAGACCCGGCGCAGCGGCTGGTGGCCGGCGGACGCCTGCGGGTGCGACGCGGCGACGCGGGGCGGCTGCTCCAGCGTTTCCTCAAGATTGCGGCGGATGTAGGCGCCCACCGGCACGGTCAGGATGCCGATCACGAACGGCACGCGCCAACCCCAGGCCTGCATCTGCTCTTTGCTCAGCGCGGCCGTCAGCAACGCGACCGTGAGCGCGCCCAGCATCACCCCCAGCGACTGGCTGCCGAACTGCCAGCTCGAATAGAAGCCGCGCTTGCCCGGCGGCGCGTGCTCCACCAGCAAGGTGGTCGAGGCGCCCACCTCGCCGCCCGCCGCGAAACCCTGGATCAGGCGCGCCAGCACCATCAGCACCGGCCCCCACGCGCCCATCTGCGCGTAGGTCGGCGCGACGGCGATCAGCGCACAGCCCAGGCCCATCAGCCACAGCGTCAGCGTCATGGCCGCGCGCCGCCCATGGCGGTCGGCGTAGGACCCGATCAGCATGCCGCCCACCGGGCGCATCAGGAAGCCGACGCCGAAGGTCGCCGTGGTCAGCAGCAATTGCCCATAGCCCGAGGCGGCCGGAAAGAACAGCGGCCCGATGACCAGCATCAGGAACGTGAAGACGGTGAAGTCGAAGAACTCCAGCGCGTTGCCGATCGTGGTGCCGGCGATGACCCGGCGGCGCATCGCGGGCGTGTGGAGTTCCTGCCGGCCGGGCGCGGCAACGATGGCGATAGACATTTTTTCCCCTTGATGTCCGTTCCGGTGGCCGGACGCTATGCCTGCCCCGTGGCCATGAATATACGGATGGCAAACGATAAGGAAAAGACAGTATTTTTGTTCCAGTGAGTACTTTTTCTTATATGCTGCCGATGAGTCCTCCCTCGACCCGGACCGCGTCCATGAACCTGCGCCAACTGCGCGCCTTCGTATTGATCGCCGAGCACCGCAGCATCCGCGCCGCGGCGCGCGCGCTGTTCGTCACCCAGCCCGCGGCCACGCGCAGCCTGCGCGAGCTGGAGCTGAGCGTGGGCGCCGAACTGGTGCGGCGCAGCGCCCGAGGCGTGGAGCTGACCTCCTACGGCGAAGCCCTGTACAAGCGCGCCGTGCTGATCCTTCAGGAGGCGCGCAAGGCACAGGAGGAAATCGGGCAGATGCGAGACGGCGAAGGCGGCACGCTGAGCCTGGCGATCAGTTCGGCCGCGCTGACGGTGCTGCCTCCGGCGCTGGCGGCTTTCCGCGCGCGCATGCCGCGCGTGGCCGTGTCCTTCAACGAGGTGGCCCCGCCCTACAGCCATGAGCAGCTGGAATCGGGCCGCTACGATTTCCTGGTGCAGACGGAGTACGACGGCGACATCGACGACGGCTTCGCCCGCACCATGCTGTTCACGCTGCCGCTGGCGGTCGGCGCGCGCGCCGGCCACCCCTTGCGCCACGCCCGCAGCCTGGCCGAACTGCACGATGCCCTGTGGCTGCTGCCCGGCAATATCCAGGCGCCCGCCAACCTGTTGCGGCTGGCGTTCGACGCCCACAAGCTGCCCGCGCCCCGCGACGTGATTCCCTGCCAATCGATCGCCGTGGCGCTGGCCCTGATCGCCGAAAGCGACGCCCTGGGCATATTCGTGCGCAATCTGTTCGACCACAGTCTGCTGCCGCGCGGCCTGCGCATGCTGCCGCTGGCGCACGCGCTGCCGGCCGCGCGCGTCTCCATCCTGACCCGCGCCGACTCGCCGCCCACGCCGGCCGCGCAGTGCTTCATCGATTGCCTGCTGGAAGCGCGCGGGCCGACGGGCGCGCAGCCTTGAACCCGCGCGAATCCGGACGCCCGCGGGAACCGGGCGAGCGGGTACCGGTTATCATCGACGCTGCTTCCGCTGGCCGCCGCCCCGTCCTCTTTCATCCCTCATCCATGGCGTTTCCCCGACTTCCCTCTCCGCCCACGCTGACCGATACGGTCGCCAAGCGCCTGCGCGCCGAAATCGACGAAGGCCGCGTGCCGCCCGGCGCCAAGCTGCCGACCGAGACCGCGCTGGCGGAGCAATTCGGCGTCAGCCGCACCGTCATTCGCGAAGCCGTCTCCCGGCTGCGCCAGGACGGCGTGGTGGAAGCGCGGCAAGGCAGCGGCGTCTACGTCACCGACGCCACCGGCAACCGCGCCCTGCGCATCGACGCCGCCGAGCTTTCCTCGCTGGACGCGGTGCTGCACGTCGTGGACCTGCGCCGCGCGCTGGAAACCGAGATCGCCGCCCAGGCGGCGGCCGTGCGCAAGAAGCAGGACATGAGCGACATCGACGCGGCGCTGGCCGCCATTTCGCAGGCGGTGGAGAACGGCGGGGACGGCGTGAAGGAAGACGTGGCCTTCCATCGCAGCATCGCGCGCGCCACCGGGAACCCCTATTTCATGACGACGCTGGCCTTCGTCAGCCAGTTCCTGGAAGCCGCCACGCGCGTGACGCGCGGCAACGAGGCGCGCCACGCCAGCCTGATGCGCGACGTGCTGCAGGAACACATCGCCATCGTCGAGGCCATCCGCAGGAAAGACGTGGACGGCGCCCGGGAAGCCGCGCGCGTCCACATGGTCAACGCGGCCAAGCGCCTGCGGCAGGCGCACCGCTAGCCGCGCCCGCCGCGGACCGGGAAACCTCAGTCGGGGCGGAAGGCCTTGGTGAAGAAGTCCCGGGCACCGAAATTCCCCGACTTCAGCGCGATGCTGACCTCGCCCCCCGCCGCCGGCGCATGGCCGGCGCACCAGGGCACGCCCGGGTCGATCTGCTCGCCGATCTCGATCTGCTCCAACCCCAGCGCCTGCACGACCGCGCCCGAGGTCTCGCCGCCCGCCACGATCAGCTGGCGCACGCCGCGCTCGACCAGGCCGACCGAAATGCGCGCGATCGCGGCCTCGATCAGCGCGCCCGCGCGTTCCGCGCCCAGCGCGCCCTGGGCCTGCTTGACCTGGTCGGGCTGCGCGGTGGAATAGATCAGCACGGGGCCGTCCCGCAGGCGAGGCTCGGCCCAGGCCAGCGCTTCGCCCGCGACGTCCTCGCCGGCGGCCAGCCGCAGCGGATCCAGCGCCAGCGCCGGCCGCCCGCTTTCGATGAAGGCCGCCACCTGGCCGTTGGTGGCCGAAGAGCAGCTACCCGCCACCACCGCCTGCAGGCCGGGCACGCGCGGCAGGCGCGTCCTGTCGGCGGGCGACAGCCCCCAGTTGGCCGGCAGGCCGATGGCGACGCCCGAGCCCGCCGTCACCAGCGGCATGTCCTTCAGGGCCGGCCCCAGCGCGAGCAGGTCGTCGTTGGAAACCGCGTCCACGATGGCCACTCCGATGCCCTGCGAGGCCAGTTCCCGGATGCGGACGCGGATTGCGTCGCTGCCGCGCGCCACTACCGCGTAGTCGATCAGGCCGACCTTGCGCGAGGTCTGCGCGGACAGCACGCGGACGAGGTTGGGATCGGTCATGGGCGTGAGCGGATGATGCTGCATGCCCGATTCGTTCAGCAGGACGTCGCCGGCGAACAGGTAGCCCTTGAACACCGTGCGCTTGTTGTCCGGGAACGCCGGCGTGGCGATGGTGAAATCGGTGCCCAGCCGCGCCATCAGCGCGTCGGTGACGGGGCCGATATTGCCTTGCGGCGTGCTGTCGAACGTGGAGCAGTATTTGAAGTAGATCTGCTCGGCGCCCTGCGCCCGCAGCCAATCCAGCGCCGCCAGCGACTGCGCCACGGCCTCCTCGGCCGGCAGGGTGCGGGTCTTCAGCGCCACGACCACCGCGTCCGCGTCGCCGCGCAAGGGCGTCCCGGGCACGCCGATGGTCTGCACCGCGCGCATGCCCGCGCGCACCAGGTTGTTGGCCAGGTCGGTGGCGCCCGTGAAATCGTCGGCGATACAGCCCAGTTTGATGCTCATTTCTGCTCCGGCAGGGTAATCCCCGGAAAAATCTTGATCACGGCGCTGTCGTCCTCGCGCCCATGTCCGGCCGTGGAGGCCTGCATGAACATCTGGTGCGCGGTGGACGCCAGCGGCAAGGGGAATTTGCTGTGCCGGGCCGTATCCAGCACCAGGCCCAGGTCTTTCACGAAGATGTCCACCGCCGACAGCGGCGTGTAGTCGCCCGCCAGCACGTGGGCCATGCGGTTCTCGAACATCCAGCTGTTGCCCGCGCTGTGCGTGATCACCTCGTACAGCGCGTCGGCATCCACGCCTTCGCGCAGTCCCAGCGCCATGGCTTCCGCCGCGGCCGCGATATGCACGCCCGCCAGCAGCTGGTTGATGATCTTGACCTTGCTGCCCGCCCCTGCCCGGTCTCCCAGGCGGTAGACCTTGCCGGCCATCGATTCCAGCACGCCGCCACAGGCTTCGTAGGCGGCCGGACGGCCGGCGGTCATCATGGTCATCTGGCCAGCGGCGGCCTTGGCCGCGCCGCCGGATATCGGCGCGTCCACATAGAGGATGCCCTGTTCGGCCAACCGCGCCTCCAGCGCGATCGACCAGTTGGGGTCCACCGTCGAACACATCACGAAGACCGCCCCGGCGCGCAGCGCGGCGGCGATGCCGCCTGCGCCGTACAGGACGGCCTCGGTCTGTTCCGCGTTGACCACCACGCTGATCACGATGTCGCAGGCGGCCGCCATGTCGGCCAAGGCGGCGCATGCCACCCCACCCTCGGCCGCGAAAGCCGCGGCCACGCCCGGCCGGATGTCATAGGCATGCACCTCGTGGCCGGCGCGGCGCAGGCTTTGCGCGATGCCGGCGCCCATGGCGCCCAGGCCGATGACGCCGACGCGGCGGGAAAGGGTTTGCGGATGGCTCATGGTTTCAAGATCCTGAAAATCGAGTGGGCGGACTGCCGCAAGCTCAGCGCGGCAGGTCGTCGGCCATGTAGGCGCGGATGATGGCGGCGAAATCGCGGTCGCCTTCCAGGCCCAGCGCGCCGGCCCGCGCGGTGTCCCAGCGGCCCGGCCAGCTGCCCACGATGCGCTCGACGCGCTCATCGGCCCGCCACGTGATGCGGTTTGCGACCTCGTCGCCCGCCACCTCGCGCAGCGCCTGCTCCATCTCCGCCACCGTGACCGATACGCCCGGCAGGTTGATCGGCCGGCGGTCGGCCAGGGCCTGCGCGGGCAGCTCGCAACCGGCGATCAGCGCCTGGATGGCGCCGCGCGGCGACAGCAGCCACAGGCGCGTGTCCGCGCCGACCGGGCACACGGCGGCTTCGCCGTTGAGCGGCTCGCGGATGATGCCGCTGGCGAACGACGAGGCCGCCGCGTTGGGGCGGCCGGGGCGCACGCTGATGGTGGGCAGGCGCAGCACGCGGCCGTCGACGAAGCCGCGCCGCGTGTAATCCGCCAGCAGCAGTTCCGCGATCGCCTTCTGGGTGCCGTAGGAAGACTGAGGGTTGAGCGCGGTGTCGTCGCGCACGGTCTCGGGCAAGGCGCCGCCGTAGACCGCCACCGAGCTGGTGAAGATCACGCGCGGCTGATGGCCCAGGGCGCGGCAGGTTTCCAGCAGCGCGCGCGACGCATCGAGGTTGATGCGCATGCCCAGGTCGAAATCCGCCTCGGCCTGCCCGCTGACGATGGCGGCCAGGTGGAACACGACGCGGGTGTCCGTATCGATGGCCTGCCGCAGCACGGCGGGGTCGGCGATGTCGCCCACCAGCGAGCGCACGCGCGGATCCGTCAGCGCATCGGCGGAGACGACGTCCAGCAGGTCGATCTGCGTGATGGCTTGCGGCGCGCCGCCGTCCAGGGCCAGCGAACCTTGTTCGAGCAGTTTGCGGGCCAGCCTCTGGCCCAGGAATCCGGCGCCGCCGGTGATCAGAATTTTCATGATGGAGTGCTCAGGGTTTGGCGAGATAGGGGCGGGCCCAGCCCAGGCCCGCGGAAGTGCCGGCCTTGGGGCGGTACTCGCAGCCGATCCAGCCCGCATAGCCGAGCGCGTCGATGCGCTCGAACAGGTAGGGATAATTCAGTTCGCCCAGGTCGGGTTCGTGCCGGTCGGGCACGCCCGCGATCTGGATGTGGCCGATGCCGGCCATGTCGCGCTGCAGCTTCACGGCGATATCGCCCTCGACGATCTGGCAGTGGTAGATATCGAACTGCACCTTCAGGTTTGCGGCGCCGACCTCGGCGCAGACGGCCTGGGCTTCGTCCTGGCGATTAAGGAAGAAGCCGGGGATGTCGCGCGTGTTGATGGGCTCGATCACCACGGTGATGCCGGCCGAGGCGGCCGCGCGCGCCGCCGCGGCCAGGTTCTTCAGGTAGGCCTCGCGATGCGCGGCGCGGTCCTGCTCCGGCCGTATCAGCCCGGCCATCACATGCAGCGAGCGGTTGCCGAGCGCGGCGGCGTATTCCAGCGCCTGATCGAAGCCGCGCTCGAATTCGCCCTCGCGGCCCGGCAGGGACGCGATGCCGCGCTCGCCCGCCGCCCAATCTCCGGGCGGCGCGTTGAATAGGGCCTGCGTCAGCCCGTGCTCTTCCAGCCTCGACTTGAGCTCGGCGGCCGCGAACTCGTAGGGAAACAGGAACTCGACACCCGAGAATCCGTCCCGCGCCGCCGCCGCGTAGCGGTCCAGGAAGGGATGCTCGGTATACATCATGGTGAGGTTGGCGGCCAGGCGTGGCATTGCAATTCCTTCTTTAACGAAACGGCATCAACGGTTGACGAGCTTGGCCGGCGTGAACCAGACGGCGATGGCGCCCACCACCAGCACGCCCGCCAGCACGTACATGCCGGACGCGGTGGAGTTGGTGAGGTCTTTCAGGTAGCCGATCATGTAGGGGCTGGCGAAGCCCGCCAGGTTGCCCACCGAATTGACGATGGCGATGCCGGCCGCCGCCGCCGTGCCCGACAGGAACGCGGTCGGCAGCGACCAGAACAGGGGCGCGCAGGTCAGCACGCCGGCGGCCGCCATCGACAGGAAGACCAGGGACACGACGGTATTGTCGGCATACGAAGCCGCGACCGAGAACCCCACGGCGCCCAGCAATGCCGGCACGATCAGGTGCCAGCGGCGCTCGCGGCGCCGGTCGGCCGAATGGCCCAGCAGGTTCATCACGACGATGGCGCAAAGGAATGGGATGGCGCTGAGCAGGCCGATATTGAAGGCGCCCGTGACGCCGGTGGACTTGATCAGCGTCGGCATCCAGAACGTGAGGCCGTACTGGCCGGCGACGAACGCGAAATAGATCAGGCACATCCACCAGACGCGCTTGTCGGCGAACACGGCGCGCAACGAGTGCTTCTGCGAGCCGGTCTGTTTCTGGTCGAGCTCGATTTCGCGGGTCAGCAATTGCTTTTCATCGTCGCTCAGCCATTTCGCGCTGGCGATGCCGTTGTCCAGGTACATGATGGTCACGACGCCGATGACCAGGGCGGGAATGGCCTCGATCAGGAACATCCATTGCCAGCCCTGCAGACCGTGCGTGCCGTGGAATGCGTCCATGATCCAGCCGGACAGCGGATTGCCGAAGATGCCCGCCACGGGAATGGCGGACATGAACAGCGCGATGATCTTGGCGCGGCGGTGGGCCGGATACCAGTAGGTCAGGTACAGGATCACGCCGGGGTAGAAGCCGGCTTCGGCCAGGCCCAGCAGGAAGCGCAGGATGTAGAAGCCGGTGGGCGTCTCGACGAACATGAACATGCCGGACAGGATGCCCCACGTGATCATGATGCGGGCGATCCAGATGCGCGCGCCCAGCCGGTGCATGAGCAGGTTGCTGGGTACCTCGAAGAGGAAATAGCCGATGAAGAACACGCCCGCGCCCAGGCCGAACACCGTTTCGCTGAACCCCAGGTCCTGCGACATCTGCAGCTTGGCGAAGCCCACATTGACGCGGTCGAGATAGGCGATCACGTAGCAAAGCATCAGGAACGGCACGAGCCGCCAGAATACTTTGGCATAGGCGCGCGCGGTTTCGCGCGAATCTGCCGGCTTTGCCGCATCGGGCTGCGCGCCGAGCGTCGTTTCCATCGGGGGCATGCAAGTCTCCAGGAGGGGATGCGCCTTCCCGATCCGCGCGCCGGCGGCCGGGCGGCTTTCTAAAGGGATCAGTAGCGCGCGCCGAAGGTGGCGCGCAATTCTTCAATGGCCTCGGCGCCCAGCGGCTCCGGACGAGGGTTGCTCATCAGCCAGAGCCGGGCGGTTTCTTCCAGCTCTTCCAGCGCGTAGGACGCATGCGATACCGAGCGTTCCCACACCACGGGCCCCAACCGCTCGAACAGGGCGCCGCGGACCTGCGCCGCCACGGCGGCGACCTCGGCGGCCGCTTGCGCGTCGCCGGGGCGACGGTAGCCGATCAGCGGAATCCGCCCCACCTTCATGACCTGGTACGGGGTGATGGGCGGCAAGACTTCGTCGGGCCGCCAGACGCCTGCCAGCGTCAGCGCCACCAGGTGGGTGGAATGGGTATGGACCACGCCGCGCGACTCGGGGCTGGCGCGGTAGATGCCCTGGTGCAGCACCAGGGTCTTGGAAGGCTTGGCGCCCGACACCCAGTTGCCGGCCAGGTCGACCTTGGCCAGTTCCGCGGGATCCAGGCGGCCCAGGCAGGCGTCGGTGGGGGTGATCAGCCAGCCGTCGTCGAGGCGGGCGCTGATATTGCCTGCGGCGCCGACCGTGTAGCCGCGCTGGTAAAGGCTGGCGCCGACGATGCAGATTTCTTCGCGGATGCGGGATTCATCAGCCATGGAAAGCCCCCGGGGAGCAGGGGCGGACTAGCGGAAAAGAAGGCTGCGGGGCCTGCATGATGACGTGTCTCTCGCCTTAAGTTATCGGGTCATCATACAAATTTGGTGAAAACAAAAATACCGGGTAAACCCGGTATTCGTGTAACAAGGGGCGAACCGCTCAGGCCGTTTCGCCCCCTCCCCGCCCCGTCGCGGCCGAGCGCAGCCAGACCGTCATGGCCATCGCCAGCACACCCAGCAGCGTGGGGTACAGCATGCTCAGGTTGCGCGCCTCGCCCGCCGCGGCGAACAGCACGAAGAGCGGCACATTGATGGCAAGCGCCGCCCACGCGTGATGGCGGAAGGCGGCCGGCAAATGCTTCCAGCCGATGGCCGACACGCCGGCAATCATCAGCATCATGAAGGCGCTCAAGCCTTTGGGCAGCGTCACGCCGTAGGTGCCTTCAGTACGGAACCAATTCCCCGGATCGAGGAAATAGAACAGGTTCGCGCCGGGTTGGAAGCTGACGGTGCCGCCGGGGTTGCCCGCGAATCGCATCCTCAGGGCGAGGTAGACGCAGCCGCAGACGAACACCAGCACGCCCACCACGGCCGCGGCTCGCCAGCGCGGCAGGCCGGCTCGCAACAAGGGATACAGCGTCGCGACGAAGAAAAAGAACGCCTCCTTGTTCCAGGTCGCGGCCGCCGAGACCAGCGCCAGCAGGCCCAGCCGCGCCGCCGCGCGCGCAGGCGATTCCGGCGCGGCGCGCCAGGCCAGCAGAATGGCGCAGGCCATGAACAGGAGTTCGAAGAAGTCGTAGAAGAAGCCGCCCTCGGTGAGAAAGAACGGCATGAGCAGCGCGAGGGCCAGGGGCGCGATCGCCGCGGCTGGCGCGCTGGCGCCCAGGCGCAGGCAAAGCGCGCGCATCGCGAACAGCGCGCCCAGCAGGGCCAGATAGGTGAGGTAATACACGATGTGATAGCGCAGCGTGACCGCGGGCAGCATCGCCTCGGAGCTCGGATTGCGCATGGCCAGCCCCGAACGGCTGTTCACGCGGCGCGGCTCGGTCAAGCGTTCGGACAGGCGCTCCACCGTGTGGGCCGGCAGCAGCGCCTGGATGCCATTGGCGGCGGCGGGCACCAGCTGACGATAGACGTAGGGCCGATAGGCCGTGCCGTCCACCATCGACGCGAGCGACAACGGCGTGTGGCCGTCGTTGAGCCGCCATTTCGCGTAGAAGCCATTGAACGCGGCCGCGGCCACGATCACGTAGAGCAGGACCATCAGGAACCGGCGGTAGGCCGGCGCATGGAAAAAGCGCCTCATCGGGCGCGCTCCACGGCGGGCCGCCCCGCCTCGGGCTGGGGCTTCAGCCACAGGCCGAGCGCAAGCGCCGTCAGGCCCAGCAGCGTCGGATAGAGCATGCTCAGGTTGCGCATTTCTCCCGGCGAGCAGAACAGCACGAACAGCGGCAGGTTGATGGCCAGGGCCAGCTGCGCATGCTGGCGCCAGGCTTGCGGCAGGCGCGCCCACCCACAGACGGCGATCCCCGCGAAGGCCAGCATGCTGACCACGCCGAAGCCGCGCGGCAGCAGCACGCCATAGGTGCTTTCCGTGCGCAGCCAATTGCCCGGATCGACGTAGAAGCGCAGGTTATCCCACAGCTGGTAGTCCACCGTCGTGCCCGGATTCCCCGCATAGCGCATGCGCAGCGCCAGATATACGCAACCGCAGACGAAAAGCAGGGCCGCGGCCACCGCGGCCGCCTGTGCGCGCGGCAGGTTCCGTCGCAGCAGCGGATACAGGGCGGGCGTGAAAAAGAAGAAGGCTTCCTTGTTCCAGGTCGCGAAACCCGCCAGCGCCAGCAAGGCGATCAGGCGCAGCGGCTTGCCCGGCGACGCGCCCATCGCCAGCAGCGCGGCGCTCATCATGAAGAGCAATTCAAAGAAATCGTAGAAGTAGCCGCCCTCGGTCAGGAAGAAAGGCAGCAATAGCGCGAGGACCGCCGGCGCCATCGTCGCGGCCGCCGGATCCGCGCCCACCGCCAGGCCTACCCGCCGCATGACGAACAGCGCGGCCAGCAGCGCGAAGAACGTCAGGTAGAAGACGAGGTGATAACGCAAGGTGACGGCCGGCACCAGCGCCTCGGAACCCGGATAGCGCATCGCCAGCCCCGAGCGGCTGTTCAGCCTGCGAGGCTCCGCGAGACGTTCGGAAAGGCGCGCCACGGTCGCCTCGGGCAACAGGCCCTGGATACCGTTGACGACGGCCGGCACGAACTGCCGGTAGACGTAGGGACGATGGGCCGTTCCTTCCACCATCTGCGACAGGCCCAGCGCCGGGTGCCCGTCGTTCAGCCGCCACTTCGTGTAGAAGCCATTGATGACGGCCGCCGCAATCACGACATAGGCGCAGCACAGCAAGAACCAGCGGTAGGCCGGGCTATCGAAAAAACGTCTCATGGAATTCTTGTGCCTATTTCGACATCAGGAAGACGCCGACCGCGATGAAGGCGGCGCCCGCCATCCGCATGCCGGAAATGGACTCGGCGCCGGACAGCAGGCCATAGCCGAACACGCCCGCGATGGCGAAGGCGACCATCAGCGGATAGGCCAGCGTCAGGTCCAGCTGCCGCAGCGCCAGCGCGTAAAAACCAAAGCCCAGCCCATAGGCCCCGACAGCCGCCAGATAGGGCAGCGCCTGCGCCAGGAGCGGCGCCGGCGACGCCGTCGACGAGCCCGCCGCCTTGAGCGCCACGCTGGCGGCCACGCTGCAGGCCCCGCTGAGTATCAACCACAGGTATGCCATCGTCAGGTTCCCACGAGCAAGACCACCACCGCCACCCAGGCCAGCACCGCGATGCGTATCTGGTTGTCGGCCAGCAGGTCGCGGCCCGGCTCTTCGCCCGAGCCGCCCTTGTACAGCAGGTGCAGGTAGCGGAAGACGCCGAAGGTCACGATGGGAAGGGTCAGGACGAGATGTTCGGTGCCGTGCAAGGCCGCGGTCTCGGCATCCACCGTGTACAGGCCGTAGGTCAGCAGACTGGCGCTGGCCGTGATGGCCACCAGATTGTCCAGCAGCTGCGGGCTGTAGTGGCGCAGCACGACGCGCGTGCTGCCCTGCAGGGCGAGCGCCCCTTCCGGGATCGCCACGATTTCCGCGCGCCGCTTGGCGAAGCCCAGGAACAGGGTCAGCATGAAGCTGCACAACAGCATCCAGCGCGACGGCAAGATGCCCACCGCATAGGTGCCGCAAGCCAGCCGCAGCATGAAGCCGGCGGCGATGCAGAACACGTCGACCAGCACCTTGTGCTTCAGGCGCAGCGTATAGGCGATGTTCAGGAGCAGGTAGGCCGCCACCGCGAGCGCCACCGGCCATAGCCCGCTGGCCAGCGGCAAGCCCAGGGCGCCCCCGGCCAGCACCACGATCAGCGCGCGCGCCGTCGGCAGGCCGACCCGGCCGCTGGCGATGGGGCGATAGCGCTTCTTGGGATGGGCGGCGTCGGCGGCGCGGTCGTGATAGTCGTTCAGCACGTAGACCGCGCTGGATGCCAGGCAGAACGCCACGAACCCCACGGCCACGCCGAACACCAGCGCGGAATTCGTCCAGCCGTGGCTGAAGATCAGCCCGATCAGCACGAAGCCGTTCTTCAGCCATTGCTGCGGGCGCAGCAGCGCAATGATGGCGTTCATGGCTTGACCGCCTGGCCGCGATACCAGGCGTGCCGGGCGGCGGCGATCATCCATTGGTCGCCGCGGCTGTCGCCATATGCATACAGCTCGTACTGCTGCGGGGAGCCGAAACGCTCGGTCAGGCGCCGCATTTTTTCGGGCCCCCAGCAATTCGGCCCATCGAAATCGCCGGTGAGCCTGCCGCCGCCGTCCACCGCCATCCGGGTGCAGAGCAGGTCGTCGAATCCCAGGTGGCGCGCCACGGCGTCCAGGTAGATATCCGGCGATGCGCTCACCAGCACGCAGTGGTCGCCGCGCTGCTGGTGCCAGCGCAGCCGTTCCAGCAGCGCCGGCCGCAAGGGGATGGAAGGCACCCAGGCGCTCGCGATGCGGGCCAGGTCGGCGCGCGGGCGGCCTTTGAGCGCCGCCCGGCAGAGCGCCGCCTTGGCCTCTTCGTTGCTGAGCACGCGCAGGGCGAACCCGGCCAGCGAGGGAGCGGCGCGCAGCAACGCCCCAAGCAGCCTGGCCCATGAAAGATGGGCCAGGAAGGGAATGAATGTGTCACGGTGGGTCAGGGTGCCGTCGAAGTCGAAGGCCGCGATCACACGTGCGGGGACGGGGAACTGCGATTGTGAGGGCATACTGCTTTCGCTACGGAATCCGGTCCCGCTGGATTGAGCAGACAGACTATGCCAGGAATGAACCGGCATCCGGGACGTTGGTGCGCGTTATCAGACGCATGCTCATCCGGATGAGCCGCCGGGCCCGAACGTTATCCAATGCGTCAATTATTGCCGACTTGTAACATATATTACGAAGATGGGCAAATATGGCAGCAACCCTTTCCGCAGACGGGCTCATCCACCGATGCCGGCCCCGCCGCCATGGTTTGCGCCGGGCACGGTCGGCCCTGCGCCTCGCCATGGCGGCGCTGGCAACAAAAGGGGGAGGGAAAGCCGGCGCGGCCCCGCCGCGCCGGAAGCGGGGTCAGTCTTTGCGCTTGCCGAGTTCCACGCCGGCCAACTGCTCCGACAGGCGGGCGACGGCGGTGTGGTCCTGGCCCTGGCCGAGCGTCTTGCCGGCCGAGGCCCACAGTTCGCGACACAGCGAGGCGAACGGCGTGGGCGTGCCGGTGTCGGTGGCGATGCCCAGCGCGATGCCCAGGTCCTTGACCATCAGGTCCAGGCCGAAGCCGGAATTGAACTGGCGCGACAGCACGAACTGCTTGAACTTCTTCTGCGTGGAATTGTTCATGCCGGTGGAGGCGTTCAGCACGTCCACGATCACGTTCGGATCCAGGCCGAACTGCTGGCCGATCAGCATGGCTTCGACGCCGATCAGGAAGCCCCCGGCCGACACCAGGTTGTTCAGGGCCTTCATGGCGTGGGCGCTGCCCACCGCGCCCACGGGCGTGATCGAAGTGCCCATGCTGGACAAGGCGGGGCGCACCCGTTCCAGCGTTTCCGCCGGGCCGCCGAACATGATCGCCAGCTCTCCCGTGCGCGCGCGCGGGACGCCGCCGGAGACCGGCGCATCCACCATTTCGCCGCCCGCGGCGGCCACGGCCTGGGCCAGCCGCTGCGTGTGCGCCGGCACGCCGGAGCTCATGTCGACCACGACGCTGCCCGGGCGCAGGCCCGCCAGCACGCCCTGCTCTCCGCCCAGCACCTGCTCGACGATGGCGCTGGTGGGCAGCATGGTGAAGATGATGTCGGCTTGGCCCGCCAGCTCGGCGCAGGTGGCGGCGGCCTGCCCGCCCACCTCCTTGGCGAACTTCGCGGCCTGGCCCGGCACGGCGTCGAACACCGTTACCGCGAAGCCGGCCTGCACCAGCCTGGCGGCCATGGGCCAGCCCATGCTGCCGATGCCGATCAAGCCGACGCGTGCTTGCGATGTGTTCATGCTTGCGGCTCCTTGAAGGCGCCCTCTTCTTCCA
Organism: Achromobacter denitrificans NBRC 15125; assembly: GCF_001571365.1. GTDB lineage: Bacteria > Pseudomonadota > Gammaproteobacteria > Burkholderiales > Burkholderiaceae_B > Achromobacter > Achromobacter denitrificans. The sequence continues at coordinate 36,448 of NZ_BCTQ01000027.1, read as the reverse complement.
GCACCTGGTTGGCCACCTTGAAGGCGTCCAGGCCCGCGGGGATGCCGCAGTACACCGTGGCCTGCAACAGGATTTCCTTGATTTCCTCGACCGACACGCCGTTGTTCAGCGCGCCCTTGACGTGCAGCTTGATCTCGGCCGGCCGGTTCAGCGCCGTCAGCATGGCCAGGTTCAGCATGCTGCGGGTCTTCTTTTCCAGGCCCGGGCGGCCCCAGGTATAGCCCCAGCACCACTCGGTGGTGATGTGCTGGAACGCCATCATGAATTCATTGGCGCGGGCGAGCGAGCCGTCCACGTATTCGGTGCCCAGCACTTCGCGGCGCAGGTTCAGGCCTTGGTCGAACAGGGCCTGGGTTTCGGATTTGATGTCTGCCATGGTTGCTCCTCTCCTACTGTGACGGTGGCTGGCGAGGGTTGGCCTCGCCGTCGATTTTGTCTGATTGTCAGTCAAAATAGATTCCAGCGTCAATAGTCCGATTGTCTGACAATATTCTTGACCGAATGAAAGACAGGAACAATAATTGGCCCAGAGCGCCGGGCTGGCTGCCGAGCGCCATCCTCGAAAAAAGCCAGGAGACAAACCATGAAGACACCCCATCAGGCCGTCCGCCGCGGGCGCCGGGATTTCGTCACCGGCCTCGGCGCCGCCGCCTTGGCAGCTAGCCTGCCCGGCCGCGCGCTGGCCGCCCCCGCCGAAATCAACGTCGGCGTGATCCTGCCCTTGTCGGGCGCCAACGCCCAGTTCGGCATCAACTCGCGCCAGGGGCTGGAACTGGCCGCCGACGAAATCAACGCGGCCGGCGGCATCAAGGCCCTGGGCGGCGCGAAGCTCAAGCTCATCATCGCGGACGCCACCTCTCAGCCCACCACGGCGGCCACCGTGGCGCAGCGGCTGATCACGCAGAACCGCTGCGTCGCCATCATCGGCGCGTACGCATCGTCGCTGACGCTCGCCGTCTCGGAAGTGACCGAGCGCCGCGGCATCCCGCTGCTGACCATGTCGTTCTCGGACGTGCTCACCGAACGCGGCTTCAAGCACATCTTCCAGGTGGTTTCCAAGGGCTCCGTGCTGGGCCGCGCGCAATACGACTACGCCGCGTCGGTCGTGGCCGGCGCCTCGGAAATCAAGAAGATCGCGCTGCTGTACGAAGACACGGCCTACGGCACTTCGCAGGCGGTGGGGGTGCGCAACGCGGCCAAGGCGGCGGGCGCGCAGATCGTGCTGGACGAGGCCTATCCCCTGGGCATCACCGACGTCACGCCGCTGATCAGCAAGCTGCGGGGTTCGGACGCCCAGATCGTCTTCCCCATTTCCTATCTCAACGACAGCCTGCTCATCATCCGCGTCATGCGCCAGCAGCGGCTGACCGTGCCGGTGGTGGGCGGCGCGGCCGGCTACGTCATCCCCGACTTCGCGAAAGCGCTGGGCCAGTATTCGCAGGCCGTGCTGTCGATCGCGCCCGCCAACTACGACCAGGCTCCCGAGTACACCGAGCGCTACCGCAAGCGGTTCGGCACCTTCATGCCGCACGAGGCGCTGGAGCACGCCGTGTGCGCCGGCGTGCTGGCGCAGGCCCTGGAAGTGGCGGCGTCGGACAAGCCCGAAGCGGTGTCCAAGGCCCTGCGCGCGCAAAAGTACGACCAGGGCTGGGCCGGCGTGATGTCGGGCGGCGGCGTGCATTTCGACGCCAGCGGCCTGAACACCATGGCGCAGCCCATCATGGTCCAGTGGCAGGACAACGAACTGGTCTCGGTCTGGCCCCAGGCCCTGGCCAAGGGCCGCGTCATCAACGCGGGCTGAGCGCGGCGCGCGCGGCGCACGGAGAGCGATCATGCAATTCTTGCAGGCCCTGGTGGACGGCATCCTGCTGGGCGGCGTCTACGCGGTCATATCGATCGGGCTGACACTCGTCTTCGGCGTGGTGTCCATCGTCAACTTCGCCCAGGCCGAGTTCCTGATGGTGGGCATGTTCGTGGCGTACTTCGCCTGGAAACTGCTGGGGCTGGATCCGCTGCTGGGATCCCCGCTCTCGTTCGCCGTCGCCTTCGTCCTGGGCGTGCTGACGCAGAAGTACCTGATCAACCGGGTGCTTAAGGCGCCGGCGGTCGCGCAGATCTTCCTGACGGTGGGCCTGCTCATCGTCATGGAGAACCTGGCGCTGATCCTGTTCGGATCGGAGTTCCGGTCGGTGCAGACGCCCTACCAGATGACGGCGCTGGCGATCGGCCCCATCCTGCTCAGCGCGCCTTACCTGCTGGCCTTCGCCGTGGCGTCGGTCGCCGGGCTGGTCCTGTGGTGGGTCTTGAAGAAGACCTGGTGGGGCATGGCCGTGCGCGCCACCGCCCAGGATCCCATGGCCGCCCGGCTGTCCGGCATCTCCACGCACCGCGTGCATCAGCTGGCGTTCGGGCTGGGCGTGGGCATGACCGCATTGGGCGGCGGGATCATCCTGCCCTACCTGACCGCCTCGACCACCGTCGGCGCCCAGTTCAGCGTGCTGATGTTCACCGCCGTGGTGCTGGGCGGCCTGGGCAGCGTGATCGGGGCCGTGGTGGGCGGCGTGGCGGTCGGCGTCATCCAGTCGCTGTCGTCGCTGGTGCTGCCCATGCAGCTGCAGAACCTGGTGCTCTTCGCGATCTTCATCCTGGTCCTGGCCGTGCGTCCGGAAGGTCTACTGAAAAAGGCGGGCTGATGACTCTGAACCGACAACTCCTGCAGTGGGCGCTGGTGCTGGCGGCCGCGCTCGGCCTGCCCTGGCTGATGGAAGACCAGGGCTACGGCATCCGCGTCATGACGCTGGTGCTGCTGTTCGCCGCCATGGGCCAATCCTGGAACATCGTGGGCGGGCTGGCCAACCAGATCTCCCTGGGGCACGCGGCCTTCTTCGGCCTGGGCGCCTATACCTCCACCCTGCTGCTCATGCGCTACGGCATTTCCCCCTGGCTGGGCATTGTCGCCGCCATGGCGGTGGCGGCGCTGGCGGGCGCCCTGCTCAGCCTGCCCACCATGCGCCTGCGCGGCCACTATTTCGCGCTGGCCACGCTGGCGTTCGGCGAAGTGCTTCGGGCCATCGCCAATACCTGGGCCTCGGTCACGGGCGGCCCCGTGGGCGTCTCGATTCCGTTCTCGGAAGGGCTGTCCCAGATGCAGTTCAAGTCCAGCATTCCCTACTATTACCTGATGCTGGGCGCCGCGCTGATCACTTCCATCGTGTTCGCGCTCATCAGCCATTCGCGCCTGGGCTATCGCCTGCGCGCGGTGAAGGCCAACCCGCAGGCCGCCGAGGTCATCGGCGTGAACACCGCGCGCACCCGCATCCTGGCGGCGGTGATCTCCGCCGCCCTCATGGGCGCCTGCGGCACGCTATATGCGCAATTCATCTACTTCTTCGATCCGGACACCGTGTTCTCGCTGGTCGGCATCTCGGTCCGCGTCGCGCTCATCTGCATCATCGGCGGCGTGGGCACCGTGGCCGGCCCGCTCATCGGCGCGGCGGTGATCATTCCGCTGGAAGAGGTGTTCAACGACTGGCTGTCGGGCCACACGGCGGGCGTGTCGCAGCTCGCCTTCGGCCTGATCCTCATCGCGATCATCCTGGTCGAACCCCGGGGCCTGTCGGCGTTGTGGGCCCGGCTGCGCAACCTGACGGGGAGGCAGCATGCCTGACATCCTCAAGGTCGCCCATATCCAGCGCCGCTTCGGCGGCCTGAAAGCCGTGGACGACGTGTCGTTCAACGTCGCCAAGGGAGACATCCTGGGGCTGATCGGCCCCAACGGCGCGGGCAAGACGACGCTGTTCAACCTGCTGGTCGGCCTGTACCGCGGCAACGGCGGGCGCATCGAACTGGACGGCCACGATATCGGCGGCATGCGCCCGCACCAGATCGCGGCGCTGGGCATGACCAAGACGTTCCAGAACGTCGCGCTGTTTCCCGAAATGACGGTGCTGGACAACGTGCTGGTCGGCGGCCTGCTGCGCCACGGCGTGGACCGCGCCCGCCAGGTCGCGCTCGCCAACCTCGACCGGGTCGGCCTGTCCGCCATCGCGCGCAAGCCGGCGGGCGAGCTGTCGTTCCCCGAACAGGCGCGGGTCGAACTCGCCCGCGCCCTGTGCACCGATCCCAAGGTATTCCTGCTGGACGAGGTCATGGCGGCGCTGAACGAAGCCGAAATGGACGCCATGCTGGACCTGATCCGCACCCTGCGCGACGAATCCGGCATCACCTTCATCGTGGTGGAACACCATATGCGCGCCATCATGCGGCTCTGCAACCGGATCCTGGTGCTGTCGTTCGGCCAGAAAATCGCCGAAGGCAGCCCCGCCGAGATCGCCTCCGATCCGACCGTGATCGAAGTCTATCTGGGCAAATCGCTGGAGCAGGTGGAGGTGCCGGTATGAGCCCGCCGAACCTGCTGCAGATCGACGCCCTGACCGCCTCCTACGACCGCAGCCCGGTCTTGCGCGACGTGTCGCTGACCGTGCCCGAAGGCAGCTTCATCGCCGTCGTCGGCGCCAATACGGCCGGCAAGAGCACCTTGCTGCGCTGCATCTCCGGCCTGCTCGACAAGACCCGCGGCAGCGTGAAGTTCGACGGGCAGGAGATCCTGCGCCTTGCGCCGCACCGCATTCCCGAACTGGGCATCGCCCACGTCCCCGAAGGCCGCCACGTCTTCCCCGAGATGACCGTGGAAGAAAACCTGTACCTGGGCGGCTACACCCGCCGCCGCGACACGGCGGAGGTCAAGCGGGATTGCGACGGGATCTACGCCCTGTTTCCGCGCCTGCGCGAGCGCCGCCGGCAGCTGGCCGGCACGCTGTCGGGCGGGGAACAGCAGATGGTCGCCTTCGGCCGGGCGCTGATGCTCAAGCCCCGGCTGCTGTTGCTGGACGAGCCCAGCCATGGGCTGGCGCCCAAGGTCGTCGAGGAAATGCACCAGGCCATGGTGGACATCCACCGCAGCGGCCTGACCATCCTGCTGGTGGAGCAGAACACCCGGCTGGCGCTGTCGGTCGCCGAATACGCCTACGTGCTGCAATCCGGCTCCATGGTGCTGTCCGGCCCCAGCAACGCGCTCCTGGAAGACAGCCGGGTGCGCGCCGCCTATCTGGGACTGTAACCATGAGCGGCCGACGGGATATATTGCGTCTTTACGTCGATACGGCGGTTCGCCGAGGCATGGCCCAGGGCCCGTGCCGGCGCTGGAACCCGCCGCCTGGATAAACGAGAGATTGCTATGGCCACCCCCACAGGCGCGATATTCGAAAAGCCCGCCACCCTGCGCACCCGCGTGGAGGAATTCCTGCGCGCGTCCATCATGGATGGGCGAATCAAAGGCGGGGAACGCCTGCGCGAACTCGAACTGTGCGAACAGCTCGGCATCAGCCGCAGCACCCTGCGCGAAGCGCTGCGCACGCTGGAAGCCGAGCGCCTGATTTCCATCGAGCCGCACCGCGGCCCCACCGTCGTGCGCATCACCGAGAAGGCGGCGCGCGACCTCTACGCCCTGCGCGCCCTGCTGGAAGGCTATGCCGCCCACGAGTTCGCCCGACTGGCCGACGACGCGGACATCGAACGCCTGCGCAAGGCGGTGGACGCCCTGCACCGCCAGTCCAAGGGCAGCAACAAGGCGGCCCTGCTGGCGGCCAAGCGCGATTTCTACGACGTGCTGCTCAGCGGCTGCGACAACGACCTGGTCAAGGACATGCTGCCCGGGCTGCTATCGCGCATCAACCTGCTGCGCGCCACCTCGTTCGCGCGCTCGGACCGCCTGCCGGAAAGCCTGGCCGAAATCGATCATCTGTTCGAGCGCATCCGCGCCCGAGACCCGCAAGGGGCGCAAGAGGCCGCCCGCAGCCATATCGTGAACGCCGAGCGCACCGCGCTCGAAGTGCTGCGGCGCCAACAAGAGGAGACCCAGGGAAGTGAAGGCGATCGTCCAAGAACTGAAGGCCGCGGTAGCGCTGGCCCAGCAGGATAAGGAATTCCTCGGCGCCGCCCGGGGCCTGCCCTGCGCCATCTGGCTGCAGGCGGGCGCCGAAGCCGGCGAAAAAATCGTGGCCTGGGCCGGCCAGCCCGCCGGCCCCTCGCAGTGCATCGTCATCAGCGCCCCGCCGGACGCCTGGCAGAAAATGCTCTGTGCCACGCCCCCTCCGGGCTACCACTCCTTCACCGCCGCGCGCCGCCATGCGCCGGGCTTGCGCATCAAGGGCGACGCCCTCGCCGTCGCCCAGGCCCTGCATCCGCTGGAGCGGCTGTTCGAGATCCTCCGCGGGCAAAGCGAGGCCGTCCCCGCCCCGCTGGACCGCAGCCCGATCTCCGGACACTACGCCTCGATAGGCATCGGCGCGGAAACAGCGAGCATCTACTACGAAGCCAGCGGGATCGAGTCCGGCCCGCCGCTGGTGATGCTGCATACGGCCGGCGCCGATTCCCGCCAGTTCCATGCGCTCATGGCCGACCCCGCCCTGCGGCGGCAATGGCGCATGATCGCCTTCGACATGCCCGGCCACGGCCGCAGCATGCCCCTGCCCGGGCAATCCTGGACCGAAGACGGCCTGACCCTCGACACCTATCTGCAAACCTGCCTCGCGACGATCCGCTGCGTGGCGGGCGCGCCCGCGGTGCTGCTGGGTTGCTCCATGGGCGCGGCGATGGCCCTGGTCGCCGCCACCCGTAGCCCCGCCGACGTGGCCGGCGTCGTCGCCCTGGAGGCGCCCTGGAAAGCCAGCGGGCGGCGCACGCCCCTGCTTTGCCATCCGCAGGTGAACCAGGCCGCCCACAACCCCGCCTACGTGCGCGGCCTGATGGCGCCGGCCTCCCCGCTGGCCGCGCGGCGTGACGCGGCATGGATTTATTCGCAGGGCGGCTTCAATGTGTACGCCAACGATCTCTGGTTCTACAGCGAGGATTTCGACGCCGCCCGGGACGTGGCGGGGCTGGACACCGCCGCCTTCGGCGTCTCGCTGCTGACCGGCGCCTACGACTACTCGGCCAGCCCCGAGGACTCGCGCCGGGTCGCCGCGCTGATCCCCGGCGCGCGCTTCGGCGTCATGCCCGACCTCGGCCACTTTCCCATGGTCGAGAACCCACAGCGGCTCCTGGACTACCTGCGACCCGAACTGGACCACATCCGCGCATCGAGGGGAATCGCATGACACTGCCGAACCACGAAGTCTATGCCTTGCGCTACGCGACGGTCGCGCGCAACCGGACCCAGAACTTCATCACGCCTCCCGATCCGCACGACGGCCCCATGCCAATGGATTATTTCGTCTGGGTCATCCGCAACGGCAGCCGAGTCTACCTCGTGGACACCGGCTTCAACGCGGCCGCCGCCCAGGCCCGGGGCCGCGAGTTCCTGCGCTGCCCGATCGAATCGCTGCGGAAGCTGGGCATCTCGCCCGCCGACGTCCAGGACGTCATCGTCACCCACCTGCACTACGACCACGCGGGCAATATCCGCAAGCTCCCCAACGCCCGCCTGCATCTGCAGGAAAGCGAACTGCACTATGCCTGCGGCTGCAACATGCGCTTCGACATGCTGCGCCATGCCTACGCGGTGGAAGACGTGGTCGACGTGGTGCGCGGCGTCTATGACAAGCGCGTGGCCTTCTATCACGGCCATGACGAAATCGCGCCGGGCCTGCAATTGCTGCATATCGGCGGACACACGCAAGGGCTGCAGGCCGTGCGGGTGCACACCGCGCGCGGCTGGCTGGTGCTGGCGTCCGATGCCAGCCATTACTACGACAACATGGGCTTGCAGGCGCCGTTTCCCATCGTCCACAACGTGGCCGACATGCTGGCGGGCTACGACACGCTGTTGAAATACGCGGAATCGCCCGAGCACATCGTCCCCGGGCACGATCCGCTGGTCAGGACCCGCTACCCGGGCCTGGACGGCACCGATACCGAAGTGGTGGCGCTGCACCTGGGCGGCCAGGCCTGAGGGGCTACAGGCCCAGCGGCCGCACCAGTTCCTGCGCTTCCTCCGCGGACAAGTCCTGCACGATCAGGACCAGGCCCGCCCGCCGCGCCGCGTCGTCGGCCACCGCCACGGTTTCGGGCACGGAGAAGACGTGCCGCACCCCGTGCACGGCGCGCAGCGTCCCGTCGGACCATCGCAGCAGCCCCTTGGCGCGCAACAGGCGCTCGCCGATCTGGCGCTGCATGTGCCGGGTCCAGCGCGCATAGTCGTCCCAACCCACCGGCTCCCGTTGCCGGAATGCATACGAGGCGATGCCGTAGCGCAGCACGTGCGCCAGCGGGGCAAGGGCGATCGATGGGCCGGAAGCCGGGTCCGCGGCATCCAGGTGTTCGGGACGCAAGCCGTCGAACAGCGCCGGCGCATCCTCGTCCACGGTGTCGGGCGACACTGCGCGGATGGGCGCGCTGGCGTTGTATCCGCCGAGCGCGGATCGCAGCGCGGCGATGTCCGCCGCGCCGGCCAGGTCGGTCTTGGTCAGCGCGATGCGGTCGGCGATCGCAACCTGGGTACTGGCTTCGCGATAGGCTTCCAGCGTCGCCAGGCCATGAAGCGCGTCGACCGTGGCCACCACGCCGCCGAAACGGTAGTGGCGCGCAATCGACGGATCGGCGGCCAGCGTATTGATCACGGGGCACGGATCGGCCAGGCCGGAGGTCTCGACCACCACCCGCGCGAAAGCGGGCACCTCGCCGCGCAGACGCCGGTAGTACAGCGATTCCAGCGTGTCCTGCAGCGAACTCGTGGCCGCGCAGCACAGGCAGCCAGAATCGAGCAGCACCACGTCGGTGTCGTCGGCCTTGCCCACCAGCATGTGGTCCAGGCCGATCTCGCCGAACTCGTTGATGACCACGGCGGTGTCCGCGAAGCGCGGGCTGCGAACCAGACGGGACAACAGCGTGGTCTTGCCGCTGCCCAGGAATCCGGTCAGCAGATAGACGGGGATCGGTCCGGCGACGGCCTCGGACATGGGATGCGCGTCCAGTGGTGGATCAACCTTGCGCGGCGTCGGCCGCGCCGGGCAGGTTGCGCAGATAGTCCTGCACTTCGCGCGACGGAATCACATCGGCGTATTTGCAGTTCAGGTCGAACAGGCTCATGGCGTGGCTGGCCTGGAAGCGGTCGAACGCCGCTTCCTCGGGAATGATGACCTTGAAATTATAGGAATAGGCGTCCACCGTCGTGGCGCGCAGGCATCCGGACGAGGTGCAGCCCACCAGGATCAGGGTGTCCACGTCCAGGAAATTCAGGTGGCTCATGAAGATGGTGCCGAAGAAGCACGAAGGCTTCTGCTTGGTGATGCGGATGTCCTGCGGACGCGGCGCAAGCGGCTCCACCGTCTGCGTGGCATGGGTGTTGGCCAGGACGGTCTTCTCTCCGCCGCGATGGTTCTTTCCTACCTGCACGCCGCTGTCCAGGAGGTCCGCCCGGCGGCCGCTCTCGGTATAGAAGACGGGAATGTTCTTCTCGCGGGCCAGTTCCAGCAAGGGCACGATATGGGCGACGGCCTCCCAGGCCTCGCGGCCGCAGTGCGTGCGGTATTGCTTCAGCCCTTCGAGGATGTCCTCGGGCGTGTCGCCGCAAAAGTTGTACTGCACGTCGATGATGAACAGGGCGGGCCGCTTGCCGAAGCCGCCGCGCTTGCCGTAACCGGCCTGCGCCAGTACCTGCTTGTCGCGTTCGGTGAGGAAGTCGTCCCAGATTCGCTTGGTTTCGCTCATGATGGTGCCTGCAAGAAAAGTGATGGAGTCAGCTCAAAGGCGCTTGAGATAGCGGCCGCCGGGGTTCGCGCGCGCCGCCTCGGTGATGCGGCCGTCCAGCGCCACGGTGCGCCCGCGCACCAGCGTGCGCACGGGCCAGCCCTTCAGGGTCATGCCCTCGTAGGGCGAGTAGTCGGAGTTCGATTCCAGCGTGGCGGGATCGACGGTGCGCTCCAGGTCGGGGTCGACCAGCACCAGGTCGGCATCCTTGCCGATCTCGATGCTGCCCTTGGTCGGCATGCGATAGATGCGGGCGGAATTCCCGGCGCTGACCTGCATCAGCGTCTCCAGCGGCACGCCGCGGCGGTGATAGCCTTCGTGCAGCAGGATGGGCAGCATGAGGCCCGTTCCCGGGAAGCCGTTGCTCGCGGCCCAGATGTCGGTGTCCTTGGTGGCGCGCTTGCGCGGCACGTGATCGGTGCCGATGGTGGTGATGGACCCGTCCAGCACGCCTTCCCACATGGCGTCCACGTCGTCCTGCCCCCGCACCGGCGGGTTCACTTTGGCGTAGGTGCCGGCCGGCGATTCGTCGTTCAGGAACAGGTAGTGCGGGCAGGTCTCGACATAGATGGGCGGCGCGTCGGGCGTGCGCCGATGGCGCCGCGCTTCGTTCAGCGCTTCGCGGCTGCTCAGGTGCACGATATTGACCGCGGCGCCGGTCTTGGCCGCGAAGTAGCACACGCGATGCACGTTCTCCGCTTCCAGGAAATCCGGGCTCTGCTCGTTCCAGGCTTTCAGGTCGTCGCGTCCGGCCGCGCGCAGGGGATCGCGCAGCACGGGAATCACTTCCACGTTCTCGCAATGCACGCCCATGATCGCGCCCGGAATCGCGGCGGTGGCGCGCAGCGCCGAATACAGCAGCCCGTCGTCGATATCCGTGAAACCCTTGGACAGCCCGGCGGCGCCCTTGTACATCATGTAGAGCTTGTAGGACGACACGCCGAACCGACGCGATATCTCGTCCAGCGTTTCCACGTGCAGGTTGCTGGTGATGCCGAAATGGAAGCCGAAGTCCACGCAGCTTTGCGACAGCGCGCGGTCGCGCAGCTTGTCGAACGATTCGCGGATATCCGCGGAACGGTGGAACGACAGCACGGTGGTGGTGCCGCCCAAGGCGGCGAAGCGCGACTCCGTCTCGAAATCGGTTTCCGGCGAACCAAAGCCGAAATGCACGTGCGGATCGATCAGGCCGGGCAGCACCCACAGTCCCTGGCAATCGATGGTCTCCCGGGCTTCCAGCGGTGTGCCGGGCTCGGCGATGATGGCGATGCGGCCGTCGATGACGCCCAGCACGCCTTCGGTCAGGCCCTGCTGCGGCAGCAGCAGCCTTGCGTTGGTCAATAGCAGATCCAGCATGATTTCGTCTTTCCCGAGAGATGCGCGTTGTCAGCAATGCGCCGCGTTCGCGGCCGCCGTTTCGTTCAAAAAGGAATTGAGGACACTGGACGGAATCCCGCCCTCCGCCATGAGCTTGCGTTCGGCCTGCGTGAGCACCTGGGCATGGACCTGGAAGCGCATGCGGCGCTCGCCGTCCTCGGCCTCCACCTCGATGGGCTCGCCCTTCAGCACGCCGTTCTCCACGTTGGCGAAGCGCAGGAGCTCGGCGCCGGTCAGGCCCAGCTGGCGCCAACCCTGTCCCGCAGCGAACGCCAGCGGCAATACGCCCATCCCCACCAGGTTGGCGCGATGGATGCGCTCGAAGGATTCCGCGATCACCGCGCGCACGCCCAGGAGCGCCGATCCCTTGGCGGCCCAGTCGCGGCTGCTGCCCATGCCGTAATCCCTGCCCGCCAGGATGACGCTGGCCTCGCCGGCATCGCGATAGGCGCGCGCGGCATCGACCACCGCCATGCGCTCGCCATCCGGATAATGGACCGTCACTCCCCCCTCCACACCTGAGACCAGGGCATTCTTGATGCGGATGTTGGCGAAGGTCGCGCGCGTCATGACGTGATGGTTGCAGCGGCGCGCGACGTAGGTATTGAAGTCGCGCGGCGCCACGCCCTGCTCCAGCAGGTATTGGCCGGCGGGGGTGTCGACCGGGATTTCGCCGCTGGGCGAAATGTGATCCGTGGTCAGGGAGTCGCCGAATGCGGCGAGCACGCGTCCGCGCCCCAGGCTGGCGGCCAGGTCGGCGAGGGCATCGCGTCCCGGCCGCGCCTTGAAGAACGGGGGCTCCACCAGATACTGCGAGTCCGGGTCCCACGGAAAGCGCAACCCCGAGGGGGCTTCCAGGTCGCGCCAGATCGCGCTATCGAGGCTGGCGGGATCGTAGACTTCCGCGAACAGCGCCGGATCCGAGGCCAAGGGCAACAAGGCGGCTATCTCATCCTGGCTGGGCCAGACGTCGCGCAGATAGACCGGCGCGCCGTCCGTGCCCGGGCCCAGCGGCTCGCGCTCGAAATCGATGTCGATGCGCCCCGCCAGCGCGTACAGCACCACCATCGCGGGCGAGCCGATGTAGTTGGCGCGCAGCAGCTTGTGGATGCGTCCTTCGAAATTTCGGTTGCCCGACAGCACCGCCGCCGCCACCAGGCCGCCCTCGGCGATGGCATCGGCCATCGCCGGTTCCAGCGGACCCGATTTGCCGCCGCAGGTGGTGCAGCCGTAGCCGATTACGTGGAAGCCCTGCGCCTGCAGCGGCGCCAGCAGGCCCGCGGACTCCAGGTAGCGGGTCACGGCGCGCGAGCCCGGCGCGAGCGAGCGCTTGATCCAGGCCGGCGGCGTCAGGCCGAGCGCCAGCGCCTTCCGCGCCACCAGCCCGGCGGCCAGCATCACGCCCGGATTGGAGGTGTTGGTGCAAGAGGTGATGGCCGCCAGCGCCACCGAACCGTGGCCTGCGGCGTCGCGGCGAGGCGGATGCGCGGCCACGGCGGCCGCGTCCACGCCGAAGCCGCCCTCCGCGACGGGCTCGGCCAGGCGGCGGCGGAAGTCCGCCGGGACGTCGCCGGCGTCCATGCGGTCTTGCGGACGGCGCGGACCGGCCACGCTGGGGCGAGCTGCCGACAGGTCGATCTCGATCACGCGGCTGTAGGCCGGCGCCGCATCGCCGGCGTCGCGCCACAGCTGGTTGGCGCGCGCGTAGGCGTCGATCAGCGCCAACTGCTCCTCATCGCGCCCGGTGATGCGGGCGTAGTCCAGCGTGCGCGCATCGATCGGAAAGAAGCCGCAGGTGGCGCCGTATTCCGGCGCCATGTTGGCGATGGTGGCGCGCTCGGGCACGCTGAGCGCCGCCACCGCGGGCCCGAAGAATTCGACCATGCTGCCCACCACGCCCGCGGCGCGCAATTGCTGCGTGATCAGCAAGGCCGCGTCCGTCGTCAGCGCGGGCGCCTCGATGGCGCCATGCAGCCGCACCCCGACCACTTCCGGGACGGGAAAGGTGTACGCCTGCCCGAGCAGGGCCGCTTCGGCGTCGATGCCGCCCACGCCCCAGCCCAGCACGCCCAGCGCGTTGACCATGGGCGTGTGCGAATCGCCGCCGATCACGAAATCGGGATAGGCCCATTCGCCGTCCGGCCGCACCTGCCGCGCCACGATCGGCGCCAGGTACTCCAGATTCACCTGATGGATGATGCCGATGCCCGGCGTGATGACGCGCAAGCCCTTGTAGGCCTGCTGCGCCCATTTCAGGAAGCGGTAGCGTTCGTCGTTGCGTTCGAACTCGCGGCGCAGGTTGCGTTGCACCGCGCTGGCATCGCCCCAATGATCGACCTGCAGCGAATGGTCGACGATCAGGTCGACAGGAATGCGGGTATCGACCTGCGCCGCATCGCCGCCGGCAAGGGCCACGGCATCGCGCAGTGCCGCGAGGTCCTGCAATACGGGCAATCCGCTGGAGTCGGGGAGGATCACGCGGGCCACGTGCAGCGGCAGGTCCGCCCCCAGATGTTCGCGCCAGTCCCACAGCCTGCCGATCTCTTCTTCCGTGACGGCCGCCCCCCACGCGCGGTGCCGCAGGAGGTTCTCCAGCAGCACGCGGATGACATAGGGATAACGGCGGAGGTCACGGCCGGCGGCGCGGGCGGATTCGGACAGGTCCGCGTAGCGCAGCGCCCTGCCGCGACAGGAGAAAGACTGGATCATGGCAGCGGTAATCGGGAAAATCTCAACTGGTTCCATCTTACGGCTTTCAAAATCATAGTGTCAACACTATTGGAATTTGACCGACATCAAGAATAGGAACTCGCAATGCAGATTCCCGCCCCGCCCATCAAGTGTAGATAGATGACAGGACTCTCCCTCCTAGGGAAAACCCCCGCGGAACGTCGGTAAAATAGCCCTCTCACCCTAGACGCACGGCCCTGGCAGGCCAATTTGGCAAAACGACTCAACTCCAAAAGAGTTGACACTTTTAAGATCCCTTTGATAGGCTGTCAACACTATGAACACCTCCACGCCCTCCATCGCCACCAAGGAAGACGCCTCCGGCCCGCTGGCCGACGTGGTGTTCGGCCAGGTGCTGGACGCGATCTACCAGGGGCGGCTGGCTCCGGGCAGCGTCATCAATGAAGTGGCGCTGGCACAGGAATTCGGCGTCAGCCGCGGCCCCGTGCGCGAAGCCGTGCGCCGCCTGCAAGGCATTCAGCTGGTCACCCGCGAGCCCTACATCAAGGCACGCGTGGTGACGCTGTCGGCGGAGTCCGCGCTGGAACTTTTCCAGATGCGCATGGCGCTGGAAGGCGTGGCCTGCAACCTGGCCACGCGCCGCATGAGCGACGAGGAAATCGCGCAATTGCTGGTCGAGCTGGAGCAGGATCGCCAACGCCGGCTCGAAGCCGCCAATGGCGGCGCGCCCGCTCCGCGGGTGTTCGACTTCCATGAACGCATCGTGCGGGCCAGCGGCAATACCCGCATCGTCAACGCCCTTTGCGGCGATCTCTATCATCTGTTGCGCGTCTACCGCCGGCATTCCGGCACCGTGCTCGAACGCAAGGACGATGCCTACGCCGAACACTGGCAGATCCTGCGCGCCATCCGCGCGCGCGACGCCGAGCTGGCGGAGTCGCTCATGCGATCGCACATCGAACGCGCGGCGCAACACCTGTTTGAACATCTGGCGGAAGGGGCGTCCGGCATCGCCGGGCACCCCGTCTCGGCCGCCTAACGCCCTTTGGAGCAGCACGACATGAACAACCCGCGCAACCAGTTCCGGCAATTGCTGAAGAACGAACCCTTCATCGTCTCCCCTGGTGTCTACGATGGATACAGCATCCGCCTGGTCGAGGCCGCGGGATTCAAGACCGCCTGCACCAGCGGCGCGGCCGTGTCGAACGCGCTGCTGGGTATCGCCGACATCGGCGTGATGGGGTTGGCGGAGAACGTCACGCATTGCCGCCACCTGGCGCGGTCCGTCTCCATCCCGCTCACCGCCGACGCGGATACCGGCTACGGCAATCCGGTGAACGTCTACCATACGGTGCAGATGTTCGAGGAAGCCGGCGTCGCGGGCATCAATCTGGAAGACCAGGTCAGCCCGAAGCGCTGCGGCCACATGCCCGGCAAGGATGTCGTCAGCGAAGCCGAGATGGTCAAGAAGATCGAGGCTGCCTGCCTGGCGCGGCGCGACGACGATTTCGTCATCATCGCCCGCACCGACTCGCTCGCCCTCGAAGGCATCGAAGGCGCGGTCAAACGCGCGCGCGCCTACGCCCGGGCCGGCGCCGACATGCTGTTCCCCGACGCGGTGCGCTCCGAGGACGACATCAAGCGCCTGGTGGACGCGGCGGGCATCCCGGTCAGCATCAACATGGGCTTCGGGATCCGCAACCGGCCCACCACGCCGCTGATTCCGCTGCCGCGCCTGAAGGAAATCGGCGTCAAGCGCATCAGCCTGCCGCGCATGTTGCCGGCGGCCGCCATCCACGGCATGCGCCAGGCCCTGCAGGTCATGCAAGGCGTGGTTGCCACCGGCGTGCCCGCGGACCGCCCCGACCTGCTCGTGGGCATCGAAGACATCATGGAACTGATGGGCTACGAGCAAATGCGAGCCATGGAAAAGCGCCTCACCACGCTGGACGCCTGAGTCCGACGCCATGACCGAGCGTAATGCTGCGGCGCATTGCGTCCTGACGGGCGCGGCGTCCGGAATCGGCCTGGCATTGGCCAGGCGGCTGCTGGCGGACGGCTGGCGGGTGACGGGCATAGACATCGCGCCCGCCGCCATCGAGTCCGAAGATCGCTACGCGCACCTGCGGTGCGACCTGTCCGATGCCGCCGCCCTGCAAAGCCTGTGCGCCGGCCTGTCCGGCTGCGCGCCGACCGCGCTGGTGCATTGCGCCGGCCTGGTGCGCACCGGCGGCGCGCGGGATACGCGTATGGAAGACGCGGATCTGCTCTGGCGCCTGCATGGCGCCGCGCCGATCGCGCTGGCCGGGGCGCTGGTTCCGCAGCTGCCCGACGGGCGCGGCCGGATCGTGCTGGTTTCCAGCCGCGCCGTGCTGGGCCGCTCGCAACGCCTGGCCTATGCCTCGACCAAATCCGCGCAGATCGGCCTGGCGCGCAGCCTGGCAGCCGAGCTGATCGGCCGCGGCATCACGGTCAACGTCGTCGCGCCGGGCGCGGTCGACACGCCCATGCTGACGGATCCGAAGCGCGGCGCGCCGCCCGGGATCGCGCTGCCGCTTGGCCGCCTGATCGCCGCCGATGAAGTCGCCGCGACGATCGCTTTTTTCCTGGGCGCGGAAGCCGGCGCCATCACCGGGCAGACACTCTACGTCTGCGGCGGCGCCTCGCTCGGAGCCATGGCCTTATGACCGCCACGCCCCTTCCCACCCTGCACGGCAAGACGGTGATCGTCACCGGCGCGGCCGGCGACCTCGGCCAGGCGATCGCCGCTTCCTGCCTGCTCGCGGGCGCGCAAGTGGCCCTGCTGGATCGCGACGCCGATATGCTGCAGCGCAGCCGGCAGTCACTGCCCGACGCGGACTCGCGCGCGCTGGCGCTCGCATGCGACGTCGCCGACGAAGCCGCCACCCGCACGGCCGTGGAGCAGATCGCCGCGCACTGGGGCGGCATCTACGCGCTGGTGAACAACGCCGCGGCCGTCACGCCGGGCTGCAAAGTCGCGGATCTGGCGCCCGAACAATGGCGCCAGGCGCTGGACGTGAACCTGACCGGCGCGTGGCTGATGAGCAAATGGGCCATTCCCCACATGGCGCGCGCCGGCGCGGGCGTGGTGCTGAACATCGCGTCCCAGCTCGGCAGCGTGGCCGCGCCCGGCCGCGGCGCCTATGGCGCGAGCAAGGCGGGGCTCATCGCGCTGGCCCGCGCCATCGCCGTGGACCATGCGGCCGACGGCATCCGCGCCCTGAGCCTGTCGCCCGGCGCCGTGGCGACCAGCCGCCTGGCCGCCCGCTACGGCAGCGCGCAGGCCGCAAGCGACGCGCTCGCCGTCAAGTATCCCGCCGGCCGCCTGGGCACCGCCGAAGAAGTCGCCCAGACCGCAGTTTTCCTGATCAGCGAGGCAGCCTCGTTCATCACGGGCACGGACATTCGTGCCGACGGGGGATACACCGCGATCTAGCGGAGCCGCCGTTTCCTCACGCAGTGCTTACATCACACACATTACCAGGGGGTTTAGATATGACTGACTCGTTCACCCACGCCGCCGGCGCCGGGGCGCCGCTGCGCCGCAAGGTGCTGGCGCTGCTGGCCTGCGCCGCCGGCATCGCCGCCGCTCCCGCTTTCGCGCAGAGCGCCGACACATTCCCCACCCGCCCGGTGACCATCGTGGTTCCGTTCCCGGCCGGCGGCGCCACCGACATCACCGCCCGTCTCGTGGCGGAAGGCCTGTCCAAGAAGTGGGGCCAGGCGGTCGTCGTCGAAAACAAGCCGGGCGCGGGCGGCAACGTCGGTTCCGAGTACGTGGCGCGCGCCGCGCCGGACGGCTACACGCTGGTGCTGGGCGTCACCGGCTCGCACGGCATCAATACCTCGCTCTACAAGAACATGCGCTACGACCCGGTCAAGGACTTCGAGGCCGTCACGCAAGCCACGCTCTACCCCAACGCCATCATCGTCAACAATGACGTGCCGGCCAACAATCTGCAAGAACTCATCGCCCTGCTGAAAAAGCCCGACGCGCACTATTCGTATGGCTCGGACGGCAATGGCACTGCCTCGCACCTGGGCATGGAACTGATCAAGAACCAAGGCAAGTTCGAGATCTCCCACATTCCCTACCGCGGCAGCTCGCCCATGGTGACCGACCTGCTGGGCGGCCAGATCCAGGTGGGCATTACCGGCTTGCCCGCCGTGCAGGCCTACGCGAAGAGCGGCAAGCTGAAGATCGTTGCGCTGACCACCGCCGACCGCTTCGCCAGCGCGCCCGACTATCCCACGGTTGCCGAACAGGGGTTCGCCGGGTACGCCGCGCCGCCCTGGTCGGGCTTCTTCGCCCCCAAGGGAACGCCCAAGGCGTTGGTGGAGAAGATCTCCGCGGACATGCGGGAGGTGATGTCCGACCCGAAGGCGAAGGAAAAAATGATCGCCGCAGGCAGCGAGTTCACGCCCTCCACGCCCGCGGAGTTCCAGGCCTTCGTGCAGAAAGAGATCGCGAAATGGGCCGAAGCCGTCAAGATCTCCGGCGCCCGCATCGACTGATCCCGGGCGGCCCGCCCCACTGACGCGGGGCGGGCGATGAACGTCAGCTGGTTGCCGCTGAAGTCGGTGCCGCCGCTCTGGCGGCGGGCGACCTTGGTAAAGGACCGGCTGGCCTATAGCGAATACCGGTACTCGCAGTTCAGGGTGGCCTTCAGCGGCGCCCGGCTCTGGATGCCGGACACGGAGTCCGGCCGAGGCGCCGTCAGCTTGGCCTGGAACCGGCCGGCGAGGTCGCCGTTTTCGCGTTTCTTCACGTCCACGCTGGCCGGCAAGGCATAGAGCGTCAAATGCGCGCGCTCGGCGGGCACGACCAGGGTGAATACCGACTGCGGGAAGTCCGTCACCGCGACACCGGGGCTCGTGTCCGAATCGAAGCTCAGGCTGCCGTCCGCGTAGGTCAGCGTGACCTTCAACTCGTCCGACGAGGACGAGGGGATCACGCCTTTCAGGGCGACCTTGCCGCTGTCGGAAATGCAGTCCAGCTCGGCGGGCGCCGATCCCGCGTGAGCAACGCCCGCCAGCAGCAGGCAAGTAAGTAGCCAGGTCCCGCGCACCGCCATGTAGATCTCCTTGGCCAGACTCGAACGCGAGCCGGTGCGCAATAGTAGAACGTCCGCGGCGCGGCGGGCGCCGCATCGGCTAGGATTGGGGAATCGCCGACGCGCAAGAAGGAGTCTTCCATGCCCGCTATCCGTCATTTCCTCCGCGCCGCCGCCCTGGCGGCGCTCCTGCCCTGCGCAGCGCAGGCCGAAACGGTCGTCCTGCATGCGGAGCGCGCAACGGCCAGCGCCGATCCGACGACCTCGGCCAGGGTGGTGGAGATCGAACTGAAGCCCGAGAGCCGCAAGGCGCTTGCCGACTTCACCCGCGAACGCGTCGGCAAGCGCATCCAGCTGCGCTCGGAAGGCGTGCTGCTGTCTTCGGCCACGGTCATGGGCCCCCTGGAAGGCGACAGCTTCCGCATTACCGCGGGGGTGCACGGTTTCGAAGGCAAGTCCGCCGAAGAGATCGCCCAGCGCATCATGAAGTCCGGCGGGCTGACCGTGGACGACGAGAACACGGCGAAATAGGCGCGCCCCGCCTCAGCCCTGGGGCGGACGAAGCTCCAGCCGGGCGGCCAGCACGGTCTGCCCCGGCCGCGACGCCACGTCCAGCTTGCCGCCCACCCGGGCGATGCGGGTGTGCATGCTGCGCATGCCCACGCTGACGCCCGCCCGCAGCACCGCCGCCACGTCGAAGCCCACGCCGTTGTCCTCGATGCTCAGCTCCAGCAGGCCCGGCTCGGGCTGGCGCAGCTCCAGCTCCACGCGTCGCGCGCGGCTGTGCTTGAGCACGTTCACCAGCGATTCTTCGACCAGGCGGGTCAGCGCCAGGCATTGCAGGGCGCTGGGCGGCGTGCGCCATTGCTCGGGAAAGCGCCAGGCGGCGTGGATGTCCAGTTCGTCGAACAGCTGCATGAACCGGTGCCGCAGGGGCGCGATCCATTCGCGCGGCGAGGCCGGCACCTTGATGCCGGCGCTGGAGCCGCTGTCGATGGTCTGGCGCAGGTCGTCGCGCAAGAGCTTGAGCATGGAAAGGAACTGCGGGCGCTGCACCGGCACGTTGTCCTGCTCCACCATGGCCATCATGCGCACCAGCGAACCGCCCAGTCCGTCGTGCAGGTCATGGGCGATTTGCAGCCTGTCTTGCAGTCGGGCGTTGGCGAGCGCCAGCGTGTGCTCCCGCTCCAGGGTCGTGGCCAGTTCGGTGCGCGCCTGTTCGATGCCGTCGGCCAGCTCCTGATTGAAGCTCTCGATGCGCCGCACGCTGTGGGCGTGGCGCAGGCCCAGCACCGCGGACATGCACAGCGTGACCACCACGCTGGTGAACGGGGTGTAGGAGGAGTCGCTGTCGATGAGCTTCAATATGCGCAGCAGGTCATGGGCGCTGGCGGCGAAGAACACCAGCAGGCAGGCCGCCAGCATGCCGTGCTCCGGCCGGCGCGTGCGCCAGGCGTGGAAGGGAAACTGCAGGCAGTTCGCGAAAAAAATGGCGGACACGACCAGCACCGCCGCCAGCTGCGCGTCGGCCTGGTACGGCCGCGGCACGAAGGCGATCAGCGCCAGCAGCGCCGCCGTCAGCACCCACAGCGCCTTTTCCGTACGCGGCAGGCACTGTTCGCCGAAGCGCCACGTGAAAATGCAGAAGCAAGCCACGTACAGCACCAGCGCCATGATGTTGGCCCGGGCCGAAGTCGCGCTGTCGGCGAAGGGCCAGGGGGTGACGACCAGCACGTTGGCGATGAACAGCACCCAGAACAGGGCCATGAGCGCATACCAGCCGTAGGTGCGCTGCTCGCGGCGCATCAGCCAGATGCAGAAACACAGCCCGCCCAGGACGGCCGACACGATCAGGTTGAGCGTGAACAGGGTGCGGTGGCTCCACCACAGGTTCTCGTATCGCTGCAGGCTCGACAGCGGATCGCCGAGGTAGACCGGGCCCAGCCCGGGCGATTGCCCCGCCACGCCGACCACTCTCACCCACAGCGTGTTCACGCCATCTCGCACCAGCGAGTCGGGGATGAGCCAGTAGCGCGGCATGTTCCAGCTGCGCGACAACGGCTCGGTCAGATGCCGGTCGCGCCAGATCCGCTCATCGTTGACGTATACCTCGCCCGCCATGACCACCGATTCGAGCACCAGCGCCACTTGCCCGGCCCGCCCCTCGGGGCAGTCCTTGCGCCAATCGATCCGGTACCAGGCCGTGCCGCCGTAGCCCGGCCAGCGGGCGCTCCAGTCGTCGGGCAGCGTAACCGCCTGCCACGGCCCCGCCTGGGGCCGCGCGCCGTCGGCATCGCCCTTGGCCACGTGCAGGGAGAGCACCCGCGCCGTGCAGACGGGCTCGGCCTGCTGCGCCCATGCGGGCGCCAGCCAGAAGGCCAGCCACAGAACCGCCAGCCACCTCAATCGAGCAGGCCCCGCGTGCGCGCGGCGTGTATCGCGCGGGTGCGCGAAGAAACGGCGAGCTTGCGATAGATGTGCTTGACGTGGCATTCGACGGTGTAGCGCGACAGGTGGAGTTCCTCGGCGATCTCGCGGTTGCCCA
Source organism: Achromobacter denitrificans NBRC 15125 (assembly GCF_001571365.1). Lineage (GTDB taxonomy): Bacteria > Pseudomonadota > Gammaproteobacteria > Burkholderiales > Burkholderiaceae_B > Achromobacter > Achromobacter denitrificans. The sequence continues at coordinate 15,013 of NZ_BCTQ01000027.1, read as the reverse complement.
GCCCTTCGGACACCAGGCGCAGGATCTGGCTTTCGCGCGGGCTGAGGGTTTCGCCGGTGGCGCCTTCGGCCGGCCCCGCCGGCCTGGGGCGCAGTTCTTCGATGATGCGCCGGGCGACGAAGGGGTCGATGGGCGCCCCGCCCCGCAGCACGCTGCGGATGGACAGCGAAACCTCCAGGTCGTCGCGCTCCTTGAGCACGTATCCGGTCGCGCCCGCCCGCAGCGCGGCGAGGATCGCGTCCTCGGTGCTCCAGGCGGAAATGACCAGGATCGCCAGGCCCGGATCGGCGGCGTGCATTTCGGCGATCAGGTCCGTGCCGTTGCCGTCGGGCAGGCCCAGGTCGACCAGCGCCAGCGCGATCGGCTCGGTGGCCAGACAGGCGCGCGCCTGCGCCAGCGTGGCGGCGAACACCAGGGCCTCGGGCGCATATCCCAGCTGGAGCAGCAAGCCTTCCAGCCGGCGGCAGATCAGGGGTTCGTCCTCCACCAGCAGCACCGGTGCAGGCAGGGTCGACTCGGAAGCAAGCATGTTGACGGTCATAGGAAAAGAGCGAGCGGCATTGCCCAGGCTGAACTGTGAATCAGTCCGAGAAAGCCGGATATCCCTGGAAGTTGGTATTTTCACAGGAATTGAAGGAATCCGGCTGAAATCCCCCACCGAACACCGAAAACCACGCCTGATCGGGACGGTTCTCATGCTTTGCCCGTGCCGCGGGCTGGACCCGGTTCAAGTTCGCAGCTGCCCGCCCGCTGCTGCACGATTCACGGATGCGGCGAGCTCCCGTTCATCCGCCCGGCAACGCAGGCTGAAGGTGACGGCGGCACAGACAGCTCGGCGGCAGCAGCCTTGACATCTCGAATTCCCGGTTAGTATATTTATGAATGTCGTTCATTATTATGAACAGCACTAACGAAAGCGGCCGAAGGTCGCCGGGCAACCCCAGCCACATGAGGCCTTATGAGTTCCACCGCATTCACAGAGGCAAGCCGCTTCGTCAACCGCAGTCCATTGAACCGCTGGCTGGGCATGTCAGTGCTTCAGGCCGATGACGACGGCATCGTGCTCGGCATCCGATGGCGCGAGGAACTCATCTCGAATCCGGACGTCCGTTCGACGCATGGTGGCATTCTGGCCACGCTGATTGATGCTGCCGGCGACTACGCGGTCGCTCTCAAGGTCGGCGTCCCCGTCCCCACGATAGACATGCACGTGGACTTCCACCGCATGGCCAAGCCGGGCGACTTGCGCGCCGAGGGCCAGGTCATACACCTGGGCAAGCGTTTCGCAACCGCGCATGCGCGCGTGCTGGATATGGAGGGCAATCTCATCGCCAGCGGCCGCGCGCTCTACCTCGTCCCGGCGCCTGCCAACCCGGTGCCCGCCGCCGGGGCGGCTCCCGCCAACCAGGGAGAAGCGTGATGGGTCCGCTCCAGGGCATCAAGATCATCGAATTCGCGGGCATAGGCCCTTGCCCGATGGCCGCCATGCTGCTGGCGGACCTGGGCGCCACCGTGCTGCGCATAGACCGGCCGGAACCTCCCTCGCTGGGCATAGAACGCCCGCTGAAGTTCAACCTGCTGCTGCGCAACCGGAAGGCCATCGCCCTGGACCTCAAGAACGCGACAGCGCGGGATCTGGTCCTGCGCCTCGTCGAGGGCGCCGACGCCTTGATCGAAGGCTTCCGCCCCGGCGTGATGGAACGCCTGGGACTCGGTCCGGAGCCCTGCCTGGAGCGCAATCCGCGCCTGGTCTATGGCCGGATGACCGGCTGGGGCCAGACCGGGCCACTGGCCCAGGTCGCGGGCCACGATCTCAATTACATCGGCCTCACCGGCGCGCTGCATGCCATGGGCCGCGAAGGCCAGCCGCCAACGCCGCCGCTGAATCTGGTCGGAGATTTCGGCGGCGGCGCGCTGTACCTGGCGTTGGGCGTGCTGGCGGCCATCATTGAAGCCGCCCGGTCGGGAGACGGCCAGGTCGTCGATGCCGCCATCGTGGACGGCACCGCCTCGCTCGCGACATCCCTGTTCGGCCTGCATGCGGCCGGCCTCTGGGATGACAGGCGGGGCCACAACCTGCTGGATTCGGGCGCCTATTTTTACGACGTGTACGAATGCGCGGATGGAAAGTGGATTTCGGTCGCGCCGCTGGAACGGAAGTTCCACGACAAGCTGCTTGACCTCATGGGCCTGGACCGTGCGTCCCTGGGCCGCCAGGCCGATCGAGACGGCTGGCCACGGGCCAGGACCATCCTGGCTGAATCCTTCAGGAAGAAAACTCAGGCGCAATGGTGCGAATTGCTGGGCACGACGGATGTATGCGTGGCGCCGGTGCTATCCCTGGATCAGGCCGCGGAGCATCCGCACATGCGGGAACGGGAAGTTCTGATCGAGGTGGATGGCGTCATGCAGCCGGCGCCCGCCCCTCGCTTCTCGCGCACGGCGCCGGAAAAGCCGACGCCGCCCGAGGCTGCCAGCGCCGGCACGATGGAATCCTCGCTGGCACAATGGTTATCGCCCGCCGAACATGCGCAATGGTGCCTGCGGCTATCGGACCCGTCAGTTTCCGGGCATGTGCCGTAAGGTTGCGGAAGCGTCGGCGGCCACTTCCTGCAACAGCTCACGCAAGGCAGGCAAGGACTGCACGAAACGGTCGCTAGGTGCCGCGATCATCAGCGCGTAGCTGGCCGTGCCGTCGGCCTTGACAATCGGCGCGGCGATGCCGGACGCTCCAGCCACCGCCTCGCCCATGCTCACGGCGATGCCGGAAGCGCGTATTTCCTGCAACTGCGCCTCGAAAGACTCCTTGTCCGGCAGGGGCTTGCCGGTAAGGGGCTTGAGTTTTGCGGTCTTGAGGTACTTTTTTTGCCAAGCCAGGTCCTGAAACGCGAACAACAGCTTGCCCGCAGCCGACACGTGCAGCGGCCGCTTCGTGCCGATCGGCACCGAGTACCGGACCGGTTGCTTGCTGTCGATGCCATCGATATAGGTAACCGTCTTTGCTTCCTTGTCGATCAATGCCAGGAAAACGCTTTCCTCGCAACGCGCCGCCAGTTCCTCGACATAAGGCCGCAGGATCTTGGTGACGCCCGCGCTGGCCAGGACCTCGGCCGACAGCTGGAAGATGGACGGCCCCAGTTCATAGCGCCCCGAAGCATGCGTCAGATACTTGTGCGCCACCAGCGGCCTGAGCAACAGCAACAGGCTGCTCTTGGGAGCTTCGAGTTCGCTGCTCAGCTCGGCGAGCGTGGCGCCGCCGGCGCCTCGCGCCAGCACTTCAAAGATGCCGAGGATCCGCAGCAAGGAGCGAGGCTCGGAAGTGGCGGAATTCGTTTCGGATCGGGTTTTCATGAATGGGGAGATTCGCCTGTAGCAGCGCATCTGCACTGCGTTCATATTCTCGAATGATACCTGCAAACCCTCTGGGGCTTGAACCCACGCAACGATGAAATACAACAACAGCAAGGAGAACGTCATGCAATTGGCACCCAAGGGCGGCACCCCCGGCAACCGCGCATTCAGGGCCTTCCAGATCCGGCGCGACGGCCCCATGACCTCGGGCGTTACACGCCTGACCCTGGACGCGCTTTCGCCAGGCGATGTGGTCGTACGCACGGCGTATGCCGGGATCAACTACAAGGATGCGCTGGCCACGACCGAACATGGCAAAGTCATCCGGAAGTTTCCCCGCGTCGCGGGCAGCGACGCCTCCGGATGGGTCGTGGCGTCCAGCGACAACCGATTCCGGGAAGGCGACGAAGTCGCCGTGCTGGGGCGCGGATTCGGCGTGGACCACGACGGCGGATTCTCGGAGTATCTGCGCGTGCCCGCCGACTGGGTCATCAAGCTGCCCGGTGGACTCGCATTGCGGGACGCCGCCACGCTCGGAATCGCCGGCTATACAGCCGCGCTCGCCGTTCACCTGCTGCAGGAGGCCGGCTGCCGCCCCGGCCATGGGGAGGTCCTCGCCAACGGGGCGACGGGCGCGGTCTCCAGCATGGCCATCGAAATGTTGTCGCGCCTGCAATACCGGGTCTCCGCGGTCAGTTCCAAACCCGGCCAGGCGGCTTATCTGCAAGCCCTGGGAGCCCACGCCGTCCTGGGCGTCGCGGACCTGACCGACCAGGGCAAACCGCTGGAGCCGGCCCGGTGGGCTGCCGGACTGGATACACTCGGCGGCCGGCATCTCGACCTGATGCTGCGATCCACGATGCCACGGGGATGCGTGGCCAGCTTCGGCAACGTGGCGGGCAACGACCTGTCCACCAACGTGCTGCCGTTCATCCTGCGCGGCGTGCGTCTCATCGGCGTGAACCTTACCTATTACCTGGATCTGGAGGCCGAGCTGTGGGGACGGCTTGCCGGCGACCTCAAGCCGCAGCACACGCTGGAGCAGGTCAAGACCATATCGCTCGACGGGCTGGCCGGGCAGCTGCAACGCATGCTTGACGGCCAGTCCTGGGGCAGGACCATCGTGGAAATGCCGGCCTGAAATCCGGAGGAAAAAAAGGCGGCAATGCTCCATGCATTGCCGCCCGCTCTCGCTACGTCCGGCCCGGATTCAATCGAGCGTCACGCCCGCCTTCTTGATGACCTTGGCCAATGCGTCTATCTCCCTGCCGAGGAACGCGCCATATTCCTCGGGCGTGGACGACGACGCCTGGGCGCTCTGGTTGGCGAAGTACGCCTGCACTTCCTTGTCGCCCAACGCCTTTTCGACCGCGCCATTGAGCTTGGCGACGATGGCCGGCGACGTTCCCGCGGGCGCCATCATCCCCGACCACGCCGACATCTCCAGCCCCTTGGCCACTGTCGCATCCAGCGTGGGCACGCCGGGCAGGGTATCCAGCGGCTTTTTCGTGGCAACCGCCAGGGCCCTCAGGCGTCCCGACTTGACAGCCGGGATCGCCCCCGCCGAAGTCGCGAAGTAATAGTCGACCATCCCGGCCATCAGATCGACGAGCGCGGGCGCCTCGCCCTTATAGGGAATGTGCATGCCCTTGATGCCGACGGCATCCTCGAACGACAGCGAAGCCAGGTGCGTCACGTTGCCGTTTCCCGCCGACGCGTAGTTGAGCTTGCCGGGATTCGCCTTGGCATAGGCCACCAGTTCTTCCACGGTCTTGAAGGGCGACTTGGCCGGCACCACAAGCACGATCGGCAAGCTTGCCGTCAGCGCGACCGGCGTCAAATCCTTGGTCACGTCGTAGGACAGGCGCTTGCTGTACAGCGCGGGACTCGACGCAATGGACGACGTGTTGTACAGCAGGGTGTAGCCATCGCCGGGCGCCCGGCTGACTTCCTCGGCGGCGATGTTTCCATTGGCGCCGGGCTTGTTATCGATCAGCACGTTCGCGCCCAGCGTGCCAGCCATGTGCTTTGCCAGCGCGCGCGCGATCGCGTCGGTCCCGCCGCCGGCGGAGAATCCCAGGACGATCTTGACGGGTTTGGATGGATAGATTTCCTGGGCCATGGCGGCCGGCGATGTTACGCCGGCTACGACCGCCAGGGCGGCCGCGCCCGCGACGCGGGCCAGCCTCGCGAATCCGCGATGGCCGCCATCGGCCGTGCGCGAACCGCTCGCAATGCGGGATTGCTTGCAGTGAATCATGCTTGTCTCCTGTCTGCCTTTGGACAACGGGCGCGGCGCGCCCTGTTCTACTGGCGGGATCTAGCCCGCCATGGTCAACCCGCCCGACACAGAGACGACCTGGCCGGTAATGAATGCGGCATCGTCCGATGCCAGGAAGCACACCGCGCCGACGACGTCGCCAGGCTGGCCCAGGCGGCCGAACGGAATAGCCTTTTCCAACGCGTTGCGCAGCTTGGCGCCGCTCTCGCCTTCGCCGGCAAAATCGCGAAACAGCGGCGTATCGGTCGGACCGGGGCAAACCACGTTCACGTTGATCTGCTTGCGGGCGACCTCGCGTGCCATGGTCTTGGTAAAGGCGATGATTCCGCCCTTGCAGGCCGAGTACACCGATTCCCCGGACGAACCGACGCGACCGGCGTCGGAAGCGATGTTGACCACGCGTCCCCTGCCCCGCGCGACCATGCCCTTGAGCACCGCATGGTGCAGGTTGATCGGACCTTTCAGATTGATGTTGATGATCTTGTCCCACAGCGCCGGCTCGGTATCGAGGAAGCGCGCGGCATGGTCCCAGCCCGCATTGTTGACCAGCACGTCGACCGGTCCCTGTTCACCCTCCACCTGCGTGACCGCCGCGGCAATCCCGGCGTAGTCGGTAATGTCGACGCGATACGCGGTCGCCTGCCCGCCCTTTTCCTGGATGCGCGCAGCGACCTGCCCCGCGCCTTCCGCGTTCAGGTCGAAGATGGCGACCTTCGCGCCTTCCTCGGCAAAACGCTCACACAGCGCCGCGCCGATGCCGCCGCTGCCGCCCGTAACGATCACAACCTTGTCTTGCAGTCCCTTCATGATTTTTCTCCTGGTTAGGCTTGGTTGCGGCACTTGATCATGCGAAGCGGGGTGTAGGTCATCACGACCGTGCCATCCTGCTTGACCACCTTGTTGAAGGTGCGCACAAGGCCGCGGCCCGGGCGGCTGTTGGACAAGCGCGCCTCTATCACTTCGCACTCGACGTGGATGGTGTCGCCGACAAATGCCGGTCCCTTGATGTCCAGCTCCATGTTCAGAAAGGCGTAGCCGGTCTTCTGCATGGTCGACTGCGTCAGCAGTCCTTCCGAAATGCCGTACACGAACGATCCCGGCGCGAAGCGGCCCTTGATATCCGATTCGTTCTTGACGAATTCCATGTCCGTGAACAGCACCTCGGTCATGTGTATGCAATTGATGAAGGCGCAGACATCCGCATCCTGGATGGTGCGGCCCAGCGTCTTGAACTTCCGTCCGATAGGCAGGTCTTCGAAGTACATGCCCACGCCTACGGTTTCGATTTCTTCGCGGTTCATCGCGGTCTCCTTGTGTGTGTTTTCACTTCCGGCTCGGACGGCCCAACAGGCTGTTCGAAATGATGTTGCGCTGGATCTGGTTGGTGCCCTCGATGATCTGCAACACCTTGGCATCCCTGAAATAGCGATTGATTGGATACTCCGACGAAATTCCCGCCGCGCCGAACAACTGCACGGCATCGGTCGCGACCTTCATGGCGGTGTCGCTGGCGAAGCATTTCGCCATCGCCGCCACCGGGGCCAGGGCCGCGGCGGGCGCACCGCTGTCCACCAGCGACGCCGCCCGATAAACCAATTGGCGCGCCGCCTCGGTCTGCATCGCCATGTCGGCCAGCATCCAGCGCACGCCCTGGAACTCACTGACTTGCTGCCCGAAGGCCGTGCGGTTGGAGACAAACTCGATTGCGTGGTCCAACGCGCCCTGCGCCAAGCCGACGCCGCGCGCCCCGATCAGCGGGCGGCTGGCGTTGAAGGCCTCCATCACGGCCCTGAATCCGCCGCCCAGCATGTTCGAGTCAGGCACGAATACATTGTCGAGAAACAGCGGGCAAGACGGCACGCCGCGCGCGCCCATCTTTTCTTCCTTGCGTCCGACCTGCAGGCCCGGCGTACCTTTCTCGACGATGAACAGGCTGATGCCGTCCTTGTCCTGCTCGCGGTACTTTGCCGCCACCAATATGAAATCCGCGATATCCGAATTGGTGCACCAGATCTTCGCGCCGTTCAGGACGAAGCCGCCCGCTGTCTTCTCGGCGCGGGTCTTGATGCCGCTGACGTCCGAGCCGCTCTGGGCCTCGGTGGTGGAGAAGGCGCCGCGCAGGTCGCCGCTGGCCAGCCCCGGTAGAAGCCGCGCCTTCTGCTCCTCGGTGCCGCCGTGCAGGATCGCGCCGAACGGCACCCACTGCACCAGCAGCAGGTACGCGGTGTTGTAGCAAACGCGCCCGAACTCCTCGATCGCCAGGCAGGCCGACAGCATGCTGCCAGCGCCGCCATATTGTTCGGGGAAAGGAAGGGTGAACAGCCCCAATTCCTTGAGCAGCGCATACATGTCATGGGGATACTCGGCCGTGCCGTCGATCTCGTTGGCCCGGGGCGCGACCTTCTCGCGCGCCACTCGCCTGATGAGATCCTGTATCTGCAGCTGGTCTTCGTTCAAAGCGTATTGGCTGTCGCGCATGGGATTTTCCTGATCTCGATGATTCGTGTTGCTTCCAACGCTTTGATGTCGGCGTCGGACTTGTTGAGCAATGACGCGAGCACCTCGGCGGTGTGTTGTCCACGCAACGGGGGCGGGTATCGGTACGCCACCGGCGTGCCCGACAGGCGAATGGGATTGGCCACCATGCCGACCGTCGCGCCCCCTGGGTGCGGCATGTCCACGCGCAGGCCGCGATGTATCACCTGCGGATGCTCGAACACCTGCGCATAGTTGTTGATCGAGCCGTTCGGAACTTCTGAATCGACCAGCAGATCTAGCCAATGCCGGGACGGTTGCGTCCGGAACATCCCTTCCAGCGCGCCAACCAGGGCGGCGCGGTTGACGTTTCGGCCGGGCATGTCCAGGAAACGCGGATCCCGGGACAGTTCAGGCAGGCCGATCAGCTCGCACAATCTGCGGAACTGGCCATCGTTGCCGCAGCCGATGATGATGTGTCCGTCGGCGGTGGGAAATGTCTGATACGGCGCGAGGTTGGGATGTTCATTGCCCCAGCGGCGGGGAATCGCGCCGCTGGCGAAGTAGCTGGCGATCTGGTTGGCGCCGAAGTTGACGACCGTATCCAGCAGGGCGACGTCGATGTGCTGGCCTGCCCCAGTGGCGTGCCGGCTCTCGATGGCTGAAAGTATGCCGATGGTGGCGTTCAGTCCGGTCAGCACGTCCGCGACCGCTATGGCTGATTTCATCGGACCGCCGCCAGGCTTGTCGTCGCGTTCGCCGGTGATGCTCATGAGCCCGCCTTCGCCCTGGAAGATGAAGTCGTAGCCGGGCAGGTGCGCACATGGACCGTCCTGCCCGTAGCCGGTGATGGAGCAATAGACCAGGCGTGGATTCAGCGCCCCCAAATCTGCGTAGGAAAGACCATAGCGGGCCAAGTCGCCGACCTTGTAGTTCTCCACCAGCACGTCGCACTGACTCGCGAGCTCGCGCACCAGCTCCTGTCCTCGCGGTGTCGCAATATCGATGGCGACAGACCGCTTGTTGCGGTTGGCTGACGTGAAGTAGGCGGAATCGCCCACGCGCTCGCCGTTGTCATTCTCGATCCAGGGCGGCCCCCAATGCCGGGTATCGTCCCCCAGCACCGGACGCTCCACCTTGATGACGTCGGCTCCCAGGTCGGCCAGCATTTGCGTGCACCAGGGCCCTGCCAGCACACGGGTCAGGTCCAGGACGCGCAAGTGGGAAAGAGATCCAGCCATATGCGTTGCCTCAAGGTTGATTTCGTTCATATTTATGAATGTCGTTTATTATTTTATATATCGAGATGTCGGCGCACAATTTAAATTTGGTTCTTTATTGCTCAAATACATCAATATCATGATGTATTTGAGCGAACTTATGGGTTGAGGACGGAGGAATCAGGTGTTTTCCCCTGCGCCGCCGACGCGCTCGGAACGCTAGTCCAGCTTGATGCCTGAGGTTTGCACCACCCCTTTCCAGCGCGCGATTTCGGCCTGCAGGAAATCCCGGAACTCTTGCGGCGACGTCGCCTTGGGCACCGCTCCCTGTGCTGCCAGCTGGGCAGCCACCTTGGGGTCGTTCAACGCCTTCACATAGGCCTGATTCAACCGGGCGATGATCTCCGGCGGCGTTCCCGCAGGCGCCATCAAGGCTTGCCAGGCGCCCATCTGGAATCCGGGCAGAATCGCCTCCGAAGCGGTGGGAACGTCGGGCAGCAGATGCGAACGGTCCTTGCCGGTCACCACCAGTGCCTTGACCCGTCCGTCGCGGACATAGGGATAGGCCGAGTTAATGGGATCCGCAAACAGGTCGAGACGGCCGGCGATGAAGTCGGGAAAGGCTCCCGCGCCTCCCTTGTAGGGAATGTGCGTCGCCTCTATTCCCGCAGCCTGCAGCAGCACGAACATGGCCAGATGCGTCAGGTTGCCAGTGCCGGACGAGCCGTAGTTCAGCTTGCCGGGATTCTTGCGGGCATATGCCTTCAGCTCCTGCACGTCCGCCACTTCCAGCGGATTGCTCGCCATCACCAGCAAAGGCTGATCGATCAGCAGGGAAACAGGGGCCAGGTTCTTGTCCAGGCTGTACGAGACCTTCTGGCCGAATGCGGCCGTGAAGCCCAGCGCGGACGTGCTGTGCAGGAGCGTGTAGCCGTCGGGCGCCGCCTGCGCAACGGCCTCCGCGCCGATGTTGCCATTGGCGCCCGGACGATTCTCCACCACCACGGGCACGCCCAGCTCGCCGGACACCTGCGCCGCCAACAAGCGCGCGACCTGGTCGGTGGCGCCGCCCGGCGCGAACGGCACAATGACCCGGACGGGCTTGGCGGGAAAGGCTGGCTGGGCGGCGGCCGCCGGACCCAGGATCAGACTGCTGGCGAGCGCGGCCGCCAATGTGCGCAATAGCTTCATGGTTGTCTCCTCTGTATGCGGGCGCTTCAGGCCGGACGCACCCTTTGTCCGGCGCCATCCGCCCCTCCGCTTTTCGTTCATATTTGTGAACGATGTTCATAATTATATGTGAGTGACCATCATGAGAGCAAATTTTTCCTTTACAAGCGCTCCGAATTTGAATCATGATGTTGATATAAATTCAGAAACGGAGACAAGCATGACTGTAGCGATGACGTTCCGCGACCAAGTGGCCGTGATCGAGTTGAACCGCCCCCAGGCGCTCAATGCGCTGAACGATCAGATGCTTGCCGACCTGCGCGCGGCGCTGGACGAGGCCGAAGCTTCCGGCTCCCGCGCCATGGTGTTCACGGGGGCAGGAGACAAGGCGCTGTGCGCCGGCGCGGACATTGCGCAACTCCAGGCCCGCGAGCCCGCCGCGCACCGCGGCAATGTCGCCCAGGCCCAGGCCCTCTTCGTCCGCATCCAGCAATCAGCCCTGCCCAGCGTGGCGGTCATACACGGCGTTGCATTCGGCGGCGGACTGGAACTGGCGCTCGCCTGTACTTTCCGCATCGCCACCGCCAAGGCCAGAATGGCTCTGCCCGAGGTCAAGCTGGGCCTCATTCCCGGCTATGGCGGCACCCAGCGCCTGCCGCGCCTGATCGGCGAGGCCCGCGCGGCGGAGTTGATTCTCTCGGGCAGGGCCGCCGGCGCCGAGGAAGCGCTGCAAATCGGGCTGGTGAACCGCATCGTGGCGGACGGCGATCCCGCGGACCTGGGGTGCGCATTCCTGGCGCCCATGATCGGACACAGCAAAGTGGCAATTACCATGGCGCGCGAGGCCATGCGGCGCGGCTTCGACGGCACGCTGGCGCCAGGCCTGGCCATCGAAGCCGACATGTTCGCGCTGTGCGCGCAATCGTGCGACGCAGCCGAGGGTATCGCGGCCTTCCTGGAAAAGCGGCCCGCCGCGTTCACCGGCAGTTGATCCGCGCCCTCCCATCCGTCCCCAGCCTATCCCCGGGTGAACCATGCACACATACCCCAACCTGCTTGAGCCCTACGACTTTGGCTTCCTCACGCTGCGCAACCGCATGGTCATGGGCGCCATGCACACCCGCATCGAGACCCTGGACCAGCCATTGGCACGGCAGGTGCAGTTCTTCCGCGAACGCGCGCGCGGCGAAGTCGGCCTGATCCTCACCGGGGGATACGCGCCGAACCTGGCGGGCCGCATGGAGGAAGACGCGCCCGTGCTGGAGCATCCCGAACAGTTGGCGCCCCACCAGGCCATCACGCGGGCCGTGCACGAGGAAGGCGGCAGGATCGTGCTGCAGATCCTGCACGCGGGACGCTACGCCAAGCACCCCCTGTGCGTCGGCCCCACGGAACAGCGCGCGCCCATCAATCGCCACACCCCCCGCGCCCTGACGCCCGAAGGCATCGCGCAGACCGTGCTGGCGATCGCCCGCAGCGCCAGGCTTGCGCAGGAAGCGAACTACGACGGCGTGGAGATCATGGGCTCCGAGGGCTATCTGCTCAACGAGTTCATCAGCCCGTGCACCAACACCCGCAGCGACGCCTACGGCGGCAGCTTCGAAAATCGCATCCGCCTGCCCTTGGAGACTGTCGCCGCCGTGCGCGCTGCCGTCGGCGCCCGGTTCCTGCTCATTTATCGGATCTCCGCTATAGACCTGGTGGAAAACGGTCTGACGGGCGCGGAGACCGCGCAGCTGGCGCTGCGCCTGCAGCAAGCCGGCGTCGACATGCTCAATACCGGTGTCGGCTGGCACGAGTCGGCCATCCCCACCATCGCCGCGTCCGTGCCGCGGGCCGCGTGGGATTTCGCCGTCAGCAACATCAAGCGCGCGGTCGCCATTCCTGTCATCGCCTCCAACCGCATCAGCACCCCTGAGGTCGGCGAACGCCTGCTGGCAAGCGGCGACGCCGACTTCGTGTCGATGGCGAGACCGCTGCTAGCCGACCCCGAATTCGCGGTCAAGACACGCAAGGGCCGCCCCGACCTGATCAACAGCTGCGTCGCCTGCAACCAGGCGTGCCTGGACCATATCTTCACCGAACGCGCGGCATCGTGCCTAGTCAACCCCCGCGCTGGCCGCGAACTGGACTACCCGCCGGGCCGGGCGGCGACACCGCGCCGCATCGCGGTCGCGGGCGGCGGCGCCGCCGGCATGGCGTTCGCCGTCTATGCGGCCGAACGCGGCCACGACGTCGCGCTGTACGAGGCCGGGCAGGTCTTGGGCGGCTTGCTCAACCTGGCCCGCCGCATCCCGGGAAAGAGCGAGTTCAACGAAACGCTGCGGTACTTTCAGGCCCGGCTCTCTGAACTGCGCGTACCCGTCACGCTGGGCCGCCGGATCAAGGCGGCGGAACTTCGGGCGGCAGGATATGACACCGTCGTCGTGGCCACCGGCGTGACCCCGCGCCTGCCCGACATAGAGGGCATCGACCACCCGAAAGTCGCCCTTTACGACGAAGTCCTGTCGGGACGCCGCAGCGTTGGCGCGCGCGTGGCCATCATCGGTGGCGGAGGCATCGCTTTCGATACCGCCGAGTTCCTCCTGGGCGACACCGAGGAATCGCTATCGCCCGAGCGGTTCCGGCGGCACTGGGGCATCGACCCGTCCTTGCAAAGCCCCGGCGGCGTGAAGGACATCGCGGAACGTGCGCCGCGGCGCGTCATCCACATGTTGCAGCGTAGCCGCGACAAGCCGGGCGCGCGTCTTGGCAAGAGCACCGGCTGGATCCTCAAGACCCGCCTGCGGCGCGGCGGCGTCCGGATGATTCCTGGCGCCACCTATCACCGCATCGACGACGCGGGCCTCACATACTCCTGCGATGGCGTCACGGAGGTGTTGCCAGTGGACGACATCATCGTCTGTGCGGGCCAGATCGCGCAGGACGAACTGAGCCTGGCCCTGGCCGGGTCCGGCATGCGCATCGAAACCATAGGCGGCGCACGGTTTGCCACCGAACTCGATGCCGCGCGCGCCATCGCGGAAGCGCTGCAACTGGCCCATGCCTTCTGAACGACCTATCGCTTTTCGCGGGGAACACTCCCGTCACGATTTCGCCGCAGGCTCATCGCGGCAGCTCATCACCTCACTACAGGAATCGCAAACCATGAACGACCGTTACGCCTCTTATACCCGGCTCAAGTTCGACCGGCCGCACCCTCGCGTACTGCGCATCACGTTGGCCTCGCCGCTCAAGATGGGCGCCATGGACGCAGCCATGCACCGCGAAGTCTCGCAAATCTGGAAAGACGTGGACGCCGACCCGACGGTCTCGGCGATTCTGCTGACCGGCGAAGGCCGGACCTTCTCGGCCGGCGGCGACCTCAACCATGAACGCCATGGCGCCGACGACTATGACACCCGCATGCAGACGATGAAGGAAGCGCGCGACATCGTCTACGGCATGATCAATTGTTCCAAGCCCATCGTGAGCGCGGCGCGCGGGTGGGCGGTCGGCGCCGGCCTCGCTTGCGTGGTCCTCGCCGACATCTCGATCGCATCCAAGGACGCCCGCTTTTCCGACGGGCACATGAAGATCGGCGTGGCCGCCGGCGACCACGCCACCATCATCTGGCCCCTGCTGTGCGGCATGGCCAAGGCGAAGTACTACCTGCTGACCGCCGACAGCTTCACGGGCGAAGAAGCCGAACGCATGAACCTCATCTCCCTGGCGCTGGACGACTCGGAAGTCGAGGCCAAGGCCGTCGAACTGGCATCCCGCCTGGCCGACGGCGCGCCGGGCGCGATCCGCTGGACCAAGCACGCGCTCAACAACTGGTTGCGCCAGGCCGGCCCGATCTTCGACGCCTCGCTGGCAATGGAATTCATCGGCATGGCCAGCCCCGAAGGCAAGGAAGGCATGGATGCCTTCCTGCAGAAGCGGCCTGCCCAGTTCCCCGTCGAAACGCCCTTTTGAGAGGTTTTCCGGCAAGGCCATGAGTTAATCTCGCTACCATTCATCTGTTGCAAGGGCGACAACATCGTGGCAAACAAATCAGGCGCCGAGATCCACAATCGGTTGTTCTTCCGCTTGTTCCAACTGGGCAATTCGCTGCAGCGCCAGGCGAGCAACGAACTCGGCATCAGCACGGTGCAGTGGGCCGTGCTGGGCGCGCTGACGCGGCCGCAAGCGGCTGAGGGTATGACATTCGGCGAACTTGCCGACTATCTCGTCGTCAGCCGGCAAAGCCTGGACGGCGTGCTCAAGCGCCTGGAACGCGAGGGCCACGTGCGCCGGGTACCCGACAAGAACGACCGGCGCGCGCGCGTCGTCATTCTGCTGCCGGCCGGCCAGCGCTTCTGGGATGAGATTCAACCCAGCATCTACGAGTTCTACAGGCAAGCGATGAAGAGCTTTCACTTCGACGACAGCGTGACCTTCCTGCATTTCCTCAACCGGCTGCAGCACGACATCTCCGAAGTGCGGCTCTGACGCCTGCCCACCGTATAGGAAACCCATGAAAATACTTGTACCC
>NZ_BCTQ01000026.1 GCF_001571365.1 Achromobacter denitrificans NBRC 15125 | reverse complement strand
CGTCTGTGTCGAGAGCTTTGGCAAACCAGATGGTATTATCCGTAGGCAAGCCATTAGCGATCTGTATTTCTCGAGTGAGGCTTACGATGATTATGGTCCTGAGCATGGCAAGTACGAAGACCATGTGGATCTGCAAATGCCTGCTCGGCGCGACTGGGAAATTGTGGAGGCGATCGCCTGCGACGGCGTAGGCCTGGAAGATTTCTCCGAGGCTGACGTCCAGCGCGTAAGTAACCAGATTACGATCACGGATGAACAGTATGAACAGCTGGTGACCGATGGATTGATCGCTCGGGAGAACTTGGAAGCGGAAAAGGCAAGGAACCAAGAAGAGACCGAGCGGATTTGCGCCTTGGCGACACAGGTTTCTTATCAGTTTTCAAGTGGCCTGCGGCGCAGTGTGGCGCTCGAAGATTGTGGCGACCTATTCGGGGTCTTCGGCCCCTTGTTGGACGATTCCGACGATGAGTTGAGTGATGCCCTAATCAGATTGCCGATTGTGCCATGGCATCGCATCGCCTTTATTAATAAGCTCGCGCTCGATTACGTCATGCTTCCCACTCATCGCTTCGAGCAGGGGCGCTTTGAAATGGAGGCCAAGCTTTTGGACGAACCTGCTTGATGGCTAATTCCCTGACGCACAAATGAAAATGCCCAGCTTTTAGGGCTGGGCATCGAATGCTTGGTGGCCTGGGGCGGAATCGAACCACCGACACAAGGATTTTCAATCCTCTGCTCTACCGACTGAGCTACCAGGCCAACGCGAAAGTCCGCCACTATACACAATATCGGCGTTAGATGGGCGCGGGGCCGTTGTCCGGGGCGGTGCGGCGGGCTTGGGCGAGCATGGCGCCGGCTTCCTCGGAAATGCTGCGCAGGTGCAGGTCGGTCTGCGGGAAAGGGATGTCGATGCCGGCCTGCTTCAGCGCCTCGTACATCCGCGACAGCATGTCGCTGCGGATGGACATCCACTGGTCGAAGTCGGGCGTCCAGGCGCGGACGCTGAAGTCCAGGGTATTGGCGCCGAAGCCCATGAACATCGCGATGGGCGCCGGCTGGGTGGAAACGCCTAGCGTTCCCCGCGCGACCGACGCCAGCAGTTCGATGGCCTGCGCGGGGTCCGTGCCGTAGGCCAGGCCCACGTTGATCTCGATGCGGCGGTTGCGGTCCAGCATGGTCCAGTTGGTCAGTTTTTCCGACAGCAGGGTGCCGTTGGGCACCACCACGTCGGCGCCTTCGAAGGTCCGGATACGGGTGGCGCGCATGCCGATGTCGCGCACCTGTCCGGAGGTGTCGCCGATCTCCACCACGTCGCCGGGCTGGATCGGACGCTCGAACATGAGGATCAGGCCCGAGACGAAGTTGTTGACCACGTTCTGCAGGCCGAAGCCGATACCCACGCCGAGGGCGCCGAGCACGATGGCCAGCTGGCTGGCCTTGACGCCGGCCGCCGAGAGCGCGACGGCGAGTCCCAGCAGCAGCACGGAGTAGTAGGTCAGCGAGGCGATGCTGTTGCCCACTCCGCGCGGCAGCGGCATGCGGTTGAGCAACTCCTCGTGCAGCACCAGGCGGATCGTGCGCGCCGCCCAGAACGCGATCAGCACCGAGATGACGAACACCAGGATGTTGCCCAGGCTGATGCTGATGTTGCCGAACGCGAACGTGTAGGACAGCACCTCGGTCACGAGGGCGTAGGTGGCGCGCAAGACGCGGTAGCGGTCCATCGCATAAATGGCCCAGCCGACGGCCGCGCCGACCGTCACCAGGCGGATCAGCAACTGCACCAGGGGCGGGGCGTGCTCGCGCGCGATCCGGAAGCGCGACACGCCCGGCCGCGCCAGCAACAGCTGCAGCAGCGTGACGATGATGGTCACGCCCGCATACAGCATCAGGCCGAAGTAGCCGCTGCTGACGGTGGCGCTGGTCAACATCTCGGCCAGCGACAGGTTGCCCACGATGTTGGCGATGGCGGAGACGGCGAGCAGCGCCGCGGCGCCCCAGGCGATGGCGCGCAAGGTCTGATGCAGCCGGGTCGGCGCGGGCGCGTCCGGCCGCCGCCGGCCGCGCATCAGCAGCCAGAGCACGGTCGCCAACGCCAGCAGCGTGAGGGCCAGGCTGTGGAGCCGATACCAGGTTTCGCTGGCGAGGAACAGCACGCCCAGCCGTTCGACCAGGTACAGGCCCGTGATCGCGTATGGCCAGGCGCCGAGCTGCTGGCGGGTGGTCGGCGGCAGCAGTCGCAGCACAGGAACGACGGCCAGCAGCAGCGCGAACTGCTGCACGACCAGCGGCGCGTCCGCTTCCAGCAGCAGCACGCCCATCATGGCCAGCAGCAGCCAGGCGGAGAAGGGCCGCCCCAGCACCCTGGCGGCCGTCTCGCTCATCTCGCGGGCCCGGATGGCGTGGCGGCTGCGCCAGGCCAGCCACAGCAGCAGCGGCAGCAGGACCACCTGCAAGACGTGCAGCGCGCGCTGGTTGCTGGTATCGGCCGCGGCGTACTCGCGCGCGAAGCGCAGCTCCAGGTCCATGCCGGTGCGCAGCAGCGCCATCGCTTCGCCGGGGGCGGCGGGCTTGTCCGTGGCGGCCCACAGCGGCGGCGCGTCGAGCTGCAGCAGGCGCGCATCGATATCGTCGATGGCGCCGGCGACCTCTCGCTGCCCCGTCATGAGCCGCCCTTCGACGGCGGCGGCGCGCTGGCCCAGCGCGATCTGGCGGGCCAGGGGGCCGGACAGCGCCTGCTCGGCCAGTGCCAGTTGCGCGAGGACCGAGTCCACCCGAGACATCAGGGCGGGGGGCAGGCTGGCGGCGCCGGGCGCGTTCTTGAGGGCTTGCCAGGCATCCCCGCGCCGGGCCAGTTCCGCCGCGTCGCTCGCATAGGCGGAAGTCACCCGTTGCATGTCCGCCTGCCAGCGGTCGAACCGGCGCGCGTCGAATACCCAGTGCCGTTCCAGGCTTTCCAGGCGCATGACGGGCAGGGTGCGCAACTGGGCGGGCTGGAACTGGTGAAGTTTCTCGTCGACGGACCGCGCGATCGCCTCCAGGCGGGGCGCCAGCGCGTCGGCCGGATCGGTCGCCGCAACCCTTTCGATCACGCCTTCAGCGTAACGGTGGTCGGTATCGGCGCGCAGTGGAATGTCCGCCATCTGGATCGCCGGCGGCACCGGCGCCGCTGGCTGGGCGGCGGGCGCGGGCTTGTCCTGTCCGTGCGCGGAGCCGAGCAGGCCCGCCATCAGCATCGTTGCGATCAGGCGGAAAAGCGTCTTGGCATGGGCGCGCATGTCGCGGCTCCGGTGGGTGGATGCTGCGGACGGCGTTGCGGAGGGGCTTCCTACGATATCGCGGAAGCTCGGGGAAGGGGAAGGGGACGAAGCCCTGGGGCCGTCCGGGGATGGAATGTGAAAAGGCCCAGTGCTCTTGCGAGTACTGGGCCTTTGTAATGCTGGTGGCCTGGGGCGGAATCGAACCACCGACACAAGGATTTTCAATCCTCTGCTCTACCGACTGAGCTACCAGGCCAACGAAGTCCGCAACTATACACGAAATTTTTGGACTTGTGCCAGTCGGCGGCCAAAAACGCCGAACATTCTTCGCCCGGGCGGAAGCGGGCCGGCGACGGGCACTGTTGGTTTGAGGGTACGGAAGGTGCGACACGGGGTCGCGGTCGGGGCTTGGGGTGGCCTGGGGATAACCCGCAGGGGTATAATCATTAGCGGTCTGACGCTACAGACTCTACTGTGGCGCAGTTTTCCTGGTGGCAGTTCTTAACGCTTACGCGCGGATGGCCTTGCCGTCCCTCCCACATGTCGGTAGCTGTCCTTGCCTTCGGTCTGAATCACACGTCCGCGCCGGTTTCGGTCCGCGAACGCGTGTCCATGCCCGTCGATCTGGTGAAGCCCGCGCTGGAAGGCCTGCGCTCGGCGTTCGGCGGCTCCGTGCGCGAAGCCGCGATCCTCTCCACCTGTAACCGGACCGAGATCTATTGCGCGGCCGACGGCCACGTCGCCGACCAGCTGCCTGCCTGGCTGGCCGAGCACAACCGCCTGGACGCCGGCGCGCTGCGCCCGCACCTGTACCGCCATCACCAGGACGACGCCGTCCGCCATGCGTTCCGCGTGGCCAGCGGCCTGGATTCCATGGTGCTGGGCGAAACCCAGATCGTGGGCCAGATGAAGGACGCCGTGCGCGCCGCCGGCGAAGCCGGGGCCCTGGGCACCTTGCTGCACCAGATGTTCCAGCGCACCTTCTCGGTGGCCAAGGAAGTGCGGTCGCAGACCGCCATCGGCGCGCAGTCGGTGTCCATGGCCGCCGCCGCCGTCCGCCTGGCCGAACGCGTGTTCGGCAATCTGGACCAGGCCCGCACGCTGTTCATCGGCGCGGGCGAAATGATCGAATTGTGCGCCACGCACTTCGCCGCGCAGCGTCCGCGCAGCATGGTGGTGGCCAACCGCACGGCCGAGCGCGCCGAGATCCTCGCCAACCGTTTTTCGGCCAGCACCATGAAGCTGTCCGACCTGACCGACCGCCTGTCCGAGTTCGACGTGGTCGTGTCCTGTACGGCAAGCTCCCTGCCCATCCTCGGCCTGGGGATGGTGGAGCGGGCCACGCGCCTGCGCCGCCACCGTCCGATGGTCATGATCGACCTGGCCGTCCCGCGCGACATCGAACCCGAAGTCGGCCGCCTGGACGACGTGTATCTGTATTCGGTGGACGACCTCGGCCGCCTGGTGCAGACCGGCACGGACGCGCGCCGCGCCGCCGTGGTGCAGGCCGAGGCCATCATCGAAACCCGCGTCCAGGGCTTCATGCACTGGATGCAATCCCGCGAAGTGGTTCCCGTCATCCGCGACCTGCACCAGGCCGCCGAGGACGTCCGCGCCGCCGAACTGGAACGCGCCCGCAAGCTGCTGGCGCGGGGCGAATCGCCCGAGGCCGTGCTTGAGCAGCTGGCCCATGGCCTGACGCAGAAATACCTGCATGGCCCGCTGGCGGCGCTGAACCGCAGCGAAGGCGACGACCGCAAGCAACTGCTTGCCTGGATGCCGCGCCTGTTCCCCGGCCGCGACTCCCGCCGTTAGCGACGCTGCCCCACGTCCCGCCCTCTCGGCGGGCGTTCGTCTTTTGGGCGCCCGCTTTCCCGCTTTTCTTTTTGGTCATTCCCCATGAAATCTTCCATGCGCAGCCGGCTGGAGCATCTGTGCCACCGCCTCATCGAGGTCGACGCCCTGCTCGCCGAACCGGAGACCGCGTCCGATATGGAGCGTTTCCGCAAGCTCTCGCGCGAGCGCGCCGAACTGGAACCCGTGGTCGAGGCCTTCACGGCCTTCGCCCGCACCGAGGAGGATCTGGCCACCGCCCAGGAGATGCTGTCGGATCCGGACCTGAAGTCCATGGCCGAGGAGGAGATCAAGGGCGGGCGCGCCAAGCTGGAAGAACTGGAAGCCGCGTTGCAGCTGCTGTTGCTGCCGCGCGACCCCAATGACGGGCGCAGCGTGTTCCTGGAAATCCGCGCGGGCACGGGCGGCGACGAGAGCGCGCTGTTCTCCGGCGACCTGCTGCGCATGTACTCGCGGTACGCGGAACAGCGCGGGTGGCGCGTCGAGCTGATGTCGGAAAGCGCGTCGGAGCTGGGCGGCTACAAGGAAGTGATCGCGCGCATCGACGGCGACGGCGCCTACGGCCGCCTGAAGTTCGAGTCCGGCGCGCACCGGGTGCAACGCGTTCCCGCCACCGAGGCGCAGGGCCGCATCCACACCTCGGCCTGCACCGTGGCCATCATGGCGGAAGCCGACGAAATGTCGGACATCGTCATCAACCCGAACGACCTGCGGATCGATACGTTTCGCGCCAGCGGCGCGGGCGGGCAGCACATCAACAAGACCGATTCGGCGGTGCGCATCACCCACTTGCCGACCGGGCTGGTGGTGGAATGCCAGGACGACCGTTCCCAGCACCGCAACAAGGACAAGGCCATGCAGGTGCTGGCCGCGCGCCTGAAAGACAAGGAAATCCGCGAGCGGCAGAGCAAGGAAGCGGCCGAGCGCAAGAGCCTGATCGGCTCGGGCGACCGCTCCGAGCGCATCCGCACCTACAACTTCCCGCAGGGCCGCGTGACCGACCACCGCATCAACCTGACGCTGTACAAGCTGCAGCAGATCATGGAAGGCGACCTTGAGGAATTGACCGGCGCGCTGATCGCCGAGCACCAGGCCGAGCAGCTGGCGGCCCTGGGCGACGACATTTGAACGGGCTTGCGCCATGACGCCGCCCCAGCTCAAGACCTTGCTGCTCGACGCGCGCCTGCCCCGGCTGGAAGTGCGCATGCTGCTGGAGCACGTGCTGGGCAAGCCGCGCGCCTGGCTGCTGGCGCATGACACCGACCCGCTGCTGCCCGAGGTGGCCGCCGCCTACGAATCGCTGGCGCAGCGGCGCCTGTCGGGCGAACCCATGGCCTATCTGCTGGGCCATCGCGAGTTCATGGGGCACCGCTTTCGCGTCACGCCCGACGTGCTGATCCCGCGCCCGGATACCGAGGTGCTGGTCGAGACCGCGCTGGAATGCCTGGCGGGCCTGGCCGCGCCCGCAGTGCTGGACCTGGGCACGGGCAGCGGGGCGATCGCGATTTCCATCGCCCTGGCGCGCCGCGATGCGCGGGTGATGGCTTCCGACGTCAGCGCCGCCGCGCTGGCCGTGGCGGCCGCCAACGCCTGGGATCTGGCGGCCTCCGTCCGCCTGGTCGAGGGCAGTTGGTACGAAGCCGTGCCCGCGGGCGAGGGCTTCGACCTGATCGTGTCCAACCCGCCCTATGTGGCCTGCGACGATCCGCACCTGGACCAGGGCGACGTGCGCTTCGAGCCACGCGGCGCGCTGACCGACGGCGCGGGCGGGCTGGAAGACCTGGCCCGCATCGCGCGGGGCGCGGGCCGCCACCTGAAGCGGGGCGGCGCCCTGTGGATGGAGCACGGCTGGGACCAGGCCGAGGCGGTGCGCGACCTGCTGGCGCAAGCCGGGTTCGACGGCGTCCACAGCCGGCGGGACCTGGCCGGCATCGAGCGGATCTCCGGCGGCCGGCTTCCCGGGGGAGCGCCGGGCGCCAGCGAGGGGCCCGCGTCCGTCCCGGGTGTCTGCCCCCCCCCCGGGGACGCCGGCGCAGGCTGAGGGGGCTCCCGCGGGTGTCAGACACCATGTTGAGGGGCCCGCAGGCCGATTCCCGGAGCGCGGCCCGGGGTATCCGGGGCGCTTTTTGCCGCTGTACCTATAATTGGCGTATTCCCTACGCCTGTCCGAGAGACCACCATGAGCGACGTTCAAGAATTCATCCGCGAAACCGTGACCCAGCACCCCGTCGTGCTGTTCATGAAGGGCACCGCCCAGTTCCCGCAATGCGGCTTTTCCGGCAAGGCCATCCAGATCCTGAAGGGCTGTGGCGTGAAGAAGCTGGTCACCGTCAATGTGCTGGAGGACGACGAAGTCCGCCAGGGCATCAAGGAATTCTCCAACTGGCCCACCATCCCGCAGCTGTACGTGGGCGGCGAGTTCATCGGCGGCTCGGACATCATGAACGAGATGAATGACTCCGGCGAACTGAAGACCCTGCTGGAACAATCCGGCGCCATGGCCTGAGCGGTCCATGCGGCGACTGGTCATCGGCATCACGGGCGCCACCGGGGCGCTCTACGCGGTGCGCATGCTGCAAGCGCTGCGCGGCGTGGACGATGTGGAGACGCATCTGGTGGTGTCGGCGTCCGGCGTGCTGAACATCAAGCACGAGCTGGACGTCAGCCGCCATGATGTCTACGCGCTGGCGGATCACGTGCACAGCGTGCGCGACGTGGGCGCCACCCTCGCCAGCGGCGCGTTCCAGACCGCCGGCATGGTGATCGTGCCGTGCTCCATGCGCACGCTGGCGGCCGTGGCGCACGGCCTTTCGGACAACCTGATCACCCGCGCCGCCGACGTAACCCTCAAGGAACGCAGGCGCCTGGTCCTGATGGTGCGCGAAACGCCTTTCAACCTGGCGCACCTGCGCAACATGACGGCCGTGACCGAAATGGGCGGCATCGTGTTTCCGCCGCTGCCGGCGTTCTACCACCGCCCGGCCTCCATCGATGAGATGGTGGACCACACCGTGGCGCGCGTGCTGGAGCTCTTCGATATCGTGGTGCCCGGCCCGCACTGGGAAGGCATGAAGTAGGAGGGGGCAGCGCAAGACCGCGCTCGCAAGAACTCCCGCATCAAACGCGCGAAACCCATCACGCATATTTCCCCGTCAGCCCGCCATCCACGAGCAACTCCGTGCCCGTGATGTAGGACGCCTCGTCCGAGGCCAGGAACGCCACGGCGTTCGCCACTTCCCAAGGCGTGCCCATGCGGCCCATCGGCACCTGCCGGTCGCGCGCCGCGCTGGCGGCCCGGGCATCGGCATCGAACATGCGCGCGACGTTCTTCGCCACGCGCGGCGTGTCGATCAGGCCGGGAATCACCGTGTTCACGCGGATGCGGTCGGCGGCGTATTGCTGTGCGGCCATGCGCGCGAAGTGGATTACGGCCGCCTTGCTCACGCTGTATGCCAGGTGCGGATAACCGGTGTAGCGGATGCCGGCCACGGACGACACGGTCACGATGGCCCCGCCGCCCTGTTCGCGCATGAGCGGCGCCAGCAGCCGCGTGGCGATGAGCAGGCTGGACACGTTCACCTGCTGGATGCGGTCCCAGTCTTCCAGCGAGATGTCCTCCGGGCCGCCCACCTTGCCGATGCCGGCATTCGCCTGCAGCACGTCGATGCGTCCGTAGCGGCGCAGGGCGGCGTCCACCGCGGCCTGCATGGCCGCGGGATCGGCCACGTCCGCCTGCACGGGCAGGGCGCTGCCGCCGGCCTTTTCGACTTCATGAGCCGCGTCCTCGGCGGCTTCCCGTTGGGAGTCCAGCGCGACGATGGCGGCGCCTTGGCGCGCCATCGTCACGCAGCTGGCCTTGCCGATGCTCCAGCCGGCGGCCGAGGAGCCGGCCCCGGCCACCAGCACGACCTTGCCCGCCAGCCGGGGTTCGTGGCCGGCCGTCATGACTGGCCGTCGTCCTGGCGCGACTTGCCCGCGCCCACGTAGGGGATGGCGTGATCGATGGTTTCCCAGATGTAGCGGCCGGACGGGCTTTGCTGTTCTTCCGCCACGTGGGACACCAGGCCGGCCGCGCGCGAGATTACGGCGAAGCCGCGCATCAGGTCGGTGGGCACGCCGATCTCGCTCAGCAGCGCCGCCACGGCGCCGGTGGCGTTGATGGTGATGTGTCTGCCGTAGGTCGCGTCGATCGCCGACGCCAGCAGCCGCAGCGCCTTGATCGAATCGCCCTTCAGCTCCGGCTCGGCTTCGGCCAGCGCCAGCAGCTTGATCGAGCGCGGGTCGTCGGGCTTGTGCAGGTGATGGCCGAAGCCGGGCAGGGCCTGGCGCGATGCGCGGAATTCGCGGGCGATCGCCAGCGCCTCGGCCTCCTCGTCCGTCGCCTGGCGGATGCGGTCCAGCAGGCGCGAGCAGTTTTCCATGGTGCCCACGAACTGGCTGCCCACCGCCATCAGGCCCGAGGCGACCGCGCCCTGCAGGTTCTCCGGCGCGCTCATGTAGATCAGGCGGGTGGCGATGGCGCTGGGCGTCATGCCGTGCTCCATCAGGGTGACGAGCACCGCGTCGACGATGCGCAGGTCGACGGGGCGCGCCTCGCGGCCCAGGATCTGCATGATCATGACTTCGGTGAAGGTCTTCTTGCCGATCAGGTCCTCGACCAGGTCCACGTCGCGGTACGACATGCCGGTGAGGTGATGGGCGCAGAGGCGGGTTTCGGGCGTTTTCATGGTGTTTCCTTCTGAGCCGCGTCGCGCACGGCGTTCTTCAATACCTTGCCCACGCTGGAGCGCGGCAGGCTGTCGTGGATGTGGAATTGCTTGGGCGTGGCGACGGGGCCGAGCAGGCCGCGCACGTGCGCCTTGAGCTCGTCTTCGCCGGCGCTCGCGCCGGGATGGAACTGGACGGCGGCGTGCACGGCCTCGCCCCATTTTTCGTCGGGCAGCCCGAAGACCGAGCATTCGTACACGGCGGGATGCGCGGACAGGGCATTCTCGACGTCCACGGGATAGATGTTGAAGCCGCCGGTGATGATCACGTCGCGCAAGCGGTCCTTCAGGAACAGATAGCCGCGCGCGTCGACCAGCCCCGTGTCGCCAGTGTGCAGCCAGCCGTCCACGATCGTCTCGGCGGTTTTTTCCGGCAGCCGCCAGTAGCCCGACATCACCAGGTCGCCCTGCACGACCACCTCGCCGATCTCGCCGCGGGGCAGCAGCGCGCCGTCCGGGCCCATGATGGCCAGGTCGGACAGCCAGGTGACGCGTCCGACCGCGGCGCGGTTCTCCGGCGCTTCGAGGTCGGCGGGGCGTAGCACGGTGACGATCTGCGGCGCTTCGGTCTGCCCGTAGGTGGTGCCCAGCACCGGGCCGAAGAAGGCGCGCGCCTTGTCGATCTTCTCCACGGGCATGGGGGCGCCGCCGTAGATCAGGTTGCGCAGGCGCGGAAAGTCGGCGCGCGAGACGCCGGGCTGCGCCATGATCATGTAGATCAGCGTGGGCGGCATGAAGCTCAGCGTGCCGCCGCGTTCGCGGAAGGCGGCCGTGATGCTGGCCGGATTGACGGCGTCGAGCAGCAGATGGGCGCCGCCGCGGGCCAGCACCGGCAGCAGATAGGTGCCGGTGCCGTGCGTGATGGGCGCGGCGACGACGTAGCGGTCGTCCTGCGTGAGCTCCCAGCTGGCGATCTGGTTGATGATGCCGGCGTTCCAGGCATGGTAGGGCTGCATCACGCCCTTGGGCAGCCCGGTGGTGCCGCCGGTGAACTTGATGGCCTGGGTGGCGTCGCGCGGCAGGGCATGGCGCCGCGGCGCGGTGCCGGCATGGCGGGCCAGCAGCGCGTCCAGGGCCAGCGGGGCCGAGGCGTCGTCCAGGTGGATGTGCCGCCGGCTCGCCGGCGCCCCGGATTCGGGGGCCAGCGGCGCGCCCGCGCCGTCGACGATGACGATGGACGGCTCCGTGGCGTCCAGGATGCGCCCGATCTCGCGCTCGGTGCTGCGGTAGTTCAGAGGCACCCACACCTTGCCGCTGGCCAGCACGGCCAGCAGCGCCAGGATGTGCCGCGCCGAGTTGCCGGCGCAGATGGCCACGCGCGTCTGCGGCGCGGGGTCCAGGTCTTGCAGCGCCGCGGCCAGCGCGCGCGTGTCGGCGGCCAGCCGCGCGTACGTGACCTGGCCCTCGGGGCCGTCCAGCGCGATCCGGTCGGGATGCTGCTCGGCGGCGCGGAAGAAGAAATCGATCGGGTACACCTGTGCTCCTTTAAGCGTGGACAGGATCTAGTTGGCTTTGAGGTTGGCGTTCTTGACGACTGCGCCCCATTTGTCGATCTCGCTGGCGATCTTCTTGCCGAACGATTCGGGCGAGTTGGGCGGTTGCGGGGCGTAGAAGCCGGATTGCTTGTACGAGGCCTGCAGCGCCGGGCTGGCCAGCGCCTTGTTCAGGGCCTGGTTGAGGCGGTCGATGACCGGTTTGGGGGTGCCCGCGGGCGCCACCAGGCCGAACCAGGATTCCACGTCGAAGCCGGGCAGGCCGGACTCCGCCAGCGTGGGCGTATCGGGAACGGCATCCAGGCGCTGGGGCGAGGTCACGCCGATGGCGCGCAGCTTGCCGGCCTGCACGTGCGGCAGGGAGGAGGGCAGGTTGTCGAACATGGAGTCCACCTGGCCGCCCAGCAGGTCGGCCACGGCCGGGCCGCTGCCGCGGTAGGGCACGTGCAGGATGTCGGTGCCGGTCTGCATCTTGAACAGTTCGCACGACAGGTGGATGGAGGAACCGCTGCCGGACGAGGCGCAGGTCAGCTTGCCAGGATTCTTCTTCGCGTAGGCGATGTATTCCTGCACCGTCTTGACCGGCAGCTTGGGATTGACCACCAGGATGTTCGGAATGGTCGCCAGCAGCCCGACGGGCTCGAACCCCTTCACGAAGTCGTAGTTGAGCTGGCTGTAGAGCGTGCGGTTGATCGTGTTGGCGATCGAGCCCACGTACAGCGTATAGCCGTCCGGCGCCGCGCGCGAGACGATTTCCGCGCCGATGTTGCTATTGGCGCCCGTCTTGTTCTCGACCACGAAGGTCTGGCCCAGTTCTTCCGACAGCGACTTCGCCACCAACCGCGCGACGATGTCGGTGGCGCCGCCGGCGGCATAGCCGACGACCAGCGTCACGGGACGCTCCGGATAGGGTTTGGCCGCCAGGGCAGGGGTCGCGAGGACCGTGGCCAGGGCCGCCGCCCGGGCCCACCGCTTGCTGAAAGTCTTCATTGTTGTCTCCGTCCTGTTTTGTCTAATATTTGGACAGCTCTTCGTCTGCCCGGATTCATATTGGGCTTTGATAGAGCCCTCATCAATGCAACGTGTCCAAAAATTGAACAAGCCTGAATCGGAAGGGGCGGGGCCGCGGGTATTGCGCCGCGGGCTGCGCGTGCTGGGGGTGTTGCGCCAGGCCGGCGCGGCGGGGATGCACGTCGTCGACATCGCCCGCGCGGCGGGCATGCAGCGGTCCACGGTCTATCGCTACCTGGACGTGCTGGTGCAGGAGGGCTACGCGCTGCGCGAATCGGAGGCGCCGCGCTGGCGGGTGGCGGAGCTGGGCGTGATGATGGCCGGCGATCCGCATGCCCAGGCGGTGCGCGGCCTGCGGCCGGTGCTGCGCCAGATCAGCGACGTGAGCGGCGATTCGGCCTTCCTCATCTGCCGGGCGGGGAACGATTCGCTATGCCTGCACCGGGAAGTGGGGAACTACCCCGTGCAGGTGCTGGCGGTGACGGTGGGGCATCGCCAGCCGCTGGGCGTGGGCGCGGCCGGGCTGGCGCTGCTGGCGGCGTTGCCGCCGGACGAAGCCGAGGAAGTGATGGCGCAGAACGAGCAGGCGCTGCGCGCCTACGGAGGCATGACGGTGGCCCAGATGCGCCGCCTGGTGGAGAACACACGGGGGCGCGGCTGGTCCGTGGTGGGCAACGCCGCGGTGCCGGGGGTGCTGGGGGTGGGGGTGGCGCTATGCGATGCCGAAGGCTATCCGCGCCTGGCCGTCAGCGTGTCCAGCCTGATCAGCCGCATGCAGGCGCCGCGCCAGCGCAGCATCGCCGACTTGATCCGGGCGCAGCTGGCGCCCGTTCCCATGTTCTGGCGGGAGCCGGATTAGGCGGCCGCCGGCACCGGCGCGCGGTAGGTTTTCTGGTAGTGCACCGTGAACGTCTTGAAGGCCTCCAGGGCCTTGTGCGGATCATGCCCGGGCTTGACCAGGAAGCTGTCGAAGCCGACGCGCGCCTGGTAGTGGATGGTGTCGATCATCACGTCGCCGACCGCGCGCAGCTCGCCCTGCCAGCCGTAGCGCGTGCGTAGCAGCTGCGCGAGCGAGTAGCCGCGGCCGTCGGTGTAGACCGGGAAGTCCACGGCGATGAAGGCGATGCCGGCGGGATCCAGCGCGCCATCCGCATTGGCCAAGTCGCGCAGGTCGGCGTCGGGCTCCAGCAGGATCGCGACGGGGTGGCGATGGCGGCGCAGCGTGGCGTGCGAGGTCTTCCAGGTGGACAGCGGCACGATCCAGCCCGGCTCGTCGCCGGGTACCTGGCCTTCCGCGGCCACTTCGGGCTCGGGCGTGAAGAGGCGCGACGCGTCGGCTTCCAGCCGGCCCCCGCGGATCAGGTGGGGGCCGGGGGCGTCGTGGGCGTAGATGTCAGGCATGGGCGGGCTCCGCGGTCTGCGTGGGTTTGGCGAAGGCGGGGTCCGAATAGACGTCCTGCTTGAAGGGGTCGATGCCGACGCGGTCCACCACGTCGATGAAGCGCTCTTCCTCGCTGTCGCGCAGGCCCAGGTAGGTGCGGATCAGGCGGTCGACCACGCCGGCGACCTGTTCGCGCGCGAACGAGGGGCCGATGATGCGGCCGATCGCGGCGCCGCCGCCGCGCGTCGATTCGATGTCGGGCAGGGGCTTGGCCGCGCCGTTCTGGCGGCCGCCGATCGTGACCTGGTACCACTCCTCGCCGGCCTTGTCGACGCCCAGGATGCCAATGTGGCCGACGTGGTGATGGCCGCAGGAATTGATGCAGCCCGAGATGTTCAGGTCCAGTTCGCCGATCTCGAACAGGTAGTCGAGGTTGTCGAACTGGCGCTGGATGGCTTCGGCCACGGGAATGGAGACGGCATTGGCCAGCGCGCAGAAGTCTCCGCCCGGACAGGCGATGATGTTGGTCAGCAGGCCGATGTTGGGCGTCGCCAGGTTCAGGCCTTCCAGCGCGGTCCAGAGGTCGTGCAGGCGCGCGCGGCGGACGTCGGCCAGGATCAGGTTCTGCTCGTGCGAGACGCGCAATTCGCCGAAGCCGTAGTTGTCGGCCAGGTCGGCCACCGCGTCCATCTGGTCGGCGGTGACGTCGCCCGGCGGCACGCCGGTGGCCTTGAGCGACACGGTGACGGCGGCGTAGCCCGGCACCTTGTGCGGATGCACGTTAGTGCGCAGCCAGCGGGCGAAGCGCGGGTCGGCGGCGGCCAGCGCGGCGGTATTGTCCGCGTCCTGCGCGGCCGCGGCATCGTACTGCGGCCAGACGAAGCGGGCCTTGATGGTGTCCACGAATTCCTGGGTGATGGTGTCGGGCCCGCCCTTGATGAGCTGCCACTGTTCGTCGACCTGTTGCGCGTAGACTTCCGGCGTCAGGTCCTTCACCAGGATCTTGATGCGCGCCTTGTACTTGTTGTCGCGGCGGCCATGCAGGTTGTAGACCCGCAGCGCGGCCTGCAGATAGGTCAGCAGGTCCTGCCATTCGACGAAGGGGTTGATCAGCTTGCCCACGATGGGCGTGCGGCCCAGGCCGCCGCCCACCCAGACGCGGAAGCCCAGCTTGCCGTCGCGCTCCACCGCCTGCAGGCCGATGTCGTGCACGCCGACCGCGGCGCGGTCCTGCACGGCGCCGCTGACGGCGATCTTGAACTTGCGGGGCAGGAACGCGAATTCGGGATGCAGCGTGGACCACTGGCGGATGATCTCGCACCAGATCAGCGGATCCACGAGCTCGTCCGGCGCGACGCCGGCGAAGTGGTCGGTGGTGGTGTTGCGGATGCAGTTGCCGCTGGTCTGGATGGCGTGCATCTGGACCGTGGCCAGCTCCGCCAGGATGTCCGGCACGTTTTCGAGCTTGGGCCAGTTGAACTGGATGTTCTGGCGGGTGCTGAAATGGCCGTAGCCGCGATCCCACTTGCGCGCGATGTGCGCCAGCGTGCGCAGCTGGCGGGAGGCCAGCATGCCGTACGGGATGGCCACGCGCAGCATCGGCGCATGGCGCTGGATATACAGGCCATTCTGCAACCGCAGAACGCGGAATTCGTCTTCGGTCAGCTGGCCGTCGAGAAAGCGGCGGGTCTGGTCGGCGAACTGCGCCACGCGCTGCTCGACGAGCTGCTGGTCGACGGGGTCATACACGTACATGTCACTGCCCTTGAAGTCTTCTCGGTCTGAAGCCCCTGCGGTCGCTAGGCGCAAAGCGCCAGGGAGGGGATTCATAACCGTAACAGGCAGCCGCCGCGACCGTCTAAGTCATTCTGGTAATAAAGTAATTAGGCCCCCACGCTGCGCTCGCTTGCTGCCCCCAAGGGGGCTGGCCCGCCTTGGGGCGGCCCGGCGGCGGGCCGGCTATTTTTGCGGAGGTTGTTTACAACAAGCGATCTGTTGTGGAAACCGTTGCCTCGCTTTCGGGCGGCTGTTTTTGCGAAGCTTGGCGCCCAGTAGGCGATCTGCCCCTTGAGCGCACGCCCGGCATCTACTGCCTCTGTTTTACAACGCGGCGTTCACGGCCCAGCGGGCGACCAAAACCAGGATGACGACCAGGCAAAGCGCCATCAGCAGGCCGGTCAGGATGAGCGGAGCCGGTTTGTTGTTGGCGATGTCGGCATCGTAGCCCTTGCCGCGGCGTACGCCGAAGAATCCCCACAGCACGGATTTGACCGTGCGCAAGAAACCGAG
Source organism: Achromobacter denitrificans NBRC 15125 (assembly GCF_001571365.1). GTDB lineage: Bacteria > Pseudomonadota > Gammaproteobacteria > Burkholderiales > Burkholderiaceae_B > Achromobacter > Achromobacter denitrificans. The sequence goes on along the minus strand of NZ_BCTQ01000026.1, from coordinate 78,990 downwards.
CATGTTTATTCTCCTGGCGTCGTGGCGGATGCGGGCACTGTAGGCCGCGGCTTGTCGGGAAAACAGATGCAGATTCGCCTTACTCGACCGTATCAGCGGTCGGGGCGGCGGGGGCGCCGATGCCGCGCACGATGTGGTCCAGCAGTTCGCGCGCGGCGGGCGAGATGTGCCGGCCGGCGCGGCTCAGGACCTGCAGGCTGCCCTGGTTGAGGATGGGGTTGGCCAGCGGCAGGCTGGCCAGGCGCTGGGCGCGCATGTCGGCCGTCACCGCGATGGGCGGCGTCAGCGCGTAGCCGATGCCGGCGGCGGCGAATTGCCACAGCGCCTTGAAGGAGGACGTGGTCAGCACGTTGCGCAGCCGCACCTGTTCGCTGATTTCGGCGGCCTGGATGTGCTGGCGGACCCCGAAGCCTTCCTGCATCGAGGCGCCGGGATAGTCGGCGAGGTCGGTCAGCAGCAGGGGGCGGCGCAGGCGGGTCAGCGGGTGGTCCTGGCGCACGATGGCCCGGATCGGTTCGGGCCGCGCGTAGTGGGTGCGCAGGCGGGCGTCGTTGGGCGGCTGGAACACCAACCCTATGTAAGCGCGGTCGTCGACGATGCGCTGCACGATCTCGGAGGTGCGGGCCACGTCGATGTCCAGCGTGACCTCGGGATGGCTGCGCCAATAGCCGGGCAGCACCTGGTCGAACATCATCTCGACGAAGCCTTCGCCCAGCACCAGGTCGATGTGGCCGCGTTCGGCGTTGCGCAGGCTGTCGATCTCGGAGAAGAAGCTCTCCTGGATGTTCTGCTGGCGTTTGACGTAGCGGGCCAGGATATGGCCCGCGTCGGTGGGGACCACACCGCGCCCGCGGCGCTCGAACAGGGCCATGCCGCAATCGCGTTCCAGGGCCGCGATGGCCCGGCTGACGGCCGAGGGGTCCATGTCCAGCACTTCGGCGGCGCCGCGCACGGAGCCGCGGCTCATGACCTGCATGAAGTAATGGGTGCGTCGGGCGTCCAGTTTTTCGTCCATGGCGGGGGTTCCGTGACGGGACTGCGGCGGGAGATCCACAGGCGATTACTAGGGTTTACCCTTAATCGTGGCCGGATCGTGCAAAATTTTCCCTGGAAGGGCATTTGCGTTGCATTTTACGCAACGCTAATGCGCCTGTCCTGTCATGGTTTGCACGTCGGCCCCCCGGCGAAAATCGGCCCTTCCGCGTTCGCCGCCGGCCTTTCCGGCCCGCGGGCAGCCGCCAAGACGACTATTCACGTTCATCAGGGGAATCCGATGTCTCACGCCAGCGCCAGTCTGGCCCTGCCTTCCATGCCGTTGTCCGGCCGCATCCGCATGCTTGCCGCCATTCTGCTGGTGGTGGTCATTTCCGAAGCGATCGGCAGCGTCACCTTCACGGTGGGCCCGGGCAAGATCATCCTGCAGCCGATGCTGTGGGCCATCTTCATCGGCGCGGTCGTGGCGGCCTTCGGCCAGCGCCTGCCCGCCGGCGCCGGCATCGACACCGCGATGCAGACCCGCATCAGCGGCTATCTGCAGTATGCGCTGCTGCCGTTCCTGGCCAAGCTGGGCCTGATGGTGGGCGGCGCCCTGCCGCAAGTGCGCGAAGCCGGCTGGGCCCTGGTGTTCCAGGAGTTCGGCCACTTCTTCGGCACGATGGCCATCGGCCTGCCGCTGGCGCTGCTCCTGGGCATCAAGCGCGAAGCCATCGGCGCCACGTTCTCGGTGGGCCGCGAACCCAGCCTCGCCATCATCGGCGAGCGCTACGGCATGAACTCGCCGGAAGGCCGGGGCGTGATGGCCGAGTACATCACCGGTACCGTGATCGGCGCGCTGTTCGTGGCGCTGATGGCCGGTTTCATCACCAGCCTCAACATCTTCGATCCGCGTTCGCTCGCCATGGGCGCAGGCGTGGGGTCGGGCAGCATGATGGCCGCGGGCGTGGGCGCGATCGCGTCGCAGCAGACGCCCGAGGTCGCGCACCAGGTGGCCGCGCTGGCCGCCGCCGCCAACCTGCTGACCACGGTGGTCGGCGTGTACTTCACCCTGTTCATTTCGCTGCCGACCACTATCTTTCTGTACGGCAAGCTGGAACCCGTGCTGGGCCGCTACTCGCGCGGCAAGGCCGAAGCGGCCGTCGAGGAGAGCGTGTCCGAGGACGTGCCGGCCCACAGCGCCAAGATGGGCTTCGGCGACCGCCTGACCGCCTATGTCGTGTGCGGCCTGTTCGCCCTGGTGGGCAACCGCCTGGGCTATGGCGTGTCGTTCGCCGATGCCTTGCCGGGCATGGGCATCATTATCCTGCTGGTCGTCATCACCGACCTGGTGCTGCGCGTGGTGCCCAAGCTGCCGGCCGTGTTCGTGCTGTCGCTGATCGCCATGACGGCGGGCTGCCCCGGCGTGCTGCCGTATTCGGACCAGATCATCGCAATGGTCGGCAAGGTGAACTTCCTGCCGTTCACGACCGTGATCCTGGCCATGGCTGGCCTGTCGATCCTGAAGGACCTGCCGGCTTTCCGCAAGCTGGGCTGGAAGATCGTGGTGGTGTCGCTGGCGGCCAATGCCGGCACCTTCCTGGGCGCGACGATGATCGCCGAGTTCTTCCATTAAGCATCGCGCGAGCCTGAAAAAAGCCCCTGCGAGGACTGCCCCCGAACGTTGGACATAGCGCCAACGTTCGGGGGCTTTTTTTCGCTGACGTGCGGAAGCACTGTTCTTTCCCGATGGGCCGGGCGGGGACAGGTGTCGCGCCCGCCGGCAGCGTTCAGGGCGCGAAGCCCGGCCGGTAGCGCGCGTTGTCGGTGGCGTTCTCGGTCGCCCCGATGTTGGCGACCTTGGGAATGGCTGTGCCGGCAGCCTTGACGGCCGCGGCGGCCTGCCATTCCTGCACCTGCGGATTGCCCATGGCGAGCCGGTAGGGTTGCAGCGGCGCGAGCCCTTCTATCGTGCCCCAGTCGTTCGGGTTGCCGGCGCCTGGCGCGGCGGCGCCCGGCTGCGCCGCGTAGTCAGCGATGGCGCGGCGCATGCGCGTGTCGGCGTACTGGTCGCGCAAGGCGTCCAGGTCCGGCGCGGGCGTGGCGATCCGCGTGCTTGCGCCGGTGGCATCGCGGGAGACAGGCGGGGCGGAAACGCCGGCGGCGAGGGCCGGCGGGACATGGCCGGCGCGGGCCAGGCGCTGGGCTTCCCAGGCGGCCGGCGTGCCGCGCGCGGCTTGTCGGGCCGCTGCGCTGCGGGCAGCCCATTGCGTTTCCCAGGCGGGGCGGGTTTCGTCCAGCATCGGGATGCGCGCCGGGTAGGGCGCGGCGACGCGGGCAATGGCGGAGATCGCGGCAACGTTCATGCGGGGCTCCCTGTCGTGTTCGACCCGTGGGAGGGCCGGTCCAGCGGGGTGACAGGTTCACTGTAACAGGAAAGGCCGCGGCGGCGGCCCGGCCGGGCCGCCGCCGGGCGCCCGCCAACGAAAAGCCCCGGCCGCGGCCGAGGCTTGTTGGCCTTGAGGCTGTCGCGCTCAGGGCTTGGTGGCCTGCATCGACGGGCGCTGGCTGAAGGTTTCGTACCAGGCCGCGGTGGCCGGGTGGGCCGAGCGCCAGTCCAACTCGGGGAAGCGGAAATCCAGGTAGCCGAGGGCGCAGCCGATGGTGATGGTGCCGATGTCCAGGCGGCCGTCCAGCGCGGCCGCATTCTTCTCGATCAGGGCCAGGCCGTCGCGGACCTTGCCCAGCTGGCCCTGGACCCAATCGTTCCAGCGCAGCCCTTCGGGGCGCAGCACGGCTTCGTAGCGGGCCAGCAGGGCCGCGCCCAGCATGCCGTCGGCCATCGATTGTTCGGTCAGCACCTGCCAGCGCGTCTTGCCGGCGGGGAACAGGGAGCCGCCGCCCAGGTCGTTCAGGTACTCGCAGACCACGCGGCTGTCGAACAGGGCCTGGCCGTCGTCGGTGATGAAGGTGGGCACCTGGCCCAGCGGGTTGCTGGGGATGATGGTCTGGTCGCGCGCCACGGGGCCGGCGGCGCTGGGCAGCTTTTCGATGCGCTCGGCCAGGCCGAGCTCATGCGCGATGACCATGCATTTGCGGACGAAGGGCGAGGCGGGCGAGTAGAAGATTTTCATGAGGATCCTTGTCGGTGGAAAGCGTCAGTGTTGAGCATGGGCCAGGTGTTGTCCAGCCACCCACCCGAAAGTGAGGGCCGGGCCCAGCGTGATGCCGGGGGCGGGGTAGGCGCCGCCCATGACGGACTGCATGTCGTTGCCGGCCACGTACAGGCCCGGAATGGGCTGGCCGCCGGCGTCCAGGGCCTGGGCGTTCGCGTTGGCCGCGATGCCGCAGGCGGTGCCGATATCGCCCGCGTACACCTTGACCGCGTAGTAGCGGCCCTCGTCCGCGAGCGGGGCCAGGCAGGGATTGGGCTGGTGGTCCGGATCGCCCAGGTAGCGGTTGTAGGCCGTGCCGCCCTTGCCGAAGTCGGGGTCCTGGCCTTGCGCCGCGTGGGCGTTGTAGCGGCGCACCGTGGCCTGCAGGGCCTCCGCCGGCACGCCGAGCCGGGCGGCAAGCGCGGCCAGCGTGGGCGCCTGGATCAGGTAGCCCTGGTCGATCAGGTGCTGGCGCGGCCGGCCGCCGGGCAGGGCCAGGCCCAACCCCCAGGTATCGATGAAGCGCTGGTCGCAGACCAGGAAGGCGGGAATGGTGGGCACGGTCTCGTGGCTGCGGTACATGGCCTGCACGAACTCATGGTAGGACGTCGACTCGTTGACGAAGCGCTCGCCGGCGCCGTTCACGGCGATGAGACCGGGCTTGGCGCGGTCCCATACGAGGTGCGGATAGCGCAGGCGCCGGCCGCCTGGAGACTCCAGGATGGACACCGGCGCCCAGAAGGCCGGGCTGGCATAGCCCGTGCCCAGCGCGGCGCCCGCCTGCTCCGACAGGCGGATGCCGTCGCCCGTATTGTCCTGGGGCGACATGGACCAATCCCCGGTGGGCTGAGGATAGGCGCGGGCGCGCCGTTCCGCGTCCCACGGAAAGCCGCCGGTGGCCATTACCACGCCGCGCCGCGCGCGGATATTGAGCGTCTTGCCGGCATACGCGACGGTGGCGCCCAGGACGCGGCCGGAGGCGTCCCGGACCAGGCGCTGGACGGGCGTATCCAGCCAGTATTCGACGCCGCGCGTCAGCAGGCCATGGAAGAGCTGGGCGGCCAGGGCGTTGCCCAGCAGCAGGCGGGTGCCGCGGTGATAGCCGCGCGCGCGGTCGGCTGCAAGGCGCAGCACCAGCTTCATGCCATGGCGCCACGCGGTGAAGGAGCGGGTGGCGCGCAGCAGGTGCCGCACGTCGGTGATGTTGACCATCATGCCGCCCAGCACGGTGAACTCTTTCAAGGGGTCGCGCAGGTCGCGGAAGCGGCGGCCCAGCTTGCGGCCGTCGAATTCCACCGGATCCAGCGAGCGCCCACCCATCGCGGCGCCGGGGCGGTCCGGGTAGTAGTCGGGCGAGGCGGTGCGCGCGGCCACCTGCAACAGGCCGCGCGAACTCAGGTAGTCCATCATGCGCGGGCCGGCTTCCAGATAGGCGCGCTTCATGTCGTCGGACGCCGCGTCGCCCACGGTCTGCGCGAGGTAGGTCCAGACCCGGTCGAAACTGTCGGGGTGGCCGGCGGCCTCGGTCTGCGCGTTCAGGGGGATCCATAGCGCGCCGCCCGAGATGGCCGTCGAGCCCCCGACGCGGCCGGTTTTTTCCACCAGCAGGACGTCCAGTCCTTCTTCATGCGCGGTCAGCGCCGCCGTCATGCCGCCCGCGCCCGCGCCGACGACCAGCGCGTCGACTTCCCTGTCCCATTCGATGCTGTCCATCCGGCCTACGCTCCCGATCCGCCCAACGATTTGCCGCCGTCCACGAAGATGACCTGGCCGGTAATGAAGTCCATGTGCGGCGCGGCCAGGAAGGACACGGCATTGGCGACGTCGCCCGGCTGGCCGGCGCGGCCGGTGGGCTGCAGGGCCAGCTGCGCGGCCAGGCGCTCGGGCGTCAGGTTGCGCAGCAGCGGCGTGTCGATGAGCCCGGGGGCGACGGCGTTGACCAGGATGCCGCGCGGGGCCAGTTCCATGGCGCTGGCGCGCGTATAGCCCACCAGCGCGGCCTTCGAGGCGACATAGTGGGGATGGTTGCGCGCGCCCAGATAGGCGCGCGACGCGATGTTCACGATCTTGGCGCCGGGGGCCATGCCGAGCGCGGCTTCCTGTGTCAGCGTCGCCACCGCCAGCAGGTTGATCTCGAAGGCGCGGCGGTAATCGTCGCTGTCGACGTCGAAGAACTTGCGTTCGTCGAAGACGCCGGCGTTGTTGACCAGCGCGCTGAGCGGCGTGAACTCGCGGACCAGCGCGCGCGTAGCGCCCTCGTCCGTCAGGTCGACCACGCGGTGCGCGACGTCCAACCCCTGTTCGCGGAGCCGGCGGGATTCGCGTTCCGCGAGTTCCGCGTTGCGGTCCGCCATTACGACGCGAAAGCCGTCGAGCGCGAGGCGCTCGACGATCGCCAGCCCCATGCCGCTCGCCCCGCCCGTAACCAATGCCGTGCCCAGATTCATGCTCTCTCCTTATACGGCCAGGTAGCCGCCGTCGACGGGCAGCACCACGCCATTGACGTAGCTGGCCATGTCCGAGGCCAGGAACAGCACGGGTCCGACGATTTCGTCGGCCCGGCCAGCGCGCGCCATGGGCGCCCGCTGCATGTACCAGTCCGTGCCGTGGGCCTGCGCGCGCTGGCCGGCGGTCATTTCGGTTTCCATCAGGCCGGGCGCCACCGCGTTCACGCGCACGCCATGCGGCGCCAGGTCGCGCGCCAGCACCTCCGTGAACGAGCGCACGCCGCCCTTGGACACCACGTAGCCCGCGGTGGAGATGCTGCAGCCGTAGGCCACGATGGAGCACAGGTTGACGATGGCGCCCCGGCTCGCCTTGAGCTGTTCGACGAAGGCGTGGGTGACGTTGAAGGTGCCCTGCAGGTTCACCCGCATGAGGCGGTCCCAGATTTCGGGCGTGCGCGGGTCGTCGAACGGCGCGCGCGCCGAGATGCCGGCGTTGTTGACGAGGACGTCCAGGCCGCCGTGGCGGACCGCGCATTCGGCGGCAAAGGCCCGCACTGCGTCCGCGTCGGTCACGTCCAGCACGGCATCCCAGGCCTGGCCGCCCGCGTCGCGGATCGCCTGGGCGGAGGCGGCCGCCAGCGTGCCGTCCACGTCGGCGACGATGACCCGCGCGCCCTGCCGGGCGAAGCCCTGGGCGATGGTGGCGCCCAGGCCGCGTCCGGCACCCGTGACGAGGACCCGTTTTCCTTGCATTGCAATCATGGCGTTTCCTTGCGGCGCTACGCGCCGAGATAGGCGCGCTGCACGCCTTCGTCGCTGGCGAGCGCGGAGGATGCTCCCTCCAGCGCGATTTCGCCGTTTTCCAGGATGTAGGCGTAGCTGGACACGGACAGCGCCAGCTTCACGTTCTGCTCCACCAGCAGGATCGTGATGCCTTGCTCGCGGTTCAGGCGCAGCACGATGTCGAAAATCTGTTCCACCACCAGCGGCGACAAGCCCATCGAAGGTTCGTCCAGCAGGATCATCCGCGGACGGGCCATCATGGCGCGGCCGGTCGCCAACATCTGCTGTTCGCCGCCCGAGAGCGTGGCGGCGCGCTGTTCGTAGCGTTCGCGCAGGCGGGGAAAGATGTCGCAGACCATGTCCAGGTCCTGCTTGACGGCGGCCCGGTCGCGGCGCAGATAGGCGCCCATCTCCAGGTTTTCGCGCACGCTCATTTCGCGGAAGATCTCGCGGCCTTCCGGCACCTGCACGATGCCGCGGCCCACGACCGCGTCGGCCGGCAGGCGGTGGATGGGTTCGCCGTCGAAGCGCACGCTGCCGGCGGTGGCGCCGACGAGGCGCGAGACGACGTTGAGCGTGGTGGACTTGCCCGCGCCGTTGGCGCCCAGCAGCGCGACGATGGCTCCTTGCGGAACCTTGAGCGACACGTCCTGCAGGGCGCGGATATTGCCGTAGGCGGCCGATACGGCATCGACCTCAAGCAGAATGTCAGCCACCGGCGGCCCCCTTGCCCAGATAGGCTTCGATCACGCGGGGATTGCTGCGCACCTCCGCGGGCGTGCCTTCGGCGATCTTTTCGCCGAAGGACATGACGGTGATGCGGTCGGAGATCGACATCACCAGCTGCATGACGTGCTCCACCAGCAGCACCGTGATGCCGTCGCGTTCGCACAGTTCGGTCAGCAGGCGGTCCAGTGTTTCGATTTCGCGATTGCGCAGGCCGGCCGCGGGCTCGTCCAGCAGCAACAGCTTGGGCGAGATGGCCAGGGCGCGCGCCAGCTCCAGCATCTTCTGGCGGCCGAAGTCCAGGCTGCACGCGGGCACGTCCAGGAAGTCGGCCAGGCCCACGCGTTCGAGCAGATGCTCCACGCGCTCGCGCGCTTCGGCCGCCGCCGGCCGCAATAGCCTGCCCGTGGCGCGGGCGCCGTGCGCATAGGTGCCGAGCAAGGCGTTTTCGCGCACGCTGAGCGCCCCGAACAGTTCCAGGTTCTGGAAGGTGCGCGCCACGCCCAGGGCCGCCATTTCGTGCGGCTGCATGGCCGTGATGTCGGCGCCGTCGAAGCGGATGCTGCCGCTGCTCGGGCGGTAATAGCGCGAGATGCAGTTGAAGGTGGTGGACTTGCCGGCGCCGTTGGGGCCGATCAGCGCATGGATGCGGCCCCGCTCCACTTGCATGGACAGGCCATTGATGGCGGTCAGGCCGCCGAATTTCACGGTCAGGCCCTGCACGTCCAGGTAGGGATGGGCGCTCATGCCGCGCTCCTTTGCGTCGGTTTGGCGGCGCCCGCGGCCTTTCGCGGCGACAGGGACGGCGCGGCGGGAGGCGGGGCGCGGCGGCGCGCTGCGCGGCCGGCGAACAGGCCCTTGGGGGCGAACATCATGAAGCCCATCAGGATGAAGCCGTAGATGATTTCCTGGAACGAGAGGGCCTGGCGCAGGAGTTCGGAGATCAGGCCGAAGACGATTGCGCCGGCGATGGCGCCGCGCACCGAGCCGATCCCGCCCACGACCACCATCGTCAGGATCAGGATGGTGGTCTGGAACCCCAGGCTCTCGGGATGGATGAACGACGCGAAGGTCGTATACATGCCGCCCGCGATGCCGGCATAGGCGGCCGAAATGGTGAAGGCGGTGCGCTTGACGGCATTGACGTTCACGCCCATGGCCTGCGCCGCCACCTCGCTTTCGCGCACGGCCCGGAAGGCCGAGCCGAGTTGCGAGCGGGACAGCGCGATGGTGGCCGCCAGCAGCAGCGCGGTAATCAGCACGACGAAGGGGTAGGCTTTCAGGTCCGAGGCCAGTTCATAGCCGAACAGCGTGGCCGGCGAGATCCGGAAACCGTTCGAGCCGTTGGTGACCGATTGCCAGTTGAGGAACACCCACTGCATGGCCTCGCCGAAGGCGAAGGTCGACAACGCGAGGTAGATGTCGCGCATGCGCAGCGCCAGCGCGCCGATCAGGTAGCCCAGCGCCGCCGCCAGCAGGCCGCCCGCGACGATGGAGAGGAAGAACGGCGGATGCCACAGATTGTTGATGAGGCCGGCGGTGTAGATGCCCACGCCGTAGAACGCGGCGTGCGACAGCGCGAACTGGCCGGTCTCGCCGATGACCACGTGCAGGCCCAGCGCCAGCACCACGAACACCATCAGCAGGTTGACGACATAGATGACGTAGCCGCTGGCCGTGAAGGGCAGGGCGACGAGCAGGGCGGCCATCAGCGCGAGAAGAATGCGGTCGATCTTGTTGCTCATACTTTCTTCACCTGCAGTTTTCCGCCCAGCAGGCCCTGGGGACGCAGCAGCAGCACCACCATGATGGCGACGAACGGCGCGACCACGATGGCGTTGGTCGAGATGAACAGCCCCACCAGGTTCTCGGCCACGCCGATCACGAAGCCGCCTACCACTGCGCCGGGCAGGCTGGTGATGCCGCCCACGATCGCGGCGGCGTAGGCCAGGATGGCGATGTGGCCGATGTCCGGGGTGATGAGGATCTTGGGCGTGATGAGCAGGGCGGCCACCGCCGAGATCAGGCCGGACAGCGCCCACACCATCATGCGGATGCGCGCCAGGTTCACGCCCACCAGGCGCGCCGCCTTGGGGTTCATGCCGACGGCGCGCATCGCGCGGCCGACGCGGGTATAGGTGAACATGAAGAAGAGCAGCAGCATGACGCCCACCGCCACGGCGAAGATCACCATGTCCAGCTGGGTCAGCACCGCGTCGCCGATGATGACGGCGTCGGTGGGCGCCAGCGGCGGCAGCGAGCGCGGCGTGTCGCCCAGGCCCGTCTGCCGGACCATGCCTTTCAACGCGTAGGCCAGGCCCAGCGTGGCGATCACCATCTGCACGCCCACGCCCCTGGAGGCGATGACGCGTTCCATCACGACGCGCTGGAACAGGCCCGACACGAGGGCGACGGCGGCCAGCGTGACCGGGATCACCGCCAGGTAGGGCCAGCCCATCACCAGCGTGAGGAACAGCGCGATGTAGCCGCCCACCATGAAGATTTCGCCCTGGGCGAAGTTGGGCACGTCGGTGGTCTTGAAGATGATCACGACGGCGACCGCCAGCAACGCATACACGCTGCCCGTCACCAGTCCCGACAGCACCCCCTGCTGCAGGAACAACCAGATATCGGCAAAGCTCATGATGGTCTCCGGCCCCCCGCGCGGCGCTGCGCCGCCGCGCGGGCTAGGCCTGTTTCTGGCCGCGGGCCTAGGGCTGGTACTGCCAGGTGCTCTTGAACGCGCCGGGAACGAGCGACATATTGCTGCCGTCGAACTTGATGTAGATGGCGGCTTCCTGCGCGGCGCGGTCGCCCGGGCCGAACTCGATGGGGCCGGCCATGACCTCGGAGTCGAACTTCATCGTCTCCAGCGCCTGCAACACCTTCTCGCGCGTGGGCTGCGGGCCGGCGGCCTTGAGCGCGTTCACCACCGCCATCGCTGGCGGCAGGCCGTAGGGCATGTACGACTGGGGATGACCGGGCTTGGCGGCCAGGTCGGGGTAGGACTGCTTGTACATGTCGTACACCCAGGTGAGCTTGGGCCCGCCGGGCAGGTCGGACAGCACGTCCTGGATGTAGACGTTCTTGAACGCGTCTTTGTTGCCCACGTTCTCCACCAGCTGCTTCAGGTCGGCCGTGCCGTTCACCGCCAGCACGATGGGCTTGTTCCAGCCCAGTTCCTGCGCCTTCTTGATGATGAGCGCGGCGGGGCGGGCATAGGTGGTCAGCAGCAGCACGTCCGGGTTGGCGGCGCGGATCTTCAGCATCGGCGCGGTGACGTCGGTGATATTCGGGTTCACCGATTGCACCTGCAGGACCGGATCGCCCAGTTGCTTGGCCTGCGATTGCGCGGCCTCCAGGTTCCAGCCGCCGTAGGCGTCGTCATGGTTGATGTAGCCGATCTTCTTGGCTTTCAGGTGTTCCGACGCGAACTGCACCATCGAGCCGCCCACCGCGTGCTGCGAGATCGAGAAGGCGCCGTAGATGTACTTGGAGGGGGGGTAGAGCGCGCCGTCGCCGGAGGCATTGAGCATGACGAGCGGCACTTTCTCGCGCTCGACGTATTCGCGCGAGGCGACCACGGCGGCCGAGCAGGACCCGCCGTTCAGCAGGAACACCTTGTCCTGCTCGTTCAGCTTCTTCACGGCGGCGACCAGGTCGTTGGCGTTGCAGCGGTCGTCCTCGATGACCAGCTCGATCTGCCGGCCGTTCACGCCGCCTTCCTTGTTGACCTTGGCGTACCACATCTTGGCGGCGTTCACGACGTCGAAGCCATAGGCCATGCCGCTGCCGGACAGCGGTGCGAACATGCCGATCCTGATGGTCTTGTCGGTGACGCCGGGCTCCTGCTGCGCTTGCGCGCCTGTCGACAGGGCCCACGCGCATAGCGCGGCAGCCGTCGCGTAGCGACTACGTTGATTCATGCTTTGTCTCCCGTTTCTGGATGCGCGCCTGTGCCGGCGCGGCGCTTTGCTGCGGTGGCGGCAGGCCGCCGGAAATCCCTACTGCATGCGGTAGCCGCCGTTGACGTCGATGACGCTGCCGGTGATATATCCGGCTTCTTCGGAGGCCAGGAAGCGCACGGCGGCGGCCACGTCGTCCACGGTGCCGATGCGGCCGAGCGGAATGGCCTGCGCGGCCGCGGCGAGGGCGCCGCTGCTGGTGACGGTGCTGCGCAGCATGTCGGTGTCGATCAGGCCAGGCGCGATGCCGTTGACGGTGACGCCCAGGTGCGCGGATTCGCGCGCCATGGCCTTGGTCAGGCCCAGCACGGCGGACTTGGCCGAGATGTACGAGGCGCTGGACCGATACCCGCCCAGCTGCGCCGCCACCGAGGTGAAGGTGACGATGCGGCCGTGCGCGAGCGGCGCGGTTTCGCGCCGGCGCAGGTAGGCGCGTCCGCACAGGAAAACGCCGCGGGCGTTGACGGCGAAGCTGCGTTCCCAGATATCCAGCGTGGTGTCCTTGATCAGCGGGCGTTCGCCATCGGGCTGGAACAGCAGCAGGCCGGCGGCGCTGACCAGCACCGCGATGGGGCCGTGCCGCGTTTCGATCTCGTCGAAGGCGCGTTCGACCGAGGTTTCGTCGCTGACGTCGAAGGCATGGGCTGCGTGGGGCGGGCCGAGTTCCTCGGCGACACGGCCGGCGCGGCCGGCGTCCAGGTCGGACACCACGACGCGAAAGCCCGCGAGCGCCAGTTCCCGGCAGACCTTGGCGCCGATGCCGCCGCCGCCTCCAGTGACGAGGGCCAGGCGGGAAAGCGCGCCGGACCCGGCGGGCGTGGATACATTGGACATGCTGTCTCCTCGATGGCGTGCCGCAAGCCTTGGGGATGGCATGGCCGCTCTCGATAATTTTTTGCGATTATGTATACATGGATGGGTGCCAGGTATAGGGGCTTACCCTGAAGATCGTTTGATCTAGGGCAATCGCACTGGGGAGAACGCGAATGTAGAATCCCGAGCGCTGGCGCAAGTATTCTTCATGTATACAATAAGGGTATGGATACGCTATCTCAACACGTTACCGATACGCTGCGGGACTGGGTGCTGCATGGCAAGTTCAGCCCCGGCGCGCGCCTGGAAGAAATCCCGCTGGCCGAGAAGCTCGGCGTATCGCGCACGCCGGTGCGCGCCGCGTTGGCGACGCTGGGCAATGAGGGCCTGCTGGAACACCTGCCCAAGCGCGGGTATACCGTGCGCGCCTATGACATCGGGGAGATCGTGGCGGCCTACGAGGTGCGGGCGGCGCTGGAAGGGCTGGCCTGCCGGCAGGCCGCCTTGCGCGGCCTGTCGCATGACGCGGTGGCGGTGCTGAAGAATTGCCTGGACGACGGCGACCGGATCCTGGCCAAGGGCGAGCTGCTGCCCGAGGACCACCTGCCGTACCAGAAGGTGAACATCACGCTGCACAACGGCATCCTGGAAGCCGCGGGCAATCCGTGGGTGCGGCGGTTCGCCACCCAGGCGCAGGCGATCCCCTACGCGTCGGACCGGATCATCCTGTGGGAGGACCACGGGATCATTCTGCGTTCGCACGACGATCACCATCGCATCGTCAGCGCGATCATCGCCCGGGACGGCGCCCGCGCCGAGGACCTGATGCGCGAGCATGTCTACTATGCCGGCATCATCCTGAAGAACAACTACGAGCGGCTGGCGCAGGCCTACCGGGTGTAGGGCCGCGCCGGCCGGGCCGCGGCTAGCCGACGATGCCGGTTTCCAGGCAAGGGTTGAAGTCGCCGGTCTTGGGGTCGCGCAGGAACAGCACGCCGGTGGCCACGCCGAAGTAGGTGCCGTGCAGTTCCAGGTCGCCGTTTTCCACGCGCTGGCGGATGGCCGGGAACGTCATCAGGTTGTTCAGGCTGTGTTCCACCGTGGCCAGTTCGAGGCGCTTCAGATTGGCCTGGCGGTCGCCGGTGGCGGGGCCCAGCCGTTCGGCCACGGGCTCGATCTGCGACATCCATTTGCCGATGAAATCGCCCTTGGACAGCGGCTTGGCGTCGTCGAAGAAGGAACGGATGCCGCCGCAGGAGGCGTGGCCCAGCACGACGATGTGCTTGACGTTCAGGCCGTTGACGGCGAATTCGATGGCGGCGCTGGTGCCGTGGTAAGAGGATTCGGAGTCGGGGTCACAGGGCGGCACCAGGTTCGCGACGTTGCGGATCACGAACATTTCGCCGGGGCCGGCATCGAAGATGACTTCGGGCGAGACGCGGGAGTCGCAGCATCCGATGATCAGGATTTCCGGGCTCTGTCCAAGTTCGGCCAGCTTCTGGTATCGGCTGCTTTCCGAGTGGAAGCGGCCCTGTAGGAATGATTGGTAGCCTTCGGTGAGTCTTTTTGGAAACATGATCTTTTCTTCCTCGTAGTGCCGACGCACGCAACAAGGGGCTTCGTTTGGAAGCCCCTTTTCATCGAGTCGACATACCGGATTTTCCCATACTTGCCCTGGCGTCCCCCCCGCTAAACCCTGACGGAATGAGGGTTTTTTCTCCTGGCGGGGCCATCGGCGGGCCTAGCGCGCGCTGACGTCCTGCGCGGTGACGCGGGTGAATTGCAGGGGCGTGACGGCCCTGACCTGCTTGATCTGCCCGGGCGCCAGGGGGCCGGGCACGTCGTCGCGCACCCGGCCGATTTCCTTACCATGCTCGTCGTACAGCACGAAGGTCAGCAGGACGCCGGTGATGGGGCGGGCGGACTGGTTGGCCAGCAGTCCGGTGATGGCCGAGAGGTTCTGGTTGACGTCGCGCACCGCCTGGACGTTGCCCAGGGTGACGCCATAGACGGGTTCCTGCGCGTAGGCGGCGCAGGACAGGCCGGCCAGCAGGGCGCAAGCGGCGAGGGCGGATTTCATGGCGGTCTCCGGTGAAGCCGGCGCGACGGGCGGCAGACCCGCCTATCTCACACCTTTCCGGGGCAGGACACAACAGGTCAAACGGATGAACGGGCGGGCGCGGGCGTGGTGCGCGCCGTTTCAGCGCGCCGTCAGCCCTTGGCGATTCTTGACTTTCGGGGCTCTTGCGGCGGGCCGCGGTTTGTTCGATGATGACCGGGCCGGCGATTGGGCCGGCGGATCGTGCGGCCCGCCATCGCGCCAGATTCCCGGCGCGCGGACGCTCAAGGGAGGAACCATGCTTTCCCGTACCAGCCAGTTCGCCTCTGCCATCCTGTTGTCCGCCTGCTTCGCCGGGGCCGCCCTGGCCCAGACGCCCGCCGCTCCCGCCAAGACGCCCACGCCGCAGCAGCAGCGCATGGCGGACTGCAACAAGTCGGCGGAAGGCAAGAAGGGCGATGAGCGCAAGGCCTATATGAGCAGCTGCCTGAAGGGCGAAGCCTCGCCCGCCAAGCAGCTCACGCCGCAGCAGCAGAAAATGAAGGACTGCAATGCGAAGGCCGGCGAGCAGAAGCTGACCGGCGACCAGCGCAAGACCTTCATGAGCACCTGCCTGAAAGGCTGAGGCCCGCCCGCCGGGCGGGAAAGCCGCAGCCGCCTAGACCGTCGCGATCGGCGTCACCGGCGAGCCGATCGCGTGCGGCAGGCGCAGCGGCGGCGCCGTCAGCATGAAATGATGGCGGCCGTTGGCGCGCAGCCACTCGGCCAGGTCCTTCAGGTACCACAGTTCGGCCAGGGGCAAGCCCAGCTTGAACAGGCAATGGTGATGCAGCGGCAGCATGGCGCGCGGGCCGGTCTTCTCGCGCGCGGGGTAGGCTTCCACGGCGTAGTTGTCGGCGCAGATGGCGGCGATGCCGCTGTCCGTGATCCATTGCAGCAGCGCGTCGTCGGTGCCGTCCAGCGCGGCGCCGTAGGTGTGCAGCGTTTCGGCGTCGGGCTTGCCGTTCATGGCGACCACCGCCTCGGCGTAGCCGGTGCGCAGCACCAGCATGTCGCCGGCTTCGACGCGGATGTCGTCCGCGTCCAGCACGCGCATCAGTTCCGCGTGGCCGATCAGCGTGCGGCCGGGGCCATAGTGGCGGAACAGGTCCACCAGCACGCCGCGTCCCTGCATGCCTTTCTGCGCCAGGTTCTCGACACCCAGTTTCAACGCGGCCGAGGGGCCGCCGCTGTTGCAGCCGCAGCCGGTGTGGTCGCCGTCGGCCGGGCCGACGACATCGACGCCGGCCTGGAAGCCGTTGTAATAGCGCAGCTCGGGCTTGCCGTCGCCATCGGCGTCGAACAGCGCGCCGACGTGCGCCAGCGCATCCCATTGCGTGGAGTACTGCATGGACAGCAGCACCTGGTCGTCGCTCAGTACGTCGACCGCGTCGGGATTGACGTTGCGCAGCGGGAAGTTCAGGTAGGGCGTATCCGCCAGGCGGGTGGGGCTCAGCTGCGGCGGATGGCGCCGCGGATTGAGCACGTTGCCGCCGGGCAGGTCCAGCGGCAGCGACAGGCAGAAGGTCTTGCCGGCGCGGATTTCGCGCGCGCCTTTCAGGACCTGTTCTTCGGTGATGAGATTCAGGCGGCCGAGTTGGTCGTCGGGCCCGAAGTCGCCCCAGTTGGAGCCTTCGGGCCGGTGTTTCCAGCGCTGCATGATGCCTACTCCGTCAGGAAGTCGACGACCGCGCGGGTGTAGGCTTCGGGTTGCTCCCAGTTCGAGATGTGGGAGGTGTTCAATTCAAGATAGCGCGCGCCCGGGATGGCGTCGGCCAGCTCGCGGCCTTGCGCGGGCGTGGCGGCCAGGTCGTGCGTGCTGGAGATGACCAGGGTGGGCGCCGAGATGGAGGCCACCTGTTCGCGGAAATCGGCGTCGCGCAGCGCGGCGCAATTGCCCGAGTAGCCGGCGTCCGGCGTGCGGCGCAGCATGTCGATCAGTACCTGGGTCAGGCCCGGCTCGGCGGCGCGGTAGCCGTCGGTGAGCCAGCGTTCCACCAGCGTGGGCGCCATGTTCTCCAGGGTCTGTTCCGCCACGGCGGCGATGCGGGCGCTCCAGCCTTCGGCCGAGCCGATGCGCGCGGCGGTGTTGCACAGGATCAGCTTGCCTACGAGTTCGGGACGCGCCAGCGCCAACCACAGGCCGGTCGGGCCGCCCATGGACAGGCCGCAGAAGTGCGCGCGCTTGATGCCCAGGTGCGCGAGCAGCTCGGCCACGTCGTTGCCCAGTTGCTCGAAGCTGTATTCGCCTTCGGGCACGGACGATTTGCCATGGCCGCGGGTGTCGTAGCGCAGCACGCGGAAGTGCTTGGTCAGTTCGGGGATCTGGCGGGCCCACATGTCGGAGCAGGTGCCCAGCGAATTGGAGAGCACGAGTACCGGCGCGTCGGCGGGGCCATCGATGACGTAGAACAGCCGGGCCTGGCTGAGATCGGCGTAAGACATGGGGAATTCCTCGGGGATAAGGCAACGGCCGCCCGGAGGCGGCCGCGAAAGCGTTTACAGATAGCAGGCGCCGTCGACGTAGGCTTTGCGCCAGCGCGTGATGGTCACGCGGTCGAACAGGTCGGCCTTGGAAAACGGATCGGCGTCGATGAACTGTTGCGCGGCCTCGCGCGTTTCCACGGCCACGATGTACAGGCCGCCGCCAGCGTCCTTGCCGTCGTCCTGCAGCTTGGCGCCGCAGGCCAGCAGCAGCTGCTTGTTGGCGTCCAGGAATTCCAGGTGGGCGGCGCGGTGCTGCTGGCGCACGGCCTGGTGATCGGGCTTGTCGAAGGTTTCGATAATGTAGGGCATGCGGGGCTCCTCTCAGATCGCCGAGGGGTGGCGCGCCAGCGCGGTGACCTCGATATCCATGTACGGGAACAGCGGCAGGGACGACAGCAGCGCGTGCAGCTCGTCGTTGTTCTCCACGTCGAAGATGCTGACGTTGGCGTAGCGGCCCACGACGCGCCACAGTTCCTTCCACTTGCCGTCGCGCTGCAGCTGCTGCGCCAGGGCCTTTTCGTCCGCTTTGAGCTTATCGGCGCGGTCGGCGGGCATGTCGACGGGAAGATTGACCTGCATTTGAACCATGAACAACATGATGACTCTCTCCAGTAAGGCCGCTCCGGCGGTGCCGGAGCGCGGGGATATGAAAAATCAGCGGGCGAACTTCAGCGGCAGGCCGGTCAGGCGCAGCAACTCGTCGGCGGTGGTGTCGCCGAACATGTCGATCACCGTCACGCCGTCGGCGCGGATGTCGAACACGGCCACGTCGGTGTACACGCGCGAGACGCAGCGCACGCCGGTCAGCGGATAGGTGCAGGCCTCGACCAGCTTGCTCTGGCCTTCGCGGGTCTGCAGTTCCATCATCACGAATACGTCTTTCGCGCCGATGGCCAGGTCCATCGCGCCGCCCACGGCCGGGATGGCGTCGGGCGCGCCGGTGTGCCAGTTGGCCAGGTCGCCGTGCTGCGACACCTGGAAGGCGCCGAGCACGCAGATGTCCAGGTGGCCGCCGCGCATCATCGCGAACGAGTCGGCGTGATGGAAGAACGAGCAGCCCGGCAGCTCGGTCACGGGCTGCTTGCCTGCGTTGATCAGGTCGTAGTCTTCCTGGCCCTTGGCCGGGGCCGGGCCCATGCCCAGCATGCCGTTCTCGGTATGGAGGATGACTTCGCGGTCGACGGGAAGATGGTTGGCGACCAGGGTGGGCAGGCCGATGCCGAGGTTCACGTAGGCGCCTTCGGGGATGTCCTGCGCGACGCGGGCGGCGATCTGGTCGCGGGTCAGTTTGGTGCTCATTGCTGCTCCTTGGCGGCCGGTTGGGCATCGATCTGCACGACGCGCTTCACGAAGATGCCGGGGGTGACGACGGTTTCGGGGTCCAGCTCGCCCAGTTCGACCACTTCGCGCACCTGCGCCACGGCCACGCGCGCGGCGCTGGCCATGATGGGCCCGAAGTTGCGGGCCGTCTTGCGGTAGACCAGGTTGCCCCAGCGGTCGCCGCGCTCGGCCTTGATGAGCGCGTAGTCGGCGTGCAGCGGATACTCCAGCACGTACTGGCGGCCGTTGATCTCGCGCGTTTCCTTGCCGTCGGCCAGCGGGGTGCCGTAGCCGGTGGGCGAGAAGAACGCGCCGATGCCGGCGCCGGCGGCGCGGATGCGCTCGGCCAGGTTGCCCTGGGGCACCAGTTCCAGTTCGATCTTGCCGCTGCGGTACAGGCCGTCGAAGATCTGCGAGTCCACCTGGCGGGGGAACGAGCAGATGATCTTGCGCACGCGGTTGGCGCCCAGAAGGGCGGCCAGGCCGGTGGTGCCGTTGCCGGCGTTGTTGTTGATGATGACCAGGTCCTTCGCGCCCTGCTCCAGCAGGGCGTCGATCAGTTCCATGGGCTGGCCGGCGGTGCCGAAGCCGCCGATCATGACGGTGGCGCCGTCGGGTACGTCCGCCAGGGCGGCCGCCGCGCTTGCAACAAGCTTAGAGATCATGATGTTTGCTCATAGGTGGCGTGTCATAATTTGTTCTTCACTAGAAATTCCGTTCTGCTGAAGAACATCGTTTCATGGGGATCGGACAGCGTCAAGGCTGCGCGGCGCAGGCCGATTCCCATCGTCTGGCGTTGCCGTGGCGGCAACGGATGGCTCGCCGTCGGCGAGCTTTTTTCTCTTGGTGCATACGGATGGCTGAGCAAGAAACCCAGCAACCCAGCGACAGCTACGTGCAGTCCTTCGCGCGCGGCCTGTCCGTGATCCGGGCCTTCGGCCCGGATCGCTCGCAGATGACGCTGTCCGAGGTCGCCGCGGTGACCGGGCTTACGCGTGCCGGGGCGCGCCGCATCCTGCTGACGCTGGAGCACCTGGGCTACGTCACCGTCGACGACCGCAAATTCGCCCTGACGCCGCGCATCCTGGAACTGGGCTATGCCTATCTGTCCGGCACGCCGCTGTGGAACCTGGCGCTGCCGTACATGGAAGAGGTGGCCGAGCAGACGCGCGAATCCTGTTCCGTGTCGGTGCTGGAGGGCGCGGACATCGTCTACATCCTGCGCCTGTCCACCCACAAGGTGATGACGATCAACCTGGCCGTGGGCAGCCGCCTGCCGGCCTGGGTGACGTCGATGGGCCGCGTGCTGCTGGCCGGCCTGGCGGACGACGAACTGGACCGGGTGCTGGCGATGAGCCAGATCAAGGCCTATACGCCGCACACGGTGACGGGCATCGCCGAGCTCAAGCGCGTGCTGGCCGGCGTGCGGGCCGACGGCTACGCCTGCGTCGCGCAGGAACTGGAGCCGGGGCTGCAGTCCGTGGCGGTGCCCATCATGGACCGCAGCGGCCGCGTCATCGCCGCGATGAACGTGAGCGGCCATGCCAACCGCTTTTCGCGCGAGGAAATGCTGGCGACATTCCTGCCGCCGTTGCGCCGCGCCGCCGACCAGATCAACCACGCCCTGCTGCGCCGGTAAGCGGCGCAACCGGAGGGCGGAGGCGGACGGCAGGCGCATGGCGTGTCTCAGATCGGAGCGACGCCCAGCGTCGTGCCGCCGCAGACATACAGCATCTGGCCGGTGACGAAGCCGTTGTCCGGGGACAGGAAGAACATCGCGGCGCGCGCCACGTCTTCCGGCGTGCCCAGGCGCTTGACCACGATGCTGTTGATGATGCGTTCGGTCTGCGGGGCGCCGGCGGGATTGCTCTTCATGAAGAGGTCCGTGGCGATCGGGCCGGGGCCGATGGCGTTGACGGTGATGCCGTCGCCGCCCAGTTCCATGGCCAGCGTGCGAGTCAGGCCCACCAGGCCGGCCTTGGTGGCGGAATACACCACGCGGTCCGGCTTGCCCAGCGCCGCGCGCGAGGACATGTTCACGATGCGGCCGAAGCCGGCTTCGCGCATGGCGGGCAGCGCCGCCTGGGCCAGGATCAGCGCGGTGCGCAGGTGCAGGTTGACCACATAGTCCAGGTCCGCCAGCGTGGCCGTATCCGCCGTGCCCGGGCGCGTGGCCCCGGCATTGTTCACGAGGCCCACGATGTTGTAGGCCGAGGTCACTTCGGCGGCGACCTCCTTGGTGCGCGCTTCGTCGGTCAGGTCGGCTTGATACGAAACCAGCCCCGCCGGCGGATTCTCGGGCAGCTTGTAGTCGATGTTGACGACCTTGTGCCCCGCCTCCAGCAGCATGCGGACGATCGCCGCCCCTATCCCGGCGCTGCCGCCGGTCACGAGATACGCAGTAGGTTTGCTCATATCGATTCCCTATTCCTATTCCAGGCTGTCAACCGCTCACTAGAACACCGCCATCCCATACTCGCCTAGACCTCTCCCAAGCCGGGACACCGCCAGATCCGGCTCCGCCGGTCTGCAGGTGTCGCCCCCCTGGGGGGGCGCGCGTAAGCGCGTAGGGGGGGAGCCCCATCAATGCGTCATATAGCCCCACAGGAGCACAGCGGTGATGTGGATCACGCCGACCCACAGCATCATGATGACGGTATAGCCCATCACGTCGCGCAGCTTCAGCTTGGAGAGCGCCAGCGCCGGCAGGATCCAGAAAGGCTGCACCAGGTCGTTCCAGGCGTTGCCCAGCATGACGGCCATGGTGGTCTGGTTCAGCGCGCTGCCGATTTCCTTGGCGGCGTCGATCATGAACGGACCCTGGATGACCCAGTGGCCGCCGGCGGACGGCGCGAAGAAGTTGATGACGAAGGAACTGATCAGGCCCCAGAACGGCAGCGATTCGGGCGTGGCCACGTCGACGAACACTTTCGAGATCGTGGTGACCAGGCCGGAGGCGGCCATGATGGCCATGATGCCGGCGTAGAAGGGGTATTGCAGGATGATCCCGGAGATCGTCTTGATGCCTTCGGTCAGCTTCGCCACGTAGGCGGCCGGGGTGCCCAGCAGGATGATGCCCAGGAACAGGATGATGAAGTTGATCAGGTTCAGGTCCAGCGAGCCGCCGTCCATGAAGTGGAAGACCACGTAGGCCACGCCCAGCGCGCCGATCAGCAGGCTCAGGAGGCGGCTGTTGTTCAAGCGCGAGGCCAGCGTGCCCTTCTCCAGCAGGTCTTCGGCGGCATTGCCGGCCGAGGCGTCGCGGTCGATCGCCGGATCCACTTCAACGATTTTCTCGCCCTTCTTGGGGTGCAGCCAGGCATTGAGCAGCGGCAGAGTGATGATGATGACCAGGCTGGTGATCAGCATCGGCACCGAGAAAATGGTTTCCGACAGCGGGATGGTGCCCATCTGCTTGGCGGTGGGGTGGTTGGGCGTGGCCACCAGCACGGGGATGCTGGCCGACAGGCCCAGGCCGTACATGGTGAAGCCGCTGTAGGCGGCGGCGATGATCAGCGGGTAGTGCACGCCCTTGACCTTCAGCGCCAGCTTCTTGGCGACGATGCCGCCGATGACCAGGCCGAAGCCCCAGTTCAGGTAGCTGCCGATGCCGCCGACCAGGGTCGCCACGATGATGGCGGTGTGCGGCTTGTGCACGTGGCTGACGATGCGGTTGAGCATGCGGTCGGTGAGGGGGGCGGTGGCCAGCACGTAGCCCATCGCCAGGATCACGGCCATCTGGGTGGTGAAGGCCAGCAGGCTCCAGAAGCCGTTGCCCCAGGCGCGGGTGATGTCGCCGATGCCCTTGCCCTCGACGCCCATGGCCAGCAGCACGGTAAGCAAGGTCAGCGCGATCGCGAAGACGAAGGGGTCGGGCAGATACTTGCGCATCAGCTCCGTAAAGAATGAAGCCAGTTTATTCATGGTGCCTCCAACAAACTCCGGTAAGGCTAAGTTTTCTCGTGTCTTGCGCCGCCCGGCACCGGGTTTCGGCGGGGGCGGGTGGGACGATAGGTTTTCTTTGTGTGGTTGGGCTCGTGGCCCGATGGCGGCGGTGGCCGAAAGCCCCGCGCCTTATGTAGTGAATGCTTGTGGACGCTGCGTCAGGAGTCGCCGGCCTTGCCGTTGAGCCAGGCGGCCAGTTCGCCGAGCGCGGCGCTCTTTTCGCGCAGCACGCGCTCGCGGCGCTCGGGGCTCCAGGTATAGAAACCCTGGCCGCTCTTGGCGCCGATCTGCCCGCTTTCGACCTTGCTCTTCAGCAGCTCCGAGGGTTCGGTGCGGTTTTCGAGGTCTTTGTAGAGGTAGCTGGCGATCGCGTAGTGCACGTCGATGCCGTTCATGTCGCGCTGTTCCAGCGGGCCGGACAGGGCCAGGCGGATGCCCAGGCTCCACTTGACCACTTCGTCGATGTCTTCGGCGCTGGCCACGCCTTTCTCCAGCAGCGAGATGGCTTCGCGGGCCAGGGCGTGCTGGATGCGGTTGGCGATGAAGCCGGGGATGTCCTGGCGCACCAGCACCGGCCGCTTGCCGGCGAAGCGCAGCGTGGCCATCACGCGCGCCACGGTGTCCTCGGAGGTGTCGTCGTTGCGCACGACCTCCACCAGCGGGATGACGTCGGCGGGGGTGAAGAAGTGGGTGCCCACGAAGCGGTCGCGGCGCACGACCGCGCTGGCGATGGCGTTGATGGACAGGCCGGAGGTATTGGTGGCGAAGAGGGTGGACGCGGGGCAGAGGGAGTCGAGCTTGGCGAAGATGCCGCGCTTGAGCTCCAGGTTCTCCGGCACGGCCTCGATCACCAGGTCGCTGTTGCAGGCCGCTTCCAGCCCGGGCGCGACCTGAATGCGCTGCATCGCTTCCTGGACCCGCCCGGGGGCGTACACGTTCAGCTGGCGGCCTATCGTCTGGAGCGCGCGTTCCAGCGCGCCTTCCATCGGGTCGATCAGGACGACGTTCAATCCCTTCGAGGCGAACAGCGCGGCGATGCCGCTGCCCATGGCGCCTGCGCCGACGATGGCGAGATTCTTGAGGGGAGTATCCATGATGGTTCGCTCGGTGCTGACATGCCGGGCTTGCGGGCGGGCACGTGCGGAACCAGGATGCTTTCTGTCTCTTCCGGTGTGCCTTCCTGTGCGCCAGGCCAGAAAAATCGTTTTGTTCTATATACGAACATTTGTGCGGATATAGAATTTCTGGAAGAGATGGTACTAGAAGTCGCGGGGGGCGGACAAATGGCGAATTTTGGGTGTCCGTCTGGTGGACGCCGTCAGGGGGCGTCGGCCCGGGCGCTGCCGCGCGCCGGGGGGCGTCCCCGCCTCATCGGCGGCAGGCGTCGGCGCCGGTCGCCCGGCGCGGGGAGCCAGGAAGGCACCCGCAATACAACGGCTCAGCCCGAGTTGCGCAACCCCGCCGCGATGCCGTTGATGGTCAGGTGGATGGCGCGCTGCACGCGCTTGTCGATCTCGGCCTCGGGATGCTTCTGCGCGGCGCGGTGGCGGCGGATCAGGTCGATCTGCAGGTAGTTCAGCGGATCGATGTAGGCGAAGCGTTCGCGCAGCGAGGCTTGCAGGGTGGGGTTGTCGGCCAGCAGCTCGCGCTGGGTCAGCAGCTTGAGCATGGCTTGCGTGCGGCCGTGCTCGGCGCTGATGGCGCCGAAGATGCGCTCGCGCAGGCCGCGCTGCGGCACCAGCTGCGCATAGCGCGCCGCGATCGCCAGGTCGGACTTGGCCAGCACCATCTCCATGTTGGAGAGCAGGGTGCGGAAGGCCGGCCAGTCGCGCGCCATTTCGCGTAGTTGCGCGAGGCGGCTGCGGCGCGAGCGCGGCGCGTCCGGGGCGCCGGTTTCCAGATAGGCCTCGATGGCCGATCCCATGCCGTACCAGCCCGTCAGCATCAGGCGGCATTGCGCCCAGGAAAAGCCCCAGGGGATGGCGCGCAGGTCTTCGATGCGCTGCCCCTTCTTGCGCGAGGCGGGGCGCGAACCGATGTTCAGGCCGGCGATTTCGCTGATCGGCGTGGCGGCGAAGAAGTAATCGGAGAAGCCGGGCGTGTCGTATACCAGGCCGCGGTAGGTGCGCTGCGCCGTGTCCGACATGAAGGACATGGCCGGGCCGTGGTGGGCCATGTGCGCGTCTTCGGCGCTGGTGGCTTCGGCGCGCGGCGCCAGGCTGGACTCCAGGGTCGCGGCGACCAGCAATTCCAGGTGCCAGCGGCCGACCTCCGCATCCTTGTATTTGCTCTGGATGACTTCGCCTTGCTCGGTCAGGCGGATCTGGCCGGCCACGGTGCCCGGCGGCTGCGCCAGGATGGCGTCGAAGCTGGAGCCTCCGCCGCGGCCCACCGAGCCGCCGCGGCCGTGGAACAGGCGCAGGCGCACGCCGCGCGCGGAGAACACGTCGACCAGCGCGCGCTCGGCCTGGTAGAGCGACCAGTTGGAGGTCAGGAAGCCGCCGTCCTTGTTGCTGTCGGAATAGCCCAGCATGACTTCCTGCGCGCCGTTCTGCGCCTGCTTCACGCGCTGGCGGACCTCGGGCAGGTCGAGCCAGGCCGCCATGATGCTGGCGCCGCGCTGCAGGTCGGGTATGGTCTCGAACAGCGGCACCACCATCAGGCCGTCCTCGGGCAGGATGGCCTGGCCGGCGGGGGCGATCAGGCCGGCTTCCTTCTGCAGCACCATGACTTCCAGCAGGTCGCTCAGCGTTTCGGTGTGCGACACGATGGTCTGGCGCACGGCCTGCTTGCCGTAGCGGGCCCGGCCGGCGGCGGCCGCGCGCAGCACGGCCAGTTCGCGCGTGGTTTCCTCGTCGTAGGCGATCCAGGGCGAGGCCAGGGGGCGCCCCTGCGATAGTTCGGCCCGCAGCAAGGCCACGCGCTGGTCTTCGTCCAGCGCCAGGTAATCCAGCGGCTTGCCTTCATGCTGCACGCCGGCGCGCGAGAACAGTTCGGCCAGGGCGCGTTCGTGCACGTCGGAGCTCTGGCGAAGGTCGACGGTGGCGAGGTGGAAGCCGAAGACTTCCACGGCCTGCTGCAGGCCGGCCAGGCGCAGTTTGCCGATGGGCGAGCCATGGTGCGCGGCCAGCGACGCGGCGATGATGGCGAGATCGGCCGAGAATTCCTGCGGCGTGTCGTAAGGGGCGGCGGCGACGGTGCTGCGCCGGGCCAGGTCCTGGCCGGTGAGGCGCTGCGCGGTGGCCGCGAGGCGGGCGTACACGCCGACCAGGGCGCGGCGATAGGGTTCGTCGCGGCGGTGCGGGGAATCGTCGCCGCTGGCCTCGGCCAGCGCCAGCAGCTCGGCGTCCACCGCGATCAGCAAGGTGGTGACGGACAGTTCCGCGCCCAGCGCGTGCACTTCCTGCAGATAGTGCTCGAACAGCACCGTGGCCTGGCGCAGCAACGCGCGTTCCAGCGTGCCGGCGTCCACGTTCGGGTTGCCGTCGCGGTCGCCGCCGATCCAGCTGCCCATGCGCAGGAACGGTTCCAGCGGCGGGGGCGGGGCGGCGAAGGGCTTGGCGGATTCGCGGTTCAGCAGCTTGGACAGGTCCCCGTACAGGCGCGGGATGACCTGCAGGAAGGTGCTGCGGTAGTACGACAGCGCGTTCTCGATTTCGTCGGCGACCGTGAGCCGCGTGTAGCGCAGCATGCGGGTCTGCCACAGGGTGGCCACGCGGCCCAGCAGCGAGGCGTCCAGGTCGGCCAGTTCTTCCGGGGTGAGGGGGCCGTCGCGCTGGGTCAGCCCGGCGGCGATTTCCCGGTGCACGTCCAGCGTGCTCTTGCGCTGCACTTCGGTGGGGTGCGCCGTCAGCACGGGCATCACGCAGGCGTCGGCCAGCAGGCGGCGGATGCGCGCCACGCCGACGCCATGCCGGCCCAGCGCCTGCACCGCTTCGCGCAGGCTGCCGCGCGCCGGAGCGTCGTCGGCGATGGCGCGGGCGCGCTGGCGGCGATTCTGGTCGCGGTCCTCGGCGATGTTGGCGAGGTGCAGGAAGTAGCTGAAGGCGCGGGCGACGGAGTTCGGGTCGCTGCCTTGCAGCCGCTTGACGCGCTGCTCCAGCAGTTTGCCGTCGGCGTCGTTGCCTTCGCGGCGGAACTTCACGGCCGTGCGGCGCAGGGTTTCGATGGTGTCGAAGACGCGCTTGCCTTCGCACTCCTCGATGACGGTTCCCAGTAATCGGCCTAACAGCCGGATGTCGTGACGCAAGGGTTCTGCTGAATCGGACTGCTGGCGCATGGCATTCATCTGGCGGGGATCCGTCGGGCTGCTGGAGGCAAAGGGTGGAGGAAGGGGCGTTGCAGGTAAACCGGAAATGAAACGTGATCGATTTTACGCAGCCTTCCTTACGGGAAAGCGCCGGGGCTGCGTTAAAGTTCGCTAAGGGCCTGTTTACGCCAAAAGAAGTCCTTTTCCCTTCATTTTTTCCAAAGCCCCCTTCTATGCAAAACCATCAACGTCGCGCGCTCGTGCTGTTTTCGGGCGGCCAGGATTCCACCACCTGCCTGGCCTGGGCCCTGGACCGGTATGCCCATGTGGAAACCGTGGCGTTCGATTACGGGCAGCGCCATCACATCGAGCTGTCCGCGCGCCTGAACGTGTTGCGCGACATCCGCGCGAATTTCCCGGACTGGGCGCCACGCCTGGGCGAAGATCACCTGCTGGACCTGAAGGTGCTGGGCCAGGTGGGCGACACGGCGATGACTAGCGACCGCGCCATCGAGATGCAGGCCAACGGCCTGCCCAACACCTTCGTGCCCGGCCGCAACCTGCTGTTCCTGACCCTGGCCGCCGCCCTGGGCTACCGCCGCCAGCTGGACGTGCTGGTGGGCGGCATGTGCGAAACGGATTTTTCCGGCTATCCCGACTGCCGCGACGACACCATCAAGGCGCAGCAGGTGGCGCTCGGCCTGGGCCTGGGCGCCCGGGTCACAATCGAGACGCCGCTGATGTGGATCGACAAGTCCGAAACCTGGGCGCTGGCGTATCAACTGGGGGGCGATGCCCTGGTCGAGACCATCGTCGAGGAAAGCCACACTTGCTACCTGGGCGAACGTGGCGCGCGGCACGACTGGGGGTATGGCTGCGGCGAATGTCCGGCCTGCAAGCTGCGCAAGATCGGCTGGGAAAAATGGGTGGTCGCGTCCGCCGCCGAAGGTTGAGCGCCCGGGCGGCGGCGGGTCAGGCGGAGGCCGCGCGCACCCGCCCGATGAATGTCCAGCGCAGCGCCAGCGCGGCCGCGCAGATGGCCGCCGCCAGGCCCACCGACACCGCCATCGCGCCGCGCGCGCCGTGGCTCTCCACCAGATAGGCGTAGGCCACCGGCGCGGTGGCCGTCAGCAGGAAGCTGGGAATCAGCAGCGCGCCGACCAGCGTGCCGTAGCTGCGGAAGTCGAAGAGCGCCAGCGGCAAGGTGCCGCGCGTGATGGTGAGCAGGCCGTTGCACGCCCCGTACAGCAGGGCATAGGCCGCGGTGGCGTAGAGATTGCCCCCGGACAGCAGCGCCAGCAGGAAGCACAGGGGCAGCACCGTTCCCACCGCCAGTGTCAGAGTGAGGGGGTGCAGGCGCGAGCCCAGCGCCACGTCGGCCAGGCGCGCCGCGAACTGGCCCACGCCCCACAGCGCGGCGACGCTGACGGCCGCCGCCGCGGCCAGCCCCAGGCCGGAAAGCAGCGAGATCAGATGCGCCGCGTTGCCGGCCGCGAGGAAGTTGGTCAGCATGGCGATCAGGGCATACAGCGCGCCCGCCAGGCGGCGCTCGCCCAGGCTGCGGGCCAGGCCCGTGGCGGCCTTGTCCTTGGCGCCGGCCGGGGCGGCGTAGCGCTCGCGCGGCAGCGCCAGGTACAGCGGCAACGTGGACAGCGCCAGGGCGCCGTAGGCCAGCACCGCGCCGCGCCAACCCAGCCAGCCCGCCAGCGCATGGCCGACCGGCCACATCACGGTGGATGCCAGGCCGCCGAACAGCGTGATCTGGGACATGGGCCGGCGCGCGGTGGGGCCGGCCGCGCGCGCCAGGGAAGCGAACGCCGCGTCGTACAGGCATAGCCGCATGCCAATCCCCAGCGCGATCCAGGCCAGGTAGTAGAGGGCCAGGCCGTGCGCGGCCGCCAGGAGCGCGCAGCCCAGCGCGGCCACCACGGCGCCGGCGGGCATCACGCGGTGCCCGCCCCATCGGTCCACCGCCAGGCCGGCCAGGGGCGACACCATGGCCATCACCACGATGGCGGCCGAGAAGCCGCCGTACACGGTGGCGGCGTTCCAGCCCAGGTCGGCCGCCATGGCCGGTCCCAGGGCGCCGATCAGGTAGAAGGTCACGCCCCAGCCGACCAGTTGGGTCAGGCCCAGGCAGACGATGGCGCGGGGCGGAATCACGGCCGGACGGGGGGCGTGGTGTCGCCTTCGCCCAGCGCGCGCTGCATCAGCACCGTGTCGCGCCATTCGCCATGCTTGTGCCCCACGGACCGCAGCGTGCCCGCGGCATGGAATCCCTGGCTGGCGTGCAGCGCCAGCGATGCCGCGTTGCGGCTGTCGCCGACCACGGCCAGCATCTGCCGCCAGCCGGCGGCGGTGCAGCGGGCGATCAGCTCGGCCAGCAGCCTGCCGCCGATGCCCAGCCCGGAGCGGCCCGTCTTCACGTAGACAGAATCCTCCACCGTGTGCCGGTAGGCCGGGCGCGGACGGTAGGGGGTGACGTAGGCGTAGCCCACGATCTCGCCGTCGATCTCGGCCACCAGGTAGGGCATGTCCTTCTCCAGCACGGCGGCGCGGCGCTGGCGCATTTCCTCGATGGAGGGCGGCTCCAGCTCGAAGGAGGCCGTGCCGTGCTGCACGTGGTGGGCATAGATGGCCTTGATGGCGGGAAGGTCGGCCGGCGCGCTGTCGCGGACGAGGAAGGAGGGGGTGTTGGAGGGCATGGAAGGGCGTGGCGAAAGACGAGTGCTCAGTGTCGCGCAAGCCCATGTATTAATAAAGCTTTGGTTTATTATGATTTTCATAAGTAAAACTTTGGGTTGATGCAATGCGGGGTCTCAATCTGGATCAGTTGCGCACCTTTGCGCTGGTGGCCGAACTGGGCAGTTTTTCCGCCGCCGCGGAACGCAGCGGCGTGACGCAACCCGCCGTCAGCCTGCAGATCCGCCAGCTGGAACGGCGCTTCGGGCTGAAGCTGGTGGAACGGGTCGGCCGCCGCGCCGGCCCCACCGCGGCCGGGCTGGAACTGCTGGCGCACGTCCGCGTCATCGACGCCGCGCTGGCCCAGGCCGAACTCGCCATGACGGCGCACGCCTCCCAGGTATCCGGCCGCATCCGGCTGGGCACCGGCGCCACTGCCTGCACCTATCTGCTGCCGCCGCTGCTGGCCGACCTGCGGCGCCGCTTCCCGGCGCTGGACATCGTCGCCAGCACCGGCAATACGTCGGACATGCTGCGCGGGCTGGAGAACAACACGCTGGACATCGGGCTGGTCACGCTGCCGGCGCCGGGCCGCATGTTCGAGGTGACGCCGGTGCTGGAAGACGAATTCGTGGCGATCTTCCCGGCCCGGGATCCCGCGTCCATTCCGGCCGCCGCCACGCCGCAGGCGTTGGCGCGGCTGCCGCTGGTGCTGTTCGAACCCGGCGCCCGCACCCGGCGGCTGGTGGACGACTGGTTCGAGGCCGCGGGCGTGGCCGCCAAGCCCGTCATGGAGCTGGGCAGCACCGAAGCCATGAAGGAAATCGTTGGCGCCGGCCTGGGCTGCGCGGTGCTGCCCAGGTTGTCGGTATCGGGCGCAGGCGCGCGCCCGGCGCTGGCGGTCCGGCCGCTGGCGCCGCGCCTGTCGCGCAGCCTGGCTATCGTGCTGCGCCGGGATAAGCCGTTGAGCCGGGGCCTGCGGCATCTGCAGGAGGCGCTGCTGGCGTTGCGTGGGTGAACGCATAAGGGTGGAACACGTCCACCGGCAGTTGGTTGCAGGCCTCGATGCAGGCGCGCACGGCCGCCATGTCCGAAAAATCCAGGCCGCTGCGGATGCCGTGCAGGTCCAGGTTCATGGCCAGCGTCACCAGGTCCACATTGCCGGTGCGCTCGCCGTTGCCGAACAGGCAGCCCTCCACGCGGTCGGCGCCAGCCAGCACCGCCAGCTCCGCCGAGGCTACGGCCGTGCCGCGGTCATTGTGCGGATGCACGCTCAGGACGATGCTGTCGCGGCGCGCCAGGTGGCGGTGCATCCATTCGATCTGGTCCGCGTAGACGTTGGCCGGGGTGCATTCCACGGTGGACGGCAGGTTGACGATCATCTTGTTTTCGGGCGTCGGGCCCCAGGCGGCGCTGACCGCATCGCACATCTCCAGCGAGAATTCCAGCTCGGCCAGGCTGAAGGTCTCGGGGGAGTATTCGTAGATCCATTGCGTCTCGGGGCGCGCATCCGCCAGCGCCCGGATCTGGCGCGTGCCGGCCAGCGCGATCTCCTTGATTTCGGCCTTGCTCATGCCGAACACGATGCGGCGCCATTGCGGAGCGATGGGGGCGTACAGGTGCACGATGGCGCGGGGAACGCCGCGCAGCGATTCGAAGGTGCGTTCGATGAGGTCCGGACGCGACTGGGTCAGCACTTCGATGGTCACGTCCTTGGGAATGCGGTGTTCCTCGATCAGCTTGCGCACGAAGTTGAAGTCCGTGTCCGAGGCCGAGGGGAAGGCCACTTCGATTTCCTTCAGCCCCACGGCCACCAGTTGTTCGAAGCAGCGCAGCTTGCGAGCCGCGTCCATGGGCTCGATCAGGGCCTGGTTGCCGTCGCGCATGTCGGTGCTCATCCAGATCGGCGGCGCCGTCGGCCGGCGCGACGGCCAGGTGCGCGCGCCGTAGTCGCGGGTGAAGGGAAGGGTGGGGCGGTATTTGTGTTGGGGCTGGTCGAGCATGGAAACCTCCGGCCGCGGGGGCGCGGCGCGTGTCGGCCGCCCGCGTACGCAAGGGGGCGGGGCGGCCAGGTCAGGGGGAGGTGGCGTCAGGACCCGTCAGGGGCCCAGGGCTGTCGGGCGGCCACGGAGCGCAAGGCCCGGCAACCGCGCGCTAGTCGCAGCGCCCGCGCGCAGCCCGCCGGCGCCAGGGCGGCGTGGAAGTCGGCGGAGGCGGACGAGCGGGGCATGGGCGTGTCGGGCGTGGGGAAATGCGGCAGGGGATGCGAGGATGATAGGTACACTGGGAAAGACCGTCTAACGCCATTCGGACCACAATCGTCGCAAAATGGACAAGCCCGCATCCGCCGCATCCGCGTCCAGCCCCCGCAAGCCCGCGGACCTGGACCTTTTTCCCTACGAATCCTCGAAACGCCCCGTGGCCGGGCTGGCCGTGGACTATGAAGACGGCCACCGCATCCGGCGGCACCGGCACCGGCGCGCCCAGCTGGTCTACGCGATCTCGGGCGTCATGGTGGTGGATACGCCCGCCGGGATCTGGGTGGTGCCGCCCACGCGCGGCGTCTGGGTGCCGGCCTGGATGCCGCACGGCATCCGCATGAGCGGCGAACCGCGCATGCGCACCGTGTTCGTTGAACCGGGAGCGGCCGCGCACCTGCCCGCGGAGTGCTGCGTGCTGTCCATCTCGCCATTGCTGCGGGAATTGATGGTGGCGGCGGCCGAGGTGCCGCTGGACTGGGCGCCCGACACGCGCGATGGCCGCCTGATGATGCTGCTGCTGGACGAATTGCGTCAGGAACCCGTTCTGCCCTTGCACCTGCCGCAGCCCGCCGAGCCGCGTCTGGCGCGCATCTGCCGCGCCATCGTGCGCCACCCGGAACGCCAGGACGGCGCGGCGGATTGGGCGCGCGAGCTGGGCGTGGACCCCAAGACCGTGCATCGCCTGTTCCTGCGGCATACGGGCATGACGTTCGGACGCTGGCGCCAGCAGGCGCGCCTGCTGGCGGCCATGGAGCGGCTGGCGCGCGGCGAGCGCGTGCTGGAGGTGGCGCTGGACCTGGGCTATGAAAGCCCCAGCGCGTTCGCGGCCATGTTCCGCAAGGCGGTGGGCGAGCCGCCCAGCGCGTTTGCGGCCCGCGGCATGGCGTCCGCCTGATGGCCGCGAAGGGGCCTGGCGGCGGCCGCCGAGCGGCGGGGCGTGGATCCAGCGTATTATTTACCGTTTCGCCGCCCACGCTAACAGAACCAGCCTGAGACAAATCATGCCGCACTACCGTTCCCGCACCTCGACCCACGGCCGCAACATGGCCGGCGCCCGCGCCCTGTGGCGCGCCACCGGCATGAAGGACGGCGATTTCGGCAAGCCGATCATCGCGGTAGTGAACTCGTTCACGCAATTCGTGCCGGGCCACGTGCACCTGCGCGACCTGGGCGCCCTGGTCGCCCGCGAAATCGAAGCCGCGGGCGGCGTCGCCAAGGAATTCAACACCATCGCCGTGGACGACGGCATCGCCATGGGGCACGGCGGCATGCTGTATTCGCTGCCCTCGCGCGAGCTGATCGCCGATTCGGTGGAGTACATGGTCAACGCGCACTGCGCCGACGCCATGGTCTGCATCTCGAACTGCGACAAGATCACCCCGGGGATGCTGATGGCCGCGATGCGCCTGAACATCCCGGTCGTTTTCGTTTCCGGCGGCCCGATGGAAGCCGGCAAGGTGAAGTCGCCCACCGACGGCAAGGTGATCGCCAAGATCGACCTGATCGACGCCATGATCAAGGCCGCCGACCCCAACGTGTCGGATGCCGACGTGGCCGAGGTCGAGCGCAGCGCCTGCCCCACCTGCGGCTCCTGTTCCGGCATGTTCACGGCCAACTCGATGAACTGCCTGACCGAAGCCATCGGCCTGGCGCTGCCGGGCAACGGCACCATCGTGGCCACGCACGCCTGGCGCAAGGGTTTGTTCGAGCAGGCCGGCCGCCTGGTCGTGGACCTGTGCCGCCGCTACTACCAGGAAGACGA
Source organism: Achromobacter denitrificans NBRC 15125 (assembly GCF_001571365.1). Classification (GTDB taxonomy): domain Bacteria; phylum Pseudomonadota; class Gammaproteobacteria; order Burkholderiales; family Burkholderiaceae_B; genus Achromobacter; species Achromobacter denitrificans. Next base: position 45,325 of record NZ_BCTQ01000026.1, on the reverse strand, counting down.
CGAGTCGGTCCTGCCGCGCAGCATCGCCACCAAGAGCGCGTTCCAGAACGCCATGGCGCTGGACGTGGCCATGGGCGGCTCCACCAACACCGTGCTGCACCTGCTGGCCGCGGCGCAGGAAGCCGGCGTGGACTTCACCATGGCCGACATCGACCGCATTTCGCGCAAGGTGCCGTGCCTGTGCAAGGCCGCGCCCGCCACCGACAAGTACCACATCGAAGACGTGCACCGCGCAGGCGGCATCCTGGGCATCCTGGGTGAACTGGCGCGCGCCGACCTGCTGGACCTGTCCTGCGGCAACGTGCACAGCGGCACGCTGGGCGACGCCATCCGCAAGTGGGACGTGGCCGGCGATGCGGGCGAGGAGGCGCAGAAGTTCTACCGCGCGGCCCCCGGCGGCATCCCGACCACGGTGGCCTTCAGCCAGGATGCCACCTTCCTGACGCTGGACACCGACCGCAAGACGGGCTGCATCCGCAGCAAGGAAAACGCCTATTCCAAGGATGGCGGCCTGGCCGTGCTGTACGGCAACCTGGCTGAAAAGGGCTGCATCGTGAAGACGGCCGGCGTGGACGAGTCGCAATGGGTCTTCACCGGCCGCGCGCGCGTCTTCGAAAGCCAGGACGCCGCCGTGGAAGGCATCCTGGGCGACCAGATCGTTCCGGGCGACGTGGTGGTGATCCGCTACGAAGGCCCGAAGGGCGGTCCCGGCATGCAGGAAATGCTGTATCCCACGTCCTACCTGAAGTCCAAGGGCCTGGGAAAGAGCTGCGCGCTGTTCACCGACGGCCGCTTCTCGGGCGGCTCGTCGGGCCTGGTGATCGGCCACGCGTCGCCGGAAGCGGCGGAAGGCGGCACGATCGGCCTGGTGGAAGAGGGCGATGTGATCGAGATCGACATCCCGAACCGCAAAATGCATCTGGCCGTGTCCGACGAGGAACTGGCGCGCCGCCGCGCGGCGATGGATGCGCGGGCCGACGGCTGGGAACCCGTGGGCCGCGAGCGCGTGGTGTCGCAGGCCTTGCAGGCCTACGCGGCGCTGGCCACGTCGGCCGATCGCGGCGCAGTCCGGGATCTGTCGCAGTTGAAGCAGAAGCGTTGATCGTTGAGGGCTTCTGAAGAACGGCGCCTTCGTGGCGCCGTTTTTTTTGCGCGGTGGGCCACCGCGCGGCGCAGAACTATTTGTTGGGAGAACGCCTGCCGCGCGCGCCATCCATCCGGCGGCGGGGTTAAAGTGGCGATAGCCAATCGACAATCGACATTGACCATCGGACGTCGCCTGTCGGCAAGCCCTACCGCCCACCGACTCACCCACCTCCAACACCCGCGCCAGGCGTCTGAAGAACACAATCGACCGACTCGCCCGAAGGAGCCCTCCCCATGTCCTTGAACTCTGATGCATTGCGGCTGTTCCTGGGCGTCGTGGACGCCGGATCGCTGAGCGCGGCGGCCGAAGTGCTGGGGCATACCGCGTCGGGCGTCAGCCGGGGTCTGTCGCGGCTGGAAGAGGACCTGGGGGTCACGCTGCTGAACCGGACCACGCGGCGTATGGAGCTGACCGAAGAGGGCAAGCATTTCCTGCCCAAGGCCCGCCAGATCGTGGCCTCGCTGGAAGAGGCGGAAGAATGCATGCGCATGGTGCATCAGCGGCCGGCGGGGCGGTTGCGGGTGGACGCCTCGGTGCCGGTGATGCTGCACTGCGTGGTGCCGCACGTGGGGGACTTCCGGCGCCAGTATCCCGGCATTTCACTGGAACTGACCAGCAACGACCGCATCGTGGATTTGATGGAGCACCGCACCGACGTTGCGCTGCGCATGGGGCCGCTGACGGATTCCACGCTGCATGCGCGCGCGTTGCGGTCGTCGCCGCGCTGGGTGATGGCCAGCCCGGACTATGTGGCCCGGCGCGGCGCGCCCGCGACGGTGGACGAACTGCACGGACACGAGGTGCTGGGATTTACCCAGCCCGAAAGCCTGAACGTCTGGCCCGTGCGGCACGCGGGCGGGTCGAGTTATCTGGCGGTGCCCACGCTGGCGACGTCCAGCGGCGAGACGCAGCGGCAACTGGCGTTGCGCGGGGTGGGCATCGCCTGCCTGTCCGACTTCGTGGTGCGCGAGGACATCAAGGCAGGCCGGCTGGTGAAACTGATGGAATCCGAGCACACGGACTACCTGCAGCCCATGCACGCCGTTTACCACCGCAACACCCAGCTGTCGCGGCGCATCGCGTGTTTCCTGGATTTCTTCGCGGCGCGGATGTGACCCGAGCCGGGGGCGCGCCTGGGCGCGGCCCCCTGCCCGTTCTTTGCGCCTTTGGGCCGCCTACGCGTGCAGCGCGCGGCCGAAGGCCGACAGCACCGATTCGTGCAGCGTTTCCGACAGGGTCGGATGCGCGAACACGGTGTGCATCAAGTCTTCCTCCGTGGCTTCCAGCGATGCCGCCACGCCGTAGCCGGTGATCAGCTCGGACGCTTCGGGGTGGATGATGTGCGCGCCCAGCAGTTCGCCGGTTTTCGCGTCGAACACTGTCTTCACCAATCCCTGGTCCTCGCCCATTGCGATCGCCTTGCCGTTGCCCGCGAAGGTGAACTTGCCGACTCGGATTTCGCCGCCGTTCTGCTTGGCGTGCTCGCGGGCGCGGGCCTCGGTCATGCCGATGCTCGCCACCTGCGGATAGGAATAGGTGCAGGCGGGGATGCGCAGCGGGTCGATGGGATGCGCCGGCTTGCCCGCGATCGCCTCCACGCACAGCACGGCTTCGTGGCTGGCCTTGTGGGCGAGCCAGGGCGCGCCGGCCACGTCGCCGATGGCGTAGACGCCCGGTTCGTCCGTGCGGCACAGCCCGTCGGTGACGATGTGGGTCTTCTCCACCTTGACGCGCGTGCGTTCCAGGCCGAGGTTCTCCACGTTGCCGACGATGCCGGCGGCGACGATGACGCGCTCGACTTCCAGTTCGCTTTGCTTGCCTTGCTGATCCAGCACGACCTTTACGCCGGTCGCGGTCGCCGACGAGGCCTTGACCGCGCATTGCGTCAGCACGCGGATGCCTTGCTTCTCGAAGGCCTTGCGGGCCAGCTGCGAGATCTCGGCGTCCTCTTGCGGCAGGATGTCGGCGGTCATGTCGATCAGCGTGACTTCCGCGCCCACGGCGCGGTAGAAGCTGGCGAACTCCGCGCCGATGGCGCCCGCGCCCACGACCAGCAGCGATTTCGGGAGGTCGGCGGGAACCAGGGCCTGGCGGTAGGCCCAGATGCGCTCGCCCACCGGCAACGCCGGCAGTTCGCGGGCGCGCGCGCCGGTGGCCAGGACGATGTGCGGCGCGGACAGCGTGGCGCCGCTGTCCAGCGCCAGCTTGCCGGCGCCCGCCAGCTTGGCGCTGGCGCCGAACACCGTCACGCCGTTCTTCTTCATCAGGTGGGCCACGCCTTGTCCCAGGCGGCCCGCCACCTTGCGCGAGCGCGCCACCATGGCGGCCAGGTCGGGGCGCGCCTCGCCCGCGCCCGTCACGCCGTAGTGGGCGGCTTCGCGGCAGGCGCGCAGCACCGTGGCGCTGTGCAGCAGGGCCTTGGTCGGGATGCAGCCCCAGTTCAGGCAGATGCCGCCCAGCTCGGCGCGCTCCACCAGCGCCACCGACATCCCGAGCTGCGCGCCGCGGATGGCGGCGACGTAGCCGCCGGGTCCGCCGCCCACGACGATGAGGTCAAACGTAGTCTTCGTCATGGCGAGGCTCACAGCAGGATGCGCACGGGGTTTTCGATCAGCGTGCGGAACGCGGCCAGCCAGCGCGCGCCCACCGCGCCGTCCACCACGCGGTGGTCGGCCGACAGGGTCACGGTCATGACGGAAGCCGCGACGAGCGCGCCGTTCTCGTCCACGACGGGGCGGCGCTCGGCCGCGCCCACCGCCAGGATGGCGGCCTGCGGCGGGTTGATGATGGCCGCGAACTGGCTGATGCCGTACATGCCCAGGTTACTCACCGTCAGCGAGCCGCCGGTGAATTCCTCGGGCTTGAGGCGATTGATCTTGGCGCGTCCGGCCAGCTCGGAGATCTCGCCGGCAATGGCCGACAGCGGCTTGACGTCGGCGTCCCGCAGGATGGGCGTGACCAGGCCGCCATCGGTGGCCACGGCCACCGAAATGTCGGCGCCGGCATGGTATTCGACGGCGTCTTCGTGCCAGCTGGCGTTGACCTCGGGCACTTCGCGCAAGGCCAGCGCGGCGGCGCGCACGATGAAGTCGTTGACCGAGAGCTTTACCGCGCCGCCCTGGTTGGCCTGGGCGCGCAGCGCGAGCAGCGCGTCCATGCGGCAATCCACCGTGAGGTAGAAGTGAGGCACGTTCTGCTTGCTTTCCGTCAGGCGGCGGGCGATGGCGCGGCGCATGCCGGTATGCGGCACGCGGCGGGCCGCCGGACGGCCGGCCAGGGGCTGCGCCGCGGCGGCCGGGGCGCGGTCGCGGGCGGCTTCCAGGTCGCGGCGGACGATGCGGCCGTGCGGACCGGTGCCGGTCACGCCCAGCAGGTCCACGTGCCATTGCGCGGCCAGGCGGCGGGCCAGCGGGCTGGCGAACAGGCGGCCGCCTGGGACGGGGGTGTTCGCGGCGGGAGCGGGCGCGGGCGTTTGCGCCGCGGCGGGCGCAGGGGCCGCGCCCGCGGCCGCCGGAGCGGGCGGGGCAGAGGGGGCGGCGCCGCTTTCCGCCAGGGCGCGGTCGATGGCCGACGCGTCCTCGCCCGGCGCCAGCAGCACGCCGATCACGGTGTTGACCGGCACCGAGGCGGCGCCGGCCCGCACCACGATGCGGCCCAGCACGCCGGCCTGCTCGGCATTGATTTCGACGATGGCCTTCTCGGTTTCGATTTCCGCCAGCGCCTCGCCCACGGCGACCGCGTCGCCTTCTTTCTTGAGCCACTGGTGCAGCGTGCCGCCCGAGGTGTCGGCCGCGACGGAAGGGAGCTTGATAAGGTATGCCACGTTGTTCGTCCTATTGTTCGGCGCCGGCCAGGTCCGGCCGGTAGGCGGCGGGGTCGTCGTACTCGACCAGTTCCAGCACGTTGCCCTCCGGGTCGCGGAAGAACGCCAGCCAGGTGCCGGGCCGCACTTCCATCGGGGCGGGCTTGCTGTCGAACGCCACGCCCTTGGCTTCCAGGTCGCGCACCACGCCGGGCAGGTCGCGAACGATGAAGGTCAGGTAGGTCGCGCCCTGGCGGTCCAGGATGGCTTCGCCGCGCTTGGCGGCTTCGGGGGCCACGCTGGGCTGCAGCAGCTTGATGCGCTCGCCGTAGGGCGTCTGCAGCCGCGCCACGTCGTAGCCGTGCCGCGTCAGGCCGGTGGCCTGCGCCTTGTCGGCCGGAACGCTTACGCGGTTGACGAGCTTCAGGCCGATGACGCCGGTATAGAAGGCCAGCAGCGCGTCCAGGTCGGCGCAGCAGATGCCGACTTCCATCGGCACGGTCATACGCAGGGGCGCGCTCATGCCTTTTCCCCCAGGTCGGCCAGCACGTCTTCCAGGCCGGCCACGACTTCCTCGGTGTCGGCGAAGGCCGCGCGCTCCAGCACCTTGGAGATGCTGGGCGAGGCTTCGCCGCCGGTCACGCGCTTGACGGGCTGGTCCAGCCAGTCGAACCAGCGGCGCTGGATCTCGTCGGCCAGCATCGCGCCGTAGGAGGTGCCGCGGGCGCCCTGTTCCACGATCAGCACGTTGTTGGTTTTCTGGATGCTGGCGCCGATGGTGTCCCAGTCCAGGCTGGCGCGGTCCAGGGTGCGCAGGTCGATGATCTCGGCGTCCACGCCCGCTTCCTCGGCGGCCTTGAGCGCGCGGGTGACCATGGACAGGTAGGTCAGGATGGTGACCTTGCTGCCCTCGCGGCGCACGCGGGCCTTGCCGAACGGAATGGCATAGTCCAGGTCGTCCGTCGGAACTTCGCCGGACGAGGCGTACAGGTCCACGTGCTCGATCACCAGCACCGGATCCTTGGAGGCCAGCGCGGTGTTCATCAGCCCGACGTACTCGTACGGGGTGGACGGCGCGACGATGCGCCAGCCCGGGGCCGTGGCGAAGATGCCGGCCGGATCCATCGAGTGCTGAGAGCCGTAGCCCGTGCCCATCGCGACCTTGGTGCGCAGCACGAAGGGCACGTCGATGTCGCCGCCGAACATGTGGCGGGCCTTGCCGATCTGGTTGAAGATCTGGTCGGCCGCGACCCACATGAAGTCGGGGTACATGAATTCCACGATGGGCTTGTAGCGGCCGTCCATGGCCAGGCCGCCGCCCAGGCCGGCGAAGGCGTTCTCGGAGATGGGGGTGCCCAGCACGCGGTCGGGGTACTTGTCCTTCAGGCCGCGGGTGGCGCCGTTGGTGCCGCCCTTCAGGCGGTGCACGTCCTCGCCCAGCACGACCACGCCGCCGTCGGTTTCCATGCGGCGATCCAGCACGTCGGCCACTGCGTCAACGAACTTGCGTTCAACGGACTGGCCGGCATAGTCGGCGGCTTCCTGGTAGCGCAGGCCGGCCAGCTCCGAGCCGTCGCTGCGCAGGCCCACGTCGCGGAAGTCGGGGCTGGGCCACAGGTCGGCGCGCACGCGGCGCTTGCCGCCGTCGGCGGCTTCGGTCAGGCGGCCGGACACCTCTTTCATCACTTCCTTGCAACGCTGGCGCAGCGCGTCGATCTCGGCTTGCGAGATCAGGCCGCGACCGATCATCTCGACGGCGATCCGGTCCAGCGGGTCGCGCCGGCGCCATTGCGCTTCCTCGTCCTTGCTGCGGTAGCCGAAAGCGCTGCCGGGGAAGGGGCCGTTCTGGTGGAAGAAGCGGTACACGTCCACTTCGATGATGGTGGGGCCGTGGCCGGCGCGCATGTGGGCAACGGCCTCCGACATGGCGAGGTAGACCGCCAGCGGGTCCATGCCGTCGACCTGCCAGGCGGGGATGTTGAAGGCCTGGCCGCGCGCCGACAGCCGCGGCTCGGCGGTGGACTCTTCCACCGTGGTGGACACGGCGTAGCGGTTGTTTTCGATGAAGAAGCACAGCGGCGTCTTCCAGGCCGCGGTCAGGTTCATGGTTTCGAGCACGGAACCGATGTTCACCGCGCCGTCGCCGAAGTACGTGACCGCCACGCGGTCGGTGCCCGCGTGCTTGTGGGCCCAGCCGGCGCCCGCGGCCAGCGGAACGCCGCCGCCGACGATGGCGTTGGTGCCCAGCGCGCCCGCTTCCAGCCAGCGCAGGTGCATGCTGCCCCCGCGGCCGCGGCAATAGCCCTGGGCCAGGCCCATGATCTCGGCCAGCGTCTTCTGCAGCACTTCGTCGATGGCGGGCGTGAGCGGATTGCGCGGGTCCAGGCCCAGCGGCGCGACGTGTTGCAGCGCCTTGGCCAGGAACTGGTGGTGGCCGCGGTGCGAGCCGTTGATCTGGTCGCCGGCGCCCAGCGCCAGCACCGAGCCGACCGCGCCGCCTTCCTGGCCCACGGACGAGTGGGCGGGGCCGTGCACGAGGCCTTCCGCCGCCAGGTCCAGCACGGCTTCTTCGAAGGCGCGGATCCAGTGCAGCTGGGTCAGCATGGTGCCCAGCAAGGCGGGATCCGCCTGTTGCCAGTCCTTGGCTTCGACCGTCAGTTGCCGCCAGGGCGCCTGGGAACCAAGCGGTTGGTAGGTGGCCATGAATGAATCTCCAGAATAGGGGTAGGCGTCTTGCGGTTAAAGGTAGCTGTAGCGGCTCCAGCCGCCGTCGGCCACCAGGGTGTGTCCGGTGATGTAGGCGGCCTGGCGCGAGGCCAGGAACACCGCCAGGTCGGCCATCTCGGCCGGCTGCGCCAGGCGCCGCAGCGGCGTGCGCTGCTTGAGGCGCTCGGGATCGAGGCGGCCGCGGGCGGCCAGGTCGCGCACCAGGTCCGTTTCCACGTAGCCCGGCGCCAGCGCGTTCACGCGCACGCCGGCGGGGCCCCACTCCACGGCGAGCGTCTCGGTCAGCAGCACGACCGCGCCCTTGGTGGCGCAGTAGGCGGCGCGGTCGGGCGCGGCCACCACGCCGTACATGGAGGCCAGGTTGACGATGGCGCCGGAGCCGGCCGGCACCATGCGGCGGCCGGCGGCCTGGGCGCACAGGAACACGCCGGTCAGGTTGATGTCCACGGCGCGGCGCCATTCGTCCACGCTGACTTCCAGCGTGGGCTTGTTGGCCGACACGCCGGCGTTGTTGACCAGCACGTCGATGCGGCCATAGGCCTGTTCCACCTGCGCGAAGGCGCGTTCGACGGCGTCGGCGTCGGTGACCGAGGCCTGGCAGGCCAGGGCCTCGGCGCCCTGCGCGGCGAGCCCGGCGACGGCTTCGTTCAGCGCGGCGGCGTCCATGTCCAGCAGCGCGACGCGCGCGCCCTGGCGCGCGAACGCCTGCGCGGTGGCCAGGCCGATGCCCTTGGCGCCGCCGGTGATCACGACCGATAGGCCGCGCAGCTCGGGATGGAGGGGTTGGTTGGTGTTGTCCACGATGGGGTGCCTGTAGGGAGAGGGGCGCCGGCGGTCAGACCGCCAGCCATTCCTGGACGACGTCCTGGCGCTCATGCAGCTGCGCGGGCGGTCCTTCGAAAACGATGCGGCCGTGGCCCATCACGCTCACGCGGGTGGAAACCTTGAGCGCGATGGTCAGCTTCTGTTCCACCAGCAGCACGGACACGCCGCGCTTGTGGATGTCGCGGATCACGTCGGCGATCACTTCCACGATCTTGGGGGCCAGGCCCTCGGTGGGCTCGTCGATCAGCATGATCTTGGGGTTGCCCAGCAGCGAGCGGCACATGGTCAGCATCTGCTGTTCGCCGCCCGACAGGTTGCCCGCCTTGGTGCCGCGGCGTTCCTTCAGGCGCGGGAAGTAGTCGAACATCTGGTCCACCGACCAGAAGGGCGCGTCGTCGCGCTTGGGCTGCTCGCCCATGCGCAGGTTCTCGTCCACGGTGAGGTTGGCGAACACTTCGCGTTCTTCAGGCACGAACCCCAGCCCGGCGCGGGCGACCTCGAAGGGGCGCTTGTTGGTGATGTCGCGGCCTTCGATGGCGATGTGGCCGCCGGTCACGTCCACCAGCCCCATGATGCTCTTCATGGTGGTGGAGCGGCCCGCGCCGTTGCGGCCCAGCAGGCTCACGACTTCGCCGCGGCCGATGGAAAGGTCGATGCCGTGCAGGATGTGGCTCTTGCCGTAGTGGGCATGCACGCCGCGCAGGCTCAAGAGAGGGGCGGACGTATTCATCGGGGTGCTCATACCGTTTCCTCTCCCAGGTAGGCTTCGCGCACGCGGGCGTCGCCGCGGATGTCGGCGGGCGTGCCGGTGGCGAGGATTTCGCCGTACACCAGCACGCTGATGCGGTCGGCCAGCGAGAACACCACCTGCATATCGTGTTCCACGATCAGCAGCGTGCAGTCGCGCGTGACGTCCTTGATCAGTTCGACCGTGTAGTCCACTTCGTGCTGCGACATGCCCGCCATGGGCTCGTCCAGCAGGATGACCCGGGGGCGCGAGGCCAGCGTCATGCCGATTTCGAGCGAACGCTGCTCCGAATAATTGAGGTCGCCGGCCGCGGTGTCGCGCTTTTCCGTCAGACGCACTTTTTCCAGCAGGCGGTCGACGTCCTCGTTCACCGCGCGATTGCGGGCGATCGGGCGCCAGAAGTTGTAGACCAGGCCGTGCATGCGCAGCACCGCCAGGCGCAGGTTTTCGCGCACCGACAGGCGCGGGAAGACGTTGGTGATCTGGAACGAGCGCGCCAGGCCCAGGCGATTGATGCGTTCCGGCGGGAGGCCGCCGATCGGGCGCGAATTCAGGCTGATGTCGCCCGAGGTGGGCGCGAACGAACCCGACATCAGGTGGAACAGCGTGGACTTGCCGGCGCCGTTGGGGCCGATGACGGCATGGCGTTCGCCGGCTTCCACCTTGAGGTTCACGCCGCGGATGATCTGCGCGTCGCCGAACGACTTGCGCACGTCGGTGAGGGTCAGGATTTCGTGGCTCATTTCGCGGCCTCCAGCGCGGGTGCGGCTTCGGCGTCGTCGCGCCACAGGACCAGCGCCCATCGGCAGGCCGCGAGGCCCAGGCCGAACAGCGCCAGCGGAATCAGCCAGGTGGACGGCGCCAGCGGCGCCCAGTCCTGGCCGAACAGCGGGATGGGCGGCCAGCCCGCATCGGGGTTCATCTCCAGCAGCGCGCGGTAATCGCGGGCGAACATGCGTTGCAGCATTTCCACCGAGAAAACGGTGGCGCAGGTCAGCAGCAGGCCGGCCGCGACCGACACGGCGGCGCGCGGCAGCCAGCTGGCCAGGCCGCGTTCGCGCAGCGACTTGGCGGCGCGTTGCACCAGGCCGACCAGCCCGTCCGGCACGAACAGCATCACCAGCACGAACAGGATGCCCTGGTACAGCAGCCAGGACCGCGTGATGTCGGCGAGCGTCTGCGACAGGAAGGTGAGGATGGAGGCGCCCAGCACGGGGCCGAGGAAGGCGTTCACGCCGCCGATGTAGGCGAACAGCACCGCGTCGGTGGACAGCTTGACCTCGAACAGCACGTAGTTGCCGGCCTCGATGTTCAGGGCCTGCAGGCCGCCCGCGATGCCCGCGAACATGGCCGACAGCGCGAACACCATGGTCTTGAGCGTGTGCGGGCGGTAGCCCAGGTAGCGCAGGCGGTGGGCGTTCTCGCGCAGGCCCAGCGTCAGCCTGCCCAGCGGCGTGCGGGTCAGGCCGTAGAGCGCGGCCAGCGATACTAGAACCCAGGCCAGCACCAGGAAGTAGACCTCGATGTCGGAGCCGAAGGTAAAGCCCCAGGCCGGCATGCGCATGGCGGACAGGCCCGCCTCGCCGCCGAACACGCTTTTCAGGTGCGGGGCGAGCGCGTGCAGCAGCTCGGCCAGCGCCAGCGTGATCATCGAGAAGTACACGCCGGCCCGCATGGTGGCGAACCAGCCCGCGACCAGGCCGAACAGCAGCCCGGCCACGCCGCCGGCCAGCGGCATCAGGGGCGTGGGCAGCAGGCCCGCGCCGCCCAGCGCGTTCATGGCGTGGATGGTGGCGAAGGTGCCCACGCCGAAATAGGCGGCATGGCCGAAGGACAGCATGCCGCCCTGGCCGGCCAGCAGGTTGAAGGCGCAGGCGAACAATGCGGCGATCAGCATCTGCACCGCGGCCACCAGCTGGCCCGGAGGCAGCAGCCAGGGCAGCGCGCACAGCGCGGCCACGCAGAGAATCAGCAGGAGCGCCCCGGAAGCGCGACGGGTCTGGCTCATGCCTGTTCTCCCTTGAGGCCCGAGGGCTTGACCAGCAGCACCACCAGCATCAGCAGGAAGGGCAGGGTAGCCGCCAGGCTGGAAATCTTGACGGTCATCAGGCCGCCCACGCTCTCGGCCCACTCGCCGGCGCCGAACAGGCCGAAGAGGGTGGCCAGGCTGGCGTCGATGCCGACGGAAAAGGAACTGATCAGGCCGATCAGCAGCGACGCGATCATCGCGCCTTCGAGCGAGCCCAGGCCGCCCACCACGACCACCACGAATACCAGCACGCCGAGTTCCAGCGCCATGTTCGGGTTGGTGGTGTAGAACGCGCCGGCGACCGCGCCGGCCAGGCCGGCCATCGCCGCGCCCACGCCGAACACGCTCATGAACACCAGCGGCACGTTATGGCCCAGCGCTTCCGCCATGCGCGGGCGGTAGATGGCCGAGCGCACCACGATGCCGACGCGGGTGCGCGACAGCAGCAGGTAGATCACGGCGAACATCGCCAACGACACGCCGCCCATCAGCAGGCGGTAGAAGGGGTAGTCGGCGTCGAATACTCGGAAGGCGGCGAAGTTCAGGAACTGCGGCACGCGGTAGTCGACCGGGAAATCGCCGTAGAAGAGCTTGATGAGCTCGGCCACGATGAAGGCCAGGCCGAAAGTCACCAGCAGTTCCTGCGCGTGGCCGAACTTGTGGACGCGGCGCAGGAAAAAGCGCTCCACGCCCATGCCCAGCACGCCCGCGATGATCGTGGCGAGCACCAGCGCCATCCAGAAGCCGGTGACCGGCGTCAGGGTATAGGCGGCGTACGCGCCTATCATGTAGAACGATGCGTGCGCGAAGTTCAGCACACCCATCATCCCGAAAATCAGTGTCAGGCCTGCCGACACCATGAATAGCAGCAGGCCGTAAATCACGCCGTTCAACAGCGAGACGGTAAAGTATTCCATGTCCGCTCCAGTATTCTTGCGCTAAGACGCCGGACGTCTTGCGAGCGACCGCGCACCGGGTTTTTCCGGCCCGCGCCGGGGGTGCGCTTGTTTTGTTTGCGAGAGGCAGCGACGGGTCGCGCGTCCGGCGCCCGCTGGCGCGGGGCGCGGCGTAGAGCCCCGGAAGCCAGGGCGCCGGACGCGCGGACCGTCAGTTGGGACGCTGCATCTTGCAGGTCGCCTGGGCCGGCGCGGACACGTCGGCCGCGGCCAGCACCTTCACCGGCTCGAAGCCCATGTCGGTGCCGTCGGCCTTGTACTTGGCGTTCTTGCTGACCTTGGACACCACCATGGGCAGCTGCACCTGGTGGTCTTCGGCGCGCATGGTGTAGGTGCCCAGCGGCGAGGTGTAGGTGACCTTTTCCAGCGCGCGGGCCAGTTCCGGCACGGACAGCTTGCCGTCCTGCGGCTTGACCTGCTTGAGCGCCTCGCCCAGGAAGGTGATGCCGATCACGGTCTGCGGCTCGGTGTAGCTGGGGTAGTGGCCGGTCTTGGCCTTGTAGTCCTCGGCGAACTTCGCGCCTTCCTCGCCCGCCGCCTCGATGTTGTACGGGTGGGCGATGTAGTGGCCCAGCGCGACGTCGCCGGCGTTGGCCAGGTTGCCCACCTGGTCCAGGAACACGGTGGCGAAGCGGACCTTGAGGCCGGCGGCCTGCGTGGCCTTCATCAGGAGCAGCAGGTCGTTGGACCAGTTGCCGGTGATCACGGTGTCCGGGTTGGACGAGCGGATGCGCGCCACGTAAGGCGCGAAGTCCTGGATTTTGTTGACTTCGTGCAGGGTCTTGCCCACCACTTCATAGCCGTACTGCTTGGCGAAGCGCTCGGTGGCGCCTTCCATGTCCTGGCCCCAGGAGTAGTTCTGGTTGATGGCGTAGACGCGCTTGCCCAGCGTGCCGTCGGCCGACATGACCGAGGCCAGGGCCTTCACGCGCAGGTCGGCGTTGGTGGTGAAGCGGAAGTGGTAGAAGTGGCACTTCTGGCCGGTCAGTTCCAGGGCTTCGCCGCCCACGTTCAGGAACACGACTTCCTTGCCCGGATTGCGCAGGTTGTGTTTGCGCACGTCTTCGGTCAACTGTCCGGAAATCGCCGAGGAGGAACCCTGCACCAGGATCTGGACGCCTTCGGCGGCGGCGGCGCGGAAGCGGTCGGACGCGCCGACGGGGCCGCCCTGGTTGTCGAACTCGACCAGTTCCAGCGGCTGGCCGTTCCAGCCGCCTGCGGCGTTGATGCGGTCCAGTTCATACTTGACCGCGGCGCGGAACATCAGGCCGGTCGAGGCCTGCGGGCCCGACAGCGTTTCGATCAGGCCGATCTTGACGGGCGCGGCTTGGGCGGATGCCGCGATGCCGGCCAGGCACAGCAGGCCGGAAGTGAAAGCCAACTTCATGTGTGTCTCCTCCGTGGGACGGGAGTGGGTGAGTCCGTGGATCAATCAAGCGCGCTTATCGCGGCTCTTGTATGCCCAGGAATCGGGCAATTTCTGCGATCTGTCCTTCCAGCATGTACAGGCCCGGATGCGCGCGGCAGCCTCGCTCGGCCGCGGCGCGCAGCAGCGGCGTGTCGACGCGGCTCATCACGGCGTCGGCGACGACGGTGCCGGGCGCCAGGGCGTCCAGCTGGAAGGGCAGGGGATCGGTGTCGTTCAGGCCCAGCGAGGTGGCGTTGATGGCGATATCGCAAGGGGCGGGCGCCGCGCTGGCGACGCTGACGGCCAGCCCGGGATAGTGGCGGGCGAGATGTTCGGCGAAGGACGCGGCCTTGTCGGCGCTGCGGTTGTACAGACGCAGGCTGGCGGGGCCGGCGTCCGCGATGGCGCAGGCGATGGCCTTGCCCGCGCCGCCCAGGCCGGCCAGGTAGACGTGGCGGCCGGCGGGGTCGTGGCCCTGGCCGCGCAGCCCGGCCACGAAGCCCAGGCCGTCGAAATTGCCGCCGGTCAGCACGCCGTCGCGCAGGCGAACGGCATTGACCGCGCCGCTCAGGCGGGCGGAGGGCGTCAGGGCATCGCACAGGGCGGCCGCGTTTTCCTTGTGGGGCACCGTCACCACGATGCCGCCCAGGTTGGCCAGCCCGCGGATGCCGGCGAACAGGCCGGGCAGGCCGTCGGCCTGCACGTGGAAGGGAACCATGACGGCGTCGGCGCCGCGCTCGCGCAGCAGCGCATTGAGCCGCTGGGGCGTCTTGACGTGCGCGATCGGGTCCGCCGCGATCGCGAAAACGGTAGTGCTGCCGGTGATTTCCACCTGATTTGTCCCCTGCCGGTGCTGCGGCCTGACGCCGTGTTTTGCTGACCTGCTTGCCTGAAAGCGGCAGTTGATTTACGCTTTCGGAATAAGTTGTCAGGCAACTTTATTAAGTTGTCCGATAAATCATAGGGCAAGCGTTTTTCCCGTGTCAAGCGGCCGATTCAGGAGTTCAATCGGAATTGCCGCGGCCGCCGGGAGGCACGCCGGCCCGCTGGAAAAAACGCTACAGGAGACAGAATGATTTCGTTTGAAGGAAAGGTTGCCGTCATCACCGGCGCGGGCAACGGCATCGGTCTGGCCACGGCGCGGCTGATGGCGGCGCACGGCGCCCGGCTGGTGCTCACCGACATCGACAACGCGCGCCTGGAAGAGGTCGCGGCCGAACTGGATCCCAGCGGCCAGCGCGTCTATACCCGGGCCCTGGACGTGTCGGCCTCGGCGGATTGCGAGCGCGTGTTCGAGGCTGCCGCCAAGCACTTCGGCGGGTTGGACCACCTGGTGCACTGCGCCGGCATCTATCCGGAAAACCTGGTCAAGGACACCAGCGACGAAGCCTGGCGCACGCTGATGCGGGTGAACCTGGATGGCACCTTCTACGTCTGCCGCGCGGCCCAGCGCCACCTGCGCCATGACGGTTCCATCGTGCTGCTGACCTCGCTGGCCGCGCAGCGCGGCAGCTATGCGCACGCCGCGTATTCCGCGTCCAAGGGCGCGGTGCAGAGCTTCACGCGCAGCCTGGCCCTGGAACTGGCGCCGCAGATCCGCGTGAACGCCGTGGCGCCCGGCATCATCGCCACCTCCATGACCCACGACCTGATCGGACAGAAGGGCGGGCAGCTGCTGGAAAGCACGCCGTTGCGTCGCTTCGGAACGGCCGAGGAAATCGCGGGCTCGATCGCGTTCCTGTGCTCGCCGCTGGCCAGCTTCGTCACCGGCGAAGTCATGCAGGTCAACGGCGGCATCTATATCGCGTAAAGTCCGATGCTGTAGCGGCGCGTGCCGCTTGCCGCCGTCACGGCGAACGAGGTATTCCGATAAACAGACTGGGCTGCGCGCGCACGCGTGGCCCGCAGGTTCCAACGATTCCCATGCAGCCCACCCAAGAACAGGATCCACCGCGCGCCGCGCCCAAGAGTTCGCTTTCGGCGGCGCTGGGCGACGCGCTGGCGGAGCAGATACGCCAAGGCGTGCTCGCGCCCGGCGATCGCCTGCCCACGGAAAAGCAGCTGACCGAAACCTACTCGGTCAGCCGCGCCGTCGTGCGCGAAGCGCTGGCGCGCCTGAAGTCCGAAGGCCTGATCACGTCGCAGCAGGGCAGCGGCGTCTTCGTGGATCCGAATTTCCAGAAGAATGCATTTCGCATCGCCGCGCCCACGCCGGGCGACAACCAGGACCTGGAGCACATCCTGGAGCTGATGCTGTCCATCGAGGTCACGGCGGCCCGCTACGCGGCCCAGCGCCGCACCGACGCGGACCTGAAGAAGATGCGCCAGGCGCTGGTGGGCATGGAATACGCGCTGCTGAACGACAAGCTGGGCGACGAAGAGGACTACCAGTTCCACCAGGCCATCGTGCAGGCCACGCACAACCCGCACCTGGTGGCGTTGAACGATTACCTGGAGGCCAATGTGCGCCGGGTCATCCGCAGCGCGCGCAACAACACCGCGCGCATGTATGCCGAGCGGATGGCTGCGGTGCAGAGCGAGCATCAGGCCATCTTTTCAGCCATCGACAACGGCGATCCGGACGAGGCCGGCCGGGCGGCCGAGCAGCATCTGCGCAACGCCGCCGACCGCCTGCGTCTCTTCCAGGCGGAGCGTCCCGCGCCTGTTTAGGGCGTTTTTACTGCGGGGAGCAGGGCTCCGAGTTTGCGGATGTCAGGGTTCTTTAGCCGCCGAGGCTGCCCTGCGCCATTCCGCAGTCCGGACATCGGCGGCTCAAGAACTCCAATCTCAGATGTTCTCAGGCGAAGGTCTGTTCCATCTCGCGGCGGAACTGCACCGCCGTGGCGCTTTCGTCGAATTCGACGTCGCGCCAGCGGATGGCCTGCGATTGCCGCACCGGGTTCTTCAGCTTGACTTGGTGCGACAGCCCCAGCGGCAGATAGCCGTCCGCCACCGAATCGCGGGCCGGCATCAGCCGCCCGTACACCGTATAGCCGCCTTCGCCGTCCAGGATCTGGCCGGCGGGGAGGTCGCGCTTGGCGGTGGCGACGACGTCGCCGTGCCAGCCGGCGGGCGCGCCGGTGGGCTCGCGCCGCAGGCCCACGCTGGCCACGCTGATGCCCAGCTCAAGCCCGATCAGGTGGTAGGGCTTGTACATGGCGGTGAAGTTGCCGCTGGGATCCGTGACCAGCCCGTATTCCTTGAAACAGCGGCGCACGTAATCGCTGTCCGCCGCCAGGGTGACGTAGACGCCCCAGCGCAGGTCGCGGAACACCGGCCGGCCGTCGCGTTCCAGCGAGGAAATCACTTCCACCTGCCCGCGGTGGTGCAGGATGCCGCCGCTTTCGCGCGGGCGCAGCACGCGGGCCAGGTCGTCCACGCCGCAGGGCGGGAAGTGCAGGCCGGAGGGCGAGGGCAGCAGCCCCGTGGCGTTGGACACCGCGGCCATCTCGATGGCGCTCTTGGTGCCGTCCAGGAAGCTGTTGAACATCTGCGCGTTGAAGTCGCCCGCCGCGACCATTTCGGCGGTGAAGCCGTAGTACGGCCACACGGTGTCGGGCGTGGAAGTGTGGAATTCCGGCAGGTACTTGGTGCCCTTGCCGGCGGCCATCACTTCGAAGCCGCTGGCGCGCGCCCAGTCCACCATTTCGCAGATCAGGGCGGGCTGGTCGCCGTAGGCCAGCGAGTAGACGATGCCCGCCTCGCGCGCGCGGCGCGCCAGCAGCGGGCCGGCCAGCGCGTCGGCTTCGACGTTGACCATGATGATGTGCTTGCCGTGTTCGCAGCAGGCCAGCACGTGGCTGATGCCGGCGGCCGCCTGCCCGGTCGCGTCGATGACGATGTCCACGTCGGGGCTGGCGATGATGGCGTGGGTGTCGTCGCTGAAATAGACCTTGCCGTTCTTCAGGGCGTCGCCCGTGCCGGTGGCGTTGAGCGCGCTGGCGGGCCAGCCGACGCGGGTGAGCGCGGCCCGGGCGCGGTCGGGCACCAGATCGGCCACGGCCACCAGCCTCATCCCCGGCGTGCGCGGGGCCTGGCTCATGAACATCGCGCCGAACTTGCCGGCGCCCAGCAGTGCGACACGCAAAGGCTTGTGATCGGCTTCTCGCTGCTTGAGCAGGCGGTACAGGTTCATGACGCGGACTCCTCCGGGGGGTACGGCAACACAGAATAGCCTCAAACCGCGGCTGCTGAACAGGACTCACTCGTCTGCCGTATACAGCTCTCCGGCCAGCACGTTGCGCCAGTTCTTCCAGGTGATGCGGGGGCGGTCCGCGACCTCGCGGTTGTAGGGCGCGTCGAACAGGATGTGCTTCCAGCGCGGCTTCACCGCGCCTTCGATCGCGGGCTTGTCGTCGATCAGCAGGTTGCCATGCACCAGCGTCTTGTCCTTGGTCAGGATCAGCCGGGCGGTGGCGTCGCGCCCCAGGTGTTTTTCCACCCACAGGTACTTTTCCGCCACGCAGTTTTCGAACTGGGACAGCGGCGAGCTGCAGATGCGCACGTCCATGCCCAGCGCCAGCAATTCCTTGACCGCTTCCAGGGCGCCGGGCACGGGAGGCAGGTCGCGGATGAAGCCGGGCGCGGTGTAGATGGCCTCGGCCATGCCGCGCAGTTCGGGGGCGTAGTCCTGGCGGATATGGAAGGACTTGCGGTCCTCGAACGCGACGGGAGGAATGTCTGGATGGCGCGCGCGCCAGGCGTCGATGAAGGCGTGTTCGAAATCGGCGAGCACGCCGTCTTGGTCCAGCAGGATGATCATGGCGATCCGGCGGTGGTTGCGACCGTCCGATTGTGCCAGAGGGGCGCTCAGCCGGGTTGCGGCCGGGACTGCGCCACGATCCGGTAGCGGCTGCCGCCCGTCAGGGACTCGGACGCCACCAGCACCATGCGGTCATAGGCCCACAGGAGCGGCGGGGGGGCGTCGGCGGGCGGCTCGGGCCGTTCGATGTTGCGCAGCAGCGTGACGTGCGGGCGGAAGGGATGGGGCGGCGCGCCCAGGCCGAACCCGCCCAGCCATTGCCACAGCCCGTCGTGCGCTGCCTGCAGGCCGGCGGGCGTCTCGCCCGGGCCGGCCCAGAGGATGCGCTGGCGGCCGAACACGCCGTAGCGGTCCAGTGCGATCTCGCCGGGCGCCAGCCGCTTTTCGGGCGTGGCCGCGGCCAGCGCATCGGCGAGGGCCGCGTCGACCGGGCCGAGGAAGGCCAGGGTGAGGTGCAGGGTTTCCGTGCGCATGGCGCGTCCGCCGCAATGGGGCCGGGCCTGTTCCGCCCAGGCCGCGAGCGATCCCGCCAGCGCGGGCGACGGCCACAGGGCGTAGAAGAGGCGGACGGTCGACATGCCGTGATTGTAGGGGCACGGCCGGGCGGTTCAACCGCCCGCGGTTTCGGTCCTGCGGCGGCGGGTGAGGCCGGTGTCGAAACGTTCCACGCCGGGGCGGGCGGGGCGGTCGAAGCGCTCCACGCCCGGCCGGGAGAACCGCTCCACGCGCGGCGGGCTTTCCGTCTTGGCCTGCACGCTCTGGGCGGCGGCCTGTTCGCGCCGGGCGATGAGCTCTTCGGCGCGCTGGTGGTGCGGCGCCATCTTGCGGACCATGACGCGGCCGTCGCGCGGGAAATAGTTGATGCGGCGCGCGTGCACGTCGCCCAGGTCCTGCGCCTTGACGGGAATGCCTTCCGTCTTCAGGTACGAGAGCACGAACTGGCCGTTGCGTTCGCCGATGTTCATCTGCTGCATGGCGGAGAGCACCGCGCCGCCGCCGAACACCTTGGCTTCGAGGCGGTCGCGCGCGGCGCCGGCCTTCAGCAGTTCGTTGATCAGCACTTCCATGGCGAAGGCGCCGTAGCGCATGGTGGCCGAGGCGGGCGACTGCATGTCGCCTTCGGGCAACATGAAATGGTTCATTCCCCCCACGCCGGTCACCGGGTCATGGATACAGGCGGCGACGCACGACCCGAGGACGGTCGAGATCATCAGGTCTTCGTTGGTGACGTAGTACTCGTTGGGCAGTACTTTCACCGCCTGACACTGGAACGCGCTATCGAAATAGTGGCGCGTCGCGCGGGCTTCAAGACGGGCGGCCATGGGACGGGATAGGAGGCAAGAACGGCAAGTGGGTCACGAAGGGCAGATCGGTAGGACGGCGTTTATTTCAATAAATGTAAGAAAATGTCGCTTTATTCTTGCATATCCAAGCGTCCGGCGGGGGAATTCCTGTGTAACCGAGCCCGCCGGCGGGGCTGATGGTGTGTCCCCGGTTTGCCCGCGACGGCCCGGCAGACCCATGGGGGCGCGCGCCGGCGAGGATGCATCCAGGCATCCTACACAGGCTGGCGGGAACCGTTCCCCGGATCACGGGGAGGAAGGGGCGCTATACGGAACCTTTGGCGCCGTCAGAAGCGCGTGCTGCGGGTGACCGACCACCGGGCGGACAGAGCCCCCAAGGCGGCCGCGGCCACCACGGCGCCGATCAGCACCGCCGGGCCGGGCAGGTGCAGGGCGAATTCGGCCCCGTAACTGCGGGCCAGACCGACCAGGGCGTCGTTCAGCGGCGACAGCGCGATCGCGGCGACGCCGATGGACAGCAACGCCGCCACGGCGCCCGACAGCGCGCCCAGGTACAGGAAGGGGCGGCGCACGAAGGATTCGGTGGCGCCGACGAGCCGGGCCACGCCGATTTCCTCGCGCTGCGAGAGCGCCTGCATGCGCACCGTGTTGAAGACCGTTGCCAGCACCACCACCGCGACGCAGGCGGCCAGGAAGCCCAGGCCGATGCGGGCGAAGCGCAGGATGGCTTCCAGCCGCTGGACCCAGGCGCTGTCGAGCTGCACGAGATCCACGTGGTTCCATTGCTTCCAGGCGGCCGCGAGCTTGTCGGCCCGCCCGGCGAGGTCTTCGCCGTCGGCCAGCGTGACCACCACCGCGTCCGGCAGCGGGTTGCCCGGCAGCACGGCCAGCGCCTGCTGCCAGGCCGGGTTGGCGCGCAGGTCGGCCAGCGCATCCTCGCGCCCGACCACGCGCACCGCGCGGATATCCTGCGCGTACTCGCCCTGGATGCGCTTGGCCACGTCGGCGGCGGCGCCCGCGGGCGCGTCCACGCGCATGAACACGGTGACTTCCGGGGTGACGGACATTTCGCGCGCCACGGGCTGCACCGAGACCAGGATGGCGCTGCCCAGCAGCGGCAGGGCCAGGGCCAGCGCCATGACCAGCAGATTGGCCAGCGACGAGAACGGCTGCTTGACCAGCCGGCGCAGGGTGACCATCAACGCATAGCGGTGTTGCCGCAGCCAGGCGTTCATGCCGGTTCTCCCGCCGGACCGTGGCCGGACGCCCCGCGGGCGGCGCCGGTTTCAGGCGGCTGGGCGCCGCCGTGGGAGTCGGCGAACTTGCCCGGGTCGATGCGCAGGGTGCGGGTCGCGTAGCCCGCCATGAGCTCCTGGTCGTGCGAGGCGATCAGCGTGGTGACGCCGACGCGGTTGAAATCGCGGAAAACGTTCATGATGCGCTGCGCGTTGTCGTGGTCGAGGTTGGCGGTGGGCTCGTCCGCGATCAGGATCGCCGGCCGGTTCACGATGGCCCGCGCGATCGCCAGGCGCTGCTGCTCGCCGCCCGACAGCTCGATGGGATTCAGGTCTTCCTTGCCCGACAGGCCCACCTTGTCCAGCGCGGCGCGGGCGCGGGCGGCGGCAGAGTTCCAGGCGTGGCCGGTGACCGCCAGCGGCAGCATCACGTTTTCGAACGCGCTGCGGTCGAACAGCAGGTGCGTGTCCTGGAGGATGACGCCCACGGCGCGCCGCAGGTAGGGCCGGGCGCGCGCGGGCAGCTTGTCCAGCCGCTGGCCGTTGACCTGGATGGAGCCCCGGCTGGCGGGTTCCAGCCCGCCGATCAGCTTGAGCAGGGTGGACTTGCCGGCGCCGGACGGCCCCGACACGAAAACGAACTCTCCCGCGCTCACGCGGAAGTTGATGTCGGCCAGGATATTGCGGCCGCGACCATATGATTTGAATACGTGCTGGAATTCGATCATGGCGGCTGTCAGATGAAGCCGCAATAGTAACTCGGGGACACTAAGGTGGCCTAAGCCGACAGGGGGAGGGGGCGCGAAATTTCTTCCGCCGCCGCCTCGCGCGAGGCGGCCCGCGGCGGAAAAGACGTCCCTCTTTTCGCGGGAAAACAGCGTTTCATTTCACCCAGTGTCCCTATATTTCAAGGGAATTCCCGGATGCGCCGCCTGGGGCGCGGACGCTACCATCCGCCCCATGCGTAGGCCCAACCCGGCCCCGCGCGCATTCGCCTTATCCCACACGGAGAACACGATGAAAGTACTGAAACTCGCTGCGGTCGGCGCTGCCTTGTTTGCTGCTTCGGCGGCAGCCAACGCGGGCGCGACCTTCGACAACGTCAAGAAAAAAGGGTTTGTCCAGTGCGGGGTTTCGACGGGCATTCCGGGGTTCTCCATCGCCGACAGCAAGGGTGAATACAAGGGCATCGACGTGGACCTGTGCCGCGCCATCGCCTCGACCATGTTCGGCGATGCCACCAAGGTCAAGTTCACCCCCCTGAACACGCAGCAGCGCTTCACCGCGCTGCAGTCCGGCGAAGTCGACGTCCTGACCCGCAACACCACCGTCACGCTGACGCGCGACACCACGCTGGGCCTGATCGGCGTGGGGGTCAACTACTACGACAGCCAGGGCGTCATGGTCTCCAAGGACCTGAACGTCAAGAGCGCCAAGGAACTCAACGGCGCCACGATCTGCGTGCAGCCCGGCACCACGACCGAGCTGAACCTGGCCGACTGGTTCCGCGGCCAGAAGATCGAATTCAAGCCTGTCGTGATCGACAAGTACGACGAAATCATCCGCGCCTTCTCGGCCGGCCGTTGCGATGCCTTCACGACCGACAAGTCGCAGCTGGCCTCGACCCGCACCACGCTTGAGAACCCGGACAAGTTCGTCATCCTGCCGGAAGACTTCTCCAAGGAGCCGCTGGGCCCCATGGTCCGCCAGGGCGACGAGCAATGGTTCAACATCGTTCGCTGGTCGCTCAACGCCATGCTGGAAGCCGAGGAATACGGCATCACCAAGGCCAACGTCGATGAAATGACCAAGAGCACCAATCCCAACATCCAGCGCATCCTGGGCGTGACCCCGGGCATGGGCAAGAACCTGGGCGTGGACGACAAGTGGGCCTACAACATCATCAAGAACGTGGGCAACTACGGTGAAAGCTTCGAAAGCACGCTGGGCAAGAACAGCGCCATGAAGCTGGAACGTGGTTTGAACGCCTCTTACAAGCAAGGGGGCTTGATGTACGGCTGGCCGGTGCGCTAAAGCGCGGCTGCCTGGTAAAACGGAGCCTAGAGCTCCGTTTTGCCTAGGGCCTGTTGACACCAGACGGAGCGTCGCACGGGCCCTAGCCCGCCTTGAGCGGGCGGCAGGAGTGGGTGGCGGGGCTGGCGCCCTGCCGCCGGATGTTCGACTTCTGTAGATTCATATGACGACTCCCGATAAAAACGCCCCGCTTTCGGCACCTCCGCGGCGCCTGAACTGGAACGACCCCGGCGTACGGTCCGTGGTCTACCAGGTGCTTGCGCTGAGCGCGGTTGCCTGGGCCGTGTGGTTCCTGGTTTCCAATACCCTGCACAACCTGTCCGTGCGCAACATCGCCACGGGCTTCGGCTTTCTTCACCGAGAGGCCGGGTTCGCGATCGGCGAAACCCCCATTTCCTATTCCCCGGCGGACACCTACGGCCGCGCCATCCTGGTCGGCTTGCTCAACACGCTGCGCGTGGCCGTCATCGGCATCGTGCTGGCGACGATACTCGGCACGCTGATCGGCATCGGCCGCCTGTCCAAGAACTGGCTGGTGGCGAAGGTCACCTCGTTCTACGTCGAGGTGATGCGCAACGTGCCGCTGCTGCTGCAGCTCTTCTTCTGGTACGCGCTCATCACCGAGAACATGCCGGGTCCGCGCCAGGCGCACAATCCGCTGCCCGGCGTCTTCATTTCCAACCGCGGCCTGAAGGTGCCGGCGCTGGAAGGGAACTCGCTGGACTGGATGCTCGGCGGCCTGGCCGTGGCCATCATCGCCATCATCTTCCTGGGCCACTGGGGCAAGAAGCGCCAGGAGGCCACGGGCCGGGTGTTCCCGCTGGGCCGCGCGGCCATCGGCCTGCTCATCGGCCTGCCCATCGTCGGCTGGCTGGTCAGCGGCGCGTCGCTGACGCTGGACATGCCGCAGCTCAAGGGCTTCAACTTCTCGGGCGGCCTGACGCTGTCGCCGGAATTCGCCGCGTTGCTGGCCGGCCTGGTGATCTATACCTCGGCGTTCATCGCCGAAGTGGTCCGCTCGGGCATCCAGGCGGTGAACAACGGCCAATGGGAAGCCGCGGGCTCGCTGGGGCTGCGCCGCAAGCAGGTGCTGCGCCTGGTGGTGCTGCCGCAGGCCTTGCGCGTGATCATCCCCCCGATGACCAGCCAATACCTGAACCTGACCAAGAACAGCTCGCTGGCCGTGGCCATCGGCTATCCGGACATCGTGTCGGTGGTCAACACGACACTGAACCAGACTGGCCAGGCCATCGAGGGCATCCTGATCATCATGGGCGCGTATCTCACGGTCAGCCTGTCGATCTCGATCTTCATGAACTGGTACAACAAGCGCATCGCGCTGGTGGAGCGTTGATATGAGCAGCACTACGCATACCCCCACCGAAGCCATGCCGCCGCCCAGCTCCCACGTGGGCCCGTGGGCCTGGCTCAAATCGCGCCTGTTCTCGTCGCCGCTGAACATCCTGATCACGGTGCTGCTGGCGTGGTTCCTGCTCATGGCGGTGCCGGCGCTGGTGGAGTGGGCCTTCATCAAGGCCGACTTCAACGCGACCAACGCCCAGGAATGCCGCGCCTCCGGCGGCGCCTGCTGGGCCTTCATCATCGAGAAGCACCGCCTGATCCTGTTCGGCACCTATCCGTTCGACGAGCAGTGGCGCCCCTTGATCGCGACCATCATCCTGGTCGCGGTGATCGTGTGCAGCGGCATCCGCCGCTTCTGGAACTGGAAGCTGGCCATCATCTGGACCGTGGGCCTCACGGCCGTGGCCGTCCTGATGTGGGGCGGCGTGCTCGGCCTGTCCTACGTGGAGAACGCGCGCTGGGGCGGTCTGCCGCTCACGCTCATCCTGTCCACGTTCGGCATCGCCTTCGCGTTCCCCATCGGCGTGCTGCTGGCCCTGGGCCGGCGCTCGAAGATGCCCGCCATCAAGGCGCTGTGCGTCGTGTACATCGAGCTGATCCGCGGCGTGCCGCTGATCAGCCTGCTGTTCATGTCGTCGGTGATGCTGCCGCTGTTCCTGCCGGAAGGCTTCTCCATCGATAAGCTGCTGCGCGCGCAGATCGCGATCATCATGTTCGCGGCGGCGTATATCGCCGAAACGGTGCGCGGCGGTTTGCAGGCGATCCCCAAGGGCCAGTACGAGGGCGCGGATTCGCTGGGCCTGAATTACTGGCAGCAGATGCGCAAGATCATCCTGCCCCAGGCGCTGAAGATCGTCATTCCGCCGCTGGTCAGCATTTTCATCGCGCTGTTCAAGGACACCTCGCTGGTGGTGATCATCGGCATCTTCGACTTGACGCTGGCGGCCAAGGCGGCCTTGTCCGACGCGGCATGGCGCGGATTCGGGGTGGAGGCGTACCTGTTCATTTCGCTCATCTACTTCGTCTTCTGCTTCTCCATGTCCAAATACAGCCAGGCGCTGGAAAAACGCCTGGCCACGGGACACGCACGCTAGAACCTTGCAGCGCGCCCGCCCCGGGGCGGGCGCGCACCGCGATACTTACGGGAGTACAGGCATGTCTGATGCCATCATTCGAATGCAGGACGTGAACAAGTGGTACGGCCAGTTCCACGTGCTGCGCAACATCAACCTGGACGTCGCGCCGGGTGAACGCATCGTGGTGTGCGGACCGTCGGGTTCGGGCAAGTCCACCATGATCCGCTGCATCAACCGCCTGGAAGAGCACCAGAAGGGCCACATCATCGTGGACGGCACGGAGCTCACCAACGACCTGAAGCACATCGAGACCATCCGCAAGGACGTCGGCATGGTGTTCCAGCACTTCAATCTGTTTCCGCACCTGACGGTGCTGGAGAACCTGACGCTGGGCCCCATGTGGGTGCTGAAGAAGCCGCGCGCCGAGGCCGAAGCCACCGCCATGAAGTACCTGGAGCGCGTGCGCATCCCGGAGCAGGCCACGAAGTTTCCCGGCCAGCTGTCGGGCGGCCAGCAGCAGCGCGTGGCGATCGCCCGGTCCCTGTGCATGAATCCCAAGATCATGCTGTTCGATGAGCCCACCTCGGCGCTGGACCCGGAAATGGTCAAGGAAGTGCTGGACGTGATGGTGAGCCTGGCCCAGGAAAGCGGCATGACCATGATCTGCGTGACCCACGAGATGGGCTTCGCGCGCAAGGTCGCCAACCGCGTGATCTTCATGGACCGGGGCGAAATCATCGAGCAGAACAGCCCGGACGAGTTCTTCGACAACCCGCAGAACGAGCGGACCAAGTTGTTCCTGAGCCAGATCCTGCACTGATTCCGGCCTCGAATTGCCCGGAACCCTCCGCAAGGGTTCCAGGCAGGAATCCCCGCGCGGCGCCACGCCGCGTGGGGATTTTTTTCGGCCCTACAGTGCGGCGGCGCCGCCGAGGATGACGGTGCTCTGGCTGGACAGCGTGCCGCCGTTGCCGTGGGCGAGCGCGGTGTGGCAGTCGGCGATTTGCCGCTCTCCGCATTCGCCGCGCAGCTGGCGGGTGGCTTCGATCAGCGCGAAGATGCCGTACATGCCGGGGTGGCAATACGACAGGCCGCCGCCGCTGGTGTTGACGGGCAGCTCGCCGCCGGGCGCGATGCGGCCGTTTTCGACATAGCGGCCGCCTTCGCCCTTGGGGCAGAAGCCCAGGTCTTCGAGAAAGAGCAAGGGCGTGATCGTGAAGGCGTCGTAGAGCTGCAGGACGTCGATGTCGCGCGCCGCCAGACCGGCCATGCGATAGGCCTGGGCGCCGGACGCCACGGTTGCCGTGGTCGTCAGGTCGGGCATGGCGGAGATGGAGTAGTGCCCGAGCGCCTCGCCCACGCCCAGCGCGTAGACGGGCGGGCGGCGCAGGTCGCGGGCGCGCTCGGCGCGGGTCAGCACGAGCGCTCCGCCGCCGTCCGTGACCAGGCAGCAGTCGCGCAGGGTGAGCGGCTCGCTGATCATGGGCGAGGCCAGGACGTCTTCGACCGTGAGCGGCTTTTTCTCCCAGGCGGCCGGGTTGAGCAGCGCCCATTGGCGGGCGGCGACGGCGATGTCGGCGAGTTGCCGGCGGGTCGTGCCGTACTGGTGCATGTGGCGCGAGGCGGCCAGCGCGTAGGAACTGGCGGTGTACATGGGCCGATAGGGGGCCTCATGCGGGTTGGGGTCGGGCGCGGCGACGTTGGCCCGCCCCATGCTGCGCTGGGTGCTGCCGTAGGCGATCACGGCGACTTGGCACAGGCCGGCCTCGATCGCGGCCTGGGCGCGCGCAACCATGGTCATGAACGAGGCGCCGCCCATGTTCGTGGCGTCGTGGTAGCGCGGCTGGATGCCGAGGTATTCGGCCAGCGCCAGCGTGGGCATGCGGCTTTGCGAGGTGGTGGCGAACAGCCCGTCGACCTCGTCCAGGCTCAGGCCGCAGTCGTCCAGCGCGCGCGCCGTGGCCTGCGCCATGAGGTCGAGGGGGCCGAGGCCGGGCATGACTTTGCCCAGGTCGGATTCGGCGGCGCCGACGATGGCGACGCTGCCGCGTTGCAGGGCGGGGGTCATGCTGGCTCCTCGATATCGAAGACGGGATAGGGCGGGCCGCCGTCGGGCGGCGTATGCGCGCGCATGCGCACGCGCATGCCGATGGCGGGCCGGCCTTCGACCCGGCTCATGAGGCGAAAGCCTTCGTCCAGGTCGATCAGGACGACGTTGTAGGTGTCCTGGTCGCGAGGATGCACGACCGTCACGGCGTGCACGGTGCCCAGGCCCGCGCTCAGCCGCCATTCGAGCGCCGGGTTGCCGGAGCCCGGCCCGAGCACGCGCGGGGGAAAGACCGCGCTTTCGGCGCGCGCGTCGTACTGATAGGCCAGGTGCCCGGCCGACAGGTGGCGATGGTAGATCGCCAGCGGGGATTCCGGTTGCGTCATGGGAGCGTCCATTCAAACGATGCGCTGTTCGCGCAGTCCGGCGATTTGCTCGGCGCTGTAGCCCAGGAGCGCGCCGAGCACGCTGTCCGTGCTGTCGCCCAGCCGCGGCGGCGGCAGGTCGTAGCGCGGCGGCGTGTCGCTCAGCCGCAGCGGGCTGGCGATGGTGGACACCTGGCCGTCGATGTCGGCGTGGCCGGGCCGGGGAATGTCCACGCGCAGGCCGCGGTGCAGCACCTGGGGGTCCTGGAACACTTGCGCGTAGTCGTTGATGCGTCCGCAGGGGACGCCGTTCGCTTCCAGCCGTTCGATCCAGTCGGCGGCGGGCCGCGCCAGCATGCTGCGCGCCAGCTCGGGCACCAGGGTGTCGCGGCCCTGGATGCGTCCCGTGACCTTGGTCCAGCGCGCATCGGCGCCGAGGTCCGGGCGCTCGATGGCCGCGCAATAGCGTTGCCATTGGTCGTCGTTGCCCACGGCCACGACGATCTCGCCGTCGGCCACCGCGAAGACCTGGTAGGGCACCAGGCTGGCATGGGCGTTGCCGTAGCGCTTGGGCAGCTTGCCATTGGCGAAGTAGCCCGTCACCTGGTTGCCACCCAGGGCCACGATGCAGTCGAGCAGCGCCATGTCGATGTACTGGCCCAGGCCGGAGACATCGCGATGATTCAATGCGGCGAGGATGGCAATGGTGGCGTACATCCCGGTGATGACGTCGGCGATCGCGATGCCGGCTTTCTGCGGCCCGCCGCCGGGCAGGTCGTCGCGTTCGCCGGTGATGCTCATGAGGCCGCCGATGGCCTGGAAGACGAAGTCGTAGCCGGGCTTGCTGGCGCTGGGGCCCTCCTGTCCGTAGCCGGTGATGGAGCAATACACCAGGCGCGGGTTGATGGCGCGCAGGCTGGCGTAGTCCAGGCCATAGCGCTTGAGGTCGCCGATCTTGTAGTTCTCGATGACCACATCGCTTTGCGCCGCCAGTTCCCGCACGATGCGCTGGCCCTCGGGCCTGGAGATGTCGAGGGTCAGCGACTTCTTGCCGCGGTTCGCGGCGGCATAGTAGGAAGAGTCGCGCGTATCCTGGCCCGCGCCGTCCCGGATCCAGGGCGGCCCCCAGGCGCGTGTGTCGTCGCCCGTGCCGGGGCGTTCGATCTTGATCACGTCCGCGCCCAGGTCGGCCAGGTTTTGCGTGCACCAGGGGCCTGCCAGGATTCGCGAGAGATCCAGCACGCGGATGTGGGAGAGCGCGCCGCGTGCCGGCGTGTTGCTGGGTGTTGCCGTCATGCCTGCTCCTACTGGATGGTGATCTGGGCGTCGTTGATGACCTTGGCCCACTTGTCCATTTCCGCGTTGACGAAGCTCGCGTACTCGGGCTGCGTCATCGTTCCCGGCAGGGCGCCTTGCTGCGCGAACTGCTCCTGGATGGATGGAGAACGCAACGCGGCCAGGACGTCGCCGGACAGCTTGGCGAGCAGCTTGGGATCCATGTTGCCGGGCGCGTACAGCCCGAACCAGGCCGTGGCCTCGAAACCCTTCACGCCCGCTTCGTCCATCGTCGGCACGTCGGGCAGGGCGGCGGAGCGGGTCAGCGAGGTGACGGCCAAGGCGCGCAACTTGCGGGCCTTGATGTGCTGAAGCACGCCCGGAACGGAGTCGAACATGATCGGGATCTGGCCGCCCAGCAAGTCGTTCAGGGCGGGCGCTGCGCCCTTGTAGGGAATGTGGACCATGGATACGCCGGTCATGGACTTGAACAACTCGCCGGACAGATGGTTGGCGCCGCCGGTGCCCGCCGAACCGAAGTTCACCTTGCCGGGATTGGCCTTCGCATAGGCGATCAGGTCGGCGACGCTGTTTATGCGGTTGCGCGTGGCGAAGTCGGGGTTCACGACGAGCACGTTGGGCACCGCGGCCACCTGCGCGATCGCGGTGAAGTCCTTCTTGCTGTCGTAGCGCAGGTTCTTGTACAGCGCCGGGTTGATCACGTGGTGCGTGGCGGTCACCATCAGCGTGTAGCCGTCGGCCGGCGTGCGGGCCAGCTGTTCGGAGAAGATCGTGCCGCTCGCACCGGGCTTGTTTTCGATCACCACGGGCTGTTTCCATTCCGTGCCCAGCGCGTTGCCCAGCATGCGGGCCAGGATGTCGGTGGTGCCGCCAGGCGGGAAGGGCACGACCAGGCGGACAGGGCGATCGGGGAAGGCCTGGGCGCGCGCGCCCAGGGGTAACAGGCAAAGCGCTCCCAGGCACAGGGAGGCTGCGGTGTGCAACCAGCGATTCATTGTTGTCTCCTCGGTTGTTCTGGACCGGTATCCGCATGGCGGATACCGGAGGGCCTTAGCGGGGGAATTCCACCATCGCTTCGCCTGCCGCCACGGTCTCGCCGCGCTGGTTGAGCACTTGCACGTCCAGCGTCGCCCAATGGCTTTTCTCGGTCTTGCGCGTGGCCGTGATCACCGCCAGCGGGGTGATCGTGTCGCCCGGCTTGACGGGCGACTTCCAGCGCGTTTCCAGGCGGCGTTGCACGCCGCCGCGCTCATAGAGCCAGTCGGTCAGCATGCGCGTGATCACGCCGAAGTTGTTCATGCCGTGCATGATGATGCCGCCGAAGTTGGTGCGGCCGAAGTCGCCCTGCATGTAGTTGTCGTCCAGGTGCAGGGGGTTGTAGTCCAGCGAGGCTTCGCAGAAGGCGCGGATGGATTCGCGGGTGGGCGAGAAGGGCGCGCCTTCGATTTTCTGGCCGATCGCGAGCGAGTCGAATACTTGGGTCATCTTGATGCTCCTTACACGGGCCGGATAGTCCAGCCGCGGCCGGAGCAGATCACTTCGTTGTTCTGGTTGAAGAAGACGTTGTCGTGCACGACGAACAGGCGATCCTTGCGGATGAACTTGTCCAGCGCGCGGGCTTCCAGCCGGATGACGTCGCCCGGACGGGCGGGGATGTTGTAGCTCCAGGATTGGCCGGCATTGACCGTGCCGGGGCTGCGCATCCAGTCGTCCGTGGGCGTGCAGGCGAACATCAGGAGGATGTGGATGGCCGGCGGCGCGATCAGGCCCTTGTAGGGCGACTTCAGCGCATAGGCTTCGTCGAAGTACAGGGGATGCATGTCGTCGACGACGCGGCAGTACTTCTGAATGGCTTCCAGCGTGAGGGTGTAGGGAATGGTTTTGCGAGGCTCGCCGGGGACGATGTCGTCCCAGATCTTGCGCGTGGCGGCGTCTTTCCAGAAATCTGTCTCGAATGTGGTTTGAGTCATGGCCTTTCCAGGGCGGGTTGTGGGGAAGGCGCATTGCCGGGCCCGGACTTGCGCGTTGCGATCAGTCTGCTTATAATGACCGCTAAGCGGACATAAACATCCGCTATACGGTCATTCTGAGAGTTGGTTGCGGACGTGTCAAGCACGTATGCAGGAGCACCTATGGCAACGCCTGACAGCGAATCTTTCGTCCGCACCTTCGCGCGCGGACTCAAAATCATCGAAACCATGGGCCAGGGAGAGGCGCGCCAGACGTTGGCCGACGTGGCGTCGGCGGTCGAATTGCCGCGCACGGCGGTGCGCCGTTTCCTGATGACGCTGGTCGAACTGTCTTTCGTGAAAAGCGACGGCAAGCACTACTGGCTCACGCCCAAGGTGCTGCGCCTGGGCCTGTCCTACCTGTACACGCTGCCCTTTTGGCGGCACTCGCAGCTGGCGCTTGAGGAACTGGGCGCGCGCATCGGCCAGTCTTGCGCCGTCTCGGTGCTGGACGAGGAAGAAATCGTCTACGTGCAGCGCCTGCATACCAAGCGCATCCTGCCCATGAGCCCGTCGCTGGGCAGCCGCCTGCCGGCACACGCGGTATCGATGGGCAGGGTCTTGCTGTCGGGCCTGGAAGACGAGGCGCTGGAAGCCTATCTGCAAGCGGCCCGGTTAAAAAAAATGACGGCCGCCACGGTGGTGGACAAGGACAGGTTGCGCGAGGCGATTCTGCTGGCGCGAGAGCAGGGCTATGCCTGGGTGGACAGCGAATTGGACGATTCCATCGCCGGCCTGGCGGTGCCGGTGCGCGATCAAGACGGCACCATCGTGGCGGCCGTCAACGTCAGCCTCACGGCCGGCACCTACGAGGAAGAGGCCGCGGTGGCGGAGTTTCTCCAGCCATTGCGGCAAACGGCATCGCAATTGCGCGCGACGATGGTGGGCTTGCGCTAGGGCCGCTGCGCTCGTCGCGCCCTGCCCGCCAGTCATCCGGACTTCCAGCAACCCGCCGCAAGGCGGTTTTTTTTGCCTGGCGGGGCGCGAGGGCGAAGCCAGCAACACTTAAGCAATCCTTAACTATCGGCGGACGAGTTCTTGATTGTGCGGGGCGTCCGCGTAGCCCATCATAGGTTCACGCTGCCGGTCCCCCGCAGCCTCCCGGAACTCGACATAAGGTGCCTGCAACCATGGCCGATCTGGAATCCCGTCTCGACAGGCAATCCCCTGCCTACCAGCGCAACCGCGAACAGATGCTGGCGCTGCTGTCGGAACTGTCGCAGCTGGAGCAGCGGGCGGTGGACCGCTCGGCCCAGGCCGCGCCCGCGTTCCGCAAGCGCGGCAAGCTGCTTCCGCGGGAGCGCCTGGAGGCTCTGATCGATGCGGGCAGCCCATTCCTGGAACTGATGAAGCTGGCGGGCTATTGCGGCATCGAGAACCCGGACCCCGCCACCAGCGTGCCGGGCGCGGCCATCATCGCGGGCGTCGGACAGGTATGCGGCGTGCAATGCATGATCGTCATCAACGACGCCGGCATCAGCGCGGGCGCCATGCAGGCCATGACGGCGCAGAAGGTCATGCGCTGCCAGGAGATCGCGCTGGCCAACCGGCTGCCTTTCATCCAGCTGGTCGAAAGCGCCGGAGGGAATCTGAAGAAATACCGCGCCGAACGCTTCGTCCACGGCGGCGGCATGTTCTACAACCTGGCCAGGTTGTCGGCGGCGGGCATCCCGGTGATATCCCTGGTGCACGGCTCGTCCACGGCCGGCGGGGCCTATCTGCCCGGCTTGTCCGACTATGTCGTCATGGTGCGCAACCAGGCGCATGCCTTCCTTGCGGGCCCGGCGCTATTGCAGGCCGCCACCGGAGAGATCGCCACGGAAGAGGAGCTGGGCGGGGCGGAGATGCACGCGTCGGTGTCGGGCCTGGCCGATTACGTGGCCGAAAACGACCGCGAGGCCATCCTCCAGGTGCGCGACATCGTGAGCGCCTTCGGATGGGCGGGAAAGGAAGACGCCGTCGCCGGCGCGCCACCTCGGCACGACCTCCAGGACCTGCTGGGCATCATGCCCGCGGACTACCGAGTGCCGGTGGACATGCGCGAAGTGATTGCGCGACTGATCGACGGGTCCGACTTCCATGAATTCAAGCCCGATTACGGGCCGGCCACGGTTTGCGGCTATGGGGCCATCCTGGGCATCCCGATCGGGCTGCTGACCAACAACGGTCCGCTCGACACGGCCGGATCCACCAAGGCCGCGCAGTTCATACAGCTGTGTTCCCAGCTGGGCAGGCCCATCGTTTTCCTGCAGAACATCACGGGGTTCGTGGTGGGGCGCGCCCATGAGGAGGCGGGCATGATCAAGCATGGCGCCAAGCTCATCCAGGCCTTGTCCAATGCCGGCGTGCCGCGCCTGACCGTGCTTTGCGGCGCCTCGTTCGGCGCGGGCAACTACGGCATGTGCGGACGCGCCTTCAAGCCGGATTTCCTGTTTTCCTGGCCGAATGCGAGGACCGCCGTGATGGGCGGCGAGCAGGCCGCCATGACCATGCGGCGCGTAGCCGAGAACAGCGCCAAGCGCGCCGGCACGACGCCGGACGCCGCCGCGCTGGAAGCGGAAAGCCAGGAAATCATCCGGACATTCGACCTTCAGTCTTCCGCCGTGCACACCAGCAGCCTGCTGCTGGACGACGGCGTGATCGATCCGCGCGCTACCCGGGAAGTGCTGGGAGTGGCGTTGGCCGCGTGCACGCGGTCGGCAAAGCGCGACGTTCATCCCATCCAGTTCGGCGTCGCAAGATTCTAACGAGGAGATTCCATGTTTACCCACGAGCACATCGCGTTGCAGGACGGCGTACGCCAGTTGATCGAGAAAGAGATCAATCCCTATCTGGACCAATGGGAGGACGCGGAGATATTTCCCGCCCACGACGTCTTCAAGAAACTCGGCAAGGCGGGATACCTGGGAGTGAACAAGCCGGTCGAGTTCGGCGGGATGGGCCTGGATTATTCGTACGAAATCGCGTTCTGCGAGGCCATCGGTTCAGTGCGCGCCGGCGGTGTCGGCATGGCGATAGCAGTGCAGACGGACATGGCCACGCCGGCGCTGGCGCGCTTTGGCAACGACTCCGTGCGCGAACAGTTCCTGCGGCCCTCGATCGCCGGAGACTACGTGGCCTGCCTGGGCGTATCCGAAACCGGCGCGGGCTCCGACGTCGCCTCGCTGAAGACGACCGCCCGCAAGGATGGCGACGACTATGTGATCAGCGGTTCGAAGATGTGGATCACGAACGCCACGCAGGCTGACTGGATGTGCCTGCTCGCCAACACCAGCGATGGCAAGCCGCATCGGAACAAATCGCTGATCTGCGTGCCCCTCAAGCAGGATAACGGCCAACCCGTGCCCGGCGTGACGATGAGCAGGATCAAGAAGGTGGGCATGTGGTCCTCCGACACCGCGCAAGTGTTTTTCGACGAGGTCCGCGTGCCGCAGCGCTACCGCATCGGCGAAGAGGGCATGGGCTTTACCTACCAGATGCGCCAGTTCCAGGAGGAGCGCCTGAGTGGCGCCACCCGGCGCGTGACGGCGCTGAGCGATGTAATCAACGACACGATCGACTACACGCGTCAGCGCCAGGTTTTCGGCAAGCCGCTGCTGGACAACCAGGCCGTGCATTTCCGGCTGGCGGAACTGAAGACGGAGGTCGAGATGCTGCGGTCTCTGGTCTACCGCGCGGCAGGCGTGCACATGGAAGGTGGCGATATGACCGAGTTGGCGTCCATGGCCAAGCTCAAGGCCGGACGCCTGTGTCGCGAGGTCACCGACTCGTGCCTGCAGTACTGGGGCGGCATGGGCTTTACCTTGGAAAACGCGGTGTCGCGCGCATGGCGCGACCTGCGCCTGATTTCCATCGGCGGCGGCGCGGACGAAGTCATGCTCACGATCATTTGCAAGCACATGGGCATCCTGCCTGCGCGCGCGGCCTGATTCGGCAAGGACGGACATGATGAGATTCGATACCTTGCTCGTCGCCAACCGGGGGGAAATCGCACTGCGGGTGATCCGGGCGGCGCGCGGCCTGGGCCTGCGCACCGTCGCGGTGTACTCGGACGCGGATGCGGAGTCCCGCCATGTGCGGGAGGCGGACCTCGCAGTGCACATCGGCGCCGCGCCGGCCCAGGCCAGTTATCGCAACGTGGAGGCGATCCTCCGAGCCTGCGCCCGGAGCGGCGCGCAAGCCGTGCATCCGGGCTACGGTTTTCTGTCCGAAAACGCCGAGTTCGCCCGCGCGGTGGCGGACGCAGGCCTGACGTTCGTGGGGCCGTCCGCCGAGGTCATCGCCCTGATGGGCAACAAAGCGCGCGCCAAGGAAGCGCTGCAACGCGCCGATGTGCCCACGGTGTCCGGCGCGCAAGGCATCACCGACGATAGGGAACTGTCGGCGCGGGCGCGCGCCATCGGCTACCCGGTGCTGCTGAAGGCGGCCGCCGGCGGCGGAGGACGCGGCATGCGGCTGGCGCATGACGATGAGGCGCTGGCGCAGGCGCTGCCGCTGGCCCGTTCCGAAGCGCTGGGAGCATTCGGGTCGGACGAGCTGATCCTGGAGAAGGCGATCCTGGCGGCTCGCCATGTCGAGATCCAGGTGCTGTGCGACGAACATGGCAATGTGCTGCACCTGGGAGAACGGGACTGCTCGCTGCAACGGCGCTACCAGAAGTTGGTGGAAGAGAGCCCGTCGCCCGCCGTGGGGCCGGAGCTGCGCGAGCGAATGGGCGCCGTCGCGAGGCGGGCCTGCCAGGCCATCGGTTATGTGGGGGTGGGCACGCTGGAATTCTTGGTGGATGAGGCCGGCGATTTCTATTTCATGGAGATGAACACGCGGCTGCAGGTCGAGCACGGCGTGACCGAATTGCTCACCGGCCTCGATCTGGTGCAGTGGCAGCTGAGGGTCGCCCAGGGCGAGCCGCTGGCCCTGCGGCAGGAGGACGTGCAGCGCCACGGCCACGCGATGGAACTTCGCATCTGCGCGGAAGACCCCGTCGCCGGCTTCGTGCCGCAGGTCGGCTCGGTGCTCCGATGGGTGGAGCCTGCCGGGCTGCGCGTCGATACCGCGCTCGAAGACGGCCTGGAGATCACCCCGCACTATGACTCGATGCTGGCCAAATACCTGGCGTGGGGCGAAACGCGGGAGGAGTGCATCCGCAAGCTGACGAGAGCCTGCGAAGGCGGAAGCCTGCTGGGCGTCCGGACCAACCTGCATTTCCTCGCCCGGGCGATCAACCATCCGGACTTTATCGAGGGCGGGGTAACGACGAATTTCCTGGCCGGCCAGGACATGGCGTCCGATCACTGGCGGGCGGAGCCTTCGGAGCATGCCGTGGCCGCGGCGGCGCTGGCGCTGGCCGGCTGGCCCGTGGCCGGCGGCGGCGGCCTTGCCGCGGCCGGCGAGGTGGCGCTGGACGATGCTTCCGATGGGAAGCCGAGGCTTCTGCGCATTTCGCGGGAGGCGGACGGCGGCGTGCTGGTGCGAGCCTGGGAAGGCCACATTGCGGAAGGGGACGGCATGCAGATCCGGGTCCATGCGATGCATCGCCGCGACGGCGACATGGTGCTGGTCGTGGACGGACTGCGGCGCAGCCTGCGCGTGGCGATGGCAGGGGCGGGCGACGCGTGGGTGCAGGACGGAGCCTGCGTCTGGCGCTTCTTGCGGGCCACGCGCTTTGCCGGACGCGAGGACCTGCAGGCCGGGCAGGCCCGCTTGTTGCGGGCGCCGATGAGCGGAAGGGTGATCAGCGTCGACGTCCAGGACGGCGACAGCGTGACGGCGCAGCAGACCGTGCTGGTGCTGGAGTCCATGAAGATGGAAATGTCCATCGTCGCGGGCGGGACGGGCATCGTGGCGAAGCTGGCCGTTGCCGCGGGAGATCAGGTCAGCACGGGGCAGGCACTGATGGAGGTGCAGCAATGAACGCGAACCATATCGAGAGCCGGGCTGGCCGGCCAAAAGGGGCCGTGCACATCGGATGCGCCTCGGGGTTTTGGGGAGATTCCCAGATCGCGATTCCGCAACTGCTCACGGCCGAGAAGCTGGACTACATCGTCTTCGACTATCTGGCCGAGACGACCATGTCCATCTTGCAGCGGGCCCGCATGCGCAACCCCGATCTCGGTTATGCGACCGATTTCGTCAGCGTGCTGCGTCCGCACCTGAAGACGCTGCTGGAACGCGGCGTGAGGTTGGTATCGAATGCCGGTGGATTGAATCCCCGGGGGTGCCGGGACGCCATTCTTACCTTTGCCCGGGAACAAGGCCTGGCGCCGCGCATCGCCGTCGTCACTGGCGACGACGTGTCCGAACTGCAGGCCGAGTTCACCGATGCGCAGGGGCGCCTCCTGTCCGATCTGGACGGATTCGGCCCCTTGCTGTCGGCCAACGCCTACCTGGGCGCGTATCCCATCGTCCAGGCGCTGGCGCAAGACGCGGACATCGTGATCACGGGGCGCGCGGTGGATAGTGCGTGCGCGCTGGCTGTGGCAATACACGAGTTCGACTGGTCGTTTTCAGATTACGACAAGTTGGCTCAGGCCAGCCTGGCCGGGCATTTGATCGAATGCGGTCCCCAGGCGACGGGCGGCTTGTTCACCGATTGGGAGACCGTGCCGGATTGGGCCAACATTGGCTATCCGATCGTGGCGCTGGATCCGGATGGCGGGTTTGACCTGACCAAGCCGCCCGGCACCGGCGGCCTGGTGAGCCGGGCCACGGTGGCTGAACAGCTGCTGTATGAAATCGGTGATCCCGCGGCGTACGAACTCCCCGATGTGGTTTGCGACCTGCGGCAGGTTTCCATCCGCGAGACGGGGCCGGACAGGGTGCGCGTGGAAGGCGCGCGCGGACGCGCGCCTTCCACGCGGTACAAGATTACCGCGACCGGTCACGCCGGCTATCAGATCGGCATCATGATGGCGATCCGCGGCCAGCGGGCGCGCGCGAAAGCCCTGCGCACGGCGGAGGAGCTGCTGCGGCGCACGCGCAGGCTGCTCGCGCTGAACGGCCTGCCCGACTACGCGTCCACGGTCGTGGAGCTGCTGGGGGCGGAAGCCATGTATGGCGGCAACGCGCGCGAGAACGACAGCCGCGAGGTGATCCTGCGCATCGCCGCCTCTCATTCCGAGCGCAAGGGGCTGGAGTTCCTGCAGAAGGAGTCCGCTTCGGCCGGGACGTCGATGGGGCCGGGCACGCGCAGCCACTTCGGCGGCCGTTCCGATATCCAGGCCATCATCAAGACCGGATCTTTCTACATCGCCAAGCAGTGCGTGCCAGTCTGGCTCGACTGTGGGGACCTCCACGCCGAGGTGGCGGTTCCGGAAAACGGCGAGGACGACACGTACGTTTCCGCTGGCGTCGAGCAAACCCGTGCGCCGGCGGAGGCCGTGGATGGCGCGCTGCGGGTGCCGCTCGCAAAGCTGGCCTACGCCCGCAGCGGCGATAAGGGCGACGATTCGAACATCGGCGTGATCGCGCGTTCCGAAGCGTACTGGCCCGTATTGCTTCGCGAGCTGACTGCCGAGCGGGTGCGCGAGTACTTCAGCCACCTGGTGCAGGGCGAGGTGTCGCGTTTCGAGCTTCCGGGGACGGGAGCGGTCAATTTCGTGCTGCGGCGCGCGTTGGGTGGTGGCGGTTCGTCCAGCCTGCGCTCGGATCCCTTGGGCAAGTCGTACGCCCAGATGCTGTTGGACCTGGAAATTCCTTGTCCCGGCGAAATCCTGCGATAGCGGGAGCGAGAGGATGGGAGGAGACTAAAAATGGAACAGACCCGCAGGGCATTCATTCAACTGGCCGGGGCCGGCGCATTGCTGGCGGTTTGCGGCGGCGCCCGCGCGCAGGCGCTGGACAAGACGGTCCATGTGACCGTGGCATACGGCGCGGGCGGCGCGACCGACACCATCATCCGCTACGTCGCGGACAAGATTCGGGACAAGGTGGGCAGCCCGATCATCATCGAGAACCGGCCCGGAGCCGACGGCAACATCGCCGCCGAGTACGTATTGCGGCAATCCGGCGACGGCTACAACCTGCTGGTGTCGGGGCCGTCCACGCACGCGGCCAATGCCAGCATCTACAAGTCGCTGGCCTACGATCCTGAGCGCGATTTCACGCCGTTGACGACGCTGGCGACCGCGCCGTACTTCCTGGTCGTCAACCCGCAGCGCGTGAAGGCGGAAACGCTGCAGGCGTTCATCGCCGACGCGCGGGCCTCCAAGGGCAGCCTCAGCTTTGCCAGCGCCAACGTAGGCGGCCGTATCGCCGGCGAGCGTTTTCGCGCGATCGCCGGCATCAACGCGGTGAACATTCCGTACCGCGCCAGTACCCAGGCCATGACGGATCTGCTGGGCGGTCAGTACGACTTCTATTTTTGCGACGCCGTTACCGCGACGCCCCAGATGCGCGCCGGCAAGATCCGTGCCCTGGCGGTATCCACCGCGGCCCGGGTGCCCGCCTTTCCGGACGTGCCGACCGTGGCGGAACTCGGCTATCCGGGCTTCGACGTCTCGTCGTGGATTGCGATCTGGGCAGCGGCCTCGACGCCACCCGCGGTTTCGCAGCGCCTGGCCGCATGGATCAACGGCGCGCTCGACAATCCGGAGGGCCGCCGCTTCCTGACCGATCGAGCTTTGCTGCCGCAGCCCGGATCGCCCGAAGACCTGCGGGCGATCCAGCGGCGCGATACGGCGGAATGGGGCAAGGTGATCGTGGCCGCCGGTATGCAGCAGCGCTAGACGCGCTCAGGAAGGGACGAAGAGTTCGCTGAGCTTGCGGGCGCCGTCGGGAGTGTCGCCCGCGCGCATGTAGAGGTGGTAGCTGGCAGACGGCAGGGCGGGCAGGCCGATTTCTTCCCCCACGACTTTGAGGCCGGGGGTAAGCATCTCGATAGTGCGCGGGGTGATGCCCAGTCCGGCCCGCAAGGCGGCGCGCACGCCGGCCAGCGTGGGCGTTTGGAAGGCATTTCGCCAGGGGCGGTTGTCCTGCTCCAGGCGATTCAGCGCCATGCGGCGAAAGACGCAGGGCGAGTCCACCAGCACCAGGGGCAATGGGAGGTTTTGCTGATGATGGAAATGCGTGCCCGAAATCCAGACCACGGGCGAGGTCCGAAACGTGATGCGGGGGAACTCGTCGAATTGTTCGAGTTCGAGCAGCAGGTCGATGTCGCCTCGGCGCAGCGCCGATGCCAGCCAGCGGCTGCGGTTGACCTGAATCTCGATGCGCATGCCGGGATAGGTGCGCGCGCACAGCGCCAGGTAGTCGGGCAGGATCGTGTCCACGGCGTCGGCGCACACGCCGATACGGGTCGGAGCGGCGAAGACGCTCTGGTTCATCGCGCGGCAGGTTTCGTCGTTCAGCGCGAGCATGCGCCGCGCATATTCGCGCAGGCGGACGCCCTGTTCGGTGAGGCGCTTGTGCCGCCCCACGCGCACCAGCAGTTTGCAGTCCAGCATGCGTTCGAGCCGTTGCATCTGCTGCGAGACCGCGGCCTGGGTACGGAAGACCTGGTCGGCCGCGCCCGCGAAATTCTCGCGGTCGGCCACCGCCAGGAAGGTCCTGAGCAAACCTATGTCCAGATCGCGCACCGCCATGAGATTTCCTTATGTGCCAGCGTACGCAAACGATTATCCGGGGCCACAGGCGTCGGGCACAAGCCCAGCCTTTCCCCAAGTCCAGGGAGACAGCCGTGAGTTCCTTCATCGATCCGTATCCTCTG
The DNA here is from genome assembly GCF_001571365.1 of Achromobacter denitrificans NBRC 15125. Taxonomy (GTDB): domain Bacteria; phylum Pseudomonadota; class Gammaproteobacteria; order Burkholderiales; family Burkholderiaceae_B; genus Achromobacter; species Achromobacter denitrificans. The sequence continues at coordinate 4,490 of NZ_BCTQ01000026.1, read as the reverse complement.
CATAAGGTGTATGAGGGCCTGCATGTGCTCGACTTGTCGCAAGGCATCGCGGGGCCCTATTGCGCGCAAATCCTGGGACAGATGGGCGCGCAGGTGACGAAGGTGGAACCCTTCCATGGCGATTGGGGGCGCAGCATGGGCGTGCCGCGCGGCGGATTCAGCGCTATCGCCCTGGCCTTCAACCGCGGCAAGCGCAGCCTGGCGCTGGATGCCCAGACCGGCGGCGGGCGGGAGGTCCTGCACCGGCTGGCGGCGCGAGCCGACGTGGTGGTGCAGAGCTTCCGCCCCGGCGTGGCCGACCGCCTGGGAGTGGGCTATGCCGCGTTGCGCGAAATCAATCCCCGGCTGGTGTATGCCTCGATTTCGGGGTTCGGCCTGTCGGGCCCTTATGTCGACCGTCCCGGCACCGATTCCGTCATGCAGGCGCTGACGGGGCTGACGACCGCCAATTGCGATGGCGCGGGCCTGCCCCAGCGAGTGAAGCCGTTCGTCGGCGACCTGTCTTGCGGTGTGTACACCGCCAATGCGATCGGAGGGGCGTTGTTCGCGCGCGAGCGGGGGCATTCGGGCACCCATATCGACGTCAGCCTGTTGGCCACCATGGCGGCGTTGCAGAACAGCTCATTGATCGACCACGTCTTGCGCCGGGGGGAGCCGGCCACCAGCGTCACGTACCCGCAGGGGATCTTCAGCACGGCGGACGGCTATGTGCTGGTGTTCGCCATGAACAATGCGATGTTCGCGGCGATCTGCCGGGTCATCGGCCGGAACGACTGGCTGACGGATCCCCGTATGGATACGCCGCAGCACCGCATACAGGTGGGCGATGAGATCAACCAGGGCGTGGCGCAGGCACTGCGTTCGCGCCCGACCGCGTACTGGACGAATTGCTTCCGCGAGAACGACATCCTGTACGGCGAAGTGAAGGACTACGACCAATTCCAGGAGGATGAGCAGGTGCGGCATCTGGGTCTGGTGCAGACGCTCAGCCAGCCAGGCCTGGGCGAGGTGCCGTTCGTGGGCTTGCCGGGCGTGCAGGCCGCGGCAGGCGCCGTCGGCGAGCGCGTGCCCGCGGTGGGCGAGGATACGCAGGCGGTGCTCCATGAGCTGGACTACTCGCCGGCCGACATCGCCGCGCTGGCGCGGGAAGGGATTATTCAACTGGCGGCCGCCCCGGCCGCCGCGGCGTACTGAGGGAGCGGAAACCATGAACCTGGCGCAATCTAACGAGGCGGCGGATGCGCCGCTGCTGACTCGGCGGGACGGCGCGGTCTTCCACGTGATCCTGAACCGGCCAGAGACGCGTAATCCGTTGGGCGTGGAGATGGTCGAGCATCTGGAAGACGCGCTCTTTCGCGCCGAGTCCGACGCCGCCGTGAGAGTGGTGGCCGTCAGCGCGGCCGGGCCCGCATTCAGCGCGGGCGGCAACCTGGGCAACATCGCAGACCGGATCGCCGCGCAGCCCGACGCCGACGGCCAGGATCCGGTCGCCATGGGCAACCGGCGCTACGGACGGTTCCTTGAGCGTTTCGCCGGCAGTTCCAAGATCACCGTGGTGCTCGCCCAGGGGGCCGCCATGGGGGGCGGCGCAGGCCTGGTGTGCGCCGCCGACCTGGCAGTCGGCGCGCGCGGCTCGCGTTTCGGTTTTCCCGAGGTATCGATCGGGCTGGTGCCGGCGCAGATCCTGCCCTTCGTCGCCGCCCGCATCGGCCTGCAGGCGGCCAGGCGCATGATGCTGACCGGTGAGCGCATCGACGCCGACGCGGCGCGCGCCATCGGCCTGCTGGACTATGTGTTCGATGCCGGGCAGGACTGGGAGGAGGGAGTCGCCGGCATGTTGCGGCGCTGCGTGGACGCCGCGCCGCGCGCTGCCGGACACACCAAGAGCATGCTGCGGGGCCTGTTCGGCCAGCAGCGCTGGCACGAGGAAGAACTTGGGGCCTATCTGGATTCGGCATCGCGCGCCTTCGCCCGCCAACTGCGCACCGAGGCGATCGAGGGCGTTGCTGCAGCCAAGGCCAGGAGGCGGCCGGATTGGGACGTCGCCGCTTCCGGCTCCTGAACGCCGCGGGCGTATTCTCCCGCGTAGCGCCGAGGTAGCCGGATGTCCGCCGCTGGCGGCGTACCCCGGATCCGCAGTCTCTCGGGGGCGGGAGGGCGTCGGAGCCCCAGATACCGGAGCAGCGGAGGACTTTGCCGGTTTCTCTTTGTTACGCCCTTGCCGCCGCTGCGGTATGCTACTGACCGCTATTGATACGGAGCGAGGAGAACCCCCATGAAGCCGACCCCCCGCAGCGCCGTGCGCCGCGCCCTGCTGCAAGGCGCCGTGGCGCTGGCCGCCACCCTGCCTTTCGGCGCGCCTGCCCTGGCGCAAGCCACCGATTTCCCGACCAAGCCCCTGCGCTTCGTTGTGCCTTACCCGCCCGGCGGCCCGCTGGACACCATGGCCCGCATGCTGGCCGAGAAGGTGCGCGGCTCCCTGGGCCAGCCCGTCATCGTGGAAAACCGCTCGGGCGCGGGCGGCAACATCGGGGCCGACCTGGTGGCCAAGGCGCCGGCCGACGGCTACACGCTGGTGATGGGCGCGGTCGCGACGCACGCGATCAACCCCTGGCTGTTCGCCAACCTGCCTTACGACCCGGTGAAGGATTTCGCGCCGGTCACGATCGTGGCCTCGGTGCCCAACGTGCTGGTGATGAACGTCGAGTTCGCCCAGAAGAACAAGATCGAAAAGCTGGCCGATCTGATCGACTACGCCAAGAAGAACCCGGGCAAGCTGAACTACGGCTCGGGCGGCAACGGCAGCGCCGGCCACCTGTCGGGCGAGCTGCTGAAGGCGCGCGCCGACATCAAGGTCGAGCACATCCCCTACCAGGGCGCCGCCCCGGCCCAGCTCGCGCTGCTGTCGGGCCAGTCGGACTTCATGTTCGATAACCTCGCGGCCTCGGCTCCCCTGATCAAGGACGGCAAGGTGAAGGCGCTGGCCGTCACCACCGCCAAGCGTTCCTCGCTGCTGGCCGACGTGCCGACGGTCGAGGAATCGGGCATCAAGGGTTTCGACCTGGGCACCTGGTTCGGCGTGTTCACCACGGGCGGCACGCCCGCGCCGGTGGTCGCCAAGCTGAACCAGGCCTACTCGGAAGCCATGCAGCAGCCTGACGTGAAGCAGCGCCTGCTGACGATGGGTTCGGAAGCGGCGCCGATGACGCCCGAGGCGTTCGCCGAATTCGTCAAGAGCGAGAAGGCGAAGTACCAGGAGATCGTGAAGATCTCCGGCGCCAGCCTGAACTAAGCCGCAGGGCTCCAGAGGGCGGCCGCCATGAGGCGGGCCGCCTTTTTTTCGGCTCCCCATCCCGCGTTCGATGGTCTATGCTGGCGCGATCCCCCCCGCCGCGAGACCGTCATGCAATTCTCCGCCGCCATTCCCGTCCTGCGCATCTTCTCGGTGGAGAAGGCGCGCGAGTTCTATCTGGATTTCCTCGGCTTCGAGTGGGACTGGGAGCATCGGCATGAAGAGGGCATGCCGCTGTACGCGCAAGTGCATCGCGGCGATCTGGTGCTGCACCTGACGGAGCACCATGGCGACGCGACGCCCGGCTCCGCCGTGTTCGTGCCGATGCGCGGCGTGGACGACTTCCATGCCGAGGTGAGCGCGAGGCGCTACGCCTACCTGCGCCCCGGCGTGGAGGACCTGCCCTGGGGCCGGGTGATGGCGGTCATCGATCCTTTCGGCAACCGCCTGAGCTTCTGCCAAGCGGCGTAGGATGGGTGGAGCGCGAGATCCTCTCCACGAGGACTTCGCTCTTCAGCGCGCGGAACCCATGCGGCCATGGGTAGATTGTTTTCTTCAGTGGCCGAAAAACACGCTGCCCACGGCCGCATGGGTTTCGCGCGTTCAGCAGCTGCGTTCTTGCTTAAGAATTCTCGCGCTGCACCCATCCTACGGTTGCCCGGCGGGCGGTGGTGATCGCCTTGCCTGGCCCTGCTGCGCGGCACAGTGGAAACCATGCGTAGGATGGGTGGAGCGCGAGATCCTCTCCACGAGGACTCCGCTCTTCAGCGCGCGGAACCCATGCGGCCATGGGTAGATTGTTTTCTTCAGTGGCCGAAAAACACGCTGCCCACGGCCGCATGGGTTTCGCGCGTTCAGCAGCTGCGTTCTTGCTTAAGAATTCTCGCGCTGCACCCATCCTACGGTTGCCCGGCGGGCGGTGGTGATCGCCTTGCCTGGCCCTGCTGCGCGGCACAGTGAAAACCATGCGTAGATTCTATGGTTTCACGCAAGCCTGGTTGGCGAGGAAGAGTTCTCGCTCGAAGGGTTTGCGTGATTTCCATACGCCGAAGGCGATGCGCAAGAGCTTTCTGGCAATGATGTTCAAGGCTTGGGTGGTTGCCCAGCCTTTGGCGAGCAATGCCTGATACATGGGTTTGAAGGTGATTGATCTGGCGGCGGCAGTGGCGGCGTTGTAGGCGAGGCTGCGCAGGATGGC